>NZ_JBIYZW010000010.1:0-912 GCF_044628455.1 Hymenobacter sp. B81 | reverse complement strand
TACGCGGCCACCACGGCCGGCAGCTACACCGTGCTCGTGACCAACCCCGGTGGCTGCAGCGCCACCTCCAGCCCCCTCAACGTCACGGTAACACCGACGACGACGCCTACCCTGGCCTATAGCGCCAGCAGCTTCTGCCAGAACGCCGGCGCCAACCCCGCGCCCACCGTTTCAGCGCCGGGCGGCACGTTCTCGTCCACGTCGGGCCTGAGCATCAATGCCTCGACGGGCGTCATCAACCTGAGCGCATCGACGCCGGGCAGCTACACGGTGACCTACACCGGCAGCGGTGCCTGCACCGGCAGCGGTACCACCACGGTGACCATCACGGCCCCGGCCAACGCGGCCTTCAGCTACGCCGCGTCGACTTTCTGCCGCAGCGGCAGCAACCCGGCTCCCAGCATCACGGGCACTTCGGGCGGCACGTTCAGCTCGACGGCGGGTTTGAGCATCAATGCTACGACGGGCGCGATTAACCTGAGCGCTTCGACGCCGGGCAGCTACACGGTGACCTACGCAGTGGGCGGCGCCTGCCCGGCTTCGGCCACGGCTTCGGTGACCATCACCACGGCTCCCTTGGCTACCTTCAGCTACGCGGCGGCTTCCTACTGCACCTCGGCTACTAACCCGGCTCCGACTATTGCCAGCGGCGCTTCGGCCGGCACCTTCAGCTCGGCGGCGGGCCTGAGCATCAACGCTACAACGGGTGTCATCAACCTGAGCGCTTCCACGCCGGGTACTTACACGGTGACCAACACCATTGCCGCTTCGGGCGGCTGCGCGGCCAGCACGGCCACGGCTACCGTTCGAATCATTGCTCCGGCCAACGCGGGCTTCGCGTACGCGGCGGCCACGTACTGCGGGAACGGGCCGGACCCGGTGCCGACGATCAGCGGCACGTCGGGCGGCACG
>NZ_JBIYZW010000009.1:0-958 GCF_044628455.1 Hymenobacter sp. B81 | reverse complement strand
CCAACGCGGGCTTCGCGTACGCGGCGGCCACGTACTGCGGGAACGGGCCGGACCCGGTGCCGACGATCAGCGGCACGTCGGGCGGCACGTTCTCCTCGACTTCGGGTTTGAGCATCAACCCCAGCACGGGCGCCATCGACCTGTCGGCTTCGACGCCGGGCAGCTACACGGTGACCTACGCGGTGGGCGGGGCCTGCCCGGCCTCGGCCACGGCGGCGGTGACCATCACGGCCCCGGCCTCGGCGGCCTTCGCCTACGCTTCCTCCACCTTCTGCGCCAGCGGCAGCAACCCGACTCCCAGCATCACGGGCACCGCGGGCGGCACGTTCTCCTCGACGGCGGGTTTGAGCATCAACGCTTCGACCGGTACCATCAACCTGGCCGCCTCCACGCCGGGCAGCTACACGGTGACCTACGCGGTGGGCGGGGCCTGCCCGGCCTCGGCCACGGCGGCGGTGACCATCACCACCGCTCCCTTGGCCACCTTCAGCTACGCGGCGGCCTCGTACTGCGCCTCGGCCGCCGGCAACCCGGCCCCGAGCTTCGCGGCGGGCGCCTCGGCCGGCACGTTCAGCTCGACTTCAGGGCTGAGCATCAACCCCAGCACGGGCGTCATCAACCTGTCGGCTTCCACGCCGGGCAGCTACACGGTGACCAACACCATTGCCGCTTCGGGCGGCTGTGCGGCCAGTTCGGCCACGGCTTCGGTGACCATCACGGCGGCGCCGGCGGCGGCCTTGACGGCGGGCGGGCCGACGAGCTTCTGCCAGGGCGGCTCGGTGCTGCTCACGGCCGCAGGCGGGGCCAGCGGCGCCACCTACCAGTTTTTGCGCAACGGCCAGCCCATCGGCGGGGCCACCGCCAGCAGCTACGCGGCCACCACGGCCGGCAGCTACACCGTGCTCGTGACCAACCCCGGTGGCTGCAGCGCCACCTCCAGCCCCCTCAACGTCACGGT
>NZ_JBIYZW010000008.1:0-1036 GCF_044628455.1 Hymenobacter sp. B81 | reverse complement strand
AGAGGCTCCTATGTTTGAGCCACTGCTTAAACTTAGGTTATTGGGCAACGAGCAGGAGCAAGATGGCAGAGCCTGGGGCCCTTGAGCCCGCCTAACATGAGCATCCCCTGTTCGTTCCATGGCCACTTTGGACAGTTCCGTTAGGCCCATAGAGCCTGTATTAGGATCGGTAAAGCACCAGCTGGATACGCGGGTGCACCACCTGAACGTAGCCAATACCCCGGCGGGCTTCCGCGAACTGGTGCGCCGCTGCGGGGCCACCAGCCTGTACGTGCTCGAAGCCACGGGCACCTACTACCTGGCCGTGGCTTACCACCTGGTCGCGGCCGGGGCCGAAGTGGCCGTGGTCAACCCGCTGGTGGTGCGGCGCTTCATCCAGATGCACCTGGGCAAGGGCAAAAGCGACCGGAAGGACGCGCAGTGGCTGCTGCGCTTCGGCCAGCAGCAAGCGCCGGCGCGCTGGCAGCCGGAGGAGCAAACGCTCGTGGAGTGCCGCCGGCTGCAGCAAGCCGCCGAGCTGCTCATCCGCCAGCAGACAACGGTTTCCAACGCCTTGGAAGCGTTGCTGCGCCAACCGGTGGTCTGCGCCGAGGCCCGGCGCCAACTGGCCCTGACGCTACGCCGCCCGGCCCGGCCCGGCAAGTGCAGCAACTCGAAACCCAGCTGCTCACGCGCGTCGAGCAGCGCTACGCCGCCGAGTTGCCGCTGCTCACCTCCATTCCCGGCATCGGGCGCAAGACGGCCGCGCTGCTGCTCTTGTTCGCCGGCGGCTTCACCCGCTTTAACAAGCACCGCCAGCTCATCGCCAAGGCCGGGCCGTGCCCACACGGGTACCAATCCGGCAGCAGCGTGCGCGGACAAACGCGCATCAGCAAGCTGGGCGGCGGGCTGATCCGCAGCAAGCTGTATATGTGCAGTTGGTCCGCCTGCCGGGCCAACGCCGGCTGCAAAGCGCTCTACGAGCGGCTCATGGCCAAAGGCAAGCACAAGAAGCTGGCCCTGATTGCCGTCTGCAACAAGCTGCTCAAGCAAGCTT
>NZ_JBIYZW010000007.1:0-5554 GCF_044628455.1 Hymenobacter sp. B81 | reverse complement strand
CTACAATGGAGAGTTTGATCCTGGCTCAGGATGAACGCTAGCGGCAGGCCTAATACATGCAAGTCGAACGGGCGGTAGCAATACCGCTAGTGGCGCACGGGTGCGTAACGCGTAGGCAATCTGCCTACTCCTGGGGGATAGCCCGCCGAAAGGTGGATTAATACCGCATGAGACTGTAACAGGGCATCCTGTAGCAGTTAAAGAATTTCGGGAGTAGATGAGCCTGCGTGCCATTAGCTAGTTGGCGGGGTAAGGGCCCACCAAGGCGACGATGGCTAGGGGAGCTGAGAGGCCGATCCCCCACACTGGCACTGAGATACGGGCCAGACTCCTACGGGAGGCAGCAGTAGGGAATATTGGGCAATGGGCGCGAGCCTGACCCAGCCATGCCGCGTGACGGATGAAGGCCTTCTGGGTTGTAAACGTCTTTTGACCGGGAAGAAAAAGCCCTTGCGAGGGAAATCGACGGTACCGGTTGAATAAGCACCGGCTAACTCCGTGCCAGCAGCCGCGGTAATACGGAGGGTGCAAGCGTTGTCCGGATTTATTGGGTTTAAAGGGTGCGTAGGCGGCCCTGCAAGTCCGTGGTGAAAGCCTGCTGCTTAACAGCAGAACTGCCATGGATACTACAGGGCTTGAGTCCAGACGAGGTTGGCGGAATAGAAGGTGTAGCGGTGAAATGCATAGATACCTTCTAGAACCCCGATTGCGTAGGCAGCTGACTAGGCTGGTACTGACGCTGAGGCACGAAAGCGTGGGGAGCAAACAGGATTAGATACCCTGGTAGTCCACGCCGTAAACGATGGATACTCGCTGTGGGCGACATACAGTCCGCGGCTTAGCGAAAGCGTTAAGTATCCCACCTGGGGAGTACGCCGGCAACGGTGAAACTCAAAGGAATTGACGGGGGCCCGCACAAGTGGTGGAGCATGTGGTTTAATTCGATGATACGCGAGGAACCTTACCTAGGCTAGAATGCGCGTGACCGGCTCAGAGATGGGCCTTTCCTTCGGGACACAAAGCAAGGTGCTGCATGGCCGTCGTCAGCTCGTGCCGTGAGGTGTTGGGTTAAGTCCCGCAACGAGCGCAACCCCTATGTTTAGTTGCCAGCGGATTATGCCGGGGACTCTAGACAGACTGCCTGCGCAAGCAGTGAGGAAGGCGGGGACGACGTCAGGTCATCATGGCCCTTACGCCTAGGGCTACACACGTGCTACAATGGACGGTACAGAGGGTTGCCACCCAGCGATGGGGCGCCAATCTCAAAAAGCCGTTCTCAGTTCGGATCGGAGTCTGCAACTCGACTCCGTGAAGCTGGAATCACTAGTAATCGCGTATCAGCAATGACGCGGTGAATACGTTCCCGGGCCTTGTACACACCGCCCGTCAAGCCATGGAAGTCTGGTAGACCTGAAGCTGGTGCTCGTCACAGAANGTCTGCAACTCGACTCCGTGAAGCTGGAATCACTAGTAATCGCGTATCAGCAATGACGCGGTGAATACGTTCCCGGGCCTTGTACACACCGCCCGTCAAGCCATGGAAGTCTGGTAGACCTGAAGCTGGTGCTCGTCACAGAAGCCAGTTAGGGTAGAACAGGTAACTGGGGCTAAGTCGTAACAAGGTAGCCGTACCGGAAGGTGCGGCTGGATCACCTCCTTTCTGGAGCAATCCGATCCGTGAGCTTTACCAACTACCTGCTCACCAATTGTCTTTTCTTCTTTCAAAATACTGAAAGCGGCTTCGTTAAGAAGCTGCTTTCGCTGGGAAGCGCAACAGGCGCTTCGNAGCCAGTTAGGGTAGAACAGGTAACTGGGGCTAAGTCGTAACAAGGTAGCCGTACCGGAAGGTGCGGCTGGATCACCTCCTTTCTGGAGCGCTTTTGTTACGCCGATGGGGGATGTCGTTCGGTTGGCTGGCTTAAACGCCTGGTTGTTTTCACACTCGCTCAAAAATATTGGAGTACGAGGATTCGCGGCTTCATGCGAAGCGGCGATGACCCGGGCTTGTAGCTCAGGTGGTTAGAGCGCGACACTGATAATGTCGAGGTCCGTGGTTCGAGTCCACGCAGGCCCACGTCGCACGGCGCACGGCCTTGCGGGATACCGGAACACGGGGGATTAGCTCAGCTGGCTAGAGCACCTGCCTTGCACGCAGGGGGTCAACGGTTCGAATCCGTTATTCTCCACCACTCCCAGATAGTACTGGTTGGCCTTTTTTGGTGAAGGGCCCACCGCGTTGCCGAACAACAGGTTTGGCACACGTTCTTTGACGTAACGGCAAGCAACAAACAAAGAGAACAAATGCCGCCCTTTTTCGGAAGGGTGTGCATCCAACACGAGCAAACAGCTTGTTTTTCGGAACAAGCCGTTACTTTGACAGAAGTAACGAAGGGCGCACGGGGGATGCCTAGGCTCTCAGAGGCGACGAAGGACGTGATAAGCTGCGATAAGCTTGGGGGAGGGGCACATACCCGTTATATCCCGAGATTTCCGAATGGGGCAACCCCCTACCTTGAAGAGGTAGGATTCGAGGCGTTTAGTCGCCCGAAGGCAAACCCGGGGAACTGAAACATCTAAGTACCCGGAGGAACAGAAAACAACATGTGATTCCCCAAGTAGTGGCGAGCGAACGGGGATTAGCCCAAACCACGCTGGTTACGGCCAGCGCGGGGTTGTAGGACCTCAACATCTGATTGATGCATTTTAGCGGAACGACGTGGGAAAGTCGACCATAGACGGTGAGAGTCCGGTACGCGAGCAGATGCATCACGGTAGAGGATTCCTGAGTAAGGCGGGACCAGCGAAATCCCGTCTGAATCCGGCGGTACCATCCGCCAAGGCTACATACTCCTGAGAGACCGATAGTGAACCAGTACCGTGAGGGAAAGGTGAAAAGAACCCTGAATAAGGGAGTGAAAAGAACCTGAAACCGTGCGCTTACAAGCGGTCGGAGCCCCTGTTGTGGGGTGACGGCGTGCCTTTTGCATAATGAGCCTACGAGTTACTCCTCTCTGGCAAGGTTAAGTGCTTAGAAGCACGGAGCCGCAGCGAAAGCGAGTCTGAACAGGGCGCAGAGTCAGAGGGGGTAGACGCGAAACTTTGTGATCTACCCATGAGCAGGATGAAGGTTGGGTAAAACCAACTGGAGGTCCGAACCAGTTTCCGTTGAAAAGGATTTGGATGACTTGTGGGTAGGGGTGAAAGGCCAATCAAACTGAGAAATAGCTCGTACTCCCCGAAATGTATTGAGGTACAGCGTCGCGGTCGAGTCCGCTGGAGGTAGAGCTACCGATAGGACTAGGGGGTGTCACAGCCTACCGAATCCTGACGAACTCCGAATGCCAGCGCGATATACGCGGCAGTGAGGCGTGGGGTGCTAAGGTCCCACGCCGAGAGGGAAAGAACCCAGACCATCCGCTAAGGTCCCTAAATCCGGGCTAAGTTGAACAAAGGAGGTCCAGTTGCCTTGACAGCCAGGATGTTGGCTTGGAAGCAGCCATTCATTTAAAGAGTGCGTAACAGCTCACTGGTCGAGCGACAGGGCATCGATAATACGCGGGCATCAAGTCCGGTACCGAAGCGATGGATTCGTCTTATGGACGAGTGGTAGGGGAGCATTCCAGCAGCGGTGAAGGTATGACCGGGAGGCGTACTGGAGCGGCTGGAAAAGCAAATGTAGGCATGAGTAACGATAATGGGGGTGCGAAACCCCCACGCCGATAGACTAAGGTTTCCTGCTCAACGCTAATCGGAGCAGGGTTAGTCGGGACCTAAGGCTACGCCGAGAGGCTACGTCGATGGCCAGCTGGTTGATATTCCAGCACTTGCTGCAGAGAGTGATGCGGTGACGGAGAAGTGAAAGACGCGCGGGCGGACGGAAGTGCCCGTTGAAGGCCGTAGGTATAGCCGGGGTAGTTAAGTACGCCCTGGTTGCTGAAAGCTGATAGTAGTCCAAGCCCCTCGGGGCGCGGACATAGTCGTCCTAATCAGACTCCCAAGAAAACCCGCTAAGCGTTTACGCTGCAGCAACCCGTACCGCAAACCGACACAGGTAGTCAAGGAGAGCATCCTGAGGCGCTCGAGTGAATCACGGCCAAGGAACTCGGCAAAATGGTCCTGTAACTTCGGGAGAAGGGACGCTTCCTCCACCTCGGTGGAGAAGCCGCAGTGAAAAGGCCCAGGCGACTGTTTAACAAAAACACATGGCTTTGCCAACTCGCAAGAGGACGTATAAGGCCTGACACCTGCCCGGTGCCGGAAGGTTAAGAGGGGAACTTAGGGGCAACCCGAAGGTTTGAATCGAAGCCCCGGTAAACGGCGGCCGTAACTATAACGGTCCTAAGGTAGCGAAATTCCTTGTCGGGTAAGTTCCGACCTGCACGAATGGTGTAACGATCTGGGCGCTGTCTCAGCCGTGAGCTCGGTGAAATTGTAGTCTCGGTGAAGATGCCGAGTACCCGCCACGGGACGGAAAGACCCCGTGCACCTTTACTATAGGTTGACATTGACGCTGGACAACGCATGTGTAGCATAGGTGGGAGGCTGTGAGCCGGGGCCGCTAGGTCTCGGGGAGCCGACGTTGAAATACCACCCTTGCGTTGTTTGGCGCCTAATCCGGCAACGGAGACAGTGTCTGCTGGGTAGTTTGACTGGGGTGGTCGCCTCCAAAAAAGTATCGGAGGCTTTCAAAGGTCCGCTCAATCCGCTTGGTAACCGGATGCAGAGCGCAATAGCAAAAGCGGGCTTGACTGTGAGGCTGACACGCCGAGCAGGGTCGAAAGACGGATATAGTGATCCGGTGGTTCCGCATGGAAGGGCCATCGCTCAAAGGATAAAAGGTACGCCGGGGATAACAGGCTGATCTCCCCCAAGAGCTCATATCGACGGGGAGGTTTGGCACCTCGATGTCGGCTCGTCACGTCCTGGGGCTGGAGAAGGTCCCAAGGGTTCGGCTGTTCGCCGATTAAAGTGGCACGCGAGCTGGGTTCAGAACGTCGTGAGACAGTTCGGTCCCTATCTGTGGCGGGCGTTGGAAGTTTGCGAGGACCTGACCTTAGTACGAGAGGACCGGGTTGGACCAGCCGCTGGTGTACCAGTTGTGCCGCCAGGTGCAGCGCTGGGTAGCTACGCTGGGACGAGATAAGCGCTGAAAGCATCTAAGTGCGAAACTCACCTCAAGATGAGACTTCCGTTGAATAAGGTCCGTGGAAGACCACCACGTTGATAGGCCGCAGGTCGAAGCGTTGAAAGACGCGAGCCGAGCGGTACTAATGAACCGAACGCTTCTGTCAATCCCCGCTCTTGTCGGGTTCTTGTTCTCCTAAGTTGGTTGCTGGCCGTGCGTCAAGTCCTGACGGACGCCCCTTGCGGGGCCGTCCGCAACAGAAATGGTGGCTTTAGCCCGGGTGTTCACCTCTTCCCATTCCGAACAGAGTCGTTAAGCCCCGGTGCGCCTATGGTACTGCCTTCGCCGGCGGGAGAGTCGGTCGCCGCCAACCTTCTGATACTAGAAACGCCCCCCGCCGGTCCGCCCGACCGCGGGGGGCGTTTCTGC
>NZ_JBIYZW010000006.1:0-75354 GCF_044628455.1 Hymenobacter sp. B81 | reverse complement strand
CAAAGCGCTCTACGAGCGGCTCATGGCCAAAGGCAAGCACAAGAAGCTGGCCCTGATTGCCGTCTGCAACAAGCTGCTCAAGCAAGCTTTCGCCATCGTCAAATCAGGCATTGCTTACCGGCCCGACTTCGCCCAAAAATCCGCCGCCTTGACTTTGAACACAGTTCATGTACAGCCGAGCAAGCCTGATCGCCGTAGATTTCCGCCCAATCGGAGGGGCTGAGTTGGTGATCATAAGCGGCCTGGGGGCCGCCGCCGGGCTGTTCTGCCGATGAACAGCAATTTTAATGTGACCACAATGCCGGAAAGAAACGATTAAAAAAGGAAGGCTTTTGAGTTGATAGCCCCGGTAGCCTGCCGCCAAACAAGGCCCGTGGCCCCGGCAGAAAACCAAGTGCCAGGAGAAGTGTTGCCTCACTCCCTTGCTGCTTGCCCCCGTTCGAGCATCCGGGATCTGTGCTGGCTTTCAGCAGTTTGCGGGCTTCACGAAAGTATTCGGCGGCTTTGCTGCTACGCACGATGAGGAAGGGGCCGCTAACAGGTTCCGGGTAGGTATGAAGGGGAAGCTGCCGCCGTTATGGCCCGTGCTAATTTTGCCGGGCACGTCCTTCCGGGCACATCGCCCTTAGCCGTAAGCTATGGACGCCCGGCGGAATTGGGCCACAGGTGCTGGCCCGGCGCCTAGTGCCGCATCAACCGATGCAGTATATTCGCAGGGCGGCGCGCAGCCAAAAGGTTGGGGAAGCGGGGGCCACTTGGGCCAGTCAACGGGGGACTGCCAGGACGGACGTGTTCTTGCGCATGGCAAAGAGACAGCGCCGCGCCGTGGAAGTTGTAGTCCGCAACCCGGTTGGCGGCAGGGGTTTTCGGAGCCCGAATTACTCGCGTTCGGCCGGTTGCCCCCCGTTTTTAGCTCAACGCCACAACTACTCGACTTACCGGCGCGTGGTCCCGACCAACGACGGAGCGGCAACCCGCCTTGCTCTTGCTCCCGTTCGTAGGCGCCGGCACGCCGTTGAGCGAAAATCATGTTGCTGGTCGGGCCAGGGCCACCGATGAGCTAATGAGCCTGTTTAGAGTTTGTAATCAGGGGGGATTTTGCGTAGCAACAGCACGGTAAAAGCCAGGAAATGAAAGGCCGACCAATTCTCGGCACTGGTTTCAAAGCGCACGAGCAGGGTTTTGAACCCGTCCAGCTAGGCGTTGGTGCGCTCAACAGCCGTGCGCTGCCGGTAGAGTTCGGGGTCAAAATACCGGTCTTCGGCTTCTTCCCGCTTGCCCGACCTGGGGTTGGCGGCGATGTTGGCTTCGATGCCGCGCCGGAAGCAATGCTGGCGGAAGTCGTGGGTGTCGAAGCCGCTGTCGGCGTTGAGAAAGAGCCCTTCAAGCAACAGGTGCGCTTCTTCCAGCAGGGTGCACAACTCCCCGAACGAGGTCTCTATGTCAAACGCGTCGTGGTGGTTGCCAGCCCGCCGTTTTTGGCCGGCGTGTGGCTGCCATCGAGTTGGATGCGGGACAAGTCCAGCCGGCGGCGGTGCAGCCGTACGACGGTGACCCACCGCTTTTTCCAACTCCCGTCTTTGCGCCATTCGTTGAAGTGGTGGTACACCCCCGACCAGGTCAAGTGCTCTTTGGCGAAGAAATGCTTGACCGGTAGTTGCCGCCACTGGCAACCGGTCTTGAGGTTGTACAAAATGGCCTCCACTACTTCCAGCAACTCGGCCTTCCCCTCCGGGCCACGGCTACCCAGGCTCAGATAGAGCAAGAGCCAGATGCGGATGATATCTTTGCGCAGGACTTCTATCGAAGAACGAGGCTTGTGTGGGTCGCACCCCAAATCTCCGACTTCTTTGGGAGTCTTTTTGCGTTTTACCTCCTTCCTGTCCAAACTCTAAACAGGCTCAATATATTTTTTGCGACGAGGTTGGGCAGACTTGCCTTGTGTTGAACCTCCAGTTCAGCCATGCCCTTACCAAGGCCCGCTTTATTTTCCTTCCGTTTATTCTGAGCGTTGCTCGCTTTTCCTTCTGGCAGCCTTCGTAGCGGTTCCGCCAGCTTGCGGAACCCGTGCGGCCGGCCGCTGGCCTGGCCTAGCCCGCTTGGCGCCTTGCCGGCTTGGCTACCCGTTTCCGCTCCATTTATCTGGCCGGCAGCGGCTACATCAGTAACCCGCGCGACGAACAATTCATTTACTCCGGCGCGGCGATGTTTCGACCAAGCTCGTTGGGCAAGTACGTTGTCTGGTCGCTGATGTGGGATACCCTTATCTTCAAAACCACTTGCTTTGGGGCATGCTGAACCCCAGCAACGACCGATCCAACGGTTACGCTCTTAATCTAAGCGTGGCTGGGATTTAGCCCGAAGCTCAGGTTTGTAACGGCGATGCATTCGGCCCTAGTGGGCCCCAAAAGTGGCTCGCCAACGTCTCGCCCCAGCCTGACAATTGGGTGGCTGAAATAGCCATTTCGATTCGCAGACTAGAGCCTGTTATGCACTGCTGCGTCAAAACGAAGCCGTTCCCAGCTTGCCTGAGCAGAAAAGCGCCGTTACAAGCTCCCAAAGGCCCACTTCATTGCAGCAGCGGCGGCGAGCGGCTTCTGCGGACGCTGAGAAAGTGCCTTTTCAGCAGAGTAGTCCATAACAGGCTCTAGGCGACAAGGCGGGGCAAGCTGAATGGCGGATACACATTGGGTGCATCGACACCTGGTTGACGAGTATTCGACCTGGTAGTTCGTCCTGCACAGCTTTCGCATCGGGCAGGTGGACATCCCGGCTCCGCTTCTGGTTGAGGAAGCCCCGTGCCGCCAAGCCAGCAACGCTCCTGTGCTTCCCAGACTGACAAAATTATTCCACAAGGTTTATAGGCCTGATTCTGCGCCGACTAAACGCGGGAAAGTCTAAAAAACCGGGTAGCAAATCGTTTCGGTTAACGGTACCAACCCAGCCTGCAAGACTGCCCAAAAACCCGTCACGTCCATGAACTGCGCTCCGCCAAAAGTTCGTTTTTTCATTAACCCATGCTTGTCCGTTCTCTTCTCTTGCGCATTTACCATATGAAAGCCACTCTACGCCCCCAAGCACCTCGCAACGGATGGAACAGGCGATTAGGCGCTTCTGGGTGCATCATCTTGCCAAGTACAACACAAAGTTCTATATAGCGGCTTAGTGAATAGGTCGGCCGTTTGCCACCAGCAGCCTTAAGCGCATAGTTGAAACCGTATTCGCTTGGCCTACGTGCCCGCGTGTGGACTGCCTGCCGTGAACCGGGTGCTTGCAAGGCCGCGTTGGCCCGCCGTGGGGCTATACAGCTAGTCACTTTCGGGCCTTGCAGCTTGGTCACCAATATGCAAGACCCGAGAGTGGCTAGCGCAGGGCGCCTAAAGGCGGCGGCCATCTATGGCCGAAGGTGACCATGACGCACAGCTTGCCGACTTGACGCCTCACATCATCATGTGGTGGGAACAACTGCAACGCAACACTCAATATGCGAGTCAATGCAAGAAACCTGATTGTAACAAATCAATGAGCCAACAGCTGCGGTTTCCCCTTTTTCCCTTTCTAACGGCCGCTTTGTGCCTGAGCGCCTTCACCCCTCCGCCACCTGCCCCCGATGATTTGGCAACGCTGAGCGAAGAGTTCAGCGACGCAACCGGCCTGAGCCGTTGGAAGCAATTCCACGAAGCCGAAGGCTGGCCCAGCATGGTAGCCCGCGCGGACATCGGCCGCGCCGCCAAAGGCCATCTCTACCTGGAACCCACCACCAGCGGCTGGTACGCCGATTTCCACGGCGCCTTCATGTACAAGGAAATCACCGGCGACTTCTTGGTGACTTCGCGGCTTAAAGTCACCGGCAAAACCACCGAGCTGCCGGCCACCACCTGGTCCTTGGCCGGGCTGATGGTGCGCGAAGCCCGGCCCACCGTGAAGCCCGCCAACTGGCAGCCTAACGGTGAAAACTGGCTGTTCCTGACCGCCGGCATCGCCGAGCCCGCCGGCCAGCCGGTGTTCGAGTCGAAGACCACCGTCAACAGCCGCTCCAACCTGAAGCTGCGCCCGGCCAAGGCCGGCTGGGTGGAGTTGGGCATCCTGCGGGTGCGGGCGGCTTTCGTGCTGCTTTACCGCTACGAAGGCGAGCAGCAGTGGCAGGTGCATGAGAGGTTTTTCCGCCGCGATATGCCCCGCACCGTGCAAGTGGGCCTGAACGCCTACACCGACTGGTACTCGGCCCGGCAGTACCACAACGACCCGCTGAAGTTCAATACCACGGTAGTGACCAACGGCAAGCCCGATCTGGCCCTGCACGTGGACTACGTGCGCTTTCAGCGGCCCAAGTTCCAGCCCGCCACGCCCTATTCCGACGGCAGCGAGCTAACCGACTACACCATGGCCAACGAGCAGCTGCTTAAAGCGGTCAATTTGTAGGCAAAAGAGGTTATATGTTTGAACGGTTGCTTACACTTCGGTCGAGCCGCAACAGACAGCAGTAAATTTGGAGCCTCAAGGCCGGTTGAGTCCGCATGGTATGAGCATGCCAATTCGCCTAGGGCGGAGTTGAACAATTCCACTGGTGCTTAGCCCCCATGGTCTCGGCCATGCCGCTGTAAAAGACTATACCAACCCCGACTAAATAGCTCCAAAACTTGACCTTGCATTCAAGTCCGTTGGGACTTTAATCATTGAAATAAGTGCAAAAACTGCAAAATAACTGAGGTAGCAAGGCCGCAGATGGCCTGACTACTTGTTATATGCTTTTCTCCTCAAACTTTTCACAGGACTAACCATGAGCATTGAGCAAATTGGCCTCGAAGCCAAGCTGGTTGAGCAAACCCCTAATTTCCTTATTCCTTCAGCAATCGTATTCGATTTGGGTGGTGTGCTCCTTGATTGGAACCCACGGCATCTTTACCGGCAGCTTTTCAACGATAAGGCCAGTATGGAACAGTTTCTCGCCTCTGTGTGTACACCGGCATGGAACGATGCGCAAGATGCCGGCCGGCCACTAGCCGAAGCGACAGCTCAATTGGTGGCCGAGCATCCGGCACACGCAGCCTATATTGAAGCCTACTACAACCGGGTAGATGAGATGTTCGGTGGTCCAGTTCAGGGCACTGTAGCCATTCTAGAAGAACTTCGTGCCAGCGGCCGGTACTCGTTGTATGCGCTAACGAATTCATCAGCCGAGACCTTTCCGCATGCGTTGCGCCTATTCCCTTTCCTAGACTGGTTTGATGGCATTGTTATTTCGGGGGAAGAGAAAACGCGCAAACCATTCCCTGAAATTTATCAGATCCTTTTATGTCGCTATGGGCTAGAGGCCAGGCGCACGGTGTTCATTGACGATAACCCCACTAACGTGAAGGCTGCCATTGCACAAGGTCTGTTGGGCATTCATTTTCGGTCGCCTGAACAGCTGCGCACGGATTTGAAAACATACGGTGTATTGAAATGACGAAGCCGATGGTTTTCCCTTTATCACCATAGCGCATACCAGAATACATTGGTTTTGGGAACGTTACGCCCGCTCACTTTACCTGCTGGTTGTGGTAGCCGCAGCGGTCAAANAACATACGGTGTATTGAAATGACGAAGCCGATGGTTTTCCCTTTATCACCATAGCGCATACCAGAATACATTGGTTTTGGGAACGTTACGCCCGCTCACTTTACCTGCTGGTTGTGGTAGCCGCAGCGGTCAAACCTGTTACGCGCTTCTTGGCTGCTGATCCAAGTGACAGCCTCTTCCAGGGCCGCTCGAGGGCCTCGTAGCTGCGGCTCTGGGCCTCCCGGGGCAGGCTTGGAGCTTGCTCCAAGCCTGCCCCGGGAGGGGGCGAAGTCGGGCGAGTAGTGCGGCAGGAACACGACTTCGACGCCGCACTCTGCCAGCCACGGGCGCAGGTCGTTGAGCCGGTGAGCCGGCATGTTGCCTGGGACACCAACCAGCATATCGCCCGGCCGCAGCACGGGGGCCATTCAGTGGCTGACGCAAAAGGCGAAGCTGCGCTTGGTTAGGCCCCTTCCAGCAACTGGACTGCTTCGAGCCCGCGCACGTAAAACGCCCCGCCCATATTCTGCTGCCGACCCCGGCGCAGCGGCACGGTCTAGCCGCCGCTACGGCCGTTCGGGGCCCAGCCTTAGCGGCGGCAGTAGTCCAAGCGCAGGCCGGTCTCGTTCAGGAAGTGAAGTCGCGCCGCGTCCGGGCGCGGACTGAGGTGGTCGGCTAAGTCTGGACAGAATAGGGTTGTATCTTTCCTTCGTCATGCAAGACCCGCCCAAACCTGACAAACGCCGCAAGTACGACGCGGCCTTCCGCGCCGAAGCCCTGCGCTTGGCCGCGCAGAGCCGCTCGGCCCAAGCCGCCGCCCGGGCGCTCAACATCGACCCTCAACGCATCTACTAGTGGCAGGAAGCGGCCCAAACGCCGGTTGCAGCGGCCTTGGGGCCGGCCACGGCAGCCGAGCAGCGCCAGCTGCGGGCCCAGGCCTGGCGGCAGGCGCAGGAGCTGGGGATTTTACAAAAAGTCATTGCCATCTTTTCGCAGACGCCGGATCAATGAGCCGTTACCGCTTCATCACCCAAGAACGCGGCCACTACCCCGTGCGGCGCCTGTGCCAGGTGCTGGGCGTGCCGACCAGCGGCTTTTACGCCTAGCAGCCCGCCCAGCAGCGGGCGGTGGGCAGCCCTGAAACGCCGGCCTGGGAGACGGCGCTGGTCAAGGTCTTGGGCGTGCACAAACGCCGCAGCGCTACCCGCCGGCTGCGGGTGGCGCTGCGGGAAAAAGGTCACCGGGTGGGCCGCCAGCGCCTCTAGCCCGGCCATGCGCCGCCGGGGCCTGCACGCGCTGCAGCCCCAAGCCTTTGCCCCGCGCACGACCCGGGCTCGGCCCACGGTCTGCGGTGCGCGCCCAACCGACTGCTCGGCCAGTCTAGGCCCACCCAAGCCAATCGGGTGTGGGTCTCGGACATCACGTATTTGCCGCTCGCTAGCGGTGCCTGGGCCTACTTGTGCGCCTTTCAGGACGCGTGCAGCAAGCACGTCGTGGGCTGGCACGTAATCACCATACACGCGCAGCTCGTGACCACGGCCTTGCGGCGCGCCTTTTGGGCCCAACCGCCCGCCCCATGGACCTGGTCGGTCATTCCGACCGCGGCGGCCAGTACTGCGCCAACGCCAACCGCTAGCTGCTCCACGCGCACGAGCCGCCCGCTCGCAGAGCCGCCGCGGCGAATGCTACGACAACGCCCAGGCCGAAAACCGGCTCCTGGTTTTGGGCGCCTGTGGTCCGGGCTCAAAACGGAAGTGCTCGAACTCCGGGAGTGGCCTGTTTTCGCCGACCTGGCCGACGCCCAGGCCAGCGTCGCCGACTATTTTGACTAATACAATCGCGACCGACTGCACTCCAGCATCAACTATCAGGTGCCCTATCGGGCTCCTCAGCAACTGCTTCAAACTACTGCCCTAAACTGTCCTGCCTAAGCGGACCACCTTAGTCTTGTATTAAGCACATAATGACCGCGGCAGGTCCATCGACTTCGCCAAACAGTCTTAGTGGTCAACTCATCATTCATAGGCTAGCAAAAGGATAGCAGGCGTACTACGTTCCGCCAGTGGGGTCAGTGGGCAGCAAGGGCCGATTCACCGGCACAACTGCGGCTCGATACATTAACTGACAGCGTCTGAAATTTCAATTTCCAGCAGAGTTAATACTACAGCCAAGTCCACGCTTTAGAACGTTGCCTTAGGAGCACCAGGCGTTACCCGCTGCCATTTCGCCACCCAAATGTGGCGAGGTAGGACCCGGCGACCTCTGGCCTACATGATGATGTGATAGGAGGCAACTTTCTGGATACCTGCCACGCCAATGCCCCAACATCACAAACTCCGCACACAAACCCTTCATACATGAGAACCCTATTTCTGGGACTATTGCTGTTGGGCAGCACCAGCCTCGCCGCTACGGCACAGGTTAGCCCATCGGCCAAGCCAGCAAAGCCACTCGATCGGCAAACCTACAACCTGCACGCCGGCGAAAACAAGGTCGGGTACGCCCAAGCCGTGTTGGTGGGCAAAACGCTGCACATCTCCGGTACCGTGTCGCAGGGCAGCACCATGGCCGAACAGGTAGAGGGCATCTATAAAGTCTTCGAGAAAACCCTCGCCCACCACGGCCTCACATTCCAGCACGTGGTGCGTGAAAACGTGTACGCCACGGATTTGACAGCGTTTACCCAGCAGATCGAACTGCGAAAAAACTACTACAACGGCATTTACCCGGCCGCTACCTGGATGGAAATTAAGCGCTTGCTGATGCCCAACGCCCTGGTGGAAATTGAAATGACCGCGGTCAAACCCTAAGTGCTTTTTCCTAAAAGGCCACCATGCTAGGTCTGGCTCCGCGCGCCTTTTTATCAGGCATCCCACAAAGCTGCTCGAGGATCAGGTATTCCGAACTGCAGTCATCATGAAGGTCCTTTGGCTGACCTCGAGGTCCGCTTCATTTTCTTCTACTTTTTTCCACTATGGAAACCCAATTACACGCTCAACCGTTCCGCAACGGGTGGCAAGAGATACTACGCGCTGCTATGCGCGCAAAACAATGGGCCTCGGTGTGCTTGGCTATGCTGCTCTGTTCGCCGTTAGCCGTACAGGGCCAAACCACCTCCTTGAGCGCGGGAGCCCCTGTGGCCACGGCTGCCGGAACCATTACGGTCACTTATTCTGTGACGTACAACACCACGACCAGCACGGCGAATGCTGCTCATTATATACAGTTTAACCCGTTTGGGTCTTCTCCTCCCGTGCTGCCGGGCTCGGTAGTCATTACCGAGGGCGCGATTCCGGGCGGAACCAGTTATACGAACTTTACTTACGTCAACGGCCGGATCGTATTTAGCCCCCGCACAATCAGCAACTCTGTCAGCTATACCATCGTGGCCACGCTGCCCAACGGTGCCGCGGCCAACACCACCCTTAGCGCATCGGCCGGGGTTTCGGCACCGAACAGTCAACTCAGCTTCAGCAACATCGTTTCGGTGACCATCCCCAGCTATGCGCCGCAGGCCCAAGCCCTTTCCACGTCGGTCAGCTACCGGGCCGCCGTGCGTACGCGCCTGCCGGCGCTGGCCGCTACCGACGCCAACGGCGAGGCCATCACCCGCTACGCGCTGACCATCCCAAGCACTACCCTGGGTACATTCTACCTTGGCGAAACGAGCACGGCCGCGCTGAGCGGCACTGTTGCTATTGCCCCGACCGAGGCCGGCAACTTGTTTTTTCAGCCCGGCGGTACCCTGCCCAGCGGCAGCAACGCAGCCAGCATCAGCGCTACGTACACGGCCAGCTCCGGGCCGGCAAACAATACATTGACCTCCCCTGCGACAGCCTACTCGGTTACGGTAACGGACTCGGCGCCGCGGGCCAACAACGACGCGGTGGCTACCCTGGCCAGCACGGCCGTGGCCATCCGCGTGCTGGGCAACGATACCGACGGCGACGGAACTGCGGACATCAACGTGGGGTCCGTTGAAATCAACAACGTCAGCAACGGCTCGGTTTCGGTGAACAACAGCACCGGCGTGGTCACCTTCACACCCGCGGGCGCGGCCGACGGCTCTTTTACGTACACCATTGCCGATGCGCGGGGGCAGCGCTCCACCCCTGCGACCGTGACGGTCGGCATCACAACCGCCACGGCTGACGTGGTGGCGCGCCTCACCGCCCCGGCCGGCGGCACGGCCCCGGCCGGCAGCTTTGTCACCTACGCGCTCACCTTGCGCAACACCGGCAGCAGCACCGCTGCCCGGGTGGCGGGCCGCATTCAGTTGCCGACCGGGCTAGCTAATGTCACCGCTTCCAACAACCAAGTGTACGATCCGAACACCGGGCTGGTGCAGTTTTTCCCCGTTGACCTGGCCAGCGGGGCCGAGCGTACACATGCCGTGACCTTGGTGACGCCGGTTGGCGGCACCCTGCTTGTGACGGGCTCCAGCACGAGCAGCGGCACGGCCGACCCCGACCCCGCCAACAACGACGGCTCCCTGGCCGATGCCCGCGTGACGACGACCATCACCCAAGTGGCCGACGTGGCCGCTACGCTGACCGGTCCAAGTGCGGCCGGACCGAGCGTCGCCACCGTGCTCAACATCACGGCCGTAAACCACGGCCCCTCCACCGCTACGGGCGTGGTGCTGCGGGCCGTCATTTCGGCGGGGCTGAACAACGTCGGGGTTTCGGGCGGGGGCAGCTACGACCCCAACACCGGCATTATCACCTTGCCCGCCATCGGCAGCCTGGATGCCCGCGTTTCGCGGGGCTTCACTGTGCGCTTTACGGCCCCGGCCAACGGCACCATTACCGGCTCGGCAGCGGCCAGCAGCACCACCGCCAACGGCGACCCGTTTGCCGGCAACAACGACGGAAGCTTTTCCACCATTCAGGTGCGCGTCAGCAACACGGTAACGGCCCGGGACTGCTTGCCCGACGTGCCAGCTGGTACGGTCACCACCACGGCCAACCAGCAGCTCAATACCTACTACCCGGGCGAAGGCACGGCCCAAGCCAACACTAACACGCTTAGCGTAGGGCCCCACTTGGCCACCACGGGCGCCGCCAGCATCGGCCCCGGCGACTTAGTGCTCATCATGCAGATGCAGGGTGCCGACATCAATGCAACCAACTCCGAAGCCTACGGCGACGGTTCCTTGACCGGGAATGAGGCAGTCAGCGGCGTGCTAAGCGCGAACTTGACGGCCGGCAACTATGAGTACCGCTACGTAGCCGCCAGCTCGGCTACGGCGGGCGCTCAAGGGGGGCAACTCACCTTTACGCAGCCGCTGACCCATACGTACGTCACCGCCCCGGCCACGGCCTCGGCCGGCCAACGGCGCTACCAGGTTATCCGCATCCCGCGCTTCAACAACCTGACCCTGGGCGCCCCGTTGGCCCCCCCGGCCTGGGATGGGCAGACGGGCGGCGTACTGGCGCTGGAAGCCAACGGCCTGCTCAACTTCAACGGTCAGACCATCGATGCCAGTGGACGCGGCTTCCGCGGGGGCGCCGGCCGGCAGCTCGCGCGCACCGGCGGCGAGGGCACGCCCACGACCACGGACTTTGCACAGCCTAGTTCGGTCAACGTGCACGGCTCGAAAGGGGAAGGCATTGCGGGCACGCCGCGCTACGTGAACAACGGCGGCAACGGTGCCACCGACCTGGGCAGCGAAGGCTACCCGGGCGGGAGCCACGGGCGCGGCGCCCCCGGCAATGCCGGCGGCGGCGGCACCGACGGCAACATCAGCAACAACGAGAACAACACG
The DNA here is from genome assembly GCF_044628455.1 of Hymenobacter sp. B81. Classification (NCBI taxonomy): domain Bacteria; kingdom Pseudomonadati; phylum Bacteroidota; class Cytophagia; order Cytophagales; family Hymenobacteraceae; genus Hymenobacter; species Hymenobacter sp. B81. The sequence goes on along the minus strand of NZ_JBIYZW010000006.1, from coordinate 64,046 downwards.
GGCGGCGGCGGCGGCTCCAACGGGGGCTCCGGCGGCCAGGGCGGCAACGCTTGGGGTTCGGCCACCGCGACGGGCGGCAACGGCGGCGCGCCCTTCCTGGCCGCCAGCCCCAGCCGCGTCGTCATGGGCGGCGGCGGCGGGGCCGGCACCACCAACGACGGCACCGGTACCCTGGCCGGCGGGGTGGCGCCCACCACCCCGGGCTTTGCTTCCAGCGGCACGGCCGGGGGCGGCATCGTCATCATCAACGCCAACCAAGTGAGTGGCACGGGCATCATCAACGTGAGCGGAGCGCACAACACTGCCACCGTGCTCAACGACGGCAGTGGCGGCGGCGGAGCGGGTGGCACGGTCGTGCTGCTGGCTAGTTTCAACGCGGGCGCTATTACCGTACTGGCCAACGGCGGTACCGGTGGCTCCAACACGGGCGATGGCAGAGGCTCTCACGGTCCAGGTGGCGGTGGCTCCGCTGGGGTGGTGTACACTTCCTCGCCCGTCACCGTACAGGCCCAACCCGGTCAATCAGGTGTGACCAATCTCACCTCGACTAACGGTAGCGTCAGTTTGGCTTCGGCCTACGGAGCCAGTGCCGGTACCCAATTCAGCAGCGCGGTGCGCAACAACCTGACGCAAGGCGACTTGCCCAACATCACCCGGGCTGCGAACAACTGTACCTCGCAGCCGCTGCCCGTAGTCCTTGCCCGCTTTGACGCCAAAGCCAAGGGGACCACGGCGGTCCTAACGTGGAGCACCGCCCAGGAACTGAACAACGCCCGTTTCGAGGTGGAGCGCTCTGCGGACGGCCTGCGCTATGCGCGGGTGGCTACGCTGGCGGGTCAGGGCACCACGGCTCAGCCGACGCATTACACCTACACCGACCGCCTGGGCGCCAAACTGGCACCCCAATACTACTACCGCCTGCGGCAAATCGACGTCGACGGTACGGCTGACGTTTCGCCCGTGCGCGTGGTAGTCTTCGGGCCGCATTCCGCACAGGTGACGCTCACGCCCAATCCGGCCTCGCGAACCGTGTTACTGGACTTGAGTGCCTTTCCGGAGCACGTCTACACCATCACGGTAACCGATATGCTCGGACGCCAGGTGCTCACGCAAACCCTGGACCGCATGGGACCGGTACCGATTGCCATCGATGGCCTGCGCGCCGGTGCCTACCTGCTCACCGTCGGTGGCCCTGCTACCCACGTAGTGAAACGCTTCATCAAACAAGACTGAACGCATGTAAACCGCCGCTAGCGGACAATGCCGCCACCCTGGGAACATGCAATGAGGCTTGCTTAAAAAGCTGGTTGAGTTAGCCAAAAAGCACCTCAGAACGTCACGCTGAGCTTGTCGAAGCATCTCTACCGCTTCATCCGGGTGTCGTTCGGTAGAGATGCTTCGACAAGCTCAGCGTGACCATTGTTATTAACTCAAACAGCTTCTTAGCCGAACCTTGTGCTGGCGCCAGTGCCCAGCCCGACCGTCCTACCAGTGGTATAGATGGTTTTTGCGTGCTGCAAGCATTTGTATTCATTTCAGTTTTGCAATGCCTGCTGCTTGCTGCGCGTCTTTGACGCTCCAATCCTTCCCCACAGTTTAGAATCTAACCCTTCGTGTCCTAACCCACCCGAATCCTCTGACCAACAGGTCCCGTCCGGCGGCCTCTCGCGCCGAGGCTTCCTGAAAGGGGCGGGCCTGACGGCCGCCAGCGGCGTCGTGCTCAGTACCGGTCTGGGTTCTTTGGCCGAAGCCGCGCCCGCCGAGCCGGCGGCCCTTGGCCCGGGCCGCACGGGCATTAGCTTCAAGGTCAACGGGGAGCGGCGCATGGTCAGCATCGAGCCGCGCCAAACCCTGGCCGAGGTACTGCGCGACGAGCTGCACCTGACCGGCACCAAGGTGGTGTGCAACCGCGGCGCCTGCTCGGCCTGCACCGTCTGGCTCGACGGCCTGCCCGTCAACAGCTGCATGACCCTGGCCGTGGAAGTAGGCAAGCGCGAAGTCACCACCGTGGAAGGGCTGGAGCGGAACGGGCAGCTGCACCCGGTGCAGGCCGCCTTCATCGAGCACGACGCCCAACAGTGCGGCTTCTGCACGCCCGGCATGGTGATGAGCTGCGCCCCCTTGCTAAAGCGCAACGCCCAGCCCAGCCTGGAGGAGGTGAAAGCCGCTCTGAGCGGCAACCTCTGCCGCTGCGGCACCTACCCCAAGATCTTCGAAGCCATGCAGGCGCTGGCGAAGCGCTGAGCAGTGAGTGAACAGGCCTTCGCCGCTGAATTACTTACTCCCCCGGCATGCTTCACGGCTTATCTTCCTTGTAAATCGTCCCCATGGCGAGCTACCGTAAACTAAAAAAAGGGGCTAAGAAGGCCGGCAAGTTCGAGCTCCTGAAAGCGGCGCTGGCCGCGCCCGTACCCGGACAGGCGCCAGCGACCAAGCGGCTCACCCTGCCCGTGGGCGTACCCGGCGTCAACCTGAAGCCGGTAGTGCGCGAGGTGCCCGCCGACGAGCCGCCCGCCTTGCCGCTCAACAAGGACCTGAACGTCATCGGCAAGCGGGTACGCCGCCTCGATGCCCGACAGAAGGTCACCGGCCAGGCCCGCTACACCTACGACGTGCACCTGCCGGGCATGCTCTACGCCCGCATGCACCGCTCGCCCCACCCGCACGCACGCATCCGCGCCGTGGATTCGAGCGCGGCCGAGCGCTACACCGGCGTGCAGGGGGTGTACCTCATCCAAAAAGTAATGGGCACGGCCGTGGAAGTGCGCGACCCGCAGCACGCCAACCCCAAAGTCGGGCCGGAGCCCACCGGCAGCCAGTTTCCCGTCATCCGCTACGTAGGCCAGCCCATCGCGGCCGTGGCCGCCACCTCCCAGCAGGCCGCCGACGAAGCGGCCCGGCTCATCCGGGTCGAGTACGAGGTGCTGCCCTTCGTGGTGGACCTCGAGCAGGCCCGGCAGCCCAACGCGCCGCTGGTCTTCGGAGGGCGGCGGGTAAACCAAAACGAAACCGCCGGCGGCGGCGGGGCCGACGCCGCCCTGCCGCAGCAAGGCAACGTGCGCGGCCCCAACCCCGGCGGCACCCGCGGCGACGCGGCCAAGGGCCTTCAGGAAGCGGAAGTCATCGTCGAAGGCGAGTACCGCACCCAGGTGCAAACCCACTGCCCGTTGGAAACCCACGGCGTGGTGGCCGACTGGAAACCCGAGGGCTTAACGGTCTACATCTCGACCCAGCACGTAAGCGGGGCCCGCAACGAGTTTGCCGAGTTGTTTTCGCTGCCGGCCAGCAACGTGCGCGTCATTACTGAATTTATGGGCGGGGGCTTCGGGGCCAAGTACGGGGCCGGGAACTACGGCGTGGCCGCCACCAACCTGTCGAAGCAAACCGGCCGGCCCGTGCGCCTTATGCTCGACCGCCGCGAGGAACACCTGGCCGAGGGCAACCGCCCCAGCTCCCTGCAGCGGCTGCGCATCGGCGCCAAAAAGGACGGTACCCTGACCGTTCTGGAGCAGACCGCGTACGGGTCGGCGGGCGTGGGCCTGGGCGCGGGCGTGGGTTGGATAGCCGTTGAAATGTACCAAACCTGCCCGAACACCAAAGTAGCTCAGTATGACGTGCTGACGCACGCCGGGCCGGGGGCCGCGTTCCGGGCGCCCGGTGCCCCGCAGGGCGCCTTCGCGCTGGAGCAACTCATCGACGAGCTGGCCGAACGCGTCGGGCAAGACGCACTGGCCCTGCGCGACAAAATCGACGCCAGCGAAATGCGCCGTTTGCAGCGGCAGATCGGAGCGGAAAAGGTGGGGTGGAAGCAGCTGCGAAAAGCGCCGGGCGCATCGCCCGGACCCGTCAAACGCGGCATCGGCGTGGCTCAGTCCGAGTGGGGCCGCTACATGGCGCAAGGCGTGGGCGTGGAGGTGCGCATCCACCGCGACGGATCGGTGGCCCTGATGTCGGCTGTGCAGGACCTGGGCACCGGCACCCGCACCATTCTGGCGCAGGTGGTCGCCGAAGAACTCGGGTTGCAACCGGCTGATATCACCGTGCGCATTGGGGACTCCTTGCACCCGCCCGGCCCGCCTTCGGGTGGGAGCATGACAACGCCCTCTATTACGCCGCCGGCGCGCAACGCTACCTACAAGGCAGGCCAACAGCTGCTGGCCCTGGCTGCCCCGGTGCTGGGCGTAGCGCCCAGCGAACTGCTGTTCCAAAGCGGGCGCATCGTGGTGCAAGGAAATCCTGCCAAGAGCCTGAGTTTCAAGGAAGCCGCGGCAAAGTTGCCGACCGACCAAATTTCCGCGCTGGCAGAACGCAAAGACAATTACGGCACCATGTTCGGCCGCTCGGGCGGGGTGCAGTTTGCCGAAGTCAGCGTGGACACCGAAACCGGCTACGTGAAGGTGGAGCGCGTAGTGGCCGTGCACGACTGCGGCCGCCCGCTCAACCCGCTGCAGCTCGAAAGCCAGATCAACGGCGGCGTGATTCAGGGCGTGAGCTGGGCCTTGTACGAAAACCGGCACATGGACCGCAACTACGGTTACATGATGAACGCCAACCTCGACCAGTACAAAATTCTGGGTGCCCGCGAAGTGCCCCAGATCGAGATTCACCTGGTGGAGGAATACACCGCCACCTCCAGCACCGACGCCCTAGGCATTGCCGAATCGGCCAACGTGGCCACGGCCGCCGCGGTGGCCAACGCCGTCTACAACGCCATCGGGGTGCGCATCCGGGAGCTGCCCATCACGCCCCAGCGCATCCTGCAAGCCCTTTCCGCCCAAACCAAAGCCACTGGCCGCCTATGAACGCCTTTGAATGGATGGACGCCCAAAGCGTCAAGTAGGCCCACGGCCAGCGCACCCTGCTGGTGTCCGACGCCATGCTGCCGGCCTCCAAGCCCGCGTCGGCCGCTGTCTACAAAGCCGGCGGCGTGGACTTGCTCGACCTGATGAAGGAGTACCTCCTGCAGCCCGCCCGGGTGGTGAGCGTGCTCAACTTGCCCAAGATGAGCAGCATCACCGAAAGCAAGGACGGCGTAAGCCTCGGCGCCCTGGTGACCCTGGCTCAGCTCGAAGCCGACCAGACCTTGCGCCAGCGCTACGTCGCCCTCGCCGAGGCCGTGGCCCACGCGGCTACCCCGCAGTTGCGCAACGCGGCCACGCTGGGCGGCAACATTCTGCAACGCCCGCGCTGCTGGTACTTCCGCAACGAGCATTTTCAGTGCCTGAAGAAAGGCGGAACCAAGTGCTTCGCCAACGAGCCCGGGGCCGAGAACAAGTACCACGGCATCATCGGCAACCAGACGTGCTCGGCCGTGCACGGCTCCAGCGTCAGCACGGCCCTTGTGGCCTACGGGGCGCAGGTGGAGCTGCAAGGTCCGCAGGGTGTGCGCCGGGTGCCGCTGGAAAGCTTCTTCGTGCGCCCCGAACAGGACGTGCGCCGCGAAACCAGCATCCTGCCCGGCGAGCTGATTACCGAAGTACTGCTGCCCAAGCCGGCCGCCGGTACGGGCGCCTGGTACATCAAGTTCGGCGAGCGGGAAAGCTACGACTGGGCCACCGCCGACGTGGCCGTGGTGCTGGAGCAGGAGGGAAGGCGATGCCACCGGGCCAGCATCGTACTGGGCGCCGCTGCCCCGCTGCCCTTGCGCGTGCCGGCCGCCGAAGCCGTGCTCGTGGGCAAGCCCGTGACGGAAGAAACGGCGCGCGCGGCTGCCCTGGCCGCCGTGGCCGACGCCACGCCGTTGGAGCAAAACGCCTACAAAGTGTCCGTCTTCCAGGCCATCGTGCGCCGGGCCATCCTTAAAGCCGCTGGTCTGAGCTGATGCAATTCATTCCCGTGGACCTCGTGCCCCAGGCCGGCATCTGCCGCTACCTGCGCAGCAAAACAGGCTTGGGCACCACCGAAGGCGGCGACGAGCCCTGGCTGCTGGTTGACGCGCTAACGGCTACTTCGTGGTGCCTGCGCACCATGGAGGCATTCGGACCCGACGACGTAGCCGAAGCGGGTCGCTGCCGTGCTGGCCGGGAATGCTTTGCAGCGGGCGACCCAGCAGTACGATCCCAATATAACTTTCCGTTTATTATGCTTTCATTTCTTTGCCGTGCCCTGCCCGGTGCCGGCTTGTTGTTGCCTTTTCCCTACGCCCTGCTGGCTCAGACCGCCGATTCTACCGGCGCGGCCCGACGCTTCGAATTGGGCGTGGTGGAAGTCATCGGCCGCCGCGACACCGATACGGTGGGCTTCGCCCAGAACCGCCTCACTGCCCTTGACTTTACCCGTCACCAGCGCCTGGAGGTGGGCCGGGCCCTGAACCTGCTGCCCGGCGTAGCCCTGGCCAGCACCGGCCCGCGCAACGAGTCCATCGTGTACCTGCGCGGCTTCGACCTGCGCCAGATACCCGTGTTCCTCGACGGCGTCCCGGTGTACGTGCCCTACGACGGCTACGTGGACCTGGCCCGCTTTACCACGGCCGACCTGGCCGAAATTCGGGTAGAGAAGGGCTTTGCCTCGCTGCTCTACGGGCCCAATGCCCTGGGCGGGGCCATCAACCTGGTGTCGCGGGCGCCGGCCAAGCCGCTGGAGTACAGCGCTGCGGCGGGCACCTTCAGTGGGCGCGGTGCCAACCTGAGCGTCAACGTCGGCGCCCGGCGGGGCAAATTCTACGCCCAGGCCAGCGCGGCGCGGCTGCGGCAGGAGTACTACCCCTTGTCGGCCGATTTTGCCGACACCCGCCGCGAGAAGGGCGACCGGCGCGACAATGCCGACCGCGCGGACACCCGCTTCAGCGGCAAAATCGGCTTTCAGCCTCGCCCCGGCGATGAGTACACCGTTGGCTACGCCATCCAGCAGGGCAGAAAGGGCCAGCCCGTGTACACCGGCGCCGATCCGGCTTTCAGCCGCCCGCGGGTGCGCTACTGGCGCTGGCCGAAGTGGGACAAGGAAACAGTGTATTTCCTCTCGCGCACGAGCCAAGCCAACGGCGCAGCCTATTTCAAAACGCGGGTCTACTTCGACCGCTTCGCCAACGTGCTCGACGCTTTCGACGACTCAACTTACACGAGTCAGGCCCGGCCCTTCGCTTTCCGCAGCTACTACCGGGCGTACACCGCGGGCGGCTCGGCCGAAGCGGGCCTGACCACGCTGGCCGGCCATACCCCGCGCCTGGCCGTGCACTACAAGTACGATCGGCACCGCGAGTGGAACCGGGGCGAGCCGCCGCGGCAGTTCGCCGACGTGACCACCTCCGCGGCGCTCGAAGACGTCTGGCAGCTGACCTCGCGCTGGCGTCTGGCCGCAGGCCTGAGCTACGACTGGCGCGCCAGCCACGGGGCCCAGGACTACAACAGCACCACCCGCGAAATTACCGACTTCGCCGCCAACGACAACGCTGCCTTTAACCTGCAGGGCGGCGTGTTCTACACGCCGACCGCAGTTGGCCAGCTGCGGGCTTCGGCGGCGCGTAAGACGCGCTTTGCCACCCTCAAAGACCGGTATTCCTACCGCTTGGGCCAAGCCCTGCCCAACCCCGACCTGCGGGCGGAAACCGCCCAGAACTACGAACTGGGCTACACCCGAACGCCGGGCAAGGCTCAGCTGGGGGTGCAGGCCAGCGTGTTTTATAGCCGGCTTGACGACGTGATTCAGCAAGTCAATAACGTGCAAGGGCAACTGTTTCAACTTCAAAATACGGGACGGGCGCGCTACTACGGCGGCGAAATTGCGCTAAACCAGCAACTGACGTCTGCCCTGCGCGCGGAGGCCAACTACACTTACCTCCGCCGCGAAAACCAAACCAACCCCGAGCTGCGCTTCATCGACACGCCCGCCCACAAGGTGTTTGGCTCGGTGCAGTACGCGCCCTGGGACCGGCTTAGCCTGCTGGGCAGCGGGGAGTGGAACTCCGACCGCTACAGCACCAGCGGCGGGCTGCGCGTGGGCGGCTTTGCGGTGTTCAACGCCAGCGCCCGCCTGCGTTTGATCGAAGGCCTGACGCTGGAAGGTGGGGTCAACAACGTGCTCGACCGCAACTACGCCCTTTTCGAGGGCTTTCCCGAGGCCGGCTGCAACTTTTTCGTCAACCTGCGCTACCAATCGCGCTAGTAGGTCAAATCGATTAGGTTGTCGGGTAAAGTCGTTTGAGCTTAGTGCGGGCTTGTTCGGTAGTAAACTGCCAATTGGTGGGCGCCCCGCGTTGGTTTCGTTCCGTCTGCCACGCCAAGCAGTGGCGCGCCAGCGGGTCGTGGTCGGCTACCCGCTCGGGCAGGCCGTGGGTGAGCAGGGCGGCAAACTCGTTTTCGGCCATGTTGAGCCAAGAGCCGTGTTTGGGGGTGAAGACGAACTCGACGCGCTGAAATAGGGCATGGGCGCGTTCGGGCGGAAAGACCTCGCAGAGCGCCGCGGGCTGGTGGGCCGAGAGGTTGTCGAGCACCAGGGTCACGCGCTCGGCGGTAGGGTAGTCCTGCTCCAGCAGGCGGGCCACTACGCGGGCGAAGGTGAGCCGGTCGTGGCGCGCTTCGGGCTGCACGCGTCGCCAGCCACGCAAGGGCTCGTGCAGCAGGTAGAGCTGCACCACGCCGTGGCGGTGGTACTCCGCGTCGTAGCGGGTGCCGCCGTCGGGCAACACGACGGACGTACGGCTTACGCGGATGAGTTGCTTGGGCGACTCGTCCAGGCACATGATCGGATGGGCCGGGTCGTAAGGCCGCTGGTAGACGTCCAGCACCCGCTCCACGGTGCAGGCGAAGGCCGCTTTCTGCGACGGGGCAATCACCCACATCTGCCGCTTCCACGGCTTGAGCTCGTTCTTTTGAGCACGCGCCCGACCCCGGCCGCGCTGGCTGCGAGCAACACGTCGGGCGCCACCAGGCGCTGGGCCAAGAGCTGCAGCGTCCAGTGCGGATGCCCGTCGGGCGGGGCCGAGCAGGCTGCGGCCACCAGGTGAGCTTCCACCTCCCCGGTGTACTTGCTGGCCGGCCAGTGCTGGCGTGGCTGCCCGTGCAGGGCCGCTTCCACGCCCGCTTCGCAGGCGCGTTAGCGCAGGCGCTCGAGCGTGCGCACGCTCGCCCCGTAGGCCTCCACCGCCTGCATGTCGCTCCAGCCCAGCCCGTTGTTGGCCACGGCCAGCAGGCACTGTGCCCGCACCACGACCACGCTCTTGGCCCGGCGTTGGGCCACTATCGCCTCCAACAGCGCGGACTCCTCCGCGCTCAAGGTTAATCGGTACTGCTTCGGCATCGGTTCAGGAGTTACACCCGTCAAAATAACCGATTTGATCTACTAGTTTACTTTACTGGACGATTGGCCCGTCATCTAACACTTAGGTTTTTCACACGAATGTGATACGGCCTTTAATTCACGTCGGGGTTGGTGCTGGGCACCTTCCCTACGTCATATTTAACGCACGCAGGGGGCGCTCCTATCAACGTCTACAAGTCGCTAGGTACGTTGCTCGGGGCCTAGCTACTGCATTGATTGTAAGCTGCCCCGCCTAATAGGCTAAGAAAAAGCAGAGGAAAGGGAGAAATCTCACTTCCCACAGCCCCATTCCATAGGGTGTTCAAGTGAAGCACAATTTAGTAGCATCCTGCGCCAGCAAGGCCAGGGCTAAACCGTGGCCCAGATTTGCCGAAAGCACGGCCTTGGCAAGACCACCTTTTACCAGTGGAAAAGCCCGTACTGCGGCCTGGAACTGCCCGATCCACAACACCTTGGTGCACCCGGAAGAAGGAAGCCACCGGCTCAATCGGTTGATGGTCGACTTGAGCCTGGAAAACGAATCGACCAAGGAGGAACTGCCAAAAAATAGTGGCTCCAGCCACGCGGCGCGGAGTGATCTTTCGCTCAAGTACACGGAAAACATGCGCCGTCTTACAACGACTTTTCAGTTGGCCTTCTTGCTGATTACGTATTGCTGCCCTCACAGGGAAATCGTGAATCCATTATTTGTTATAAATCATCCCCTGGTTGAGTACTTATCTTTGTTCTCCGCGCCCACCGCTTGCCCTAGGAGCTGTTCTCGATTGAGGTACAAAGTGGTGACACGTAGCGCCAAGAAGGCTTCGTAGGAACTATCGAGTTGGTCATAACGGGTGGCCAGCCGCCGGAAATGCTAGAGCTTGTTGATCGTCTGCTCAATGTGGTGCCGCTGGGCGTAGGTAAGCGGGTCGAAGTGGGGCGGCTGCCGCCGAGGCGGGTTGGACTTGATGACGGCTACGGCGCCGGCGGAAATCTGCGTCCGCAACGCGGCGCTGTCGTAGGCCGCGTCCGCCACCACGTGCAGCCACGGCGCCCCCGTGCGACCCAACTAAAGCACCGCCTCCACAAAGCCGCGCGTGTCACTCGCCGTCATACCGCGGCAGCCGGCCTACCTGGGCAACAACGGCGACAACTCGGCCCACATCTGGTCAGTCAACCACGTCCGGTCTGCATTCATGCCGTTTGTAACCATGCGGCAATTGAGAACAGTTCCCAGCCTTGGTTGAGAGTTTCGTCGCAGCGGTAAACCGTCTCTGGTCCTTGTTCGATATTCGGCTGCAACAGTGGCGCACGGCCCCGCTAGCGCTTTCGGTAAACCTGTCACCTGTCATAACATGTTTGCACCGTCTGCCGGAGCAAGTCGAGGCGGTGGGTCATTTCTATGGGCGTCAGCGAGGCAAAGCCGAGCCGGAACCCCCACTGCCCCGTGGCGAGCTGGTGGCGCTCGCCGGTGTAGGACAGGCCCAGCTGCTGCCCGTGCGCGACGACGCGGAGCAGGTCAATGTCGGGCCGCCAGCAGGCCCACAAGGCCAATCCGCCCGCCGGCACGGTGACGGTCAGCCAGCCGTCCAGCGCGGCTTGCAGGGCTTGGACACATGCATCGCGGCGGTGCCGGTAGTGTTGGCGCGCACGCTTCAGGTGCCGCGTCAACTCCCCTTCGGCCAGCAGCTCCGCCACGGCCTCCTCCACCAGCGCGTCGCCTTGCCGGTCTACCAGCCGCCGTTGGGCGCTGAGTGCGGTAACCACGTCAGGGGACGCCACCACATAGCCCAGCCGCACGGCGGGCGACAGCGCCTTGCTCAGCGAGCCCACGTAGACCACCCGCCCCTGCCGGTCGGCGCTGGCCAGCGGCAAAACCGGGCTACCCTCGTAATGGTAGTCGAAATCGTAGTCATCTTCCAGGATGATGAAGTCGTGCGCGGCGGCCAGGTGCAGCAGCTGCATACGCCGGGTTGCAGACAGCGTGACGGTTGTTGGGTAATGATGGTGCGGGGTAAGGTAAAGCAGTCGTACGCGCTGCCGCTGGCAGAGCGCGGCCACGTCCTCTACGCAGAGGCCGTCGCCGTCCAGGCGCACGCGCTGTAGACGAGCCCCCCACTGCTCAAATATGTCTTCGGCGGAGCGGTAGCCGACCTCTGCCACCACCACAGTGTCTCCGGGGGCCAAGAGCAGTTGCGCCAGCAGGTAGATGCCCATAATGCTACCCCGCGTGGTGAAAATGTGTTCGGGGTCGGCGGGTACGCCTCGGGTGGCGCGCAGGTACTGGCTCAGCTGCCGGCGCAGGTGCAACGACCCGTTGGGGTCGGTATAGCCGAGGTATGTCGGGTGCACCAAGCGCTTACTGGCACGGCGATAATTGCGGGCCAGGGCCGGCAGCGGAGCCAGGCGGCTGTCGGGCGAGCCGTCGTCAAGCCATTGGGTATGGGGCGTGGGCCACCATTCGCCGGCAATGGACGAGGGGGGGAACGAGAAGCCCGCCCGCGGTGCCAGTTGCCCTGGAGCAAGCGACAAGGGCTGCGGGCCTAGGTCCGGTAGATGCGGACTCACCCGGGGCGCCCGCGCTGGGCGCAGTTCGACCCAGCCCTGCACGGCCAGTTCCTCGAAGGCCACGGCCACCGTCTGGCGGTGCACGCCCAGCAACGTGGCCAGCGTCCGGGCACCGGGGAGGCGGCTGCCCCCAGGCAGCAGGCCTTGCTGCATCAAGTGGATCAGGCCCGTGCTCAGTTGCTGGGTAAGCGTGGCGGGGGCGTGGCGGTTGAGCACCAGCAGGGTTTGGTAAGGAAGCATCAACGGGACAACTGGCTGGGTGCTATTTCACAAACTGGACTATGCCAACCGGCCAGCAATCTAATAGGTTTGTGGCGGTTGACTTCTAACCAACATTCGGCCTATGCCTGCGGTCCTACTTCCATTCCCCATTCAATTCGTGCTAGCAACCGAGCACGTTCGGTTGGAGCCTTCCCTTGCAGTCCACCGACTTCGCAGAGCTGTACGCCGTGGCCGCCGACCCCAACCCCTGGGAACAGCACCCGACACCCGACTGCTGGCAGCGAGCGGAGTTCCAAGCGTTGTTCGACGGGGCACTCCAGAGCGGCGCCGCTTTCAAGATAGTGGACTAGGCCACAAGCGCGGCGCTAGGCAGCACGCGCATCTACGGTTACACCACGGCCGACAACAGCATCCTGGTTGGGGCACCTTTTACAACTGGGCTGGGGCACCAGCCTAAACCCAGCGATGAAAGCACTGCTGCTGGATTACCTATTCCAGTTCGTGGACATCATCCGGTTCTAGACTAGATCGGGGCCAACAACCGCTGATGTCAAATCGCCATTGGGCGGCTGGGGGCGACCTAGGTGGCGGAGGAGGTACTCTACTACGGCGAACAAGCTATAAGGCATGCGGTGTATGCATTGCAAAGCAAAGTTGGCTGACGCGGCTCCAGCCGAGCCAGACGAGCAAGATGTAAATCAAAACAAACCCGATGGCTCCTCCCGCCGCAAGCGGTAATTTTTTCCTTTGCCCTTCCCTGCAGTATGCATATCCCAGCGACTTATCGCATAGCGGACCGCACCGTAATGGTGTCCTTCATGAAACGTTACAGTTTCGTCACGCTGGTCAGCCTAGACCGCGGCGTGTATATGGACAAGTACCTACCGTTTGGCCTGGACACGGACGGTCCGCAGCTTTTTCTCTCGGCCGGCCCACCCGGCCCGCACGAATTCACAATGGCGAATACTGCAGGGCCAATAGGTGCCGGTGGATTTCACCGAGCCTCACGCTCTACGAGCAGCGCGGAAGCATACCGAACTAGGATTGCGTAGCGGTGCATGCCTACGGCACCGCCCGGGTGTTAGAATTCGCAGCCGCAACAAAACAGGCCCTGCTAATACCTGATTGCCATCCCCAAGCTCGCCTAATTGGCACAGGGGGACGCATTACCGCCAAAGTACAAAACCGGTATGGCGCCGGTCCTCGTTGCTCTCGGGGTGGAGGTAAAGAACTAGCGGGGCAAGATAAAGCCAGCGTTTGCGCTTTTTGCGCCCCACGAACGTCCACATTTCGTCCAGTCCCAATTCTTCCACCGAATGCGCACGTCGTCAACCATGCGCCGGTGGAGCCGAGCGGGCTTTTTTTGCCAGCTTCGCGACGCTCATGCACGCCACGCCCGTCAGGCGCACAATGGCCCGCTACGAGACGCGCTCAAGCAGCAGCTTTTCCACCGGAGCGTACTGGGCCGCTTTGCGTGGGGCGGCCGGCTCGAACACCGCCTGGTAGCGGCAGGCCGTGCACAGGTACTTGGTTTTGCCCTTGCTGTAGCCGCTCTTACGCACGGCCGTGCTCCCGTATCAGCCACAATTCATCGTCGTTTGTATGATGCTCCCCTATACGGGGAAAACCATCCCTTAGACTACCGCCCCATAATCAACTGGACGCGTACGTAATACATAGTTGGAGAACGGCTGCAGCAGCAGGGCTGCTAAGGATCTGCACGCCTCCGTATCGCCCTATGTACGAGAGCCGGCGGTGCGCGCCTGTCAAGTTACCGGTTAATCTTCCCCACAATGTAGCTTTCTTCATGCAACGCTTGATCTGGCCAGCCCTGATGCTGGCAATCTTTCTGGTCCTGACTTCTTTCTTTATGCAAAGGTTGAGTTGGCCAGCCATGACGCTGACAACCTACTTCGCCTTGACCTCCTGTTTCGCGAGCGAAGCGACCAACGCTGCCTCGACGGTTGCAGCCAGCGGCGATGACCACGACGGCGTCTATGTCTACTCCTGCGTCATGCACCCAGAGGTGACCAGCACCAAAGCCGGGGACACATGCCCGAAGTGCAGCATGAACCTGGAGCACACCGGCCGGCCGGCCGGTAACGGCAAGACCTACCGCATGGACTTCAGCGCGCAGCCGGCCCAGCTCGCTGCCGGCCAGCCGGCCACGCTCTCGTTCCGTCCCATGGTCCAGGGCGAAGACCAAACGCCGATGCCGCTGGCCGTGGTACACGAGAAGAAAATACACCTCATCATCGTGAGCAAGGACTTGTCGGAATTCTTCCCCGAGCACCCCAAATTCAAAGCCTCGGGCCGCTACGACTTGCCGTTCACCTTCCAAACCGGCGGCGAGTACGTGCTCTACCAGGACTACACGCCCGCTGGCGCAGGCCACCAGCTCGGCCGCCAGGAGGTAACCGTCGCCGGCCCGCCCAAACCAGCGGTCGAGTTTTCGAAAGACCAGATGCAGTGGAGAGCGAACGGCTACCAGGCCACACTGGCCTTCGACAAGCCGCTGACTACGGGGCAGCTGCTGGGCATGCGCATCGGCATCAAAAAAAACGGCCAGCCGGTGACCAACCTGGACAAGTACCTGGGGGCGCTCGGCTACGTGGTCGTCATCAGCGAGAATACGAAGCAGTACCTGCACATGCACCCGAACGACCAGACCGATAGGGGCCCGAACATCAGCTTCAACACCAGCTTCGCGCAGCCGGGCTTGTACCGCGTGTTCCTGCAGTTCAACCACGACAGGCAGATCCGCACGGGCAACTTCACCATCCACGTCGCGCCGGCCGCGACCTGATTGGACCAGTACACAAAGTGCCTAGCCGAAGCCTGGGATAATGGCCAGCAGCAGGACGGTATTATGGGTTGCCTGATGGCCCAATCTATGCCGCAACCGACTACGTCGGCCCGAAGTTCAGGCCCTTGTGGAGCAGAAAATGGAACGGGTGGGGTGAAGCAGCATCGGATACTGAGACTTGCGAGGAAGCTGCGGCTCCGCGCGCTTTATGTCAGGAGCAGCGCTGACTACATTGTTTGTCTACAATTCTTCTGGCGATAAGCATATGACAATGAGATGTATGTGCGGCCGCTAAAATCATCATGTGAGAGCGAATAGCAGCATTATGGCACCGCGTTAGCAAATGGGGGAGTAGTGTTTCCCTGTTGCCCCTTGCTTTTCATGCACTCAGTCCACCTCCCGCTGCCTTTGCTGGCCACTGCCAGCCTTGCTTTTCCCGCTTGCCACGACAAAAACAAATACGAGCCAGCGTCCAAGGCGCCACCGAAGGAAACGACGCTTAATCGATCATTCTACTTTGCCGCGTTGAGGTAAGGGGTAAGAGGGACGATGATCAATCGCGTGTCGAACGGCAGCTGTCGGACAGTGCATAGTCGAGGGTTGCTGGAGGTTTACTTTTCCTAGGCACTGCCTCGGGCACGGATCGACAGGATGCCCTTAACAGAAGACAGACTTTGGGCTACGCTTGGCAAGGCTGCAACTGCCACATGCCCTGCGCGGCTATGGCCAATAAAAACCTAAGACCCAAACTTCATGCTCACAGCCATTGCGCGGCGGGCTTGTGCCATCGTTCTGGCAAACACATTACGTAGCACCTCTACACCCTACAACCAGCATATGTATGCTGATCTTGACCAAGCTAAATGCCTGTTTACCCGACTAAAAAAGCGCGTGGCTTGGCCACCCACTCCAGAGAAGCCAATGTCCTTTTGGCAACTACACCCTTTTCGAGGGCTTTCCTGAGGCCGGGCGCAACTTCTTCGTCAACCTGCGCTACCAGTCGCGCTAGTATCGTTCAGTGTCTCCTGATCAGCAGTGGAGACAGAAACCTGTACGTCATTTCCAAGGGTTTTCGCAACAATCCCCCTTTTTTGCTATGAATGCACGCTTACGTTTAATCCTGCTGGCCGCCTGGGGGCAGGTGGCCAGCGTGCCCGCCTGGGCCCAGCTGCCGGTCAACTTCACCGTCAACACCGCCGCGGCCGGGCGCCGCCCCATCAGCCCGCTCATCTACGGCACCAACGAGCCGCTGAGCGACGCCGACCGCTACGGCTCCGTGCGCCAGGGCGGCAACCGCCTGACGGGCTATAACTGGGAAAACAACGCCTCGCACGCCGGTTCCGATTACTTCTACCAGAACGACAACTTCCTCTGCGGCGGCTTGCCCCGGGCCGGCGACTGCGACGTGGCGGGCAGCGCCATGTCCTACTTCTACACGGTGGCCAAGAGCAAGGGCCAGGCGGCGCTGGTGACGCTGCCGCTGGCTGGCTACGTAGCCGCTGACAAATCCGGCACCACGGTCACCACCAGCCAAGTAGCCCCTTCCTCCCGCTGGCGGCAAGTTGTGTTCAGCAAAGGCAGCCCGTTCTCGTTGGCCCCGAATCTGACCGACAACTTCGTGTACGTGGACGAGGAGGTGAATTTCCTGGTGAACCAGCACGGCACCACCGCCAACGGCGGCATTGCCGGGTATTTTCTGGATAACGAGCCCGGGTTGTGGCCGGAAACCCACGGCCGCATTCACCCTGCCAAGCCCACGATGCGGGAGTACATCATGAAGTCGCGCGACGCGGCGCTGGCCGTGAAGGCCGTGGACCCGTCCGCCGAGCTCTACGGCGGCGTGTTCTACGGGTTCGGGGATTACTTCAGCCTGCAGGACGCGCCGGACTACAACGACTCGATCGGCAACCGGTTCAACAACCCCTACGCCTGGTTTGTGGATTGCTACCTGCGCAACATGCGCCGGGCCTCCAACGCCGCCGGCCGCCGCCTGCTCGACGTGCTCGACGTGCACTGGTACCCCGAAGCCATCGGCGACAACCGCATCACCGAGCCCTACGCCAACACCGCCGCCGACCGGCAGGCGCGGATGCAGGCCCCGCGCACGCTCTGGGACGCCACCTACCAGGAAAACAGCTGGCTGGGCAACGAGCCCTTCTTCCGGCTCAACTACCTGCCCATCATCCCCCGGCTGCAGCGGTCGATTGACGACTTCTACCCCGGAACGAAGCTCAGCATCTCGGAATACGCCTACGGCGGCAACAACGACATCTCGGGGGGCATCGCGCACGCCGACGCGCTGGGCATCTTCGGCAAGTACGGCGTGCACAACGCCAACTGGTGGAAGGTCTTTGACCCCAACAACCCCAACGCCCCCGCCACTTACGTCTCGGCGGGCTTCCGCCTCTACACCAACTTCGACGGGCAGGGCAGCGCGTTCGGCAATACAGCCGTTACGGCTACCACGTCCAACGTCACGAACACCTCCATTTACGCCGCCATCACCGGCGGCAATGAGGGACGCCTGACGTTGGTAGTGCTCAACAAAAGCAACCAGGCCGTGCAGGGCTCTTTCACGCTCACCAGCGGAGTGACGTACACGGCGGGCGCGGCCTGGGGTTTCGACCAGAACAGCGCGGCGCTGAGCAGCCGGCCGGCCGTAACGGGTCTTGGCAACAACCGGTTCAGCTACACCGTGCCGGCCCTCTCGGCCACCATTCTCGTGCTGACGGCCGCCACGCCGCTGCCGGTGGTGCTGAGCACTTTCGACGGGCGCCAAGCGGAGGGGCAGCACCTGCTGCGCTGGACCACCGCCAGCGAGTTAGACGCAGCCTACTTCGAGGTGCAGCGCCGCGGCGAGAGAGAGCCGGTTTTTCGCCCGCTAGGACAGGTGCCCGCCAGCAACGGATCGGCCCCCCAACGCTACAGCTTCCGCGACGTGGCGCCCCTGGCGGGCACCAACTACTACCGCCTGCATCTAGTGGACCGCGACGGCACCGGTACCACGTCCGGGATTGTGGCCCTGCGCGCCGAGGCCGCTTTCACGGTGGAGGCCTTCCCCAACCCCTTGCCCGCCGGCAGAGCCCTGCGCTTGCAGCTGCGGGGTACACCACCGGCCGGTGCGCAGCTGCGCGTGGTAAATGCGCTGGGGCAGGAGCTGCTGCGGAGGCCGTTGGGCTCAGCCGACGAAGCTACGTCGCTGGTGCCTGAGGCCGCGGCGTGGCCGGCGGGCGTGTACGTGGTCGAAGTAAGCGGGCCGCACGGCCATGTCCAGCGCCGGCGCCTGCTGCACCATTAACTACGGGTGGCTATGGCTTACATCTCAGTTCGGCGACGCGGTAGCTTACCGCCCCCGCTGAGTCGTTGGCTTCTGCTCCCACGCCCTTGCCCGTGCTGCGCGTGGCTACCACACAGCGCGCGGCGGCAACTGCTACCGCTCATGCCTGAAGCCAGGCTACACAGCGTTTCCTTCGAATTTTGTTTTTTCAAAATAGAGCGTATGATACATCACTTTACGTCCCCCAGCAGGTGGGCAGCACCACCCTTGCCCGATCCATCCATTGGCAACGTGCCTGCCAATGCACGCGACACATCGCCTGAGCGGGACAAGCAGTCATCGGATCCGTGGCGTATCGGTTGGGCGGGGGCGGCCCTGTTGCTCCTGACCACTGGTACGGCCGCAGCTCAAACCTTTCCAGTCTTGGACGTTTCGCCGGCGCGCAACGCCCGGGCAGCGGCCGTCAACACGAACGTGGCCGTGACCTTCGGGCAGGCGCCGATGGCAGCCTCGGCGGGCAACATCGTGCTGCACTCGGGCCAGCGCGGGGGCAAGAAGGCGGCCGCGGCTACGGTCAGCGGCAGCACCGTCACGCTCAACCCCAGCACCGACTTTGCCCCGGGCGAAACCGTCACGGCCATCGTCCCTGCCTCGGTACAGGCCGCCCAGGGCGCCCAGGCACGCAAGCAGGTGTTTCAGTTTACGACCGCCGCATCCGGCGGGCACGCGCACTTCAGCGGCACCGGCGAACTGCCGGTAGGTGCCCGTCCTGAAGGCCTGTGCACGGCCGATTTCAACGAGGACGGCAACATAGACCTGGTAACAGCCTGCTACGAAGGAGGCCTGGCCGGCCAAGGCGCTCTGAGCCTGGCGCTCGGCAATGGCAATGGCACGTTCCAGACCCCGCAGACCCTGGTGCTGAACGTTGGCCCCCCTGTAGCAGGCCCCAGGGGGCCCAGCGGCGTTACCGCGGCCGACGTCAACAACGACGGCAAGCTGGACCTGGTGTTTACCTGCGCGTCCATTGATGAAGTGGCCGTAGCCCTGGGCAACGGCAATGGCACCTTCCAGGCGTTTGCCAGCCAGCCGGCAGGGCTTAACCCGGTAGGGGTAGTTGCCGCCGACCTGAACGCCGACGGCAACCTCGACCTGCTGGTGGGCAGCGCCTTCGGCAACTGGGTAGAGGTACTGCTGGGCACCGGCACCGGCACGTTCCAACCGGGTACCCGGGTAGCCGTGGACGACAACCCATACACGCTGGCCGTGGCCGACGTCAACCACGACGGATACCTGGATTTCGCCTGCGCCAGCTGGACGATGACAACCGGGCAGCTCTCGGGCAACCTGGCCTTAGGCAACGGCAACGGCACTTTTCAGGCTAGTACCCGCTTGAGCCTGGCTCCTTCATCCTGGACCCTGGCGCTGGCCGATGTAACCGGCGACGGCAACGTAGACGTGCTGGGCATAAGCAACGCGACTGGGGGCAGCAACCTGCAAGTGCTGCGGGGCAACGGCAACGGCACCTTCCAAACGGCGGTGGACTATCCTCTGGGCACGACGGCAATCGATGGGGTAACGGCCGCCGATGTGGACGGCGACGGTGACCTGGATGTGCTGGCCGCCGGAGGCGGCGCTACCGGTACCGTGAGTACCTTACGCAACAACGGCAACGGGACTTTCCTGGCCCCGCGCCTTACCACCGTGGGCGCCTTCCCCGTTCAGGTAGTCGCTACGGACTTCGACAACGACGGCGACCTGGACTTCGCAACCAGCAATGGCCGGGTAAGCCCCACCGCCGGCAACACCCTGAGCGTGCGCCTGAACACGGCGGCCGTGGCCCTCACCAGCTTCACGCCAACCAGCGGGCCGGTGGGTACGCCGGTCACGCTGACGGGCACGGGCTTCACCGGCGCCACCCGCGTCGCCTTAAACGGCACGGCCGCCAGCCAGTTCACGGTGGTTTCGGCCACGCAGATCACGGCCACCGTGCCGGCCGGCGCCACTTCCGGCGCCATTGCCGTCACCACGCCCGCCGGCTCGGCCACCAGCGGCACGGCCTTCGCCGTTACGGTTTCTGATCTTGTAGTGACCACGACGCAAGCTGTAGCAGGCGGCACGTACCGGAACATCACCATCACGAGCGCGGGCAATGCGACGCTTAGCGCCGACGTGACGGTGACCGGAAACCTGGAGGTAAACGCGGGCGCGACGCTCAATACCGGCTGCGCCCGCATTCTTGGATCGGGCAGCTTCACGCTGGCTGACGGCGCCACGCTGCAGGTGTGCGACCCGGATGGCATCAGCACCACGGGCGCTACCGGTGCGGTGCAGGTAAGCGGCACCCGCACGTTCAGCCCGGCGGCCGACTACGGCTTCAACGGCACCACCGCGCAGCGTACCGGCACGGGGCTGCCCGCTCAGGTCAACACCTTGCTCATCAACAACCCCGCCGGCGTGACCCTGAGCGCACCCACGGCCGTGACGAAGGTGCTTACCCTAAGCGGCCCGGGCGACCTGCTCCTCAACGGTCAGGCCCTGACGCTGCTTTCCTCCGCCACCGGCACGGCCCTGGTGGTCAATGCCGGTACGGGCCGGGTACAAGGCACGGCTACGGTGCAGCGCTACCTCGATGCCACGCTGCATGCCCCGGCGAGCTACCGCCACCTGGCCGCCCCGGTGCAGAACACGACCGTGGCCGACCTGGCCCTGGGCAGCCTCGTGCCACGGGTAAACCCCGACTACAACACCTCGGCTACCCCCAATGCCGTGCGGCCGTTCCCCACCGTGTTCAGCTACGACCAGGCCCGCGTGCTCACCAGCCCGGCCAGCGGATACAGCGCGTTCGACAAGGGCTGGCACTCGCCCGGCGCGGCCACGGAGGCGCTGCTCCCCGGCCGGGGCTACACCGTGCATCTGCCGGCCGGCCAGGCCGTCGATTTCGTGGGCCAGCTCACCACCGGCAACCAGGTGCTTGCCCTGTCCCAGGCCGCCAGCCCCGACGCGGGCTGGCACCTGCTGGGCAACCCCTACCCGGCCCCCGTCGACTGGAGCCGGGTGGCCACCTCCGACCGCCCCGGCCTGGACGCGGCCCTGTACGTGTATGAAAGCACCGGGCCCTATGCCGGGCGATACCGCAGCTACGTCAACGGCTTCGGCAACCCCGTCGTCCCCCTGGGACAGGCGTTCTTCGTGCGCGTGAATGCCGCTGCCACCTCCGCCACCCTTACGCTCCGCAACGAGCATCGCCTCACGTCCCCCGATGGAACAACCGTGCGGCGTGGCGGCCCCGACCTGAGGCCCCAGTTGCAGCTGACCCTGCACGGCAGCGGCCTGTCCGACGCGGCGTACGTGTACTTCGAGGCCGGTGCTTCGGCGGGCGTCGACCCGCAGTACGACGCGGTCAAGATTTTCAACAGCAGCGGCCTGAACGTGGCGGTGCTGGCCAGCGCTCTGCCGCTGGCCATTGCTGGCATGCCGCCGCTTGCGCAAACCGTCAGCCTGCCGCTGCAGGTGCAGGTAACAGGTACCGGCAGCTACGAGTTGGAGGCGACCCAATTGTTGAACCTGACCGGCACCAGTGTGTACCTGCTCGACGCGCAGACGGGCCAGCGGGTGAACCTGCGGCAGCAGCCGCGCTACGCCTTCCAGGTATCCGGCACGACTCCGTTGACCGGCCGCTTCACGCTGCTTTTCGGCAGTGTGACCAGCACCGCTCCGGGGCTGAGCGCCGCTGCGGTCAGCATATTCCCCAATCCGGCCCACACGGGCTTCTCGCTTCAATTGCCGCCCCTTAGCGGAAAGGCGCAAGTCCGGGTAGTGCTTTGCAATGCCTTGGGACAAGAAGTACGTGCGCTGGACCTGCTGGCATCGACCACCGGTACGCGTGCCCACATCGACGTGCGCGCACTGGCCGCAGGCGTGTACGTGCTGCGGGTGCAGGCCGGTGCAACGGCGGTCATCAAGCGCATTGTCGTGGAGTAAGCCGCATCCTTCTCCTAGGCAACCGTTGGCTATTACTTTGTACCGAACAGCTCGAATGCGCATCCTCATGTAACTCATCGGCAAGCGGTTGTTTATAGCCAATGCACTCCGTGCACGTTTAGCGCTGGCTACTAACTGCCCTCAGCACACGCGAGCCTGGTGACGAGTGCAACCTGCTGCAGGAGCTGACTATTCGCATCCGGACGCAATTGGTGAGGTCATACGCGCCGAAGGCACCCACGCACACCGAAAAAAAGCCTCCAGATTACTATCGCAGGGAACGAGTTGAGCACATGGAAGGGGGGATGACTATAAACCACGGACACTGCCGCCGCTGCGGATTTGCCCCTGTTAGTCAAGCAGCGGGTGCAGGACTGGTGCTCACTGCGAATTTTACTCGCTACGTGCGCTTAGCCGTACTGCCGCCGCTGTTTGCGGCGACAGTACGGCTGAATGCCCGGGCCGCGGCCTGCGACTCTTTTTTCTCACGGGTGCATTTTGCACTCACGCAAGTTTCTCTGACATTCTCATTTTAATTTCCGCCATGAACGTCTTGATAAAGAGCAAAAGACCAGTAGTTTTCCGCAGACTTACTCCGCTCGATTACGACCGTTTAATTAGCCATCTAGAAAGCTGGATCAGCTCAAAAGAAGAACGTTTCGGGCCTCATGAATTTGACTATACATCTATCAAAGATTTCTATGCAATAAACGAGCATATAGGTTACATAGCCGCAGACGTAAACACGCAAAAAATTATTGCTTACTGCGTTGTGTGCCTTGGATACTCGGCCCATGGCGCACCTTGCCTGCGGGGAAATGGCTTGACCTTAAACCGCACCAAAAATTGGTTTCCTGGGTCTTCCGCAGCTATTTTCAAGCACAAACGGGGTGTTGGGGACGCACTGTTCCGTTTTGCTCTCACTGATTTGCAAGCGCACGAAACTACACCATTATTATTACAGGGTGGCACTCAGGAGAGCAGTGATAAAGCGGAAAGCTACTATAAGAAATATGGCTTCGAAACGCTAGGGTGTTTTGATTACGACAGACGAAAGTATCACATGATGCTTCGACTTCTCCAACCATAGCCGCGCGGTACTTTGCTACCGCACCACATGTCAGACTACCGCCAAAAAAAATCTGCCCACCGGTGTCCATGCAGGGTTGTTTATTTACCTGAAGGTAAAAATTCTGTCCCCAAAGATTAAATGAAGGCCGACAAGCATACTTTTATGACTGAACTTCAACGCCTGCTGAAAGCCTACGACGCGCATCGCGCTGAAGGGCGTGCCTGCGCCCTGGCCACGGTGGTAGAAGTGCTGGGCTCGGCCTACCGCCGCCCCGGTGCCCGCATGCTCATTACGGCCGACGGGTAGCTCACCGGTGCCATCAGCGGCGGCTGCCTCGAGGGCGACGCCCGTCAGCGCGCCCGCCAGGCAATTCAGCGCGGCCAGCCTGCCCTGGTCACCTATGACACCAGCGACGAGGAAGACCCGCGGCACGGCCTGGGCCCGGGCTGCCAGGGCATCGTTCGCATCTTGCTCGAGCCGTTGGACTTTCATGACGCTACAAACCCCTTGGAGCTGTTGCGCGGCTTTGCGCACCACCCCCGGCCGGCCGTGCTAGTCACCGTCTTTAGTGCGACCGACAGCAACGCTGCGGCGTTGGGTAAGCGCTGGCTGCTTACAGCAGAAAACCGGTGGTTAACGACTGCAACAGCTGGAAGTACGCCTCCCCCGCAGCTTCCGACCGACGCCCTTGCAGTCTTGGCTAACGGGCACTCGTTAACGTGTGACTACGCCACGGCAGCCGGCCCGGCCCGGGCGTTCCTGGAAGTGCTACGGCCAGCGTTGCGCCTTACTGTCTTTGGGGCCGGCGATGACGCTCAACCCCTGGTGCGCTTAGCCGCTTCGCTGGGCTGGCGGGTACAGGTCATCCATAGCCGCCCGGCCCAGGCGCAGGCAGGCCATTTTCCAGAAGCCGAAGCCGTGCGCGTGCTGCCCGTAGCCGAACTGCCTAGCCTGCCGTCGGACGACGCCTACGCGGTGCTGCTAAGCCACAATTATGCCTACGATCTAGCCGCGCTGCAGTACCTGCAAGGCACTGCCACGCCGTACATCGGCTTACTGGGGCCACGCACCAAAGCTCGGCGCATGCTCGAAGACTTGGCGGAGTGGCTGCCTGAAGCCACAGCCCGGCTCCGGGACCGTTTGTACAGCCCCGTGGGCCTGGACCTGGGGGCGGAAACCCCCGAGGAAGTGGCCCTTTCCATCGTAGCCGAAATCCAGGCCGTAGCCAGCGGCCACCCCGCCGGCTTCCTGCGCGACAGCACCGGTGCCATTCACGAGCGCCCGGCCGCAGAGCCGCCAGCAGCGCTGGTTGGTGCCACCCGAATCAAGCCAGCCGAATAGATGTGTTTACTTTCTTACCGCCAAACTCATGGTAGCGGCTGACATTCTACCCGCCGGCGCCCTTAGCCCTGGCCTATCGACGACTTGGCAAAGCTGCTGCCCTACCCCACCAATATGACCATGTCTGTACCCGAAAGCGGCGCGACGCTCCGGCATGATTTACTGCTTGGTAGGGGGACGGGGCTGATTCGCTGATTTTCAATCAGCTGGGGCATGGCGGCTCATTTCCACCTTCAATGGTGTAAAACCGCACTTCATCGCCGTAAAAGTGCGCTAAGCGCTGATATTTAAACCCGCATTTTTCCAGCACGTGCTGCGAAGCGAAATTCTCCGGCTTGGTGATGGCTACAATCTGCCGCAGTCCCAACTCCTGGAAGCCGTAACGCAGGAGTGCTCGAGTCATTTCGGTGGCATAGCCACGGCCCCAGAACCCGGGAAAGAAGCGGTAGCCCACTTCCACGTGGCCCGACGCTTCCAAGGGCTTGAGCAAGTGAATGCCCACGAAGGTACCGGTGGTTTTCTCCACGACGGCCCAGCGGCCCAAACCGGGAAACTGCTCGTAGTTGTCGAGGATTTCCTGCAGGTACTGACGGGCGCCTTCATACGAGAGCGGCGCAACGATGTAGCGCATCACCTTGGGGTCGGAGTCGAGGCGATGGACGGCATCAAGATCGTCCGGGGTGAGGCGACGGAGGACGAGGCGGGTGGTTTCGAGCAACACGACGAGCAGAGTTTAAAGCGCAGCAAATTTATACAGGTCTACCAGGCCTTGTTCTGCGGCCTGCGAACTACGTCGTTGGGCACGGAGCAGTGGGGGTGGTCTAACGGACGCGGATAGGGAGCTAAGGTAGGTGATTCAGCAGGTCGGTTTCAAACTGGTGGGGCAAGCGGTAGCCGAGGGCGGAGTGGCGGCGGTCGAGGTTGAGGTAGGTGTCGAGGTAGTAGGCGACTTCGAGCCGGGCTTCTTGCAGGCTGGCAAAGACGCCGCCGTGGGGCAGCAGCTCGGTTTTGAGCGTGCTCCAGCCCGCCGCGGTTTGGGCATTGTTGTAGGGGTTGCTGGCCACGGCGCCGGCGGCAGCGATGCGCTGGCGACAGGCCAAGCTGGTGTACTGGCTGCCCCGGTCGGCATGGACAATCAGCCCCGAGGCGGGCTGGCGCAGCGTCAGCGCCTGCTCCAGGGCCGCGAGCACCAGCTCGGTGGGCATGTGCGCCTCCAGGTGCCAGCCGACCACGCGCCGCGAGCAGGCGTCGCGCCACGTGGCCAGGTAGCACCAGCGCCCGCCAGCGGTAGGTAGGTGACGAGACCCTACCCAGATCTGGTTGGGGCCAGTGGGCGCGGGCTGGCCCAGCAACCGGTTCTCGGCCACCACGGCCTCGGTGGCGCGCGGGCGGTGGGGACGGGTGCTGAGCGCCCGTTGCCCGCTGGCCCGCAGCCAGCCGCGTAGCTCGTAACGGCCCACCCGGTGGCCTTCCGCGCGCAGCTCCGCCCGCAGGCGGCGGGTGCCATAACGGCCGGCGTGGCGGGTAAAGGTCTGCTGGGCGGCGGGCTGCCAGGCCGGTGCCGGGGGTACCGGAGCCGCTTGCCATTGGTAGTACCCGCTGCGGCTCACGTCCAGCACCCGGCACAGGTCGCTGATCGTCCGGGCACCGGCTTGGGCGCTGATAAACTAATACTTGCTCACGGGTAAGGCTGCGCGAAGATGGTCACCGCTTTTTTTAAAATGTCGCGCTCGGTTTGCACGCGCTTGAGTTCGGCGCGCAGGCGCTTGCTTTCCTCGCGCCCCGGGCGCTGCTGGGCACGGCTTGCTCCAGGGCCGCGCGCTGCCAGCGCCCCAGCCGGGCAGGGGAAACTCCCTGGGCGCGGGCCATGTCGGATTGGCGCCCCGGCGGCCACCTGCCGGACGCACTCGGCTTTGAAGGCGGGCGTGTACTTCTTGCGAGCGACGGGCTGACCGTCAGTTGGCTTCATTTCGGGCATAGACAGCGGAAGGTAAGACAGCTACCTGTCCGTTCCGGCTAGACCATCCCAATCAGCGAAAACACCGAGGTGTAGCTCCGGCAGCGGCCTTACCAAGTCAGGGCATAACTCAAGCAACTGGAAATTTGTAACCTGCCGCTGTCGGCTCTGGCACTCAGCGCGAGGTTATATTTCCGACAGCATAAACAGAAATAAGATGATGGTGAAGCTCGCTCCTTTGCAATCTGAACACGTTGTCCACTTTTACTCCTGAGTCCGCGACCCCGACGTTATTGCGTATTCGCTGTCGGCTTTTCAGCAGATGAAGACCACGCAACAGATAGATCAATGGTTCACGGCCACCTTGCAGCAGTCCAACTGCCTCAATCTGGGCATCTACTTGGCGGCAACGAACGCGCTGATTGGCTACGCGGGCCTCTCGGGTATTTCCACCACCAACCAGTCAGGGGAATACTTCATTTTCATCGGCGAGAAAGCCTGCTGGGGCCAGGGCCTGGGCACGGCGGTGACCAAGCAGGTCGTGCGCATCGGCTTCACCAGCCTACGGCTCAATCGGATTATGCTCACGGTCTCGGAAACGAATACGGGCGGCCTGAAGGCCTACGCCAAAGCTGGCTTCGTCGTGGAAGGGCGCTTGCGCCAAGCGTGCTGCCGGCAAGGGCTGTTCCACGACAAAATCGTGATGTCGATACTCAAAGCCGAGTGGCAGCCAAGCGACGAACTCGGCGAAGGTGGAGACGGGGTGTACGCCCTGGGCCAGGGATAAGCCATAGTCTAAGCGGAGAACTGGGCCAAGTAACACCTGCTGACCGCTCCCTGGTCGCGACTAACTTACATCGGCCACCGCAACTACACCCGTCGGCTGTTTGCCCAAGTCTACCGGACAGGCGCTAGCGGGGAGGCGCCCCAGGGTGTATTACGGCCCGACGGGCATGCCAGCAGCGGTGTAGCCGCAGCCCTAACCAGGGGGTACACAACGCTGCCACCCCGCTCACGGCCACGTGCACCGCCCGGAGCGGATGCACGGTGTGGCCATCCCACAGGCCGCATAGCCAAGACATCCCCAGCAAGTACAGCCCAGACACCACCAGCGCCTGCGTACCGCTGCGCACCCGTCGGCGCAGCACCTGGCTGGCTTCTGCGGCCGCTACGGCGAGCAGCACCAGCAGGCCGTAGGTAAGCAGCATCGAGATGTTCCAGTTAAGGTCCGAGCGCGTTCCCCCGCGCAGGTAGTGGTTCAGGCACTTTCCCGCGGCGCCGCAACCATGATAAACCGCGCAAGAGAGAGCCGTGCGCCAGCCAACGTTCCACAACCCCATCAGAGCCTTGTCCGGTATTCTGTGCGGTGTCAGGTCTTCTACCTAGCCCGACACGCGGAGCACGGCCCGCACCGGCAGACGGTTCATTGAGCTAGTGCTTCGCCCACTTAATTTTTAGGACGCGGTTGTAATTTAGCGCATGGCAACGTCTACTCTTCTTACGCTGTCGGCTGCCGAGCAAGCGCAGCTGCAACAACTGGTGCACAAAGGCGCCGCCCCGGCCCGGCTACTGTACCGGGCCTGCATCCTGCAGTTCAGTCACCAGGGCCACGAGGCACCGGCCATCGCGGCCTTGTTGGTCGTGAGCCGGGCCACGGTTGACAACGTGCGCCGCCGCTACCGGGAGCAGGGCCTGCCTGAGAAGCCCCGTAGCGGCCAGCCGCGCAAGGTCACGCCCGCCGTTGAGGCCGCCATCCCGTCGCTGGCTTGCACCAACGCGCCCGACGGGGCCGCCCGCTGAAGCATCCGCCTGCTGCGCGGAAGCCTGAAGTTGGGCGTGGCCGTGGGCCAGGAGTCGGTGCGCCAGGTGTTAAAAAAAGCTGGCTCAAGCCCTGGCTGCAGAAGCAGTGGTGCTTGAGCCAGCTGGACGGGGAATGCCTGGCCAAGATGGAAGACGTGCTGGACCTGTACACTCAGCCCGCCCCGTCCGGGCGCGCCTGTGCTTCGACGAGCGGCCTTGCCAGCTGCTGGGCGACAAGCTGGCCGCCTTGCCCGCCCGGCCTGGGCAGGTGGCGAAGCAGAACCACGAGTACGTGCGCCAGGGCACGGCCGTGGTGCTGCTGGCCTACGACCTGGACACGGGCCAGCGCTACGCGCAGGTGCGTGCGCGCCGCACCGAAGCCGATTATGCCGCGTTCGTGCACTGGCTCGTCACCACCCACTACGCCGACGCAGCGCGGATCGAGCTGGTGCAGGACAACCTGAACACGCACGCCTACGGCTCGTTTTACGAGCACCTGCCAGCGGCGCAGGCCCGGGACCTGAGCCGGCAGGTGCGCCTCCACTTCACGCCCAAACACGGCTCGTGGCTGAACATGGCCGAGCTGGAGTTCTCGGCCCTGGCCCGGCAGTGCCTGGATCGGCGCATCGCCTCCATCGACGCACTCGCCGAACAGGTCCAGACCTGGGTCACCGAGCGCAACCGCCGGGCGGCCAAAATCCACTGGAGCTTTACCGTCCAGAGCGCCGAAGACAAAATGAAGCACTGGTACGCCAAAGCGAACCCCGCCAACAAGGCCGAGCCCGACGACGAATCAGCCTAGGAATTATATGGGCGAAGGACTAGCTGCGCGGTAAAAGCCATGCCTCTACACGCAACGAGACTGGCAGTTGAGGCCCGCGTCCATACGTACGTAAGGTTGATACGGACCGGCGGCGCATTGAACCAGTACTAAACCAGCCGGTGGATAAGTTTTATTGGTACTCGTAGCTTATCGTTTGTGGCGCTTGGGCCAAGCTAGTGATGATGGTTTTTTTAATCACCAAGCCAGCCTGATCATAGGTTAGGGTCCATTGGCTCTCTAAGGTTCTCCCACCTGCCTCGCGCGTCACTGCTTTGGTAGGGTTGAACTTTTGATACACGATACGAGGGTCGAAGTGAGGGTAGGAGATTAACAAATTATCAGGATTCGGGTGGTTGTCGAACCCTGAATACTCCGTACTCATGACCTCTTGAAACGCTGTTTGATTGGCGCCCTTTTCGGCGAAAGATTCACGAACCAGATTTCCCGCCGCGTCATAAAAAAAGGACTTCCGTGTCAATCGGCTTCCCCCACTCGCGGACGAAGTAGGGGTAATTAGCAGCTCCGCTAGGCGTCCATTCGAGAACACATAATTCCTGACCACCACCAGTTGTCCTTGCCGGTCAAACTCTTCTGTTTTTTGCAGTTCCCCGTTACTGCTGTAATAATATTTGTACGAAAGCCCAAGAGAAGTGGTGGCGCTGGCAGGATTGCCGTTGGCATCGTAGTTGAACCGGTAAGTTTCTACTTCGGAAGTGGGCGTGGGACCCGCGCTTTTCCAGTGGAAAGCCAGCGTTTGCAACCTACCCCGGTCATCGTATTCCATTAATCTGTATTCATCAGCGCTCCAGCTTACTTTTTTCAGGACCGGGTCTACTTCTGGCCTCGAGGGCGTTGCTTCGTTACGTTGGCAGGCGAGCAGGCCGAAGCCTAGCAGCAATACGGTTGAAAAGGTTCTGATTTGCATGTCTGGAGTACTTGGAACAACAACAAGGAGCTGGCGTATCAGCATGCCTACTCATCGATTGAAGGACTCCAACCTTGGGTAGTACGGTTGCACTAACCACTTGATATATTATTTTATGTTCATGGCGGCTTCAACCAGACATGCGCTTGCTCCTTGATGTGAACAGCTGACAATCATTATTTTATCCATAAAACAAAGAGTGCACTGCATACAAAAATTATTATAAATACGATCCTGCACTGTGCCGTTCATGCATCCTTTTTACCTGGTTGCTCACTGCCCCGCTTGCACAAGATTTGGCAGCACGGGCCCTGCCATACCGTGTGGTTAATGCCGCTTGTGCCCGTTGTCGTGCTAGCCAAGGCGCAACAACGCACCCGCCGGCATTCCGAAGAACGCAGCGCCGATCCGCACCGGTGAAACAGGTGGCGCGTGCTAAAGGCGAGACGGCAGGTCATATCCTGGGTACGCGTGGAAGAAAGCCTGCCGCGAAGAACGGGAGGTGGCGAAAAACCGCGGCATGTAATTTTTTTCCTAGGGGCGTAGCGTTTGACAAAGGGTTGTCGCAAGGTGCCGGTACGTTTGGCCGTTCACCTTCCGCTCACTCCCCTTGACGGCCACCCTGCTTTCCCCGCCGGCACCCGACTACCTGGAGCTCCACGGCGTGCGCACCAACAACCTGCAGAACGTATCGCTACGCATTCCGAAGCGGCAAATCACCGTGTTCACCGGCGTGTCGGGTTCGGGCAAGTCCTCGCTCGTGTTCGGCACCATCGCCGCCGAAGCCCAGCGGCAGCGGCACGAAACTTTCTCCCTGTTCGTGCGCAACCGGCTGCCGCCGCTCGATGCCCCCGACGCCGACCTGCTCGACCGGCTGTCCACGGCCATCGTGGTCGACCAGAAGCGGTTCGGCGGCGGGGCCCGCTCTACGCTGGGCACCATCACCGATACCTACGCCCTGCTGCGCTTGCTCTTCGCGCGGCTCGGGCAGCCCTACGTGGGCGGCTCCGCCGCCTTTTCCTTCAACGACCCGGCTGGCATGTGCCTGGCGTGCGGGGGACTGGGCGAGCAGGTGCGCGTCAACGCCGAGGCGCTGTTCGACCGCAGCAAGTCGCTTAACGAGGGAGCTATTCTGTTTCCGCCCTTCGCCGTGGGCACCTGGTACTGGAACACGTTCGCGCAGTCGGGGCTGTTCGAACTCGACAAGCCCCTGGCCGCGTACACCGCGGCCGAGTGGCAGCAGCTGCTCCACGGCAAAAACAAACGCGTAACCTACCTGACCATCGGCGGGCCCGTCACCGGCGACTACGAAGGCGTGGTTGACAAATTTACCCGCCTGTTCGTGCAAAAAGACCTGGACGGGGCAGCCGAGGCCAAGCGGGCCCAGGTGCTGCGCTTCGTGCACGCCGCGCCCTGCCCCAGCTGCCAAGGCTCCCGCCTCAACGAAGCCGCGCGGAGCTGCCGCTTGCACGGCCTCACCATTGCCGAATGCGCCGCCCTGGAAGTAGGGGCCCTGCGCCGCTTCCTGGCCGGCATCGCCGACCCGGTGGCCGCGCCCGTGGTGGCCGGCCTCGACCTGCGCCTGGGCCACCTGGAGCGCATGGGCCTGGACTACCTGCGCCTCGACCGGCCCACGGCCACGCTCTCGGGCGGCGAAGGGCAGCGGGTGAAGATGACCCGCCACCTGAGCAGCAACCTGGTGGATTTGCTTTACATCTTCGACGAACCCAGCGCGGGCCTGCACCCGCGCGACGTGCTGCGCCTCAACGAGCTGCTGCGGCGGCTCCGCGACCGGGGCAACACCGTGTTGGGGGTGGAGCACGACCGCGACGTTATCCTGCAGGCCGACCACGTGGTGGACGTGGGCCCGCGGGCCGGTCGCGGCGGCGGGCACATCGTCTACGAAGGTCCCGTGGCCGGGCTGCTGCGGGCCGACACGCTCACCGGCCACCACTTGCGGCGGCTGCCCCGCCTCAACACCGCTCCCCGCCAGCCCACCGGGCAGTGGCCCATTCGCGGCGCTGCCCTGCACAACCTGCGCCAGGTCAGCGTCGACGTGCCGGCCGGGGTGCTGGTGGTGGTGACGGGCGTGGCCGGCTCGGGCAAGTCTTCGCTTATCAACGGGGTGTTTCGCGCCCAGCAGCCCGGGGCCGTCGTCATCGACCGGCGGCCGGTGGGCGCCTCCAGCCGCTCCAACCCGGCCACCTACACCGGCGCCCTCGACGACATCCGCCGGCTGTTTGCCCGGGCCCATCAGGTCAGCGCCGCGCTGTTCAGCTTCAACTCCCGCGGGGCCTGCCCATTCTGCCAGGGCGCGGGCTTTCAGTACACGGGCCTGGCCTTTCTGGAGCCTGTGCGCACCACCTGCTCCGGCTGCCAGGGCCGCCGCTTCACGGCGGACGTGCTGCGCTATACCTGGCAGGGCAAGAACATCAGCGAGGTGCTGGCCCTGACGGTACGCGAGGTCCTTGAATTCTTTCCGCAGCCGGCGCTGCAGGCCCGGCTGCGGCCCCTGGCCGAAGTTGGGCTGGATTACCTGTCCCTGGGCCAGCCGCTGAGCACGCTTTCGGGCGGAGAGTGCCAACGCCTGAAAATCGCCCGCGAATTGCCTCGCCAAGGCAACCTCTACCTGCTTGACGAGCCCACCACCGGCCTGCACCTGGCCTATGTGGGCCTGCTGCTGGCCCTGCTCAACCGCTTGGTCGACCAAGGCAACTCGGTCGTCGTCATCGAGCACAACCCCGACGTCATTGCCGCCGCCGACCACATCATCGACCTCGGCCCGGAAGGCGGCACCCGGGGCGGGCAAGTAGTTTTTACAGGCCCGCCCGCGCAGCTGCTGGAAGCGCCGCATTCCCTGACCGGCGCTTACCTGCGCCAGGCACTGCGCAAGGCTGCCGCGCCGCCGGTGCCGGCAAGCGCCAAAACACCCCTCCTCGATTAGTCAGTCACTCCGCATTCTTTCTTTTCTCATGACGAAACCCTTGCAAGACAAAGTAGCCCTGGTGGCCGGGGCCACGCGCGGGGCCGGCCGCGGCATTGCCGTGGAGTTGGGCGCGGCCGGCGCCACCGTGTACGTGACCGGCCGCAGCACCCGCGGCCGCCGCTCGGAGTACGACCGGCCCGAGACCATCGAAGAAACGGCCGCGCTGGTGGATGCGGCCGGCGGCCGGGCCGTGCCCGTCGTCGTCGACCACCTGGAGCCGGCGCAGGTGCAGGCCCTGGTGCGGCAGATCGAGCACGAAACCGGCCGCCTCGACGTGCTGGTCAACGACATCTGGGGCGCCGAGCACCTGACCGAATGGAACAAGCCCGTGTGGGAACATTCCCTCGACAAAGGCCTGCGCTTGCTGCGCCTGGCCCTGGATACGCACCTCATCACCAGTCACTACGCGCTGCCGCTGCTCATCCGTCAGCCCGGCGGCCTGCTGGTGGAAATGACCGACGGAACGGCCGAGTACAACGCCGCCCACTACCGCTTATCGGCCTACTACGACCTGGCTAAAAACGCCGTCACCCGCCTGGCCTGGGCGCAAGCGCAGGAGCTGCGGCCCCACGGCGGCACGGCCATTTCCCTGACGCCGGGCTGGCTGCGTTCGGAAATGATGCTGGACCATTTCAAGGTGTCAGAAGCCAACTGGCGCAAGGCTGCCGCCGACGAGCCGCACTTCGTTATTTCCGAGTCGCCGCGCTTCGTGGGCCGGGCCGTGGCCGCGCTGGCGGCCGATGCCGACCGGGCCCGCTGGAACGGGCAATCCTTGTCGAGCGCCGGGCTGGCCCGGGTCTACGGCTTCACCGACCTGGACGGCTCCCAACCCGATGCTTGGCGCTACCTCCGCGAGGTGCAGGAGCCGGGCAAACCGGCCGATGCCACCGGGTACCGCTAAGCCGAAGCCCCCGTGCCGGGCGGAGCTGTGGGGGCTTCGTCCGGTACGGCGTGGTGGTGCCACGCCGTACCGGCCAGCTCCAGCACCGTCCGGCGCAGCTCCGCCGGCTCCACGATGGTAACCTGCGCGCCAAAGTACAGCAGCCAGTGCGCCAGGGGCCGCAACGCGGGCAGCAGCAGCGTCAGCTGCGCGCCCCCGTCCGCCAAGGGCTGCTCCTCGACGAGGCCGTAGTAGTGCTTGTCGTCGCGCACCAGCAGCAGGCCGGCGGCCGAAAAGCGCAGCACCACCCGGTGGCGGGGCGCGCGTTGTTGTTCGCGGTAGGTTTGCAGGGTGTCGGGCCGGGGGGCAAACCGCTCCGGGAGCAGCTCGGCGCCGGCGATGCGGTCCAGGCGGAAGGTGCGCAGCGCCTGGCGCAGGCGGCAGTAGGCCACCAGCTGCCAGTGCAAGTCGAAGTAGAGCCCGATGGGCTCTACCGCGCGGGCCGACGCAACCGCCCCGGCACCCGCCCGGTAGTCGAGGCGGACCACTTGCCGGTTGCTCACCCCGTTGAGCAGGGTTTGGCGGGTGTCGTGGTCCGCGGCCACCGGCTGGGGCCCTCCCTCGTGCCCCCGGTGGTGCACGGCGATGCGCGGCGTCAGGTCTTCTACGTAGGCCCGGTCGGCGCTGCGCAGCACGGCCCGCAGCTTGTCCATGGCCGCGCGGCCAAACCGGGCTGTCGGGGCATCGGTGAATTGCTCGGCCAGTTTTTCGGCCGTAATCAGGGCCGTCACTTCTTCGCGGG
Source organism: Hymenobacter sp. B81 (assembly GCF_044628455.1). Taxonomy (NCBI): domain Bacteria; kingdom Pseudomonadati; phylum Bacteroidota; class Cytophagia; order Cytophagales; family Hymenobacteraceae; genus Hymenobacter; species Hymenobacter sp. B81. The sequence continues at coordinate 29,372 of NZ_JBIYZW010000006.1, read as the reverse complement.
TAAACATCACGGGCGGCAAACGGTAGCCCTCGGCCAAGGAAAACCCGCCTCCGGGCACGCTCAGCAACGGCACCCCCGCCTCTTCCAGGGTCCGTAGGTCGCGGTAGATGGTGCGGGCGTGGACGGCGTACCGCTCGGCCAGGTCCTGTACCCGCACCGACCGCCGCGACTGTACCTGGAGGAGGATGGCGGTGATGCGGTTCAGGCGGTTCATGGCAGGGCGCGTTTGGGCGGGGCAACAACTTTTTTTCGGCAATTACGACCCTGCGTCGTCACAATCCTGTGTTCGTCAACTTCTAACTTTTTTCAACCCATGTCAAAATTCCTGCAGCTCGCTTTCTTCCCCTTCAGCGCCAATGCCGGCTTGCTGCTGCTGCGCCTCTGGTTCGGTCTCTCGATGCTGGTCCTGCACGGCATTCCCAAGCTGGTAAACTTCTCCACGTACGCGCAGGCCTTCGTCGATTTTCTGGGCATCGGCCCGGCAGCTAGCCTGGTCCTGGCCATCGTGGGCGAGGTGGGGTGTGCGCTGTTGCTGGTGGCGGGCCTGTTTACGCGCCTCGCGGCTTTGGGCGCGGCCATCACCATGGCCGTGGCCTTCTTCATGGCCCACGGCGGGGCGCTTTCTGGCGACAACAGCGGCGAAATGGCCTTCCTGTACCTCGGGGCCTACCTCGTGCTCTATGTCACGGGCGCGGGCCGTTACGCCATCGATGCGTACCTGCACCCCAAGCCGGAGGCGCTTGACGGGATGTACCAACCGCGTCCGTAGCCGCTAACGCGCGTAACAGAAGCCGCGTGCAGCAACGTGGTTTTCGTGCGCTCCCGCGGGCCCGGGTGCTTAGAGGCAGATAATCGCCGGGGGGTGTTGCGCCTGCTCCAAGAACTCGCGCAGCACCCAGGCCGAGGGCAGTTTCAGGTACCCCGTGGTGGTGCCGTCGCTGCACCCGTACCATCGCCGCGCCGCCACTTCCTCGTCCACCACTACTTGCACTTGGCGCTCCGGGTCGAGCAGCACGCCAAAGACCGTGGCGGCCCCGACAGTGGTGCCCAGCCGGGCGTGAAGCGCATCGGCCGGGGCAAACGATAGCCGCGCCACGCCGAGGGCGCGGCTCACCGCTTTCGTGTCGAAGGGTTTGTCAGCGGTGGTGACCAGCAGGTAAAACGCGGTCTGCTGCCGGTTGCACAGCAGCAGTGTTTTGACCATCTCCACCCCGAGCTGCTCGTTGATGAGCCGACAGTCGGCCATCGAAATGGCCTCGTCGGTATCGACTCGCTCGAAGGCAACGCCGGCGGCCTGCAGGTGGGCATACACCCGCGCCTGCAAAGGCGTGGCAAAGCGGGCTGGGGCCGTCGTTTGAATGTCGCTGACGTAAAACATGACTAGGCGGTTGGTGAAAAAACGTTTGCAAAGCTTACTCGCCGGCCGCAAGCGGAGCCGTTCGTTTTGCGGTTTGCGTGGCGCCCACGCTGGCGGCCACGATGCAGGCCACGGCCAGCCACTGCCCGGCGGTCAGCTGCTCGTGCAACAGCAGCCCGCCGGATAACGCCGCCGCCACGGGCTCTAGGCTCATCAGGATGCTGAACGTGCGCGTGGGCATCGTCCGCAGCGCGTGCAGCTCCAGGGAAAACGGCAGGACGCTGGAAAACAGCGCCAGCAGCGCCCCGAGCAGCAGCAGGTGCGGGTTGACGAGGGAAAATCCGCCGCTGGCCACGCCGACCGGCAGCACCGGCAACAAAGCCACGAGCATCCCGACGGCGACTCCCTGCTGGCCCGGCAGCACCGCCGCCGTGCGCCGGCTCAGCACGATGTACGTCGCCCAGCAGCCGCCGGCGGCCAAGGCAAATACCAGCCCCAGCCCATCGATGCCGTGGTGGCTCCACAGGGCAATCAGGCAGATGCCCGCCCCGGCCAGCACGGCCCAGGCCACATCCATCCACCGGCGCGCCCCAGCCAGGGCCAGGCCCAGCGGACCGATGAATTCCACCGTAACGGCCAGGCCCAAGGGTACGCGCGACAAGGCACAGTAGAACAGCAGGTTCATCAGCCCCAACGCCAGGCCGTAAGGCACCACCGCACGCCACTGCGCCGGCCGCATACGCCCCAGGCGCGGCCGTACCACGACAAGCAGCACCAGCGCCGACAAGCCGATGCGCAGGCTGGCGGTGGTGGCCGCCCCCAGCAGCGGGAACAAACCTTTGGCCAGGGCTGCGCCGGCCTGCACGCTGACGATGGAGAGCAGCACGGCCGGCAATGCGGGCAGGGAAACAGCAGGCGTTTTCGTCATAGCAACCGCCCCGCGGCGGAAAAGCAGGCCGCCCGAAGCCATGCAAAAGTCGGGGCATGCGGGGAGTGCGTACAGTACCAATTTCTCAACTTTGCACGGATACAGTTTGCCGCGGCCCATGAAAACCGAATTGTTGTACATCCGCATTGCTACGGCGCTGGAGCAGCAGATCCGGCGCGGGGTGCTGGGTCCGGGAGACCGGCTGCCCTCGTTGCGGGCGGTGCGGCAGCTCCACGGGGTAAGCCTGAACACGGCCAAGCAAGCTTACCTGGAGCTGGAGCGGCGCTGGCTTATTGAAGCCCGCCCGCAATCCGGGTTTTACGTGCGGCGCAGTGCGCTACGGCCGCTGGCCCTGCCGGCGCCCAGCGCCCCGCCGCCACGGGCCGCGCCCGAGCCGGTGGAAGCCTTGATAACCCGCCTGTACCAAACGCTGGAAGACCCGTCGCTTACCCAGCTGTCGATGGCGGTGCCGGATGCCGCGCTGCTGCCCGTGGCCCAGCTGCGGAAGTGCGTGGCCACGGCGCTACGCACGGTGCCGGCCGGGGGCACGGGCTACGACGCGCTAGCCGGCAGCGAGCGGCTGCGCCACCAGGTAGCCCACCGGGCCTGTGCCTGGGGCGGCACGCTGCAGCCCGACGACCTGGTAATCACGGCCGGGGCCATGAGCGCGCTGAGCTTTAGCCTGCAGGCCGTCGCGCAGCCCGGCGACGTTGTAGCCGTGGAAAGCCCGGTCTACGTGTGGGCCCTGCAGCTGATCCGCAGCCTAGGCCTGCAGGCGCTGGAGCTGCCCACGCACCCGGTCACGGGCATCGACCTGGACGCGCTGCGGCAGGCCTTGCCCCGGATTCAGGCGTGCTTGCTCGTGCCCACCTTCAGCAACCCCACGGACAGCTGCATGCCCGACGCCCACAAGCGGGCCGTGGTGCAGCTGCTGGCCAGCCGCCAGATCCCCCTCATTGAGGACGACGTGTACGGCGACCTGCACTACGACAACCGCCGCCCCCGCCCATGCAAGGCCTTTGACGAGCAGGGGCTGGTGCTCTGGTGCAGCTCCGTGTCCAAAACGCTGGCCCCGGGCTACCGGGTGGGCTGGGTCGCACCGGGGCGGTTCAAAGAGCAGGTAATGCGCCGCAAGCTGCTGCAGGCCCTCGCGGTGCCGGCGCTCAACCAGGAAGCCATTGCTGAATTACTGGATCGAGGCCGCTACGAGCAGCACGTGCGCCACCTGCGTCGGACGCTGCAGGCCAACAGCGAGGCGTGCCAAGAGGCCATTGCGGCTTACTTTCCGCCGACCACCCGCGTGACCCGCCCCACGGGCGGGTTTACCCTCTGGGCCGAGGTGGACGCCCGCGTCGATACCCAGCGGCTGTTTGACGCGGCCCTGCGCCAGCGCATCAGCATCGCGCCGGGGCGGCTGTTCACCCAGCACGACCAATTCAACAACTGCCTGCGCCTGAGCTACGGCCTGCCGTGGAATACGGCCGTTGAAGAGCAGCTGCGGGTGGTGGGGCACCTGATTCATAAACTGGGGGCAGGTGCCTGACGCCGTCGGTTGAGCGGTTGGCCGATCAGGGCAGGAGTGCCGCGCGGCAAGGGGATAGGCATACACCAACCCGGCAGCTGCGCCGAAAGCCGGGTGAAGAAGTCATCCAGGATTAAAAAGCTGTCATGCTAAACTTGGCGGCCCGAGCTTCCGGGATAAGCGCTGAGCCACGCAACCCCACCGATAATTTTTCCTCCCTTCTCCACCTTCTCATCTTCTCTTCCTTTCTTCGTGCAAAAACTCGCAGGAAAAATCGCCCTTGTAACGGGCGGCAACAGCGGCATCGGTTTGGCCACCGCGCAACTCTTCGCCCAGGAAGGCGCCCAGGTCATCATCACCGGCCGCGACCAGGCCACTCTCGACAGCGCCGCGCAGACCATCGGCGCCGGCGCGCTGGCCGTGCGCGCCGATGTCGGCCGCCTGGCCGATCTCGACGCGCTCTTTGCCACCGTGCAGGCTCAATTCGGCCGCATCGACGTGCTTTTCGTCAACGCCGGCATATTCATGGGCGCCTCTTTGGAAGCCAGCACCGAAGCCTTGTTCGACGAAACGTTCGACGTCAACGTCAAAGGTGCCTTCTTCACCATCCAGAAAGCCGGGTCGCTCTTGCTCGAGGGCGCCTCGGTGGTCATCAATGCCTCTACCCTCATCCACGCCGGCATGCCGGGCGCCGCGCTCTACGCCGCCTCCAAGGCCGCCGTGCGCCAGCTGGCCCGCAACCTGGCCAACGAGCTGGCTCCGCGTGGCATCCGCGTCAACGCCATCAGCCCGGGCTACACCCGCACGGCCATCGTGGGCCGCGCCGGCTACGACTCCGACCAAGTGGAGGGCTTCTATGCCCACACTTCGGGCGAAGTGCCGTTGCGCCGCCCGGCTCGGCCCGAGGAAATCGCCAAGGCCGTGCTCTTCCTGGCCTCCGACGACGCGAGCTACGTGGTGGGCGAGGAACTGCTCGTCGACGGCGGTTACGCCAACGTGGGCGCGGCCGGCGTACTGCGCGGGTAGCGGTCATTGACGCCGGCCGACCAGCCAGTCGTGGCTTAATCCCGTGGAGTGCTGCTGGGTGCAGCGGCGACAAGCGGGCTGCTTAGCACCCGCACCATGCCATCCGGCGGCACCTGAGCCTTGGCGGCAAGGTTGACTTCACTTCTTCAGCGCCTCAGGATGGCGGCAATTTTCGTCCTGACTCACTTGCTCCAAGCTAGGGCTGTTTGCGCATGGCTTTTGCCGACCAGTTTTCAACTTCTTTCCGGCCCGGCCGCTTCGTAGCCAAGCTGTTTTTTTCTGGCTGACCAGTTGGACTGCGGCTACGGCCCGCTACTACCTGCTGGCCAAGGCAATGCCGCAGGGCTACGTGTTCGGCCATTTGACTGGCATGCCGCTCTACCACTGGCAGCACCCGTTGAGCTACATTCTGCTTACGTGTTTCTGCTACGGCCTCATCGCGGCCGTGCTGGCCCGGCACTTCGCGGGCTTGTCACGCCGAAGCCGGGTTCTCTGGACGGGTATCACTGCCCTGCTTACCGTGGTGGCCAGTTCGCCTATGGGCGGCATGCTTTGGCACTACCACGATATGCAAGCCGGTTATTTCCCGTCCTTTTGGCGCAGCAGGATGGTCGAATACGGGGTGAGTTGGGGCTTGGCGGCGGGTTGGGCCATCGTCGGCCTGTCGGTGCCTTACAACGTGCTTGGGCTGTTGGTTTGCTACTGGCTGACTTCGTGGGGGAGCCGGTGGTTTCACCCGCCGCAGTCAGTGGTGTGAAGCGGACCCGGTAGAACGGCACAGTAGCCCGAAGAGTGACCGAGGACAATCAAAAGGGCGCCGGAAACGGGAGCAGGGCAGGGGTCACATATATATGTGGTTGTTGTCCATATATACTTTTTTTAAAAAAACCGTTTTGCCTTCACCATGATAACACGCTCCTTTTCGGTGCTGGCGAACTTGCTGCTCACCGCACAACTAACCGCTGCGCAAAGCACCGCGTGGCTTTCGCTCTCCCCGCCGCCTGGCCAAAGCTCCTCATTGGTTGCGCACCCGATAAGCGGCCACATGCTGATGAGCACGTACGCAGACGGATTGTTTCGCAGCACTGATGCTGGAAGCTCGTGGCAGCAGGTGTACTTCACCAGTACAAATTCGTCCTTTTACAGCTTGGCCGTGCGCTCCGACGGCGCCCTTTTTGCCGGCGGGGTGGGCGCGGTATTCCGCTCCACGGACGGGGGAAATACCTGGAGCAGGTCAACGGTCTCGGGTGGCCAGGTGGTCAGCAGCATCGTATTCGACGGTGCCGGCAATCTGTACGTAGGAACCCAAGCGGTAGGAAGCAGCGCGCTGCTGCCTTCGAATCGGACGGGCGCCGGCGTGTTCCGTTCCGCCGACGATGGCCAGACCTGGTCGGCGTTCAATGCAGGGTTGGCGGGCACCACCGGGTGCGTGGGCCGTTTGCACATGAGCGAAAGCGGGCAGCTGTTTGCCGGCCTCCACGACGAAGGCCAGACCGATAATGGCGGCATTTTCGCGTGGGAACAGGCGTCCGGCACCTGGCGCCTGCTGCCCCTCCACCAGAACCTCGGCGGCGCCAGCGGCTCGCTGCACACGGTGAAGGTGCGGTACGTTCACGCTTTGGCCCTGCACAATGCCGTGCTGCACGTTGCCCTGGAAGGCGTTGCCAACCAGCAGGTGTACCGGCTGATGATGAAAAGCACTAACACCCCGTACTGGGAACGAGAATTTATGGTAGCCGAGCAGCCCATGTTCTCCGAGCAACCTTACCCATACAGCTTGTTTGTCGCCAAGCCGGCATCCGGCGGCTCCGTGCTCATTGGACACATGTCCTCCAGCATGGCCGCTCCCGCCGGGGTGTACCGCCTACGCAGCGGGGCCTGGCAAAAAGACACCGGCCCCGTGGAGGCAGGGCGGCCGCTGCAGTTCGCCCAGTCGGCTTCAGGCCAACTCTTTGCGCTGGAACACATCACCCAAAAGTTTTTTCGCACCGAGCTGATCAACGCGGTGCGTCCGGACTACGAAGCCCGTTATGCCGTGCAGTTGTTCCCCAACCCCGCCCGCTCCGAAACAACGCTTTCTTATACCTTGCCCCTGGCGGCCGAAGTTCGCGTTCAGGTCACGGACGCGCTCGGCCGGATGGTGCTCGACGGCGCGCCGCGGCGGCAGCCCGCCGGGGAGCACCGCTACAGCTGGCAGGCCCTAAACGCGCACGCCGGCTTGTACCTGGTCAAGCTCTGGATCGGAGCCACATGCATCACCAAACGCTTGGTTGGGAATTGAAAACCCGGTGCCGGCTGCGGACCGGCAGGTTTAGACTCCCCGTCGTTGTGCCCGGCCCAAGCCCGCTTTGTTTGCGCACCATCCCCCACGTGGAAGCTATAGCCCGCCCGGCCGGTAGCTGAACCCACACGCTCCCGTACCCTTGGCCTACTGCCCATTGCCTTATGCTCCCGTTGCCCGCTGCTGACACCCCGATACGCGCCGTTATCTTTGACCTGGACGGCACCCTGGCTGATACCCTCCCCCTGTGCATTGCGGCCTTTCGCCTTGCCATCGAGCCCGCCGCGGGGCGTGTCCTCTCCGAGGCCGAGATTATCGCCACTTTTGGTCCTTCCGAGGAAGGAACCATCCAGGCCCTGGCGCCGGACCACTACCCGGAGTGCCTGGCTGCTTACCTGCGGCACTACGAACGCCTGCACGAGCACTGCCCCGCCCCGTTCCCGGGCATCCCGGCGCTCTTGCAAGCCCTCCGCGACCAAGGACTGCGCCTGGGGCTGGTGACGGGCAAAGGCGCGGAAAGTACGCGCCTCTCGTTGCGGCATTTCGGCCTGGAAGAAGCGTTTGACGCGCTGGAAACAGGCTCCCCCTTGGGCGGGCGCAAGCGGGAGGCACTGCAGCACCTGCTGACGCAATGGGGGCTGGCGCCGCAGGAGGCGGTCTACATCGGCGACTCGCCGAGCGACATCACCGATTCCCAGGCGGTGGGCATCCCGGTGGTGGCCGCCGCCTGGGCCGCTACGGCCGACGCCGCTGCCTTGCAGGCTTTGTGTCCCGACGCCGTGGCGGACTCCCTCGACGGCTTGCGCGCCTGGCTCTGGCCCCGGCTGCTGCCGCCCCCCGACGCGGACCGCCGCCCGACCGATTGGCTGGCTATTGCCCAGCGGCTGCAAGCCTTGGCCCAGGCCGGCCTGGCGTATGCGCTGTCGGTCTACGACACCGAGCGCTACGAGGAGCTACACGCCTTAAGTCTGCAAATGATGGCGGGCCTGACCGGGGAGCCCGTGTCCCGGCTGAGCACGTTGTTCGCGGGCGAGACGGGCTACCCAACGCCCAAAGTGGACATCCGGGCCGTGCTGTTCCGCGGCGCCGACGAAATCCTGCTGGTGCGGGAAAAGGTAGACGGCGGCCGTTGGTCGCTGCCCGGCGGCTGGGCCGACGTGGGCTACACGCCCTTCGAAGTTGCTGTAAAGGAGGTGCGGGAGGAAACCGGCCTGGAAGCCGAGGCCGTGCGCTTGCTGGCCTTATTCGACAAAAAGAAACACCCGCACCCGCCGGAGCCTTGGTATGTGTACAAGGCCTTCATTCTGTGCCGGCCGGTGGGCGGGGCCTTACGGGCCGATACCGCCGAAACAACGGGCGCACGCTGGGTAAGTCGCACGGAACTGCCGCACCTGGCCTTGTCCATGGATCGGGTAACGCACTCGCAGTTGGAACTGATGTGGGCATTCGCTCACCAGCCGGCCCTGCCTACACTCTGCGATTAAGTGGCTCCTACACGGAGCCATCGGAGTAAGGGGCGGGCACCTTCTTTTCCCGAACCTTGGTTGCTGGCGGGTGACGCGGCAGAGGCAGACGCGGGGAAGGTTCACGGGCTTATCCGTGAATCGCCTGGTATCAACTGCTCTGCTCCTTTGCCCAGGCCTATTGCTGATTGACGTGCTGCAGCCGCGTCAGCAATTCGGTGTCCAATACGGCAATATTTTTCACCGCAAATCCGGGGAGTGGGAGCGAGCCGGAAACGATGCGCACGTGGCTGCCTTTAAGCTCGGCGCTACGGTAGCAGAGTCGTGGTAGTGAGCCAGAGCATACAAGGTGTCTGCCCCAACACGCCGTAGTTGCTCACCTGGCAAGCCCGGTCAGCGGGTTAGGTATGTGTCTTTAGCGCACTCCAGGCCTAAGTATCTGCACCCTAAGCGGCAAATACACTTCTTTTCTTCAGTTCTTCGCTGTGCTACCAGATTCCACTTTTACCTTCAACATACCCGGGCTTCGCAACTCCGGTCCCGACCACTGGCAGAGCCAGTGGGAAGCGCAGTCCCCGACGGAGTTCAGCCGCATCGAACAAGACAACTGGCAGGCCCCGGACTGCACCCAGTGGACGGCCACCATTGAAACGCAGCTGGCGGCTTTCGATACAGCCCGGGTGGTCCTGACCGGGCACAGCGTGGGCTGCGCAGCCATCGTCCAGTGGTATGCCCGCTACCGCCGTACGTTGCGTGGCGCCCTGCTCGTGGCTCCGAGCGATGTAGACCACCCAGCCTATCCACCTTACATCACCGGCTTTTCGCCTTTGTTTCTGGCCCCCTTGCCTTTCCCCAGCATCGTAGTGGCCAGTTCCAACGACCACGTGGTGGCGCTTGACCGCGCGCGGTATTTTGCCGCCTGCTGGGGTAGCCAGTTCGTGGAGCTGCCCTTGGCCGGCCATATCGAAGGCAAGTCGGGCTTCGGTGCCTGGCCTGAGGGCTTACAACTCGTGCGCTCCTTGGCTGGCTAAATCAGCAAAAACGACCGTCCCGAAGTCTTCGCTGCTGTTTGGCTTAGCGGTCCGCTTTTCCATCCTGCGCCCGAACGAAGCGAGCGTATGTATCCAAAAGCCTCAGAATCAGCTCAAGCAAGAGCCTGGGCGGCCTGCCCTCCCGGGAAAATGTGGCCATTCGGGGAAAGACCATGCTGGCGGCGAGCAGGGCGCGGTAAGTACTCGTGAGCATCCGTTTGGCGCAGGGGGCATGCACTTGCGCCGCATCCACCCGCTCGCGACGCGTACATACGCCCCAGCACGCATGGCTAAACCAGCCCGTAGTACAAGCATCAGGGGCCGACGGCGCCTTCAAGTCCGGTGCCAACTGGCTGCGTTCCTTTGCTACTGGGTCGCGGTGTGCGGCGTGGCATGATGCTAGGTCCCCAAATCATGTGGTTGTGCCAGGTAGACCAGGTCTCTACTTTTGTTGAGCCCCGTCGCGGCCAGCGCCACGCGGGTGCCGGCTTTACTATAGTCGGGAGATAAGCGGGATGACTCGTTGGGTGCGCGATGCGCGCTGGTTGTGGTTGTTCAGTAGCTGCTGGCTGCTGTACACCGGCTCGGCTGCCGGGCAAAGCACCTTTGCCGTCGCGGCTCCCGGCGGCGCTGCGCCTCATCAAACTCAGCTCCACTCGGCCACTCCCGACTGGGTACCGGGGCTGCGAACCCAGGCCGTGGCGCCGCCCCAGCCGGCGGGCCACCGCAGCCGCCTGGCTGCCCTGAAAGACAGCTTGAAACAGCTGCAGCAGCACTGCACCGGCCCCGCCGCCGGTCCGCTGCGCCCTACGGCAGCCCAGCCCCCGCAACTGCTCAGCGGTTTCTTCGGGTTTGACCTGCCGGGGGTGCCTAACGACGACGACTTAGCCGTATCCGACGCCGGCCAGGTCGTGAGCGTGATGAACGGGCGCGTGGCCGTGCACGGCGAAAACGGCACCCTGCTGCGGGTACAGAGCCTGGGCGCGTTTGCCGGCGCCCCAGGCGCCATCGGCTTTGACCCGCACGTGCTGTTCGACCCCCTTTCCCAACGCTTCCTTGTGGTGTTCCTGACCGGACGCGTGGCCAGCCAGAGCCGCATCCACGTCGTGGTGTCGGCCACGCCCGACGCGTTGGGCTCTTGGCACGCCTACCAGCTCAGCGGCAATCCGCTCAACGACGGCACCTGGACCGATTACCCCGGTATCGCGCTGACGCAGGACGAGCTCTTCATCACCGGCAACACCTTCACCGACGGCTCGGTGAACAACACGGGCTTTCGGCAGTCCACCATCTGGCAGCTCAACAAGCAGCGGCTAGTGAGCGGGCAGCCGCTGCAAGCGTCCGACACGCGCTACTACCACACCATCACCCACAACGGGCAGCCCGTGTTCTGTAAGCTTCCCCGTCTGGTAGGCCAGTGAAAAGTAGAGGTCAGGCGGCTTGCCGGAACTCGGTCGGGGTCATAAAATTGAGCGCTTGGTGCGGGCGCAGGTGGTTGTAATCGTACTGCCACAAGCGGCAGTGCTCGCGTACTTGCTGCAAGGTAGCAAAGAGGTACCCGTTGAGCAGTTCGCGGCGGAACGAGCCGTTGAAGCGTTCCACGTAGGCGTTCTGCGTCGGGCTGGCCGGTTGAATCTACTGTAGCCCGATGCCCTGCATATGGCACCAGTCCTGCAGGGCCTGGCTGATGAGTTCCGGGCCATTGTCGACGCGCAAGCGCTGCGGCGGGCCGTGGCGCTCGACCAGTTGCGCCAGCAGGCGCACGACGCGGGCGGCGGGCAAGGAGAAGTCCACCTCGATGCCGAGCACCTCGCGGTTCCAGTCCTCGAGGACGTTCAGGGTGCGGAAGCGGCGGCCGTCGGTCAAGGCGTCGCTCATGAAGTCCAGCGACCAGCACTGGTTGGGCCCCTGCGGCACGGCCAACGGCTGCTTGACCCGTTCGGGCAAGCGGCGCTTCTTACGCCGCCGGCTCAGTTGCAGGTGCCGGGCCTGGTAGAGGCGCCACAGGCGCTTGTGGTTGACCCGCAGGCCGTCTTTGCGCAGGCGGTGGTGGTACTTCCAGAAACCCCAGCCGGGCTGGCGTTTGACCAGCGCCAGCAAAGCATCCACGACCACGGCGTCAGCCGCTTGCCGGGCGCCTTCGTCGCCCCGGCCGGGCGGCGTGGCGTAGCTCTGGCGGGCCAGGCCCATCAGGGCGCAGGCCCGGCGGCGGCTCAGCCCGTGGGCTACCGCTTGCTGGGCCACGGCCCGCCGCTCGGCTGGGGCCCCTACATTTTTCGCAGCACCTCCTTGACCACTTGGTTTTCCAGGCTCAGGTCCGCCACCAGCTGCTTGAGGCGGCGGTTTTCCTCCTCCAGGTGCTTCAAACGCTGCAATTCGGTCAACTCCAGGCCACCGTACTTGCTTTTCCACTGGTAGAACGTGGGCTCGCTGATGCCGTGTTCGCGGCAGATCTGGGCCACGGTCTGGCCCTGGCCTTGCTGGCGCAGGATGCCGATGATTTGCGCTTCGCTAAAGCGGCTCTTTTTCATGGGACAGTAGGGAAAGGATGGGAAAAGATACCCCCTTCCTCTACTTTTCACTGGCCTACCCCAAGGGGAAGCCTACATCGTCAGCTGGCTGGCGCAACGAAGTTGCGGGGCAGCTTAGCGCTAGCGTTTTTCTCATCGGAGGGGGATTAGCCTTGGCGCCGAGGTCATTGGCCGTCGGAAGCCAAGGGGAGGGGGTGGGCGCGTTTCATTGTGCGCGTGAATACCACGGCGTCGAAGACCCGGCTCCAAGTGCGCTCTTCCGCGCCGTAGCCGAGCGGACGCATGCTGAATGGCTGCGCCGACCAGGTATCGGGCTTGAGTCCGCGAAAAAGAACCATGGCGTGGTTCAGCCCCGCGTCGGCGCAGTTTTTCTCGAAGCTGGCCTCCGCCGCCGGCAGCAGCGGCGTGGCCTTCGGCTGAACCACGGTACCCCACTCGCCCTCATGGGCGGTGAAGGCAATGGAAAACATTTGCTGGCCCAAACGGGGGCCCAATACGTCGGCCATGACCCGGACTTGGTCGGAAGGACGCCGCGACGCGTGCCGGCGAGCAGCGTGGAAATTAGCTGTCCAAATAATGATTTTCTGGCCGGGGTAGCGCTGGCGAACCAGCCATTCGACGTTTTCGGCCAGCAACGAATCGCGCAGGGCAGTTGTTAGCCGGCGCTCCATGCTGAGGGCGCCGCGCTGGCTGAGCATAGCCGGCAAGTAGCTGCGCGTGTTGGTCCAAAACTGCCGCCAATAAGCCGCTTGCGGGCCCCGAACCGCCGCCAATCCCTGAATCTTGCGGTCCAGCGTCGTTTGAAAGGCGCTTTGCTGCTGGCGCAGGTAAGCCTGGGTCTCGGCGGGCAGCGGTCCAAACTGAGTGCCGTAGTTGGACTGGCTCACAAGCAAAGCGTAATACTTTTCGAATTGGTTTGTTTCAGCGGAGTCCTGAAAGGCAATTTTGTTCTGCTGCAAAAACCCGCGAAACGCCGGCAGCAGGTCCTGGCTGGCAAACAGCCCCCCGTCGCGGCAATCGAAGCCGGTCACGCGCAGCGGACGCTTGGTGAGGGCTTGGCTGACGAGGTAACGCCACAGCGCCTGGCACTCCTGGGCTTGCCCCCACAGCGGCAGTGTAGCCCGCGGCAAGGCTGCCGCGCCGTTGCCGGCCAAGGCCTGTTCCCAGGCCCGGTCGGCGGTGTACATGCCGCTTTCGAAGGCCAGCACCGAGAAGCCCATGTGTTCGTGCAGGTAGCGCACCAAGCGGGTCTTGGCCTCGAAGCTGGTGCCGTCGCCGTGGGTAGGCTCGCCCAACAGCACCACTTTAGCCGAACCAATAGCCGCCTTGAGTTTGTGGAGGTCGCGTAGGTCGGTGCTGCCTAAGTTGTCGTCAAGGCGGAGCGCGTGCTCTTGAAGCCAGGTCACCGGGGTGGTCTGAGCCAGAGTGGGCGTAACACCCGCGGCCCACAACAACGGGACAAGTACCCGCATAAGGAGAGATTTTCTATGCATGAGTGCTGGTCGTAGGCGCCTCAAAATAATGGACCTCCCAAGGTAACTGGTCGACGCGACGGGTTGCACGCGACGAAATTTTCCCGCTTGAGCAGTAGTGCACCTGCTTGCATGCGTTTCCGGCTCAGTTCAGCTCCCCTGGGACGCGCTTTGGGCGCGTAGAAGGCTAAAAGCAGCTTAGCGCTTACTGGTTATTCCAGAGTGTTTAGAACAAGCTACCAACCAAATCCACAAGAGCTTAGCGCCTACATTCATTCTTTGAGAACAACACATTTAAGAGGTGTTAAACCGTTAGACCATAGTAGTTAAGAACTCAAAAAAGCCGCCGAATATGCCCCACAAGCTGTATTATTGCCTGATGATAAACGGGAAGGCCCCACGTTATCTGGAAGCGGGCAATGCTCGGCAGCAGTTGGCCTTTGAAGTACTGCAGGTTCTCAGGCTGTGGGCTAGGCTAGCTGATTTTGACCCGGTACTGGCAGGTACCATCCCCTTGGCCATTGACACGCCTGAGAGCGACCTGGACGTGCTTTGCGAAGTGGTACTAGCTGAGCAACCGCACTTTTGCCAGCTGCTGAAGAGTTACTACGGCCACTTGCCCGATTTTCGTTTGAGGCGTGCTGTTGTTGGCGACGAAGACTCGATTATTAGCAACTTCCGCTACGAGGGCTTCGAAATCGAAGTGTTTGACCAAGCAATACCAACGTCGCAGCAGTTGGGGTTTCGCCACTTGCTCATCGACCACGTCCTGTTGCAAGCCGGTAGAGAAGCATGGCGGCGGGCGGTGCAACAACTCAAAGAGCGGGTACCAAAAACTGAACCGGCATTTGCGCTCCTATTGCAGTTGTCAGGCAATCCTTACGAAACGTTGCTGACCCTGGAGGGTAAGCCTCCGGCCGAGTTGCGCGCATACCTGTCCCAAGTGCCGTTGCCTAAGGCCGATAACACGACAAATTAATCCAGGTAACGAGGAAGTGGTCAAATGCTGCTTACGAGACAAGTTGACGATGACTTTTAAGGCCGAGGTGTGCTGGCCGCCCACGCCAACGAGGCGCATTAAAGGGCAGCAGGCGAACCAGCCTTGCCGAGGTCCTCAACTCCACCGTGCACCAGCTGTGCGCCTCGGTCGCTTATCAGCGGTGCATCGTATGGGTGTTCAACTCGTCATTGAGGAGTGAATGGCCCGGCCAACCCTTGGAGTACTGACAAAACAGCGTACTCACTCCCTAGGGCATGATACCCAAACAAGTCTCGCCAAAGCCTTAAATTTTTTCAAATGGAGGGTCTTACTACTTCAGTTGACAGTGCTTTCCTCATGGAAACCTTGATGGGTACGCACGAAAGTACTTTCGATGATTTCAAAGATGCATTGTGGCAATTATGCGATGATATTGCGGCTAAGGAAGTAAGTTCCTCTTCTGAGGAAATCCGGGGTACTCTAACACAGATTAGAAGCTTGGTTCGACAGTCGCCGCTCCTACAACGGGCACAAGATTGGCCAAGGGGCTATCAGGGCGACTTCGAGACCATCAACTACATCATCGAAGCCCACAACAGAGCCAAACCTGGTACAGCAGCGTATGCCATCGAGCAGGTGTTCTTGGATTCTCCCATTTGCCAACAACACCGCAACAAAGTAGCTCAGCAAGCTCGACTAATTCGGACTGTAGTTAACCAGCAAGATGACGCCACCATTTTATCTATAGGCTGCGGAACATCGGAGGACTTGGTTCAGTGCTTGGACGTGCTTCAACACAAACAATGTAGCGTATCCCTAATGGACATCGACAAGGACGCGCTGGCATTTTCCGCTTGTCGGTTGTCGGCTGTTGCAGGGCAACTCACCCTGATAGAAGGCAACATCTATAAGAAGGCTCTCTCCTTACGAGAATCGTATGACTTAATTCTAATTGGTGGGGTGTTTGATTATGTTAGTGATAAGTATATTGTCTCTATCCTCAAAACATTGCAGCATCGGCTTAAGCCAGGAGGAAAATTATTTTTCACGAATATTTCCAAAAACAATCCCTTTCGCATCCCAATGGAATACCTCAGTAACTGGTTTTTGCTTGAAAGAAACACTGAAGAGATCAAAGACTTGCTTCAGAAAAGCCTTGCCATACCTTGTGAAATCTACTTAAGCGTTGATGACAGTGGCCTTACGCATTTAGTTACCGTCCAACGGAGGGCATCTAATTTATAATATTAAGTCCCATTTTCTGATATCATATCTCTTTTTTAGGCGGTGGCCTAAAGGGTGGTTTTTCCGTATATGGCCATGACGAGCATAATGGCAAATTCACGCATTATTAGACCGTCTATATATATTGGTTGCAAGTGACTGCTTCCCAGCCAGTGCCAAGGGCGGGCGACGTACAGTCTGGCATGCGAAGCGCACGCAAAAAACTCACCAATCGGCACCGCGTGGCACATCGAAGGTGCCGTTGGTAATGGTAACCGTGGTGGTGGTGAGCGCACACCCGGGGCAGCCCTGCCGCTTCAGTAAAGTGCCTGAAAAAGTACCTTGCACCCGGCCACCAACTGGATCGTAGCGGGTGACCTGCACGGTCAGCAGGGAATTAGGGGAGTAGCTGTAGTAGTAACCGGTGTTGGCAGTGGAAGAGCCAAAATTCATGATGATGCCGGAGCCGGTATCGCGGGCGGTGTAAGTACCTACGCCGACGCCCGGAAACGCCAGTTCGGCCGTGTGGTGAGGAACGGGTCCGGTGGAGGCGCCAAGGTCTAAGTCTGATATCCGCTGGCCTCCGTTGCCGGGTTTGTTAATAAGTGTGGCGCTTGGGAAAGTGGCATCCCGCAGTTCCACGCGCTGGTTGGTGTAGCCGTCGCCGTTGATGGTGAAGCCCATGATGACCCGACCCAACGGGGACACATTGCACAGGCGCACGTCGGTCGTCGGGCCGTTCTGGCCGTTGGCCGGGAAAGCAAGGCTCTGGCTGACGGGTGTACCATTTTCCGGAAAAAACTGCAACTGAGCGCTCGTGCCCGCCGGTCCATACACCCGAAAGCGCCCATCATTTGTGGTAAAGGAGTAAAGCACTTCCCCCGCCGGCGATACCACGCGGCCGCTGCCTTTGGCGGGCTGATTATTGCAGTCGAGCAGGCGGCCGGCTACGGCTGGCAAGCAGGGAACAAGAGTACCCAAATTGTAAATTGCGCCAGTGGGCGTGGGCGGTACCAGTCGGCTGAAGCCCGTATTGAGCGTCGCAAAGCTGCTGCGTACGGCAACCTGAACATCGGCCGGCGCAAGGCCTGAAAAGCGGCCCTCGTCGTTGGTAATTACCTGGGTTTCGCCCACAAACAAACGGTAGCCCGGCACGGGGTTGCCGGCGCAGTCTTTGATGGTGCCCTGTACCAAGATGCACGGCGCATCCGTGTCCAGGTTCCAGGCTGAAAAGTGGCTTACCCGGCCCGTGTATGTGCCGCCGGCCAGCGAGGCACTGCCCTCCGGCTTCCATAGCCGGACTTCTTCATCGAAGTGCCAGAGCGGAACAACGGCTGGCCCGCCCGGGCGCACGGCGGGAAAGCGCAGCTGGGCCGTCTTTCCCGGCTGCAGCTGCAACGCCTGCCCGTTGCCTTCCAGCTCCACGCGCACCACGCCGTAGGTTGTTAATATCCGGTCGGCGCCGGCGTTGTCGACGGCCAGAAAATCGCCGCCGGGCATGAGCTGAGTAATCTGCGCATCATCGGGGCGAACGTAGCGCACGTACGCCTGTACGGAACCCGTGTAGGCTGCTCCAGCCTGGGTCTGGAAGCCGTTGGCGGGCAGTTCCACCTGAGCTCCGCCAGCGGTGCTCACCACGCCCCCAGTGGCCGCCGCAAGCGTAGTGGGAGAGCCTTTGCTCATCAGCGTAACTTGGGCGCGGGTACCGGCGGCAAAAGGCTGCATGCCCACTACGGATTCGAAATAACCGTTTTTGAGCACGCGCACCACGCAACGTTTGGCCGGCACCTCGACATTGGCCATCCGAAAGCCGCCGTTGACGTCGGTCGTCACGGCCGTGCCCCCTACCAGCACCTCAGCACCGGCTACCGGGTGGGCCTGCTCATCCATCACCATGCCACTGACGGTGGTGGTTAGCACTGCTTCTTTAGGCTCATCATCAGAACGATCGTCCCGGTCTTTTTTACAACTGCTGACTCCTATGAGCATGGCTAGTAGCCCCCACCTTAGGTGTCGGCGAAAGGAGGAAGTCGGCGTCATGAGGATGGGAGAAAAGTGAGAGCAGCACCCCCAAGTTTGGAGACAAAACTTACGCAGTTGATTTTCACGGCTTGGGTGTGAGCGGATGAATGCACCAAAGATAGCGGCGTAGCACTACCGGGTTGGGCGCCTGAATTACTCGCTTGAGCTAATGCCTTCGTGGCCCGGACTCGGCAAAGCGCCGAGAGACTGTGGGGTTGCCGTTTCCCGAACACACTTTGTGGTTTCCTTGATATGTACCCGCAAAGCGTAAAAGCTGAGTACCAGCAAAAGCAGTTTGGTCTTCTTTGAATACCCGACAAGACGGGGTATCCAAGCTGTTTTGACTTCGCGAATGAAAGTCGGTTCTTCGGCAGCAAGCAACCGCCTGGTGTCTCGGCCCATCTGTAGTCACCATTTCGGGCCCAACGGCTCCGCCGATCTGTTGCTATGTTTCTTCGCGTACTGCTGTTGTTGCTGATTTCTTTGCCAAGCCTGCCAGCCCTGGCCCAATCCGGTACCCAAGGCCCCGTACCGGCCCAAGCAGCAGTAAACATCAACCGACGGCAGCTGGAGGCCACGCGCCTGAGCACGGAGGCTGTCAAGCTTGACGGCAATCTCGACGAGCCGGCCTGGCGCGAGGCCCAGATTGCGACGGGCTTTATTCAGAACAGCCCGAATCCCGGCCCGCGCGAAACGCACCCTACCGAGGTGCGAATTCTCTACGACGCGGCCCTGTACGTGGGTGCCATTATGCACGACGTTTCCCTGGACTCTATCCCGCGGGAGCTCACCCAGCGCGACAACTTTGGCAACTCCGACTTTTTCGGCATACTGCTCGACACTTATCATGATAAGCTCAACGGTTACGGCTTCTTCGTGACGCCGGCCGGGGTGCAGCTCGACGCCCGCTACTCGCCGGCCGGCGGCGAAGACTGGGCCTGGAACGCCGTGTGGGAAAGCCGTACCGCCCTGCAAGGCACCGATTGGGTGGCTGAAATGCGCATTCCCTACTCGGCCATTCGCTTCAGTAGCCAGGCCGAGCAAGTGTGGGGGCTGCAATTAATGCGCAACCGCCGAAGCACGCGCTAGGACTTTTTCTGGAACGAAGTAAAGCCGGAGGTCGATGGCTTCGTGAATCAATGGGGCCTGCTCACCGGAATCCGCAACATCAAGGCTCCGCTTCGCCTATCGCTGGCGCCCTACATCTCGGGCTACGTGAATCATTATCCTTACAACGAGCAAGGAAAACGCAACGCCACCACCAGCTTCAACGGCGGGGCCGACGTGAAGTACGGCATCAACGAGAGCTTCACCCTCGATGCCACGCTGGTGCCCGACTTTGGACAGGTCATCAGCGACAATCAGGTGCTGAACCTGTCGCCCTTTGAGGTGCAATTCAACGAGAACCGGCAGTTCTTTACCGAGGGCACCGAGCTCTTCAACAAGGGCAATCTTTTCTACTCCCACTGGGTGGGTGCCATGCTGCTGGGTTTTGGGCGGGTCGAAAGCCAGCTGCGCAAGGGCACGACGGAATCTGATGGTCGTCGACCGGGCGAGTTTATTGCCCGCAACCCGGACATGACGCGCCTGCTGAACGCCACCAAGATTTCGGGCCGCACCAGCAAGGGCCTGGGCCTGGGTTTGTTCAACGCCTTGTCCAACAACGTGTACGCCATGGTGCAGGACAGCGCCACCGGCACGCAGCGTCAGGTGCTGACCCAGCCGTTTTCCAACTACAACATCTTCGTGCTGGACCAGTCGCTGAAGAACAACTCGTTCGTGTCGCTCATCAACACCAACATCACCCGCGCGGGCGCCACCTACGACGCCAACGTGACGGGGGGCTGCTTCGCTTCGCCAACAAGAAGAACTCGTATGCCGTGGATGGCAGCCTGGTGTACTCACACCGACGCGGTCAACGGTTTGGAAGGAGAAGGCCGTAGACGATCAGGACGGCTTCAGGTATCAGGTAGGCGTGGGCAAGATCGGCGGTAACTTTCTGTGGTGACTCCGGCAGGGCATCGAGTCCGATTCGTACAACATTAACGATCTGGGCATTCAGTTCGGCAACAACTTTATCTCGCAGGTAGCAGAGTTTAACTACAACTGCTACAAGCCGTTCGGCAAGTTCAACTGCCTTTTCAGTTACCTGTACATCGAAAACCGTTACCCCTACCGCCCCACGCTGTACCAAAGCCAAGGCTATTACCACGGCGCTAATACCACAATTACCAAGAAATTCCTGACGGTGGGCTACAACCTAGATTATGTGTTCTACAGCAACGACTACTTTGAGCCGCGGGTCACGTTGATGGGCAAGTACTTCGTGCGGGTGCCGGCCAACGGCGTAGTGAATGGTTTCTTGTCGAGCGACTACCGCAAGAAGCTGGCGCTCGATCTGGAAACGGGCTACCGGGCTTTTGCCCGCGACGGCTACCGGACCGGCCGTTTTGTTTACATCATCACCCTAAGTCCCCGTTGGCGTGTCAATAACCAGCTTAATTTCCGCTACAGCCTGGATTGGAACCTGCGGCGCCGCCAGATAGGCTACGCCGGCAACCTAACGGACGCGGAGGTGCGCGGCTTTAGCCACCTGGAGGACATGAAAGCCGCTGGCGACCCGTTGCTGGGTCGCCGCGACGTGACCACGGTAACCAATACGCTGACCGCCAACTATGCCTTTAACAACCGCATGACCTTTACCATGTGCACCCGGCACTACGTCAGCCATGTCGATTACGACCAATTCATCCAGCTGCGGCTGGGCGGGCACGAGGAAACGATTGCTTTCCGAGGCAGCCGCGACACGACCTTCAATGCCTTCAACATCGACGCGATGTACGAGTGGCGGTTTGCGCCTGGCTCGCAGGTGAGCATTGTGTGGAAGAACGCCGGCGCTACTTTCCTGCAGGCCGAAAAGCTACCCCGCAGTACTTCGACAACCTCAGCAGTACCATCAACACGCCGCACAACAACTCGCTGTCGGTGCGCGTGCTGTACTTCCTCGATTACGCGGATCTGAAGCGCCGGCGGCGTAGCTAGCCCGCAAAGAGCAGCATCGGTTTCCCGCTATGAAACGCCGCATGGGTCACCTACCGTTGGTAGTCGGCAAGTCGGCAAGTATGCTTAAGCTATGGCCTGCTACACGGGCGCATTGGGCTGTTGCATGCGGCTACCGCTCCCAGTGCCGCGCCGTGGCAACAAGGCACACCGGCTCACTTCAGGACTATATACCTAGTGCGGCTCCAGTGGAACAGGCCGAGCGGATCTACCTCATTCCTGCCGGAGGTCACCATGCCAAGGCAGGCAGGAACTTCGCCGCTCGGTTTACTGTTTCGGCCAGCCAAGTACAAACTACCTGGCATTTTGCATCTGCGTATGATGATTTCTCTCCTCCAGCGAGGTCTGCTTGGCCTCTTTATCCTGCTAAGTCCCCAAGTCGTTGCTCACTGGGGTGTGGGAGCTGCTCCGGCGCCGCCTTCTTCGCTGGGGTTAGAGTTTATTGCTAATCATAATCAATGGCCTGCGGCCGTTCGCTACGCCGCTCCGTTGAAGCAAGGCCGTATGTTTTTGGAAACGCGGGGCTGGACCTACGCCCTGGCGGAGCCTGTGGACCCCCACCGGGCCAGCGGGGCGCACCAAGCAGAACCGTTGCGTGCTCACGCCGTGCGGATGGAATTCGTCGAAGCTCGCCCCAGCGTCCAGTTGCAGGCGCTGGCAGCCACAGGCGAGGTACGCAACTACCTGCTCGGCAACGATGCCCGAGCCTGGGCGGCGGGTGTCGACAGCTACCGCCAGTTGCGCTACCGGGGGCTGTGGCCGGGCATCGACGCGCACCTCTACGAAAACCAGCAGGGGCTGCTCGAGTACGACTTTGAGGTGGCGGCCGGGGCCGATGTCGGTCGTATCCGGCAGCGCTACACCGGTGCCGATGAGCTGCACCTGCTGCCCGACGGCGGGCTGGAACTGCGCACCTCGGTGGGCCGCATCACGGAGCTTCGGCCGCAAGCCTGGCAGCTCGACGCGCACGGGCGGCGCGAGCCCGTGAGTTGCCGCTACGTGCTGCGCGGGCAGGAGGTAAGCTTTCGGCTGGGTGCCTACGACCCTCGGCGGCCGCTGACCATCGACCCGACGGTGGTGTTTTCGACCTTCGCCGGTTCAACGGCCGACAACTGGGGCTTCACGGCCACGTACGACCAGCAGGGCAACATGTACTCCGGTGGCATCGTGTTTGGCCTGGGCTACCCGGCCTCCCCGGGCGCCTACAGCACCAGCTTTAGCGGTAACATTGACATTGCCCTCATCAAGTACAACACCACAGCTACCGGGCCGGCTTCCCGCGTTTGGGCTACCTATTTGGGCGGCAGCAGCGGCGACTTCCCGCAGAGCTTGGTGGTGAACAGCCAAGGCGAATTGATTATCCTCGGCACCACGGGCTCCTTGAACTACCCCACCACGGGCGACGCTTTCAGCCGTAGTTTCAACGGCGGCAATCAGGTCAATCCGTACTCCGGCGTGAACGACCCGGTATTCACCCTCGCCCAGGGCACCGACCTTATCATCACCCGCCTGAGCGCCAACGGCTCGGTGCTGCGCGGCTTAACTTTTCTGGGCGGCTCGAGCAACGAAGGCCTGCTGACCTACACCAACATGACGGGCGCCGAGCTGATCCGCAACTACGGCGACCAGTTCCGCGGCGACGTGCTGGTGGACCCGGCCGACAACATCTATATCGCCTCCAACACTACCTCGCCCAACTTCCCGACCCGCAACAATTTTCAAACGGCTCGCGGCGGCGGCATCGACGCGGTGGTTTGCAAGCTCACCCCCAACCTCGACAACCTGGTGTGGAGCAGCTACTTGGGCGGCGGCCAGCCCGACGCAGCCTATTCCTTGCAACTTGACGCAAGCGGGCGGCTGTTCGTGTGCGGGGGCACCACCAGCCTGAACTTTCCCGTCACCAGTGGTGCCCTGCAAAACGCCCACAGCGGTTTACTCGACGGCTTTTTGGTTCGCATCAGCGCCAGCGGGGGCACCCTGGAGCGCTCCACGTTTGTGGGCACTCCGCAGGCCGACCAAGCTTACTTCGTACAGCTCGACGGTAGCGGCGCGCCTTACCTGCTGGGCCAGACGCTGGGTGATTACCCGACCACGCCGGGCCGGTACATCAATACGAATAGCCGGCAGTTTATTCACAAGCTGAACGCTGACCTAACAACTACCGACTTTGCCACCGTGTTTGGATCCGGCCGAGGCACTATTGACATCTCGCCTACCGCTTTTCTGGTTGACCAGTGCGGACGAATCTACGTTAGCGGCTGGGGCGGGGGGCAAAACACCGCCTTTGGCAACGGCGTGCTGGCCAACATGCCCTTGGCCGGGGCCTCGGTGCAAACGACCACCGACGGCAGCGACTTTTACCTGCTGCAACTCTCGGCCGACGCTACCCGCCTCGAATACGCCACCTATTTTGGCGGCGGCGGCGGCGACCACGTCGACGGCGGTACCGCGCGCTTCGACCGGCGTGGCTTCGTGTACCAAGCGGTGTGCGGGGGGTGCGGCGGCTCGTCCAGCTTCCCCTTCCCGGCCGGGGCCGGTAGCTATTCCACCACCAACCCGAGTACGAACTGCAACAACGCCGCCTTTAAATTTGACTTTGAACCCGAACGGGCGGTGGTCGGCCCCAACCGGGAGGTATGCCGCACGGCGCCACCGCTGGCCCTGGGCGGCTCGCCGGCCGGCGGGGTTTGGACAGGGCTGGGGGTGAGCAGCTCGCCCCAAGCCGGCTACGTCTTCACGCCGGCCGCTCTCCCGCTGGGCCCGGTGACGCTCTCGTACACCGTAACCAACAACACCTGCATTAGCCGGTCGCAGCTGGAATTGACCGTCGTGGCGCCTCCCACGGCAACCTTTCAGCCGCTGCCGCAGGACAATTATTGCATTGGCTCGACCGCTGTGGCGCTGACCGCCACGCCGGCGGGGGGGACGTTCTCCGGGCCGGGCGTTACCAACAATACCTTCAACCCCTCGATGGCCGGACCAGGCACGCACACGTTGCGGTACGTGTACACCTTGGGCGGATGTAGCGCTTCGGCCACGCAAACGGTTTCGGTGATTGGCGCCGCCGCCGGACCGGATTTAGCGCTTTGTACGCCCACCGCTGCGGTACCGCTGGTTGGTACGCCTGCCGGCGGCGTCTGGAGCGGTCAGTACGTGGTGGGCAACGCCCCAACAGGCTATTTCTTTGCCCCGCCAGTCGGGGCAGCGGGCCGGGTTGCCCTCTCCTACACCCTCACGGCACCCAGCGGCTGCACCAGCAGCAGCACTCGCCAAGTGACCCTGACGCCGAAACCAGTGGTAGGTCTTCCCTCCGCAACGCAGTTCTGCGTGGGGTCCACCACGGCGTTGGCTTTGCCGGGCAATGCTTCCTGGAGCGGTCCGGGCGTGCTTGGCCTCCCCGCCACGGGCTTCACTTTCACCCCTAACGTAGCGGGGGTAGGCCAGCATACGCTCGCGTATACCAGCGTCAACGGAGACTGCGATTTCCGGGGCTCCATCACGATGACGGTGAACAGCCTCCCCTCCGTGGTCCTGCCCACTGACACAGCGCTGTGCCCGGGCTCCCGCCAGCCCTTCCGGCTGCGGGGCAGTCCGGCCGGGGGCACTTGGTCGGGGGCTAACGTAACCCCGGACGGGCTATTTACGCCCCCGGCCGGGTTCAGCGGCGCCGTAAGCTTGGTGTACTCCGTTCAAAACAACAGCTGCGTGGCGACGGCCAGCCGGCGGGTGTTCGTGGCCGCTCTCCCTGCAATGAACCCGTCCTGGACTGCCGATGGCTGCCCGCAAAACCGCGACGCGCCCTTGCTGATTCATTTTCGGAGCATTGGTGCCCCAAGCACCACGGCCGTGTGGGATTTCGGCGACGGCACCACGGCCACTGGGCAGGCGCCGGACCATGTCTACCAGCAACCGGGGCGCTACCAGCCGCGGTTAACGGTGTGGTATAACAACGGCCGCTGCCAATTCGTGACGCAGTTGTCTCCCGTTGAGGTCAATAGCGTGGCGCTGGTCCCGAACGTTGTCACGCCCAATGGAGACGACCGGAACGAAACATTCCGCGTGCCGGGAAGTTGTCCGCCGCGCCTCCAGGTGTTTTCCCGATGGGGGGCGAAGGTATACGAGTCAGCCAGCTACGCCAATGATTGGGGCGGCGGCAGCCAACCGGCTGGCTCTTACTACTACCTGCTCACTTACCCCGGCGGCCGTACGGTGAAGGGGTGGTTGGAAATTGTGCGCTGAATGCTCTCGCGTCAGGCTGACGATAGCATGGTGCGTGTTGAAGCAATAGAAGATCAGAGGGGGATGAGGGTACTTCCTCCGTGAGCCGGCCCAACCACTTGACACGACCACGCCAAAGGACGAAAGGGTGTTCCACCACATGCTTGATACAAGCAAAAGATGCACTTAGCGCAGCTCCCAGACCAGAGCAGTATAAGCCGGCATCATCGCCGTTTGCAGATCCGGCACCAGTGCGTCCGTCAGCACGTCTCGTGCCGAGGTGTAACCGCGCAGACGTTCGGCAAAGCGGCCGAGCGGCACTGTTTTGGCCGCTGGGTTGCAGTTCAGCATTACCAGCACCGTATGGCCCTGGTTGTCGTGGCGGAAGTAGGTGTACACCCCGTCTTCGGGCACGTAGTGCGTGAGTTGGCCGGTGTGCAGCACGGGATGAGTTTTGCGGTAGTTGGCCAGCCGGCGCACGTAGGCGTGCATATCCTTCTGGGCTGGGGTGCGCCCGGCCGCCATAAAGGCGTTCTGCCGGTCGCCGGGAAAACCGCCAGGGAAGTCTTCGCGCAGCAGGCCGTCGGGGCGGCTGAAGTTCTTCATGAGCACCTCCGTGCCGTAGTAAAGCTGCGGAATGCCGCGCTCGGTGAGCAGCCAGGCCAGGGCCATTTTCTGCTTGCGCACGTCCTCGCCTAGCACCGAGAACACCCGGTCCACGTCGTGGTTGTCGAGGAAGATGACGTTGCGGTTGGCGTCCTCGTACATCCAGTCGCCCTGCACGGCGTAGTAGAGTTTGGAGACGCCCTCGGCGAAACCGGCCGGCTTGGTCAGGCATTCGAGCAGGGCCTGGCGCAGGATGAAGTCGATGGCCCCGGGCAAATTGCTTTTGAAGCCGTTCACCGGTGGAAACACGTTGCGGGTCCAGAAAGCCTGCTGGGCCACGCCCTCGGCCTCCTGCATCCAAGTTTCGCCGAACATGCCCAGCTGCGGATATTCCTCCAGGATGGCCTGGCCCCACTGCATCAGAAACCCGGGGTCGGAGTAGGGATACGTGTCGATGCGGTAGCCGTCGATGCCGGTGTATTCCACCCACCACAGGAAATTCTGGATCAGGTAGGTGGCCACCAAGGGGTTTTCCTGGGCTGGGTCGGGCATGCTCGTGTCGAACCAGGTGGTGCTGAACAGCTGGCGGTCTGGCCCGGCCACGTGCGGGTCGTTCACGGTGCCGTTGCGGTAGTTACCCTTAGTGAAGGTGGGCCACTGGTGAAACCAGTCCTTGGCCGGCTGGTCAAGCCAGAGGTAATGGTAGCTGCCGATGTGATTGAGCACCACGTCGTGGATGACCTTCAGGCCCTGCGCGTGGGCACGCTCTACGAAGCGCACGTAGTCCTCGTTCGTGCCGTAGTGCGGGTCCACGGCGTAGTGGTCGGTGAGGGCGTAGCCGTGGTAGCTGGCTTTGGGCATGTTATTGTCGACCACCGGGGTGGGCCAGATGGCCGTCACGCCCAGCTCCTTGAGGTAGCCGAAGTGCTGCTCGATGCCCTTCAGGTCGCCGCCGTGGCGGGCGTACAACGAGTCACGGGCCACGCCGGGAGCGCGGTTGCCTTTCACCACGTCGTTGGTTGGGTCGCCGTTGGCGAAGCGGTCGGGCATGAGCAGGTAGATAAAGTCGGCAGAGGTGATGCCCTGCACCTTGCTTTTGTTGCCGGGCGTGGTGCGGGCCCGCAGCTCGTAGGCGTAGGTGGTCCGGCGCTTCCCCGCAAACGTCAGCCGCAGCTTGCCGGGCCGGGCCTCGGGACTGATCGTGAGGTTGACGAGCAGGTAGTTCGGGCTTTCCAGCCGTTGAAAGCCGTCGAGCGTGACGCCCGGGTAGGGGGCCAGTGTCACCTGGCTGGTGGCCAGGGCCGGCCCGTGCACCAGCAGCTGCAGCTTGGGGTTTTTCATGCCCACCCACCAGAAGGTCGGGTCGATGCGGCGGATAAACGGGTTGGCAGGCCCGGCGGCGCGGGCGGGGGCAGCCAGGCCGCTGCCCGCGAGGAGCAGCAGCGCAAAGAGCAGTTTGGCAATCGTCATGATAATGATGAACAGCGCGGCGCAAGCGGCCGATGAGTGAGAGCGTTATTGCACCCCGCTGCGGCAAGCCGGAGCCGTACCGATGCGGGTTCGCAAACCTCGCCTGCTGTTATTCGCGCCTCGCCCCACTTTTCAAAGCTGGGGCCTAGCCACAGTGTTAATTATGTAATTAATTGACAAGCATGTATTTGTAAATAAGTAAATACATTCCGTTTTTTCAAAGATGGTACTTCGGACGCTGTTGACATTGGTCAACAGGCGTCTTTCCAGGGGTAGCCCGGTTCGCCTATAAGCCAGCTCAGCCGGACGTCGTAGCTCCAGGAGCGGGCAGGCCTCAGCAATGTCAGCACGCCCTCCTCTCCCGGAAGGGAGGGTCAACCAGTGGCCCCCCAATACTGTCCGGCTGGCTTATTTCTCACGCAGCCCGCCAAAGAACTCACTCGGTGTCTGGTCAGTGTGCTTCTTGAAGGCGCGGTTGAAAGCGGTCTTAGAGTTAAACCCGACCTCCAAAGCCAGAGCCAGCAGCGTGTACTGCCGGGCTTGCGGAGCGGCCATGAGGTGCTTGACCTCGTCCACCCGATGGGCGTTGACGAAGTCGAAGAAGTTCTGGCCGAATCCATCGTTGATGATCTTGGACAGCACGTGCGGCGGCAGTTGCAGGCCGGCGGCCAGTTCGTGCACCGTCAGGCTGGGATTGAGGTAGGGCTTGCGCTGCCGCATGTAGTTGGCTACGGTGGCCTGCATAGCGGGCAGGTCGGGCATCTTCGGCGGGCGAGGCGGGCGCAGCGGGGCCGGTGCCGGCTCGGGCGCTTGGGCGGACTCGGCAGGTACCGGCTTCGGAACGGCGGGCGGCAGGGGAGTGGCGAGAGCTGGCACTAAGCGGAAGATTTCGGGCTGGTGCAGCACCACGTAACCTAGGAAATAGGGCAAAGTGGAAAAAGCCAACCAGAGCAGCGCCTGGGTGCGGGCGGCCAAGGTGTACACGTCGAAATCAACCCAGCGGCTGGCTCCTGCTACGGCAAACAGGAAGATCCACAGGCTTAGGCACACCCCTTGAATGCCCAGCACGGCGGACAGGTAGCTCAGGTTTTGGGCGTACGAGGCGTTGGCTTCGTACTGCCGGGTGTAGGCCCGGATGGCGCGGCGGCAGGCCAGCCAGTAGGCCGCGTTGGTCAGCAGCGCCACCAGGCCCGTGGCCAGGAGCAAGCCGCGCAGGCTGGTTTCGTGGCTGATGAGCCGCAGCTGAAACTCGTAGCTGTCGAGCAGGAAGTAGGGCAGGTAAGCCAGCAGCTGCAGCGCTACAGGCAGAAAATACTGCCAGCGGCGCCAGGACGGCGCTTCGTTGAACAGCAGCCGGCGGATGTAGCCGTAAAACAGCGGTCCGTAGAGAAACCAGATAAAATCTGGCACCAGGGTCAGCTGTGGATAAGCGTTGGCCACCGTCCGGTCGCTGCTGAGGACCGTGAGCAGGGTGGCGCCGGCACCTAGGCCCAGCAGCCACAGGAGCCAGCGGTTGGCCGCCCGGTTGGCCTGTTGAATGCTCGGAATGGCAATCAGCAGCAGCGCCGCCTGGAAGCACGAAAACAGCAGCAGCAGGTCGTAGAGCGAGTAGAACTGAAAAGTGCCGTTCAGGTCTTCCCAGCTTTGCACCCGCACTTCGATGGGGCTGGCCAGCGCCTGCCCGCGCGTGGCCACACGGTTGGCCCGCACCTGCCCGTGCCCGCTGCCCTCGATACTGGCCCAGGTTCCGCGTGACACTTTGTACTCGATTCGGGTCTGTGCCGTACGGATCGTAAGTTCCCACATCCCATTGGCCTGCCGCTGAAACCGGTAGCGGGCGTCAGCAGGCTGCCAGTGATTGAACGAGCCGACCAGGTAAAACGCCGCGTCGGCGGGCGTGTTGACGGGTAAGCCAGTTAGCATGAAGCGGTAGGCAGTCGGTGGCCGGAGGGTATCGGCGGCTACCGGCGTGCGTGACCCGGGTGGGCTTGCTCCACCTGCTGTCCAAGGGAAACCTGCCAGCAGGATGAAGAAAAAGGAAAAAAGAAGTCCGGTTCGGGCAAACACTTGAGGAGAATAGTAACAGCAAGGTAAGAGGCTCCTATGTTTGAGCCACTGCTTAAACTTAGGTTATTGGGCAACGAGCAGGAGCAAGATGGCAGAGCCTGGGGCCCTTGAGCCC
>NZ_JBIYZW010000005.1:0-89931 GCF_044628455.1 Hymenobacter sp. B81 | reverse complement strand
CAAAGCGCTCTACGAGCGGCTCATGGCCAAAGGCAAGCACAAGAAGCTGGCCCTGATTGCCGTCTGCAACAAGCTGCTCAAGCAAGCTTACAGCGTAAACCTCTAGCATCCATAACATTATGATTGTCGAACATTAATTTCTTGCCGACTCACAGTGGCAAGTTATGCACTGCGTGTTGCCAGTATAACGCAAACCGTGGCTGTGCCTGCGGCGCGTAGTGAACGTGGTACGTGTGCCGCACGGGTCGCCAGTGGCGCAACTTGCCGGCCCAGTACCCTGCCTGGTCGGCCGACTATTACTTCTACTGCCGTCAGCGGACGGGCTCGTGGCAGCAGCTCAACACGCTGGTCAACGCCCTGGACCGGGTGGCGCACGGATGCGAAGCGAACCCGAGCCTACTCGGCGCCGACAGCCGGCGTGTGCGTTTAGCCCCCGCATCTGCGAGCACCGGAACCTGGACTGGGGCAATTGGGTCAATGGGCGTGAGCACCAGATCCTGGTCGATACCGGCAGGGGCATATAGTTGGCCCAAGGGCACGCGGCCAACCAATATGACTACGCGGCCGTGGCCCTGTTGCCACACCACCCCTGATGGGCTTAGCGCCTGCACACGGTGTTGATTGACAACGGCTACGGCGGCTGCTTTGCCCGGCACAAGGCCAAGCTCCGGGTGCAGCACGAATGGGCCAGCCGCTCACGCTCGTCCAAAGGCTTTGTGCCTGTGGCCAGGAGATGGGTGAAGGAACGCACCTTACAATGGCTCACCAGTTTCGCCGCCTCGCCTTCGATTACGAGTACACGCCAACCACGTGTTTTAGCTGGTGTAGCCAACAGCATGTTTTACCTCAACCGGCAACCTTACTTTAGAGTTGATGCGGATTAAGTGTTGAGTTTGACGGGCGCGCAGGCGCGATACGCCCGGAGCGGGCTGCGTACGCGCAGGTTGTGCAGGGCGCAGGCGGCGAGCATGACCGGGTCGCGGCGCCACTCGCCGCGTAGGCGCAGCGTTCCGGCGGCCATGTGCAGGCGCTTGATGCCGCTGTGGGCGTGCTCGATGACCACGCGCAAGGGGCTCAGCAGCTGGTTATAGAGTCGCTGGGCAAAGCTCAGCTCGCCCTTGGGCGGCTTTTTGTGGGGCCTCTCCACCACGACGCCGGCCGGGGCGTGGCCGAGCAGGCCCAGGTCCTGGCGCAGCACGCTGCCCGGCGGCAGGGCGAGCGGGTATTCATCGGCCATTTTCTTGTCGTGCACGCGCCCGCCTTCCGTGGGCGAGAGGTAGTGCACGTACTGCATGGCGTCGCACAAGGTCATGTTTTTGAGGTGGTGGGCTTTTTTTGGCGCTGTATTCTTCCGCTTGCCCATTCCGGTTCTGGTTGCGCGGCACCCCGCGCTCTACCCCGTCGTAGGCAAAGACCTTGTCCGGGTGCCGGGCCAGGTGCCGCGCCAGCTCGGCCCCGTCGCGCACGGGCCGCAGCCCGCGCCGCTGCAGCACCTGGTTCAAGACGCCCAGCAAGGCCGTGGTCAAACGGCTCACGCGCGTTTGCGAGACGCCGAAGCTGGCGGCCTGGTGCTCTTGCAAGGCGGTGCTCTTCAGGTAGGTGAGCAGGAAGAAGAGCTTCACGTCGCTGCCCGCTAGCGCGGTGTTGGCCCGCTCACCGTGCGCGGGCAACCGCCGCTTGGCCCCGTCCAAGGTGTGCCAGCGCTGGTACTGCACCCAGGCCGGCGCGAAATCAGTCAGCAAGTCGTCAAACTCGGCCACGTGCAGGCTGGTCAGGGCCACAAACTGCCGCGGCCACTCGCGTATGGCTACGTAATCCATCCCCAAAGCTACGGCCAATCCTCTCGGGATAACTTAGCAGTCTTTTCCGCATTATGTCTATGGTATCATGGAGAGGGAAAAATAAAGTAAATTTCCATTGAGAAGCCTAAGAGCTGGTTTGCAGTCGAATATTCCGGGACCGGTTGCCATCCTCAATGCCGCACGCCAAGCGGCTAAAGGGTTGTTGAAGCGATTCACCCGATGGGCTCGCGGCCTACTGCTTAAGGGCTGGATAATGTCGGCCCATGCGCGGTGAACGGACGCGTAGTGGCCGAGCCCAGACCTCGTCAAAGCCGTCTCCTGAACTTTCCAGCCTTGTGGCACGACATCAAACTTCCGCAGCAGGGGAGGGGCTTCATTCTCGTTTAAATCGCGCCGGGCGTATCCGTGTGGGTTACCCGGCCATTTCCCCGTCCGTAGCAGCACCCACGTACCCAGGGCAACCATCGGTAGACTGAGCGGCGGTGGTCTAAAGCGTGGTTTAGCCGTATAGCAGGCGATGATTCAGACGACGCTCAACTGTGGCAAGTGCGGTAGCACGGCCCTGCGCAAGAACGGCAGCAGCCGAGGTAATGCGAAGTACCTGTGCACGGCTTGCCGCCACCAAGCCGTCTTCGCGCCGGCCGCCCCGCGCAAAGCGGCCAAGTACGCGCAGGTGGAAAAGCTCTTGCGCGAGCGCGTTTCGCAGCGGGCCACGGGCGTGGCGCGCATGAAGATTTCAAAATTGGCAAAGCAAAGCCCGCTCGCCCCCGCCCCCGCCTAGCTGCCTGCGCCCGCACCGCGTGAAAGAGCTCGAACTGGACGAGATGT
The DNA here is from genome assembly GCF_044628455.1 of Hymenobacter sp. B81. Lineage (NCBI taxonomy): Bacteria > Pseudomonadati > Bacteroidota > Cytophagia > Cytophagales > Hymenobacteraceae > Hymenobacter > Hymenobacter sp. B81. Next base: position 87,301 of record NZ_JBIYZW010000005.1, on the reverse strand, counting down.
GGACGTATGTGGGCTGCAAAAAGCGCAAAAAATGGCTCTGGCTAGCGGTGGAGCGGCACTCGCGCTGCATCGTGGCCTGGGTGCTCGGCAGTCGCGGCCGGGCCACGGCCCACCGGCTCTGGCCGGCGCTGCCCGCGGCTTACCGCACCGGCACCTGGTACTACACGGACGAGTGGCGGGCCTACAAAGGCGTGCTACCCACCCGCGTCCATGAGGCGCACCCAAAAGGCAGCGGGCAGACCAGCATCGTCGAAGCAATCAACTGCGCCGTGCTCGTGCGCAAATCCTGTTGCTTCAGCCGCTCGCTGGCCATGCACCGCGTGCGCATTCAGCGCGTCATTGACGAGCACAACCGTACTTGCACCACGCATTAAACCACTGCCCCCTGCGCGGCTAACTCTTCAAAGGCCACGGCCACCGTCTGGCGGTGCACGCCCAGCAACGAGGCCAGCGTCCGGGCACCGGGGAGGCGGCTGCCTCTAGGCAGCAGGCCTTGCTGCATCAAGTGGATCAGGCCCGTGCTCAGTTGCTGGGTGAGCGTGGCGGTTGAGCACCAGCAGGGTTTGGTAAGGAAGCATCAACGGGGCAACTGGCTGGGTGCTATTCCAAAAACTGGACCATATCAACCAGCTAGGAACCTGATAAGTTTGCTGCAGTTTACTTTTAACCAACATTTCGGCTCATGTCCGCTTCCTCGCCTCCGTTTTACATCTAATCCGTGCTGGAAACCGAGCGCCTTCGTTTGGTGCCCCTGAAACTCACTGACTTTTCCGAGTTGTACGTCGTGGCCACCGACGCCCGCATTTGGGAACAGCCCCCGACGCTTGATCGCTAATAACTGGCAGTGTTCGAGGCGTGTTTCGATGGGACGCTCCGTAACAGTGGCGCCTTCGTGATTGTGGCCAAATTTCCCACTATAGCGGTTTCGGGAACCGTTGCCCACACTCTTCGGCTGATATCGCTAAACAGCCGCACTGATTTCGTTCTGGGGCTTCGGGCTGAACCATAGGAAGGCGCAAGTCCGGGCTACGGGCCGGTTACGCCGTTCGCGAAACCGCTATGGTTTTAAAACAATCTTTCAACGAAGGCCTATGCCGCCCACCTTGCTAGTTCTCGGACTTGCTAGTAGGTCGTTGAAGAAATAAGATATACTCTCCGATCGGCGACGCTATAGTGTAAGCATAGTCAATTGCGTCAATCCAACTATTAGCAACTGACTCAGAAATCAAAACACCAAGTTGAAAATCGGGCAAATGAAACACGTGCGAGGGTTAATTTTCTCACTTCTCATGTTACTTTTTTTAAGTAATCCGCAGGCTTTTGGACAAACCTCAAACGCTTTTGTGGCAGATAGTTTAGATCGCTACATGCAGCAGGCACTCGATAAATGGCAAATACCCGGCGCGGCTGTTTGCATTGTGAAAGACGGCATCGTGTTGGCTCAAAAAGGATACGGAGTGAGCAATTGGAGCACCAAAACCAAGGTTGACGAAAAAACAGTTTTTCCCCTGGCGTCCATCTCCAAAACATTTACTGGAACACTCTTCGCTACGTTGGAAGCTGAGGGAAAAATATCCATCAATGACCCGGTTAAAAAATGGTTGCCAGAGTTCAGCATGCATGATAAGCTGTATGAGCAGCAGGTTACGCTTGCTGATGTGTTGTCTCATCGGTCGGGCTGGAAAACCTTTCAAGGCGATTTACTTAACACCGAATCCAACTTGACATATCCAGAAATGATTCGTCTCTTTGGCAAGCAAACGCCTGCCTATCCTATTCGGACCAGGTTCGGGTACTCTAACTTCGGCTTCATGATAGCCGGCGAAAGCGTCAAAAATATCACGGGACAAAGCTGGAATGCTTATTTGCAGAACCGCCTGCTTTGCCCGTTGGGCATGAGCCGCACCTTGGTTTTCGAAGAAGGCATCAAAAAAGAAACGAACAAAGCAGTGGGCCACACCCTGGTGAACAAAGCTTTAACGGTGCTGCCGCCCGACAAAATTGAGCCCTACAGCCACGGGGGGATGTACGCAAGTATTCAGGACTTGGGCACTTGGATGAAGGTTTTGCTTAACAAAGGATACTTAAACGACAAAAGCGTTATTCCCGAGAACGCCGTCACAAAAATGTGGCTGAGCAACACCATCATTGGTAAATCAAGGGCGGCAGACCGCGAGATGTATTTCAAAACGTACGGTTTGGGATGGGAGATCATGCAGTACCAAAACGTTGAAGTAATGCAGCACAACGGGGCATACTCCGGGGCCCTGACTTCGCTGGCACTGGTGCCAGGACTGAAGTTGGGCATCGCCGTACTCACTAATGGGGATAATCACCTGTTGCATGAAACCCTTAAATGGCAGGTGATTGATGCATTCATGCACAGAAAAGCACCCAACTACACGCTTGCCACGATTGAGCGGCAGAACCAGCGAAAGACAGAAAATGATAAACAGAAGGAAAATCAAACAGCGGCCGAAAATTTTACTGTCAGCTTCGATGCCCTTGTGGGAACATACGTTTGTGATTACTACGGCAAAGCCTTCATTAGCAAGGAGAAGAGCGAGTATGTGCTGACCCTGGAACATCACCCTTCGCTAAAAGGGGTTTTGTCACCCCACCAAAAGGAGAAGCTCACCTGCACTTACAATCATCCCATGTTCGGCAAAGTCCAATTTCCATTCGTTATTGAGAAAAACGGGGTGAAATCCTTTACGCTTTTCGTGGATGGATTTGTGGAAGCAGACGGCTATGAGTTCAAAAAAGCAAGGTGAATCGCGACCATTGCATTTAGTATAAAACGCGCAGATGTTGTATTACGGGCTTGGCTTGGATACTCACTCGTTGCGGGTGCAATTCAAAACTTCGCAGGCGGGTTACGGAGCAGGTTGGTGACGAGGCCAAACTTGCCGCTTTTGTAGGCCACGCGCAGGCGGAGCATGTTGTCGCAGCTATGGTAGGCCCAGCGTTGGCCAGAGCGCTTCATACGCACCTGCAGCACGGTGCGGTGGGCGGCCTCGAGTGTGCCGCTGCCGATGAAGAGGCCGACAGCGGCTGGCTGAAGATTTATTGGGCGGCCTACCAAGACTGTAAGCAGTGCCCGCTCAAGGCGACGTGCATACCCACCGCTCGGCGCAAGCAACTCACCCGCACGGCGTATGACCCGCCGTACCGACGGGCGTGGGCCTGGCAGCAAAGCCGCCATAGTCAGGCCATGCGCCGACGATGGCAAGCACGGTCGAGTCCGTCTTCGGCAACCTGATCCACCACCAAGGTCTCAAGTCGGGTCAATACCCGCAGCCGCGCCAGCGCCACAAGACGATGCGGCTGCACCACCCGAAAAGTCGGGGCGCTTGACCAAGCCGGCTCCCACCATTAGCGGATGATCGAGCAGGCACAGTAGCGCAAGCAGGAAGAAGTGCGTCGATAGCAACAGTCGTTGCGCTGGTCTGCAAGCCAGACCTAAAACTTTGCAGGCAAAACGGGTTACTTGCCGCCTGGAAAATCTAGTCGCTCACCCGCATAAGAAAGCCGCAGGCAGTGCCGTGGGTTGTCGCAATAGAGCATCAATAAAATAGTAATGAGAAGTCTATAAGCCTTTGGCCGCAATGAGCTGTTGAATGGGCAGAAAAAGCGGGTTCGGCAAGGCCATAGGGTCAAACCACTCCCAGCCTAAGCACTTAGTAGGCTCCGCGTTAACGACCACCCCTTCCCATTGTGTACACTCAAAAAACAGCGTAACATAATGCTTATTTTCTTCCCTGAAAATGTCATTCGTAAAATAATAGGGGTGTAGTGCAAGGCAATTCAACGTTGTTTCTTCCTTTACCTCCCGCTTGGCCGTTTGTTCTAGCTCTTCTCCGGACTCAACGTGTCCGCCTGGAAACGACCAAGTAGCGGCCCCATGGGAGCCTTTGCGCCGCCCTAGTAGCACGTGCCCCTGCGCGTTGCGAATAATAATGCCGACGCCGACTTGGACTAATGTATTCATTTAGGTGTAAAGGGGCCGAGCTTGTAGCAGCTATTTTACTCATTGCTCCACAAACGGCAGCAATGCTTGGTGTTCAGGCCGTGGAAACCCGTTGGTTGACATTGTTCTCAGCAATGATTGGAGCGCATCGTGGAACGCGTTGGTGTTGAGCACGCCGCAAAGTTTATGCTGATAAACTATTAGAGCCCAAGTCGGGGTGTCATAGATATATTATAAAAATATAAATATCCATGAGCAAGACCAGAAAGGCATCGGCCAGTTCGACAATCAAACTGCTACCAAGCAAATACTCGTATGTGTTGCAATATAAGTCAAAATCGTAGACCATGTACGTTGTTTGTGGTACTCACCAAAAACTAGACGGCTTAAACGGGGCTTGTTAACCCAAGTTGCGGAGGGCTAGACCACCTCACAATGTGCCTGTTGGTAACTTGCCGGCCAAGTCTTCTACCCAATTTACCCGCCCCGCCTTCCAAATCCTCTACGACAGCATAGAACTACGTGGAGGTTAAACGTTTGTGAACATGACCGAAGTAAAGTCCATTTGGCGAGCCGTTGCTGATGAGCCGCTGCCGCACGAACTGTTGCTGCTCGGTGACGAGAACCCGGCGCTACTCGCTGCTTACCTGCCGCAGAGCCAAATCTATCTGCTTGGAGCGCCCAGGACGCCAATCGGCGTGTGCGTGCTGCAAGTACGTCGCGAGGAAAGCGAAATAATGAATGTGGCCATCGCCCCGGAGCACCAAGGCCAAGGGCTGGGCCGGCGCTTGCTGCAGCACGTGATCGGCGAAGCCCGGACTCAGGCCCCACGAAAGCTCCTGATCAAAACCGGGAATTCCGCCATTGGACAATTGGCTTTGTATCAGCAGCTAGGCTTTGAACTAGAGGCCGTCCATTACGATTATTTTCTGCGCCAATACCCACAACCCATCTGGGAAAATGGCATCCGGTGCAAGCATCAACTGGTGCTGGCCTTAGCTCTGCATGACGTATCTCCTTCTTTCGATTTTGACCTTGGTTAAGAATTTGCTTCCAAAGTCAAACGAGTAAAAACGGCCCTTCGAAGGAAAAAAAGGAGGGTCACCGCAAGTTTCTGCTGCTTATGGGACCTAAGCAGTAACAGCGCTTTGCCTGGTTCTACTGCTGCTTCGCTCTGCTTTCTCACACACTCTCTACGGCCGGTGTTGTTCTTCTTCCGCATGACCTTACTAGTTTCGTGGCTGTTGCAGAACTCCGCGACCTAAATTTCCTATTTTGGTCTTGTGGTTGTCGTTTGCTGGGTATCCGCGCCCGTAGTTTTCTCCAGTGGACTTTCGGAGCCTCCGCTGGCGGGCGCAGGGCCACGGCGAGGCTGCTGGCCTAGCGGGGTTGGTGCTTGAGTAGCTTCTTGAGGTTATAGCCTACTGCCACCAGGAGCATGGCTTTATGCGTCCCGGCTTTGCCTCGCGTGTTGACCCGACTTGAGGCCATAGTGGTGGATCAAGCTGCCGAAGACAGGCTCGACGGTACCTTGCCAGCGTATGGCCTGGCCGCGGCGGCTCTGCTGCCGGGCCCAGGCCCGCCGGTACGCTGGATCGTAAGCGATTCGGGTGACTTGCTTGCGCTGGGCGGTGGGTACGCACGTGGCTTTGAGCGGGCACCCCATGCAGTCTTGGTAGGCCGCCCAGTAGATCTTCAGCCAGCCGCCATCGGCCGTGGTATCGTACTTCTTGAAGGGCAGTGGCTTGCCCGCTGTGCACGTGCAGGTATCCGCGCCGCGTCGTACGTGAAACCTCCCACCACCGGTTTGTATTGGCCGAAGACCGGAGTCCAGGGCGTACGTAAGGCCACGCTCTGTCAGAAAGGTGTAGTTGAAGCCGTTGGCGTAGCCGGTATCGCACAACACGTTGCACCAGAGCAGGTCTTGAGCGCGCAAGCGCGGCAGCAGCCGCTGTACCATGCCGGGCAGATGCCGACTGTCGCGGCTGTCGGTAAAGTCCGCCTGCTCGTGGTTGATCACGCCACCGGCCGCGTCCACGGCCAGGCTACAGAGGTAGTTGAGGACCCGCACCTTGTCGGGCTTAACCGAGACGCGCGCGTCCCGATCGGTGGGGCTGTAGTGAGTCTTGTTGCTCAGCACCCGGGCTTTGGCATGCGTGGCGCCCAAGGCGCCGGGGTTGGCTTGCCGCCGCGCCCTCCGTGGCGTTCGCGCGTTTCTCCTGCAGGCCCTTCAGGGCGGCATTGGCTTTCACTGGGGCCGAATCTAGCGCCTGTGTGCCGCCGATAATCAGTTCTTCGTCCAGGTCGTAGCTGAGGAAGTAGCGGATGTCCAGCCGCAAGGCGCAGGGCTCGACTAGGCGCCGGTCGCTGACAATGTTCTCCGGCCGCCCGGCCAACAGCAGCTGGAAGAACACGACCGGGTCAAGCGAGGGCTGGCCCGTATGGTGGTAGAGTGCAGCCGTGGCGTTGCAGAGGAAACGCAGGTCCAGCAACTCGTCCAAGCGCCGGTACAAGTTGTGCTTCGGCACCCGCTCCGAGAGCCGGAATGAAGTAATGGGCTGCTCCAGGTACTGCTTCTTGCCTTGGATACCTGCTACGCACAGCAAGGCAGCAGGGAGTCGGAGCTCTGCAACAGCCACGAAATCTTTTTTGGAATAGACGCTTAGCGCTTATGGAGAGGCGGCTTGGGGCTTCGTAACGAGCAGCAAACGACCCATAAAAAAGGCGGGCCAGTAACATTGCGGCGCAGGAACTGAGGCTGCCCAACCACTGGTACTGTTGAGCTCCGCGGCTCGCGGCAGCAATTTCTCATCAAACAGAGGCCATTCCCATTACTCAGGCATGACTTTAATCTGCAGATGGACAGTCGAGAGCTCCGGCAGGAGCCATCACCGAAGCAGCGGGCGCATGGCCGTTGCTGGCGGTCCTCACATCATTATGTGAAGCGGGGCCCTGCAACGGCAGCCTTGGATCGGGGTCCTGTGCCTAATTGAACTTTCACTGCCGAACCGTCATGCCCCAACGCTTGCTTTTGCCCCTGTTCACGGCCCTTCTCAGCCTGAACGCCTTCACCACTCCGCCCGCGGCCGACGACCTGGCCACTCTGGGCGACGAGTTCGACAACGCCGCCCCCGGCCAAGGGTTGCTGCAGCAATACGTGCATCCTGCGCGTGCCTAAGCCGGGAATCTCGCGCCGGAGTGCCAGCACCAGTTCCAACAGCGACTGATCGTGGGCGCGCTGCTCGCGTTGCTCTTTGCGGAAAAGGCTTGTCGGCTTACATCAAACAGATGACACAGCCGGCCGACACTCACTCGTGCCCGGTCACTGCTTCTCAGCTGTGCGACCGTTTGGTGCCAGACTTTTTTCAAATCGGGATTTTCAACTCTTGCTCGAACACCCCGATCAGGGTGATCAAGGCTAAGATGACCAGGTTAACTTCCGGCAGCAGGTGCGTAAGGTCCTGGTTGCGCTGCTGCAGCGCCTGAGTGCCTTTGTTTCTGGGTGCGGGTCGTGGCGGGCGCAACGAACAAGGCCGTCTGGATCTTGCGCTGGTATTGGCTGCCCCAATTGCGCAGCGTACAGCTGTTATGGATGTCCAGGTCCGCCATGACTTGGCGAGGATCTTCCCCGCCGAAGAGGAGGCGGAACGCCGCCGTTTCCTTGAGCTGCTCGCTGCACTGAAAGCGCTGCAGCAGGTTGCGGATGTGGTCTGGCATGCGGACAGTTTTGAAGGAAAAGCTAACCTATGCCAGGACAAGACAGAGTGCGAACCCCTCTGCAACCATCGACACGAAGACCTCTACAACCTCCTGTTTAAATTGCTCCGACAACAGCCGCTTTAAACACCTTTGCTTCCTAGGCCTCTACTTTTTTTCTTCTGCAAACCATGAGATCCTTATTTCTTTACTTCGGCCTGTTGTTGGCTGCGGCAGCTCCGCACACCGGCGTAGCGCAGCCGACCGCAGCCAGCGCTCCGCCGGCCCTCATTGACCGCGAGCTGCTGTTTGGCGACCCGGAAATTTCCGGCGCCCAGCTTTCGGCCGATGGCAAGTTTATGTCGTTCATCAAGCCCTACAAAGGCACCCGCAACATCTGGGTAAAGGGCCTGAACGAGCCGTTCGAAAAGGCCCGCCCCATGACTAACGACCAGGCCCGCCCCGTGCGCGGCTACTTCTGGAGCCGCGACAGCAAGTACCTGCTGTACAGCCAAGACAAGGGCGGCGACGAGAACTTCAACATCTATGCCGTAAACCCGGCCGAAACCCCGGTCGCCGGCCAGCCCGTGCCCACGGCCCGCGACCTCACCGGCCTGAAAGGCGTGCGCGTGCAGCTCATCAACGCGCCCCTCTCCGATCCCAACGCGCTGTACATCGGCCTGAACGACCGAGACAAAGCTTGGCACGACCTTTACAAGCTGAACTTGAGGACCGGCGAAAAAACCCTGGTGCGCCAGAACACCGACCGCCTCGACGGTTGGGTGTTCGACTGGAACGACCAGCTGCGGCTGGCTTCGCGTTCGAACCCGGACGGCAGCACCGAATGGCTGCGCGTGGAAGGCGACAAGATGACGCCGTTCTACAAAACGTCGATTGACGAGCAAAGCAACATCGTGGGCTTCACGAAGGACAATCGTAACGTATACCTCGTCACGAACCAGGGCAAAAACCGTGACCTGGCCGAAATTGTGTTGCTCGACCCCCTCACCGGCAAGGAAACGGCCTACCAGGCCGATCCGTTGAAGCGCGTGGACGTAGGCGGCCTGCGCCTTTCAGAAAAAACACGCGAGCCGGTGTACGTGAGCTTCGAGGACGACCGGATGCGCCACGTGTGGAAAGACAAGGCCCTCGAGCAGGATTTTCAGCGAGCCAGCGCCCAACTCAAGGGCCTGGACGTGTCCCCCGTATCAAACACCACCGACGAGCGGCTGTGGCTGTTGGCGGTCAGCTCGGCCACCCAGCCCAGCGTGGCTTACCTGTTTGACCGCCAGACCAAGCAGCTCACTAAGCAGTACGAAACCCGCCCCAATCTAAAATCGGCCGACCTGGCCGACATGAAAGTGGTGCGCTACAAGTCGTCGGATGGCTTGGAAATTCCGGCGTACCTAACTTTGCCCAAGGGCGTGACCGCTAGGAATTTGCCGGTTATTATCCTGCCGCACGGCGGGCCCTGGGACCGCGACAGCTATGGATTCAACGCTTACCACCAGTTTCTGGCCAACCGCGGCTACGCGGTGCTTTCGCCTAACTTTCGCGCCAGCACGGGCTACGGCAAAAAATTCCTGGAAGCCGGCAACGGCGAATGGGGCCGCAAAATGCAAGACGACCTGACTTGGGGCGTGAAGTACCTCATCGCCCAGGGCATTGCCGACCCCAAGAAGGTGGGCATCATGGGCGGCTCGTACGGCGGCTACGCCACGCTGGCCGGTGTGGCCTTCACCCCCGATGTGTACGCGGCCGGCGTGGCCATCGTGGCGCCCTCGAACCTCACCACGCTGCTGAACGCCATCCCACCCTACTGGGAAGCTGGCCGAAAGCAGATCTACGCCCGCATGGCCGACCCCAGCACCGAAGCCGGCCGCGCCGAGTTGGCGCGCATGTCGCCGCTGAACGCCGCTGATAAAATCAAAACCCCGCTGATGGTGGTGCAGGGCGCCAACGACCCACGCGTGAACAAGGCCGAAGCCGACCAGATAGTAGTGGCCCTGCGCGACCGCAGCTACCCAGTGCAATACCTCGTGGCGCCCGATGAGGGCCACGGCTTTGCCCATCCCGTAAACAATATGGCCATGCTGGCTGCTACCGAAAAATTTTTAGCCCAGCACCTAGGCGGCCGCTACCAGGAAAGCATGCCCGAGGCCGTAGCCAAGCGCCTACAGGAAATCACCGTCGACCCGAAAATGGTGCAGCTAGCCAACGAAACAACGAAACGGCGGTGAAGTAAATCTCAGATTTTAATCATAAAAAAGGCCTTGTTTCATAAGCTTGTCCTTACCCAAAACTTAAGAAGCGCCGGCCGGTAGGCCGGTGCTTCTTATTTAGCTGGCGGGTGCCGTCGCGCCCGCTGCCCCGGACCTGGAACCGCTTTACGCGGCCATTTGAAAGCTGCAGGTGGAGAACCAGCTGCTTACTCTACCCTACTGAATTCTAGCGCATAAAAACGGAGCGTTCCGAGCTTTAAGGTTCCTATACATCTCCGCTCATCCCGCCCCGTGAAGCAGTGCCTCAATGCCAAACTTAAACTCGTCGTGAAGTAAAAAGCGAAAGCAGCTAAGTAGTTTGCAGCATGAAGCTGGCCTTGACCGAAACGGAGCGCGCGCACCTGCGGCAGCTGCAAAAGCAGCGGCGCGATGACGAAGGCTACGTCAAGGTCACGGTCGTGCTGATGCTGGATGCGGGCTGGGGCGCCGGGCACGTGGCGCAGGCGCTGGGCCTGGACGACGGGACGGTGTACCGCTACGCGCAGGCCTGGCAGCGCTTGGGCGTGGAGAAGTAACTGCTGCACGAGCGCCCCGGCTACTGGGGCCTGCTGCCCTCGGCGGGCCTGGCCGCCTTGTGCCGGGAAGTGGAGCAGACGCTTTACACCGATGTGCGTGCCCTCGGCGCCTGGTTGCAGCGCCAGTGGGGCGTGGCCTACTCCGTCTCGGGCCTGACGCAACTCTTGCACCGGCTGGGCTTTAGCTACAAGCTTACTACGCCCGTCCCCTGCGAGGCTGCCCCCGAGCGCCAAGCCGCCTTTCTGGCCGACACCTTTTTCCCGCTGCTGGCCCAGGCGGAGTCGGGACAGGCCGTGGTGTACTTCGCCTGGGCGCGGCGCACCCCACCCACAACACGCGCTCGACGCGGGTGTGGACCCGCACCGGGCAGCCCCGGCCGCTGCCCACCGTCAGCGGGCGTGAGCGGGTGAACCTGAACGCGGCCCTCAACGCGCACTGCCCCACCCAGGTGCACCTGCACGAGACGGATTGTGTGAACGCGCAAAGCACCAAGGCCCTGTACGAGCAGCTGCTAAGCGCCCATCCCGGCGAGCAGCCGATATACGTCGTCTGCGACAACGCCCGCTACTACCGCAACCGGGAACTAGCCGAGTGGCTGCAAGGTAGGCGCGTGGTGCAGGTGTTTTTGCCGCCCTACGTGCCCAACCTGAACCTGATTAGCGCTTGTGGAGGTTGCTGCGGCAGAAGATCATCAACCCCTGTTTATACCGCACCAAGGGCGCGTTTCGGCAGGCGGTACTCGGTTTCTTTTCCCGGCTCGACGAGTTTGGGCAAGACCTCGCGTCCTTACTGACGCTTAACTTCCACCTCTTCGAGTCGCACAACACTCTGTGACGAGTTTAAAAGCTCGAAGATAGGTGATTACTGCGCTCGGAGCTAAACTTTGGCGGCTTCCAAGTTCTCGAACAAGAACAAATCGAGTTGGTTGCCGATACGGTGCTGCAGGTCCTCAATGGACAGTTGGCCGAAGACGTCCGGCGAAACCACCTGCCCGATGGAGCGAAGCCCAGCAGCCATGATCAGCGGCGACCACACCTTTCGAATCCAGTCGTTAGCTTCGGCAAAGGTGCCCCCGGACGCGATGGTCGTTGAGCAGCTTGGCGCAGGGCTGGGCGCGCAGCATGTCCAGGTGGCTGAGCCCGTCGGTCATCGCCGTGATCAAAGTTTGTCGGTCCACCCACTGGGCGTGGACCCAACCGTTGGCGGGCAGGTACTCCAAAGTCAAGAAGACGCTGCCGTCGCCGCGGCGCAGGGTGTGTTGCATGAACGGCTGGCGGTTGATGGTAGCCGCGCCTTGCGGGCCGCCGGCGGTCAAGGTACGGCCGGGGTGGGAAAGCGGATGCGGGAAGCGCTGGCTGTCTCGCTGCACAAGGTAACGACCGCCGTGCTAGCCGCTCTGAGAACCCCTTTTTACCCTTCCTGGACTCACCTGCTCGGCCGGCCCGCGAGCAACCCAGCTGTTTTTAGCCCTGCCCCGGCACCTTCGTCGCAGTCCCGACCGTGTTGATCCCGGGTCCTAATCGCAGTCATTGGTATTCGAACTGGGTGCTCGAAGCGAAGTGAGCTGCGGCTGTAGAAGTGGCATTATCCTATGTTCGCCTACCCACCGTAATAGCGGCTGCAGCAAAGGAAAAGGGAGGAGTAAGATTCCTCCATTATGGGGCGTTCGAGCTCGTTTAACATGACAATCCCCTCCCTTTTCCAGGGCTACTTCGGACAGTTCCATGAGGCCTTAGAGCCTGTATCAGGATAACGCAAGATCCCCTGGAAATCCTTTCTCCCTTTTGTTCACCTCCTTGCTTGCTTTCCGCTATGGCTCCCCAACCGCCCCTCTCCGTTGTCGGCATCGACGTTAGCAAAGCCTCGCTGGCGGTCTGTTACCAAGTGCAAGAGCAGGTCCAGCACGTGGAGGTGCGCAACTCGACAAGCGGCTACGAGCAACTGCTACGCGCGTGCGGCACCGGCTGTTGGTTTGTGTTTGAGGCCACGGGCACGTACCACCTGGCCCTGGCCTACTACCTGCACGAGCACGGGGCGCGGGTGAGCATCCTCAACCCGCTGGTCATCCGGCGCTTCATTCAGATGCACCTGAGCAAGGGCAAAACCGACCGCAAGGACGCGCAGTGGCTGCTGCGCTACGGCCAGCAGCAAACGCTCGTGGCGTGGCAGCCGGAGGAGACGGCGTTGGTGGAATGCCGGCAGTTGGAACAGGCGAGCGAGTTGCTGCTCAAGCAAAAACGCATGATCAGCAGCGCGCTGGAAGCGTTGCAGCAGCAGCCGGTCATTTGCCAATCCGCGCTCACCCAGTTGCGGGAAACCCTACAGGGGCTCACCAAGCAGCTACAAACGCTGGAAACCGAACTGCTGGCCTTGCTCGAGCAGCGGTTTGGCACCGACATGACGCTGCTGTGTTCTATCCCGGGCATCGGGCGCAAGACGGCCGGCATGCTGCTCTTGTTCGCCAGCGGGTTTGCGCGTTTAACGAACTACCGGCAGCTCATCGCCATGGCCGGTTTGTCGCCGCGTGAGCACAGCTCCGGCACCAGCATCCGCGGCCGGGTGCGCATCACCAAGATGGGCGGCAGTTTGATCCGCAGCAAGCTGTTCATGTGCAGCTTATCCGCCGCCAAGCGCAACGCGGCCTGTCAAGCGCTCTACGAACGTTTGGTCAGCAAAGGCAAAAACCGCAAGCTGGCCTTGATTGCCGTCTGCAACAAGCTGCTCAAGCAGGCCTTTGCCATCGTACGCTCGGGGACGGCTTACCAAGCCGACTTTGGCCAAAAAACAACCAGCATCGCTTGACTTTCAACACAGTTCATGTTCAGTAGAATGTTCCGGCCTCAGCGCCTCCCTGATTTAAGCTCGGACGTTTAATTTTTGTGCCAAACTTTTAACCAAGGCCAACCCCTGGCGTGAAGGGGATGCGGTACCCCATAAAGGAAAGTGCCGAACCCTCACGCGGCCACAGGGTGGCGGCGGGCGGCCAGGGAAGACCGCATTGAACTGGCGCCTAGGTTACCGGGCCGCCTCGAAGGCGCCCGCCATCAACTCCTGGTCGCTGCGCGAGAGCTGGTAGCGGCTGGCCACCTCCGGCCATTGCCGCACCGCGGCCACGACCTGCGCGAGCACCGATTCGACCTGCGCCGCCGACAGACGGAAGTAGGGCGCTACCTCCCGGGCCAAATCGAGGTCCAGTGCGTTGTCGGTTTCGGAGATGTTGAGCTTGAGGCCCTGCCCGTAGCGGATGGGGTTCAGGTCGAACGCCGGCGCGAAGCGCCAGCCCTTGGGCGTGAGCAGAAAGCCGTGGTTGCGCAGGTGGTCGTCGGTGTTGGAGACGCAGATGTTGAACACGATGCGCCGCCACAGCTCCGTCAGGTCTTCGGCCACCTGGGCCCCCTGCTGGATGAGCAGGCCCGCCAGCTCCAGGTAGCTGGCGCCCTCGGCGTGGCTGGTACCGTCCTGGTAGCCGAGCAGGGTCATGGCGGAGGCAAAGTGCAACCGCTCGCCCGCCGTGGTGCGGTCGAAACGCTGAGACAGGTACGTGTGGTGCCGGCTGCTGAAGCGCTGGGCGCGGCCGGTGGCTACCCGCAGGCCCGCGGCCCGGGCCAGTTCGTTCACTACGGCTTCCCAGGCGCCAACGTCGTGCTCGTCCTGGCCGCTGGGAAACTTGGCAATCCAGAGCTGCCCGTGCTCGTTCACCACGCTGGCTTTCGGCCGGGCCCCGCCCAGCGAGGAGCCGGGGGCTACGAGCATAAACAGCCACTTGAGGTAGTCCGGGTCCTGGGGGGCGTCCATCCGCTCCAGTTGCAGACTCGCGTGTTCCAGCTCCCGCAGCGAGGTCCACGGCGGGGCCGCCATGGCTCGGTTGTCGTTGAGGAACGGGCCGGCCGGGTCGGTTTTGAACCGCAGCCCGCCCATGCGGTGGCCGTCGAACACGCCCAACAGGTAGTCCGACTCGAGCAGCGTCCGCTCCGGGCGCGCCTGCTGCCGGGCCAACGCGGCTTCGCGCCGGCGCATGAGCAGCCGCCCCCAGCGGTCAGGCGAGGAGTCCAGGAAGAGGCCGAAGTTGGATTGGTCCTCCGCTAGGTACTGCGGCCCGGCGTACAGCTGCAGCGCCGGGTCCAGCGCCTGGGCCTGGGGCAGAGCCAGCCACTGCGCGTCATAAGCGAAGGAAAACACCTCCTTGCCCCGCACCGGCACCGCCGAGAGGGTGCCCATCAGCGGAGGGCCGGCGGGCAGGCCCTGCCAGTCGGCGTACACGTAGACCTGGCGGCGTTCAGCGTTCTTGGCCATGGGGCTACTCCGGGGAAGAATGCTTGGGGGCCCGGGCGCCGACCGTCAGTTCCGCGTCCTGCAGCTTGCGGCCCAGCACGTCATCGGCGGCCAGCTGCAGCACGGTTTTTTCCAGGCCCAACACGAACAGCACCTGCAGGTAGCCGCCCAGGCTCACGGTGGAGGCACCCTGTTCGATGGCGGTTAACGTTTTGCGGCTGATGCCGGCGCGCTCCGCCACCTGGGCCGCGCTGAGCTTGCGGCGCAGGCGGGCCAAGCGGATGTTCTCGCCCGTCTGGGTCAGCAGCTGCTGCAAGCGAGGAAGCAGGATGACGGGGACTTTGGCCATAAGGTGTAATATAATAGGCAAAAATAAAAGAATTTGCGCATTATATTACGCATTGTGAGTCCTGCTGAAATTCAGAAAAGGCGGATTCTTCGGCTGCGAGGTTGCCAAGTGCACAAATGCTTCCCTTGGCAATCACCAACACGCACCCCGTGGGATCTGTGCCAAGGGTACAACTGCTGCGCTGCTCAGCCTGGTGCTCCACTAAACCCGGCTGGGAGTGCGGACAATTATACAGTCAGCAGCGGATGGCAGGCTACGGAGAATACGCAAAGTGGAAGCTGCTCGATGCCTGTAGCCGGTGTGCTGAACGGCAGTAGACGTAACGCGGTGACTTATAAAATCTCAGAGTTGGGCGGTGGCCAGGCTGTGCAGGACTCCGCTGTGCTGCGGTCCTGACGGACAGCTCCCGCTGGTCGCTCCCTTTCCATCCCTACCGCAATCAGATGGAAGGTAGTTGAGCACATCCAGCGATGTGACGTGGTGGTAAGCGCTCCGGGGGACGTGCTCACCCGCACCGCCAACTAAGGGGATACCCCAACCGCAGCTGATGCATCACCCGTTGCCAGTTCCTGAAGGGTGGAACCGGCTAAGACTCAACAAAAGGGAAAAAACCAATCACTGTGCTATAAATAAAACTTATTGTCATTAATAATTTTGACAAAAATGCAACATTAATAGATTCCTGTTCGTATAATTACTATAAGTAACGAACGGATAAACAGGCTTCTAGACATGGAAACGACCACTGCCGCCGGCATTACTCCAGGTGAAATGCTCCTGCTTTCATCAGCCCGCCGCAACGTGCGGGAAGTCCTCAACCACCCGGCTTTCCCCGCCGAGCGCCGCCAGCGGGCCGAAGCCGTCATCAACGCCTGCACCGACGCGGCGCAACTGCTGCGCTGGAAGCAGCTGGCCTTGCGCGAGTGCGAAGCGTGGGAGGACGCCGAGCTAATCAAGGAAGCCAACCTGCTCGGCCCGGCCGCCCACCCGGACTACCTCTTTTAACCGCAACCCCAACCCTCACGCCTACCGCTATGAAAACCGCCCCCACCTCCGCCCCCCGCACCGACGTGCAGGAAATCATCACCAATCGCATTATCCTGGCGTTGGAGAACGGCGTTACCCCGTGGAAAAAGCCGTGGAACGCGGCCCATGGCGCGCCCCGCAACTACCGCAGCAAGCACGTCTATACCGGCATCAACGCGCTGCTGCTCGGCATGCTGCCCTACGACCAGCCGTATTACCTGACCTACAAGCAGGCCCAGGAGCTAGGCGGGCAGGTTCGCCGGGGCGAGAAGGGCATGCCGGTGGTATTTTGGAAGGTATCCAAGAAGGAAGACGCGCAGGGCAAGGAGAAGAAAGTAGCATTCCTGCAGTACAGCACCGTTTTCAACATTGCCCAGATTGACGGGGTGGAATGGAAGCTGCCCGAGCCTTCAAGCCGGGAGCACACCCCCCGGCAAGCCGCCGAGCGCATTATGGCCGGCTACGCCGATGGCCCGCGCATCCAGTACCTGGGCAGCGAAGCGTACTACCGCACGAGCACGGACACCGTAACGCTGCCCGAGGCCAGCCGCTTCCACTCGGCCGAGGACTTTTACCTGACCGCGTTTCACGAACTGGTCCACAGCACTGGGCACGGCAAGCGCCTGAACCGCCCCACCCTAACCGAAAAAGCTTCTTTCGGCAGTGCGACCTATGCCAAGGAAGAGCTGGTTGCCGAGTTGGGCGCCGCGTTCCTGAGCAACACGGCCGGCCTTGATTTAGCCGTGACCGAGAACAATACCGCAGCCTATATCGAGAGCTGGTTGCAGGCCCTGCGCAACGATAAGACCCTGATTATTTCAGCCGCCAGCCAGGCCCAGAAAGCCTTGAACCACATTCTGGGTATTACCCCCGGCTACGAAGCCAGCGAGGCCGGAGCAGAGTAGGGGAGGGGCAAACGGGCCACCTGGAAAGTGCCGGGTGGCCCTGGGCCGCGACAAAAGGAGAATAGCCTTTCCAACCCGGATGCCAGACCAAAGGGAAAGGAAAAGGATTGGATAATCTGGTAAAAAAATCATTATTAATTATGGCAAATATGCAACATTAATACGGGCGTTTTCGTTTAAGTAGTACAAGCTACCAGCACAAAGACAGCATGAAAGCCGCCCAGCCCTACCGCCCCGCCCGTCGCATTCCCGCTGCCCGCCTGGAACGCCTGCAAGCCAGCAACGCCGTGAAACGCCAGGCCCGCCAAGACGCGGCTGCGCGATTGGTCAACCCGGTGCCCGAGTTCGAGCCCGCCCCGCGCCTGACGCTGCTGCCCGGCGGACTGCACTGGTTTAATCAGGCGCCGGTGCCGGCGGTCGGAGATACGGTAACCGTGTACCGGGAGGGACACCCGGAGCAGGCCGAGGTAAAGGGCTACTGCCACGTGTCCGGCTTTCTGGGGCTGGTGACGGAAACCACCCGCCCGGCCAAACCCAGCCGCCGCAAACAGCCCGGCCCCAGGGCCGGCGTGGTATTCGGCAGCCAGTTAGCCCTGGCCACTTAGTCTGCTTTCCAGGCCACCAGCGTGGCCCTGCTTTTTCTCACGCATCTACTCTCGCCACTATGCTTACTCCTGTTCCAGCCCCCCAGCAGCCCGTAATCAGCCCGCTTGACTGGGCAGGGAACCCGCAGCAGTGCCCGCCATGGGTCGGCTTTCCCTCCCTCGCCGGTTTACCGGCCGGCCTGACCTGGTCCGGCCGGGGCGACGTGCCGGCCATCGGTGCCCGGGTGCACATCTACCTGAACGGGTTCGGACCCGCGCAGGTAATGGCGTACTTTCACGCGGAGGGCTACCTGGGCGTGATATGCCAGCCCGACACGATGCCGGTGCGCCTGCAGCAGCACGGCGTGACGCTGGGGCATTTCTTCGGCCGGGAGTTGGAGCCCTACTCGCCCGGCCCTGCCGCCCCGGCGCTGGCAGCAGAAGTCGGGGCGATTGAGCCGGTCGCTTTTCCCCTGAATCAATCCAATGATTGGATTCCGGACTACCCGCCCGAGGAAGGGGACGAACTGGTCCGGGCCAACCAGCATGGCGCGGAGCATCCGGAAACCCGCCCAGACGCGGGGCTAGTGCTGGCCACCGGGGGACCTTTCCAGCGTAGTTAAGCTTTGGCCCCGTGGCCAGTACCCGCCCCGGAAGCTGCCTGGCTGGCTTGATCTTTATTTCTTTTGTCTTTTTCGCCTGGCCAAACAAGCGCGCAACCAAAGCAGATGCTGAAGTGCAGCACAGCTAGCGGAGCCCGTTCATCTTAAGGAACAGGCCACCTGGGTTCTTGTCGGCTTTAATCTTCTCGGTTTTGAGCTTGTAGACAAAGCCGAACAACGCTTCCGTGAGCTTGGGGCTGCCCAGAATCTCGTGCACCAGCTTGGCGTCTACGATGCCCATGGTTTCTAAATGCTTGCGCGCCATCTGGGCGCGGGCGTCGTCGGCCGGCAGCTCAAAGGGGATCAGCAGCTGCTTCGGCTCCTGGGCGTTGATGAAGAACTTTACCCGGTCGTAGGCCCGGCTCGACTTTAGCAGCTCGTAGCTGATGTTCAGGTCCGTTCGCTCGTTGATTTGAGCGACGGCGACTTTGAGCACGTAGCGCTGCAGATCGGCTACGCTCACGTACTGCTCCGGCTCCTTGCCTTTCGGGTCCTTGAGGTTGAGCATGTACTTGAACTCGTCCAGGCTGTAGGTTTTGGTGTGGCCCACGTCCTTCCACTGCGACACGAGCTGGTAGACCCGCTTGGCAAACTTGCTCGTCAGGCTGAGCGCCGCCTGCAGGTGGTAGCTCGTGAAGTTGCTTTTCAGGTCGATGAGGTAGGGCCGCATCTTCTCCGAGATTTCCAGCTCGATGATCCCCTTGCCCTTCAGGTATTCCGCCGAGGCCAGCAAACCGACCTGCAGTACCTTGGCCTTGTCCTCGATGTGGTAGATGCGGCTGTTAAGCTGTTCAGTAGATTCAAGCAGCTGCTTGTAGTTCCACTGGCGGCCGGTCAGCATCTCCAGTTCCCGGACGCGCACCTGATACATGGTGCCTGGCTTATCCTGGCTGCTCAGCTTGGACAAGAGCGCAAAGACAATATCCATTTCACAGGCGCTCATCTCATAGCGGGCCGTGGTAATGGCATTGTGCTGGCGCACCTGGACCGATGTAACACCTTCATTACCAGGAGTAGACATAGCAGCTAAGTATGGTTCGACCGACCAAACATACGGCGAAAAATCGGAAACTATGAGCCATGTTTACGAACCTCGCATTTAGCTTATAAAACCTCACACTTAAGCTTATAAAACCTCAGAGTTAACTTATAAAACCTCGTACTCAGCTTATAAAACCTCAGAGTTAACTTATAAAACCTCGCATTTTGTGCTTGCATCAAGCTGGTACATAATGAGTTAGCACGCTCTACAAATACTGACAAATACTAAAAATACCACAAAGTTGATGTCGGAGGCATTTAAAAAGGGTTTTAGACTGATAGTGAGGGCAGGAAGGAAAAACAACAAAAAAACAGAGTACAAAATAGCACAACCTGCGATTGTACTTTTCTACTATTTTTTACTATTATTTACATGCTTGTGCCCGTGCGTTATACCCTTTATCAACCAGACGTACAAGTGCGTGCCTTTAACAATACTGCTCCCAAGGCCCCTAGGAGCCCCTTTCGACTTATAAAATCTCATAGTTAGCGTGCCGCTCGGCAAGAGCCTGAATGTAGCAACTCAGTTGGCCACCCTTAGCCCTTCCCGCGCACGTGGCAGGATCCGCCCGTGCAAGCCGGCAGAACCACGGCAAAGCCTCTTTTCTTGGCCCTAGCCATAGGCAGAAGACTTACTTGCCCCAAGTAGCAAGGCCCAGCCAACGCGGGTCACTTGCCCTCGTGGGCGAGCATCTTGTCCGTGGACCTCAACTGTACCACGACTTATAAAATCTCAGAGTAACGTCACTTAGCCCCATATTACCCGTCAAGCTAACTGCTTGGGCCGCTTAACTTCTGTACCAATTTTTTAACCAAGGCCAGCCCAACAATAAGCATTCGGCTCAGCCAGCAGGACATTTTGCAATTGCAAAATTGACAGGAAGGAAGCACAGGCAATGAATAATATTGATTAAAGTTTGCTATTAACATTGACATTTATGCAACATTAATGCAGATGTGTGCGTTAGAGTTATAGAAGCCCACCCTATGTATCCCTGCTGTATGAACCCCGCCCCCAGCCCGAAATCCGCCGTTGTCGAAGAAGCCTACACGATTGATTCTTCAGCAGCTCGGCAGCAACAAGTTTCTCGTCATGACCGGAGCCCACAAGCTCCTGGCGGCTGGCCGGTCGGAACACAACCCGCATCCCTGGTTGCGCATGAACCTGCGGAAGAACCAGGCGCACGTAAACCGCCTGAAAATTACCCTCATGCCGACCGACACCTACACCATGGAATTCTACTGCCAGAAGATGGTCGATTACCTGCCAGTGATTACGCACCTGCAAACCTTTAAGTAGGTCTATGGTGACCAGTTGCCAGCACTGTTTACGGCAGTTACGGGCTACGATACGCACCTTTAGCGCATGCCAACTGCCTTATTCACACTGGAAGTACGCCGGGGCCGGCGCAAACCTTGTCCTTCACGGGTGACCAGTACCCCAAGGAGAGCCGGCTGCGCTACTACCGCGGCGTGCCACCACGCCGCGGTAGTAGCGCAGCGTCAGTATCCGGCAACGGGTATACAGCCACCCCGGTCCGATGCCCGCGGAGCTGCCCGAGGGAGCCACCGGCATGTGTTACTCGGCAATGAGCGATGGGTGGCAGGAATACCGGGCTGAGTGGTCCGCCAGTATCACTACCCACGAGCTACCTGAGTGGCTGACCCTTATCTTACCACAAAACGGCTTCGCCCCTGCTTCCCATCCATGAGCATAGCCCTGATCCCCACCGTTCAGGACCCGGACTGGAAGGCTTTCCGTGCCCGCGTCATCGCCGCCATTACCGACGCGGAGGTGCTGATGCAACAGCGGGGCCGGGGCATTAACTGCGTGGTGCTGACCGAGGAAGTCGCCGAGCAGTTAGGTCTGGTGCTGGATACCACGGCCGCCTATGAGCGGTTGCTGACGCTGGTGCGAGCCACCCGGTCCATCGCCCAGGAAAGCCTGCGCTGCACCCGCGAGCAGCACGGCGGACAATTCGCTCTACTGCTGCTTTAACGCCCGTGGACTCACCTCAGGACTTGCCCGCTGGCCACGCCGTGTTTTATGCGCGTGAACAAAGCGTAGGCATCATTTACGAGACGTATACCTTTGTTGACGGACCGGCCGCCCGGCCTGGCGTGAGCCTGCTGCTGGCCGATGGGCGCAACCTGGGCGGCTTCAGTGCCCAGGAAGCGGACCGGTTCCTGCAGCCGTTGGGAGACACGGGCCTGCACTACACATTAGACTTTATTCGGACTGGTTAGTGATTTTATCGCGTGAGTAGGCGCGTAGCGGGCTGCGCACACGCAGGTTGTGCAGGGCGCAGGCGACGAGCATCACCGTGTCGCGGCGCCACTCACCGCGCAGGCGCAACGTGCCGCCGATGGCGTGCAGGCGTTTGATGCCGCTGTGGGCGTGCTCGATGACGACGCGCAAGGGGCTGAGCAGTTGGTTGTAAAGCCGCTGGGCAAAGGTCAGCTCGCCCTTGCGCGGCTTCTTGTGTGGCATCTCCACCACGGCGCCGGGCGGGGCGTGGCCGAGCAGGCCCAGATCCTGGCGCAGCACGCTGCCCGGCGGCAGGTGCTGCGCGTACTCGTCCGCCATTTTCTTGTCATGCACCCGCCCGCCTTCCCCGGGCGAGAGGTAGTGCACGTACTGCGCCCGGTCGCACAAGGTCATGTGCTTCAGGCGGTGCGCTTTTTTTTGGCGCTGTACTCTTCGGCTTGCCCGTCCCGGTCGTGGTTGCGCGGCACGCCGCGCTCGAGCCCGTCGTAGGCAAAGACCTTGTCGGGGTGGGCGGCCAGGCGCTGGGCCAGCTCGGCCCCGTCGCGCACGGGCAGCAGCCCGCGCCGGTGCAGCACTTGGTTCAGCACGCCCAGCACGGCCGTGGCCTATTGGCTCACGCGCGCTTGCGAAACGCCGAAGCTGGCGGCCTGGTGCTGCTGCAAGGCGTTGCTTTTCAGGCACGTGAGCAAGAAGAATAGCTTCACTTCGCTGCCGGCCAGCACGGCGTTCGGCCGCTCCCGATGCGCGGGGAATTGCCGCCGGGCGCCCGCCAACGTGTGCCAGCGGTGGTATTGCTCCCAAGCCGGCGCGAAGTCCGTGAGCAAGTCGTCAAACTCGGCCACGTGCAGGCTGGTCAGCGCCACAAACTGCCGCGGCTTGGTGCGTAAAGCCAAATAATCCATGGCACAAAGCTACGACCCGCATTCCACGCGGGATAACTTACACACCTTTTCCGAATAGGGTCTATTCACCGACGTGGGCCGATTGGCCGCCGACTACCGGCGCCGCGTCTTCAGCGAGGCCCTGCACACGGCACAAGTCCTGCTCATCTCACAGACGCTGGCCGGCAGCATAGCCGCCAACTGGTAGCGGTAGCCAGGGACGGTGCCCTGATAACCACTAGGCCTGGCCGCTAAGCCCCGTGTTATTAAGCGCAAATAGCGTATCCTTGACTTATAAAAAGTGGTTTTTAGCCACTCCAGCCCGCTGCCTGCTATGTTTTTACAATGCCTCACCAAGAGAGACTGGGTTACCGATTACGGCTTTCGCAAGGCCCTGGAAGCCAATCCCGGCACCATGACCTTCGCGGGCCAGGCCATCGGCCCGCGACGCCGAGACATCGTGTCTTACTGGCAGGCGGAGAAAGACCATTATCGCCTCTGGGAACTGCTGCTGTACATGGGGAGCCACACCGCGCCGCAGACCTTGGCGTATTTCGACCTGCCGGCCGATACGGTGGCGTTTCTGCGGTAGGTATACAACCACGTCTCCCACGAGCAGCGGGAGCAGGTACAGGAAATGGTGCAGGGCTTTGCCAGCGGCTTCGACCAAATGAATTTCTTTCCCTACGCGCAGCTCTACTCCATTTGGCAGCGCGCCGATGAACGTGAGGCCCGCCGGGGCAACGTTCTGGTATACCTCGACCGTATCACCGAGCCCGACGGGCGCGAGCGGGCGCGCTACGCGGCCCCCATGCTCTACGAGTAG
Source organism: Hymenobacter sp. B81 (assembly GCF_044628455.1). NCBI lineage: Bacteria > Pseudomonadati > Bacteroidota > Cytophagia > Cytophagales > Hymenobacteraceae > Hymenobacter > Hymenobacter sp. B81. The sequence continues at coordinate 64,022 of NZ_JBIYZW010000005.1, read as the reverse complement.
GCAGTTCCCGGAGCTTGGCATTGTCATTACGGGCGGCGCACCGTAATAGTGACAATTTATCCTGGTTCTTTTGCTGTCATGACCAAGAAAGCAACGCCCACCCCATCTGCCGACGCCCCGGTAACCGTCCGCGTAAAGCCTTTACCCCGCCCCGAGCCGACTACGGCTACGGAGTGTTCTACGCTGGCCGAGCTGATTCACTCACTGGGCAGCCGTGCGATGGTTGCTGAGCGGTGGGGAGTCGCCCCGCGCACCATCGCGCTGCGGATGCAAAAGCCTGAAACCGCTTCGCTGGAGGAATTGCAGCGCCTAGGCGCGCTCACGGGGCTGGATTTGCTAACAGTAGTAAAGCTGGCATACCACCAGATGCAGAACCCCATTGAGGTGCCCACTGCCCATCTAGGCCGCCCCTTCGGCAGTACCTCCCGCAAGGCTTAATTCTTTCCCGTATGCAACCAGTTATTGCCGGTGTTCGTGGAATGCTCTACCAACTGGCCGAACTGCTGTTGCCCTACCCGGACCCGGTGCAGCACCCGGCCACCGCCAGTGCCCTCGACGCGCCTAACGAGTTTTTGGTCGAGGCCCCCGACTTGGATACGATAGCCGAGTGGCTGCAATTCCTTGGGGAGGATACGACGGTCGAGCAGCTGCGCGCACGTTTTCAGCGCCAAGACGGGCTCGTATGCCTGCCCTGATTTGTTACCCAGCTATTTCTGCTACATAGGAATGCGGGGCCCTTATTTAGCAGGACACTGTCGCAAAATATCCAGTATAAGCGACACCTGATGGTAGTCAGCGCTATCCTCTTCCGTTAAAACGCCCAGATGCTTCAAGCATTCAAACTCCGTTTCATCGACACAAACTTCGGCCATTCCATAGGGTGAGGCAACGACAATGCAGCGACCACCGGGGCAATCCGTGTCGCTGAGCGAAAGCTTGCATATCATTGCTTTGCATCCATTAAACTCTTCTGATTCAAGTTCGGAAATGGTAGGTGTCATTGCTTAGAGGGAACAGACTGAGGTGGCAAGCTATCGCTTGTAAGAAATTATGAAGGAGAACAGACTGCGTTTGCGAGACAGATTTTAGCCCTAGTGCAGCGCCAAAGGCTACGGATGCACTGCTCCCGCGCCGGCGTCCTGGTAGTCTTGCCAGTCGGTGGGGGAGATTGTACCCTTTATAAAGTCGCTTAACCCAATATCGTTCTTTTCGAGCACGTAACGACGAAGCGGCAGCGCGTCCTTGTTAGCCTCAAAGCCTAAGGCGCGCATAGCCGCTTGCGGTCCTGCCGGCACTCCTTTTAGCCATTCTAGGTAGTCGGCTTCCGTCGCCTCGATGTAGTGATGGTGGTAGTAGCAATACGTGGAATTACCCCAGCGAAGCAGCTGCGCCAGCCGGGCTCTTTCCCAGTTATCTTCTTGCTTGGCCAGTGAGGTGGCCTAGCGAAGCTGGACAGAATTGTGACGTAAATTCCTTCTGTCATGGCAACGACCCCACACGAAAGCAAGCCGGATAAACGGCGCAAGTACGACGACGCGTTCAAGGCCGAGGCCCTGCGTCTGGCCCGGGAAAGCCGCTCGACGCGGGCAGCGGCGCGCCAGCTCGGTGTCGGCGAGCGGCTGCTCTACCGCTGGCAAGAGCAGCAAGCAGCGGCCGAGCTAGGCAGCGCCGAGTTGGCCCGCGACCCGGAAGTGCGCGCCTTGCGCGCCGAGTTGCAGCGGGTGCAGCGCGAGCGGGACATCCTAAAAAAAGCCTTGGCCATCTTCAGCCAGGAGACGCCGTGAGCCGCTACCACTTCATCGACCAGTACCGTGCGCAAGTACCGGTACGCGAGCTGTGCACGGTGCTGCGGGTGGTCCCGAGCAGCTACTACGCTTGGCGCAAGCGCCGCCAGCAGTCGGCTCCGGCCTGGGAGCGGGCCGTCGTGCGCGCCTTTCAGCGCCACGGGCGACGGTATGGGACGCGCCGCTTGCGGGCCGAAGTGCAGGCCGAAGGCCATCAGATTGGCCGTTGGCGCATCCGTCGTGTGCTGCGGGCCCACGGCTTGCAAGCCCAGCAACCCCGCTGCTTCGTGCCGCGCACCACCGATTCGGCCCACAGCCGGCGCGTAGCCCCCAACCGCCTACTGCACCGGCCCCGCCCCACCGCCCCCAACCGGGTGTGGGTCGGCGATATTACGTGCCTGCCCAAACAGGGCGGCGGCTGGCTCTACCTGGCCAGCTGGCTGGACGCGTGCTCGCGCAAAGTGATCGGCTGGGACGTGCGCGAAATCATGCCCGAAGACCTGGTCAGCGAAGCGCTGCGCCGGGCCCTGGCCGTGCGCCAACCCGCCGCCGGACTGATCGTGCACTCCGACCAAGGCAGCCAGTACACGGCCACGCGCTTCGGCGAGTTACTCGCCCGCCACGGCGCCGAGCCCAGCATGAGCCGGCGCGGCAACTGCTACGACAACGCCCAGGCCGAGTCCTTCTGGAGCCGGCTCAAGACCGAACTGCTCGACGGCGGCAGCTTCCCTGGGTTGGAGGAAGCGCGCCTCGAACTCAGCCACTACATTGCCTACTACAACGAGGAGCGGCGACACTCCGCCCTCGGCTACCGCTCACCCAACCACTTCGAAACCCAACTGCAAACAACGTCACAATAGTGTCCGGCTCAACTGGACCGCCTCAGGCGCAGCTCTTCGTAGGTGGAGAGTACCAGTACCACATGATGATGTGGGTGACGATTGTTAAGAATAAGAAAAGGAGTTCGGCAGGCGTTGTTGGCGCCAGGCCAATCTTACGCTGACGATACCTTTTCCGGCCGGGTACACTCTACTCGCGTCGGTTTTCCAGGCTCCTGAATATGGGCCAGAACGGTGTTATCACCCAATTATGTGAGGCTAGCTCCCGGCGCGCAGCGCTTTCTTTGTCTTTGGCCTTTCGCTATCTTACCTCAATATGCTTCAACTTCTGCGCTTCGCCACGGCCACCGGCGCCCTGCTGGGGCTGACGACCGCAGCAGCCATGGCACAGCAGCCGGCGCCGGCGCGCGTCACCTTCAGCGGCTACGTGCGCGACGCGAGCACCGGCGAAAACCTGATCGGCGTGGCCGTGGTGCATCCGGCGTCGGGCCAGGGCACGGCTACCAATACCTACGGCTTCTTCTCGCTGACTTTGCCCGCGGCCGATTCCACTACCCGTCTGCTGGCTTCGTACCTGGGCTACCAACGTCAGGTGCTAGCCCTGAAGAGCGACAAAGGCAAGACGCTCGACATCCGCCTCAAGCCGGCCACCAGCGAACTGCAGAACGTGGAAATCGTGGGCACCAAGCAGGAGCAGATTGCCCAGAGCACCCGCATGGGCACGGTCAACATTCCGCTCAACCAGATCAAGGCCGTGCCGGCGCTGTTTGGCGAACGGGACGTGCTGAAGGTGCTGCAGCTGCTGCCCGGCGTGCAAAGCGGGGCCGAGGGCCAGAACGGCCTGTACGTGCGCGGCGGCTCGCCCGACCAGAACCTCATCCTGCTCGACGGCACGCCGGTGTACAACGCCTCGCACCTGTTCGGCTTCTTCTCCGTCTTCAACGCCGACGCGCTCAACAACGTGGAGCTGGTGAAGGGCGGCTTCCCGGCCCGTTACGGCGGCCGTCTCTCCTCGGTGCTCGACATTTCGATGAAGGAGGGCAACATGCAGGAGTTTCACGGCGAAGGCGGCATCGGCCTGATTGCTTCCCGCGTGACGCTGGAAGGGCCCATCAAGAAAGACACCGCTTCGTTTATCGTCTCGGCCCGCCGTACCTACATCGACGTGCTCACCCGCCCGCTGGTGAGTGCGGCCCTGGCCTCGCAGGGCATTCCGCGCGACGAGCGGCCCAAGATTGGCTACTACTTCTACGACTTCAACGCCAAGGTCAACTGGAAGCTCAGCCCGCGCGACCGGCTGTACCTGAGCGCCTACACCGGCCGCGACGCGTTCTACGCCCGCTTCCGCGAGGGCGCCCGCAACAGCGAGGAGTTTTCACGCATCAACACCGAGCTGGGCTGGGGCAACCTCACCTCGGCCCTGCGCTGGAACCACGTCGTCAACGACCGGCTCTTCGCCAACACCCACCTGACCTTCAGCCGCTACCAGTTCGACGTGGGCGTGGAGCAGGAAAACCGCCGGCGCAACCCCGACAACCAGCTCGAAACCGAGAAGTTCTCGCTCCGGTACCTCTCCAACATCCGCGACTGGAGCATCAAGTCGGACTTTGACTACGTGCCCCTACCCAATCACTACGTCCGCTTCGGCGGGCAGTACATCTGGCACCAGTTCCGGCCCGGGGCCGTGCAGGCCAAGTCCTCTGACCCCAACAGCAACCCCAACTTCACCTTGGGCAAGCGCGTGTACGGGCAGGAAGTAGGCCTCTACGCCGAGGACGACTACAAGGTGACGGAACGGCTCAAAGTCAACGGCGGCCTGCGCCTCAACGGCTTCGCCGTGCAGGGCAAGCTCTTTCCCTCCCTGGAGCCGCGGCTGGCCGCCCGCTTCCTGCTCACCGACGAAGTGGCGCTCAAGGCCTCCTACGCCCGCACCAGCCAGTTTATCCACTTGCTCACCAACAGCGGCATCGGCCTGCCCACCGACCTGTGGGTGCCGGCCACGCCCAAGATCAAGCCCCAGCGGGCCCAGCAGTTTGCCGTGGGCGCGGCCCGCAACCTGCGCTTCCACGGCGAGGACTACGAGCTAAGCTTGGAGGGCTACTACAAGCCCATGCACAACCTCATCGAGTTCCGCGAGGGCGCCGACTTCCTGGGCACCACCGACAACAACTGGGAGGACAAGGTGACCAGCGGCCGGGGCTGGGCCTACGGCGGCGAAGTGTTCGTGCAGAAGAAGTCGGGCCGCACCACGGGCTGGATCGGCTACACCCTGGCCTGGAGCACGCGCCGCTTTGCGGAGCTGAACCAAGGCCAGCTCTACCCCTTCAAGTACGACCGGCGCCACGACGCTTCGCTGGTGGTCATTCACCAGTTTTCGCCCACCTTGCGCCTGTCGGGCACCTGGGTGTACGGCACCGGCAACGCCATCACCCTCTCGCGGGGCCGCTTCCTGCTCGGATCTGATTTCGGGCAGTTCGACGACTACGGTCCGCGCAACTCCTACCGCATGCGCGCCTACCACCGCATGGACCTGGACCTGAGCAAGACCAAGAAGAAGAAGTGGGGCGAAGTCGTCAACAGCTTTTCGCTTTACAACGCCTACAGCCGCCGCAACCCCTACTTCATGTACTACCGCGAAGGCTACACCGATCAAAACGGCAACGTGCGCGAGAAGCCCGGCTACCGCCAGATCAGCCTGTTTCCCATCCTTCCTTCGTTCAGCAAAAACTTCAACTTTTAATGCAACGCGCCCAGTTTAATGCACTTTCCTCGTCAGTTTCGGCCGGAATTATCAGCTTTGGCTACGGCGCCGCGGCTCTACTAGTTTTGCCGCTGCTGGCCGGCTGCGAAACCACCATCGACGTACCCGAGCCCGCACACACGCCCAGCGTGGCCTTGCTGCTCACCCTCGACAACCTAGACCCGAACGAGGCGCTACGCCGTGCCTCGTTCGTTGGCCGGACCCCCTTCGTGAGCGTCAGCCAGCGTGGCTACGACACGCGACGGTTGGAAGGCAACGACCAGGCGGTCATCGAAGTACGCGACGAGGTCGACCAGTTGGTAGAGCGCTACCGCCCCGTGGTGCCGACCCCAGGCGCACCGCCTTCCTTCCAGAAAGGCCGCTACCAACCCACGCAGCGCTACCGCTTCGAGCCCGGCCGTACCTACGCTGTGCGCGTGACCGTCCCGGACATGGTCCCGGCCGAAAGCCGCCTCACCCTACCGACGCTTGTGCCGGTGCAGATCAGCGTTATGCCCCTCAGCAGCACCGGCGACCAGAGCCGCCTGCGCGTGACCGTCGCGTTCGACGACCCCGCCGCCGAGGGCGATTATTACCTAGCCACGGCCCGCCTCGTCAACGCCCAAGGGGAGCCAATCGGCTCGTTGCAGCCGGTTCCGGACGAGAACGGCCTCAACCTGCCGACTTTTCGCATCTCGGGTCTTGGCACATCCAGCCTCAACGCCTTTTCCGACGCCAACGTGAATGGACAGCGTGTGAGCTATTCCGATGACCTGCAGTACTCCCTGGGCAGCGTAGGCAACCAAGTGGCGTATTTGGAAGTCACGCTCTCGCACATCACCCGCGACCTGTACCTGTTCTACACCAGCTACCGGCGTTACTCCAACAGCAACGGCAACCCCTTCTCTGAACCATCGCCGCTGTACTCCAACGTTACAGCCGGCTTCGGAATCTTCGGCGGCTCTACCGACGCCAGCGCCCAGCTGCGGCTGTAAGCGCGGGCGGTGGCCCCGGCTGGGCTACCGTCAAACGCCCTGCGTAAACTCTCTAACCCTAAAGGCACGGTGCCACTGGCGTCGTGCCTTTGGGGTTTGTTTGTGGACCCGGGCTTTTGCCCTAAGCTACTATTCTGGCGACTGGGACGCGATAGTCGAGCACATGGCTGCCAAAGAAGGTCTTACATACCTTTCTGCATACCTGTAATTACACCAAACAGCTAAGCCCGTGCGCGACCTGCCCAGTGGTAGTTCCTCTACGACAACATCAACAAACTCCGGTTATCTTAATCTCGTGACCCCACCCGGCTCACCTTCGGACTATGCTCCAATGAACCTTAGTTGACCCCACCAGCTTCAACTTTGAATTAAACATCCAGCCAAGGCAAGTGTTGGACGAGAGAGGCATGATCATTAAAGTGGATACGTGGGCGTAAGGGTTTGCAAGCGGCCTCCAGTTCGCTGAAGAATTTACTGGACAAGAATGGTTCTTGCGCAACAGCTATTCTGGTCGGCACTGATTAGCATGCTACGCCGATGCATCCATGCGCTGTCCGCCCAGGGCATCCGAATGCACGTGGCATCCCATCGTTCGACCACTTCACCTCGGGCGTCCTACTCAGCAGGGTACCCCCCGCCCGGCGACTGAGCACGAAATTAAGCACATCAGTTAGCGTACGCTGCTTCGTGGTACGAAATTGTCGTTAACGGTCGCCTCTTCTTCCGCCTCGTGCTGCGCGTCTAAAGCAAACCGGGAGTGGGCAAGAAAAATCCGCTCCAAGACCATCGCCAGCAGCATCACTGCCAGGCATCCTAGGACGTTATACCACAGATAGGCGATATCCGTCAACCAAAAAGCCAGTCCCGTGGCTATCTGCGTGACCACTGAGGCACAGAAAACGGCCCGGCTGCCCACTTTGGGTTGAAAGAAGGCCACGGCGAAAATGCCCGGAATGATGCCGTAGAACAGGGAATCAATAATATTAACGGCTTGGATCAGGTTTTCCATGCGAACCGCAAACAAGGCAAATCCCACGCCCAGCACGCCCCAGCCCATGGTGGCCCAGCGCGAGACGCGCACCAGATGGGCTTCTGTGCAGACGGGCCGCTTGGAGAACGGCCGATAAAGGTCCACCAGGGTGGTGGAACCCAAGGCGTTCAGCCCCGCGGCGGCGCCGCTCATGGCGGCGCTCAGCACCACGCCGACGAGCAGGCCGACGAGGCCTCGCGGCAGGTATTGAAGCACGAAGGTGATGAAGACGTAGTCCGTATCCTTTGCCTCGGCCGCCGAGCCGGTGCGCTTCACCAGCGCCTGCCAGCTAGTGCGAATGGCGGTTAGGGTGTTTTGGGTGTCTTGCAAGCGTCGCTGGGCGGCGGCTTGCCGGGCGGGGTCGGCGGCGTGGCGGGCGCTTACGAAATCCGTCGCGGCCTGTTGCTGGGCAGCCTGCACGGTGCGCAGGTGCCGCTCCAATTGCTGGGCTTTGCTGGCGTCGGGGCTTTGGAGTACCTGCTCGTAGATGGGCCGGTTGAAGGTAAGCGGGGCCGGGTGAAACAGGTAGAAGACGAACAGTAATACCCCAATAAGGGTGTTGTTAAACAAATAGGGTAAAACCTCCGACTCGGGGGTGCCGGCGTCTGCTTTTGGCCCTATTTTGTAGAGCGTACGGCGCGAGCCGATCTGGAAGTAGTCTATGAGCTGGCGGGTGGACTGCTGGCCGGCTTCATAGAGTCCCTTGACGGCGGGCGCGATTTTCTGGTAGCGCGGGGCCAGGCCCGCGGGGCACCCGCCCTGCCGGCCGCGGGCGGCCGGCAGCCCGGCGCGGGTGCGTTGCACGAGCACGTTGCGTTCGTGCTCGGCCAGGGCGCACCCCAGCCTGGAAGAGGCGCGCCTGGAACCGCCCACTACATTGCTTACTACAACGACGAGCGCAGGCACTCCGCCTTCGCTTACCACTCACCCAACCGCTTTGAAACCCCGCTCCAAACCACGTCCGAAAAGTGTCCGGCTTAACTAGACCATTTAACTTTTATCCAAGGCCATAGATGATAGTGAATTTGCAACCATTCGGTGCGGGACGGGCTCTCGTTAGTAACCCCTTTCATTCAATCACATGAAGTACACATTTGCCTTGCTGCTAGGCATAAGCAGCCTGCTTGCATCTTGCCAGAAGACCTGCCCGGCTCCGAGTGAGTGCATCGACCCGGAGCTGGCCCGGCGGACCACTTTCACAACCCGTGAGCTCAATCCCGTTTGCGGCTGCAACGGCGTAACCTACGGCAACCCCAGCGNGCCTAACGGCTTGTTAGGGCCAAAAGCAGACGCCGGCACCCCTGAGTCGGGGGGGTACCCTATTTGTTTAACAACACTCATATGACTCTTGCTGATCTTGAATACTTCACCGGCAAAGGCGGACGCAACTTTTAGCAATTAAGAAAACCGCTGGAGTCTGAAAGATGCAAGAACGGGCCGTCCGGTAAACCGCAGGGGCGGCACGATTGTAATCGTGCCGCCCCTGCGGTTTACCGGACGGCCCGTTCTTGCATCTTTCAGACTCCAGCGGTTTTCTTAATTGCTAAAAGTTGCGTCCGCCTTTGCCGGTGAAGTATTCAAGATCAGCAAGAGTCATATGAGTGTTGTTAAACAAATAGGGTACCCCCCCGACTCAGGGGTGCCGGCGTCTGCTTTTGGCCCTAACAAGCCGTTAGGCAGTCAAACGTTAGCTGGGGCCGACTAGGGTCCACGGGTGTTTCCCCGCTACTTCGACTGACTGGGGGAGTAACTGCAAAGCTCCCTTTTTAGGGCGCATACGCCCCGTTAGCGCCAGAGCGCTAGTAGTAGGGGCATTTTCCTCCCTGCCCGGAGGTTTTGCCCTATTTGTTTAACAATACCCAGGGATGTAAACTAGGCGGCTCCGAGCGGCAGGCCAGTAAAGAAGAGGCGGTTCATAACGGCATGGTGTAGGTCAGCGGCGGCCTGGAAGCCGGGTCCGGCCCTTACAAGGCGCGCTTGAGCAAGCCACCGCCGAAGTACACCAGCCCGTTGTTGTTCAGGGTGTAGGGGTACATCTGGCGCAGCTCGCTGACGGCTGGGGCGGCGCATGCCACGGCGGTGATGTCGAAAGTAACCGCTGGGTGGTTTTGGGGCAGCGAACATAGACGCAAACTTGGGGTTGATGCCGCCGCACTGTGCTAAACTTTATAGGTTTTCCGGACGGCGCTGGATTGCGCCACGGCATCAACCCTAAGACTGTAGCCAAGTGGCGTAAGCACCCCAACACGCAGGACGCGGCGAAGGGTCCCAAAACCCGCCTCTACCGTACTGAGCTCAGGGTTTCCGCTTGTTGGTGACGCTGGCGCTTGAGGACGGGTACGAAGTCAGCCGCTACTCCCGCATCTTCTGGCCTAGGCCGATGCTCAGCCCCATTGATAATTCCAGCCCACCTGGGAGAAAAAGGATGCGGTTGGCCAGCTTCGTGCTGCTATTGGGCTCCTCGTATCCTTCGTATATCGTGTAGCGGAAGGGTTTGCTGGTCCGTATGCCGTACCCTATGGTGCCGAGCACCCCCACGCGACCGGGCTGCTTGCCCGGCTGCCAGCGCAGTCCCGAGCGCAGATGCACCACGGTGGTGGGTCGCACATCCAGGGTGCCGATAGGGCGAGAGGAAAGCCGGGTGTTGTTGTTGTCCACGCTGATGTCGCGCTGGCCGGGTGAGTACACTACGTTTAAGCCGAAGTAGGGAGAAATCCGGTGCTCCGGCACCACGAAGTAGCGCGTGCCCAGGCCAAATTTGTTGCCGCTAAAGCCCGTGCCGATGCCCGCGTTCAGGTCCAGCTTGCGGCTCACCAAGTGGCTCAATTCCAGGCCTAGGGCGTAAGGAGCGTTCCAACCGAGCGAGATGCCAATGGCCGTAGCCCGGTAACGAGTGGTAGAAGCGGGCGGAGGCGATTGAGCCGGGCAGGCGCCACTCATGCTCAGAAGCACTGCGGCCGTAGCCGAATAGCGCAGGAGCAAAAACGAAGAAATCATTAAGTATGAATTTAGGTCGGACCAAGCGCAAAACCGCTAGGCAAAGGTTGTTTGGCTAATTCGGTATAAACGGGCGGAGCCAGCGTTGGTTCCAGCTGCCCGCATCCTTGGACACCTTCTGTTCGGTTTTGGGTTCCACCAGGTGGAAAGCCACCCGACGATCAGGACTTTTGTCCAGTTCGTGCGGCTGCGACTTCCCATCGCGGTGTGCTACGAAATGCGCTTGAAGTATTTGGGCCGCGCATTGAGGCGGGGGAAGTTGCTCACCGTTGGGACTTACCAGGGACCAGGGACCAGGGACCTTGCGCTAGCAAGCGCCGATGCTTATAGGGCGTTAAAGTCTAGGTGACCTCCTCCCACAAAACTGGACCGCTGTAAAGTAGAGTCGTCAGGCACTTGTCGTACCTTAAAACCAAGAGAGACGTGCCATGAAAAAGACAAAGTTTACCGAGGCGCAAATCGTGTTTGCGCTGCGCCAGGCCGAGACGGGCGTGGCTGTTGCGGAGGTGTGCCGAAAGATGGGCATCAGTGAAGCCACGTACTACAACTGGAAGAAAAAGTACGGCGGGCTGGGCGTGCCCGAACTGCGCCGGTTGAAACAATTGGAAGAGGAAAACCTGCACCTCAAACAGCTCGTGGCCGACTTGAGCCTGGACAAGCAGATGCTGCAGGACGTGCTCAAAAAAAAGTTCTGAGGCCCGTGCAGCGTCGGCACGCGGCCCAACACTTGATCGACGCCTACCGGTTGTCTACGCGTCGCGCCTGTCAGCTCGTTTCGCTGCAACGCTCGAGTTGGTACTACCAGCCGCACGGGCGGGACGACACCGTATTGCGCCAACGGTTGCGGGAGCTGGCCCAGGTGCGGGTGCGCTACGGCTGCCAGCGCCTGTTCACGCTGCTGCGTCGGGAAGGCTGGCCCGACAACCACAAGCGGGTACCCCGACTCTACTGCTTGGAAGGGCTGCACTTGCGCAGCAAGCGGCCCAAGCGCAACCGCGCCGCCGCCCACCGGCTGGAGCGGGTCGAGCTCCAGCGGCCGCACCAGAGCTGGAGCATGGATTTCGTGGCCGACCAACTCTTCGACGGCCGGAAAATCCGGGCCTTAACGATAGTCGATAACTATAGCCGCCAGTGCCTGGCCATTCACGTGGGGCAGTCGCTGAAAGGCGAAGACGTGGTGGCCGTGATGAGCCACTTGCACCAAGCGCTGGGCGTGGTGCCCGAGCGCATCCAGGTCGACACCGGGAGCGAGTTCATCAGCAAGGCGCTCGACAAATGGGCCTACGAGCGGCAAGTCACACTGGACTTCTCGCGCCCGGGCAAACCGACGGACAACCCGTATATTGAGTCGTTCAACGGCAGCTTCCGAGATGAGTGCCTGAACGTACACTGGTTCCTGTCGCTGACCGATGCGCAGGAAAAGATCGAGCAGTGGCGGCAGGAGTACAACAGCTTCCGACCGCATAGCTCGCTCCAGAATTTAACGCCTGATCAGGTAATGGCAGCCGCCATTACGGTCGAGCTTCAGAACGCCTGAACCTCTAGTTTTGGGCGGTCCAGCAATTGGGAGGAGGTCACAGCGCAGCTAAATCAGTATCGATAACCCACAATTACCGATGGATAGACTATCCGGTCAATCAACTTAGTACCGATAATACTTACTTATCGGTACTAAGTTTTGAGTTAAAAACATAGACCCGACAAACCTAAATCGACTTCTATTCCTAGGTGAGACGAATTCTGCGCTCCGTGGTCAGCCCTCCAATGCCGCCCCAGTGGCGGGGATATCGGTGCACCAAACGGTGACAATCAGAGTCGGGAGTGAGGGTAGCATTGATCTTTACCAGCAGCAGTTGGGATTGAGAAGATGTCGATTAGTTTTTATTCAACCTTTTTAAATACAGCTAAGAAGCTGAGATGCTTTTCCAGAAAGTATAAAGGCTGCGGTAAAGCTTGTCGTCGGACCTGGTACCACTATTTTCGCGTGGCAATCTGTTGAGTTGCTTAGGTGTTTCCTCGCACAATCGTATGAATATTATACCCTACCAAGTTGCCTTATTAGGGGAAGTAGGCTCGGCTGATATGGCGGCGCTCCAAGCCGATTTACTTGCTAGGGTAGCCGAATTAGGTATCGACCCGTCTACCCATGTCAAGATACTCTACGCAGATACGCTGAACTCTTTTGTGGAGTCCGCCCCACTCGTAGCCGTTTTCTTCGGCACCCCTACCTTACCCGCCGACGCAATCGAGGCAGCGCAGAAGGTCGTGGACGCAGGGTTTATGATTATCCCGGTGGTAAACAATCTAACTAGCTACCAGTCGCTCGTTCCCGAGTGCCTGTATCCGGTCAACGGCCTCGAATTAAAAGCCGCTTCGGGAGGCATTGCGGCCATTACTAGCGTCGTGCTAGAAGTCCTGAATCTGCTGCGCCGGACGCGCAAGCTCTTTATCAGCTACAGGCGGCTGGATTCACGCGCTGCCGCCATCCAGCTCTACGAGCATCTCGACGGCAGTGGCTTCGACGTATTTCTGGATACAGTCAGCATCCGGCCAGGCGAACCATTCCAGGAAGTACTCTGGCATAAGCTGAGCGATACGGACGTGGTCGTGCTCCTAGATACTCCCGGCTATATGCAGAGCCGGTGGACGAGCGCGGAACTGGCCCGGGCTTCAGCAATGTCCATCGGGATCATCCAAGTGATATGGCCCGGCCACCAGCCTGACCCGGCTTCCGCCCTGTGCGAGCGGATTTACCTATCCAGCGCCGATGTATCGACCGATGCTAACGGCATGGAAACCCTGACCGATGCCACTGTTGCGAGCATAACCACGCTGGCGGAATCACTTCGGGCCAGGTCGCTGTCGGCCCGGTACCATAACCTCGTGAGCGAGTTAAAGCTGACGGCCGACGAGTTGAACTTCGAGGTAGTACTTCAGCCGCAGCAGTACGTGCTTATTAAGACTCCCCACAAAGAGGTAGCGGCCATCCCGACTGTGGGTGTGCCCGAAGCCTTGCGGTACCAGGAGGTCGGGGAAATTTTGGAGGCCGTGGGTAATTCGTCCAGCGAGGGGGCTATCCTACTCTATGATGACAATAATCTGCGGCAAAAGTGGCAGCAGCACCTGCAGTGGCTCGACGGCCATCTGCCAATAAAATCCGTGCGCATCGCCAAGGTCAAACAGTGGCTCTCCAGCTTATGAAAAAGGTATTTCTTTCGGCTAGCGTGCCGGACCCGCAGCGCAACCAGCAGTACTACCGCACGGCCGATGTCGTGGCCATTCGGGAGGCCGTTCGGGCCTTGGCCACGCTGGTGCTGCCAAGCGCCACGCTAGTGTGGGGCGGCCATCCGGCCATTACGCCGATGATACGGGTTATTGCGGAAGGGCTGAATATTTCGACTCAGCATAAGGTGGTCTTGTACCAATCCGCCTTCTTCGCTGGACGCTTCCCGGAAAGTAATGCCGTGTTTGAGACCGTGGTAGTAACCGAGGGTACACCCGACCGGGAAACCAGCCTGGCCGAGATGCGGCGGCGTATGCTGACCGAGCACACGTTTGAAGCGGGCATCTTCATCGGTGGTATGGAAGGGGTTGAAGAGGAATTCCGTCTCTTCCAAGAGCACCAGCCGGATGCCCCTACACTACCCGTGGCCACGACTGGTGGAGCGGCTAAGATCATCTTCGACCGCCAGCCCGATGCTTTTGACCCGATGCTCAGCCGCCGCTACTCCTACCTGTCTCTGTTTCGCAAGCAGTTAGCCTTTTTGTAGATCAGCAAGGCGGCCGCACAAGTAGTGGCTGTCAGGTCATGCGGTTGGTTTTAACGGAATAGTGCGCGGCACTTTTATCAAAATTGAAAGGGTCGGCTACCACTTTGTTGTAAGCCTCCGCATGGCCCTCTATCCAGGCTATCAGCCTACTGGCATCCTCCAGCGAGTAGACCCGGTGCCCGCGGCCATTTTTATAGCCTAGCTCCTGCAACAGGCCGTCTGGAATATCCACCGCCGCGCTGCCAAAGTAGTAAAACCGGGTCGAGAGCAGGACATAAGCTGACTGCGTGTCGCGGTCGCGGTTGTCAGTGTTAATCGAGCCGTCGACGTTGCTGTGGTGCGAGGGAGCCTGGTGCCACTGTTCGGTCTGGTCGCGGAAGTAGATGTTGTCGCCCAACATCATCTTCTTGCTGCCATTGCGCACAGGCTTTTTATCTTGGTAGGCTGGGTTTGTCCAGTACTGATTGAAGGTGACTTTAGCGGTGACCTGCATCGCGTACACGCACCGGCCAGTTGCGTTTAGCCGCCCCCCTCCGATCCCCACTACCCAGTCGCCAACTTGGGCGGTGTTGCGAATGGTGGGCTTACACGTGGCCAAGCTGCAAATGCCGTGGTAGGGGTTGGGCGCGAAGCCCAAGTCCCTATCTACTACATAGAGGTAGACCCGGCTCATATCAGCAGGTGTACGAGCTGGCTGGCGTGGGTGGAACGCGGGGCGTGCCATTGGGCTGCTGGAACTCGTTGGTTCCGTCAATTGCGGCCATGATGCTGTTCGTATTCCAGCCAACGATAGCCGAGCCGTACTTCTCCAGGCTGGGCGGAATGTCCGCCTCCGTACCGCCGCGGGCGTATACGCCCACGATGCGCTTACCCTGCTCGTTTGCCTTGTCGATTTCCCAGTTCACCCACGGCCGGGTGTGCGTGTCTTTACCGATGAGCACGACGACGGTGCTGGCCCAAGTAATCTTGATGCTGAGAATACGTTGGATAACTGCCTCACTTACGAGCTTCTTCTCCATGCGGCGCTGGTTTTCGGGCTTCATGCGCACGGAGCTGTTGCGCACGTCGTAGCCTTTGCCAGCCAGCAGCTGCGTGAGCTTGGTTACTTCCGCATCGTCCTGGTGGTGATGGCTTATGAAAAGATGTCGGCGATTGCTGGTTGAGGCCATTCTATACTAGTAGATTGAGTTAGTCCCCACTTAGGGGGGAAAAGATAAGTAAGCGGCTCTGTACTAGCGGTAAACCGCTGCTTGATTCGTTTCTGCCCACCAGCGCTGACCGTTTCCGGGTGAGTGACCCGCAGGTATTTATCCACCTCGCAAAATAAATTTTGACAGTCAATAAGTTGCAACGGTCGCCCGTATAGGCTAGGAGCGGTCAGCCCCAGCCGGGCACACTCCGCTTCCTGCTCTTCCGTCATCAGCCGGATGACCTCCTCGTAGCTGTAGTCGCCCAGCGAGGAAAAGCACTTGTGAATGCCATTGATAGCACCGGGGCCGGCTACTACGAAATCCATCTCGGAGAAGTCCGTGAGCGAGCTGTAGTTCAAGTCTATGGCGTACTGAAAAGCCAGAAACTTGCCGAGCGAGGGATAGGCAATGAGCAAGTCGTACACTTCTTTCAGGGTCTGACACGCCTGCACACGCTCTTCCAGTCTGTCGGCCAGCATTTGCGCCAGCAGCGCCAAGTGGTTCGTATGTTTGAGCTTGTGACCGTACACCCGCCCTGCCGAGGGCATAATGTAGGCTCCCGAGTAGATGGTGTGCCCGGCCGCCATACGGTAGGTCAGCAGCTCGTCGTAGCGGGCTAGGTCAAATTCCTCAGCGCGGAGCGGCCCCAGCGCCCGCTCCAGGTAGCGGTAAGTTTCAATCTTATTGAATAGCTTGAAAAGCAGCGTATTGAACAAGACGTTGCGGGAATCCTGCTGCTCCGCTTGTATCCCGATAAGGTATTGGGTTACCCGGTCTAGGGCGCGGAAGACGTTGGTAAACCGGTAGCTATTCAGCACCGGGTCACTCGTCCAAGGACCGGTAGGTTTTTCGAGACGCTTCAAGAAAACATCTTGCCGCTTAGCCGCGAAGTACCAATAATGCTCGTACAGTTTGGACTTTTGCGGCTTCTTTCGACCAATTAGCATACTTATTTATTTTCCTAGGCAGCGCAGTTGTCGGTCTTTCGGGGAGACCAAGACGCGGATACCCCTTATTTTCGACCACCTGGTAAAACATCCGGTGGATACAATAATAGCTTGATCCCATTGAGACGAGCCAAACCGGGCAACTTTTAAATCAACGACTAACCGCTGGATAGTTTTGAACAAATCAGTGTCGACCCAATTAGTGTAACGCAGCATCTAGTTAACATTCGCATAGTTGTAAACAACTTAGAATAATGTCTTTTCGCAAAAGCTATTAAACTGAACAAATACGCAGTTCATGAGCCGCTTCAATCCAATCGGCTAGGTTGTAGTAACCATCATCCTTTATCCAGCAATAGGTCTCGAACAAGTCGGAAAACCGGATGATGCGCTCACTATCCCTAACACGGCCAAACCACGCTCGCCAAGATTCCTCGAACAGCACCGTGTTGCGTTCCCGGTTCGCTACCGTTGGGCATAGAGCAAATTCCTGCCAGCGGCCATCGACCAGTTCCAGAAAGGTCAGCTGCCGGTAGTCGTCGGGCACGTAGATGGCCAGCCGCTCCAGCGGGTTGAGACCCTTGCGGGTAATTAGGCCCGTTGTGCGCTCCCGGATGCGATTGAGGTGAATGCCCAAAATGGCATTGCCCTTCATGAAGCTTTTGACTAATTCGTACTTCACCCAGCGACGGCTGTGAGTAGCGCTGCCAATGAGCACGGCCGTGACCGAAGAGCCTACCAAGCTGGTATCGATAAGTTCTTTGAGGTTCGCCGTGCCCTTGAGGCGAGCCTTTTCCCATAGCGAGGCATCGATAATGCGCGAAGCATCATTTTTAAGTTTAAAGAAATTGCTGTTGCGCACCACGTTTACGCGGAACGACTTCACGTCCTCGTAGTGGAAGCTAAAGAAAACCCGCCGAGCCATTCGATGCTGCTTACTAAAACCACAGGAGAAGGATGCGCCGGTTTAGCGGCCAGCCCGCAGGGCAGCCTGCTCCACCCAGGAGCCAAAGTTCTGGTAGCCATGGTTGGCAATCCAGTCATACACGGGTACAGAGTACGAAGTGCGCAGGGAGTTGCCGGAATAAGGCCCATACAAATCAAACGGGTTGCTGCCCGGGTAGTCGGGGCTATTGTGTAGCGACGAGATGCCGTGGATGCGAATGCCCAGCAGCCCCTTGCTCAACTCGATGCTGCGCTCAATCTCGTAGCGCACCCAGGGCCGGGAAGCCGTTTCGGCCCCAATAAGTACCACCGTGACTCCGGTTTGCTGCATACCGTTGTCAATCAGGCGGCGAATGGCCGCATCCCCCTCCGTCTTGGCTTTTTCCCACAGGCCACGGTCGAAGTAGCCGGCGTGGCGGTTGGAGGGGTAGCAAACCCACGAGTTGCGCACGACCTGCACCCGGAAGATGTCGCGCTGGTAGTGAAAGCTGAAGTAGATGTTGCGGGCCATGCGGTTAGCGTGCGCTGTTTAACAGGGTGAGGATTTGCTTGATAGTGGTAATGTGGCTCATCAGGGGCTGGCTTTCATCGCCGAGTTGCTCCCAGAGCGGGCGCAGCTCAGCCGGCGCAGCGCCGAAATATGCGTCGTAGTCAGCTGTTATCGCTGCCCACAATTCGCGCGCCATGTAACCGGTCGCGCCAACCGGAAGTAGCACCAAGCCCTGCTGCCGGGCAATGTCGAACTCCTTGCGCACCCCACCAGCCGCCACCACCTGGCCCGCTTCCAGCTTGTTGCCGAAGATGAATAGGGCTACGCCGGCGTAGCTCGTCATCCGCATCCGGTAGTCGTGCCACAGTTCCGGCAGCTTCTGCTGGCCAGTCTCGAACTGCGGAAAGGGCCGCATGATAAGCTGGCTCTCGCTGAATTTCCCAGGCTGCTTGTGAATTACTTCCAACGCCCCGTTGATAACGGCGCTGCCTACCCCCCAGCCAAAGCCGTTGACTATCGTGTAATTGGCCTTAATCAGCTCGCCGCTCAGCTTGTGGATGAAGCCCGTGGCCTCTTCGCGGCTGTAGGAGCCGTATTCCTCGGCGCTGCCCGATAGCAGGATGGTGCGCCGCTTGTACTGTCGCTCCACCTCGGCTAGGATGGATGTGATGTCAGCATAGTCGTCAATCATCACGGCCTGAATGTTGAAGCGATTTAAGTCGTTGAGCATCAGCTGCTGCCGGCGGGTGTTGTAGTCGAAGTCTGCCTGCTTCTCAGAGCCTTTATCGCCGAGCTTGATGCGGCGAATGAAGCAGAAGTGATTTTTGAAGTTTTTTTCAAAATTCATCCGCACCCGACTTAAGATATAGTCCAGGTTGGGATCAGTGAAGCTGAAGCCGATGAAGAGAAACGTCTTCGTGATGAGGTCGCTGCTTAGCGCCGTCACGTAGGGCTGGAAGCGGCGGTGGTAGTTCTCGTAATCGTCCTTGGTGATGATGGCCTCGTTGGGGTGGTTCACGTCGCCGTGCATCTTGTAGATGGTCACGTCGCGCTTGGGCAGGCTGTTGGCCAACTGCGGCACGGTGTACTTCACGTCAGGTCGCTTGCCGGATTTCTTGAAGGCATCCTCCAGCAGCGTGTCGTAGTTTGTGGTCCAGATAGTGGCCACCGGCAGCCGAGCCAGGATGCGGTGGTTTTCTGTTTCCTCCGCTTCGGCCGTAAACTCCTCCAGGATCTTATGATTCAGCTTGCTGCGGCCCCGCGCGTTGCTGTGAAACTGGGCCAGCGAGATCAGGTCTGTTTCCCGGTCGATGTGCAAGCCCAAATCATCGGCAATGTCGGCCAACAACCCTGACCAGTTGACGTAGCCTGCCCCGGCCGACAACCCGGCCCCCGCGAAGATGGCCGCGTCGCCCTCAAAGAGGTGCGCGACGAATTCCTTGATAAATCGTTCCTGTTCGCGCGTCATGGGGTTAGCGTTGGATTGGTTGGGAACTTTTAAGCCATTCTTCGTAGACGATGTACTTGGTGACGCTCTCCCGCACCCACAGCCCCCGCCGACCCGTCGTGTCGTCGCCGACGGTAATGTAATGGTACAGGCCCAGGTATTCGGTGCCCTGAAAAGAATCCGAAGCCGTGCTGCCCGCCCGGATTGGCAGTACGGCGGCCATTTGCTTGATGCCGTCAAAGTAGCCCAGCTCCCACGGCATCCATTTGGAGCCGCCGGAGTGCTCCGAAAAAGCGTAGAACAACGACCGACAGGTATGCATCCGGCCCCTGAGGACGGCGGCTGTGTCCTTGGTCACGTTGGTGCGGTCCAGCTGAGGGTCCTCAATCCAATCCACGTACACGCTGTAGCCCATGTCTTCTAGCAACAGCTTAAGGCCAGCTACCTTCTGCGCGTCGTTCGTACTGTGAGACAAGAAGATGTCATAACTCTTCAAGCGTCCCTGAGGGGTATTCTGGAAATTTCGGGTTTTGCTAAGAAGAACTTGAGCCTTTCGGCTCATATCATAGCCGGCTAGGCCAGTAATCTGCTGGCGACTTACCCGGTTAATTAATTGTTGTTCAGTAAAAAGAGCCATAAAGTGCAAAAGGTACTGACGCGAAACAAAGAGTGACTGAGAAGATGCTTATCGGTTGAATAAGCTAGTAACTATTCAGCTTTTAGCTGCAAAATAAGCTAAAAAAATTGGCGCGATTAACAGCAACTAAATAAATTAGCTTTTTCTTAGATTACTCACTTAGGGTCATTGTTAAAAATTTAGTTAATGGTGGCTCAATTAGGCTGACGAGAGGCATTACATTATCGTAGAAGTATTTGGTCCACGCCTCCAGAAGATTTCTGAAGCGGGATAAAGAGAGGATTTTGCCTACTAAACGGTCGAGGCGGGCGCGCAAGACGGGATTGAAACGCTCAGTGTGGTTGGTTGTGTCAAGGCGCGTAGCCGAAAGGTGCTGGCACAAGGGATGAAGCCAGTGCAGGCTTCCCACAAATTGGTATAGCACCAGGCGTGTCAGTAGTCTTGCGCCAGAGCCAACATGCGGTGCGCCGGCCGCGGTTAACCAGCGTGTAAGCGACCACTTGGCGCGTAAGCCGGCACAGAGCCAATCAGAGCCATATCTTTCGCTGCTTGCTGACAACCAACGTGCAGTGCTCGTCCAACTCCAGCCCTTCGACGGGCCACGGCGGGGCCAGTATATGGCGTAGTAGCGACAGCTGTTAAGCTTTTTTAACCAACTCGTCACGGTTTGCTGCTGTTGCGCCAACGATGCGCGTGAGGCTCCGCAGCGAAGTGCATTCCTGTTAGGCGCGCAGAATCTCGGCTTTGCGCGCCTCGTCGTAGGCGTTCGTGCCGAGTGACTACTCCGCCCGCAAGCGCGACAGGGGGAGAGTTATTTGATGTTGCGCACCGAGCCATTCTTGCGCAGCGCGGAAGCACCGCAATATGAATATGCTTCTATGTTGGCTATGCGAGCTTCAGTTCACTTGAGTCACTACCTAATGTTGCATCTATGCTCGACTGCCAGTTCACCAGTCAGCTATTCAGTTTCAGTAGTTGCGCTGATGATTTGGTGTTGTGATTTCAACCGGGATAATAGAAAACGGGCGGCTGCTATTGAAGCAGCCGCCCGTTTTCTATGCACTCATTACCGTTCGTAGCATACTCATCAGGTAGTTTGAATTAGACCCCCGCAGGTACACATGGTGCTGCACAAAGTCATGCGGGCCCTGTTGCCCAGCCCAGTGGCTCACCTCTTGATAAGGAGTATTCGACACTAGGAAAGAAGAAATGGTCAGGGTATCGTCCCCGAGCTGAGGCTGAATTTCCTGTTCCAGCTTCTTGTAGAGCGCCACTTTGGGGTCCCCGAAGCCTTGTACTTGCCGCAGCCCTTTTGGGTCCACGAACAGCACGTATTGGTGGCCTTTGGCTACCAGCCACAAAATGAAGTCTGGGTAAAAATTATTAGCCTCGAAAAAGCCGATGCCCCGCCGACTCTGGTTTCGCAGCAGGTAAAGCTCTTTATCGGCAAAGAAGCCGGCGTTCTGCTCTACGCTCCGCCGAACATCCTCCACAAACTCCAGCTCCCCGTCATTCAAAGCTACTGGTTGCACGTGCACCGTGTCCGCTGACCACCCGCGACCCAGGTACAGCAGCGGGCTATACAGGTGTTGCAGGTTAGTCAGAGCTTCAAAGCCCGGTGCTAACTTCTGCGTTGCCGCCAACGGAGCCGAACCCAGCTGCTCACTGAGCTTCTCCAGGTTCTGTAGCAGCTCTTGCTCCCGCGTCGATACGGTTACCCGGTATTCCGTCAGCATGTTGGGGTGCTTACTGTCCAGCTTCGCTACTTCCAGGCGCTGGCCATAGTAGCGCCCTTTGTGCAGGTTATACAGCTTCTCACAGTACCCTTTCAACAGGCTAGTGGCCAGCTCTTGCCACAGCGGCAGCCGTTTCCCCAAGTCGCGTAATTCAAGCTCTGCCTCGTTAATCTTCAGCTCGTACCAGGTGGTGTCAGCCAGCAGCTCCGGCAACACATCCCGCTTGATGAGCAGATTGGTCCACCGTCGTTCATTCTTGAAGTTCTCCAGCTCAAAAAATACTTGGTTCCAATCCAGAAAAGCCAGGTGAGTAGCCGTTAGGGTGGGGGCAGGGGGCTGGTAAGCCGGACCCGCGTTGGCGGCGGCTTCAGCTTGTAAAGCGGCACTGCGCTGTATCTGCAGCCGGGTCCGCCGATCAAGCCGTACCAAACTGGGCAACGGCTCCCGTCGCAGCGTCACATATTCGCTGCGCTTGAAGTCGTTGGCTGACTGCACCCGTACATACTTCAGCCCCTTCGCGGCCAGATCGGGCAGCAAGGCGTGCACCGGAACCACTACCTGTTGGGTCTGGTCGGTCGGCAAACCCTCCTTCTTCATGGCCTCGCGGAACTCATTCATATAGTCGGCCCGCAGACCGAAGATGTTCAAGGTCTCCAGCAGCGGCAACGCTTTAGGTACCGTTGCCGGCCGGATGCTAGGGTCCAGCGCCGCGCTACGCTTCAGCGACATCCGCAAGCCCTTCAGGCGCACGCCGCGCCCAAAGAGTTGGATGATTTCGGACCCTTCACCCCGCCCAATATTCATCAGGCCCATGGTACTCACCCGCCAGCTGCTCCAGCCTTCGGAGAATTTTCGGGACCCGATAAGCATGGTCACCTTGCTCTCCGTGTGGTTCAGGCCCTGAAACAGGGAGCTGGAAAACGCTTTGTCATCCGTCAGCAAGCCCTCCTTCTGGCAGAGCTTAAGCAGTTTGTCCTCATTGCCGACGTTGATAACCCCGAAGTAGTCCGATGTGCCAACCCGCAGGCCTACCTCGCCATCCTGACCTTTCAGATTGTCCAAGTGCAGCGAAGCGCCCGCCGATTCGGTATTGAATACCCGCCGCAGCATATCCTGGTATACTACCCCAGCCCGGCCGGCGCCATGTGCTTCAAACCGTTGCCGCACCAACCGGAAAGCCGTTCGGAAAATTGGGCGCGGGGGGGTTTGCCCATCCAGCAATCCGTCTTCGTGTTCCAGCAGCCGGTGCAGCAGGTTAGTGGCCGCGGCCGGCTGGTTTACAAACCGGTGCAGAAACTGCAGCAGCGGTACCACGTCCGAAGCAGCCTTTTCCCCATCAGCCGCCACTTTGCCGCCCACAAACACGGCCAGGGGCCGAGCTATCAGGTAGGGGAGTAGCTCTTTCTCGTGCTCCTGGTACACCAGCGTTTGCTCATAAAAGCTGAGCAGCAGCGCCGCCAGGTATTGCTCAATAGCCGTAGCCTTCCAGGTGGCATCCAGGTTCAGAATCTGGTAGTCCTTCCCGTAGCCATCTTTGTAGAAGTATTTGTACGAGTAGTCGAACAGCGTTGCCTTGGCGTATTCCTGCAGCAGCACCGACGTTTTCTTGTCCTTCTGAGCGGCCACGGCCTGCCCGAAGGTGGCCGAGTACTCAAATGCAAAGCCGCCCTTAGCCAGCTTGTTACGCACGGGCCGCACCTTCTTGCTGTCCTCGCCGCCGCGGTGGGCTTCATCCACTAGAATCAGGTTGTTGCCCTCAAACGCTTCCACGTCGATGGTTTTTACCTTCTTCTGGTCGGTTTTCTTGCCCGCTGCCTTGCCAGGTTTGCCCTCATTGGCCGTTTCGCCATCCAGCAGCTTGTGCAGGTCAATAATTTCAATGCTATTGCCCTCGAACAGCGAACCGGCGTTCTTATCAAACAGCACCGCCTGTATCCCCGATTCCTTGAACTCCCGCAGGTGCTGTCTCGACAAGCCTTCATTGGGCGTCAGCACGATGATGCGGTTTAGCTCCTTCTCTTTCCGTTCTCGCTTCAGGTAGTGCTTGTACTGCAGAATGTTTACGTGCATCAGCAGCGTCTTACCCGAGCCGGTGGCATTCCAGAACGCCAGCTTATTGAGGCCTTCCAGCGTGAAGGGCTCTACTTGCCGAAAGTCCCGCGTAGCCGTAGGCGCCGTATTCTGGCGGTGCTCGTTCAGCTTGCGCAGCAGCTCCTCCGGGTTGCGGAAATACTCGTCCAGGTAGATTTCCGTGAACAGCAGTGCCAAATACTGGAAATACTTCCAGGTCACCGGGCGCAGACGCCCAATCTCCTTCGTGTGGCGGGATATGTTGTCGTCGTACAGCCGCAGTCGGTCTTCCGACAGGTCTACACTGCCGTAGAGCCGGTTTACCAGTGTATGAAAGTAGTGCGAACGGCCATCCACTTCGTAGCCCTCCAGCGCGCTGTCTTTCAGATTTTCCGACAGGGCTTTCAAGTCCTCCACCCCAAACAGGCGCAGAATATAGTGGTTCAGCACCAGCGCAGCCGATAGCTCCGTTGCCTGCTTCGGGCGGGCAGCGGCTTTCGTCGCGGTTTTTGCTTTTGCCATCAGTTCAAGTGTAGTCGTTACGTGAGGTTTTCCAGCATGGTCAGCCAGGCTCCGAACAGGGGGCAGGCTACCCGCAACCGGGCTAACCCAATTTCTTCCAGTACCAGCAGTCCTTCATCTACTTTGTTGTAGCCGCCACACAGGTCTATAATCCGCTTCGATGGAGCTGTGAGGGGGCTGTCGTTAATCCATTCCGGGTCCGGGTAGCGCTGCACTATGTCGTGAAAGCAACCCGGCTCCAGCCCCCGGTTCAAACCCAGCCATTCTTCCATCACGGCCGGATCGGTGAACAGCAGTGCCTCAAATTCGTGCAGCTGCACGTATGGCCGAAAGCGCCAGGCGTGTTCTTCGGTCCGGCTGAGTTCGTCCAACCAAGCCTGCTGAATGAGCTGTGCCTTACCCGCCGGCGTAGTTTGTCTGCGCGTAGCCGCGTACCCCGGAAAGTCGTTGTGCAAGCCATACAGATCTACCATAGTTGTATGCCAAGCGTCAGGCTCCGAGCGTAGCCATTGGACAATGTCATACCGGGCTTTCCCGTAGCTGGAGTATCCGCCTCTGTGAGCTTGGCTGGTGCGTAGCCGGCGCGTGTGCACCAGCTTGCCGTGGGCAGCCAAGTGTGGAGCTAGCAGTTGATTGATGAAAGCCTCTTCCGTTTGGCCTTCGGCCGTAATGTTAATGCGAACCATTGATGCTACCTAGGAAGTCAACTGACTGTCATGCTGAGCGAAGTCGAACCGAAGGTCGGCGTAGCCAAGCATCTCTACCGCTTCGGCGGCGCGGACGCTGGATGGAGCATGACGGGTTGACGTATCGTTGAGGACTTCTTTATTGTGGCTTACCGCCCAGGATATTCTTTTCCCATAGCTCCCCCAGCGAGTATTCTTCCAGCCATTTATTCAGCAGCTGCGGTTCCAGGCGGTGCAGCACCGAAGCGCCTTGGGCGTCCCGGTCTACCACCACAACATCCTCCGGCGCGAAGCTGCTCACTAGGTTCACCGACTGCGTCGACACGATAACAGTCGTGCGGGCCGCTGCTTGCTTCAGCAGCCGCGCCAGCGCCTCAATAGCCGTAGGGTGTAGGCCCAGCTCCGGCTCATCCAGCAGCACCACGCTGGGCAACTCCGGCTGTAGCAGCAGCGTAGCCAGGCAGATAAAGCGCAGCGAGCCATCCGATAAGTCTTGCCCGCTAAAAACAATATCCGAATGCTTATCCTGCCATTCCAGCCGAATCTGCTTGTCGTTGAAAGGCGAAGGACGAAAGACGAAGTCCTTGAAAAACGGCAGCACTCCGCGAATGGAATGCAGCAGCAGCTTATAGTGCTTGGGGTGCTTGAGGTTTAGCCACCGCAGGAAAGGAGCGAGATTAGCTGCGTCTGGTTTCAGAAAGTGCGCGTCTTCTATGTCCTGCAGCTTCTTTACCGCCGCGTCCCGGCTGGTGTCATGGAAGTGATACACCCGCCAGTCTTGCAACACGTTCCGCACGTGGTGCCCCACGCCGTAGGTATATTTGCGCACGTACTTTCCTAGTCCCGATTCCCGGTCCCCTGAACGTGCCAGCTGTTCCCGATACGGATATGGATTATGGTCGCCTGTTTTGAAAGCACCGTGCTCTTCTACAAAAATTAGCCGGTCGTCGTCGGTTGGCTCAAGCGTGAAGTCGTAGCCATTCGGCGGAAAGCGCAACTCCACCTGAATTTCTGACGTGGTTTTGCTGCCATAAAATAACAGCCGTTCCGCCCCACCTCGTAGCTCGGTATAGCGTTGCAACCGTTCCTCTATTACCTCCCGCACGAAGGTGAACAGCTCCACGAAGTTGGACTTGCCAGCCCCGTTCTGCCCGATTAGAACGTTCAAGGGGCGGATGCGCAGCTCCACGTCGGCCAATGACCGAAAGCCGCGCACTGTAATACGATCTAGTTGATGGCTCATACCGAGGTGGCAAACATGCGGTGGGCAAACTCTTCCTCAATCAACGTAACGCGCCACTGTCCGTCTTCGTCAGCCAGCAGATTGGGCACGGTATGGTCGCCGTTCACGTAGATGCGGTCGAACTGGTGCGCCAGGGGGCTGTAGCGGCAGGTTTTGAGGAACTCACGCAGGGCCACGTGGTCGTGCTGGCGCACGTCACGCCACACCACCAGCACCCGCTGCCCGTCGGCCTGGGTGCGGCCTTTCACCACCCGGAAGCCGTCTTGCCGGTAGGTGTGCTCCACCACCAGGCCCAGCAGATAGTTAAAAGTTTCCACCAGATCCACTGTCACCAGCTGCTGCTCGTACTGCCGCGTGATGTTCAGCTGGCAGCCAAACGGATTCTCAAACCAATCCAGGTTCAGCAGGCTGCTGCGGCTTTCGGTGTCCAGCAGGTAGGAAAGCAGGTATTCGTGGCGCAGAGGCTTGTGCGTTTCCAGCGCCAATTGCTGGGCGTTGGTCCGTTTCAGCTCCAGGTTGTTGAGCGTGTCTTCGTAGCCTTCCAGCCGGATGTACTTGAAAGCGTGCGAAATGCCCTTGCGGTTCACGGGCTTGCCGTTTTTCCATTCCGCGCTGTACGCCGCTTTGAGCACGCGCGGTTTGGTAACGGTGTCGAAATACTCGCCCATTTCTACCAGGATGTACTTACGCCGACCTTCATCTATTCGATTTAAATTGATTACGCCATTTGCTGTAGTTCCAGAGCCAGCGAAAAAATCAAGTATCGTAGTATTGGACTTTGCTCCACCTCCTATATAAATGGCGTCCATTACTGCATATAATGATTTAGGATAAGTGAATGGAGAATATCCAAATATGTGTTTGAGCATCTTCGTGCCATGCTCAACGGAAGAATATTTCGCATCAAACCAAGATGATACTGATACTACTCCAGCTTCATTGGGTCGACGTTTAGAGTAGATATAATCTTTGCCTGTCCCATCTTTTCGTACAACTAACTTATCAAGCGAAGACATGACGGTTTCCCATTCCCAACGCCATCTTTTTTCAATTCCATCATCGTTAATTGGATAAATTACTTGCTCATAATCTTTCGGATTTTCCTTAACAATCCAGCTTTCTGATTTGTCATCCCAATCCATTTTCGGGACTCTAATCGTTGCTTCACTAATGTAAATGGGGTAATACATTGTACGCCTTGAGTCACGGTCAGAGTCAGAACCGTCACGTCGAAGATTCCTCCACTCAAATAAACCTTTGTCGTCACGAATCTTAAACCGAGCCATTTGAGCTGGTGTAGGTGGCATTCGGCTAATGCTAGAACGGGGAGTATTACCTGCAAAAATTACATACTCATGTGATACTGCGTAACCAGCTTCTGTAGGCCGCCCAGACGGGTTTGACCTGACGCAAAAAGTGCCAAGCTGATTGCCATCAAAATTCATCGACAGTAAAAAGCTTAGTTCGCGTTGTTGCGCGTCATCAATGGCGGCAGCTAATACTCCCTTTTCGGTAAGAAGTGGGCGTGCCATCTGTAGCCGGTTGTCCATTAGTGCAGTCCAGCTAGACGACTTATATCCGTTCTTGTACATGATCGGCCCTGCATCAGTATTATAGGGCGGATCAATGTAGATGCAGTCAATATGCTCTTTGTACCGAGCTTGCAGTAGGTTCAGCGCTTGAAAATTCTCCGAGCTAATCAGCAAGCCATCCAACTCCTCATCCAGGTTCTCAATAGAACCTAGCAAGTCCAGCTTAAAGTCTTCATCAAAGAAGGCCGTATCGACCAGCAGGTAGGGGTTTTGCTTTAGAAATTCCAGCGGCAACGCTTCTTCCTGGAATCCCACCGTCACGGAGTCCGCTTTAATATCGTCCACCGCAAACAGACGTTTCCATTCGGCCAGCTGCCGCTTATTGCTGGCTATGGTAGAGTACAGGGCTTCGGGCACCCGGTCCAGCGTAAAGCAGTAGTGCGTCTCCACTACCATCTTCTTTTTCAGCCAAAGCCTTTTCTGAAACTCTTCCAGCTGCGCCAGAAAGCCAATAATCTGCTCCCCAATGCGGCGCACGGCCCGCGCCCGGCCCATGCGCTGCTGCAGCTCCTGGCCCGTGGGCTGCTGGCCGGCCAGCAGGTCATCCAGCAGCAGCACCTCGCTTTTCAGGAAGAAGTCCAGCTCCCGCAGCAAAAAGCCGCGCAGGTCTTTGTGGATAAAGTAGTCGAAGGTATTGCGGGCGGTGTAGTCGCGCAGGTATTTTTCCAGCAGGGTAGGGGCTTTGACATCCGCGCCGGCCGGGGCCAGCAGGGCCGCGAAATCCGCCGGAATCAGCGGCTTCAGCCCGTCCACGGCGGCTTGTAGCAGGGCCTCCTGGCTAACCCCCTTTTCTACCAGCTCGTAGCGGAAGCGCAGGCGCAGGGTGTTGCCCTCCGTCAGCACGGGCTCGGCTTCGTGCAGCACAAAGCGGCGCACCCGCTCGCCCTGGGTTTTGTTATTGCCTTGTTCCAGCTGAGCCTCCACCAGCTCAAACACTACCGTGCGCGTGCCCAATCGGAACTGGTAGTGCTTCAAGTGCTCGGCCGTCTTGATGTAGTACTGGTCGTGGTTGGCCCAGTGCAGCTTCACTTCCTCACCCTCGTACGGAATGGCGTACACATCACGCTTGTAGCGCCGCTGCGATACAAAGTCGCCCTGATTGTAGTAGCGCCGGAAGAAGGTCGTCAGCAGGGAGAATACTTCGTTTTCCAGGGCCACCACGTCGCTGGCCTGCCCCAGCCGGGCCCGCAGCTCCTGCACCTTGGGCGTAGCATCCGGCTCAAAACCCAGCTGCAACACCTGTTCAATCGTGCGGTCCAGCTCCTGTTGCAGGGCCTGCGTGTCGGTGCCCAGGTGCTCGGTCAGGGCCTGCCGCACCTGCGGCAGCAGGTCGTGGTCCAGGAACTGCTGAATGTCGGCCCGGCGCTGGTTCATTACCCGGTAAATGCCGAAATCCAGCTCGGCCTTATCCAGCATAAACATATCCTGCAGCGACTGCCGCAGCTTTTTGTACGAATCGGAAGTAGTAGCAGAAGCCGAAACAAGAGTGGCCATATCGAAAGCAGCTGACTATAGAACGCAAAAGCCCGCGCATACCACCGCGGGCCAGGTTCGGAAGGAGAAACAAAGGGAGCCCGGCCGCCCGCAGCCGGCCGCGCATTCAGTACGCAAGCTACAAAGAACCCACGCCGGCCCCAAACCCCACCCCGGCCTCTCGCTAGAGCGACTAACATAAGCCGGTCAGTCTGAAATAGGAAGCGTCTTGAGTATAAGAACAAACCAACAGACCGTCCGTCATGCTGAGCGAAGCCGAACCAAAGGTCGGCGGCGTAGCCAAGCATCTCTACCGCTTCGTCTGGCTCCTCCTCTCCTCGGGAGAGGGGGCCGGGGGGTGAGGCCCAACGGCAGGCGGCACCACGCACCCCCACGCCAGTTGCGCGAAGCGCCGCACCGCGGTAACTTGCCCACCCGGTATTCTGCTTCCCATCATTCTTGCTCTATGCTTCGTGTTATTGAAGCCCCCGTGCTTCAACACCTGCTGGCGCTGCTGCGCGACCACACGGTACCCGTGCACCCCATCCAGCTCACCTACGCCGACTACGCCATCCGCAACACGGCGGCGCCCAACGTCCCCCTGCCCAAGGACCCCTTGCGCGGCTTCACTTTCCAGCGCGGCAAAGAGGAAGTGCCGCTGGCCTTCGTGCTCAAAACCTGGGACACCGATGAGGGCCGCCACATCCCCAGTTCCGTCCTGGTCATCGATCTGCCCGGCCTGCACAACGATGTAGTAGGTTTTGTCCTTCACCACTTACTGCAGGATGATCAATACGTGCATCTAGGCTTTCGATTCGGCAACGGTAAAGGCGGCAAAAACCGCTGGTTTGGCCTCACCAAGCGC
Source organism: Hymenobacter sp. B81 (assembly GCF_044628455.1). NCBI lineage: Bacteria > Pseudomonadati > Bacteroidota > Cytophagia > Cytophagales > Hymenobacteraceae > Hymenobacter > Hymenobacter sp. B81. Next base: position 34,024 of record NZ_JBIYZW010000005.1, on the reverse strand, counting down.
GACACCCGCACCCAGCAGGATAGGGCCAACCTGGAAGCCCGGATTGGCGAGGTGCTGCGCGAGTATTTTCCCTCTGACCTGAAGCCACACCCCCGGCCCGGCCTGGGCAAGTGGAAAATCCTCACCCGCCTGCCTGTAGCTGAGTTGGCTCCCACGGCCACCCTCGCGCAGCGCACCCAAGCCAAGACCAAGCTCTTGGAAGCATTGGCCCATACCTTCCTGATTGCGGAAAAGCTGCGCGACGAGTCGCTGGCCGTCCGCCCCAAGCCCGTTCCCGCCGCCGTGTACCCGCACCCGCTCAATCAGATTCTCTACGGCCCGCCCGGCACCGGCAAAACCTACGCCACCACGGCCTGGGCCGTGGCCATTCTCGAAGGCGTGTCGCCTCAGCAGCTCGAAGCCGCCTACCGCACCCGCCCCGACGAGCTGCGCCAGCGCTACGAGCAGTACCGGGCCGCCGGCCGCATCCAGTTCGCCACCTTCCACCAGGCGTTCAGCTACGAGGATTTTGTCGAAGGCATCAAGCCGGAGTTGAGCACGGCCGAGCTTCGCTACCAGATTGAGCCCGGTATCTTCCGCCGCCTGGCCGAGGAGGCCTCCACTGCCTGGCTACAGTTTTCCAACCCCACCGACGAGCCCCAGCTTGATTTTGATACGCTCTACGAGGAGTACCTCATTCACCTCAAACACCGACTGCAGGAAGCGGGAGGCTCCCTCATCATTCCAACGCGGGAAAACCGGGACGCCGAAATAACTGGCATCACCCCCGAAGGAGCCATCAGCATCCGGCACGGAGGCGCCCCCACCAATTACAACGTGGGCCGGCGCTGGACCCACGACGTGTTCGTGCGCTACGCCCACCCCGATGAGATTGTGCCCCTCAACCAGCGGATGCGCCAAATAGGTGGCCCCAACGCTTCCCTGCAATGGGCCATCTTCCGCGACCTGAAAGCATTCGAGGAGCACTACCTACCTACACACCTACTCGACCTCAGCGGCCCCGAAGTCGTGGACGACGAGCCATTGCCCGAGGTGGCAAACGAAGCGGCCACCCTACCACCGCGCTACGTCCTCATCCTCGATGAAATCAACCGGGGTAACGTGGCGGGCATCTTCGGCGAGCTGATAACCTTGCTCGAAGACGATAAACGAGCCGGCGAAGCCCACGCTCTTACCCTTACGCTGCCCTACTCCAAACAGCCGTTCACGGTGCCACCCAACCTCTACTTGCTGGGCACCATGAACACGGCTGACCGCAGCGTAGAGGCTCTGGATACGGCCCTGCGCCGCCGCTTTGCCTTCACCGAAGTAGCTCCCCGTCCGGCCTTGCTGTCCCCGGCTGCTATGGTGGCGCGACTGTGGTGGAAGTACCAAGTCGTGGATTGGAAAGACGAGCCCTACCGTACCGCCGAAACCCAGCTGTATCAGATGCTAGGCTTTCCGTTGCAAGGCAAGCAGGCCCAAGAACCTCTTTGGAAGCGAATTCGGGCAGGGGAGGACCCCGTCCAGGTATTTGCCGGCATTACCGTCAATGGGCTCAACCTGGAACTATTGCTTGAGGCCATCAACCTGCGTCTGGAATTCCTGTTGGGCCGCGACTACCGCCTGGGTCACGCCTGGTTGATGGGAGCCCACAGCCTCGATAGCCTGCGCACGGTGTTCCGCAACAAAATCATTCCGCAGCTCCAGGAGTATTTCTTCGGCAATTGGGGCCGCATCGGTCAAGTGCTAGGCGAAGCTTTTGTAAAAGTCAACCCGGCCATCAGCTCCCCGCTGCTGCAGTTCGCAGAAGAGCCTGAGCCCGAAGGCCGCCCCCTGTACGCCATCCGGGATGTAGACTGGACGCTGGAGGAGTTCCGCCGCATCTACGAGTCGGTAACGGCATGAGTGCTACCTCCGTCTGCATAACGGCATTCGAGCACCAAACCCTGTCGATAGGGCGCACGCCCGGCTTACTGGTCTCCCACCTCGAAGCTCTGGACGAGCTGCAGCAGCGCCAACAGGCGGCTTGGTTCACGCGCGTACACCGGGGTATCAAGCTCAGCCAGTTTGTAGGGTTGCTGCAAGTGCCGGGCCTTACCCTAGAAATCCTCCCCAAAACCGACCGTACAACCTCCGCCGGAGCCCCCTTATTCTGGCGCAAGGTGCTGCTGCAGCTGCTGCGCGTAGTACACGATTTGCCCCTCTCCATCCCCGACGTAGCGCAGTTGGCCCAGACACCCCGGGCCATGCTCGACCTGTTTGTGGCTGCGCTGCTACAGGAGGTCAATGCCTTGTTGCGTCAGGGGCTGGCCCGGCACTACCATCCCACCGAGGCGAACCGGCCAGCGCTGCGCGGCCAGCTACTTTTCAGCCAGCAAATTCAGCACAACCTCATCCGGCGCGACCGGTTTTTCACCCGTCAGCAGAATTACGATGCGGTGCACCCGCTCAACTGCCTGCTACGGATGGCGCTGGAGGTAGCGGCCCGCCAAGTGCAGTCCCCAGCCCTGGCCGCCCAAACCCGCACGGCGTTACTACACTGGCCTGAGCTACCTCGGGTGCCAGTACCTGCCATGTTGCCACCGCTCACCCGCCAAACGGAGCGTTACCGTCGCGCCGCCGAACTGGCGCTTATGCTCCTGCGCGAATACAGCCCCGATTTAGCCGCCGGCCCCACCGAAGGATTGTCCCTGCTACTGGATATGAATACCCTTTTTGAGCGTTACGTAGCCCGGGTATTACAGCGCGCCGGCGTCGCCCAAGGAGTACACGTGCAGGCCCAAGCCGTTAAGTCTTTATGGGGGCGTTCTTCTCTCAAACCCGACCTAGTAGTAACCCTACCATCCCCGTCCGGCAACCGGGTTTTTGTTCTCGACACTAAATGGAAGGTGCCAGGAGCCAGCCCTGAACCCGACGATATTCGGCAACTGTACGCCTATTGCCACATCTGGCAAGCACAGCACGGTTTACTACTGTATCCGCATTCCAGCCACGGTCCTGCTCCGCGAAGTCATACGTTCGTCGCCAGCGGATTCATGCCCCATACAGCTATTTTCGGACATAGCTATTTTGCAGAGCTTCTCAATTCTAAAGGACAGCTAAACACCAGGCTCGGCCACGACTTACTGCAAGCTTTAACCAAGCTTAACTGATGATTATCTACCATGTGCAATTATAAGACAAGGTGTATGTGGTGGTTTTCAGTTTTGAGAATTTTAATACTAATAGGTTAAGAACAACATCAATCCTTCTATAGGGCTGCTAAAAACATATCACAATCTGTGATTTAACGACAAGAAACTGTGATTATTACTTTTGTATTCATCTGAATCAATCACTAAAATTGGCGGTTTGTACTAGTTGTATAATTCAAGGATAAGTTAGCTAAGGCGACTCTAAACCGCCCGCACCTTTGCTGTGCGAGGTGGGCAGCACCTAAAGCCTCAGTTTGCTGACCCTGTGCCGGCAGCTCAGCACCAGCGCTATTCAGTAGTAAGTGGGTACCGACCGCTGCCTATTCTTTATAACCTTTACACCACTGAGTGAGGCTCCCCCAGAAATTAGGCTATCAGGCCGCGACAAACCGTCTGGCCCGGCTGCTCGTGGCTGTGAAAAATACATGATCAAGACCTTACCCTACTATAAGGCTGCCCCTCTTTAGGCCCGCATCAGCTCAACCTCGGCACCGCAGCGAAATAGAGTTCCATACCATGTAGTACGACTAATTCCCAACTTGAACCGCTACACGTCGAGTTACTAGATTCCCTAACACCCTCTTAGCAGGTTTGTTTATATTCGTGCGGTTTCGGGGCGTTTGAACAAGATAGCTGCCGTTTAAAAACAATACACAGAATGAGTTTTCTAAACAACCAAAGGCTGTTGGAAGTGCTAGGCAGCAATGAGCGCATTATTCCTTTTGATCAATCCAGAATCGAAAGCGGAGCATATGAATTATCGATGGGCAATGAGTACTTTACAACAAATACTGCGACAGCAACAAAAAAGACTTTGGAGCCTGATGAGCAGTTCGTAATAGAACCAGGACAGTTTGCTCTATTAATAACGAAAGAAATTATCAAGATACCAGCAAACAATTTGGGATTTATTTCCATCAAAGCTAGTATCAAATTCAAAGGACTTATTAACGTATCAGGTTTTCATGTTGATCCTGGGTTCCATGGAAGACTCAAATTTTCTGTGTATAATGCAGGTAGTAGAGCAATTACTATTTCTGAGGGTCAGAAAATGTTCCCTCTTTGGCTAAGTGAATTTAGCAATACTTTAGAAGGAGATGAATTATATGATGGGAAATATCAAAATCAAAGATCTATATCAAGCGAAGATGTTTCCAAGATAGAGGGCAACGTAGTATCTCCAGCTGTTTTGAATAAAACAATGACAGGTCTAGATACAAAGTTTAACACTTTGGACAGGGACTTTAAAAACTTGGATACACTGGCTAAAACAATTGGAGGAATAGGTATAACCTTATTAGTGCTTATTATTGGTAAATATGTTTTTGCAGATCCTAATAGAGCTTTAGAAAAGGATGTAGAAACGAGACAGCATCAGGTAGAGAAGAAATTTACTCATCAAGATAGTATCTTGAACGCACAGGGAGCCGTACTTGTTAAACTTGATAGTACCTTGAAGAGGTTACAAGCAACTCAGCCTCAGCGCAAAAATCCAGTCACTAGATGAAAAAGACCTCTGAAATGTGCTTCTATGATGACGGGTATCCCGTTCATGAACGGATGCCCAGGGTCTTCTGTGTGGACTTCCAAGAACACCACGAATCTTCCCATGTTAGTGTTTCTGTTTCAATCGAGGGTGAACAGATCGGCAATGTGTTGACCGACAATGCTCACACTGATGACGGGTACAGATACCACGATGTTTTCCATCTGTCTTACTTAGCCGTATTAGGCTGGTCTGCTTGCATACGCAAAATACTTGGCAAGAAGAGGAAGAGCCAAAGCAAAGTAGACGAAGTAGAAGACGGAGCTAGAGCTACCAGCGTGGAAGAAGGAATGGTTTCCTTAATCTTCAACTATGCTGAGCAGCACGGCTTCTTCGAAAACCAGCATTCTATTGACCACAACTTCCTTGATGTGGTGCGAATGGCGTTCTGCAAGTTTGAAGTCCAAGACAAATCTCGGGAAGAGTGGCAGAAAGCAATCCTTAAAGGTTTTGAAATGTTTCGTCTTCTAAGACATAATAAGGGAGGTAAGATCAAGGTAGACATGTATAATAAGAACCTCTATTACTTAGGTGAAAGTCGTAATATTTACTAAGGCTACGCGTTATATTTTCTGATTCATCCGCTGTTCTGAGCAACTATAACTCGACTTTTATCTACTGGCCAGTTATTAGAATCCAGAGATGGATACAGTGGGTTTCATGATGCTAGCCCTATGCTTTTAATGCCAATGTGAAGGACCCAAACATTCGCAAATCAATTAAATTCGCGCACAATTGGGTGTAGCCATTATTATGAAGTTTAGTTTATTAGCATGGAAGGCGACTAGCCCTAATCAATTGAATCCTGTCTTTGAGTCTCTGTCGACTGCGTTTTCCAACTAGTAATAATTTATTCCATATAGTTTGCTAGCCGCCAGAATATGGCGGCCCAAACGCAGAAAAAGATGTTCGCATTTTATTGTATGAAACAATCTGATATAGGTGTTCATCTTGTTAAGATGTTCCATACTTAAGGTTTGTTAAGCAATTAGAATTTATAACCCAATTTTTTGCGCCGCGTTGTGTTGACGTACATCGTCCAAACGGGTGTAGCGACGAATCATCGTCGACGTTTTATGCTTGGTCTGGTTCATTATTTCACTGTCGTCGGCGCCGGCGAGTTTAGCTACAGTAACAAAAGAAGCTCTTAGCGAATGAGCTGAATAAGTCGGTCCTAAGTACCGTTGTACTACACAATTAACGCTCTTGTCAGAAAGCCGCACTTGAGTCAGTCGCTGGCCCATGCGCATTCCGACAAACACAGGTCCCACGTCTCGTCTTAACACGCGCAGCCACGCCTGCAAGGAGCGTATAGGACACACCTTAGCCTCGGGAGAATAGAAAATGGCTTTTTCCTCGTACTCACCCAACTGATTAGTTTTGCTCTTGGCCAGCGAGACGATCAGGCAGTCTTCGGTGAAGCGTAAATCTTGAACGTTCAAGGCGGACAGCTCCGAGCGCCGGAACGCTCCAGTAAATCCCAGTAGTAAAATGGCTCTGTCCCGCAGCCCCATCACTGTCTGCGTATCGATAGCCCGCACGAGACGTTTGAGTTGCACGAGGGTAAACGCCGGAGCCTGTTTTTGCCGCACCCCGTGCACGCGCCGGATGCCATCGAGTAGTACCTGAAACTGCTTGTTGTCCGTTGGACAGTCCAGCCCGCGCAGCACGTGCGCTTTGCTGATGGCCGAAAGATGCCGGTGAATAGTAGCCACCTTTTTGCCCGCGTCAGCTAGGTAAGTAACGTACCCCGCGAGCGTGTCCACCGTCGCCGGCACCGGCTCAACTTGGTTAGCCTGGCACCAGTGGGTGAAGTGCCGAAGGTCTGAAGCGTAAGCCCGAGCCGTGTTGGGAGCGCCTTGCAAACCGGCTTCGACGTAGCGAGCGGTCTGCTCCGAGAGGCTCGCCAGCGAGTCAGTCGACTTAGGCGTGGTCACCAGTTGAGCGTCAGTTTTCATGTGACCTATATATAAAGGAGTAACGGGCGAAAAACGGCCTGAAAAACGAATATACTATTAGGTTCCGATAATTAAGATTTATCGGAACCTATTGCTAGAGTGCAGCTGTGTCATGCGTGCACGGTTAGGCATCATAAGTAAGAGTTATGATGCCTAAACTTCCTTGTTCGTACTGAAGCCTTTTTTGCTTGGCCCCACCGTTTCGGAGACAACCCTGGCATTGCGTACTTTTAGGACATGGAACTAGCGCTACTCGATAAAATCAAGCGCTTGGTCATCATTGCACTGGTGGCCGACGACGAGCTCATGGAAAAGCTCGTGCTCAAGGGCGGCAATGCTATCAGCATCGCCTACGAGGTGGGCAACCGCGGCTCGGCCGACCTTGATTTTTCCATGGCCGACGACTTTGAGGACCTGGAGGCCACGTTTGCCACGATTAAGCAGTCACTGGTAACGGTGTTTGCCGAGGAGGGCCTGCACGCGTTCGACGTGCGCTGGCAGCAGCGGCCCAGCAAGCTGCCCGAGCACCTGAAATCGTTCTGGGGCGGCTACCAACTGGAATTCAAGCTGACGTCGGCCGCGCAGGCTCGCCGCCACGCTGATGACCTGGACAGCCTGCGGCGCGACTCCCTCACGTTTGACGCGCAGCAGAACCGCAAGTTCACGGTCGACATCAGTCCGTTTGAATACTGCGAGCTGAAGGTCGAGAAAACCCTGAACGGGTATACCTATTACGTGTACCCGCCCCAGCTCGTCGTCTTTGAAAAGCTCCGCGCCATCTGCCAGCAGATACCGGCTTACAGCGCCATTGTGGGCGGCCCCAAGTCGACCGGGCGGGCGCGGGATTTCTACGACATCTACACGCTCACCCACGAGTTTACCATCGACTCGGCCAGTGAAGCTGCCCGGGAGGTGCTGCGGCAGGTTTTCGGCGCCAAACGCGTACCGGAGGCCTATCTGGCTACTATCGCCGATTACCGCGAGCTGCACCGCGCCGATTATAAGTCCGTGGAAGCGAACGTGACGGCCGGCACCCACCTGCTCGGCTTTGATGCGTACTTCGACTTCGTCGTGACGCACTTCAGCCGCTTACTGGAGCCGTCGGCAACCGGCCCGGCCGCGGCTCCCTAAAAATGCGCCGGGTGGTACACCTGCCATTGCGCATCGTAGGCCGGATTGACCAGGTCGTGGGCGAGGTAGAAGTCTAGGGTAATGGGCTGAAACTTGCGCACGAGTTGCAGCTGCGACGCTTTGTAATTCCCGGCCCGTTCTAAGTAGAGGCCCACTGCCTGGTGATACGGGTAACGGTAATTAAGCTTAGTCAGCAGTCCGAGCAGTCGGTTAATCGACACGCGGCCCGCGGCCAATCGGTACGCCTCCTGCACTTGGTAGACGCCCCCGGCGTATTCGGGCCGCACCGTTACATCCAGCAGCGTCCGCTCCAGCCCCGTTAGGGCGACCCGGCCCGCTGCGAAGTGATCCTGCCTTACCACTCCGAGCTGCCCGGTGTGTTTGCTGTGCAGTTGTACAAAGGCATAGTCGCCGTAGTGCGCGCTGGGGGACGTAAGCTTGGTGGGGCGGGCGTAGGCGGCTGTCAAATCGGCCTGGGTCAAGGCAGGTAGCGTAACCGGCGGCTTGGCACTCTGCTCCTGGTTGACAAAAATCTGCTTGGGAATCTGTTCGGTCAGTCCGTGTAGGTATAGGGCGGTATAGTGGGAAAGATAAGCGCGCGGCACCAGGTGGTTTCCCACTTCGAAAGCCGTGACGTCGCCCCAACTGTAATACGTTTTGGGCTGACCATCTACTTGGATGACGACCGGCCGCAGCGGCGTAGAAGCCAGCATCAAGTCGAGAAAATCTCGCACCCTGGTCCCTGCCGCCAGGCGCCAGCCCTCCCGTTTTTGGGCCAAGAGTTGCTCTAATTCCCGTTCCCTGTATAACCGCTGCTGCTGCTGGTTGAAAAAGGCGACGATGTCCTTTTTCGCAATCTGGAAGCGCGTTTTGTTGGCCATAACGAAAACACTCGGAGTGCGTAAGGTACTAGTACCTTACGCACTAAGGCAAATTTACAGGAAACTTTTGTTAAAATCAAGTCCGTACAGGGTAGAAAGCAACGTTTTGCCACAACAAATTCGAATTTTATTCGTACCTTAGCAGGTACTAGTACCTGCTAAGGTGACGATTGAATAGCTCCTCTTGTCTAGGCGTAACGTTCTCCGCGGCGGCAGAACCAACGGCTGAGCAGGTCTTTTAAGGTCGAAGCCGGAGTAAACCTTAAACTAGGAAACCAAAGCACACTCTTCAGCCAATGGGTTCACCAAGGGCTCACCAGCTTGGGCCGCAAGTTCAAGCCTGCAGGGGCCATCCGGATACAGGTCACGTCCTGCCGGTTCTGCCCGGGTCACCCCCGCCGTTGAAGGTATTCCGCGTCCATTGGTAGCAGCACCGCACGTTGCATGGGGAGCGGTCGTCTAGTGCCTGCCGAAAAGACGAACGGCCGCATTTCTGAGTTTTATTCATTTTAGGGCTGTCTCACTCGTTGTGCGGATGCCATGCCTCAATTCTTCTAAGAGCTTAGGCCGCACTTTTAGCCCCCGCTTTACGTATATTAGGACATGAAGCAGCCCCAGTTTTTACCGCAGGAAGCCACTGTCGCGCAGCGCCGCGCCATCATGGAGCGCGGGTTCGCCGCCGGTCGGGCCCAGGGGGCCATCATCACGCCTGAGACGGAGGCCGTGTACAACCGCTACGTCAACGGCGAAATAACCCTGGAGCAGGCCACGGCCGAAGCCATGCGCGTGTACCAGCCACAAGGCGCGGCCGCGCAGCCCGTGCACGCGTAGCTTTTTTCCCTTTTGTCTCTCTGTACCCAGGGCCTACCTCGCCGGTAGGCCCTTTGGGTATCGCTTATGGATGGATTCCTAGACCTGCAGCACAGTACGCCCGAACAGCCCCTGCTCCGCAACAAGCTCGGCCTTACCGACCCCCGGGAGCTGCGCGAAGCGGAAGGCCGTAACATTGGTGCGATGGTGCTGGTGGTCGAAGGCATCCGCCCGGTACCCGGGGACTTCGACGCAGCCCACCTGAAGACCATTCACCGGGCCCTGTTTCAGAACATCTACGAGTGGGCGGGGGAAACCCGCGCCTGGGGCCAATTCCAGGGGGTGAAGGCGTTGAGCGGCAATCCTATGTTCTATGCGCCGTACGAGCAGCTGGACACCCGCCTCGATGCAATCGGCAGCCAGCTGCGTCAGGAAAACCTGCTTCGGGGCTTGTCCCGCGAGCCGTTCGTGGACCGCTTGGCGTACTACGCCGACCAGTACAACTACGTCCACGCCTTCCGCGAGGGCAATGGCCGGGTGCTGCAAGCGGTGCTGGCCGAAATTGGCCGCAGCGCCGGCTATGAGGTGCGACTGACGCCGGCTCAGTTGGCGGGCAACGATTATAACGCCTACAACCTGGCCCGCAACGCCGGCATCCACCGGGACCAGTGGCCTTCCGAGCAGAACCTGAACCCGCTCCGCGCCCTATTGCTCGACGCAACTACCGAAGCGGCCGGCGAGCAGGCGCAGCTGCTGCGTCATCCTAGCCAAGCCCGCCTCTTGGCCGAGCCCGTGCCGGTCCTGCAGCACAGCGAGGCGCTGCGCACCCTGACCACGATAGGCCGGGAGCTGGGTGCCGAGGTGATGGAAGCTGAGTTAGCCCGCCATCAATTCCGGCCGGCCTACCGGGAGCCGGCTCGGGCTCTGGGGCAAGGCTTTCTGGATACGACATTGGCCGTCTTGCGGGAGCCCGTGAGCTGGTCCGAGCACCGGAGTGGGATGCTGGCCACGGTGCAGCAGCTCACTCAAACGGCGGGCGCTGGATTGACTGCCGCCGCCTTGCGCCAACTGCAGCAGCAGACGCAGGCATTTATGGGTGCCGCCCTGGTGCTCGATGCGAACCAAGCCCTGAGCTTTCCTTTCCGCGAGCGGGAGTTGCCTGCGCCGGTATTGGGGCAGCTGGGCCAGCCGCTGGATAGACTCTGGATGGGCGGGCACATGGAGAAGCTGCTGAAGGGCGAGCGAAGTGGCCAGCTCACCTTACCTGTGCCCGGGGCCAATGGCCCGGAGCAGGTTCCCATGCAGCTGCAGCTAAAGCGGTTGCCTTCGCTCGCAGTTGACGTCGATGTTTACTTGCCTACGAATATGGCGCAACGAATTCAGAATCAGCAGCAAGGTGCTACTATCCCTAAACCAGAGGTGAAAGCCGCGCCAACGGGAGATGCCCTACCTGACTCGGCTAGCAACAAGCCCAAGAAGGGCCCTGTACCCAAACGGCGGGGGCCAAAGTTGTGAGTGCTGGAATGACTTCGTAGTGGTCGGGCACCTACCTGTACCTTGCTTAATAAGCCACCAGCAACACGGCCAGATCGAGCGCGAGGACCAGCACAATTAGTCCCACGACCACGTACCAGAACGAGCGTAGCGGTTGCGGCGCAAACATGCGCGAGGCGGCCAGCAGCGTTAGCAGCATCACCATGTAGGTTACCAGGTCCGGGGCATTATGACCGCCGAAAACGAACGCGGCCCCGCCCACCAAAGCCACCATGGCCAGCAGGGTGTACTGCTGGCTGGGCGTTTCAAACAGGGCAGCATGGATAGCCGCTAAGCGGGAGGTGGGTGAGGCTTTCATACAAGGGGCACTGAGTAAGAAGAAGAAATCAGGGCTTATTTAAACGTGCGAGCTTTGAGCAAGTCCGCGGTGGAAAGGCGAAGCTTTACGTTGCGCCCGCCCCCCTTCTCGTACACTTCGATGATGAGCTGCTTCTGGTCGGGAATGGTGAACTTCTTGAACACGTACACCTGCTGCAGCTTCCCGTTCACGGCAATCTTTCGTGCACTGCCGTTGTAGACGTACACGGGGGTAATCTCAATGGCTTGCTCGGCCGTGCGTTTGACTACCTTCTTGTCCTGGATGTAGAACTTCACAAAATCCACGTCATAGGTCACGTTGGACTTGTTGGCGATGTGCAGCGGAAAGAACAGCGTCTCCTGCTGGTAGCCGACGTTGCCCGCCCGAACCGAGAGCTGGTTGGCATTCTCACGGGCCGAAGCGCCACCCCACGCCAGGGCCAGCCGGGAGTAGGCATCCAGGTTGCCCTGTGGAATCGGGGAGTTGGACAGAATGGCTTCGCCCCCGGTATTAGCGGTAACCGACGTGCTGGGTGCACCCAGGTCCAGGCTGAGCACCTTGGGGTTGTGCTGGTAGTGCACGGTGAACAAGTACAGTTTGCCGTTGGAGGTCAGAACCGTCAGGTTGGTTTCGGGGAACGAGGAGCCAGCCGCCTTTACGCGCACAATGTTGTCGGCGCTATTGGCTTTGGCTGCGATGATGCCCGGGTTGCCCAAATCCACGTACGTAACCGGGTAAGGAAAGACTAGGTGGGTGGTCTTCTGGTCACTCACGTACAGCGGCGTGGTAGAGAGCTTGCCGGACTCGGCGCTGCCAGCGGCCGTGCCCAGGTCCAGGCCTACCAGGCGGGGGTGGCGCTGGTAATTGACCAGGAACGAGTACAGCTTGCCCCCGGACAGTACAGTCATGTTGGTTTCCCCGAAGCCGGCTGCCGAGGCTTTTACGCGCACGATGTTTTCCGCACTCGGCGCCTTGGCCGCCATCAGGCCGGAACTGCCCAAATCGACGTAGGTGACCGGTGAGGGAAACACTAAGTGGGTAGTCTTCTGGTCGCTAACGAACAGCGGCAGCGTGGAGAGACGAGAGGCGGCTGTCACGCGGGCTGTTGACGGCTGGCTCGCTATCGCAGTGTTCTGCGCATTGACGGCTTGTGACTGAAACGTGAGCAGCCCCAGGGCCAGCGCCAGGCAGGTGGTCGTTTGCATGGAACGGTTATTTATCGACTTTGAGCATGACGTTGTAGCCGGCTTTGAGGCGGACCTTCACCAGCCGGATCTTGTTTTTGCCGAGGTTCTTGGCGGCACTGACCGCCACGCCGGCCGCGGCCATCGCCGGGTCCGCGCTCAGCACCATCGCGTCGGCCGCGTCCATGCTGCCCGCCCCGGCCTGCTTGGCCGCGTCCCGGGTAATGGCGCCCGGAATGTGCAGGCCTTCCAGCCCGTCCACGTCGTACACCTCCAGGGAGGCCGGGAACACGCTGTTGCCGGCTTTTAGTGTCTCGATGGCAATGTTGAGCCGTTCCCCGGCCAGGCTGCACTTGCCGTAAATGAAGGTATTGGCCGGAACCTGGTGGCCGTTGATAACAGCCGGCGCGGTCAGGCGCATTTTCACCAGCGAGCCCGAGACCACCTCCTGCGACTCGTGGATGACGGCCGGCAGCGTGTTGGCATCCAAACCCGATGCGCTGCCGTCGTCCAGCCCCTGAAACGAGGCCGTGCGCCGCCGCCGCGTGCCGTTCGAGCCCAGCCGCGATACCACCGCGTCTTCGTCCACGGTCCGCAGTTTCGTGGCCAGCTTTCGCCGCACCGATGCCGCGGCCACGGGCCGGGGAGCAGCCCCGCCCCCGGACGCGTTGGCCTGCGCCATGAGGGCCGCCATCTGCGCTTGCGCCCGGACTTCGGCCAGCTCCCGCTCGTGTTCGGAGCGCATCAGCTCCATCTTCTCTTCGGGCGTCAGGGAGCCGGGTTGCGCCGCCGGCGGTGCCGGGGTGCCGGCTGCCGCCGCGCCGTTGAGCTGGGCCTGCTGCGCGGCAATCAGCTGCGCCTGGGCCGCGGCTACGGAGCTTTCCACCGAGCCATTCGGCCCGGCTTTCCCATCGGCCTGAATGCCGTAGGAGATGCCCCCGCCCGAGCTGGTATCAATGCAGGCATTGACCAGGCCCCGGTTGCGCATGGAGTCGACGGGACTAGCGTAGGCTTCGAGCTTGCTGGCGGTGATGGTAGCCCGCTCGGCTTTGGGCAGCTCCGTGTTGAAGCCGGATTCGACGTCCTGCGCGGCCACGGGAGTGCCCTCCCCTCCCCCACCCAGGTAGAACATGACGGCCAGAAACGGCACGCCCACCACCGGCAGGAACGTCGCCATCTTACGGGCCCGCAGAAACTGCGCATCGTGGGGTTTAACAGGCGTTGCCATGCGGATAGCTACTTAGCGGGGAAGGGTATTGAGGTCTTTGTTCTGCACCACTCGCCAGTTTTCCATCAGGAAGCCGTGGGGGTTGTTTTCCGAGCGCGTGACGTCGCGCAGCGAGCACTCCGAGATGAAGTTGCGGTTCGTCACCGACGTAGCGCGGATGACGCGCTGGTGCCCGTAACAGCGGGCCGTCAGAGGCCGCGAGTTGCGAATGATGACGCTGTCCACTGTCATTTCCAGGCTGATGTTGGCCGCTATTAAATCGTTGTAGAAGCCTTTCTCCTTGAAGTTCTCGTACTGCCGCTTGGCCGAGTTGTCGGCCAGGTACAGGGCTTTGTTGACGTTCAGGTCGATGGCCTTCTGGTCCGGGTCCAGGGTGAAAAACAGCTCGTGAAACCGGGTGACGTGGCTGCGGGCCTCGACCGGCCGATTGGCCCGGGCGTCCTGGGCGCTGGCCGTAAGCAGCTGCCCCCCTTCCAGGACGTAGATGCGGTTGGCCGCCGCGTTGGTGGACTGAAACGCGAAGTAGGCAATGGCGCCGGCCAGCAGCAGCACGGCCACGATGAAGATCAAGGCGAGCGTCTTGACCTGCTGAAATGCCGAGTCGATGGTTTTGAGGGAGGCAAACATGATAAGTGGTGGCGTTTGAGGGTGGGAAATTGACCACTTTTAGGCTTAGGAGCTTAGCTTGACCGGCGGCCCAGCCGCTCCCGCAGCGCCGTTCCGGCGCGGTAGCCCCAGGATTCGCCCCGCGTCATGCCGTCGTTCACGCCGGTGCGGCCGGTGGCGCCCTGCGCTGCGCCAACCCCGGCCCCGAGCGCGTCCGCCCCCGTGCGTACTGCCGTGCCGGCTCCCGCGCCGGCAACAGCCGTCGTCAGAACCGTAGTCGATCTGATAACCGACGATGCCGCGGTGCCGATGCCGGAGCCGTCGATGAGCATGTCCGCCGCTTTCGGAACGAAGATGTAGCCCACGATGGCTAGCACCAGCAGGCACAGGTAGGCGATGTCGGCCGATTCGACGGTGCCGCCGGCGCTGAGCTGCCGAATGTTCTCGTTGAGCATGGTGACCTGCACATGTGCCAGCACGGAGGCGTAGATGTTGGCGACCGGTACCCACAGCGAAATGGTTAGGAACAAGCCAAACCACTTCGCGATGCCGCCGCCGAAGCCCGGCAGAATCGCGAGGCCGAACGCCAGCGGACCGGCCACGCTGAGCAGCACCAGCAGGAAGGTCGAAATCAAGCTAATGGCCAGCTTGGCGGCCAGCGCGCCCAACTCCAGGATGGACTTCACCCACTCGCGGAACTGCTGCCCCACCGAGTACTGCACCCGGTTCATGGCCAGGCTGGTGCGCCGCGTCACGTCCAGGGCCCCCAGCTTCTCCAACTCCTTTTCGTACTCCTCGTTGATTTGCATGTCCGAGCGGGCCTGGGCGGCGGCGGCCAAACGGTCCCGCTCGGCCGTAAGGCGGTTGACTTCGGCAATCTGCCCCTGCCGGATGTCATCCGTACCGCGGGCCACGGACAGGGTGATGCCGCGTAGTGCCCCGCACATCGGCACGAACAGCAGGATGGCCAGGCCGATGGCGAAGGGCCTGAGCAGGGGAAACAGGTCGATGGGCTCGGCGCGGGCGATGTGGCCCCAAACCCGGTTGCTGATGTAGAGCAGCGCTCCGATGCCGCCGATGGCGCGGCCCAGGTTGATGAACTGCGAGGTAAACGCGAGCATTTCCGTGTAGATGGCGTCCAACTTGGCCTCGTAGGCAGCCATGTTTAAATCAATTGCGGTCGGGTCCATTGTGTAGTAGGTAGAAGTAACTGGCAGAAAGCGCCGTCCGGTACACTGGTTATTTTTCCACTTTGGAATACTCTCCTGCGCCTGAAACCAGCAGGTGGTTCTTGTCTTCCAGGTAAATGATGTCCATCGCTCCTAACCCGGCGTTTACGGTGAGCTTATGGTTGTCCTTATCGTAGGTGAGCGGGTATTCTTTATTGCCTTCCAGCAACGTCAAGTTTTCGCCGCGCTGTTGGATGGTCATGTGCGGCCGGGCCGGACTATTCACTGACTGCCATTCACCCGTAAACCGGTCTGTTTCACTGGAGGAGGAACACGACGTGAAGGTTACCAGCACTAGGACTGCAACTACCGTGAGCAGCTGGTTTAGCTTGCTTTTCATAGGGTCGAAAGAGTAAGAGTGAAGGATGGACAAGCCCTATTGGGCGGTCATGAACGCCTGCATGGATTGGCGGTCCTGGCGCTGTTGGGCCTGGTGCTGGGCAACGGCTCGGCACTTGTTGGTGTAGTAGTTCATCAAGTGCCGCTGCTTGGTCATGCGGTCGGCGATGTTGTCGATGAACTCTACCCGCTCCGGGTCCGTCATCTTGGCCTGACCGGCGCCAAGCACCCCGATCAGCTCGCTCATCAAGCCCACGTTTTCCTGCAGGATGGCCTGGTAAACGGTGGTGGCTTCGGTGAGCTGCGCGGGCGTCAGCTGCCGGGTGCGCAGCTCCGGGAGCACCGTCGTGAACTGGGCAATCATCGCGCTTTGGTTGGCGTAGATTTCCTGCACCCGGCGGTAGTTGCGCACGGCCGCGCTGATCTGAAGCAGGCTGCTGTACCATTGGTCGTGCAGCTGCTGGGTGCGGTCGATGATGCCTTTGATTTTACCGCTGACCTCCTTCACGTCACCGGCCAGCTTCTTGCCCTGGCCGAGCAAGGTGGTGGAGACGCCTTGGTGGAAGATCTGCTTGCGGGAGCTTTCTTCGGCTATCGGGGCGGAGATGACGGCCGGCACTTGCGCGTAGGCCGGGCCGGCGGCCAGGGCCAGGCCCAGGGCGCACAGGAGGAATCGGGTTTTCATAGCAGGGGGGCGGAAAAGAGCGGTGGTACTAGCGGGCGGTCATCAGCGCGTTGAGCGCTTCGGCGTCCCGCGCCTTTTGCTCCGCCATGTGCATCTGCGCGAGGTTGCGCTGCGTGTAGTAGGTGATGAGGCCCAGCTGGTCGGACATCTTGCCGTCCAGCTTGTCGATGAAGCGCATCCGTTCGGCGTCGGTCATCTTGAGCATGGCCGGGCTGACGATGGTGCGCAGGTCCTCCAGCGTGTTGTTGCTGTCGGTGAGCATGCGGGTGTAAACGGTCGTCATCGTCGCGAGCTGCTGAGGCTGCACGTAGCGTGACTGCCGCAGCGTCTCGATGGCCGTGGAGTAGGTCTGAATGATGCGCCCTTGCTTCTCGAACACTGACTGCACGCGCCGGTAGGTGCGAACGGCGTTGCTGACCTGCAGCAAGCCGTCGTACCAGGTCTTGGCCAGCTGCAGGTTCTTTTCCGAGAACACCTTCGTTAGCTCCTGCTCTTTGACGCCGGTGCGCACGAGCACGTTGGCCGCCGAGGACAGGCCTTTCATGGTATTCTGCAGGCCGGTCTGCACGCCCGACTGCACTTCCAGCACCGGGGCCGTCACCACGAGCTGCGCACGGGCCTGGCCGGCGCTGAGCGCGACGAAAACCAGGCTGAGGAGGGTTACTACTTTCTTCTGCATCATCGTATCTTCCCTTTTGTTGAAAGTTTAGCGGCCTTCGCGCAGCTCGGCCGCGTACTGCCTGATGGCCGTTGGCATGTCCCCGGTCCGCTGGAACTTGTCAAACAGCTTCATTTTCTCGGTTTCCTCCGTGGTGTAGGTCACGTATTCTTCCTTGGAAACTTCGATGGCGTACACCTTCGACACGACCCCGCCCAGGCTGATGAACACCTCCGTGTAGCGTCCGCGGCTGGCCTTGTTGTCGCGGTTGATGGAGAGGACTAGGTCCTTTTCCTTGGGCGTGAGCGAGAGCAGCGCCTGTATCTCGTCGAAGCGATTCAGAAACTTGCGCTGGTCGAGCAGAATCTTGCAGTCGGAGTTGTTGATGATGGCATCCTTGACAATCTCGTTGCCGATGATGTCATCGATTTCCTGCGTCACCACGATGGCTTCGCCGAAGAACTTGCGCACCGTTTTGAACAGGTACTTGATGTAGGCGGCCATGCCCGGCGTGGTCAGCGCCTTCCAGGCTTCCTCAATCAGAATCATCTTCCGCACCCCCTTAAGCTTGCGCATCTTGGAAATGAAGGTCTCCATGATGATGAGCGTGACCACCGGAAACAGGATGGGGTGGTCCTTTATGTTGTCGAGCTCGAAGACGATGAAGGGGGCATTCACCAGGTCCAGCTCCTTGTCGGAGTTGAGCAGGTAGTCGTACTCGCCGCCGCGGTAGTAAGGCTTGAGCACGTAGAGGAAGTTGTCGATGTCAAAATCCTTCTCCCGGACCTTCTCCTCTTCCAGCACTTTGCGGAAAGGGCCCCGCACGAACTCGTAGAAAGAGTTAAAGCCCGGCCGGATAGCCGGGTTGGCGTCCAGCATGACGTAGTATAGGCTGACGGCCGTAGACAGCGACACGTACTCGGACTGGCTGACGGTTTCGTCGTCCTTTTTCCAGAGCGCCTGCAGCAGCGTTTTGATGCTTTCCTTCTTCTCCACGTCGAGCTTGCCCGAAATCAGGAAAGGGTTGAAGGCAATCGGGTCTTCTTCCTCGTAGGTGAAGTATACCCCGCCCACCAGCTCGCAGAGCCCCTTGTAGGAGTTGCCCGTATCCACTAGCAGCACGTGCGCGCCCTGCTCGTAGTACTGGCGCACCATGTGGTTGGTGAAGAATGACTTGCCCGAACCCGAGGGGCCGAGCACAAACTTGTTGCGGTTGAAGATGATTTGCTTTTTCATCGGCTCGTCCGAGATGTCTACCAGCACGGGCTTGCCGGTGAGGCGGTCGGAGAGCTTGATGCCTTTGGTGGCGCCCGTGGAGCGGTAGTTGGTCTCACAGGCCCAGAAGCAGACGGCCTGTTCGAGGAACGTGTAAAAGGTTTCTTCGCTGGGAAAGTCGCCCGCGTTGCCCGGAATGCCGCCCCAGTACAAGGCCGCGATGTCCACCGTGTTCTGCCGGGGCTTGCAGTTCATGGCGTTGAAGCCCGCGTGCACCAGCTTGCGTACTTCGGTCAGCTGGCCCTCGTTGGGGCTCCAGGTGAGCACGTTGCAGTGCACCCGCGCCGGCCGGCGCTTGGTGGCAATCAACTCGTTGAGAAACGCGTTGTAATACTCAACGTTAATAGCGTTCTGCCGCGAGTAGAGCGAGAGCGAGTTGAGGCGGTCCTTCTTCCGCTCGAACATCTTGACCGTCTTGGCCGTGTTGTCCAGAAACACATACTGGTTCAGGATGTGGTTGCAGCCCAGAAGCAAGCCCAGAGGGGCGGCGAACGAGATGGGGAAGTCGGAGGATTCGGTGCTGTATTGCTCGTAGCGGCTATCCGTTTCCACGGCGGTTGGCAAATCATCCAGGTTGGCTACCGAGAACATGTTGCAGAACTGCGCGCCCACCTTCAGCCCGTTGGTTAAGTCCAGGTCTACCTGCAGCGCCTGGTCGGAGAGGTCCAGGGAGAGGTATTTTTCCAGCAGGCCCGCGGCGTGCTCTGTGCCGGCCAGCTCGTCGGAGGTGAGCCGGTGGGACTTGACGAAGGGGGCGTTGGTGGGCCCCACGCTTTCCAGGGTCCGCACGAACTGCCCCACGCTGTCGAAGAAGGCCTCGAGCTGTTTGGTGTCCAGCATCTCCTTGGGCACGATGTGCCGCCGGGCCAGCAGGCCCGCGGTGCTGCCCCAGTCGGGCCGCTCCGACGAGGTTTTGGTGACGAAGAGGTAGCAGAAGTGGTTGAGGAAGGGCCGCTCGTTGAAGTGGCGCTCGTAAGAGGCCGACAGCAGGGTTCGTTCCGCCTCAAACCCCGGCGCGTACCGGTCCTCGACGTACCAGTCCTGCTTGTGCACCACGCAGTGGTCGGGCAGCAGGCGCACCGCTTTCACGAAGGCCGCCTGCAGCTGCTCGTAGTCCTGGCGCGAGAGCGTGAAGATTTCGGGTAGGTCCAGGCGGAAGGCCACCGTTACGTCGGCATTCTTGGAGATGAGGCAGTCTTTCTCCACTTTGTAGATAGGCTGCTTGGACTCCAGCGAAGCGGAGGCGAGAACGTTGTTGCTCATACCGGTCGGCTGTAACCGAAACCGGGCGCTACGTGCGCCCGGTCCGGTCTTCGTTGAGATGTTGGAATAAGCGGCTGTGCCGATTCGTAATGTATTTGGGCGACGCCCGCCGGGCGCTGGCCTTCATCAAGCCATGCTCCCCGTATTTGCGATTCAGCGCGAACACGCCCGCCCACATTCCCCCACCAACTGCGAAGGTTATCAGGATGGTCAGCACCAGCGGCGTGCTGAGCAGGTACAAGGTCACAAACAGCCCGAACGTCAGGCCGATGCCCGCGACCAGGAAGTAAATGTTGTTTCCCACCAGGCCCTTGAACTCAACGGGCTTGTTGATGCCCCGGTTCAGGTCGTAGAGCGGCATGGCGGCGGCTTACAGGAAGAAGGCCCGTACCACCGTGGCCACGATGACCAGAAAAATCATGGAGCCGAACCAGGATACCGCAACTTTCTGCGTGTCCTGGTCGCCCGAATTCCACTTGCTGTACACCTTGATAGCCCCTACCAGCCCCAGCACCGCGCCGATGGCGTACATGAGCCGGGTGAGCGGGTCGAAATAGCTCGTTACTTGCGTCGTGGCATCCTGAATGCCGGCGGTGCCGTTGCCCCCACCCTGAGCAAACAGGAGGTGGGCGGAGAATAGCAGAATGGCGGTCAGGAGGCTGCGAACAATGCGTTTGTTTTTCATAGAGGTGCAGAGGGGGCGTATGTAGGAAACCGCCTACGCCGACTCAGCACCGAATAGGGAGTTCAACTCTTCGTTGTTTGCCGCTACCCGGTCAGCTACCAAGCTGGCCAGACTGGTTTCCCGGATTGCCGCAGGAACAGGGGGCCGGTTGCCGGCCTGCGCCTGGGCGATGAACTCAACTACCGAGGTGGCCGTGAACAGCTGTTCCATCGGCACGGGGACCACATCGGTCGGTGAGGCAATCGGAGCCTCAAACGAATAGAGCACGTCCTCGCTGGCGGGGTGCGGCTCGTAGGCTACTGCGGCTTCTACGTGGATGAATCTACTGATGGTTTCAATAGGTGTAGGTACATTATTGTTATTTTCAATAAGTACTTCGTCATATAAGCCGTTTTCTTCCGTCGGCATCTCCCCTGCCAACTGCCGGGCCCGCTCGGCCAGGTCCGTGTCCACCTCGTCCAGTTCTTCCGTGCGCTGCTCGTCCAGCTCGGCCGCTATTTCCGCTTCGTACGCTGCCTCACCGGCGCCATCCATCGGGGCGGCGGCGTCCTGACCTTCATCGAAGCCAGTCGCCGCCGCCGTGGATTCGGGCAATTCCCCGCTTACTTCAGCCACGGGCGGGCCCTCCGGCAGGCTCTGCGCCGCGCCCGCCGCGGTGGGCGGCGTAGCTTCCGCCGTTGCCGTTGGCGTAACGGGCGCGAAGGCCGACGTCGTGCGTACCAGCGAGGGCGGCGGTGCCGCGGCCGTCGCACCTGGTCTGGTCCCCGCGCCTGCCAATTGGGCCCCTCCCCTACCCTTCCGGGTGATGAATGCGCTTAACTCCTGCCGGTAGTAGAGCAAGCCGACCACCGCGTAGTAGATGATTACAAGTACCAGGACGAAGAGGGCGAAGTCACCCCAGGAATACTGGCTAAGCATTGGGAAAGGTGTTTGGTTGGTGTGTGTTTACTTCTTGCCCTGCCGCTGGCGCAACTGTTTGTTGATCGCTTTTTGGATCTGCGTGTCGTGCCGGTCGATGAACTGCCGCAGGATGTTGTGCACGATGTCGGGCGGGGATGCACCATTGCCCACGATGGTGCCCAAAAGCAGCAGGTATTGGTAGTGTGCATCCGTCAGACGCATCGTGAATACCTTCTTTTCAGCGGCCGGGACGAACAGCGAGGCCAGGTCCAGCGCACCCACCTCTACGGCAGAAGCGGGCTCGGGTATGGCTTCGCTCGCAGGTTGGGGGGCTGATTCCGCTTCCGGTTGAGAGGCTACGGGTGCGGCTACAGGCTCTGTGGCCGGTGCTGGTACCGGGTCAGTTGCCGGCGCCGCAATGAGCTGCTCCGGTGCCGGGGCGGGCTCAGAAGTGGCTGCCGTCGGGGCCGTCTTTTCTCCCTTTTGTTCTGTTGTTGGGGAAGCAACAGCTGGTGCCGCCTCCGTGGCCGGAGCGCTTGCTGGGGCGGCGGGAGCAGTAGTCGTATTCGCGCCGGTTAACAGGTTGGTGGTGGCGGCCATGCTCAACAACTGGTCAAGGGCGGCCTGCTTTTCTTCCGGGCTTTTGGCTTTCGGTCTTGCCATGGGTCAGTGGAGGGCTGTGAAAGTGCTGGTGAGTGAATTAGAGCGAGTCGTCCGAGGCGGGCTCGGCTTCGACGGTTGCCGTCGAGGCGACCGGCATTTCAATGCGCTTGCCCGAGGGCGTTGTCTGTCCGGGGCCGAGCACGATGGAAAGCATCTCCATGATGAGCTTGCCCAGGCCTAGCTTTTCCAACTCCCGTTCGGGCAGGGAGAACAGCGTAGACCGCTTCTCTTTGTAGCCAATGAGCAACTCTACCCGGCTCTGCAGCAGCGGCAGTCCCTTCTGCTCGAAAAAGGCTTCTATCTTGTCGTACGTCGCTTTTTTCTCCGACTTCACAAACCGGTTCCAGAAAGCATAGTAGCCCAGCAGGTTCGATTCGTCCGGGTCCGGCTGAGCCGACTTGATGAAGTTGCCCAGAATCTGCATGTAACCCACGGTGGAGGCCACCGTGCCCTGGTCGGCTTCCATCGGCAGAAAGATGTACTGCACCATGCGAAGCAGTTCGGGTAGGCCGGCGATGTTTATGGTACCGGGCGTGTCGACCAGGATGAAGTCGTACCCTTGCTGTTCCAGGGACTCGATGGCGTCCACGGCTTTTTCCACGCTGGAGATGCCGACCGGGTAAGGCGTGATGCCCTGGTTGAGCAGGCGGTTCTTGTACGCCTCGTCGGTGTTGATTTTCTGCAGCTCCTGGTTGCGATAGACCTGAATGGTGTTCTGCGGATAGTCGCAGTCCAGGATGGCCACTTTGTAGCCGTAGACATAGGCCAGGGCTGAGGCGACGTGGACGGTGATGGTGGACTTGCCAGCCCCCCCCTTCTGGGTAGCAAAGGCAATGACTTTGGGTTCGCTCATGGTTTAAGTGATGGGACGGTGATAAGCAAAGTTAACAGCGGAACTGATGCCTCAAAGGATCATGGCCTCAAAGGAGCTTTGGTATGATGGGGCTAGACATCATGGCCTCGTAAGTTCAAGTAATCAAAACCTCATTGAGGTTATGATACTAAGGTATTGTGAGGCTTATAATCATAGCTTCATAACCTCATAGAATATCAGCCTCATAGCCTCAAATAATCACAGCTTCTTTGCGACCAAATATCATTGCCCCAAAGAGGCTGTGAGGCCGGTTGAGCGCACACACTTGTCAAATACTCGTATCAAGCTTCAAAGCCTCTTTGGTTTTTTGCTCCTTAGCCTCACAATATCACAGCCTCAAAGCGTCATGTTGTGGATGGGCCAGCCTGGAATCTACAGTCTGTTGATTGCCTTAATGAGCAGTTGTCAACGTGCATCTCAGCCTCAAAGCATCATAGCCTCAAAGCGTCACCAACGGAGTAGCCCTAGCCCCAGCACCGCTCGTTCAACGGCCTCGTTCTGACAGCTCGTTCAATCGTCCAGCAAGCCATGCCATTGTATATACAAACTTCGTTTGTATATACAATGGCACCGCCAGGTTCGCGGGCTCACCTGGCTTGGCTTGCTAAAGCAGACGACCGTAATTTAGCCGGGAGAGTGGTTTAGCCGTAGTTAAGGCCAATCAGCCACCCGAAGGCACATGACCAACGAAACAGAACCTACTGCTAAAGAGCCGCTTCGCGACAAAATGATTCCCGTACGCGTCTCGGAAGACGAAAAAAAGGCAATTGAATTGAAGGCCAGCCTAGCCGGTTACAAGAGCGTTTCGGCCTACTTGCGCGATGTAGGACAAGGAACGGAGCTAACGCAGAAGCTTACGCCGGAGGTACGGCGGCAGCTGGTAGGCATCGGGAATAACCTTAATCAGATTGCGCGGCTGGCTAATTCCGGAAAGCCTTTTCACAGCCATGAGGTTCAATTGAAACAGGCGCTCACCCTCATTTTAGAGCTGCTGGCATGATAGCGAAAACCGTTACCGGCAGTGACTTCGAGGGGGCACTGACTTATGGCGCGGGTTTGCGGAAAGGCAAGACCAAAGAGCCGGGGGACGTAGAGCCCCTGTACATTTCCAACGTGGTCGCGGCCACGCCGCAGCTCATGGCCCGGCAGATGCAAAGCGTAGCGGCCGAGAGCCGCCGCGTGCAGAAACCGGTCTGGCACACGGTGCTTTCCTGGAAGGCCGGCGAGGTGGTCACCAAGGAGCAGAAGGTGGCAGCCGTCAAGCGGTACTGCGAACTGATGGGCGCCCCGGCGGCGCGGCACCAGGTCGTGGTCTACGAGCACAAGGATAAGAAGCACGCCCACGTCCACATCTACCTCAACCGGGTGCCCGTCGATGGCGGCCCCGCCCTGCGCACGAGCAACAATTTCTACCGGCAGCCGGCCGTGACCCGGCAGATAAGCGAGGAGCTGGGAATGCAGCCGCTCCCGGTGCGCCGGCAGAGCGTCAAGGACGTGGACCCGGGCAAAGAGGCGGCGCGGGCAGCCATTCGGGA
Source organism: Hymenobacter sp. B81 (assembly GCF_044628455.1). Taxonomy (NCBI): domain Bacteria; kingdom Pseudomonadati; phylum Bacteroidota; class Cytophagia; order Cytophagales; family Hymenobacteraceae; genus Hymenobacter; species Hymenobacter sp. B81. The sequence goes on along the minus strand of NZ_JBIYZW010000005.1, from coordinate 9,546 downwards.
AGCCGTGCAGCAGCTGCTACAAGAGCAGGGTAGGGGAGGGGAGCAGTGGCTGCAGGAGCAGCTGCGGCGGCAGCAAATCCAGCTTCGCTACACCCACGACAAGGGCGGCGTTTTGCGCGGGGTAAGCTTTGAATGGAACGGCGTCGCCGTAAAAGGTCAGGAAGTAGGCTACAAAGGGGCTCAGCTGCGCGAAGCCCTGCAAGCCAGCGTAACGCATGCCCAGGCCCCGCAACTCCCGGCAACAGGCCGCGACCAGAAGCGCCCAGGGCGCAGTAAGAAGGGGCCTGGGCGCTAAACCGTTTTCTCACGACTCACCAAGTAAACCTATGCCGATGGAAGAAGACAAAGGGCTAAGAAAGATTATGGAGTTTATGCGGCTGCTGGCCATCGTGCTGCTGGCCGTGAATGTGTACTATTTCTGCTTCGGCTATTTTAAGTCGGCAGGGTGGAGCCACCCCGTTATCGAAACGATACTGGGTAACTTCACCCGCGCTACATTGCTTTTCAACGCCAGCTGGATAAGCAAAGCCATTGCCGCCGCCTTTCTGTTGCTGAGCTGCCTGGGCACCAAAGGGCGGGCCGATGAAACGCTTCAGGGCAAAGCGATTGTCGGCTACGGCCTGGCAGGCCTGGTGCTGCTGTTTGGCTCCGATGTGGTACGCGCTGTCTCCATGAACCTGGGGCTTGCCACCTTGCTTTACTCGGTGGCCGTGGGGAGCGGCTTTCTGCTGCTGCTGCGCGCCGGCGCCTGGCTTGGTCGGTTGTTCAACAACGACCTGATGAAGGACATTTTCAACAAGCACAACGAGAGCTTTCCCCAGGAAGAGCGCCTGCTGGAAAACGAGTACTCGGTGAACCTGCGCACGACCTACCAGCTGCGCGGCAAGCAGCGGCAGGGCTGGTTGAACGTGGTCAATCCTTTCCGGGCGACGATGGTGCTGGGCACCCCTGGCAGCGGGAAGAGCTTCGCGGTCATCAACGAGTTCATCCGGCAGCACATCGCCAAGGGCTTCTGCATGTACATCTACGACTACAAGTTTGATGACCTGAGCCGTATTTGCTACAACCAGCTGCTGAAGCACCAGGACAAGTACGATAAGCCGGTCGGCTTCTACGTCATCAACTTCGACAACCCGCGCAAGAGCCACCGCTGCAACCCGCTGCTGCCGGAGATGATGACCGACATCGTGGACGCCTACGAAAGCGCGTCCACCATCATGCTCAACCTCAACAAGAGCTGGATTCAGAAGCAGGGAGACTTCTTCGTGGAGTCGCCCATCAACTTCGTGGCCGCCATCATCTGGTTTCTGAAGCTGTACGAGAAGGGCAAGTACTGCACCTTTCCCCACGTTATTGAATTTCTGAGCCGGGACTACGAGGAAATCTTCCCCGTGCTGGCTTCCTACCCGGAAATTGAGAACCTGGTCAAGCCCTTCGTGTCAGCGTTCCAGAAGGACGCCATTGAGCAGCTGGAAGGGCAGATTGCCAGCGCCCGGATTCCGCTCAGCCGGCTGGCTTCGCCGCAGCTTTACTGGGTGATGTCGGGCAATGACTTTACGCTCGACATCAACAGCAACGACGAGCCCAAGGTCCTGTGCGTGGGCAACAATCCGGACCGCCAGGCCATCTACGGGGCGGCCCTGGGTCTCTACAATGCCCGCCTGGTGAAGCTGGTCAACAAGAAGGGCCAGCGGAAATCCTCCATCATCATCGACGAGCTGCCTACCATCTACTTCAAAGGCCTGGATAATCTGATTGCCACGGCCCGCAGCAACAAGGTATCTACCTGTCTGGGTTTCCAGGACTTTTCGCAGCTCGAGCGCGACTACGGCCAGAAGGAGGCGGAGGTAATTAAGAACACGGTAGGCAACGTTTTCTCCGGTCAGGTGTCTGGTAACAGCGGCAAGTGGCTGAGCGAACGGTTCGGCAAAATCCTGCAGCAGCGCCAGAGCCTGAACATCAACATGCGCGAAACCAGCACCAGCTTGTCGACGCAGATGGATAGCATGATTCCGGCCAGCACCATTGCCAACCTCACCCAAGGCAACTTTGTGGGGGCGGTAGCGGACAACTTTGGGGAAGAAATCGACCAGAAGGTATTCCACGCCAGGATTCAGGTGGACCTCAACCTTGCTGCAGCCGAGGCCAGGGAGTACCAGCCCATTCCCGACATCACCAGCTTCGTCAATCCGGCCACCGGCAAGGATGAGGCGGAGGAGATGATAAAGGCTAACTTTAATCGGATTAAGACCGACGTAAAGGAGCTTTGCCAACGGGAGCTACTCAGAATCGGCAACGACCCCTCCCTGCAACACCTCATCAAGCAAAAAGAAGCGTAGCGATGCCGAAAACCAAGGCCAGTGCCCCGGGCGAAAATCTCAACAGTGTGCGCGTCGGAAAGCGACTGGTGAGCATCCGGGAGGAGCTGGGCCGGTTCCACGGAGAACACGCCTGGAGCCAGGCGCAGGTGGCCCGGCAGACGGGCCTGACCCAGAACATCATCCACCGGATGGAGAACGGGAAAGGCGGGCAAATTGAAAACTGGCTGAAGGTGTTGGCGCTCTACGAGAAGGAAGGTTACAACCTGAACTGGATCCTGACGGAGAACAATATCCTGGTGAGCAAGCTGCAGCTGCAGGACGCCACCCAGGATGCCAGCGCGAACATTCGGGCTGAGCTGCTGAAGCGACTCGACCATTACAGCCAGGTTCACAATCAGGAGATAAGCGACTTGCGCGCCTTGCTGGTCAGCGGCAAGGCTAATTGGTAAGTTCAATCGGGAACCTCGATTTCAATAAGGGGGTAAACGAGTGGGTAGGAGCCGGCCAGGTTCCTGCCCATTTTTTGTCCAGACACTATCTCTCTATGGTAGACGAAGCAGAAAACCTTGTCCCGGCACCCGAGCCGGATGCCGCGGGCGAGGCTACGTCCCTGGCTCCAAAACAAACCGCTCAGCGCATCGAGGTGCCAGAACAGGCTGTTGAAGCAGCGGCTATCCCGGAAAATAACAGCCAAGAGCCGGTAGCGGTGGCTAACTCGGAAGCAATAGCGAACCAGGTTCAGTCAGGTGCAGATGCCGGCGAAGCCGTTGAGGGGAACGGATTGGGTGACGAGCACCTGACCACGCCCTATGGGGATGCGCTTGCTCCGCAGCCGAGTGCGGCGCCGGCACCGGCGGCCCCCGATGCCACAGACCTCGCGGATGTTGAACCGATAGGGGAGCTGCAGATTCAATGGAAGCAGAAAGGCGACGAGGTAGCGCCGCTGCTGGAAATGCGGGCCTATCTCGACCAACTTAAAGAAGCCGGCGTAGCGGTCGGGGCCCTGCAGCTGGAACGCGGCGAGGACGGGAAGCTGAGCGGCCGCTTCGGTGTGAGCTACGACCCGGAATCCAATAAGCTCGGGCAGCTCGAAGCCACGCTGCAGGGGTTTAAGCAGGTTGAAAACGGGCTGGCGGTAGTTGAAAAGCCCGGCCAGGCGGCCGCCCGCCGGCAGGAGGCCGGCTACGACGACGACTACGAGCCGCCGCGCAGCAAGCAGGTAAAAGAAGCCTTTGGCGTGAAGCAGTGGGATGCGCTGAGCGCTAATCTGGCGGACGTACCGAAAACGGCGCTGACGGTGCCCGAACAGGTGCAGCAGAAGGCCGCGGAGCGGCGGGTGGAGCAGTTAGCTCAGCAGCAGGGAAAAACGAAGGAGCAGGTCCTGAAGGAGGGCAAAAGCCTCTTCGATATCGACACCAGCGGCAATCCTGCCTCCGCGTTCCTGAAAAACTTCTACGCCCACCTGAACGGCAACCCCAGGACCCGGCAGACCCTGGAAGTGGATTATGATAGAACCCGGGAGCAACTGCAAGCCCGGTTGCTGAAAAGGGCTGGCTCCGCGCAGCCGGACCACAACCCCGAGCAGGCGCCGCGGCAAGCTGCCCACGCCCAGCCGAAGGGTGACGCCACCTCGCCCGTCGTAGCGACGCCGGCTGGGGCCACGGCTGCCACTCCCAAACCGGAAGTTCAGGCCACTGTCCCAACCCTCTTTCAAGCGGCCGACGTGCCGCAAAAGGTGTTGGCATCGCTTGGCATAAGCATTGGCGAGCTGGAACATAACGGTCAGCTGCAAAAGCTGCTGAGCGGTCAAAAAACCGATCTGCTGCCCCTGCAGGTCGCCGGCCCGGATGGCCAGGAGCCGGTTCAGTTCGAGGGCAAGATGGTACTGCGGCGCGAGGAGAACGGCACGGCTACCCTCAAGCTGGAACTGCCCCAGGAGAAGCTGGTCATCCCGCATGAGATTGGCGGGCAGGCATTCACCCCGGAGCAGCGCCAAAAGCTCGAAACAGAGGGCAATGCCGGCTTGGTGCGGGGCCTGAGAGATGCGCAGGGCCAGGAGTACAACGGGTACGTGGCCGTGGACAAAGCCATGAACCAGGTAGTCATTCTGCCGGAGAGCAAAGTCACGCTGCAGGACACTATCGCCGGGGTGAAACTGTCGAAGGAGCAGTGCCACGACTTGCGAGAGGGCAAGCCCGTGAACTTGTCGAATATGGCCAGCGGGAACGGCGGGCGCAAGTTCGACGGCACGGTGCAGGTAAACGCCGCCAAGGCGTGCCTTGAGATTCGGCCCGCCACGCACGAGCTGCAGCAGAAGCAAACCGTGGCCGCCAAACAGGTGGCCGCCGTGGACGCTCCCAAGGAGCAAAAGGCCAAGGTCGAGGCGCCCACCGTCCGACGCGGGCCCCGTTTGTAGCGCTTAGCCAGAGCCATCCGCCTTGTGCTGGCAGAAGCCCGAAAAGCCATTTTCGGGCTTCTGCTATTTACCTTTTCGCCCTTCCTACCTAACGCCCCCACCCAGCATGGAACACGACCTTACCTTTCAGCAGATAAAAGAGCGGGTAGAACTCCCGGAGCTGCTAACCCACTACGGATACACGCTGAAGAAAGGGGAGAGCCTGGGCCGGGGGAAATGGCACGTGTTCGAGGGAGATGATACGCTCGTCGTGTTCAAGGGGCGGGGCAATGACTGGATGTACTTCAACAGCCAGGACGACCACGACAAGGGCAGCGTCATCGATTGGATGAAGAACCGGGTAAACTCCGGGCGTATTGCCGGCATCGAACCGCAGCCCGGCCGCAACGTGTGGCAGACCGTGAATGAGCTGTTTCGGGCGTACCTAAAGCTGCCCGAGCAGGAGCGCCCGAAGCTGGAGTTGCCCCCCCTCAGCGAAACGGCACCGGGAGAGCGGTTCCAGAGCATCTACACCCAGAACTGCCGCCCGCTGGAAGACACCACCTACCTGGAGAGCCGCGGCATCCACAAGGCCACACTGCAGCAGCCGCAGTTTGCGGGCCGCATCCTCAATCAGCTGCATACCGTGCAGAAGGAAGGCATGCTGGCCAAGACGTTCGTGAATACGGCCTTCCCGGCCTACCACGAGGGGCGGGTAGTGGGGCTGGAGCTAAAAGGAGAGGGCTACAAAGGACAGGCTCCGGACAGCGAGTTTTTCCGCTCTTTGTGGCTTAGCAACCTGCCCGAAAGCCGGGCATCGCACATGGTAGTGGCGGAGTCCGCGCTCGACGCATTGTCTTACGCGCAACTGCACCCCGGCGAGAAGGCATTGTATGCATCCACGGCCGGCATTCTGACGCAGAACAAGGTTTTCGAGATGAAGCGGGTGCTCGGGGAGGAGTGCATCTGCGGCGTCAAGGCGGCTTTCGACAACGACACCCAGGGCCACCACTACGACACGCGCCTGCTGGCGGGCATGGCCAGCGAGCAAAACCCGATGAAAGTGGTGCGGGAGCACAAGCACCTGCTGACCGTCGAAATAACAGCTACCAACCCGGCCGGGGTGCAGGCGTTAACCAACCACCTCAAGCACTACAACGACCAGGCTGCCCGCCAGTACCGCCAGGTGAGCGGGGAGTCTGCCCAGGCTGTCAGCCAGACGCTGCGCGATGAGCTGATCAGCTCCGCCAAGCTGGGCCCGAGTACGTACCAGTTCCACGTTCCCATGAGCCGGGAGGCGTTGTCGGCCTTCAACCAGGGAGCCATTCAAAGTCTGTCGTTTCAGCACCGCATCGAGATTGTCAAGAGCCAGGGCAAGGATTGGAACCAGGACCTGAAGCAGAAGCAAATGGAGCAGGTCGTCAAGCGGGAACTAAGACCGCCTGTCAAGACTGCGGAGCCCACTCCGAACGGGGAGCGCCGGCGCGGTCCGCGATTAGCTTAAGTACGAAGTCGCATTGGCGCCGGACTGTCACGTTTTGTGAACGGTCGTTTGGAAAATGGGTAGTGGCTCAAGTGGGTTTACGGGTGGCGTTGTAGTCGTGTAGGAAGAGCTTGACGACGGCGTCGAGCAGCTTCCAGGAGCGGGAAAAGGAGAGCGACTTGCGCACGAGCCGACCGATTCGGGCCCGCCGCGTGGCGTTGAAGCGCTCCACGTGGTTGGTCGGGCCGCGCCCGTAGCCGGCCAGGTGCTGGCGCCAGGGAATGAGGCCGCGGTACGCTTCCCACAGGTCCGTGTAGCACCAGGCACGGCGGTATTGGGGCGGCAAGCGGCGCCAAAGCCGGCGGGCCGTGCGCCGGCTGCGGCAGCCCAGGGCATAGGCCACGACCTGGCGCGTGCGCCGGCACAAGGCCAGCTGGAGCCACACTTTTTGCGCCTTGCAGCCCACATACGTGCACAACTCGTCCAGTTCCAGCCCGTCGATGGACTTGGCCGGGGCCAGCGTGTGGGCCAGCGGCGGCAGGCTACGGGCTTTTTTTTAACCCCGCCGTGACCGCCTGGCGCGAGACGCCGAAGATGCGCGTGAGCCCGCGCAAGGACGTGCGCTCTTGGTAGGCGCGCAGGATTTCGGCTTTGCGCGCTTCCGGGTAGGCGCCTCGGCCCGGGTCGCGGCGGCTGGTGCGGCCACACGCCCGGCAGAGGAAGCGGTGCTTGCCGTTGGGCGCAAAGCCGTACTTGCGCAGCTCGGCGCAGTGGCAATGAGGGCACGTGTTCATGACCGCTTATACGGTCAGCAATCCAGTTGTGCCACTACCGTTTTTTTCAGGATGCCGTGGGCCGAGCTGGCCGACATGCGGGCGCACAGGCCCAACTCGACCGACTTGCCGGCCAGCAGGCGCAGACTCCACTGGCTATGCCCGTCCGGCGCCTTGCTGCAGGCCAAGGCCGTGAGCCGGGCCCGATCCGCGGGCTGGATGAGCAGGGGCCGGCCGCTGCGCGGTTTGTCCACTAGCATCTGCAAGCCCGTGGCCGCGAAGGCTTTGGCCCACTCCGACACGGTGGCGTAGCGCACGCCCAGGTGCGCGGCCACGGCCGCTTACGACTGCCCGGCGTGCAGCGCCAGCAAGGCGCAGGCACGCCGGTACGTCTTCACGGCCACCGTCCCGCGCGTGGTCAAGTCCGTCAGGTGTGCCACCTGCTCCGGCGTAAGGGTGAGATGCGATCTTGCCATCCTCTAATGTATCAGGAAACTTCCTGAACAACGTACTTAAAGATTTGTGTTGCCTCATGCCGGCCGATCGCAGCGTGGCTCGACGTCAAACGACCGGCCGGCACTTGTGCACGGGCTTCCAAAACCACGAAGATGGTTACCAGCGAACTCCAGGGCCAATTCGAGAAGAAGGGCATGCATACCAAAGTTTAATCACGTGACCAGAACCCGTTGTGCTTGGTGCTAAAGCCGATTACACCTACGTTCTGCGCTAAGTAAACCGCGGTTACTGAGTCGCGAAACTGTTGGGAACTAGGGATAGGCATTCGGATTAAGCGGCTGTAGGTGCGGCTACCGATAATAGTATCGCGTGTAAGTGCACGGCAAGGAGCGCCCATCGGAGCTCCGTTGGGGCAATAGCGAGCGTATTCCTCTTGCTCCAGCGGCAAAAGAAGGCCACACTGAGCATTGAGTCGAGTCACGTAAATCCGCTCGTAGTCGCTATTTAATTACAGGTTCAGCAAGGAATCTGGGCCACTACGGTAAGCAACTTTAATCCTATCAGAGTGAAAATAGCTTGGGGTCTTGCCCCCGGATTTTTCCCGGCCAATTATGCGGGTGCGGGCTACGGTAACGGTGCGCACCCGTCCTTCGGGGTTGCGAAAGGTCAGTACTTGGCCATCTTGTTCGTTCAGCCACGCCGCGACGTGGCTAGGAATGGTGCGCGTGTCTTGGTCCTCGCAGGCCGTAAGTGATAATACCAGCAAGCTTACTAGTATTTGTATTATATGCTTCATGAGGTGGTGATGTAAAAAGGGCCTGTATTTTAGGGCGAAGCCCTAAACAAACATCTAGAGACCTACAAGTTAAAAATCAGGAACCCAATGGCGCCGGCCACTACCGGACCACTAAGCGTCGTATGCTGGTGCCCTGCCGCGAGGTCAGCCGTAAGGTGTATATGCCCGATGGTTGGCCACGTAGGTCCACTGTCCGGGTGGGGGAGGGGCCAGCGGGAGCGGCTTGGGCGAAAACTTGGCGGCCGGTAATATCCGTCACCGTTAGGCTAGCCTTCAGTAACGCAGGTTCTTGGCGCGCGTCGATGGTGAAGAGGCCGCCGGTGCTCGGGTTGGGGTACACGCTTAGGACCGTCGACTTATTGTCGCGGGTGGCGGTTGCCGTGCCGGTCATCGCCACGTCGTCGATGATGAAGGCCGTGCCCGGGTTGAGCGTTTCGCCCGCGCCTGATGTGAAGAAAATCCGGATAGAGTCGGGCGCTGCCGACGAGCCGTACAAGAGCGGAACCGTGGTTCTGGTAAAGGCACTGGCGGCCTGGGCTTGCTTCAGGTATAGTTCGCCACTGGCCAACGGCTCAATCACGCCGTTGACGGTGCGCGTCAGTATCACGTTCACGTAAGCCGAGTCTTGATCCAGATTAACGCCCGACAGCCGATAGTAGAACTCCATGTTGGCGGGGCGGGTGCTAAACGGTACGCCGCCATGTTGCCCGCGGCCGAGGTTAATCTTACTGCCGATGATGAGGCCGCCAGGTACGAGGGCGTTCTGAAGCAGCGCAACGGTTTTGGTTTCGAGCCGGGCGGCGAAGTTGCCGCTGCGGCGGTCGGTTGAGCGGAGGGTAGTGGCAGTGGGCACAGTTATGCCAAAGGCAGCGCCGATCAGGTCGTCGGCCGTCAGCCAGCCTTGCGGTACGTTGCCGCGCAGGGGATTGCTAGTCCAGTTTTCCAAGCCGCCGTTGGGCAGCTGTTGGGCAGAGACGCCCGGACTGAACGCGAATAAGCTCAGCAAAGAAAGTACAAAACGTTTCATGTTGAAGGGATTTGATACAGAGTGGAGACTTTTAGCGGAAAGGTTGTGCCGCTGGAAATTTTTTGCCAACAAAGAGCTACATGCGATTGGGTTGCACGCCTTAACGTCTCTGAGGGGATAGGGTTTGGGCAATCCATCGTGCGTAGGCACTACGAAACGGCCGTTTTCAAATCGATCAGCAGCCAGGGCTGATTGCCGCGCGACCTAGAGGCTCCTATGTTTGAGCCACTGCTTAAACTTAGGTTATTGGGCAACGAGCAGGAGCAAGATGGCAGAGCCTGGGGCCCTTGAGCCC
>NZ_JBIYZW010000004.1:25265-107400 GCF_044628455.1 Hymenobacter sp. B81 | reverse complement strand
CCCCCGCCGGTCCGCCCGACCGCGGGGGGCGTTTCTGCGTTGTAGGCCTTCCTCGTCCACTTATCCCGCCAGCCGGTAATGCTTGGCAGATTAGCAGCCTGGACTTCGGTTCCGATTTCCTATTTAGACCTGTTTCCTATCTGGTCCAACATAAAGTGACTTGGCAAAGATTTGAAGCCTGACGGTACTCGCGGTTTTGTTCAGCAACAGCCGCAAACAAGAAGCCCTGCCCCGTCATTTATGGGGCAGGGCTTCTTATTTGCGGTTCTGATTAACCTTGAGGAGGGCCAGCTATTACTGTACTTAGCGCTTCAGGGCTCAGGTAGGCCTGGGCTAGCCTTTGAAGCTCGGCTGTGGTTACGTGGTTGACCGTGCTCAGATACTGCGTGTAGTAGTCAGCCGGCAGACCCAGCAGCACAGTGTACTTGTACTTGTCGCACTGCTCGAATACGGTGCCAAGCTCGTTTAGGAACTTGCCGGTAATGTAGTTTTTGACCGTGCTCAGCTCGTCCTCGGGAATAAGCTCCTGTTGCAGACGGTTGAGTTCGAGATGAACCTCAGCTACGGCAGCACGGGCATTTTCGGCGTTGACGTCGGAACCGATGACCAGTTGGCTGGCGTGTTCCCGGTGCGCAATGCTGGCGTAGATGCCATAGGTGAACCCCTTGTCTTCCCGGATATTCTTCATCAGGCGGGAGCCAAAGTAGCCTCCCAGCACCTTCACGAGCACCTGCAGGGCGTGGTTGTCGGGGTGAGTGGCGGCGGGCCAGAGCCGACCCAGGCGCAACGTAGCTTGCAGACTGTCTTTAACCGGCACGTAGTCGACCGGCAGCATTGCAGGTTGGGGTTCGGCTTGCTTCACCAGTGCGCCCGGGCCTTCGTCGGACTGCGCAAACAACTGCTCGATGTGGCGGCGGTGCTGATCTTCCACGTGGCCGCAGAGGAACAGTTCGGCTTCGGACAAACAGAAGCCCGCGTGGTAAAAGTCACGGGCCTGCTGGGCTTCGAGGCTGGCAAAGCGCTGCTCGTCGAACTCTATCCCGTACGGGTGAGTAACGCCGAAGAGGTTGCGGGAAAGACGCTCGGCTGCCAGGTAGCTGGTCTTTTGCCGCTCGACGCGAATATTCTGAATAGTGCGCGTTTTGAACTGTTCCACCTCGCCAGCGGGAAAGCTGGCATGGGTAGCCACGTCGTGTATCAGGGGCAATAGCGCCTCAAAGTGCTTGCTGAGGCAATACAGCGTGAGCGTGGTCCGGTCGAAGCCCTGCTCGCACTCCAGCGAAGCGCCATAGAACGCGGCCTCGTCGGCAATCTGCCGGGCGGTACGGGTGCGGGTGCCTTCGAGCAGCGTGCGGGCTACCAGCAACGAAATACCGGGTGTGGGATCATACCAGCGCCCGGCAGGAAATACAATCTGAAAGCGGATGACGGGCTGCGCCGTATTGACCAGGATGTGCAGCCGGGCGCCGTTGGCCAAGGGCACGACTTCGGCGGCCGGCAGGGTAACTTGTTCGATGGAACGCGATGCGGGTGCAACGAGTCGGTTTAGCATGCAGGCTTAGTTGATGGGAACTCCGGCGTCGCCGTCGCTGGGCGCTGCGGATTCCTGGCCGTTGAAGTTGAAGTGCAACGAAACGCGTACCGTGTTGGCCAGGGGATTGTTGCGGGAATTGGGCACCAGGTAAGCTGCGTCGACGCCGAACACTTGGTAACGTAAGCCCAGACCCAGGCTGAGGTATTGCCGGTCGCCCTTCTTGGGGTTCTCGTAGAAATAGCCTACCCGGGCCGATAGCAGGTCGTTGTACCAGTATTCGACCCCTCCCGAGAGGTTGATTTCGCGCAGTTCCTCGCGGAAGCCGCCGGGGGCATCGGCGAAGGAGCCGAAGATGCCGTCGACTACGCCCTTGCGGGCAATTTCTTCGTTTTTAGCTACCACCTCGGGGTCGTTGGGAGCACGGCCGTCGATGTAGTAGGGCGTGGGCACCAGCAGCTTGGTGGCGTCGGCCGTGAGGGTGATTTTGTTGTAGGCATCCAGCTCGCGGGTCACGGCAAAGCCCAGACGCAGGCTGGTGGGCAGAAAATCGGCCTGATCGGCGCGGGTATAGGTAATCTTGTTGCCGATGTTGGTCACGGCCGCCCCCAGCGCCAAGTTGTACTCGCTGGGCCCCAGCGTCAGGCCGGTGTTGTAGTACACGCCCAGGTCAACGGCGGCGGCGTTACCGGGGCGGGTGTCCACGCCGGGGCCGCTCGACACGCTCAAATTGGAGCGAATGTAGCGCGCGGCCACGCCCACCCCGAACTTCTCGCTTAGCTGCTGGCCGTAGGCTACGCTCACGGCGTATTCCTTGGGGTTGAAATTGCCCAGGTCCTCGTTCTTCTCACCCCGGAAATTGATGGTACCCAGGTCGAAGTACATCAGCGAGGCCGAGAGGGCACCGCGCTGCCCAAATTTCTTGTACCCCGAAGCACCGAGCAGACCCATGTCGTCGGTAATGGCGCGCAGCCAGGGCGAGTAGGAGAGGGAGGCCCCCGCCGGCGCGGTCAGAAAGCCCAGCTTGCCCGGGTTATAGAAGGCCGAGTTGGCATCGGGCGAAGTAGCCGCGCCGGTTTCGCCCAGGGCGGCGCCGCGCGAGTCGGGGCTGAGGGTGAGAACGGGTACGGCGGTGGTGATGGTGTTGGGAGACTGTTGGGCCTGGGCAGCCAGGGCGGCTGCCAGCACCAGGGCCGGAGTCAGGACGCGGCGCACAGTCGTCGGGGTAGGGGTCATAGAGAGCAGAAAAATGCGGAATGTCAGCGGTAAAATACCCGGCGCCTAGTTCAGGAGCACGAGCTTCTCAAATTTACTGGCCTGCGAGCCGTCGGCCGTGCGCACGCTCACCCGGTACACGTACACCCCGCGCGCCAGCTGGTCGCGGAATTCGTCGCGGCCGTCCCACTCCACGTCCTTCACGTGCGATTCACTAACCGGCAGCGAGGCGTTGAGGGTGCGCACCAGCTTGCCCGACACGGTGAAGATCTGCACCTGCACGTCGAGCGGCGAGCCGGCGCGGTTGTGGTCGAAGTGGAAGGTAGTGCGGTTGGCGAAGGGGTTGGGGTAGTTCAGCACGTGGTCCAGGGCGAGCTTGTCGGTTTTGGCCACGATGAACTCCACGGTGCGCTCCGACGAGTTGTTGTAGGTATCCCAGGCCTTCACCTTCAGCGAGTGGGGGCCGGTTTCCAGGTTCTTGAACAGGTAGTTGACCCGGCCGCTGGTGAAGCCGCTTACGTCGGCGGTGTAGTACTCGTTCAGGACCGTGAGCTTGCTGGGGTCGTTGTCGAGCACCGCCGTCAGCTCGTGGCCAATGCCGGTGCCGGCCGTGTTGATGCCGCTCGCGTCACTGAGCTTGGCCAGCAGGGTGGTGTTGGGCGCCGTCAGGCCGCCGAATACGAACGACTCGGTGTCCATGGCCAGCCGGATGTCGGGCGGAATGGTATCGAGCGCGGCGGTGGCGCTGGCGCCGCCGATGGTCACGTTACCGTGCGCGCCGTGGGCATCGATGTTGCGGGCGGGGTCGGCGGCGTACAGGCTGATTTTGCCCAGACCGAACTTGTAGTTGATGTCCTTGGGCACCACGAATTCAACCTGGAACTTGCCGTTGTCGACGCGCGCCTGCCCGTCGAACACCACGTCCTTCTGTACCTGCACCGACATGGGCGGCGTCTGCTGGTCGCCCAGGGTGCGGATGCTGCTGGGTTTTTCGTACACGGTCACCTGCACCGTGCCGTTGAAAGTCGTGGACAAAGCACCGCCTAGGTCGGTTACATCGCCTTCGAGCTTGACGCGCTGCAGGGCCCGAATGGTGTCGGGCGCGGCGGGCGTAAGCGGCCGGCCGTTGATGGTACGCACCTGGGCCGAGAGCTGCGGAAACGCTAGGCGCATCGACGGGTCACCCAGCAGCGTGAAGTTACGGTTGGCCACGTCGGTGCCATCCTCGTTTTTACCGAACACCACCGCGTCGCCGAGGCGGTTCCACTGGCCCGTGGCGGCGTTGCGCTTAAACAAGGATCGGTAGAACGGATTCGCCAGGGCCTGATTGGTGAAGGCATCGACGATGCGCGTGGTCGTAAACAGGCCCACTACCCCGCCGGGCGTGTCGGTCAGAATCTGTTCCCCGGCCGAGTTGAACGCCGGGTCGTCGTACCAGGCAAAGTCGCAGGTGCCGGTAAACATAAAGGTGAGCTTCTGCCGGTTTTGCAGCTGCAGCACGCTGGCATTGGTCAGCAGTTGCTCGTCGGCCCAGCCGCGCGGGCCGCCGTGGCCGGCATAGCCCACCAGCACCGAGCCCTGCTCAATGGCCGCGTCCAGGGCGGCATTGGCGTCGGGAGAACGTTGCCCGCCCGAGGTGGGCAGCTGGGGAAACAGGTCGAGGTAAACCTTATTGCTGTTGAAAGCAGGAGCCGCGCTGGTCGTTACGTTCACGGCATCCTCCGAGTGGTCGATGTGCAGATTGCTCCTTTGCTCGTCGTCGGCCACGAAGGTCACGCGGTTGCGCCACTTGCCCTGGGCCGTGGGCTTGTCGTAGTCGATAAGCTTTTGCACAACGGTGCGGGCCTGCTCGGCCGAGCCGGGCTGATTGCGGGGGTAGCGCGCGGGCAGGCGCCCGATGGCTGCGTCCATGAAAAAGCTGGTGGGAGTGGCCGTATCGGGCCATTCGCCTTCGGCGTCATCCAGGAACCCAAAGTAGTCGTCGGAGCAGTAGGAAATTCCCGGGGCACTGTAGCGCGGCGAGATGCGGGCGAAGGATTCGCGGGACTCGTAGGTGGGTACGAAGTTCTGGTTCTCGCTGTCCTTCACCTGCCGATCCTTCCACCAGCCGGGTATCCGGTTGGGGTCGGTCGAGTTGCTGGGGTCGGCCTTGTAGTCGTACGATGCATCGCCCAGCAGCACCACGTACAGGTCGTTGCCGCGGTCGTAGAGCATCTTGAGGAAGTCGCGGATGGCGGTGATGTCCTGCCCGCCCGAACTGAACTCGTTGTAAATCTGATTGGTAGTCACCACGATGGGTTTGAGGCCATCGTGCTGACGGCGGTGCTCCTTGAGTTTTTCCGCCTCGGCGCGAAATGCCGGGTGGGTCACGATAACCAGGTCTACCGGGTCGATGCCCAGGGCGTGCAGGTTCTGGTTGCCCACGCGGCCGAAGCTCAGCGGCGCGTCGAAGTTGCCGCTGCCAAAGGCCACGTACTCGCGCACCGAGTCGGTGCGGGCCACGAAGCTGCCGCCGTTCAACGCCACCACCTGCGGCCGGCGCGGGTTGGTCACGTCCCATACCGTCAGGCCACTGGCCGCGTTGCCCAGCTCGAAGGTGCTCACGTTGCCCGCGCCGAGGTTTTCGAGGGAGCGGAAGCTCAGCTGGTTGCTGCCGCTGCTGAGCTGCAGGCGGCGCTGGCCCTGCACTTCCACGTAGTCGAGGTAGCCGACCGCGGCCTGGTCGCCGCGGCTGTCGTAGCGCACGGCCAGGCGCAGGTTGGTCGACGCCGGTGCCGTGGTGGTGTAGGTGCGGACCGAGGTGTTGGCGGCTTCGGGGTAGCAGTTGGAGGAGCCCGGCCAGCCGCAGCTCAGGTTTACCACCCGCTGGGAGCCCAGCGCGGCGCCGTTGAGGGTGAGGGCGAAGTCCGTGCTTTGGTCGATGGTGTCGCCCGGGATGGTATACGACCAGAAGCGGGTGGGGACTTTGGTAGCGGCCAGGGAGGTGGTCACGCGCAGGGGCGTGCCCGGCACCAGGTCGGGCACGGTGAAGCTGACTTCGCGCTGGGTGCCGTTGTTGAAGGATTGGCCCAGCCACTGCCGGCCCGAGCGCAGCAGGTTTACCAGGTCCAGCTCGTAAAACTGCCGCTCCCACGACTGGCGGATGGTGGCCGTGGGCGTGCCCGTCACGTCGGCGCGGGGGGCCACGCGCAGGCCCGGCGTCTGACCCACCGTCAGGAAGTAGTAAGCGGTGTCGGCGTACAAATTCAGCACGTGGCGGAAGCCGGTGGGCGTGGTGCCCTTGGGTTCCCAGGTGTGCGGGCCGCGGCCGTAAAACAGGAAGTATTCGTTGGCGTCGAGCACATTGTCGTTGTTGCCCACGAACAGCAGGTGGTTCTGGGGCAGGTCGTCGGGGCGGGCGGCGCTGTTGGCCTGGGGCAGCATGCCCCCGGCGTTGCCGTAGAGCTGCAGGAAGCGCGGGTCGAGCGACTGCACCGGCAAACCCAGCGACGAGAGGAAGCTGCGGTCGAGCTTGTAGATACCGCTGCCGTCGTGGCCGCCCTGCACGTGGCCGGCAATGCCCACCTTAAACCACTCGCCCTGGCGCAGCACCGAGTTGGTGGCGTAGGTGCGCCGGCGGCCGCGGTTGGCCAGCTCGTCGGTACCGGTGGTGTAGGTATAGCCGAAGGCGGTAAGCTTTTCGGGCTGGCCCGACTGGCCGTTGCGGCGCAGGGGAACCAGGGTCACCAGCGTTACGGGGCGGCGCTTTTCGTAGCCGTGGCGCAGCACCAGCTTGGGCGCGGCGCCCAGCTCGGGCACGTCGAAGGCCTTGGCTTCGGCGCCGGCGAAGGCCTCGTAGCTGGGAGCGGCCAGCTGCACGCTGGTGACGTAGCCGTCGAGGCGGAAGGTGAGGTAGGGCAGGCGGCCTTCGGGCTCGAACTTGGCCTCGGCAAACGTGGGCACCTGCACCTCACCCTTGCGCAGGCGGAGCGTGGTCTGGCCCTGCCAGCCGATGGTTTTGCGCGCCCCGGGCAGCTGGGCCCAGGTATCGGTGGCCAGCAGCGTGAGCAGCAGCAGCAACGTAGAAAAGCGCATAGCGGTGTGGTTCAAGCAGCTAAGGTTACGCAGTGGCGGATGTGTTTCCGAACAACCGTTGGGCCCAGCCCGGTTCATTTGGCGCGGCGTCCTTACAACTGTTCAGCCGGCGAAATATTGTAGCCCCGCTATCCAGCCGCCGGCCGCAGCACCGACAGCAGCACGTAGAGCAGGATAATCAGCGGCACGGCCGCTGCCTGCAGCAGCAGCAGCAAGCCCGCCGACAAGCCTAAAAACACGAAACGCAGCGAATTGTCTTGCCAGGTGAAGTTTTTGAATTTCAGGGCAAACAGCGGCAGCTCGGCCACCAGCAGCCCCGACATCAGAAAGGTGAGGCCCAGCAGCACCCAGGGGTTCAGAATCAGGCTGCCGACCCCGAACTGGTCGTGGTTGAGAATGACCGGCAGCGCGGCAATGAGCATGGTGTTGGCCGGCGTGGGCACCCCAATAAAGGAGTCGGACTGGCGGGTGTCGTTGTTGAACTTGGCCAGGCGCAGGGCCGAGAAGATGCTGACGGTGAAGGCCAAGTAGGCCAGCGAATCGGGCAGGCCGGCCGCCGGCAAGGCGTATTGCAGCAGCTTGAAGAGAATGGCCCCCGGCACTACGCCGAAGGAAACCATGTCGGCCAGCGAGTCCAGGTCCTTGCCGATGGGCGACGACACGCGCAGGGCCCGCGCCACCAGCCCGTCGAAGAAGTCGGCCACGGCGGCAATGCCAATGAGAAAAGCGGCCTGCACCAGCACGCCCCACGGCAGGGTCTGCGTAGCAACCGGCGCGAGGTCGAAGTCCAGGATCAGGGTCAGGGCCACGCAGCCGCAGAGCAGGTTCAGGCAGGTCAGCGCGTTGGGAAGGTGTCGTTTCAAAGGAGCTTGGGGGCTGGGGAGCTTGGACTCTGGCCGAAGGACGACCAGGACCCAGAGCCCCCGGGTTCCAACTATTTCAGGAAAGGGTTCGACGCCCGCTCGGCGCCTACGGTCGTGGCCGGCCCGTGGCCCGGGTACACGGTCGTGTCGTCGGGCAAGGTCAGCAGCTGCTCCCGAATGCTGCGAATCAGCGTGGCGTAGTCGCCGCCGGGCAGGTCGGTGCGGCCGATGCTGCCCTGAAACAGCACGTCGCCGCCGATGACCACCTGCGTGGGGGCGTGGTAGAACACCACGTGGCCGGGCGCGTGACCGGGGGCCAAGCGCACTGCCAGCTCGGTCTCGCCGAAGCGCAGCGGCTCGCCCGGCGTCAGAAAGCCGGTGGGCTCGGCGGGGGAGTAGTGCGGAAAGCCGTAGGAGGGAGCGTAGGCCGGCACGGCGCGCAGCGTGGCCAGGTCGGCCTCGTGAATCAGGAAGGGCGTGCCCGGCCAGGTGTCGAGCACGAACTGGTTGCCGAACACGTGGTCGATGTGGCAGTGCGTGTTCAGCAGCAGCGCCACGCGCAGCTGGCGGGCCTCGATGAATTGCTGGAGGGCCTGCTGCTCGGCCCGCTCGTAGCAGCCCGGGTCGACGATGGCGCAGGCGCCGGTGGCGTCGTGCAGCAGGTAGGTGTTTTCGGAAAAGGCGTTGAACGTAAAGCCCGAAACGGTCATGCAGTAGTGAAAAGGCCCGCCGGGACGGGCGGGCGGATAACGGGAGGGTAAGTTACGCAATCAGCCCCGGAAAGTGCGTATTTTGCCCGGAATGGAAACTCCCGCGCCGCCAGCCGAAGTAGATTACCTGATTGTGGGCCACGGCCTGGCCGGCGCCGCCCTGGCCTGGGAGCTGCGCCGGCGCGGCCGCCGCGTGCTGGTGCTCGATGCACCCCGGCCCGACTCGGCCTCGCGGGTAGCCGCCGGCCTCATCAATCCCGTGGCCGGTAAGCGCTTCGCCCTCTCGTGGCGCATTGCCGAGCTGCTGCCCGCGGCCCGCGCTTTCTACCGGAGCCTGGAGCAGGAGCTGGCCCGGCCGCTGCTGCACGAGATGCCCATCCGCAAGCTGTTTTCCTCGGTGCGCGAGCAGAACGACGTGCTGGCCCGCTCGGCCGACGGGCGCTGGGGCGACTACGTGGCCGACCCCGCCCTGCCCCTGCCCGCGCTGCCCCACATCCGGGAGCCCTTCGGCGGGCTGGAGCTGCGCCAGGGCGGCTGGGTCGACACCACCGCCCTGCTCGACGGGCTGACCGCCGACGGCCGGCAAAACGGCTGGCTGTGGCCCGAAACTTTTGCCCCCGAACAGCTTGTTGCCGATGCAGCCGGAGCCCGCTACGCCGGCCGCGTGCGCGCCCGCCGCGTGGTGTTCTGCGAAGGCGCCGCGGTGGTGCGTAACCCGTGGTTTGGCTGGCTGCCCGTAACTCCTAACCAAGGCGAAGTGCTCGACGTGGACGCTCCTGCGCTACCCTCCAGCCACGTGCTCAACCGCGGGGCCTACGTGGTGCCGCTGGGCCACGGACGGCTGCGCGTGGGCGCCACCTACCGCTGGCCGCCCTTCGCCGAGGGCTGCACCGCCGAGGCCCGGGAGGAACTGAGCAGCCGCCTGCGCGAGCTGACCGATGCGCCCTTCGTGGTGACTGGGCAGCGGGCGGGCGTGCGGCCGGCGGTGCGCGACCGGAAACCCCTGCTGGGCGTGCACCCGCAGTGGCCCGCCCTGGCGGTATTCAACGGGCTGGGCTCCAAAGGCGTGCTGCTGGCTCCCGGGCTGGCGGCGCAGCTGGCCGAGGCGCTCGAAACCGGCGCCGAGCTGTGGCCGGAAGTCAATATTCTACGTTATCAGACGTTGTATTCCGTTGCCGCTCCGGCCACCCTTACCGCGTCCTGATTTTTCCTTCGTTTCTGCCCCGTTGGCTATATGAAGCATTTCTTCTTTTCTTCTGAACTGCCGGTGCGGTGCCGGGGCGCGGTGCTGGCCCTGGCCTTGCTGCTGGGTTGGCCCCTGGGCGCCGCGGCGCAGTCGGCCCAGGAAAACTTCGGGCGAGTGCGCCTGCAGTACAAGGATTTCGACTGGCAACTGCTGAGCACGCAGAACTTCACCGTGTACTACTACTCGGGCGGCGAGCTGGCGGCCCGGCGGGCGGCCGAGTACGCCGAAACCGAACTGCAGCGCATCACCGCGCTCATCGGCTACTACCCGTACTCGAAAACCACCCTGATACTCTACAACTCGGTGGGCGACCTGCGCCAGAGCAACGTGGGCCTCGACGCCGACAAGTACGGCACCGGCGGCGAAACCTCGCTGCTGCGCATGACCAAGGTGCAACTGGCCTTCAGTGGCGAGCAAACTCAGTTCAAGCGTGATTTAAGCTACCAGATTACCCGGGTGCTGCTCAACGACATGATGTACGGCGGCTCGCTCAAGGAAGTCATTCAGAGCAGCTACCTGCTGCAGCTGCCCGATTGGTTTGTGATGGGCGCCGCGGCCTACGCGGCCGAGGGCTGGAGCGTGGAAATGGACGACTACATGCGCGACATGACGCAGAAAGTCGACAAGGACCGCGCAGCCCAGTTTTTCCTGCGCAACCCCCAGCTGGCGGGTCAGAGCCTGTGGAACTACATTGCCGAGCGCTACGGCTACACCAGCATTCAGAACATTCTGAACCTGACGCGCATCACCCGCGACGTGGAAACCGGCATCAGTTCGTCGTTGAACGTGCCCTATAAGGTGTTTCTTAAGGATTGGCTGGCGTACTACCGCCAGTTGAACGGCCAGCCCGAAACGGCCTACGTGCTGCCCGACGAGCAGCACCAGCTCATGAGCCGCAACCGCCGCGGCCTGCGCTACTCCGAGCCCGTTATCAGCCCCAACGGCCGCCTGCTGGCCTACACCGAAAACGACCGCGGCCGCTACCGCGTGGTGGTGACCAATGCCGACGGCAGCGGCGGCCGGCATACCGTGCACGGCGGCGGCTACAAAACCCCCGACCAGCAGGTCGAGCTGGAGCTGCCCGTGCTGGCCTGGCGCAACAACAGCCAGCTGGCCGTGGCCGAGGAAAGCCGCGGCAAGCTCAACCTGCGCCTGCGCCCCGCCGACGGCGGCGCGGCCGGGGTGTTTGCCCGTCTGCGCGAGGCCCTGCCCTTCGGCCGCAGCCAGGGCTCGGCATTGTTCAACAGCTTCAGCCAGGTGCTCGACCTGAGCTACTCGGCCGACGGCAAGGCCTTGGCCTTTACCGGCGTGCGCAACGGCCAGGCCGACATCTACGTGCTGCGCGCCGGCAGCCGCCAGCCCGAGCGACTGACCAACGATTTGTTCGACGACGTGCAGCCGGTGTTTCTGCCCGACGGCCAGACCCTGGTGTTCAGCTCCAACCGCTGGCTCGACTCGACCGGCACGGCCAAGGGCGGCTTCAACGCGGTGGTGAACAACTACGACCTGTTTGCCTACCACCTCGACGGCCGCGCCAAGCCCATTGAGCAATTGGTAGCTACCATCTCCAACGAAACCAGGCCCCGGGTGGTGTCGCAGGACGAGGTGCTGTACCTGAGCGAGGAAAGCGGGGTGCGCAGCATCTTCCGCTACAACCTGCGCACCCGGGAGCGGAGCGCGGCCAGCGCCTTCCTTAACAACCTCAAGAGCTTCGACTACAACGCTACCACCGGTGCGCTGGGCTTCGTGGCCGCCGACCGCGCCCGGGAGTTTGTGTACGCCTACCCCAAGTACGAGCTGCCCACCAACCTGAAGCTGGCCAAAACGGCGCGGCAGGAAATTCTGGAAGACCGCTCGGCCGCCCAGACCCGCGCCGCGCAGCGCCCCGCTCAAACGGCGGCCGGCACGGGCCCGGGCACCGGCAATGCCCCCGCGCAAAGCCAGCAGCCGGCCGCCAAGCCCCCGCTGCGCAACCCGGCCGTGGACGTGAGCGACTACCAGTTCGAGGAAGACGTGCCCAAGCCGCGGCCCCGCCGGGCAGCCACCACTGCCGTGGCCCGGCCGGCCGCCGCCCCCGAGCTGGGTATAACTGGTCCGCAGCGCTACGACACCCGCTTCAGCCTCGACAACGTGGTGTCGTCGGTGCACGCCGACCCGCTGCTGGGCATCGGGCTGATCGGGCAGGTGAACATGTCGGACCTATTTGAAGACCAGCGCATCCGGGCCGGTATCTTCGCCCTCACCGACCTGCGCACTAACCGCATCTTCGGCGAGTACACCAACCTGAAGCGCCGCTACGACTGGAGCCTGCGCCTGGAAAAGCAGAGCTACTTCTGGTCGGAAGACAACAAGGAGCTGCGCTTCAGCCGCCTGGAAGTGACGCCTGGCGTGGCCTACCCGCTGACCCACAACCTGAGCGTGCGCGCCAATGCCCGCTTCGTGAACACGGCGGTGCTGGCCATTACCGACCTCTCGGAGGTCAACGACCGGGAGCGGAAGTACCTGGGCGGCAGCGCCGAAATGGTGTTCGACAACGCCATTGCCACCGGCGTTAACATGCTCGAGGGCACCCGCATGAAGGTGGGCATGATGAAGCTCAACGGCGTGGGCAACAGCAACGACGACTTCGGCAAGATTTACGTGGATTTGCGCCACTACCAGAAGGTATACCGGCAGATCGTGTGGGCCAACCGTGCCAGCTACGGCCACTTCTTCGGGCCCTCGGCCAAAACCTTCCGCCTCGGCGGCATGGACAACTGGCTGAACTACGACTACCAGAACTTCGACCAGGTGAAGTTTAACCGGCCCGATAACGACCCGGCCGACATCTTCTACCAGCAGTTCGTGACCAACCTGCGCGGCTTCGATTACAACCAGCGCAGCGGGCCCAAATACGTGCTGCTGAACTCGGAGCTGCGCGTACCCATCATTCAGGTCCTCTCGCGCAAGCCCATTTACTCGGGCTTCTTCCGCAACCTGCAGCTCACGGCCTTCGGCGATATGGGCACGGCCTACTCGGGCTCCAACCCCTTCAACGAAAACAACTCCTTCAACACCCAGATCCGGCCCAGCAACGGCAATGCCTTCTCGGCCACGGTGGTCAACTTCCGCAACCCCATGCTGCTGGGCTACGGCTTTGGGGCCCGCACCACGCTGCTGGGCTTTTACGGCAAGCTCGACGTGGCCTGGGGGCAGGAAGACTACGTGGAGCGCGGCCCCAAATTCTACTTCACGCTCGGGTATGACTTCTAAGTTTGAGGCCCACCCGCAAAAGATTTAGGCATCGACCAGGCTCCGTTTCGGCGGAGCCTTGTTTTTTTGCGGGGCCGATGCAGCTTCGCCGCTGGCCCGGTGCCCCTTGCTTTCACCTTTTTTCCGCCCGTCCCATGAAAAAACTCCTACTGCTCGTGTTGCTGACGCTGCCGGGGCTGCTGCCCCGGGCCCAGGCGCAGTTTCAGACGCCCGGTACCGGCCGGAGCTACACCTGGGCCCAGCTGGCCGCCGCCGCGGGCAGCTACATCACCGCCGCGGGTACCGAATGGCAGCTCAACGACACCATTCGCCTGTCGGCCACCGACACGCTGCGCATCAACACCAACGAAACCATTCGCGTGGCCGCGCTGGCGCTGTTTTACATCGACGGTACCCTGCTGATCAATCCCGCCGACTCGGTGAAGTTTACGGCCCTGAACCCGGCCACGCCCTGGCACTCGCTCACCTTCTCCAATACCGCCGGCGCTTCACGCCTGAACAAAACGGTGGTGGAGTACAGCGCTGGCATCCGGTTGCTGGGCGCCAGCGCCGAGCTGCGCAACTGCGTGCTGCGGCGCAATGTGGCCACGCTCAACGGCCGACTCATCGGCAGCGGCACGCTCAGCGTTTCGCTGGGCGCCCGCCCGCTGATTGAGGGCTGCCGCTTCGAGCGCAACGCCCGTTCGGCCATCAGCTCGCCGGCCAACGGCGGCTCGTCGCCCATCATCCGCAACAGTGAGTTCCTACTCAACAATGTTGAAAATGGCAACTACCCGCAAATCAACCTGGGCCCCGGCGCCGCGGGCGTGCCCATCCTTATTGAAGGCTGCCGCATCGAGGGCAGCGTGGCCGGCAACATGGGCGGCGGCATTGGCTTGTCGAACCTGCTGGGCGGCGGGGGCGTGACCCGGGCGGAGGTGCGCGGCAACCTCATCCGCAACAACCGCTACGGCATTACGGTGACGGGCGTGAACTACAACAGCTATATCACCGGCAACGCCATTCTCAACAACAACACCAACCCCAACGCCAACACCGGCGGCAGCGGCATCAACTTCACCGGCAACAGCCAGACCGGCGTGGTGTCGCGCAACCTGATCAGCGGCAACCTCTGGGGCGTAACGGTGCTCAAGTCGGGCACCGGCCCCACCGGCTTGCTCATCAGCTTCGGCGACCTAAACAGCGGCGACACCACCAACGTGGGCTTGAACCGCCTGGTCGGCAACGGCAACGGCGGCGTGGTGTACGACTTCTACAACAACGCCCCCGACGACCTGAAAGCGGAAAACAATGACTGGGGTACCACGGACTTGGCCGACATCGAAGCCCACATCGCGCACAAGCCCGACAACGCCGCCCTGGGCTTCGTGGATTACCTGCCCTTCCGTCAGCCCCTGGCCAGCCGCGTTGCCCGCGCCATGGTGGCCGAGCTCTACCCCAATCCGGCCCGTGAGCAGGCGACGCTGCGCCTGCCCGCCGCCGGCGCCGTGACGCTCAGCCTGCACGACGCCACCGGCCGCTTGGTGCGCCGCCGTAGCGCCGTAGCGGCCGCCGACGGCCGGGTGGTAGTGTCCCTGCAAGGTTTGAAAGCGGGTTTGTACCTGTACCAGGCCGAGCAGAACGGCCGGCTGGCCACCGGCCGCCTGCTGGTGGAATAGGCCGCGGACAGCTCGCCTGATGCAGCCTGAACAGCGGGCCGGCTCCTCTCCGTGAGGGGCCGGCCCGCTGACATATTCGGGGGGGTATGCCCCGCTTCCGGCCCGCGGGTTGTATCTTTGCCGTCCCGTTCACCCACCGACCGGCCGTGCAGCTGTTACGCGAGATTTGGTATCTGATGCAGAAGGACTTCCGCCTGGAATGGCGGCAGCGCGCGGCCCTCAACGGCATGCTGCTCTACGTGGGCAGCACCGTCTTCGTGTGTTACCTGAGTTTTGTGCGCGGCGGGGTGCTGCCCGCCCCGGCCTGGAACGCCCTGCTGTGGATCATCCTGCTGTTTTCGGCCGTGAATGCCGTGGCCAAGAGCTTTCTGCAGGAAAGCCGGGGGCGCCTGCTTTACTACTACTCGCTGGTGCGGCCCGAAGCCGTGATTCTGGCCAAGATTGCCTACAACGCCGTGCTGCTGCTGGGTTTGGGCCTGGTAGCTTTCGGGGCCTACTCGCTGGTGCTGGGCAACCCCGTGCAGCAGCCCGGGCGCTTCACGCTGGTGGTGTGTTTGGGCGCGCTGGGCTTCGCTTCCTCGCTCACGCTCATCTCCGGCATTGCCGCCAAAGCCCAGAACAGCAACACGCTGATGCCGGTGCTGGGCTTCCCGGTAGTTATTCCCATCCTGCTGCAGCTCATCAAAGCCGCCAAAAACGCCCTCGACGGCCTCGACGCCAGCGCCGAGCCCTTGTACATGCTGCTGGGCCTGAACCTGCTGGTGGTGGCCGTGTCTTACCTGCTCTACCCTTTTCTGTGGCGAACGTGATTGGGCAGAGCTTAGAGCAGAGAGCCAAGAACGTAGCTTCCGGGCACTTTGCACCAACTGTTTCAGCAGCGGCGGCCCAAGTTCTCAGTTCTAACTTCTAACATCTCATGGCTAAGAATTGGTGGAAAGTGCTGGCGGTGGCGCTGCTGCTCTACACGACCGTTGTGGGGCTGCTGGGGCCGGTGCCGCGCCTGCCCATCCTCAACGAGACGATCCGCAACCTGTACTTCCACGTGCCCATGTGGTTTGGGATGACCATCATCCTGACCGCCTCGGCCATCAACTCGGCACGCTACCTCTACAAGCCCTCGGTGCGCCTCGACGTGCTGGCCTACGAGTCGGCCAACACGGGCGTGCTGATGGCGGTGCTGGGCCTGGCCACCGGCAGCCTGTGGGCGCGCTACACCTGGGGCGCCTGGTGGACCTCGGACCCGCGCCTGAACGGGGCGGCCATTGCGGTGCTCATCTACGGCGCCTACCTGGTGCTGCGCTCCTCCATCACCGACGAGCAGCAGAGCGCCCGCATCGGGGCGGTGTACAACATCTTCGCCTACTGCGCGGCCATTCCGCTGCTGTTTGTGCTGCCCCGCCTCACCGACTCGCTGCACCCCGGCGCCGGCGGCAACCCCGGCTTCAATCAGTACGACCTCGACAACAACATGCGCTGGGTGTTCTACCCCGCCATCATTGGCTGGACGCTGCTTGGCGTCTGGATTACGCAGGTAGCCGTGCGGCTGACCTTCGTCAAACACAAGCTGTATGAAAAACAACTGGCTTAATCAACTCTGCCGCCGCGGCCTGGGGCTGCTGGCGGCCCTGCTGCTGCCGGTGCTGGGGGCCCTGGCCCAGCAGCCCGCCGGCCCCGAAATGGCCGACCAGCTGCGTCAAAGCGGCAAGATCTACGTGGTGGTGGGCGTCATCCTGGTCGTGCTGCTGGGCGTGGTGGCCTACCTCGTGGCCATCGACCGCAAAGTGAGCCGCCTCGAGCGGGAGCTGCGCGACTAACAAAAATCATTTCCCAGCGGCGGATTTTTTCCGCCCTTTGCGGTTGTTTCAACGGGCTGACTGCCGAGTGGTCGGCCCCCATTTCCGGCTGATTCTGCCTTAAGTCATCATGAAAAAAACGCATTTACTGGCCCTCGTCGTCATTGCCATTGCCATCAGCATTGTCATGGCCACCGCCGGCGACGCCTCGGTGTACGTCTCGTTCCAGGAAGCCAAAGAGCTGGCAGCCGACGGCGACCTGCGCAAGGTGCACGTGGTGGGCCGCCTGCCCCACGACGCGCAGAAAAACCCCGTGGGCCTGCAGTACAACCCCACCCTCGACCCAAACTACTTCTCCTTCACGCTGGTCGATACCAACCGCGTGGCCCAGCAGGTGGTGTACTTCAACCCCAAGCCCCAGGACTTCGAGAAGTCCGAGCAGGTGGTCATCACCGGCAACATGCGCAACGACGTGTTCGTGGCCGACAAAATCCTGCTCAAGTGCCCGTCGAAGTACGTGGAAAACGAGGTGAAGGGAGCCACGGCGGCGCGCTAATGCCGGATTCTGAGGGCTGAGAGCTGAATTTCCCTGCGTGGCAGGCTGGTTCAGAGCCACCGCCACTTGGAAGTTCGGAGTTCAACATTCAGAACCACAGAAGAGACGACATGAGCATTGGTGATTGGGGACATTTAAGCGTCATCGTGGCCTTCGCGGCGGCGGTGGTTTCGACGCTGGGGTATTTCATGGCCGCCCGCGGCCGCAAGCTGGGGGAGCCCGACGAATCGTGGCTGCGCATCGGCCGCGGCGCGTTCGTGGTGCACGGCCTGGCCGTGCTGGGCGTTATCGTGGCGCTGTTCGGCATTATCCACGGCCACCGCTACGAGTACTACTACGCCTGGTCGCACTCCAGCAACCACCTGCCGGTGCACTACATGATTTCCTGCTTCTGGGAAGGGCAGGAGGGCTCGTTCCTGCTCTGGATTTTCTGGCACGTGGTGCTGGGCGCCTTCATCATGCGCGGGGCCAAACAGTGGGAAGCCCCGGTCATGAGCGTGTTTGCCTTCGTGCAGCTGTTTCTGGTGTCGATGATTCTGGGCGTGATGGTGGGCAGCCTGAAAGTGGGCTCGTCGCCGTTTATCCTGATGAAGGAGTTCATGCCCGACCTGCCGGTATACAAGCTCAACCCCGACTGGGTGCCCCAGGACGGCAACGGCCTGAACGCGCTGCTGCAGAACTACTGGATGGTGATTCACCCGCCCACGCTGTTCCTGGGCTTTGCGCTTACGCTGGTGCCCTTCGCCTACGCCATTGCCGGCCTCTGGAAGGGCGAGCTGACCAAGTGGGTGCAGCCGGCCCTGCGCTGGAGCCTGTGGGGCGGCGCCGTGCTGGGCATCGGTACCATGATGGGTGCCTACTGGGCCTACGAAACTCTGAACTTCGGCGGCTACTGGAACTGGGACCCGGTTGAAAACGCGGTGTACATCCCGTGGCTGGTGCTGGTGGCCGGGCTGCACGCGCTGGTGCTCTGGCAGCGCGGCCGCACCGGCCTGCGCACGGCCTACGCCCTGGTGGTAGCCACCTTCCTGCTGGTGCTCTACGCCACCTTCCTTACCCGCTCGGGCGTGCTGGGCAACGCTTCGGTGCACTCGTTCACCGACCTGGGCCTCTCGGGCCAGCTGCTGCTCTACCTGCTGGCGTTCCTGGTGCTGAGCATTGCCATGCTGGCCTGGCGCTGGCGGCAGATTCCGGTTACCGACAAGGAGCTGACCATGTACCATCCCGAGCTGTGGGTGTTCATCGGGGCCACGGTGCTGTGCCTGGGCGCCTTCCAGGTGTTCGTAACCACCAGCATTCCGGTCTACAACGCCTTGATCGGCTTCTTCGGGGTGAAAAGCAACCTTGCCCTGCCCGCCGACCAGATTGCCCACTACACCAAGATTCAGCTGTGGATGGGCGTGTTCATTGCTCTGCTTTCGGGCGTGGCCCAGCTGATGTGGTGGCAGAAAAACGACAAGGAAAGCCTGAGCAACACCCTGGCCATTCCCGGCATTCTGACCTTGCTGCTGGCCAGCCTGATCATTCTGCTGGTGCGCAACAACGGCCTGCAGGTGCCCCTGCCCTACATTGCCCTGCTCACCACCGGCCTGTTTGGGGTGCTGGCCAACGCGGCCATGCTGCTGCAGCTGCTGCGGCGCCGGGTGCGCCTCTCGGGCGGCGCCGTGTCGCACATCGGGGTAGCCTTGATGCTGCTGGGCATCTTGGCGTCGGCGGGCTACTCCAACATCATTTCGCGCAACACCTCGGGCCTGCTGTACTCGCGGGAGTTCCCCGACGAGCTGAACCGCGACAACGTGCTGCTGTGGCGCAACCAGGCCGCACAGATGGGCCCTTATAAGCTCACCTACACCGGCCAGTTCTACGACGTGCCCGGCGTGCCCGGCTACGTCAACAAGGAACTGCTCTTCCGCACCGCCGACGAGTACAAGGCCCTGGCCCGCGCCGACATCAAGCAGGAAGACGGCAAAACCTACTACAAGGCCGGCGACACGCTCGAAATCCGCCCCGAAGACACCTACTACCGCGTCGAGTACAACGACACCACCTCGGGCCGCGAGTTCGTGCTGTACCCGCGGGCCCAGGTCAACCAGGAAATGGGCGGGCTGCTGGCCTCGCCCGACGTGAAGCTGTTCTGGGACCACGACATCTACTCCCACGTGTCGTCGGTGCCCGACCCGAGCAAGGAAAAGGACTGGAGCGAGATGCAGGAGCAGGCCGTGAGTCTGGGCGATACGCTGATTCTGAACGACTACATTGCCGTATTCAAGGGCGCCGAGCCGGCCAAAAACCTAGCCGGGCTGGGTTTGAGCAAGGACGACATTGCCGTGCAGGCCGACGTTATCGTGTCGGGTGAAAACGGCAAGCAGTACCACGTGCACCCCATTTTCGTGGTGAAAAACGGCCTGGTGGGCCGCGTACCCGACGAAGTGGAGGCCCTGGGTTTGCGCATTACCTTCAACAACCTCGACCCGGCCACCGGTAAGTTTACCTTCGGTGTGAGCACCACCCAGAAAGACTACATCATCCTGAAGGCCATGGAAAAGCCCTTCATCAACCTGCTCTGGAGCGGCACTTTGCTGATGACGCTGGGCTTCGGCATGGCCATCTGGCAACGCGGCCGCGCCCCGCAGGCAACTGCCGGCAAGCCGGCGGCCCGTCCGGTCCGCCAGCCGCAGGTCGTGGCTTAAAACCCCCTCGTTTATGTTAAAGGAGCCGCCCCGGCACCTGCTTTACGGCAGCTGTCGGGGCGGCTTCTTGTTAAACGGAGTCAGACGCTCATTGCCCGGCGCGGGCAGTGGGTCTAGCGTTGCACGCTGATGGTGCGCACCGTGTACTGACCGTGTTCGTCGCTCAGGCACACGTGGTATACGCCGGCGGCCAGGCCCGCTACGTTGAGGCGGGTGGTGGGCTGATTGCCGGTAACCGTGCGCAGCACCGGCTGGCCAAGCATGTTGGTGACCGTAACCTGCAGGGGCTTGGGGCCGGCGACCAGGGCCCGCAGCTCCAGGGTCAGCTCGTCGCGCACGGGGTTGGGGTACAGGCTCAGGGCGTGGTCGAGGGCTGCCGAGCGGGTGGCGGCAACGACGCGGAACTCGGCCTCGATGAGGCGGCGGCCGGCCGTGCTGCCGCGGCGGTTGGCCAGGCCCGGGGCCTCAAAGCGGTAGTACACCGTATCGGGGCGCACCGGGGCTTCGGGCTGCACGGCCACGGGGAAGTAGCTGCCCGTGCCGCCCGTCAGAGTGGTTTGCGCCAGGCCCGGGTAGAAATCGGTGTTGGCGGCCACCGGCACGGGGTTGGTCAGCGCGAAGGTCTTGGCCTGCCCCAGATCGGCGGCCTGAATCACGTAGTCGGCCGAGCGGCCGGCCACGTTGCCCTGGGCGTCGAGCACCACGCCGTACACGGTGCGGCCCACCGAGGCGTTATCGGTGCCCAGCGTGACGCGCACGTTCTCCACGGTGCGGGCCTGGCCGATGCGGTGCAGGTTGACCACGAAGCCCTGGTTGGACAGCGAGCGGACGCTGCTGCTGGGGGCCGCGGCATCGGCGTAGCCCAGGCGGTTGCTGGTCACGTCCTGGTCGGCCGACTGGCTGTTGTTGCCGGCGGTGGCGTCGGCGGGCACCGTGACGGTGAGCGTGGTGCTGCCCACGTTGGCGGGCGTGTAGCCGGCAAAGCGCACTACGGCCGAGGCGCCCACGGCCAGTGAGGCAATAGTCTGGGTGTTGCTGAAGGCGTTGGCGCCGGTAACCGAGAGCGTAACGGGCAGGTTGGTGAGCGGGTCGGTGCCCACGTTGCTCACGCGCGCTACCACCCCGTGGGGCCCACCGAAACCGGCGGGCAAACTGCCCAGGGTGTACACCTGGGTAACGGCCGCGTCGAGAATGGGCGTAGCGGTGCCGGGCGTAAAGCGGAAAGTGCGGCCCGGGTCGGCCAGAGTAGTCAGGTCGTAGTCGAAGGTTTGCAGGAAAGGGTCGGGGTAGTCGGTGTTGAGGAACGTGGCCGCCGCCCAGGTATCGGCCTGCGCCTTGGTCACGGCCACGACCTGCCCCGTGTTGCTGCCCGAGCCTTTCAGCCCCAGCGCGTAGGCGTAAGCCAGCTCGGTGCCCCCGGTACCGGGTGTCGCCGAGCCGTACACGAACTCGACCAGGTTGCTGGTTTCATAGAGCTTTACCTGAAAGGCAAAGTCGGTGAACTGCTCGGGCGTGGCGTACTCGGTCATGTCGCGCCATTCGATGGTGCACACGCGGTTGGGGGCCGTGCCCGTGGTCTGCACCCAGAAGCTACCATTGGTGCCCACCAGGTCGTTGTTGAAGGGCAGCAGCATGTTCACATCGGCCGGATCGGAGCTGCTCAGGAAGTTGTCCAGCTCGCTGCTGGGCGGAGCCGTGCCCAGCTTCAGGGCACCGTTGGTGTTCAGTACAAAGTCGGTAAACGACTGACCGTTGAAGCCGAACGAAAACCCGATGGGTTGCGCCGCGGAGTTGTCGTCGTCCACATCGCCCACGGCAATGGCGGCGGCGCCCGCTCCCAGCGGCGTGAAACTGCCGGCGAGGTTGGTGGCGGTGGCCGGGGTGTAGTTCAGGGCCTGCCCGTGGGCGCCGAGGGCCCCGGCCGTCAGCAGCAGGGTGAGCAGGGCCGCCGGGGAGCGTAGCCAGGAGGGCGCGAGGTAGATTTCTGCCATAATAGCCAAGGGTAAAGTGGACGAGGATGAACCAACCAGCCGGGTAGGGTGGCTGGTCAATATGGAAAAATTATGCCGCCATAGTACCAGGAGGTATCGATAAAAAAAATCGGGCGGCCCGCAGTGCAGGCCGCCCGATGGCAGAAGCTGGAACCGGCAGGCCGGCCCGAAGCTTACTTCTGGATGCTGATGGTGCGGATCATGTACTCAGCGCCGTTCGACACGCGCAGCTGGTACATGCCGTTGGCCAGCTGGCCCAGGTTTACTTTGCTGGTACCGTTGTCGCGTACCGAGGTGGTGAACACCTGCTGGCCGAGCATGTTGGTAACCACTACTTCCAGGCCGTTTTTGGCGTTGGCGTTGGTCACCTGCACGGTCATCTCACCCTGCGAGGGGTTCGGGTACACGGCTACGGCGCGGGCCAGGGCGTCGGAAGCCGACGTCACTACCTGATCAACTTGGATGTCGTCCACGTACATGTTGAACTGGTCAGCCGGGCTGATGGCGTGGAAACCGAGGTGGATGAAGCCGTTGGCAGTCGGCGTAATCACGGCTACTGCCGGGGTGCTGGTGCCATTGGCCGTTACGTAAGCCGTGGCGTTGGCAATGTTCGGGTTGGTGAACAGCGTGTTGGTCATGGCTGCTACCGTGGCAGCGTTGCCGTACTTCACTTCCAGGCCCTCGGTGTAGTCGGGGTCGGTCTTGCGGTACTTGAAGCTCAGCTGGTAGCGGAAGCCGGCGCGGGTGAAGATCTGGGGCGTGAAGAACCAGTCATCGGCCGCGTTGGGGGTGCTGTAGTTGTAGCGGATGGAGTTGGTGCCCGTGCCGGGGAAAGCCGCTACTACCTGCCAGGTCGAAGCGTCGCCGTTGGCGTTTACCACCGTGTAGCCGCAGGGCAGGGTGCCGGGGGCAATGCCTTCAAAGCTTTCCGTGTAGGGGAAGGTGTTGATGATGGGCGGGGTGCACTGGGTGGTGAAGCTGAACGGACCAGCCAGTACGCTTTGGTCGGTAGCACCGCAGTTGGCGCGGATGTACACCTGGTAGGTGGTCGAAGCCGCCAGGCCGGTGATGGTGGCCGGCGAGGTCGTCGGGTTCGGGGTCAGCGTGGTGCCGCCGGTGGCGGGGTTGAAGCCGGTCGGACCGTAGATGATGGTGTAGCTGGTGCCGTTGGCCGGACCGGTGAAGCTAACCGTAGCGGCCGTAGCCGAGGTAGCCGCGGCGGTAACGGCGGTGGGGGGAGCACAGGTAGCCGGGGCGCCGGTTACCACCTCAATCATGAGGCGGCCCAGGTTGTTGGTCGAAACGTCGGTGGGGTTGCCACCAGCCAGCGGAATGCTGAAGAACGCGTCGGGACGGGTCGGCGTCTCCTCCTGGCTGCCTACGGGGAAGTAGCCGGTGGTGGTGTTGGCCGTCTGGGCAATGCCGCCGAAGAAGCTGCCAGCCGGAATGTTTACCGGCGTGGTGAAGGTAAAGGTCTTGGTGGTGCCGATGTCACCGGCGGTTACCACGTAGTCGGCGGTGCGGCCCAGAATGGCGCCGCTGGCGTCGCAGACTACGCCGTACACGGTGTTACCCACCGTGCGGGTGTCTTCGAGGCGGGCGGCTACAGCCGTTACCGTGCGCGGGGCGTTGGTGGTGTGCTTCACCGTCAGCAGGCCCGAGCCCGTGTTAAAGCCCACGCTGCTGGCGCTGCCTACCGAGGCATCGTAGTGAGCGAAGGTCGTGGCCTGCACCTGCTGCGCGTAGGCGCGGGTGTTGTTGCTGGCCACGTCGTCGTTGCCCAGCGTCACGGTCACGTTGTTGGTGCCGTTGTTGGTAGGCGTAAACTGATCAAAGGTTACCACGGCCGAAGCGCCCACGGCCAGCGACGTAATCGTCTTGGTGTTGGTGTAGGTGTTGGCGCCGGCTACGGCGGCCGTTACCTGCACGTTGCTCATGGCACCGGTGCCCACGTTGCGCACCACGGCCTGCATTACGTGCGGCGTGGCGATGGGAATGGGCAGCTTGCCCAGGGTGTACACGGCCAGTACGGCGGCGTCGTTGGCGGCCGAAGGCGAGAAGCGGTAGGTGCGGCCGGCGTCAGGACGCACGGTCGAGCGGATGTTGTGGCCGTTGCCGGTGTAGAGGCCCGCCACAAACGAAGCCAGGTCCCAGGTCTGGGTCGAGCCTTTGGTAACGGCGATGAGCTGGGTGGCCGAGCTGCCCGAGCCCTTGAGGCCCACGGCAACCGTTTTGAAGGCATCGGCGGCGCTACCGGCGGTAGCCGTGCCGTACACGAACTCGATGACGCCGGTGGTTTCGTACAGTTTTACCTGGAACGAGATGTTGGCGTACTGCTTGCCTACTACCGTCGTACCGTTGGAGCGGGCCTTGTCGCTCACGTTGCTCCACTGGATGGTGGTTACCCGGTTGGGCGCCGTGCCGGTGGTGTTGTAGCGGTATTCTGTCGGCGACGAGCCTGCTTCCAGATCTTCGTTGAAGGGCAGAATCAAGTTGGTTTCCGCCGAGGTCAGCGGGCCGGCAGCGTTACCGGCGGCCTGCGACGTGGCCTGGAAGTAAGGCGCGGCCGGGGCACCGCCCAGCTTGATGTAGCCGTTGGTGTTCAGCACGAAATCGGTGAACACCTGGCCGTTGTAGTTGAACTGGAAGCCAATGGGCGTAAGAGCCGAGTTGGCGTCGTCGGTGTTGGCGGTCGGAATAACCGTGCCCGTGCTGCCCAGGCTGTTAAACGCCGTAACCGTGTTTTGGGCCCCGAACAGGCTGTAGTTGAGGTTTTGGCCCTGAGCCGCAGTGGCCCCAACCGCCAACAAAGCGGCCAGCGCCAGCTGCCGCCAGCGGAGGGTGGAGGTGCGCCCCGTTGTGTAGGAGTTTGTCATGTAAGAGGAAAAAAATGAAGGTGGAAAAGCTGGGTAAAGCGGGTACCGTCCAGTTAGCTGAGCCGGGCCCGACTATTTCGCGAGTACAAGGTGCACATTTTTTTCAGGAAAAAAACGCGTCACCGCAATCTGAAAAACCGCTGTAATTTGCTGCCGGGGCCCCTAAGCGCCCCCGAATACGGTATGGCAGACACTTCCGGGGGCTTGCGCGTGGTCTTGCTAGGCGCCGGTCGGGTCGCCTCGCAGCTGGCCGTGGCCGTGGTACGGGCGGGGCATCAACTGGTTGCCGTATGGAGTCGCTCGGCGGCCAGCGCGCAGGTCGTGGCCGGCCCGGCCGGCGCCCGCGCCCTCAGCGGCCCGGCCCCCGATCTGCGGCCCGTAGCGGCCGAGGTGTACCTGCTCTGCGTGCCCGACGACGCGGCCGCCGGGGTGCTGGCCGCCGCCACGTTTGCCCCGGGTGCCCTGGTGGCCCACACCTCGGGTACGCTGCCGCTGGCCTTGTTCGCGGCTCATCCCACCATCCGGGGCGGGGTGTTCTATCCCCTGCAGACGTTCAGCCCCGGCCGGGCCCTCGACTGGCGCCAGCTGCCGCTGTGCCTGGAAGCGGCCGATGCGCCGGGGCAGGCCATGCTCGAACGGCTGGCCAGCTCGCTCAGCGGGCGGGTGCTGACGGTGAGCACTGCCGAGCGCCAGCAGCTGCACGTAGCGGCCGTGTTTGCCTGCAACTTCACCAACCACCTGCTGGGCATTGCCGACGCGCTGCTGGCCCAGGCCGGGCTGCCGGCCGACCTGCTCACGCCCCTGGTGCGCGAAACCGTGGACAAAGCCCTCGAGCAGCCCCCGTTTGCGGTGCAGACCGGCCCGGCCATCCGCCACGACGAAGCCACGCTGGCGGCGCACCGCCAGGCCTTGGCGACGCACCCCGCCTGGCAGGATTTATACGAGCGCCTGACGGCCAGCATCCAGCAGCAGGCGGTTTCGGGCGGCGCTTTGGCGGCCGGCGGGCCAAACATCTGAGCCGGCTCGGGCTTTATGCAGCGGGGTGCGTACCTTTGCCCCCGCATTTTGCCCGTCAAGCCCATTCTCAGTGAAAGCTGTCAACATTACCTTTAAGTTCGCGGACGGCCAGCCGGAGCAGACCCACGTAGCCGCGCAAGGCGAGTCGGTGCTGGACGTTGCCCTCAACAACGGCATTCAGCTGCAGCACAACTGCGGCGGCGTGTGCGGGTGCAGCACCTGCCACGTGTACGTGCTCGACGGCGGCGACGACCTGCCCGAAATCAGCGACAAGGAAGAAGACTTTATCGACCGCGCCGTGGACCCGCGCCTGAACTCGCGCCTGGCCTGCCAGTGCGTGGTGCAGGCCGCCACCGAAAACCTGGTGGTGGAGATTCCCAAGCAGGATTTCCTCGGCCACTAATTTTTGAGTTGTCAGTTGCGGGCTGTCAGTTGACAGTTCGTGCTGATACCTGCCCTGACAACTGCCAACCCGCAACTGATAACTGATAGTATGACCCACTTCGAGCCCCCCATGCACTGGCAGGACCACGAAGACATTGCCATGGCCCTCTACGAGAAGTTTGGTGATGAATTCGGCGAAGCCCGCATCTACCGCATCCGCTTTACCGACCTGCTCGACTGGGTGCTGAGCCTGCCCAACTTCGCGGGTACCCGCGAGCAGGCCAACGAAGGCCACCTGGAGCAGATTCAAGCCAAGTGGGTGTACGAGTGGCGCGACAACCAGAAAGGCTAGTCGCCCGCGGCCGGGGCCCGCGCCCCGGCTTCACTCCCTCCCGTTTTACCGTGGCTTTGTAAATGGTTGATCTTTCCGCTATCCAGGCTTTTATCTTCGATGTTGACGGCGTGCTCACCGATGGCACCCTGCTGGCGCTGAACACCGGCGAGCAGGCCCGCAGCTTCCACATTCACGACGGGTTTGCCATCCGCCACGCCCTGCGCAAGGGCTACCGGGTGGTCATCATCTCGGGGCGCGAAGAAACCGGGGTGCGCAAGCGCCTGGAGTCGCTCGACGTGCGCGACATCTACCTGGGCGTCGACGACAAGATGAAAATCTTCAACACCTACATCAACCTGCACCGCCTCGACCCGGCCCACATTGCCTACATGGGCGACGACGTGCCCGACATGGAGGTGATGCGCCGCTGCGCCGTGGCGGCCTGCCCCGCCGATGCCACACCCGATGTGCAGGCCATCAGCAGCTACGTGGCGGCCCGGCCCGGTGGGCACGGCGCCGTGCGCGAGCTGGTGGAAGCCGTGATGAAAACCCAGGGTACCTGGTAGCCCGAGCGGCTGGCCCGGACCGCCGGGCCGGGGTTGCAGGTGTTAGATATTCCGATACTTTTACCGGGACATCCATTCACCTTTCACCCCCTTCTTTGCTTGCCATGAAAACAGGAACCGTCAAATTCTATAATGAGTCGAAGGGCTTCGGCTTCATTACGGAAGATGCCACGAAGGAAGACTTCTTCGTGCACATTACCGGCCTGGGTGGTCTCCAAATCCAGCAGCACGACCGCGTCGAGTTCGATACGCGGGAAGGCCGCAAAGGAATCAATGCCGTCAACATCAAAAAGCTCTAGGGGAAGCACGCCTTCGATAGCATTGTAAGTCACTTGCCTGAAACCCTTTTCAGTTCTCTGAAAAGGGTTTTTTTGCGCCTGGGCGGGGCGGGGGGCGGGCGGGTACGTACTTTCGCCGTCGGCCTTTTTTCCGCTGCTCATGGTTTCTCCCGGCTTCCAGTCGTCCGTACCCGCCCCGGGCAGCCGGGCCGGGCTGCACCTGGCCCGGCTGGTGCGTCTGCCCAACCTGCTTATCATGGTCCTGTGCATGGCCCTGACGCAGACCTGCCTGCTGGCCCCGGCCCGGCCCCTGCAGGCCCTGCTCGAGCCGCGCTTCGGGTTGCTGGTGCTGGCCACCGTGTGCGTGGCGGCGGCCGGCTACATCATCAACGACTACTACGACGTCAAAATCGATACCATCAACCGGCCGGGGCAGCTGGTGGTGGGCCCCGTGGTGGGCCGCCGCCCCGCCATGCTGGCCCACCTGCTGCTCAGCTTCGAGGGCGTGGTGGTGGCCGCTACCCTGGGCCGGGCCGTGGGGGCCGTTACGGTGGGGGCGGCGCTGCTGCTGTGGGGCTACTCGGCGCGGTTTAAGCGGCTGCCGCTGGTGGGCAACCTCAGCATTGGGCTGCTCACGGCCGCGCTGGTGCTGCTGCCCGAGCTGCTGCACCGCACCGGGCACCCGGCCGTGTGGGCCTATGCGCTGGCCGCCTTTCTGCTCACGGTGGTGCGCGAAATCGTCAAGGACGTGGAAGACATGCGCGGCGATGCCCAGCACGACTGCCGCACCCTGCCCATTGTGCTGGGCGTGGCCCGCAGCAAGTGGGTGGCGGCGCTGTTTCTGGTAAGCCTGCTGTGGCTGGTGGCCGCGGCCATCGGGCAGGGCTTTGCCGGCGGGCAGTGGCGCCTGGCTTCGTGGCTGCTGGGCACGGTGCTCGGGCCGCTGCTGCTGCTGGCCCAGCGCCTGCTGCGTGCCGACCGCCGCCGCGACTTTGCCCGCCTCAGCACCCTGTGCAAGCTGGTGATGCTGGGCGGCGTGCTCTCCATGCTGGTGGTAGGGCGCTAAAGCTCCGGCCCGTTTCGGCCCCGGCCCGCCGCGTTGGCCGTGCTTCCGGTCTGTGCTGGAAAGGGCCCCTGCTTCTCCGGTGGGTGGCTTTAAGCGCCCGGCGTTCGGGGAAGGCAAGGGGGAGTAAAATTCTGACCTCATCGAAATCTTACCCACTCTCGCGGCGTGCAGCTGGGGAGGGGTAAAAATTTGACTCCCTCTAAATTTTACCCAACCTCTCTTCAACGAAACCTTGGGATAATTTTTTGACCCCCTTTAAAAATTATCCCAAGGCGCTGCAGCCAGGATCTGGGATACTTTTTTGGCTTCCTCGAAATTTTATCCCAACCCGCGGTTATCAGTCGGGTGAGATGAGGAAAAGCCTGGTGGTTGGGGAGCAGAGCCTAGGAGGTGGCCCCGGGCCGGCCGCAGTCAGCCATTCTCGGGCGGCGCCGTATAAGGCGGTATTCGGGGCACCATGCCGCTGCCCACCTCCCTCTGCCCATGCGTTTCTATACCCTGCTGCTCTGGTTGAGCACCTGTGCGTCGGTGGCGCACGCCCAGCAACCTGACTCTACCGCTGCCCCAGCCCGTACCGAGCGCGACCTGCGCCTGGGCCAGCCCGCCAAAAACCCCGACGACCGGCCCAGCTTTATTCCGGCGCCGGTGATATTCTACGAGCCCGAAACCGGCATTGCCGGCGGCGTGACTTTCCTGCCCACCTGGCGCCACGGCCGCGACACCACCGTGCGCAAGTCCAACGGCCGCATCGGGGGCTGGTACTCGCAGAAAAAGCAGCTCAACCTGCAGCTCAGCCACACCATCTTCACCCGCCGCGAAGCCTGGCTGATTACCGGCGACCTGCTGTTCTACGACTACCCCATCTTTTTCTACGGCATCGGCAACGACACCCGCCTGGCCGACGAAAGCGAAATTTCCTACAAGGTGCTCACCTTCAACCAGCGCGGCCTCAAGCAGCTGCTGGTGCCGGGCTTGTTTGCGGGCCTGACCTACCGCTACACCGACACGCGCGACATTCAGGCCGACTTTCCCACCGTAACCGACGGCGACCAGCCCAACCTGCTGCTGACCCAGGTGCCCGCCGAGCAGCGGCGCGACACGCGCATCTCGGGCCTGGGGCCGTCGGTAATTTACGACACCCGCGACAACGTGCTGAGCACTTTCGGCGGCAACTACCTCGACCTGCAGGCCCTGTTCAACCGCGCGGGCCTGGGCAGCGACTACAAGTTCACCCGCTACCAGCTCGACGCCCGCCACTTCCGGCCCCTGCGCCCGGGCTCCAACCGCACCATCCTGGCCGGGCAGCTGCTGGGGCAGTTCAACCGCGGCAACGTGCCCTTCCGCGAGCTGGCTGGGCTGGGCGGCATCAGCGTGCTGCGCGGCATCTACGAGGGCCGTTTCCGCGACCGGCAGCTGCTGATGGGCCAGGTGGAGCTGCGCCACCACTTGTTCTGGCGCCTCAACGCGGCCGTATTTGCCGGCGCCGGCCAGGTGGCCCCCCGCCTGCGCGATATGGGCCTGGGCGAGTTCAACTACGCGGCCGGCGGCGGCCTGCGCTTTCAGTTCAACCGCCGCGACCGAATCAACATCCGATTCGACTACGGCGTGGGCTCGGGCGGCTCCAGCGGCCTGTACTTCGGCGTGAACGAGGCCTTCTAAGCTGGCTTGGGGAAACCGGGGCCGCCGGCAGGTATTTCTGCCCCGCAACTGTCCGGCGCCGCGTTGCTTTCAGTAGATTGAGCAGCCATCCAAGTCGGGTGGCTGCTTTTTCGTTTCTATGCGTAGCCACCGTTTGCTACTGGCCCTGAGCGGGCTGCTGGCCACCGTCTTTTCTACCGCCGCCGTTGCCCAGACGCTGCCCGCCGATTCAGCGGCCCCCGCCCGTAAGGTGCGCCGGGTGAAGGTGGCCGCGTTGCCCATCGTGTTTTCGCAGCCCGAAACCGGTCTGGCCTACGGCGCGGCGGTGCTGCCGGTCTGGCGCTTCGGCGCTGATACAGCTACGCGCAGCTCCAACGCCCGCCTGCTGGGCTACTACACCCAGCGCAAGCAGTCCAGTCTGTCGCTCACCTACAACCTGTTTACCCCGGGCGAGCGGTGGATTCTGGGCGGCGAGGCGTTTTACTTCAACTTTCCTTACTACTTCTACGGCGTGGGCAACGACACCCGCAAGGCCGAGAAAAGCGACATTTCCTACAAGGTCGTCATCGTCACCCAGCGGGTGCTGCGCAAGGTGCGCCCGCACACCTTCGCCGGCCTGGGCTTCCGCCTCACCGACCTGCACCACATCCGCCTCGACGATCCGCTGACCGACGACGGCCAGAAGCCCAACCTGCTGCTGCTGCGCGACCCGCGCGAGCGGCAAACCACCGTGGTGTCGGGCCTGGGCCCCACGTTGCTCTACGACAGCCGCGACAACGTGCTCAGCACCTGGCGCGGGAGCTACCTTGAGGCCAGCGCCCTGCTGATGGGCCGCTACCTGGGCAGCGACTACCGCTTCACCCGCCTGCTGCTCGATGCCCGCCATTTTCGGCCCCTGTGCCGCGGCAACCCGCGCACCATCGTGGCGGGGCAGGTGCAGGCGCAGTTTCACGCCGGCCGGGTGCCCTTCCGCGAGCTGGCCAACCTGGGCGGCGAACGAATGCTGCGCGGCATCTACGAGGGCCGCTTCCGCGACCGGCAGATGGTGGCCGCCCAGCTGGAGCTGCGCCAGCAGCTGTTCTGGCGCCTGAGCGGGGTAGCCTTCGGGGCCGCCGGGCAGGTGCGCGACCAGCTGGGCGACTTTCGGCCCGGCGCCTTCAACGTGGCCGGCGGGGCGGGCCTGCGCATTGCCGTCAACCGCCAGGACCGCCTGGGCATCCGCATCGACTACGCGGTGGGCTCGGGGCAGTCGAGCGGGCTGTATTTTGCCTTCAACGAGGCATTTTAGGGGAAATCAGGACCACAGGTTCAGGGCGCGTAACAATTCGGTAACATGGGCCGGGCCGCGGGGCTGAGTTGGGCGCGCTACCTTCGTCCCGCATTTCACCCACTTCGTTGCCCATGTCACTTACCCCCGCTCCGGCCTCCCACGCGGCCGAAACCACGCCCGCCCAACCCATCCGCGCCGCCCTTGTTTCGGTGTATTACAAAGACCGGCTCGAGCCGCTGGTGCGCCTGCTGCAGCAGCAGGGCGTGCAGCTGTACTCCACTGGCGGCACGCTCAAGTTCATCCAGGATCTGGGGGCCGAAGTCACCGCCGTGGAGTCGCTCACGGGCTTTCCGGAGGTGTTTGGCGGCCGCGTGAAAACCCTGCACCCCAAGGTGTTTGGCGGCATTCTGCACCGCCGCCACGAGGCCGGCGACCTGCGCGAGGCCGAGCAGCACCAGATTCCGCCCATCGACCTGGTGGTGGTGGATCTGTACCCCTTCGAGGAAACCGTGGCCAGTGGCGCCGACGAGGCCGACGTCATCGAAAAAATCGATATCGGCGGCATTTCCCTGCTGCGCGCCGCCGCCAAAAACTACCGCGACGTGCTGGTGGTCAGCTCGCGCGAGCAGTACGCGGCCGTAACCGAGCTGCTCGCGGCCCAGCAGGGAGCCAGCACCCTGGCGCAGCGCCGGCACTACGCCGCCGCCGCCTTCGAGCAAACCTCGCACTACGACACGGCTATCTTCGGCTACCTCAGCCAGGGCACCGAGCTGGCCGGCGGCACGCTGAAAGTCAGTCAGCGCCAGGCCACGCCGCTGCGCTACGGCGAAAACCCCCACCAGCAGGGCACATTCTACGGTGACCTGGCGGCCCTGTTCGACCAGCTCCACGGCAAGCAGCTCAGCTACAACAACCTGGTGGACGTGGACGCGGCGGTGCTGCTGATGCAGGAATTTCAGGGCGGCCCGGCGGCCTGCGCCATTCTCAAGCACACCAACGCCTGCGGCGTGGCCCAGGCCGATACGCTGCGCGCGGCCTACCTGAACGCGCTGGCCTGCGACCCGGTCTCGGCCTTCGGCGGCGTGATTATCGTGAACCAGGAGGTGGATGCAGCCACGGCGGAGGAATTAAACAAGCTGTTCTTCGAGGTGCTCATCGCCCCGGGCTTCGCCGCCGATGCCCTGCCCACGCTGCAGAGCAAGAAAAACCGCATTCTGCTGCGCCAAAAGCCGGTGAGCTTTCCGCAGAAGCAAATCAAGACCCTGCTCAACGGCGTGATTGAGCAGGATTTCGACCGCGCCATCGAAGGCCGCGCCGAGTTCCGCCCGGTCACCGAATCGGCCCCGACGGCCGAGGAAACGGCGGCGCTGGAGTTTGCCCTGAAAGTGTGCAAGCACACCAAGAGCAACACCATTGTGCTGGCGCGGGCCGGGCAGCTGCTGGCCTCGGGCGTGGGCCAGACCTCGCGGGTCGACGCGCTGCGGCAGGCCATCGAGAAGGCCCGGGCCTTCGGCTTCGATTTGCGGGGCGCCGTCATGGCCTCCGACGCGTTCTTTCCCTTCCCCGACTGCGTGGAAATTGCCGCCGAGGCGGGCATCCGCGCCGTGGTGCAGCCCGGCGGCTCCATCAAAGACCAGGACAGCATAGCCGCCTGCAACCGCCTCGGTATGGCCATGGTACTGACCGGCGTGCGCCACTTCAAGCACTAAACGGTTACGGTTTGCGAAAACGGACGCTTGAAGGCAACTTCGGGCGTCCGTTTTTTTGGTCCCCATCATGCCCGATCTGTTCAACCCGCTGTCCAAGGCTCGCCGCAAAGTCGATTACGGCCTGACCAAGCTGGAAATTGCCGTCTTGCTATTGTTGCGGGCTGCCACGGTAATTGGCATTGTGGTGTTCCTGATTGGGGCCGTGGTGCGGTTGGCTTCGGTGAGGCTTGCTGGACTCGGTACCTGGCTATTGTGGATTGGCGGCATTGGCGGCGGGTTGTCCATCTGGTTGGCCTACCGCCTGGGCGCTGAAGACGGCGCCACCGGCGCTACCATCGACAGCGGCCTGCAACAGCGCCGCAAGCGCTTGGAAGAGCTGCGGTCGAAGTAAGCCTTGGCCGTCGGCCCCGCCACGCGGCCTGCCTGATGTCGGAGCTTGGGAGCAGAGCCGTCCGCTGCGGCACTTCGGCCGGTTGGGGCCTTACCGGAAAGCTTGCTTACCTTTGCCGGACTTTTTCCGGCGCCACCCGCGCCCCCTTTCCAACTCGCCGCAACTCAATGGGATTCTTCAATTTCCTGACCAGCGACATCGCCATTGACCTGGGCACGGCCAACACGCTCATCATCCACAACGACAAGATTGTGGTGGACGAGCCGAGCATCATCGCCAAGGACCGTACGACCAATAAAATCATTGCCGTGGGCCGGCAAGCGCAGCAGATGCACGAAAAGACCCACGACAACATCAAAACCATTCGTCCGCTGAAGGACGGCGTCATTGCCGACTTCCACGCCGCCGAGGAAATGATCAAGGGCCTGATTCGGATGATTGACACCCGCACGCGCCTGTTTCAGCCCTCGCACCGCATGGTTATCTGCATACCCTCGGGCATTACGGAGGTGGAGAAGCGCGCCGTGCGCGACTCGGCCGAGCACGCCGGCGCCAAGGAAGTGTGGATGATTCAGGAGCCCATGGCCGCGGCCATCGGCATCGGCATCGACGTGGAGCAGCCCGTAGGCTCGATGATCATCGACATCGGCGGCGGCACCACCGAAATTGCGGTTATTGCCCTCTCGGGCATCGTTTGCGACCAGTCCATCAAGACGGCCGGCGACGTGTTCAACCAGGACATTCTCGACTACATGCGCCGCCAGCACAACCTGCTGATTGGTGAGCGGAGCGCCGAGAAAATCAAGATTGAAGTGGGCGCGGCCCTGACGGAGCTGGAAGTAACCCCGCCCGACTACGAAGTGCGCGGCCGCGACCTGATGACCGGCATTCCCAAGGTTATCAAGGTCACCTCGGCCGAAATTGCCATTGCCCTCGACAAGTCGGTGGCCAAAATCGAGGAAGCCGTGCTCAAGGCCCTGGAAATTGCCCCGCCCGAGCTGTCGGCCGACATCTACGACAACGGCATTCACCTGACCGGCGGCGGGGCCCTGCTGCGCGGCCTCGACAAGCGCCTGGCCGTGA
This sequence comes from Hymenobacter sp. B81, assembly GCF_044628455.1. Taxonomy (NCBI): domain Bacteria; kingdom Pseudomonadati; phylum Bacteroidota; class Cytophagia; order Cytophagales; family Hymenobacteraceae; genus Hymenobacter; species Hymenobacter sp. B81. Next base: position 73,209 of record NZ_JBIYZW010000004.1, on the reverse strand, counting down.
AAACCAAGCTGCCGATTCACGTGGCCGAAGACCCGCTGCGCGCCGTGGTGCGCGGCACCGGCGCCGCCATCAAGAACATCGTCGGCTTCCGCAGCGTGCTGCTTACTTAATTATGGATTGATAATTAATAATTAGGAATTGTCGATATGCCGGGACGAAATAGAGTGCCCGAAAATTGATAATTCATAATTATTAATTCATAATTAAATGAGAAACCTGCTCACCTTCCTTTTCCGCTACCGGGGCATCCTGGTATTCGTGGTGCTGGAAATCGTGAGCCTGGTGCTGCTGATTCGCAACAGCGCCTACCAGCGGGCGGCCTTCTTCAACTCGGCCAACACCTACGCCGGCCAGGTGCTGGAGGTGCGCACCCGGATTTACGACTACTTCCGTCTGGCCGACGTGAACCAGGCGCTGGTGGCCGAAAACGCCCGCCTGCGCCAGCAACTGTACCGCTCCGACCTGAGTCAGCGCCAACCCGACAGCCTGGCCGTGGCCGGCGACAGCAGCGGCGTGCAGCTGCGCCCCGACTCGGTGTTGCTGGGCACGCGGGCGCTGCCCACCCGGGCGGCGGAGTTTCCGCTGGTGCCGGCCCGCGTCATCAACCAAAGCCTGCGCCGCGTGGACAACTACCTGACCCTGAACGTGGGCAGCCGGCAGGGCGTGCGGCCGGGCATGGGCGTGCTCACGGCGGCCGGCGTGGTGGGCCGGGTGCGGCAGGTGAGCGAGCATTACGCCACCGTCACCTCGGTGCTGCACTCCAAAACCACGCTCTCGGCCAAGATCAAGCGCGACAACACCTTCGGCACCATCCGCTGGCTGGGCGACGACCCCACCCACGCCTCGCTCGACTACATTCCGCGCCAGAACGTGCTGGTGCGCGGCGACTCCGTGGTGACGTCGGGCTACAACGCCATTTTCCCCGAGGGCATTCTCATCGGCACCATCGACCGCTACGTGAAGGAGCCCGATAAGAACTTCTGGACCGTGGACGTGCGCCTGGCCGTGAATTTTGCCAACCTGACCTACGTGTACGTCATCGGGCCGCAGCCGCGGGCGGCCGAGCGCGACACGCTGGAAGCCCGTTCGGGCCTGCGCCCCGATGTGGGCGGCCGGGGAGAGGAGGAGCAGCCATGATGCAGGGCCTGGGCAACGTGGCGGTGCAGCTGCTGCGCTTCGTGGGGTATGTGCTGGTGCACATGCTGGTGGTGAGCCGGCTGCCTTCGCTGTTTGGCGTGGGCTGGTGCTTTTTTTACTTGGGCTTCCTGCTGTTCCTGCCCATTGCCACGCCCGTGGTGGCCCTGCTGCTGCTGAGCTTCGTGACCGGCTTTGCCATGGACGTGTTCTACGATACCGGCGGGGTGCACGCGGCCAGCGCCGTGCTGCTGGGCTACCTGCGCCCCTGGGTGCTGCGCCTGCTCACGCCCCGCGACGGCTACGACGCCCAGGACTCGGTGAACATTCACCAGATGGGCTGGCAGTGGTACCTGGTGTACACGGCTCTGCTCATTGCTATTCACCACGCGGCCTTCTTTTTCCTGGAGCTGGGCAGCCTGCGCGTGGTGGGCATCACGCTGCTGAAAGTGCTGGTGAGCACCCTGTTCACCGGCCTCACGCTGCTCATCATCCAGCTCATCTTTTTCCCCGCCCGCCGCCGACGGTAGTTGCCAGTTGCCAGTTGTCAGGGGTGAGTTGTCAGTTGCGAGCTGGCCAAGACCGCATGACGGGGGGGCGTGCGCGGGCTGAAACCAACCGCCCGGCCCGCTCGGGTAGCTTCTGCTTTAGGTTTTTCAGCTTCGTCAAAAACCTAAAGCAGAACGCATCGTCGATTTGCTTTAGGTTTTTCGGCTTGTTCAAAAACCTAAAGCAAAACACGCCGTCAATCTGCTCTCGGGTTTTGAGGGCCGCCAAAATCCGAAAGCAAAAACGCCGGGGCGTGTTCGTTTTTGGTTTTTCGTTGCTGGTGCATTGCCGCGAAAAACGAAAAACCAGCAACGAACAACTGAAAACTCCCAGCTGACAACCGGCAACTCGCAACTCGTCCCGGCTGTTGTACCTTTGCTGGTCCGGTGACGGCCGGTTAGTGGTTCACTTTCAGTTCTTACCCTCCGTTGCAATACCTCGAAGGTCGCAAATACGTGGTGCAGGGCATTTTCCTGGCGGTGGCGTTGGTGTTTGCGGTGCGGCTTTTCCACATTCAGGTGCTCGACGGCAGCTACAAGCTGGCCGCCGACAAGAACACCCTGCAGCGCATCGTGCAGGTGCCCTACCGCGGGCTGATCTACGACCGCAAGGGCCAGCTGCTGGTGCAGAACACGCCGGTGTACGATTTGATGGTGGTGCCCCGCGAAGTGAAAAACCTCGACTCCACCCGCTTCTGCCAGCTGCTGCAGATGCCCATTGAAGAGCTGCGCGAGGGCCTGCGCCTGGCCAAGGTGTACTCGCGCGTGAAAGCCTCGCCGCTGGTGCAGAACCTGAGCACGCCCGAGCTGGCCGCCATTCAGGACAACCTGGTGGACTTTCCCGGCTTCAGCATCAAGGCCCGCATGGCCCGGGCCTACCGCACCCAGCAGCTGGCCCACGCCCTGGGCTACGTGGGCTCCATCACGCCTTCCATGCTCGAAAAGGAGAAGTACGCCAAGTACGTGGCCGGCGACTTTCTGGGCATCACCGGCCTCGAGTCGTTCTACGAGAAGGAGCTGATGGGCCGCCGCGGGGTGCAGTACCGCATGGTGAACGTGCGCGGCATCGAGAAGGGCGCGTTTCGCGACGGGGAGTTCGACACGCTCTCGGTGGCCGGCAAAGACCTGCACCTGAGCATCGACACCGAGCTGCAGAAGTACGGCGAGTACCTGATGCAGGGCAAGCGCGGCTCGGTAGTAGCCCTCGACCCGAAGACCGGCGAAATCCTGGCGTTTATCTCGGCCCCCACCTTCGACCCCTCCAAGCTCACGGGTAAGGGCTCGGGCAACCGCTACATGGCCCTGCTCAACGACACCACCAAGCCCCTGTTCGACCGCCCGCTGGCCGCCACCTACCCGCCGGGCTCGGTGTTCAAGCTCGTCAACGAAGCCATTGCCCTGCAGGAAGGCGTGGTGACGCCCTACACCGGCTTTCCCTGCAACTGGAAGCTGGTGCGCTGCACCCACCGCCACGAGTACCCGGCCACCTCCACCATTGCCATCAAGAACAGCTGCAACCCCTACTTCTACCAGGTCATGTTTGCCACCGTGCGGCGCGGGCGCTCCAAAAGCAAGTTCCGCGACGTGGCCCTGGGTTTGGCTGACTGGCGCCAGCACGTGGTGTCGTTTGGGCTGGCCCAGCACCTGGGCGTTGATCTGCCGGGCGAGCGGATGGGGCTGATCCCCTCGCCCAACTTCTACGACAAGCGCTACGGCGTGAACCGCTGGAGCTACAAGACCATCTACTCGCTGAGCATCGGGCAGGGCGAAATCGGCATCACGGGCCTGCAGATGGCCAACCTGATGGCCATTTTCGCCAACCGCGGCTGGTACTACCCCCCGCACTTCGTGCGCAGCATCGGCAACGGCGGCCCACGGCCCGAGTACCTGCAAAAGCACTACACCTCAATCGACGCCCGGCACTTCGACGCCATCGTACCCGGTATGCAGGCGGTGGTGGACGGGCGCGGCGGCACCGCCGAGTTTGCCAGCCTGCTCGACGTGGGCATTTCGGTGGCGGGCAAAACCGGCACCGTGCAGAACGCCCACGGCGACGACCACGCCACCTTCGCCGCCTTTGCCCCGGCCGAAGACCCCCAGATTGCCATTGCCGTGTTCATCGAAAACGCTGGCTTCGGCGGCGCCTCGGCTGCCCCGCTGGCCGGCCTGATGATGGAAAAATACCTGCGCGGCGACATTGCCCCCTGGCGCAAGCGCTGGGAAAACTGGCTGCCCGGCCCCGCGCACCGCTTCATTACCCGCCGCCGGCACTAGCCGCCCATCCTCCTGCTTTTCTCCTGCCATGCCCGCTTCCCCCGCCCGTTACAGCCGCAGCGTCGACTGGATTACCGTGGGGCTGTACGCCCTGATGGTGAGCCTGGGCCTGCTCAACGTGTACGCGGCTTCCTACACGCCCGAGGTGCCGTTCTCGCGCGTGTTTGCCGCCGACTGGAGCGGGCTGATGGCCTTCAACTGGTTTAAGCAGCTGGTCTGGATCGGGGCGGCCGTGGTGCTCATCGGCGTGCTGCTGGTCATCGAGTACAAGGCCTACGACACCTTTGCCTACGTGCTCTACGGGGGCATGATTGCCCTGCTGCTGGTGACGCTGGTGGTGGCGCGCCCCATTGCCGGCTCGCGCTCCTGGCTGGAGCTGGGGCCGGTGCGCCTGCAGCCGGCCGAGTTTGCCAAGTTTACCACTGCCCTGGCGGCCTCGCGCTTCATGGCGGGCATCAACCTCAGGCAGCAGAACTTCCAACAGCAGCTGGTGCTGGCGGGCCTCACCCTGCTGCCGCCGCTGCTCATCCTGGCGTCCAACGAAACCGGGCAGGCCCTGGTGTTCGGCGCCTTTCTGCTGGCCTACTTCCGCGAGGGTATGTCGCCGCTCATCCTGCTGATTCTGGCCGCCGCTGGCATCGTGCTCATCCTTTCGCTGCTGGTGCCCAAAATCTGGCTGGTCGGGGCCTTCACCCTGATTCTGGTGCTGGTGTTCGTGTTCAACACCCGGGTGCTGCGCCACCACCTGCCGCTGTCCTTGTCGGTATGGGCCGTGGTGCTGGGCATGGTGTTCGGCGTCGACTTCTTCTATACCAGCGTGCTGCAGCCCCACCAGCGCAAGCGCATCGAGGTGCTGCTCAACCCCTCGGCCGACCCGCTGGGCGTGGGCTGGAACGTGACGCAGAGCAAGATTGCCATCGGCTCGGGCGGGCTCACCGGCAAGGGTTTCCTCGAAGGCACCCAGACGCGCTTCGACTTCGTGCCCGAGCAAAGCACCGACTTCATTTTCTGCACCGTGGGCGAGGAGTGGGGCTGGTTGGGCACCATGACGCTCATCATCCTGTTCATGGCCCTGCTCTGGCGGGTCATTTTCGTGGCTGAGCGGCAGAAGTCGGTGTTCGGGCGCACCTACGGCTACTGCGTGGCCAGCATCATCTTCTTTCACTTCGTGGTGAACGTGGGCATGACCATCGGGCTGGCCCCCGTGGTGGGCATTCCGCTGCCCTTCTTCAGCTACGGCGGCTCCTCGCTCTGGTCGTTTACCATTCTGCTGTTCATCCTGCTGGGCATCGACGCCTACCGCAAACAGGATTTGGTGCGCTGAGCCGCCGGCCGGCTTGCTACCTTCGCGCATGCCTCTGCCCGTAGCTTCCGCCGGCCTTTCGGTCACAATCCAGTCGCCGGCCCCGGCGCCGCGCTGGTTCTGGGGCGCGCTGGTGCTGCTGCACCTGGCGGCCCTGCTGTTTCAGCTGCAGCAGCGCTACTACCTGTTTCCCGATTCCGACCGCTACCTGACCGAGGCCGAAAACATCGTGCACCACGGCGAGTTCTACGCCCGGCCGCCCGCCGAGCCCCGGCACCCGCAGGAGTACACCATGCGGCCGCCGGGCTACCCCCTGTGGCTGGCGGCGCTGGGCACACCGGCCGGCTACGTAGCGTGGGCTTTGCTGGCGCAGAACGTCCTCAGCCTGCTCAACCTGGCCTGGATAACCCGCCTCGTGGGCCGCTACGCGCCCCCGGCCTGGGGCTGGTGGCTGCTGCTGACGGTGACCTTCCCCGGGCAAATCATCTACGCCAACGTGCTGATGAGTGAGCTGCTGCTGCAAACCGCCGTGGTGGGCATTTTTGCCAGCGCCGTGGCCTGCTGGGAAAGGCCGCGGGCCCGGCACTTCGCGGCCCTGGCGGGCTGGGCCACGCTGGCCATGTTCGTCAAGCCCGTGTTCTACCCCTTCAGCGCGCTGGTGCTGGCGGCCGGGCTGTGGGCGGCGTGGCGGCAGCGGCGGGCGGTGCTGGCAGCCCTCGGGGCGCTGCCGCTGGTGCTGGCCCTGCTCTATCAGGGCTGGAATGCCCAGCGCACGGGCTACTTCCACTTTTCCAGCATCGCCGAAATCAACCTGCTGCGCTACAACGTGCGGGCCGTGCTGCGCAAGGTAGAAGGCCCCGAAGCCGCCGACCGCCACCTCGACGCCATCATTGCCCGCGCCGGGCAGCAGCCCGGTTACGCCGCCGAGCAGCGCTACATCAAGGCCGAAAGCAGCCGGCTGCTGCGCCAGCACCTGGGGGCCTACGCCCTGATTCACGCCCAGGGCAGCGTCAACTTTTTTCTCGACCCCGGCCGCTTCGACGTGGTGCACTTTCTGGGGCTGCCCGAGCCGCCGGGCGCGGGGCTGCTGGCGCGCTTCAGCACCGCGGGCGGCTACCGCGCCGTCTGGGCCTACGTGCGTACCCTGCCCGTCGGGCTGATTGCCGGTCTGCTGCTGGTGGCCGCGGCCAACGCGTTGCGCCTGCTGCTGCTGCTGCGGTTTCTGCTGGACCGGCTGGCTCCCCTGCACCTGCGGGTGCTGGTGGCCGGCCTGCTGGGCTACGTGGCCGTGCTCACCGGGCCGCTGGGCGCCGCCCGCTTTGCCGTGCCCGTGCTGCCGCTGCTGCTGGTAGCCGTGCCCTTCGCGCTGGCCCGTTGGCCCCGGCTCAGTGGGCCGCCGCGCCGTGGGGCCGCTGAAAAAAGCGGCGGGGCTCCTGGGTAGAAGCCCCGCCGCGGGTCAGGCAAATTTGCGGTCGATAAGCCGCAGCAGCTTGTTCACGTGCTCGTCCTTGCGCACCCACTGGTAGCGCTGGCTCAGGTCCTGCTGCACGTAGCGCCGGGCCGATTCGGCGTCGGGCAGGGCGTCGAGGTGCTCGATGGCGGCGTGGTACTCCATGTTCTCGCCGTTGAACAGCTCGTTGATGAAGCTGAAGCGCTGGTTGATGGAAATGGCGTTGCGCAGCGACTCCACCTTGGGCTGAATCTCGGCCAGCGTGGCCGCCGGGGCCGGGGCCAGCTTTTCGTAGAGGCTGCCGGTTTTGCCGTTGCTGGAAGCCAGCTTCTCGTGCAGCGTGCCACCGGGGCTCACCGTTTCGGCCAGCGGGTTGCGCTCGGGCGTGAATACCTCGGCCGCGCGCACCGGAGCGGGTGCGGCTGGGGCCGCGACGGCCGGGGTCGGCTCAACGACCGGGGCTTCGGCTACTGCTTCCAGCGGCTGCACTACGGGCGCGGGCGCGGCCGGCTCGGGTTGCGCGGGCACTGCTGCCGCGGGCTGCTGCACCGTGGCCGAAACCGTGGGGGCCGGTTCTGGCGCCGCTACGGCGGGAGCGGCGGCTTCTACCGGGCGCACCGGCTCGGGGTGCGGGGCGGCAGCTGGCATTTGGACGCTGGGCTTGTCGGCCGGCTGGGCAGCCGGCTCGCGCAGGTCGGCGGCGTACACGGGCAGCAGAACGCTGAGCTCGTGCATCACCTGCTCGGCGGGCTGCAGCTCCTTGTAGTGGGCCTCGGTGTGCAGGCGGAAGCGGTTGAGCAGGTACTCCCGCTCCTGGGGCACGTCGGCCGGCAGGCTGTCGACAAACGACTGAAACAGGGGCTTGTTCACGTCCACGTAGCGCAGTGCGTCGCGCAGCTGGGCCGGGGTGGCCGAGGTCTGGTCGGCGGGGAACAGCTTGTCGGCGAAGATGGCGGCCGGCTCGAGCACGGCGCGCAGCGTGTCGGTGGCGGCCTGGGCCAGCAGGGGCTCGTAGGTGGCGCGCGTGAGGCGGATGCGGCGCGAGAGCAGGTTCATGAGCTGCGTCAGGGCCTGGCGCACGGTGGCGTCCTCAAAATCGAAGTAGGGGCTGCGCAGCCGGGCCATTTCCTGGGTCCACTGGGTGAGCAGCTGCTGCACCACGAACAGGTTGAGCTGGCGCACGGGCGTGAGGCGCAGCACGGCCGGGCCGTCGAGGGTAGCGCCTACGGGCTGAGTGGAAAAATGAGCGTCACAGACGCGGGCGGCCAACCGGCGGCCGTATTCCTGCAGCTGCGCGCTGCTGTACGTATCTTGCATCACCTCTGGAAAACCTGCGTTAAGCAGGCAATTTACGCTTAAAATGCCTTTACTGACGGTCCTGAATCTGCCCGGCGGGCCCGTAACGGTACTGCCCGGGCAAACCTTGCTGCAAGCCTTACACGCAGCCGGCCACGATTGGATGCACGCCTGCGGGGCCCGCGGCCGCTGCACCACCTGCCGCCTCGAGGTGCTGAGCGGGGCCGAGCACCTGGCGCCGCCCACCGCCGCCGAGCAGCGCTACCACGCCCGCGGCCGCCTCGCCCTGACGGCCCGCCTTACCTGCCAGGCCCAGCTGCCCGCGGGCGAGGTAACCGGCCGCGTGCCCGAAGCCACCAAGTTGCCGCACGTAACTTATTTAGGTGATGAGGTGACAGGTAACATGTGACACGTAACAGGTGAAAAGGAAGCCCGAGCCGGCGGCAAGGCGTGGCTTTCTAGCTGTTGCGCATGGCCTTCTAGTAGAAGCGTGTGCTCCTCTAGCAGTTCGGTGTAGCCTTCTAGTAGTTCCTTGTGGGGGTATAGCAGTTCCGTATGGCCTTCTAGCAGTTCGGTGTGCCTCTCTAGCAGAAGCGTGTGGGCTTCTAGCGGTTCCGCGTGGGCTTCTAGTAGAAGCGTGGTGCCTCTCTAGCAGCGGCGCGCGAGTGGCCGCGGCGCCCAGCAACCCGACTACCTCGCTCCCACTGTCCCACCTGCTGTTACGTGTTACGTGTCACGTGTTACCTGTCACCCAAATTACCTGTCACCCAAAACTCACTCCGACAGCACTTCCGACAATACGTCGAGGGAGCGGATGTCGCCCAGGCCTTCGACGTGCAGCTGGTAGTAGCGCAGCAGAATGCCCAGCAGCTCGCGGCGCACCCGGCCGTTGGGAATGGTAGGCTGGGCCGGCTGGTGCAGCAGCTCGCCGAAGTGGTGCTCGAACTCCTGAAAGCGCAGCACCGTGGGGCGCGCGGTGCTGGCCTGGTTCACGTCGGTGGCGAAGGCCACCTGCTCGGTAATTTCCCGGCCCGACTCGGGGCCGAAGCCCAGGTAGCCGGCCAGGTGCAGCAGAAACAGCAGGGCGAAGTTTTCGTGCTGCTCGGTCTGGGCGTCGTAGGTCAGCAGTGAGTCGTGCAGGAAGGCGAACAGCTCGGGATTGGGCTCTTCCTCGCGCACCGAGCGGCTCACGACTTCGGACAGAAACAGCAGCACGCTGCTTTTGCGGATGTCGTAGGGAATGGTGCGGAAGGGGTAGGCGCAGCGAAATTCGGAGAGGCGGGTGAGGCCGCCCCGGGGCGAAACGTAGGCCACCAGATCGAGCAGGGTGAAGGGCTGAAACAGGGCAATGCGCCCCGGCGGCTTGGCCCGGCGCACCCCGTTCACGATGTAGGACTGCACCCCGCGCTGCTCGGTGTAAATGCGCGCAATAATGCTGGTTTCGCGGTATTTCAGGTAGTTCAGCACAATGCCGCGGGTCTTGATCAGCATAGAAGGGAGTTCGGGTAGCGAAACGGAAACAACAACGGACCACGCCAAAAAGCGCCGGCAAAATCCCTTGCCGGCGCTTTTACTGGCGGCGGGCGCCTTAGCGGCCGTTGACCACGGCCACCTTAGCAATGCAGCCGTTCTCGCCCTGGGCGTCGGAGGTCAGCACCAGGTATACGCCCGACTGCACCCGGCGGCCGTTGTAATCGGCCAGGTTCCACTCCACGGTGCCGCCGGTAGCGCGGGTCTGGTACACCAGCGTGCCGGTGATGTCGGTGATTTTGACTTCGGCGTTGTTGGCAATGCCCGAAATGCCCACCCGGCCCGCGAAGTCCGGGCGCACGGGGTTGGGAAACACCTTCACGCACTCGGGCTTGCCCTCCGTCACGGTGGCCGAGCCGCGGTAGGCCACCACGCCGGCCTCAGTGGCCACCCACACCTCGCCGGTGCGGTCGTTCACGGCCACGTCCACGATGCGGTTGGAGGGCAGGGGGCTGTTGGCGGTGGTGAAGTGCTGCAGGGCCTCGTCGGCGCCCTCGTTGAACAGCCACAGGCCGTTGTCGGTGCCAAACCACTTGCGGTTGGCCCCGTCCACGGCCACGGCCCGCACCACGTCGGAGTAGAGGGTGGCAAAGCCCGAGCCCGCGCCGCGCTGCACAAAGGGCGTGGTGAATACCTCCTGCGGGTCGAAGGCGTTGGCCGGGGTGCTGAGCACGGCTACGCCCGCCTCGGTGGCCACCCAGATGGCGCCGTTGCGGTCCTTGGCAATGCTATAGAAGGTGGTGCTGGGCAGTCCCTCGCTTTCCCCGAAGGAGCGCGCCCGCCCGTCGAGGTCGGTGACCGTGACGCGGGGCGGCACGCCGCGGCGGGTACTGATAACCCAGGCGTGGTTTTCGTCGTCGAGCACGATGCGGCCCAGGTCTTCGGAGCCCGGGAAGTAGGGCACCGTGCGCCACTGCGCCGTGCCAGGCGTAAACACGAACAAACCCGAGCGGCCGCCGCCCAGCTGGTGGCGGTTCAGCACCCACACGTTGCCCTCGGAGTCGCTGGCCACGTCGGTGAGGCGGGTGTAGCGCGGGTCGGTGGGAATGGCGCTGAGCAGGGGCGAGCCGGGCGTACCCTGCACAAACTGCCGGAATTCGCCGGGGCCCTTCCACTCGAGCAGCCCGCCGCCGTAGCTGGCCACGTACAGCGTGCCGTCGGGCGTGCGCGTACCCCGCACAACGTCTGCGGGGTTGGGGTACTGGTTGGCCGCCAGCTCTTTGGCGGTGACGTTGGTCCAGCGGCCTTCCGCGTCGTACTGGAAAAACCCGCTGCGCTGGCCCAGCTGCTCGTAGCTCTGGCGGAAGCCACCCGAGAATACGGTTACGGTGTTGCTGGCCGCGTGGGCCAGCAGGCCAAAGGCGCTGGCCGTGTCGGGGGCGTTGGCGCGGTAGGGCGTAGCCTGCGCCGGGGCGTCGAGGCTCACGGCCAGCAGCCCGTTGCGGTTATCGGCCACGTACAGCGGCCCGCTGCGGGCGCGCACGGCATCGTACACGTCGGCCAGCAGGGAATTCTGCAGGCGGCTGCGCACCTGCCCGGTAACGCCGTCGAGCACCGTTACGCGGTTGTACTCGGCCACTACCAGGCCAGCGGCCGACGAGCGCAGCGCCCGGTAGGGCCCCACGCCGTAGTTGAGGTTCTGCCAGCGCCCGTTGCCGCTGTTGCGGTACAGGTCCGAGCCGTCGACGCCCGCGTACACCTGCCCGGCGTGGGTGACTAGGGCGTAGGCCGTCAGGCGCAGGGCCATGCGCCAGCGGTTGAAGTCGAGCAGGTTGGTGTTGAGCGCACCCACCAGCACGCCCACTTCGGTGGCGGCGTAGAGCGAGTCGCGCAGCACGGTAGTGGCCAGCACCCGGGGCGTGGTGCCGCCGGGCCCGATGTTGATGTAGGTGTCGCGGATTTCGCGGCGCTGCAGGTCGAGCACCACGATGCCGAACGGCGTGGTGAGGTAGGCGTAGCGGCCGCCGAAGCTCACCGCGGCTATTTCCTTGCCCCCCTGAATGGCCCGGCGCTGAATGTCGGAGATGGTGGCCACCCGCTGGCCGTCGGCGCGCAGAATGTCGATGGTGCCGCTGCGGTAGCCCACCAGCACCTGCCGGCTCACCGAGTCGTAGGCCACGGTGCTTACGCCCACGTCGCTGAGTCCGTCGCGGCGCGAGAGCAGCTGAACCGTTTTCAGGTCCTTGTCGAACACGTAGAAGGAGCTGTTGGCGGCCACGTACAGCCGGTCGCCGGCGTCGGCCATCACGCGGCTGTTGGTGGTGGGCAGGTGCAGCTGCCAGTCGCCCAGGCCGGCGGTGCGCTGGCCCAGGGCGGGCAGCGTGAGTAGCCCGGCAGTCAGCAGCAGGAAGGCGCGTAGCAAGTGAGTCATGAACCAGGGAAAAAACGGCCGGAAAGGCGTGGCCATAACGCCGCCGGGGCGCGGTTAGTGCTTGAACTCGGCCGCCGCGCTGGCCGATTTTTCCTGCCGGCCTTCCAGAAAGCAGTGGCGGCAGCGGGCCTCGTAGGAATCGGTTTCGCCCAGCAGCACCTGCTCGGCCGAGGCGGCCTTGCGAAACGAATAGGTGGCAATTTCGCCGCAGCACACGCACACGGCGTGCACCTTGGTCACGTACTCGGCCACGGCCATCAGCGCCGGCACCGGCCCGAAAGGCTGGCCGCGGTAGTCCATGTCGAGCCCGGCCACGATGACGCGCACGCCGTGGTCGGCCAGCTGGTTGCACACTTCCACCAGGGAAGCGTCGAAAAACTGGGCCTCGTCGATGCCCACCACGTCGCAGCCGCTGGCCAGCAGCAGCATCTCGTCGGGCAGCTGAATGGGCGTAGAGCGGATGCTGGTGGCGTTGTGCGACACCACGTCGTGCTCGTGGTAGCGCGTGTCGAGGGCGGGCTTGAAGATTTCCACCCGCTGGCGGGCAATGCGGGCGCGGTTGAGCCGGCGAATCAGCTCCTCGGTCTTGCCCGAGAACATCGAGCCGACCACTACTTCTATCCAGCCGCGGCGGGCGGCGTCGCGGCCGTTGCCGACGCGGGGTTCTATAAACATGAAAAGCAGGAAATCCGGGGCGGGTTCAACGTCCCAAGTTACGCCCGGCCGGCTGGTTTTGGCAACTCTGCCCGCCGCAACCCGGTGGCCCACCGGCTGGGCCGCTGAGGGTGAGGGCCTGAAAAAGCGCCGGCCGGAATGCGGGGCAGCATTCCGGCCGGTATCAGTTCACCCGCACAATCTCCAGTTCAAACAGCAGATCGGTGTTGGGCGGCACGCGGTAGCGCGTTTCGTCGTCGGGGTCGCGCTGCCCGGCCGCGCCGTAGGCCAAAGCGGCCGGCACGCGGGCCCACACGCGGCTGCCGGCCGGCAGCAGGGGCAGCAGCTCTTCCCAGCCGGGAATCACTTCCTGGCGGCCCAGGCGCAGGCGCAGCGGCCGCGCCTCGGTGGCCGACGACTCAAACAGCCGGCCATCGGGCAGAAACACCGAGTAGTGTACCGTGACGCGGCCCGCGGGGCCAGGGGCAGGACCGTGACCGGGCTGGCGCAGCACGTAGCGCACGCCGCCGGGAGTGCGCAGGGTGTCGGCCGGCAGCGGGGCGCCGACGGCCGGCGGCAGCAGAATCAGCAGCAGCGCGAGCAGCAGAAGGCGCGGCACGGGTTTACTGCTCGACTTCGGTGACGATGATTTCGAAGCGCAGGGGCGTGTTGGCGGGAATGCTTCTGGTAGCGTTCATGCCGTAGCCCAGGTGCGAGGGTACCAGCAGCTCCACCTCGTCGCCCTTGCGCAGCAGCAGAAAGGCTTCGTCCCATGCCTTAATCACGCTGCCGGCGCCCACCTGAAAGCCAAAGCACTGGCACAGCGGCGCGGGAGCGTTTTCGTAGGACGAGTCGAAGCGGCGGCCGTCGAGGAACTTGCCGATGTACTTGGCCTGCACGTTTTTGCCGTTGAGTACCTGCGGACCCGTACCGGCTACTTTGCGCACGATGTACAGGCCCGACTCGCGGCGCTCGATGCTGGCGGCCGGAATACCGGCCTGGGTGATGTAGGCCTGAATGGCGGCGTCGTCGCGTTTTTTCTGGGCCTCGATGAACTCCGCGTAGGAGTCGTCTCTTTTGCAGGCGCCCAGCAGCAGCAACGGCAGCAGCAGGGTGTACCACCAGCGGCGGTCAGAAAACAGGGAAGGGGAAAGCGTACGCATGGTAAGAAGAAAAGAAGCGGGCGGCTGGCCAGAAGAGCCGGCCGCCCGCCGATTGGTTGCATTCAAGCCGATTACTGGCCCTGCGGCATACCCATGGGCATGGACGGCTGGGGCGGCGCGGCCTTCACGTCGACCAGCTCCACGTCGAAGCGCAGCACGGCGTCGGCGGGAATGTCGTTGCCGGCCCCGCGCTGGCCGTAGGCCAGGCTGGAGGGAATCAAAAACACGCCCTTGGCGCCCTTGCCGAGCAGGGCAATGCCCTCGTCCCAGCCGGGAATCACGGCGCCCACGCCCAGCGGAAACTCAATCGGCTTGCCGCCGTTGCGGGCCGACGAGTCGAACTCCTTGCCGTCGAGCAGGGTGCCGCGGTAGTTTACGGAAACCACCTGACCCTGGCTGGGCTTGGCGCCCGCGCCGGGCTGCGTCACCACGTAGTGCAGGCCGCTGGCCGTTTTCTGGGTTTTCAGGTTGTTTTTCTGCACGTACGCCTGGATGATGGCCTCATCCTTGGGCTTCTGCGCCTCGGCGTGCTGCTGCTGCTTCACCTGCATTTCCTGCATGGCCTTCTGCTGGGCCACCATGGCGTCGGCCTGGCTCTGAATGGCGTCGACCTTCACGTACAGAATCATGGTGTTGCCATGCTTCTTGATGGGCGGCGGCGCGGGCTGGCCGGTGGTCTTGATCGAGAGCGAGTCGGCGTTGAAGCGGAACACGGCCGAGTCGCCGGGCTGCAGCATGGAAATGGCCTCTTCCAGGCCCCCCTTGGCTTTTACCGGTTGCAGCGGCACGCGCACGGGGTAGCCCATCTGCTGCTTGCGCGACTGGAACAGCACCGAGTCCTTGGCCGTGCGGTACTCCACGTGCAGGGCAATGATCTGACCCAGGCGCTTGCGGTACGCGGCCGAGTCGCCGCCCGCTGCGATTTCGCGGCTGCTGTACTTGCCGCCTTCGTTTTTAAATACCTGGTATTCGATGCCCGAGGGCGTTTTGGCGAAGTCGCCGCCGCCGCTGGTTTTGTCGCAGGAGGCAAGGCCGAGGGCACCAGCCGCCAGGGCAGGCCAGAACAGAAAGGAAGTGCGAAGCATGAAAGAGAAAGGATGAAAAAGAATGCGGGGCGAAGGTAGGGCGGGAGTCCTGAGTATTAGGTATTGAGTAGTTGGTAGCAAGAGCAAAGGAGTACCAATGTTACGTTCCGGTCTCTCACTATCAACTACTCAATACTTATTACTGACTACCTACTACCCAGTACTTACTGTGGCGGGGCAATGGCCAGTGGCGCCGTAACCAGTTGGGTTTGGTAGTCGGGCAGCAGACTCAGAAACTTCTCCACCGTTGCGTCGAGCGGCTCGTGGCTGATGCCGCCGGCCGCGTTGTGGTGGCCACCGCCGTTGAAGTGGCGGCGCGAAAACTCGCTGACCGAGAAGTCGCCTACCGAGCGGAAGGAGATTTTCACGGCCTGCACGCGGTCGATGAGGATGGCGGCAAACACGATGCCCTCAATGCTGAGGGCGAAGTTGACCAGGCCTTCCGTGTCACCGGTTTTGGAGTGGTACTGCTTCAGCTCTTCGTTGGTAATGGCAATGTAGGCCGTGTTGTACTCGCGCAGCACCCGCAGCTTGTCCTTGAGCACGAAGCCCAAAAAGCGCAGCCGCTCCTCGGAGTGCGAGTCGTAGATGCGCCGGTGCACCGACGAGAGGTTGATGCCCGCGTCGAGCAGCTCGGCAATGATCAGGTGAACGTTGCGCGAGGTGCTGGGGTGGCGGAACGAGCCGGTATCGGTCATGATGCCCGCGTAGAGACACTCGCCGATGGCCGGGGTGATGAGGTGCTGGTCGCCTAAGTCGCGGATGATTTCAAACACCAGCTCGGCCGTAGCCGCGGCGCTGGGAAAGGAAAAGGCAATGTCGGCGAAGGGCTCAGGCTGCTCGTGGTGGTCAACGAGCACTTTCTGGCCCGGGGCCTGGCGCACGTACTCGCCCAGCTCGTGAATGCGGCCCAGCGAGGAAAAGTCGAGGCAGAACAGCACCTCGGCCGTACCGATGATTTCGCGCACCTGCCGGTCGTTGCGGCGCGGGTCGTACACGATAACCTCGTCGTTGCCGGGCATCCAGCTCAGGAAGTCGGGGTAGTCGGAGGGCGTGACCACCGTCACGTGGTGGCCTTTGGCGCGCAGGTAGCCCGCCAGGCCCAGCGACGAGCCCAGCGCGTCGGCGTCGGGCTTGTGGTGGGTGGTGATGAAAATGTGCCGCGGCTCCCGGAGGAGCTCTTTCAGCGCCGTGACGTCGTGCATTGCCGGCTGATAGGTGACTGACTACGCGGCCCTTAAAAGGCGCGCAAGGGGGCAAATTTCGGGAATGATTCGCAAACTTGTGCCGGATGAACACCGGCGCCGCCGCGCTTGGTTCAGCCGCCGCCCCGCCGCGGGGGCTATTTGCGTCAGCGTGCGGCGCTTTGGGGGCTGGCTGCTACTTTTGCGGCCGCAAAACTTTTTTTCATTGAGCGACTCACCACCTCCGGTAGTCTTCACATAAACCCCCTCTTGCCATGGCCACGAACCGCACGTTCACCATGATTAAGCCCGACGCCGTTCAGGACGGTCACGCCGGGGCCATCCTCGCCGACATCGAAAAGGCCGGCTTCCGCATCGTTGCGCTGAAGAAAACCCTGCTGACCCCCGAGCGCGCCGGCGAGTTCTACGCCGTGCACAAGGAGCGCCCCTTCTACGGCGACCTGGTGAAGTACATGTCGTCGGGCCCCATCTACGCCGCCATTCTGGAGAAAGACAACGCCGTGGCCGCTTTCCGTGAGCTGATCGGCGCCACCAACCCGGCCCAGGCCGCCGAGGGCACCATCCGGAAGAAGTACGCCAAGAGCATCGAAGCCAACGCCGTACACGGCTCCGACTCTGACGAAAACGCCCAGATCGAAGGCGACTTCTACTTCCCGGCCAACGAGCAGTTCTAATTCGGGCCGGCGAGCTATCTTGCCGCTGAAACAGGTTGAAAACCCACTCTGCGCTGCGCAGGGTGGGTTTTTGTTTGTGCTGGTTTTGTGCTGGTTTTATACCCCACTTGTGCCTTAGGAGGTTGGACTAGCCTGCTTCCTGCCACCGGCGTAACCGGCTACTGCCTTAGCTAGTGCTGCTCTAGGGCGCTTTCCGGGCTGTGCCTACTGCAACGACGGTCCGTTCACGCGTGGCAAGAGCTTTGGCGCCGATCAGGATGCCAGCAGAGCAATGGCAAGGATGGTCCGGCCATAGCAGGCGTAGTCGTCGGCAAGGCCGAAAAAAGCCGCGCCCGCGGCGGCCAAAGCTGCCACGGGCGCGGCCCGGGTTTACCGACATTCAGCGCCGCTACGCCTGCTCGACCGACGGCACCGGCTCGGTGTGCTCGGCGTTCTGCACCTCCTGGGGGGTGTGCTTGTGCTTGAATAGGATGACGAACAGCACGGCAATGGCCAGGGCGTAGCCCGCAAAGGCCAGCCAGATGCCATGCCAGTCCTTGGTAACGCCGTCGGACAGGGTGAAGTACTGCTCGATGACCACGCCGCTGACCAGGCTGCCCAGCACTGCGCCGAAGCCGTTGGTCATCATCATGAACAAGCCCTGGGCCGAGGCACGGATGGAAGGCGCCGTTTGCGTCTCCACGAACAAGGAACCCGAGATGTTGAAGAAGTCGAAGGCCATGCCGTAGACGATGCACGAGAGGATGATCATCCAGAGCCCAGATTCTAGATTGCCAAACGCGAACAAGCCAAAGCGGAGCACCCAGGCAACCATGCTGAAAAACATCACCTGCTTGATGCCAAAACGACGCAGGAAGAAAGGAATGGCCAAAATGAATAGTGTCTCGGAAATCTGCGAGATGGACATGATGATGGCCGGATATTTTGCAGCTAAACCACTCAAAGTATCAAGCGGCTGAGACGCTAGCTGCGACAACAGTTGAGACCAGGACTCGATATTGATTGGTTTTACACTTTCGCTAACATCGTGCAGAAAGGTGTCTCCGTAAGCATTAGTTAGCTGTAGTGCGGCGCCCAGCAGCATGGCAAACAAAAAGAAGGTGAGCATCTTCGTGTCGCGCAACAGGGCGAAAGACTTTAAACCCAGCACGTCGACCAGGGAACGGCTCGGGGTGCCTGCGGCTGTAGGTGGGCACTTGGGAAGGGTAAACGAGTACAGGCCTAATAAGATAGCCGCCGCAGCCGCTACGTAGAACTGATTGGCCGAAGTCTCGAAGCCGAGCAAACTCACCGTCCACATAGCTACTACGAATCCAACAGTGCCCCAAACCCGGATGGGCGGGTAGTCTTTCACCACGTCGAAACCCTCGCGCTTGAGCACCGAGTACGACACGGCAATGCTCAGGGCCAGCGTGGGCATGTAGAAAATCATGTTCAGCAGAATCACCCAGAAGAACATGCCGGGGTCGTCGACCAGGGGAATGGTCAGCAGCACTGCGCCGCCCAGAATGTGCAACAGGCCGTAGAGCTTCTCGGCATTCACCCATTTGTCGGCCACAATGCCCATGAGCGAGGGCATGAAGATGGAGGCAATGCCCATGGTGGAGAAGATGGCCCCGAACTGGGCCCCCGACCACTCTTTGGTTTGAAACCAGTACGCCCCAATCGTTATCAGCCACGAGCCCCAGATAAAGAACTGGAGAAAGCTCAGGATGGTGAGGCGAAGCTTAGTACTCATGCAGGTGCAGAGGATAAGGGGAAAGAATTTAGCCCATAAATATACACGATTTCTCCCCGGGTGAAGGGCGCCTGAAGGGCCTGGCACCGGGCAAAACATCGGCGACGGCAGCGCCGGGCCGGCGCCCGGACTTGCTATGGTGATTGGAATTCAGGGCCAGAGACCGGGGCGAGGGGCGGAGGCGGCAGGCTGCTGCCACCGAAATCGGCCCGGGGCGCGGTGGCAGGCGGGAGCCGATTGCCGGCAGGGGCTGGGGCCCAAAAAAAGCCGACTCTGCTCCAGAGTCGGCTTTTTTGCACGAATAATGGGTTGGTTGGCTAGCGGGCGGCTTCGGCCAGGCGCAGCGCCGGGTAGTCGGTATAGCCCTGCTGGAAGCCTTCGGGGCCGGGGGCGTAAAACGTGGCCGGGTCGGGTTGGGCCAGCGGCGCGCCGGTGCGCAGGCGCTCCACCAGGTCGGGGTTGGCAATGAAGGGGCGGCCAAAGGCCACCAGATCGGCCCGGCCGCTTTGCAGGGCTTCTTCGGCGCGCGGAGCATCGTAGCCGCCGCTCAGGATGAGGCTGTTGGTGAAACGCTCGCGGAAGGCGGCCACGGTTTCGGCCGGCACGGCCGGGGCACCCATGGCGCTGTGGTCCACGAGGTGCACGTACACCAGGTTCAGGCGCTGCAGCTCGGTGGCCAGGTAAGCGTAGGTGGCGTCGATTTCGGGGTAGTGCGGCATGTCGGAGGCCACGCCCCAGGGCGAGAGGCGGATGCCGGTGCGCTCGGGCCCGATGGCGGCGGCCACGGCGGCGGCTACCTCCAGCACGAAGCGCGCCCGGTTTTCCACCGAGCCGCCGTAGGAGTCGGTGCGCTGGTTGGCCACGGGGTTCAGAAACTGCTCCAACAGGTAGCCGTTGGCGCCGTGCAGCTCCACGCCGTCGAAGCCGGCTTCGATGGCCAGCTGGGCGCTGCGCACGAACTCCTGCTTGAGGGCCGGCAGCTCGTCGGGGCGCAGGGCGCGGGGCTGCGGGTGGGCCTGCATCTGCTGCTGGTCGGTCCACATCTCGCCGGCGGCCGTTACGGCCGAGGGGGCAATGACTTCGGCGCCCTCGGGCAGGTTAAGCTGGTGGCCAATGCGGCCGGTGTGCATCAGCTGCACGAAAATGTGGCCGCCCTGGGCGTGCACGGCGTCGGTGCTGAGGCGCCAGCCGGCTACCTGCGCCTGGTTGAACAAGCCCGGAATGCGGGCGTAGCCCAGGCCATTGGGCGCGGGCGAGGTGCCTTCGGTGATGATAAGGCCGGCCGAGGCGCGCTGGGCGTAGTATTCGGCCATGAGGGCGTTGGGCACGTTGCCCAGGGCGCGGCTGCGCGTCATGGGGGCCATTACCACGTGATTCTGGAGGGTAAAAGTACCTAGCTGGGCAGGCGAAAAGAGTTGCTGGCTCATGGGAGTCGAAGAGATGAATGGGCGAAAAGTCACTGTCTAAAAGAAACAACACATTTAAATGTTTGAATTGATTACGGGAAATTTTTTTAGCCCAGCTCCCCCAAAAAAGCCGACAACCCCCGCAGAGCCTCCCGGTTCAGGCTGATCTGCACGCGGCGACCGGTTTTCTGCGTGGAAACCAGCCCGCTGTCGGTGAGGACCTTCAGGTGGTGCGAGGTGCAGGGCTGGGAAAGACCGGTAAGCTCCTGCACGTCGGCAAAGGCCAGCTGCTCACGCTTGCCCAGCTCCAGCACAATGGCCAGGCGGTACTTGTCGGCCAGGGCACCGGCGGTTTTCTCAACGAGTTGGGCAGTCATCATGGTAGAAGAAAGGTAAGCAAATCGGCCGGTCCCGTGGGGAACCGGCCGATTCAAGCAAAAGTGCCGCGGCCGATGGCGGGCCGGGCAGCTAACTTACATGGGGGTGGCTTCCTGGAAGCGGCGGTTTACCTCGTCCCAGTTAATGACGTTGTAGAACGCCTGGATGTAGTCGGGACGGCGGTTCTGGTAGTTGAGGTAGTAGGCGTGCTCCCACACGTCGAGGCCCAGCACGGGAATGCCGGTGCAGCCCGCGTCGGGCATCAGCGGGTTGTCCTGGTTGGGCGTCGAGCAGATTTTCACCGAGCCGTCGGCCTGCTTGCACAGCCAGGCCCAGCCCGAGCCGAAGCGCGTAGTGGCAGCCTTGGTGAATTCTTCCTTGAACTTATCGTAGCTGCCGAAAGCCTGGTTGATGGCGTCGGCTACGGGGCCGGAGGGCTGGCCGCCGCCGTTGGGGCCCATGATCTGCCAGAACAGCGAGTGGTTCCAGTGGCCGCCGCCGTTGTTGCGCACCGCGGCCGGGGCCTTGGCAATGTTGTGCATGATTTCCTCCAGCGACTGGCTTTCCATGTCGGTGCCGGCAATGGCGTTGTTGAGGTTCGTCACGTAAGCCTGGTGGTGCTTGGTGTGGTGAATCTCCATCGTCTTGGCGTCGATGTGGGGCTCGAGGGCGTCGTAGGCGTAGGGCAGCGGGGGCAGTTCGAAAGCCATAGTGCTAGGGGGGTTGGGAGGTGGGACGGAAAGAAATGTCAGGGAATAACCGCCGAACCGGGCTGCGGGTTACGCGGAGCCGGCGGAAGCGGCCAAAAGTAGCTATTTCCGCCGCTCGGCAAAGAAGCGCTGCATGAGGGCGGCGCAGTCGGCGGCCAGCACGCCGGTGAGCAGCTCGCAGCGCGGGTGCAGCAGCTGGCCGTGGCGGCGGTAGCCAAACTTCTCCTCGGCCGCGCCGAACACCACCCGCGGCAATTGCGCCCAGGCCGCGGCGCCGGCGCACATCACGCAGGGCTCCACCGTCACGTAGAGGGTGCACTCGTGCAGGTACTTGTTGCCGAGGGTGTTGGCGGCGGCCGTGAGAGCCAGCATCTCGGCGTGGGCCGTCACGTCGCGCAGCTGCTCGGTCTGGTTGTGGCCCCGGCCGATGACCTGGCCGGTGGCGGTGAAGGCCACCACGGCGCCGATGGGAATTTCGCCGAGGGCATAGGCGCGCTCGGCTTCGCGCAGGGCCTGGCGCATCAGGCGTTCGTCTTGGGCAGTGGCGGGCATGGGCACAAAAGTAGGCGGAGGCGAGGGAGGGTGGTAGATGAGAATCTAGGATGGCTGCGTATCATTGGATGACCGCCGCATTTTCAACCTCGCTCCATGCGAATTATCGTATTCGATGGCAACTCCCTGGCCAGTAAAGAGGCGTTTGGGGATGCGTACGAAGCCCAGACTGATCCTGAAGCGGAGCCTGGATTTGGGCGGAACTTGGATGCCTTAAACGATTCTCTTTGGGGCGGCCCAGGCTGCCCTGGCCGGTGCAAAGTGGTGATTAGAAACGGTCGTAAGTTAGCGGCAACAATGGGCCGTCAGTGGTACGAAAATCTACTCGAAATACTGCGCGAAGCCGACGACGTTAACCTTGCAGTTAAGTAACAGACAAAAGCCCCCGCACCATGCGGGGGCTTTTGCTTAAATGGCGCCAAGACCAGCTACGCCTTCTTTTCCTCGGGCGTCTTGGTGTTGTCGTCGGGGTTGCGGTCGACCAGCTTGTTTTGCGGGTCGATGCCCACGCGCTCGGGCTTGCTGGGCACCACAAACTCGAGGCGGTTGCGGCCGGGCTTGAGGCGGCGCTTCTGTTGCACCAGCGGCACTTCCTCGTAGCTGCCGCCCTTGCCTTTCTGGCGGGTGGTCACGCTCACGTCAATCAGGTCGCGCGCTTTCAGGTCGGGCGTTTCGTTGCCCAGCGAGTCGGCGTAGAGCTTCTTGGTATCGACGGTGAAGCTGACGCGGTACTGGCCGTTGGGCAGCTTGCGGTAGGAGGCCGAGTCGACCTTGTTTTCGTAGAGGGTAATCTTCTCAAACAGGTCGGTAACCACGTACTGCAGCGAGTCGGGCGTGTGCTTGCGCAGGGCAGCGATGAACTCCAGCGAGTTGGTGAACGGGGCGCGCTGGTAGGCTACCCGGTCGCGGTACTCGCGGATGGCGCGGTTCACGTTCTGCTCGCCGATGTAGTCCTGCAGGGCGTACATGGCCAATGAGCCCTTGCGGTAGTGGATGTAGGGCTGGTTTTCGACCAGGTACAAGGGCACTTCCTTTTTGCGCTCCATGCTGCGGCCCGAGAGGTAGCTGTCGAGCTCAAAGCGCAGGAACTTCTTCATCTTGGCCTCGCCGTAGAGCTTGCGCATCACCATCAGGGCGGCGTACTGGCTCAGGGTTTCCGACATGAGCGTGGAGCCCTGCACGTTGCCGCCGATGATCTGGTGAGCAAACCACTGGTGGGCCACCTCGTGGGCCGTGATGTAGAGCGGGTAGTCGATGTCCTTGGGGTCGGTCGAGTCCACATCGGCAATGAAGCCGATGCTTTCCGAGAACGGAATGGTGTTCGGGAACGACTGGGCAAAGGAACTATAGCCCGGGAATTCCAGAATGCGCACCTGCCGGTGCTGGTAGGGGCCGAAGTGAGCGGTGTAGTAGTCGAGGCCTTCCTTCACGCCGCGGGCCATGCGCTTGAGGTTGTACTCGTGGCCGGGCTGGTAGTAAATCTCGATGGGCACGTTCTTCCACTGGTCCTTGTACACGGCGTAGCGGGCCGAGAGAAAGGAGTAGAAGTTCAGGATGGGCGCGTCCATTTTGTAGTGGAAGTAGCGGCGGCCGTCCTTGGTCCATTCCTTCTGCAGGTAGCCGGGGGCAATGGCAATCTGGTCGGCCGAGGTGCTCACCGTGGCCTCGAAGCGAATCCAGTCGGCGTCGTTGCCCAGGTAGGTGTTCTGGCGGGCCGCCGAGTCGCGCACCGAGGCCATGCGGGGCTTGGGCTTCAGGTCGTACTCCTTGCGCAGGTCGTCGTCGCTGAGCTCCACGCCCTCCTGGTAGCCGATGTGGGGCAGCAGCTCGGCGTTGTTGACGAAGGTGCCGTTGTAAACCATGCTGGTGTTGGAGCCCGAGTTGCGGAAGCCCGGGTTGGTGTAGGCCAGGTCGAAGTGCAGCTGCACCGAGTCGCCGGGTTGCAGGGGCTGCTGCAGGCGCAGAATGCGGAAGTCCACGTCGCCCACCCGGTCGTGGAGCACCTGCTGGGCGGGGCGGCCCAGGCGCAGCTGCTTATACTCGGCCGTGGCGTCGCCGGTCAGCAGCACCGAGTCGAGGGGCTGCGGGGTGCGGTTCAGCAGCCAGTAGTAGCCGCGCAGGCGCACGTCGCGCTCGGCGGGGAAGATGTCGGCCTGCACGTTGGCGGCCACGATACGCGGCTGCGGGCGGCCGTCGAAGCGCTTGTACTTCTTCTCAAAGTCGGCCGAAAGCTGCTCCTGCTCGTCGGAGGTGCGGTACTGATTCAGCACGTTGGTGTTGTAGTAGATGTAGCCGCCCAGCCCCACGAAGGCCAGCAACGCCAGGCCGGCCACCACGCGCAGCGCGGGCGAGAGGCCGAAGCGGGCCTGCTGCCAGCGCCAAGAAAAGCGCGTTTCGGTGCCGCGCGGCCAGAGCAGGCTGCTGGCCAGCGCCAGCAGCACGGCAAACGCGGCCCAGTAGAACTTGAAGGCGAAGAAGGGCAGGGCGAAGTGGCCGTAGCCGTTCATGGCCGAGTAGGGCGTGCCCGGGGCGCCGTTGAAGGAGTACAGGTTGTGCTCGAGACCCAGCTGGCCCTTAAAGATGTTGAACAGGTAGTAGAGCACCATGATGAAGTGGCCCATGTACTTGTTGTTGCACAGCACCTGCACCAGCATGGCCAGCACGCACATCAGCAGCATGCCGATGAGGCGGAAGCCGAACAGCTCCTTCACGTACACGTCCAGCTCGTAGGTGAAGTAGCCCATGCCGGTTTGCAGCAGCAGCCCGCAGAGCATCACCACGGCCAGCAGCACCACCTGAATCAGCATCAGCGCCAGCAGCTTGGCCGTGAAGGGCACCCACGAAGGCATGGGCATGGCGTCGTAGATCTGGTTGACCTTGGAGTCCCGCTCGCGCCACACCAGCTCGCCGGCGTAGAAGATGATGATGATGAGCTGGAACAAAGCAAACGTACCGGCCAGCAACTGCACCACTACCGGCGTGACGGGGAAGGTGTTGGTGCCGTAGAGCTTGCCCACCTGCAGTCCCGAAATCAGCAGGAACAGTATGCCCGCGCCGGCAATGCCGATGAAGTACACGCTGCGCACGGTGCTGAAAAACTCCAGCCGCACCAGCCGGCCCAGCTGCGCCCAGGCCAGCGCCGCCGTGAAGCGCGGCGTGACGGTGACCAGTTTGCCGAGCTTGGGCGTTTCGGCCACGCCCAGGGCCGAGGCTTTGGGGCGCGGGCCCGAGTCGGCCTTGTTGGCGAAGGAAAAGCGGAAGAAGCCGTAGCAGGCCAGCAGCGTGAGCGCGCCCACGCCCAGCCACAGCAGGCGGTTCTGCAGCACGAAGCTGCTCCAGGGCAGCAGCAGGGTGTTTTTCTCGGCCGTGGTCCAGTAGCGCTGGGTCAGGTCGATGGCGCTGCCGCCCAGCGGGTCGAGCAGGTTGCTGAGCGTGTCGTTGTCGAGGTCTTGCTGCAGGCTGCCGGCAATGGAGTACAGCACCAGAAACAGCACCCCGCCGAGGTAGATGGACAGGGCCGAGCGCGAGAGGGTGGCGGCGGTGAAGAAGATGGCGCCCGTCAGAAACAGGTTGGGCAGCACGTGGGTGAGGTAGGGCTGCAGGTAGGCCCCCAGCGTGTTGGGGCCCAGCTTGTCGGCCAGCATGGTGGGCCAGAAGGTAGCCAGCCAGGCGCCCAGCGCCCCGCCCAGAAACACCAGCGCCGTAATCACGAACGAGCCCAGAAAGCGGCCGCCGAGGTAGCCGGCCTTGCTGATGGGGGCCGTGTAGTACAGCGAGTGGGTGCGGTGGTCGAAGTCGCGGTACACCGGCGTGCCCATCATCGAAGACGTGATGAACACCCCAAACAGGCTCAGCACGGTGAGAATGGTGTTGAGCTGGTAGGGCGAGTTGGCCAGCACCTTGCCGCCGCCCCCGCCGATGCTCACGTTGGCGCCAAACACGCCGCCCACAGCCAGCATGAACAAAAAGGCCATCAGGGCCATCAGCCCGAAGTAGATGTACGTGGCCGGCCGCTTCAGCCGGTAGCGGAGCTCAAAAAGGAATATTTCCAGGAACATGGTCGTCGGTTTCGTTAACCGTCATGACAAGTCGCTGCTCTCAGAAACGTCATTCCGAGCGAAGTCGAGGAATCCCGCGTGCTGACGCCAGGTAGTAAGCCTTGGTATAAGCGGGCGGGATGCTTCGGCTGCGCTCAGCAGGACGCTCAGGGCCGATTCGGCATGACGTTCTTGGTGGTTACTGGAATCAGGCTTTCACTGCGCTGGCGGCTACCTGCTCGGCGGCGTGAATGCGGGCGAAGTACACGTCCTCCAGCGTGGGCTCGATGCCCTCGAAGCCGTTGCCGGGCTGGGCCAGGCTGTGCACGTGAATGATGGTCTGGCCCGCGAACAGGCGCGAGGAAATCACCGCAAACTGCTGCTGGTAGGCTTCCAGCTCCTGCTTCGCAATAGTGCGCCGCCAGATCTGCCCACGCATTTCCTCGATGGCCACCAGCGGGTCGCCGGTGTACAGCACCTGCCCCTTGTTGATGATGGCAAACTGCCGGCACAAGTCCGACACATCGGACACGATGTGGGTGGAGAGAATCACGATGCGGTCTTCCCCGATTTCGGCCAGCAGGTTGTGGAAGCGGTTACGCTCGGTGGGGTCGAGGCCGGCCGTGGGCTCGTCTACGATGATCAGGCGCGGGTTGCCCAGCAGCGCCTGCGCAATGCCGAAGCGCTGCTTCATGCCGCCGGAGTAGCCGCCCAGGTTCTTGTTGCGCACGTTGTAGAGGTTGGTTTGCTGCAGCAGGCCGTCGACCACCTGCTTCCGCTCGCCCTTGTGGCTGATGCCCTTGAGCACGGCGAAGTGGTCGAGCAGCTCGGCCGCCGTCACCTTGGGGTACACGCCAAACTCCTGCGGCAGGTAGCCCAGCACCCGGCGCACCTGCTCGGGCTGGCGCAGCACGTCGATGTCGCCCAGCCGGATGGAGCCCTGGTCGGCTTCCTGCAGGGTGGAGATGGTGCGCATCAGCGAGGATTTGCCCGCGCCGTTGGGTCCCAGCAGCCCGAACATGCCCGGGGCAATGCGCAAACTCACGTCGTTGAGGGCCTTGGTGCCGTTGGGGTAAGTTTTGGAAAGGTGTTCGATGACCAGTTCCATAGAACAGTAAGCGTTAGGAGTGGAGGAGCAGTGCCAGAAATGGCCGATAAGATAGCACTATCGGCCAGGGCCGTGAGCGGGCGGGCCGAACTCGGCTGGGCCGGGAGCTTGGCTACAAACCTATCCGGTAGCAGGCCGCGCCGCCGCGTTTTTCGACCAACGCCCCGGCCGGGGCCGCCAATGGCGGGCGGGCTGCCC
The DNA here is from genome assembly GCF_044628455.1 of Hymenobacter sp. B81. Lineage (NCBI taxonomy): Bacteria > Pseudomonadati > Bacteroidota > Cytophagia > Cytophagales > Hymenobacteraceae > Hymenobacter > Hymenobacter sp. B81. Next base: position 46,395 of record NZ_JBIYZW010000004.1, on the reverse strand, counting down.
ACAACGCAGCGGTCGGCGTTGGCCGGGCGCGGGCGGGCGTTGGCCGGGCGCCGCGGCCGGGTAGTCGATTCGCGGGCGCGGCGTTGCGGCCACCGCCCTATTTTCGTAGCCGTTCTCCAACTGCCGGCGCCGTTCGGTGGCTTTTTCCGGGCCCGACTCATGACCGATCTGACGATACCTACTGCGGCGGCTACCACGCCCGCGCCTTCGTGGTGGCTGCGGCCGGCGGGCCCCAGCACGGTGCCCTGGCGGGTGCACACGGTGCTGTGGGCGCTGCTGCTGGGCAGCAACGCGTTTTACTGGCTGGTCCGCCGCGCCATCGAGCCGGCCGCCTGGGACTTGCCGCTGGTACTCACCGACGTGGTGCTGACCGTGGCTGCCTACGCCGGGCTGTTCTACCTGAGCTGGTTTGTCATCATTCCGCGCCACCTGAGCCGCAACCGGCCCTGGAGCTTTTTGCTGGTGATGCTGCTGGCCATTGCCACCACGGCCCTGCTGCGCTACGGCTCCAACCTGGCCTTGGGCCGCACGCCCTCGCCCTGGCCGCAGCATATGGAGCTGGAGCACCCCAACTCGGTTTCGGGCTCGTTTATGGACGGGCTGAAGGCCGGCATAGCGGCGGGCAAGCAGCGCGAGGCGGAGGTGCACCGCACGGGCGACACTACCGGGCGCAACATCCTGCCCTCGGCCCTGCTGGTGCTGCTGCTGAGCGTGTATTTGCGCCTCTCCAACGACCACCAGCACGACGTGCGCCGCCGCCGCGAGCTGGAGCGCCAGCGCCAGGAGCTGGAAAAGCAGCACCTCGCGGCCGAGCTGAGCTTGCTCAAGGCCCAGATCAACCCGCACTTTTTGTTTAACACGCTCAACAACATCTACTCCCTGGCCAGCGAAGCCGACCCCGAGGCGCCCGCCGCCACGGCCGTGCTGCAGCTCTCGGATTTGATGCGCTACCTGCTCTACGAAAGCAGCGCCGACACCGTGCCCCTGGCCAAGGAAATCGACCACCTGCGCAGCTTCCTGAGTTTGCAGCTGCTGCGCCTGCCCGGGGCCGCGCCCGACTGCCTGCGCTTTGGGGTGGCGCCCGAAGTAGCCGAGCCCTGCACCTATCCCATTGCGCCCATGCTGCTGCTGCCCCTGGTCGAAAACGCCTTCAAGCACGGCGACCTCACGGTGCGGCCCCACGCCGTGGAGCTGGCCCTGGCTCTGCCCGAGGGCCGGCTGGAGTTTTCGGTGCGCAACCGCGTGCGCGCCGCCCGCCCCCACGAGCCGCGCCGGCCCGGCGGGGTGGGGCTGGCCAACCTGCGCCGCCGCCTGCAGCTGCTCTACCCCGGGCGCCACCGCCTGCAGGTCGAGCAAACCGCCGACAGCTACTTCGTGCAGCTTACCTTGCTGCCTTCCGCCGACTAGCCCGCTGCTCATGGACGACTCCCTGGCCCCGCCTCCCCGCATTCTCACCTGCGTCGCCGTCGACGATGAGCCGCTGGCCACGGCCGTCATTCAGCGCTACTGCGCCCAGCTGCCGTTTTTGAACCTGGTGGGCACCTTCCACGAGGCGCTGTCGGCGCTGGCCTTCCTGCAGACCACGCCGGTAGACGTGCTGTTCCTCGACATCGAAATGCCCGGGCTTACCGGCATGCAGCTGGCCCGCATTCTGCCCCCCGGCACCGGCCCGCGCATCATCCTCACCACCGCCTACGACCAGTACGCCGTGCAGGGCTACGAGCTGGGCGTGGCCGACTACCTGCTCAAACCCATTGCTTTCCAGCGCTTCGTGCAGGCCGTCAACCGCCTCTACCAGAGCTTCGGCGCGCCCGTGGGTTTGCCTGCCGCGCCCGCGGCCCCGCCCCCTGCTGCCGAGCCGGCTCCGCCGCCAGCGGCCGGGGCAGCAGCGGACGCGATGTTCGTGAAAAACGAGCACCGGCTGCAGCGAGTGGCCTTCGCCGACATCCTCTACATCGAGGGCATGAAGGACTACTTGATGATTTACACCGCCGACGGGAGCAAGATCCTCACCCTGCAGTCGTTTCGGCGGGTGGAGGAGGTGCTGCCGCCCGAACGCTTCGCCCGCATCCACAAGTCCTTCATCGTGGCCCTGGGCCGCATCGAGCACGTGGAGCGCGGCAAGGTGCAGGTCGCCGGCCGCCTGCTGCCCGTGGGCGACGCCTACCGCGACGCCTTCATGGGCCTGATTCGCACCCACAACCTGCTCTAGCGCCCGCGCCGGGCACCAAAAAGCCCCGTCCGGCGCAGGCCGGGCGGGGCTCCAAAACAAAACGGGTATAAACCGGACTACTTCAGCTGAATGGCCTGCGACATTTCCTGGGCCACGGGCTGGTACTTGGCCTGCTCCTCGATGGGGCAGTTGAAGTGGAACACGTACAGCTGGTTGCCCTCAATGGCGTACTGCATCAGCTGGTAGCGCTTGAGCGGGGCCATCATCTCGCGCCCGCGGCGGTTGTCCGACAGGGTCGAGACGAACTCCAGCACGATGAAGTCGCGCTTGTTGATGGTGCGGATGTCCTTGGTCAGGAAGTCAACCTTGCTGTAGGTGTTCTTGAGTGTCGACTCGTAAATCTTCAGCAGCAGGGCGTAATCCTTGTTGCTGAAGGTGGTTTGCTTGCTGGCCACGCTGAAATCGACCCGTCCGGCCGGGTTGCTGAACACGGCCAGGGGCTTGCGCGGGGCGGGGTACTTCACCGCAATGGCGTCGTCGGGCAGGGCCTGGAAGTCTTCGGGCACGCCCACGGTCAGATTTTTGGCTACCTGGGCCTTCTTGAGCTTGGGGCCGGCCATGGCCAGCAGCAGCACCAGCGGCAGCAGCCACAGCAGGCGCGCGGGGAAACGGGAGAGGAAGGTTTTCATAGTTCGGCGGCAAAGTAACGCCGGGGCGGGCGGGAAAATTTCGCGGGTGTTCGGGGGAAAGGCAGCTGGTGCCGCAACCCGAAAGCGGCGGCACCAGGGCAGCGGGTCTCAAGCCGGAAAACCCGGGCTTAGCGGCGGTTTTTCTTTTTCTTGGAAGCTACCGGCTTCGAGGGGTACTTGATGTTGACTTTCTTCCAGTACAGGTAGTTGTCGATTTTGGCCTCGACCAGGTAGGTGCCGGCCGGCAGGTGGCCCAGGTCGACGGGGGCGCCGGTGTGGGTAGCCGGGTCCAGCTCCTGCGAGTACACCACGGCCTTTTTGTAGTTGGTCATGGTGAGCGTGCCGGGCTTGGTAAACTGCTGGGTGAAGCTCAGCAGCACGGCGTCGGAATTGGGCTTGGGGAAGATGTCGATGCCCGAGAGGGTTTCCACGCGCTTGATGGCGCCGTCGAGCACCACCGGCTCGGCCTGGGACTTGGTTTTGATTTCGGTGCCGGTGGTTTCCGACTTGGTTTTGGTTTTGACCTTGGTCTGGGCCTGGGCGGTCGATACGGCGAGCAGGGCGGTGGCGGCGAGCAGCAGGGCGGAGCGTTTCATGATGAGCAATGGTAGGGGAGGAAAGCCGGGTAGGGGTGTTGGGGCGGCCCTTTGCACATTCCGGGCCAATTTGGATTCCCCACGCTTTACGTGCCGGGCGGGCGCCGGGCTTGCCTATCTTTGCCGGCTCCTGAACCCGATTTCCCGCTTGCCGCGCCTTGCCGGCGCGCCGCTCACTGCCTGCTCATGCTCCGTACCCATACCTGCGGCGAACTTCGCCCCGACCACATCGGCCAAACCGTCACGCTCTGCGGCTGGGTGCAGCGCACCCGCGACAAGGGCGGCATCAGCTGGATTGACCTGCGCGACCGGTACGGCATTACGCAGCTGGCCCTGGAAGAAGGCGTGGAAACCCAGGAGCTGCGCGAAGCCGCCCGCAACCTGGGCCGCGAGTTTGTGCTGCAGGTAACGGGCACGGTGGCCGAGCGCTACTCCAAAAACCCGAACATGCCCACCGGCGAGGTGGAAATCCGCGTCGAGAGCCTGCGGGTGCTCAACCCGGCCAAGCTGCCGCCCTTCCTGATCGAGGACGAAACCGATGGCGGCGACGACCTGCGCATGAAGTACCGCTACCTCGATTTGCGCCGCAACGCCGTGCGCCGCAACCTGGAGCTGCGCTCCAAGCTGGCCCAGCAGGTGCGCCGCTACCTCGACGAGCAGAACTTCATTGAGGTGGAAACCCCGGTGCTCATCAAGAGCACGCCCGAAGGCGCCCGCGACTTCGTGGTGCCCTCGCGCATGAACCCCGGCCAGTTCTACGCCCTGCCCCAGTCGCCCCAAACCTTCAAGCAGCTGCTGATGGTGTCGGGCTTCGACAAGTACTTCCAGATCGTGAAGTGCTTCCGCGACGAGGATTTGCGCGCCGACCGCCAGCCCGAATTCACCCAGATCGACTGCGAGCTGTCGTTTGTGGAGCAGGAAGACATCCTGAACATCTTCGAGGGCATGACGCGCCACCTGTTCCGCGAGGTGAAAAACCTGGAAATCGGCGAATTTCCGCGCATGACCTACGCCGACGCCATGCGCCTGTACGGCTCCGACAAGCCCGACACGCGCTTCGCCATGCAGTTTGTGGAGCTCAACGAGGTGGCCCAGGGCCAGGGCTTCCCGGTGTTCGACGCGGCCGAACTGGTGGTGGGCATCAACGCCAACACCTGCGCCTCCTTCACCCGCAAGCAGCTCGACGAACTGACCGACTTCGTGCGCCGCCCGCAGGTGGGCGCCACCGGCCTGGTGTACGCCCGCGTCGAGCCCGACGGCACGGTAAAATCGTCGGTGGATAAGTTTTACTCGCAGGAGGCCCTGCAGCGCTGGAAGGAAGCCTTCGGCGCGCAGCCCGGCGACCTGCTGCTGATGCTGGCCGGCCCGGCCGACAAAACCCGCAAGGCCCTGAGCGAGCTGCGCCTGGAGCTGGGCCAGCGCCTGGGGCTGCGCAACAAGGAGGACTTCCGCCCGCTGTGGGTGCTCGACTTCCCGCTGCTGGAGTTCAACGAGGACGACGGCCGCTACTACGCCATGCACCACCCCTTCACCTCGCCCAAGCCCGAAGACCTGGCTTTGCTCGACACCGCGCCCGGCCAGGTGCGCGCCAATGCCTACGACCTGGTCATCAACGGCGTGGAAATCGGCGGCGGCTCCATCCGCATTCACGACCGCGCCGTGCAGGCCCGCATGTTCAAGCTGCTGGGCTTTTCCGAGGAGGAAGCGCAGGCCCAGTTCGGCTTCCTGCTCGACGCCTTCGAGTACGGTGCCCCGCCCCACGGCGGCATCGCCCTGGGCTTCGACCGCCTCTGCTCCCTGTTCGGCGGCGCCGACAGCATCCGCGACTTCATTGCCTTCCCCAAAAACAACTCGGGCCGCGACGTGATGATTGACTCGCCTTCCCCGATTTCGGGCGCCCAGCTCAAGGAGCTGAGCATCGAAACGAAGGTGGAGGAAGGGAAGTAATTTCGGTTTCAGATCATGCAAGCCCAATCAGGGTCTGCCGTAAATAATGACCACCGTACGTCAGTAGAATGGCGGACGGTGGTTTATTATTCTCCTAAGAAGATAATTTGGAATCTGCGCTGGCTTTTACCTCCTGCCTTAAACTATGCTTTTCTAAGCAAGGACGGAATAATAGAAGACTGGCTTGGCTTTTCCTTGTTCTGCTTTTTTGGCTTGATAGGAGGCGTATTACCGATAGTTAATCCCTTGCTTAATATAAATAAGCCGCAAATTAAAATTGCAGAAACAGGTATCTGGCTGGCCGGATATGGTTTTTTTCAGTGGGAAGATTTCACTGCCAGGGTCAAAAGAATTGAGCAAGGCAGGTTGTCGCATTATCATCAGCTTTTTTTGTATGAGCCCAATAAGAATAAAATGGCGTGGCACAGAAGAAGAGCATTAGACAAGGAAAAAATAATAGCCAGCGCAAATCTCAAATATATGGCAGTGGACCCGCAGAAACTGAACGTTATGTTGCAGCCAAAAGCAACAAGGCAATAGCTATAAATTCGTAATTGGCAACAAATGTGTTGTTGGTGCACAGTCGAAATAAATGAGTACAGAGCCAGGTAAAGCCGTTAATTTCGAGTATGAAATCAATTACTCGGCGGGCTATAGCGCACGTAATTTTCTCTTGGCGGTACTCATCTTGGTTTTAACGGCGCTGCCGATTGCCTTGCAGAACTATTGGAGCGCGGCCTTGGGGGCTGGCGTTGCGGTGCTCTTGGTTTTGCAAGGAGTGAAGCGGGCGCGTCGCTCTGGACCGGCTTTAAAAATTGGACAGGCAGGACTATGGACTGCTCCGACGGGCTTCCGCACCTGGCGTCAGGTTTGGGTAAGGTTTGAAGCCAGTTCTACCAATACTGGCGCCAATATGTGTTTGGTTGTGGTGCCCAAGAGGCCTCGCTCGTCCGCTGAAACCTGCCGCCTGAACGTGGACGATCTGGCCATCGACTTCCGGGACCTGCAAGCATTGCTTAAGAAGCATACCTCGGATTGAAGCAGCCTCGGGTATTTTCTGCGGATTAAACAAAAGCGGCACCTGAAACCTCGGGTGCCGCTTTTGTTTGGCCAGACTTTGCTTGTTTGCCGTATATTTAGACATTTGCCTAAATGCCTAATAACGGTGAACTCACTCTTCAAAGCGCTCAACGACCCTACCCGCCGTGCCATCCTGGAGCTGCTGCGCGCGCGGCCGCTCACGGCGGGGGAAATAGCCGAGCAGTTCAACTTCTCCAAGCCCAGCATCTCGCACCACCTCGACTTGCTGCGCCAGGCCGACCTGGTGAGCAGCGTCCGGCAGGGGCAGTTCATCACCTACTCGCTGAACATGACCGTGTTCGACGAAGTCATCGGCTGGCTGCTGCAGTTCCGCCCGGCGCCCAACGACTCCGCCTGATTTCTTCACCCTCTTCCCCTTATCCGCTATGAACCGCAAGCTTTCTTTCTGGTACCTGTCCGCCCTGCTCGTGGCCCTGGTGCCGGCCTTGTACCTGGTCCGGGAGTGGTCGGCGCTGCCGGCGCAGGTGCCGGTGCAGTTCGACCTCGACGGCCAGCCCAGCCGCTACGGCGGGCGCGAGGCGCTGCTGCTCTTGTGCCTGGGCTTGCCGCTGGGCTGCTGGCTGCTGATGAGCTGGCTGCCGCGCTTCGACCCCAAGCGCCGCCTGCTGGCCGACAGCCTCAACTACCAGAAGCTGACGTTTTTCCTGGTGATGTTTTTGGCCGTGCTGGCCTGCGAAATGCTCTACGCCAACACTCGTGGCCGGCTGGCGCCCGAACTGCTGGGCTACACGCTGAGCGGCTTCTTCGTGCTGCTGGGCAACTACCTGACCACCGTGCCGCCCAACTACTTCGTAGGCATCCGCACGCCTTGGACGCTGGAAAGTCCCGCGGTGTGGACGCGCGCCCACCGGCTGGGCGGGCGCCTGTTTGTGGGCGCCGGTTTGCTGGGCTTGCTGCTCACGGCCCTGCTGCCTGCGGCCTGGGCTACGCCGGCGGTAACCGGTCTGGTAGCAGGCGCAGCTCTGACGGCTGCCGCCGCTTCCTTCGTGTACTTCCGCCGGGAAAATGGGCCGGCCCCCGTGGCCAGCTAGGGCGACGCCGCCGGGGCGGGTTTGCCAAGCTGCCGCCGACCCGCTTTCTTGCACGAAATGACGCGCATTTCCCTTTCTCCCCCGGCCTGGCTGAGCTGGCTGTTGTGCTGCCTGAGCTGGACGCTGGCGGGAGCCGCTCCGCCGCCCGAAAACCTTACGTTTCATCCGCTCACCACCGCCCAGGGTTTGTCGGAAAACAGCGTGCTGAGCGCCGTGCAGGACCGCCGCGGCTTTCTGTGGCTGGGCACCCAGGACGGCCTCAACCGCTACGACGGGGCCGGCTTCCGCGTGTTTCGCAACGACCCGCAGCGGGCCGGCAGCCTGAGCAGCAACTTCATTCTGGCCCTGGCCGCCGACGCCCACGGCAATGTGTGGGTGGGCACCGGCGGCGGCGGCCTCTGCCGCTACCAGCCCCTGGCCGACCGGTTCGTGACCTACCAGGCCAGCGACTCGAGCGGGTTGACCGACAACTTCGTGCGGGCCGTGTTCTGCGACCGACGCGGGCGCGTGTGGGCCGGGGCCGAAACCGGCCTGCACCTGCTCGACCAGCGCACCGGCCGCTTCCGCCTGTTCCGCCACCCCGACCTGGGCAACGTGCGCCGCAATTCCATCCGGGCCATTCTGCAGGCCGCCGATGGGCGCATCTGGGTGGGCACCGGCGAGGGCCGCCTCAGCTACGTGGACGAGCGCCGCGGGCTGCTGGTGCCGCTCACCGACTGGGTGCCGCAGGCGCCCATCACGGCCCTGGCCGCTACGCCCCAGGGCGACCTGTGGGTGGGCGTGGAAAACGCCGGGCTGTACTTCGTGGGTTTGCGCAGCGGGCAGCGCCGCAGCTACCAGCCCGGTCCGGCCCCGGGCGCGCTGCCCTCCGACGCCGTTCGCTCCCTGCTGGTCGATGGGCAGGAGCGGCTGTGGGTGGGTACCATGAGCGGGCTGTGTCGCTTCAACCCCGGCACGGGCACTTTTGCCAACTGGCAACACCGCGCCGGCGCCGGGCGCACCCTGCCCAACAACACCGTGCTCACGCTCTACGAAGACCGCCTGGGCTTGCTTTGGGCCGGCACCGAGCAGGGCCTGGCCAGCTTCGAGCCCCGGCCCAACGCCTTTTCGCAGCCCGTGCCGCAACACGAAACCGGCCCGGTGTGGGCCCTGGCCGAAGACGCGGGCCGCCAGCTGTGGCTGGGTACCGAAAACATGGGCCTGCTGCGCCTCAACCCCGTCACGCGCCAGCTCACCCGCTACCGCCACGACCCTGCCGACCCCACCAGCTTGCCCGACGATTTTGTGCGCGCCGTGCTGCCCGACCGCGACGGGCGCATCTGGGTGGGCACGCAAAGCCACGGCCTGGCCTACCTCGATCCGGCCACCGGCCGCTTCCGCCGCTACCGCCACAACCCCGCCGACCCCACCAGCCTCTCCGACGACAACGTGCGCTGCATTTACCAGGACCGGCAGGGGCGGCTGTGGGTGGGCACCGAGGGCGGCCTGAACCTGCTCGACCCCGTAACCGGGCGCTGCGCCGCCTACCGCCACAATCCCCGCGACCCGCGTAGCCTGAGCAGCAACTTCGTGCGCTGCGTGTACCAGGACCACCGCGGCAACGTGTGGGTGGGCGTGGGCGGCGGCGGCCTCTGCCGCTTCGACCCGCGCAACGGCACTTCCCACGCCTTTCGGGCCAACCCCGCCGACCCGCGCAGCCTGAGCAGCAACTTCGTGCGCTGCATGTACGAAGACGAGCAGAACCGGCTGTGGCTGGCCACCGAGGGCGGCGGCCTGAGCTGCCTGCTTGACCCCGAGGCCGGCCGCTTCCAGACCTTCCGCGAGCCGCAGGGACTGCCCAACGACGTTATCTACGGCATGCTGCCCGACGGGCAGGGCGACCTGTGGCTGGCCACCAACAAGGGCATTGCCCGCTTCACGCCCCGCACCCGCCGCTTCCGCACCTACGACGTGCGCGACGGGCTGCCCCAGGACGAGTTCAACGCCGGGGCCTTCTGCCGCCGCCGCGACGGATCATTGCTGTTTGGCGGCGGCAACGGGGTGGTGGAGTTTCAGCCCACGGCCGTGCGCTACAACCCCGCCCCGCCGGTGGTGGTGTTCACCGGCTTCCGCAAGTTCAACCAGCCCGCCCGCCTCGACACCAGCATCACCGAGCGCCGCACTCTGCGCTTGGCCCCGCGCGACTACTTCTTCTCCATCGAGTTTGCTGCCCTCAACTACCGCCTGCCCGACAAAAACCGTTTTTCCTACAAGATGGAGGGCTTCGACGACGAGTGGATTGAGGCCGGCGGCCAGCACCAGGCCACCTACACCAACCTCGACCCCGGCAGCTACACCTTCCGGGTACGGGCCGCCAACAACGACGGCGTGTGGAACCCCACCGGCGCGGCCCTGAAGGTGGTGGTGGAGCCGCCCTGGTACCAGACGTGGTGGTTCCGCATCCTGGCCAGCTGGGTGGTGTTCGGGCTGCTGTTTGCCGCCTACCGCCTGCGCGTGAGCCAGCTGCTGGCCCTGGAGCGCGTGCGCCACAACATTGCCCGCGACCTGCACGACGACATGGGCTCCACGCTCAGCTCGATTTCCATTCTGAGCCAGCTGGCCCGCAACCACCAGCAGCGCAACAACCAGGAACAGGCCTCGGCCCTGCTCGAGCAGATCGGCGACTCGTCGCGGCGCATGCTCGACTCCATGGACGACATCGTGTGGGCCATCAACCCGGCCCACGACAGCATGGACGCCGTGGCGGCCCGCATGCGCTCCTTCGCCTCCGACGTGCTCGAAGCCCGCGGCATCGACTTCACCTTTAAGGTGGCGCCCGAGGTGCTGGAGCAGCGCCTGCCCATGCGCGCCCGCCGCGAGTTTTTCCTGCTCTTCAAGGAAGCCGTGAACAACCTGGCCAAGTACGCCCAGGCCGAATTCGCCGCCATCCGCCTCGACTACGAGCAGCGCCAGCTGGTGCTGCGCGTGGAAGACGACGGCGTGGGCTTCGACCCCCAGGCCCCGGCCCAGGGCGGCGGCAATGGCATGACCAACATGCGCAGCCGCGCGGCCGCGCTCAAGGCCACACTCAACCTCGACACGGCCCCGGGCCAGGGCACCCGCCTGGAGCTGCGCGTGCCGCTGAAGTAGCCCGGCCGCGCACTGGCTATTGCGGCCCTCGCTCACATCATTATGCGACCCGGGCGCCCGCGGGCATTGCGTACCTTCGCAGCGTTCTGACCCGCACCCATTTACCCACCGTTCAAGCCCATGGAAACTGCCACCCGCGTTCTGATTTACGAAGACAACCCCGACCTGCGCATCAGCCTGAGTCAGCTGCTGGGCGGCACGCCGGGGCTGGAGCTGGCCGGGGCCCTGGGCAACTGCCAGCAGGTGGAAACCGACATTCCGCGCCTCAAGCCCGACGTGGTGCTGATGGACATCGACATGCCCGGCCTGAATGGCATCGAGGGTCTCAAGCGCATCAAGGCCAAGTCGCCGGGCGTGAGCGTGGTGATGCTGACCGTGTTTGAAGACAACGACCGGGTGTTTCAGGCCGTGTGCGCCGGCGCCGACGGCTACCTGCTCAAGAAAACCCCGCCCGCCAAGCTGCTCGACGCCATCAACGAGGTGAAGGCCGGCGGTGCTCCCATGACGCCCGCCATTGCCCGCCAGGTGCTGCGCCTGTTTCCCAAGCCCGTGGCCCCGCGCCAGCAGGAAGACTCGCCGGCCAACCTGAGCGCCCGCGAGCAGGAAATCTTGGGCCTGCTGGTGGAAGGCTACAGCTACAAGATGATTGCCCACGACCGCGGCATCTCGCTCGACACGGTCCGCTCCCACATCAAGAAAATCTACGAAAAGCTGCACGTGCGCTCCATGACCGAGGCCGTGAGCAAGGCCCTGCGCCAGGGCCTGACCTAGCCGGTGAGAACCGAGCTGATTTGAGAAATTCCCGCGCCGCGGGGTCTGGCCGCCGGCCGGGCCCCGCGGTGTCGTTGGGGCCACATCATCATGTGATTGTGCGGGTGCCGGCGCCGGCCGATTTTGTTGGAGTCGGGCTGCACCGGCGGAAACGGTCGTTTTACCTCTTGTTCCCTGGTTATGGCCACCAAGTCTCGTCGCCAGCTGTTGATTTGCGTGCTGGGCCTGTGGCTCACCAACCGCCCAGCCCTGGCCTGAGCCGGCCACGCGGGCGGCTCAGCAACGGAAAAGCCGGTCGTGAATAGGGTAGGGGCGTTGCGGCCAGCGGAAAACAGCCTGCCCGGTAGGTAGGATATTCCTGAAAAGAAAAAATAGCCTACCTGCAGTGTGGTTATTATCGGCCGGAAAAAAATATCCTACACGGGGCTTGGACTGCTTACCAGCCGAAGCGCGCTGGCGGCAGCGGGCGGGCGAATAATTGCGGGCCGGCTTGCCGGTTGGCGCTGCCGGGGGCTATCTTCGTTACGGTCCTTCCCTTAGCCGTCGTGCCCATGCAGCTGCTCCGCAACCTGAAATTACCCGACGTCTTCGTGCTCGACATCGAAACCGTGCCCTGCGTGGGCTGCCACGACGAGCTCGACGACATGCTGCGGCACCTCTGGGAGCACAAGGCCCACAGCCTGCGCCGGCAGCAGGGCTACCCCAGCTGGGGCGCCGAGGAAATCGAGCCCATGCCCGACCGCCTGTCGGCCGCGTCGCTGTTCGACCAGGCCGGCATCTACGCCGAGTTCGGGCGGGTGGTGTGCATCTCCCTGGGCTGCTTCTACTACGACCGGCAGGAGCAGCTGCGCTTTCGGGTGAAGAGCTTTGCTTCGGACGACGAGCCGGCGCTGCTGCGCGAGTTTGCCGAGGTGCTCAGCCGCAAGCCCGGCCACGTGCTGTGCGCCCACAACGGCAAGGAGTTCGACTTTCCCTACCTGTCGCGGCGCATGCTCATTACCGGTGTGCCCCTGCCCCCGCAGCTCGACGTGGCCGGCAAGAAGCCCTGGGAAATCAACCACCTCGACACCATGGAGCTGTGGAAGTTTGGCGACCGGAAATCGTTTACTTCCCTGGCCTTGCTGGCGGCCATGTTCGGCATTCCCACGCCCAAGGACGACATCACCGGCGCCGACGTGGCCCGGGTGTTCTACGAGGAGCGCGACCTGCCGCGCATCGTGAAGTACTGCCAGAAGGACATCATTACCACCGCCCGCGTGCTGCAGAAATTCCGCGGCGACGAGCCCTTCGGCGACGAAGCCGTGGTGTACGCCGACCAGCCCGACCTGGCCGTGTTGCGCGTAAGCTGACCGCAGCCGCCGCTCTTGCAGTCTTCCCTTTACCAGTCGAAACCAAGCAGCCCCAACCGGCTGCTTTTTTCGTGGACGGGCTTCACTTGAGCGGAAGTATATTATTGACATATGTTGGTAATTATTTGTATTATAGGTTATTGTAACATGCCAAACCCCTACGATCATGACGCAGAACGTGTTGGAGGAAGTTTCGGCTTGCTTTACGGCTCCGGCCGTAAGCCAGGCCAGTGCGGTGGTAGGCGAGAGCGAAGCCGGGGTGCGCAAGGCCTTGCCGAAGGTGGTGCCCCTGGTGCTTAGCAGTCTGATCAAGCTGACCGAGCAAATCGGCGGCCCCGAAGTGGTGTGGACCATGGCCAGCCACGCCAACGAGCCCGCCGAGCCCAACGACGCCGTGGCGGCCGCGGCGGCGGTAGGCCGGGGCAGCGCGGGCCGGGGCAGCGAACTGATGAAGTCCCTGCTGGCCGACAGCTACCGCAGCCGCGTGGCCACCGTGGCCAGCGACAGCGGCATTCAGCCCACGGCGGTGGAAAATCTGCTGGGCATTACGGCGCCGGTGATGCTGAGCGTGTTGGGCCGCCACGTGTCGGAGCGCCACCTCGACGCGCTGGGGCTGAGCCGCTGGCTGCAAACCCAGCGCAGCAGCATCTCGGGCCTGTTGCTCGACGAGGTGCGCCCCGGCCCGATCAACGGCGCTGCGGAACCGGGCACGTCCCCGCGGCGACCAATCCCCAGCGAGCCGGCCACCGCCGCGCCGCGCGCCGAGTCGGGCTTCTGGCGTTCCTGGCTGGCCTTGTTTGTGGTGGCGGGGGCCGTGGCTTTGGGGTTCTGGTGGCTGCTGAGCCGACCAGCGCCGGCCGAGCAGGTACCGGCAGCGGCCCTGGTTGCCGGCAGCAGCGGGAGTGAGTCCGCAGTGCCGGCTAATGCTGGGGAGAATTCTACGGCGGCCCGCCCCACCGCGCCGCCCACGGTGCTGAGCGGGCGCTACGACGCGGCCACCGACAACTACATCTACGACACCGGCCGTCCGGTACGGCTGACTTTGGTGGACGGCAGCACCCAGACCGTGGGTGAAAACTCCACCGAAAATCAGCTGTACCGCTTCCTGGCCGACGCCAGCGCCCAGGTCGACCCGGTGAACCGCACCAAGGGCTGGATCAACTTCGACCGCGTGTACTTCGACGCCCGCAAGGCCACGCTCACCGACGAGTCGCTGGCCCAGCTGCGCAACGTGGCCAGTATCCTGCATAGCTTCCCCGCGGCTCGCGTCAAAATCGGCGGCTACACCGACAGCACTGGGGCCTACCTGAGCAACCTAAAGCTGAGTGAGCAGCGGGCTACGGCGGCCATGGCCGCGCTCATCGACATGGGCATTGCGGCCCGGCGCATCGAGGCCAAGGGCTACGGGCCCAAGCACGCGGTGGCCAGCAACGAAACGCCCGTGGGCCGCGCCCTGAACCGGCGCATCGGGCTGCGCGTGACCCAAAAGTAGGCCGGCGCTGCCCGAAAGCTGGGCGCTCCGGAAAACAAAAAAGCGGCCCCACGGGGCCGCTTTTTTGTTGAATATGAAAGCTGAATCTACTGAAGCTTCAGCGCGCCTTCCACGATGCCAGGCCACACGCCCAGCAGCAGCGTCAGGCCCACCAGCAGCATGAGCACCGCCGACTGGAAGCCGCTCACGGCCACCGGAGCGTCGGCGCCTTCCGCGCCGGGCTTCATGTACATGGCCATGATGGGGCGCAGGTAGTAGAAAATACCCACGGCCGACATCACCACGGCGAAAACAACCAGGCCGATGTAGCCTTCCTGGGCGGCGGCAGCAAACAGGTAAAACTTGCCGAAAAAGCCGCCGGTGAGCGGAATGCCGGCCAACGAGAGCATGGAAACCGTCATGGCAAAGGCCAGCAGCGGGTTGGTGCGGGCCAGGCCGTTGAGGCCCTCGTAGTCGTCCCGCTCGCGCTGGTCGTGCACGAGCTTGAGCACGCCGAAGGCAATGACCGTGGCCACCGAGTACGCCAGCGAGTAGAAGAAAATGGCGTTCATCGACAGAAACCCGCTGCGCAAAGCCACCAAAGCCAGCAGCAGGTAGCCCGCGTGCGAGATGCTGGAGTAAGCCAGCATGCGCTTGGCGTTGGTCTGGGCCACGGCGCCCACGTTGCCAATGATGAGCGTGAGCACCAGCATGGCCGTGAGCGTGGGCAGCCACACCGAGTTGGTTTCACCGCCGAAGGCAAACGTCAGCAGCTTGAAGAAGCCCGCAATGCCGGCCGTCTTCACCACCGTGCTCATGTAGCCGCTGAAGACCGTGGGCGTACCCTCGTACACGTCGGGCGTCCAGAAGTGGAAGGGCGCGGCCGAAATCTTGAAGCCGATGCCGATGAGCACCAGCAGAATGCCCACGGCCATCATGGGCTGCAGGGTGGGGTCGGCGGCGGGCAGGGCCTGCAGCACCAGGCCCATCTGAATCAGGTCGAAGGTGCCGGTGGCGCCGTAGAGCAGGGCCATGCCGAAGAGCAGCACGCCGGTGGCAAAACAGCCCATCAGGAAGTACTTCAGGGCCGCCTCGTTGGAGCGCAGGTTGTTTTTCTCGGAGCCGGCCAGCACGTACATGGCAATGCTCAGCGTCTCGATGCCGAGGAAGAGCACGATCAGGTTGTTGTAGCTCACCATCATGATGGCGCCTACCAGCGAGAACAGCAGGATGCTGTAGTACTCGGCCAGGTTGGGGTTTTGCTCGCGCACGTACTTGTGCGAGAAGGGCAGCAGCAGCAGCGTAGTCATCACCATCACGGCGGTGAACACCTGCGCGTAGCGGTCGAAGGTGAGCATGCCCTTGAAGTAGGGCGAGCTGTTCCACACCGCCAGCGCGCCGGTGGTGTCGATGCCCGAGAGGGTCACGGCCAGCACACCGGTGAGTACCAGCAGCGCGAAGGGCAGAATCAGGCGGTTGGAGCGGTTGAAGCCCAGGAACAGGTTGGCCAGCCCGGAAACAGAAAGCAGAATGATCGAGAGCATGAGTCGGGAGGCTTAGCGGTTGATCAGCACCAGCAGCTTGTTGATGGCCGGCTCCGACAGGTGCAGGAAGGTGCCCGGGAACAGGCCGATCCAGAACACGAGCACGATGAGCGGCACCAGCACGGCCAGCTCCGAGGCAGTCAGGTCTTTGATGAGGGCCGAGAACGAGGTGTCGGGGCCGAGCATCACGCGCTGGAACATGCGCAGCAGGTACACCGCCCCGAAGATGATGGTGAGGCCGGCGACGGCGCCCAGCCAGGCGTTGTACTGGAATACGCCCATCAGGAGCAGAAACTCGCCCACGAAGCCGTTGGTGAGCGGCAGGGCCACGGTGCCCAGCACCAGCACCAGGAAGGTCACCGAGAGCAGGGGCGTGGCGCGCGTCAGGCCGCCCAGCTCGGGAATCTGGCGGGTGCCGGTGCGGCGCTGAATGATGTCGATGATAAAGAACAAGCCCACTACGTTCACGCCGTGGGCCAGCATCTGAATGGTGGTGCCCTGCAAACCCACGGCCGTGAGCGAGAACATGCCGGCAATCATCAGCCCCACGTGCGAGAGTGAGGAGAAGGCCACCAGGCGCTTCATGTCGCGCTGGCGGATGGCAATGATGGCGCCGTAGATAATGCCGATAACGGCCAGCACCATCACGTAGTCGGCCCAGATGCTCACGCCCTTGGGCAGCACGGGCAGCACCCAGCGCATGGTGCCGTAGATGCCCATTTTCAGCATGATGCCCGAGAGCAGCATGGTGGCCGGCGTGGGCGCCTCGGTGTAGGTATCGGGCTGCCAGGAGTGCAGCGGGAAGATGGGCATCTTCACGGCGAAGGCCGCGAAAATGAGCAGGAACACCCACGACTGCTCGGCGGCCGACAAGTTCAGGTTGTAGAACGCGTCGAGGTCGGAGGAGCGCACGGCGCCGTTGGCCCCGGTCATGTAGTAGAGGTACACGAAGCCGGCCAGCATGAACAGCGAGCCGACGACGGTGTAGATAAAGAACTTGAGCGTGACGGGCACGCGCCGCTCGCCGCCCCACACGCCGGCCAGGAAGTAAATCGGAATCAGGGCCACTTCCCAGAAGAAGTAGAACACGAAGGCGTCGAGGGCCACGAACACGCCCAGCAGGCCGGTTTGCATGAACAGCACCAGCGCGTAGAAGGCCGAGGGATTCTCGTAGTCGTGGCGGAACGAGGCCAGCAGGATGAGCGGCACCAGGAAGGCGGTGAGCAGCACCAGCAAGAGGCTCAGCCCGTCAACCCCGATGTGAAAGTTGATGCCGGCCGATTCCAGCCAGGGGTAGTTGAGCTCGAACTGAACCTGGGAGTTCGGCACGAACTGAGTGGTCATAGCCACGACCAGGGCCAGCTCAATCAGCGAAGCGCCAAGGGCCAGCGCCCGCGCGGCCTTGCCCCGCACAAAGTGCAGCAGCAGCGCGGCGGCCACGGGCCAGATAAGCACGATCAGCAAAAAGACTTTCGGCATAATGCGAACTTCGGGAGCAACTGGGAAGCTGCTTACAGATTACAGTCGGATGAAATTCAGCGCCAGCACCACCACGATGCCCAGCACCATCAGCAGCAGGTAGGTTTCCACCTTGCCGGTCTGCAGGAAGCGCAGCAGCTGCGAGCCGCCCATCACGCCGCGGCCCACCCCGTTCACGGCGCCGTCGACAACGCGCTTCTCCACCACGTCGTGCAGGCCGCGCGAGAGGAACATGCTGGGCTTCACGAACAGGGCGTCGTAGAGCTCGTCGACGTAGTATTTGTGGTACACCAGGTTTTCGAAGAAACCGCGCGGAGCGGTTTCCTCGGCCGGGCGGCTACGCTTGGCCACGTACAGCACGTAAGCCAGCACGATGCCCAGCACGCCCGCCGCCACCGAGAGACCGATGAGCATGTACTCGGTCGAGTGGTCGATCTGGTGGTTGAAGGCCGTCGGGTTCAGCTGCCGCGAGTAGGTGAACAGCGGCGCCAGGAAGTCGGCCAGGTAGCCGCGGCCCAGCACCAGCGGGGCGTTCAGGAAGCCGCCGATGGCCGAGAGCACCGCCAGCACAACCAGCGGCAGCGTCATCGAGGCCGGCGACTCGTGCAGGTGGTGCTTCTGCTCCTCCGTGCCGCGGAACTCGCCGAAGAAGGTGAGGAACAGCAGGCGGAACATGTAGAAGGCCGTCAGGAAGGCCGTGAGCAGGCCAATGGCCCACAGGGCCTTGTTGTGCTCGTAGGCGTGGGCCAGTATTTCGTCCTTGGAGAAGAAGCCCGCGAAGGGCGGAATGCCGCTGATGGCAATGCAGCCGATCAGGAACGTGAGGAAGGTAATGGGCAGGGCTTTGCGCAGGCCACCCATGCGGCGGATGTCCTGCTCGTTGCTCATGGCGTGAATCACCGAGCCGGCCCCGAGGAACATCAGGGCCTTGAAGAAGGCGTGGGTAAGCACGTGAAACAGCGAGGAGCTGTAGCCCATCACGCCCAGGGCCAGGAACATGTAGCCCAGCTGCGAGACGGTGGAGTACGCCAGCACCTTCTTGATGTCGTTCTGGGCCAGGCCGATGGTAGCGGCGAACAGGGCCGTGAGGGCGCCGATCCAGCCCACTACTTCCAGGGTATCGGGCGAGAGGGTG
Organism: Hymenobacter sp. B81; assembly: GCF_044628455.1. Taxonomy (NCBI): domain Bacteria; kingdom Pseudomonadati; phylum Bacteroidota; class Cytophagia; order Cytophagales; family Hymenobacteraceae; genus Hymenobacter; species Hymenobacter sp. B81. Next base: position 27,980 of record NZ_JBIYZW010000004.1, on the reverse strand, counting down.
TAGAGCACGTTGGAGCGCAGCACCATGTAGATGCCGGCCGTGACCATGGTAGCGGCGTGGATGAGCGCCGAAACCGGCGTGGGGCCGGCCATAGCGTCGGGCAGCCAGGTGTAGAGCGGCAGCTGGGCCGACTTACCCATGGCGCCCACGAAGAGCAGCAGCGTAATGGCCGTAATCACGCCGGCGCCCACTTGCATGGTGGAAGCCTTCTGGAACACCTCGCCGTACTGCACCGAGTCGAAGGTGAAGTAAATCAGGAAGATGCCCAGCAGGAAGCCCAGGTCGCCGATGCGGTTGATGATGAAGGCCTTCTTGGCGGCGTTGTTGTAGTTGTGGTTCTGGTTCCAGAAGCCGATGAGCAGGTAGGAGCACAGCCCCACGCCTTCCCAGCCGATGAACAGAATCACGTAGTTGGAGCCGAGCACCAACACCAGCATCGAAAACACGAACAAGTTCAGGAAGGCAAAGAACTTGCCCACGTTCGCGTCGTGGTGCATGTAGCCGATGCTGTAGACGTGGATCAGGAAGCCTACGCCCGTCACGAGCAGCAGCATGATGAGACTGAGCTGGTCGATCTGGTAGGCGAAGGGAATCTGCATCGAGCCCACCGAAATCCAGTCGAACAGCTGCACGGTGTAGGGCACCGGGTTGGCCAGGAACCGCAGGAACAGCGTGAGCGAGATGATAAACGAGCCCAGCACGGTGGCGCTGCCGATGAGCCCGGCTACCGTGCCCGAAAGCCGGCGGTTGAGCAGGCCGTTGAGCAGGAAGCCCAGAAACGGCAGCAGCGGAATCAGAATGTAGAGCAGCGGCGAGCCGGCAAAGACGGCGAGGGGCGCTTGTTCAGCCATGTGTAAGAATGTGCTGATGTGATTGAATGGGCTGATGGGCTAAGGGAGAGGAATGGGGAGAATGTGGGGAGAATAGGTTGAATGTGGTCAGATGCTAACGGTCGTCTGGTAGTAGCACATGAGCACATTTTTCACATTCCGCACATTTGCGAAGCGCCCCCCATCAACCCGTTACCATTTAAGCCGGTCGAGCAGGCTGACGTCGGTGTTCTGCACGTTGCGGTAAATCATCACGATGATGCCCAGGCCCACGGCTACTTCTGCCGCGGCCACGGCCATGATGAAGAACACGAACACCTGCCCGTTGGGGTCGGCGCGGTAGGCCGAGAAGGCCGCGAGCAGCACGTTGACGGCGTTGAGCATCAGCTCCACGCACATAAAGATGATGATGGCATTGCGCCGGGTGAGCACCCCGATGACGCCGATGGCAAACAGGGCCGTGGCGAAGAACAGGTAGTGCTGAAGGGGAATGGTGCGGATGACTTCCGGTATCGTCTGGTCCATTCAGGGCGGGGTAGCGGCCGAAAAATGCCCCGTTCACGCGGGGCCAATTAGCGGGCAAAGGTAGGCCTAAACTCGGGAAATTCCCGCGGAAAAGTACAGGAAAGGCCGCGCCGGTCCCGCCTGCGAAGGGGCACTACAGCTCCAAGTCGTAGGACCGCTGCCGTTGAATAACCCCTGCCGCACCGGCGGGGTTGGGCGGGCGGCGGGTGTTTGGGGAGCGGAAGCCGCCGCGCGTAACTTTTTCCGCTTCCGATAAAGTAATTTTCCGCCGCCTGCGTCTGCTCACTCAGAATGGAACAGGCAATGACCATACAGCTCCCCAGCGCCGCGGCCATGACCGAGCAAGACGACCGGCTGCAACAGGCCGTGCGCGAGCAGCGCGGCAAGCTGCTGTCGTTTATTCGCCGGCGCATTCCCGACCAGGAAGACGCCGAGGACGTGCTGCAGGACGTGTTCTTCGAGCTGGTGCAAAGCTACCGCCTCGTCAAGCCCGTGGAGCAGATGGCCGCCTGGCTGTTCCGCGTGGCCCGCAACAAGATCATCGACCGCTACCGCCGCCCCAAGCCGGCCTCGCTGGAAGAAGCCGCCGCCTACCACTCGGCCGCCGACTCCGACGAGCCCCTGCTGCTGGCCGACGTGCTGCCCGCTCCCGACGACTCCACCGAAACGGCCATGGCCCGCGAAACCATCATGGAGGCCATCCTCGATGCGCTCGACGAATTGCCCCCGGCCCAGCGGGAGGTGTTCGTGTGGCACGAGTTCGACGGCAAAACCTTCCGGCAGATGGCCGAAGAAACCGGCGTACCCCTCAAAACCCTGATTTCGCGCAAGCACTACGCCGTGCAGCAGCTGCGCACCAAGCTGCAAGCTCTCTACACCGACCTTTTTCTGGATTAGGTGCCGGCCCGCAGGTACGCCTTGCCAACTGCTGCCAGCCAGGCTGCCATGTCGAGCCGACAACCGATAACTTTACTCTGACAACTCAACCATATGAACCGCAACTTTTGGCTGCTTCGCGGCCTGCGCTTTGTACTCTTCGCGGCGTTGTGCGTGGCCCTGGCTGGCTTCGTGGTCATGGCCCTGTGGAACTGGCTGATGCCGGCCATTTTCGGCTTGCCGCTGCTCAGCTTCGGGCAGGCGCTGGGCTTGCTCGTGCTCTGCAAAATTCTCTTCGGCGGCTTCCGGGGCGGCCCGGCCGGCGGCTGGAAGGCCCGGGCCCAGGAGCACTGGCGCAATAAAATGGAAGCCCGCATGCAGGGCATGAGTGACGAGGAGCGCGAACGTTTCCGCCAAAAGATGGGCCGCTGCGGCCCCGCCTGGGCCCGCATGGCCGAGCAGCCTCAGCCCCAAACGTCCCAAG
>NZ_JBIYZW010000004.1:0-25117 GCF_044628455.1 Hymenobacter sp. B81 | reverse complement strand
GGCCCCGAAGCTTCGGGGCCGCAACTCGTTTAGGGAACCATAAGCAAGCAGGAAGCCTAGCGGAAAATCAGCAGCTTGGCGGCCTGCAGGCAGCGCAGGGCGTGGGGCGCGCCGGCTGGAATGATGAGGTAGTCGCCGGCTTCGAGTAGGGTAGTGGTGCCACCCAGCTCCAGCTCGAGTTGCCCCGCCAGGGCCGTCACCAGCACCTCGTCGGCCGAGTGGTGGGTGGGCATGGTTTCGCCGGTGCGGAAGGTTTTGTAGAGCACTTTCTGGCCGTGGCGGCTGAACAGCACCAGGCCTTTCTGCTCGCCAATAGAGTTGTGCTGGCCGGCCAGCAAGCTGCCGCTCTGGATCTGGGTGGTATTCATGGGTACTGACTTTCGGGTGGGCGATTGATGCAGGCGAAAGTCGGGGCTGGCAAGCGAGCCGGAAATGACGAGAATCAGGCAGGAAGCTGATACGGTTCAGGTATCAACGCGGGGAGTGCTGCCCACGGCCGCTACTGCTTCAGCTGCTTCCGCCCGTGAATTCTTGCAACAGGTTGGCCCGGGCCGCCGGCAGGGTTTCTTTTAGCGCCAGCACGAGTTTCAGCAGCCGGGGAGCATCGACGCTGGTGGCGCTCAGGGGCAGCGTCAGCTCCTGAAAGCCCATTGCCCGGGAGATGCCGCCCAGTTGCTGGGCCAGCCGGCCCTTACGCTTCGAGGGCTCAAAGTCCGGTGGCACTACGAGGCACAAAAGCTGCTGCTGGTGCACTTCTACCAGGTAGGCATCCTGAATCAGCTCCCAGTTGATGAACTGGCGGTGCACTTCGTGGTGGAAGATGCCCACCGGGTTGAGCACAATCTGCGGGCGGCGGTCCAGCAGGTTGTAGAGCCCCAGCGGGTAGCCCAGGCCGAAGAAGAGCAGACCCGCCCACCCCAGCCCGTGCGCCGGGTTGTGGTAAACCATCCACCCGCAGGGCACCACGAACACAGAGCAGAGCAGCAGCACGCGCACGGCGCGCCAGCGGGATTTGTAGAAGCTGATTTCCGGCATAGACAGGGCAAAACAAAAGCAGCGCCCGAAGTTCAGGCGCTGCTTTCGTTGTTGAAACGCTTTCGGCTAGAAGTTCCGCTCGCCGGTTTCGCGCTTGCCCAGCATCACCGAGCCTACCATGGCAATCAGGAACAGGACCGAAGCCAGCTCAAAGGGCAGCAGGTACTGCTGGTAGAGCACCAAACCCAGGCGGTTGACCATGCCAATCTGCGAGTCGAAGGTGGCCGCGTCGGCGCCCACGGGATTGACGTTGCGCAGGGCCGCCACCAGCACCAGCAGCAGCAGGCCACCGGCCACGGCGGCCGTAATCTTGGCCAGGGCGGGCTTGTGCGGTTCGGTATCGGTGTTCAGGTTCAGGAACATAATCACGAACAAAAACAAAACCATGATGGCGCCGGCGTACACGATGATGTTCACCGCCGCCAGGAACTGCGCGTTCAGCAGCAGGTAGTGCCCCGAAATGGCGAAGAACGTCAGGATCAGGAACAGCACCGAGTGAATGGGGTTCTTGGCCAGCACCACGCCCAGGGCGCTAAGCAGGGCAACGAACGCGAGAAAGTAGAATAGGGAGGTACCCACGGCAGTTGAATGATTGAATGGCTGAATGGTTGAAGGATAGTGCTTGAACGGCCAGCCATTTAGCCATTCAGCCAGTTAACCATTATTCCAGGCCGGCCATGCGGCGGGCCAAGGCTTCGGCCTGCTCGGGCGTGAGCTGAATGCCGCGCTTGGAGCGGGCACTCGGGTCCACGGGCTCCACCAGGCGGTCTTTGCCGTAGGTGAACTCGTCGCGCTCGAAGCGGGGCGGGGCCATCTTGTCGGCCTGCAGGTAGATGGCCGCCTTGGGGCAGGCTTCTTCGCAGAGGCCGCAGAAAATGCAGCGCAGCATGTTGATTTCGTAGCTGACGGCGTACTTCTCCTCGCGGTACAAACCTTCTTCGCCCTTTTTCCGCTCGCCGGCTACCATCGTAATGGCCTCGGCCGGGCAGGCCACGGCGCAGAGGCCGCAGGCCGTGCACCGCTCCCGGCCCACTTCGTCGCGCTTGAGCACGTGCAGGCCGCGGAAGGTAGGCGAGAAGGGCCGCGTTTCCTCGGGGTAGCGAATGGTGGCTTTCTTGGAGAAGAAGTGCTTGAGCGTGATGCCCATGCCGGTGAGAATAGCCGGCAGGTAAGCCCGCTCAGCCAGGGTCATCGGCTTCTTCTCTAAGTGCTTGGATCTATTGGTGAGTTTCATCGGGAGGTCGAAGGTAGCGCGAAGCTCTGGTTCGCGGATCGTTGTGCAGGGTCGCCCGGCGGGTGCTCGTGTTGTTGCGGAGCAGTGCTAGCCGAAGAAGTAAGACTTCAGCATGATGAATGCCCCCGTCAGCACGATGTTCAGGATGGCCACGGGCAGCAGGATGGTCCAGCCTAGGCGCATCAGCTGGTCGTAGCGGAAGCGCGGCAGCGTCCAGCGTACCCACATGAAGAAGAAGATGAAGAAGAAGATCTTCGCAAACATCGTCACCGTGCCCAGAATGGTTACCACGTTGTGGGCAAACAGCTCGCCCTGCGAATCGGTGAGGGTGCGGTAGAGCAGATGCTCGCCGGGGAAGCTGAAGCCGCCGAAGTACAGGGTGCTCATCACGGCCGAAGCCACAAACACGTTGATGTACTCGGCAAACAGGTACAGGCCCATTTTCATCGACGAATACTCGGTATGGTAGCCGCCCACCAGCTCGGTTTCGCACTCGGGCAAGTCGAAGGGCGTGCGGTTGGTTTCGGCGAAGGCGCAGGTGCAGAAGATGATGAAGCCCAGCGGCTGGTACACGATGTTCCAGAGGCCGTGGTACTGCTGCAGGGTGATTTCGCGCAAACTCAGCGTGCCGGTCAGCATCAGCAGGGCAATCAGGGCCATGCCCATGGCCAGCTCGTAGCTCACGGCCTGGGCCGCGGCGCGCACGGCGCCCAGCAGGGAAAACTTGTTGTTGGAGGCCCAGCCGCCAATCATGATGCCGTACACACCCAGCGACACCACGCCGAAGACGTAGAGCATGCCGATGTTGACCTCAATGGCCTGCAGGCGGATTTCGGTGCCGTCGCCGAAGATGAGCGTGTTGCCGAAGGGAATAACGGCCGAGGCCATCAGGGCTGTGGTCATGGCCAGGCAGGGCCCGAACACGAACAGCCACCGGTTGGCCCCGCTCGGGAAAAACTCCTCCTTGGTGAACAGCTTCACGGCATCGGCCAGGGGTTGCAGCAAACCGAAGGGGCCGGCGCGGTCGGGGCCCACGCGGTCCTGCAGAAAAGCCGCCACCACGCGCTCGGCGTAGGTCGAGTAGGTGGCAATCAGCAGAGTGATGCCGAAAACGGCCAGAATAACGAGGCCTTGCCAGGCAATTGCAGGTATTTCCATTTGGTTGGTTTTTCGTTTTTGGTTGTTGGTTTTTGGCCTCCGGCCGCTGGCACGAAGCCAACAACCAAAAACCAATCACCAAAAACCACCTAGCGGCCGAGCTTCAGCGGTGGGTTGTTTTCCAGGTCGCGCACCGAGCTTTCGGGCAGGTCGGCAATAACCTGGGGGTTGACCACCGGCAATTCGTAGTGGTTGGCCGAAATAACCGAGGTGCGGTCGACGTGCGTCGGGCCCTCGATGGTCCAGTCGGCGGTTTCTTTTTTCTCGAAGCGGCAGGTGTTGCAGATCCACTCCTTCACCTCGCCGTACTCGTCCTTGCGGGCCGTTACGCGCAGCACGTCCTTGCCCTTGTACCAGAGCACCACGTTGCCCGAGCATTTTTCATGCTCGCAGTTGCGGTGGGCATTCACCGGCTTGGTAAACCACACGCGCTGCTTGAAGCGGAAGGTCTTGTCGGTCAAGGCTCCCACCGGGCACACGTCGATGACGTTGCCGCTGAACTCATTGTCGATGACGTTTTCGATGTAGGTGCCGATTTCGGCGGCATCGCCGCGGCCCAGTACGCCGTGCACGCGCTTGTCGGTGAGCTGATCGGCCGTGTACACGCAGCGGTAGCACAGGATGCAGCGCGTCATGTGCAGCTGGATGTAGGGGCCGATGTCGATTTTCTCGAAGGTGCGGCGCTCCTCTTCGTAGCGGGTGGTAGCCACGCCGTGCTCGAAGGCGAAGTTCTGCAAGTCACACTCGCCGGCCTGGTCGCACACGGGGCAATCCAGCGGGTGGTTAATGAGCAGCATCTCCACGATGCCCTTGCGCACGTTCAGCACCTGCTCGGAGGTGGTGTTTTCCACCACCATGCCGTCCTGCACCGGCGTCACGCAGGAGGCCACCAGCTTGGGCATGGGGCGCGGGTCCTTGGCCGAACCAGCCGCCACGCGCACCAGGCAGGCGCGGCACTTGCCGCCCGAGCCCTTCAGCGGGGTATAGTAGCACATGGCCGGCGGCACAATGCCGCCGCCAATCTTGCGGGCTGCGTTCAGAATGGTGGTACCGTCGGGTACTTCCACCTCCACGCCGTCGAAGGTTATTTTAGCCATTGGTTGTTAGGTCTTAGATTGTTAGGTATTAGGTTTTAGGCTTTGGGGCCGACTAAGCCCTAACACCTAACAACCTAAACCCTAGCTTATGCCAGCACGCCTTGGGCCGGGTACACCGCACCGGGTTGGGCGGCTTGCTTGGCGTGGGTTACGTGCCACTCAAACTCGTGGCGGAAGTGGCGCACGGCGGCAGCTACCGGCCAGGCGGCGGCTTCGCCGAGCGGGCAGATGGTGTTGCCTTCGATTTGCTTGGCCACGCTCACCAGCAGGTCGATGTCGTGCATGTGGCCGTGGCCGTGCTCGAGGCGGTGCAGCACCTTCTCCAGCCAGCCCGTACCCTCGCGGCAGGGCGAACATTGCCCGCACGACTCGTGGTGGTAGAAGCGGGAGAAGTTCCAGGTGTTGCGCACGATGCAGGTCGTCTCGTCCATGGCAATGAAGCCGCCCGAACCCAGCATGGTGCCGGTCACGAAGCCGCCGTCCGACAACGACTCGTAGGTCATCAGGCGGTTTTCCCCGGCCGCAGTTTTCAAGATCAGCTCCTTGGGCAGAATCGGCACCGACGAGCCGCCGGCCACCACGGCTTTCAGGTCGCGGCCCTTCCAGATGCCGCCGCAGTACTCGTCGGAGTAGATAAACTCCTCGACGGGCACGCCCAGCTCGATTTCGTAGATGCCGGGCTTGCGCACGTGGCCGCAAGCCGAAATCAGCTTGGTGCCGGTGCTGCGGCCCACTCCGATTTTGGCGTATTCCTCGCCGCCGTCGTTCACGATGGGCACTACCGCCGCAATAGATTCGACGTTGTTGACCACCGTGGGGCGGGCGTAGAGGCCCTGCACGGCCGGGAAGGGCGGCTTGTTGCGGGGGTTGCCCCGCTTGCCTTCCAGGCTTTCCAGCAGGGCAGTTTCTTCACCGCAGATGTAGGCGCCGCCGCCGGGGTGCACGTGCAGATCCAGGTCGTAGCCCGAACCGAGGATGTTCTTGCCCAGGAAGCCGTTGGCGTAGGCCTCGGCAATGGCTTTTTCCAGGATGCGCAGCACGTAAAGCAGCTCGCCGCGGATGTAGATGTACGAGGTGTTGGCGCCCAGCGCGTACGAGCTCGTAATCATGCCCTCCACCAGCAGGTGCGGCAGCTTCGACATCAGCTCCCGGTCCTTGAAAGTGCCCGGCTCCGATTCGTCGGCGTTGCACACCAAATGACGCGGAATACCCTCCGGCTTGGCCAGAAAGCTCCACTTCATGCCCGTGGGGAAGCCCGCGCCGCCGCGGCCGCGCAGGCCCGACTTCTTCACTTCTTCCACCACCTCGTCGGGGGTCATCGTCTTCAGGGCCTTCTCCACCGAGCGGTAGCCGCCGTGTTTGCGGTATACCTCGAAGGTGTCGATGCCGGGGACGTTAATATGTTCGGTCAGTAGCTTGCGGCCCATGACGGTAGTTGCTTCGGGTTATTGTTGCGTGTGCTGCAAGCCAGTCTGTTCCCAGGGCAGCAGGGGGCGGTGCACCAGGTTGCGCAGCTCCGAGAGCATGGCGTCCACGGCCTCTTGCGTGTCCAGTTGCTCGTAGTACTTCTCGCGCACCTGCACGATGGGCGCCGTGCCGCAGGCGGCCAGGCATTCCACTTCTTTCAGGGTGAACAGGCCGTCGGGCGAGGTGCCGCCCACTTTGGCGCCGGTAATGCGCTCCAGGTTGGCGGTCAGCTCGTCGGAGCCGCGCAGCATGCAGGGGCCGGTGCGGCAGATTTCCAGCACGTGCTGGCCCACCGGCTTGAGGTTGAACATGGTGTAGAAGGACGACACCTCGTACACCTCGATGGGCAGGATGCCAATCGTTTCGGCCACCAGGTCTTGCACCTCGGGGCTTACCCAGCCGCCAAATTCGGCCTGCGCGATGTGCAGGATGGGCAGCAGGGCCGACTTGCGGCGATCGGCGGGGTAGTGTTCAAACAGACGAGCAATTTCCGCCTTGGCGGCTTCGGAGAATTGCGGCTTTACGGTCGCGGTGGTCGATTCCATTAGCAGCAGATTAAGCGTCCAGCTCGCCGGCAATGACGTTCATGGAGCTCAGGGTAAGAATGGCGTCGGAGAGGGTGGAGCCGACCACCATTTCGGGGTAGGCCTGGTAGTAGATGAAGCAGGGCCGGCGAAAGTGCAGGCGGTAGGGCGTGCGCCCGCCGTCCGACACCAGGTAGAAGCCCAGCTCGCCGTTGCCGCCCTCTACCGAGTGGTACACCTCGCCCACGGGCGCTTCAATCTCACCCATGATGATCTTGAAGTGGTAGATGAGGGCCTCCATGTTGCGGTACACCTCCGTTTTGGGCGGCAGGTAGTAGTGCGGCGCGTCGGCGTGGTAGGGGCCTTCGGGCAGGTTTTCCAGGGCCTGGTTGATGATGCGCAGGCTCTGCCAGATTTCCTCGTTGCGCACCAGGTACCGGTCGTAGGTGTCGCCGTTGGTGCCTACCGGAATTTCGAAGTCGAAGTCCTGGTACGAGGAGTAGGGGTTCATCACCCGCACGTCATAGTCGACGCCGGCGGCGCGCAGGTTCGGGCCGGTGAAACCGTAGTTCAGGGCGCGCTCGGCCGAAATCGGACCCACGTTGATGGTGCGGTCCATGAAGATGCGGTTGCGGTCGAACAGGTTCTGGAACTCGCGCATCACGGCCGGGAAGCGCTTGAGCCACACCCGCAGCTTCTCGATGGCCACCGGCGACAGGTCGCGCTCCATGCCGCCCACGCGGCCCATATTGGTGGTCAGGCGCGAGCCGCAGACCTCCTCGTAGATTTCGTAGATGTTTTCGCGCTCCTCAAACAGGTAGAGGAAGCCCGAAAACGCGCCGGTGTCCACGCCCAGGATGCCGTTGCACACCAGGTGGTCGGCAATGCGGGCCAGCTCCATCATGATGACGCGGATGTACTGGGCACGCTTGGGTACCGTCACACCCAGCAGCTTTTCCACCGTCATGTGCCAGCCCATGTTGTTGATGGGGCTGGAGCAATAGTTCATCCGGTCCGTCAGCGGCGTAATCTGGTAGAAGGGCCGGCGCTCGGCAATCTTCTCGAAAGCCCGGTGGATGTAGCCGATGGTGGGCACGCCGGAAATGATTTTCTCGCCATCCATCTGCAGGATGTTCTGGAAAATGCCGTGCGTGGCCGGGTGCGTGGGGCCCAGGTTCAGGGTCGTCAGCTCCTGGCTAAAGTCCTCGGTGCGGGGCACCAGGGAGCCGCGTAACCGGCGTTCGGTTTCGCGGGCTTCCTGAATGATTTTATGGGTAGCGTCGAGCGTGTCGTTCGTTGCCATGAGGATGGTATGGGTAGTTGGTATTGGGTATTAGGATTGATGGTGTCAGTTGGACTTTCGAAAACCAGGTCTTGCTACCAACTACCTAATACCTACTACCTGGAATCTAGCGGCCGAAAAACAAATCGGTTTTGTCTTCGCGGGTACCGTCTTCGAGGGGGTATTCCCGGCGCATGGGGTGGTAGTCCATGTCCTCCACATTCAGGATGCGAATGAGGTTGGGGTGGCCGGTGAAGATGATGCCGAAGAAGTCGTAGGCCTCGCGCTCCATCCAGTTGGCCGTGGCGTAGATGTCGGTGAGGGTGGGCACTACCGGGTCGGCAATGGGGAAGAAGATCTTCAGGCGCAGGCGCAGATTCTGGGTGAGGCTGTGCAGGTGGTACACCATGCCCAGCTCGCGGCCTTCCTGCTCGGGCCAGTGCATGCCGCACATGGTCGTCAGGAAGTTCAGCTGCAGCTGCTCCTCGCCGTGCAGCACGTCGATGATTTCGTGAATCCGCTCACGGGTGGTGGTGACCGTCAGCAGGCCGTAGGGCTCCTCCACGTCGGTAAACGCGTCGGCGCCGAACAGCTCCTGCAGGCGGGCCAGCAGGCGGGCATTGGCCGCCGCCGTGGGGTCCAGCTCGGCCGCCAGTTCCTGGGCGGCGGGTGATTCGTTGGATTCAGCCATTCTTGGTATTGAGTATTTGGTACTGAGTACTGAGAAGAAAGCGCCGCGGCGGGAGTCTAACTACCCAATACCCAATACTTACTACTTACTTGATGTTGTAGGACGCCAGCAGGGCCTGGTACTCGGGCGCGTTGCGGCGGCGGATCGATTCGTTTTTGGCCAGCTCCTGCACGCGCATCAGGCCTTCCAGCACCTGCTCGGGGCGGGGCGGGCAGCCGGGCACGTACACGTCGACCGGAATGATGCGGTCGATGCCCTGCAGCACCGAATAGGTGTCGAAAATGCCGCCCGACGAGGCGCAGGCGCCCATGGCCAGCACCCAGCGGGGCTCGGCCATCTGCTCGTATACCTGCTTTACAATGGGGGCCATCTTCTTGGCAATGGTGCCCATTACCATCAGCAAGTCGGCCTGCCGGGGCGAAAACGACGGGCGCTCCGAGCCGAAGCGCGAAATGTCGTAGTGGGCGCCCATGGTGGCCATGAACTCGATGCCGCAGCACGAAGTGGCAAAGGGCAGGGGCCACAGCGAGTTGGCGCGGGCAATGCCCACCACCTTGTCGAGCGAAGTGGCAAAGAAACCGGCGCCTTCGATGCCCTCGGGGGCGGCTACGGTCTTGATTTCAGGAACGCGGTTATCACTCATGGCGAAAAGTCGGGTTAGGAATAAGCTGGGCGGCAACTATGCCTTTCCGAACACCAGCCCGGGCAGTTTAGTGCTTAGTGTCTAGGGCTTGGTGCTTGGTTTGTGCAATAATTCGATCAGGCCAGGCACCAGGCACCAACAGCTAGGCACCAATCAGTTCTGCCACTTCAGAATGCCTTTCTTGATGATGTAGAAGAAGCCGGCCAGCAGCAGGGTCATGAAGATGATCATCTCGATGAAGCCCGTGGCGCCCAGCTCGCGGAAGTTCACGGCCCAGGGGTACATGAAGATAACTTCCACGTCGAAGAGCACGAACAGGATGGCCGTCAGGAAGTACTTCACCGAAATCGGGGTGCGGGCGTTGCCCACCGACTCAATGCCGCACTCAAACGACGAATCCTTCACCGTTGAATTGCGCTTGGGCCCGATGAGGTGCGACACCACCATCGAAAACGCCACGAAGGCCAGGGCCAGGCCGAGTTGAATGAAAATCGGCGCGTAGTCGGCCGGTTGGTACACTGCGGGAACTGCTAACAGCATGGCAAAGGTGGATTGCTGTTGAAAAAAGGCATTGGGGGGCAAAGGTAGGCCAAAAACCGGGGGGGTGCAACGCATCCTGCGCCATTGCCGCCCCCTTGCATGTAGCTACAGGTTTTCAGGCGCTTGCTTGGATAAGTTCTACCCAAACCCACAACCGTTTGCCCCCGCCCTCGATAAACCCAAAACCGGCCCCAGGGTTGGCGCCGCCGGCAGCCTCGCCGGCTCCGCCCGCGTTACCCGTCCTTTTGCAACTCCGTAAAGCCAGGCGACTAATTTACCGCCCCGGGCGGGTACCGGTCGGCGCCGCATCGGCGCGGCCGCCCCGAATCAGCACCCCGCCCAGCAGCAACTGCAGCCCTGCCAAGCCCAAAAAGCCCCAGTCCCAAGGGCGCGGGTCGGCGGCGTACTCGTGCACGTGGTGCAGCTCCAGCAGCATGTGGTCGATGGTGCCCTCCACCAGGTTGAACAGCCCCCAGCCCAGCACCAGGCTGCCCCCAAACGTGCGCCCCGACCACGGCACGTCGCGGCGCGCGCCGGCGGCCCACAGCACCCGCAGCCCAATGGCCGTCATCACCCACACCGCGGCGTGAAACACCCCGTCCCAGTACATGTTGGTTTTGGCTGCTACCAGGGTGTCGGGTGGCAGGCGAGCCGAGAGCATGTTGTGCCACTGCAGAATCTGGTGCAGCACAATGCCATCGACAAAGCCGCCCAGGCCCGCGCCTAGCAGCAGGCCCGCCGCAATTAGGGGGCCGCGGTTGAGGGGTTCGTGCTCAGTCATGGGTTCGTTGCCGCGTGCGTTTGAGGTCCTCGAAGAAATACACCCCGGCCCCCAGCGCCAGCAGCAGCGCTACCGGCACCAGCAGCAGCCCCAGATTCTGGGCGTAGTTAGGCTGATAAATGGCGGCCTGCACCCGGGGGCGGCACACCGTGCAGGCCCAGCCCGCGCCGCTGCTGCCGGCATAAGCCAGCAGCAAAGCCAGCAGGTGCTTTGACGCCGGCCACCCGCGGTCTGGGCGCTTCAGCAGATGTGCTAGGCAGGTAAGCATCTGTCTTTTACTTGCATCGGCCCCGGCTTGGTTTCCGGTTTCGCGGGCTTTTCTGCCCCAGCCTACAGCGAAGGGGCTGGCAATGGTCTCCAACGCACCTAAATCTATTGTACCCTGCCACGCTCTGCCTGCACAATAAGGAAGTTTGCGCCGCCGTTTCAGCCGCCAATCCACCTGTTCCCTGCCCGCTCATGCGCAACCTTTTCCTCCCCCTGGCCCTCGTGGCCGCCGGCGCTTCCCCGGCCCTGGCCCAACGCGTCCACGTCGGCCTCAAGGCCGGTACCTCCTACACCAAGCTGCGCGGCAACGACCCCGAGCAGCTGTCCTCCGCCAGCAACGCCTACTACCTGGGCTTTCACGGCGGCGCGCTGGTCAATTTCGCCGTTACCCAGGCCGTGTCCATTCAGCCCGAGCTGCTGTACTCCCAGAAAGGCGCCCGCAACAAAATCAACCACGACTACCACACCCGCCTCCACTACCTCGACCTGCCCATTGCCGTGAAAGTGGCCCTGGGGCAGACCGGCTTCTTCGTCGACGCCGGCCCACAGTTTGGCTACCTGCTGCGCGGTAAATCCGGGGTCGGCAAGTACACCTACAAAGTCCACGACCAGTACGAGCGCATCGACATTGGCTTCGTGGCCGGCCTGGGCTACCAGCTGCCCATCGGCCTGCAGGCCGGCTTCCGCTACAACGGCGGCTTCACCCGCCTCAACAAGCCCATCATTATCAACAACAGCCGCATCCTGGCCACCGACGACATCCGCAACGGCGCCTTCCAGTTTTACCTCGGCTACCAGCTGGCTTCCCGCTGAGCCCGCCGCCCGATCCGCGCATCTTTATCTAGGGGCGTTCGGAGCGGCCGGGTCTTCAATCCGGCGGGCGAAGCATCTTTGCCGGGCCATTCCCTGGGGTGGGAGGGATGCTTCGCCCGCTGCTTGTCCCAACGCTGAGGCTCCCACCGCGGCAAGGCCCCAGCTTCAGCCGACTTCTGCCCATGAATTTCCTCCTCGCCCTGGCCCTGCTGGCCGCCGCTGTCCCGACCCGCCGCCAGTCCACCCCGGCCGCCGCCGCTACCCACCCCGTGGTGTATCAGTCCGCCGACCTGACCATCACCCAGGTGGCCCCGAACACCTTTGTGCACACGTCCTTTCTGTCGACCCAGTCCTTCGGCAAGGTTTCCTGCAACGGCATGGTGGTGCGGAGCGGCGCCGAAACCGTGGTGTTCGATACGCCCACCGGCGACGCGGAGTCTCGGGAGCTGATTGCCTGGATAACCCAGCAGCTGCACTGCCAGGTCAAGGCCGTCGTGGCCACGCACTTTCACGAAGACTGCGTGGGCGGACTCCCGGCGTTCCACCAGCGCAACATTCCGTCCTACGCCCACCGCAAGACGATTAAGTACGCCCAGGCGCGCAAGTTCAACGTACCCCGGCATGGGTTTGCCCCGCGTCTGACGCTGCCCGTGGGCAGCGCCCAGGTGCAGGCCACCTTCTTCGGGGAAGGCCACACCAAAGACAACGTGGTGGGCTATTTCCCCGCCGACGCCGTGCTGTTCGGCGGCTGCCTGGTCAAGGAGCTGGGCGCCGGCAAGGGCAACCTGGCCGATGCCAACGAGCCAGCCTGGTCCGCCACGGTAACCCGGGTCCGGCAGGCCTACCCCACGGTGCGGGTAGTCGTGCCCGGCCACGGCGCGGTCGGTGGCTCCGATTTGCTCGACTACACCATCCGGCTGTTTCAGCAGCCCTAGTCCCGCCTTTTTCCCGCCCGGTTCCTGCCCCGCCCGTACAAGGCCGGAGTGCCCCGTTCCCGAAACCCGCTCTAACTTGCTGCCGGGTTGAAACGGGCACGCTCCACAAACGCCCCCAACGCCCCTTTCAGGCACCGAACACACCAGGCATGGCTTCAGGTTTTTTTGCGCTATTAGATGACGTTTCCGCCCTGGTAAAAGCCAGCGCGGCCAGCTTAGACGACGTACCGGCCCAGGTCGCCAAAACCACCGGCAAAGTGTCCGGCATCGTCATCGACGATACCGCCGTCACCCCCAAGTACGTCGTCGGCCTCGACCCCTCCCGGGAGCTGTCCATCATCTACCGGATTGCGAAAAAATCCCTGATCAATAAAATCTTCATTCTCAGCCCGGCCGCCCTGCTGCTGGGCTACTTTGCCCCCTGGGCCATCACGCCCATTCTGATGCTGGGCGGCGCCTACCTCTGCTTCGAGGGCTACGAGAAGGTGCATTCCCTCTTCAGCAAGCACCCCCACGAGGCCACCGAAGCCGAGTCGGTCGAAACCATCACCCCCGAGGAGCTGGAGCAGCAGCGCGTGGCCGGCGCCGTGCGCACCGACATCATCCTGTCGGCCGAAATCATGGCCATTGCCTACAGCCAGGTCACCGAGCAGCCGGTGGTAAACCAGATTGCCGTGATGCTGGCCGTGGCCGTGTTCATCACCGTGGCCGTCTACGGCTTCGTGGGCCTCATCGTGAAGGCCGACGACATCGGCGTGCACCTGGCCCAGGACAAGTACTCCGCCTTCACCCAGAAATTCGGGCGCGGCCTCGTCAAGTTCATGCCCCACTTCCTGAGCATCCTCAGCTACGTGGGCACCGCCGCCATGCTCTGGGTCGGCGCCGAAATCATTGCCCACGGCATTCCCTTCACCGCCCACCTGCTGCACGACCTGGAAGAGTCCCTGGCCCACATCCCGGCCCTGGCCTGGCTGGCCAAAGCCCTGTCCTGCGCCATCGGCGGCCTCCTCATCGGCTTCGTAGTCGAGAAGCTCGTGCTGCTGGTCAAGAAGCTGCTGGGCAAGGACAAGAAGGCGCAAAATGCCTAAGCGGTTGCAGCGGCTACGCGCGGGCCGCTAATCCGCACCTCTGTAGCTGCCGCCCCGGCCCCTGCGCCGTCGGTGGTCGCTCAAGGCCGCCTCACGCGCCTCGCCAAGCGCAAACTCCGCCACCTAGGGCCGGGCCCGGGTGCCCGCGTATTCCGGTGGCCGCCCCACATCTATATGCGATTGGGCCGCCGAGCCGTTCCGCCTACGTTTGCGGCGGCAATTCCCCCGCTAGCAGCGCGTTCCGGTGCTTTTCGGCCGCGGCTGGGCCCGCTCCCCGCAGCCCTTTACTGGAGGCGTGAGTTGCCTGTGCCTCAACTCGTACTGGGAGATGAATCAACAACCCGATGCGCGCCCAACGCCGGCGCCAACTATCCGCAAAGTGCTCGTGGTGGGGGCCACCGGCATGTTGGGGCGACCGGTAACGCAGGAGCTCGTAGCGGCGGGCTTCGAGGTAACGGCCCTGGTGCGCAACCCGGCCCGGGCCCGCCCGCTGCTGCCCGCTGCCGTGCGCCTGGTGGCCGGCGACCTGGCCCAGCCCGACACCCTGCCCGCCGCCCTGGCCGGGCACGACGCGGTGTACCTCAACCTGTCGGTGCAGCAAACCGAGCGGGAAAGCGCGTTTCACCCCGAAGGCGAAGGCCTGCAACACCTGCTGGCCGCCGCCCGCCAGGTCGGCGTGCAGCGCGTGGTGTACCTGTCTTCGCTCATCAAAGACTACGCGGGGTTTCGCTGGTGGGTGTTCGAGCTCAAGAAGCAAGCCGCCGAGCAGGTGCGGCGCAGCGGACTGCCCTACACCATTTTCCATCCTTCGGCTTTCATGGAAACCCTGGTGGGCACCCAGTTGGCCGGTTCCCGCATCCTGGTGGCCGGCAAGGCCCGGCACGGCATGCACTGGGTGTCGGGGCGCGACTACGGCCGCCAGGTAGCGGCGGCCCTGCGCCTGCCCGCGGCCGCCAACCGCGAGTACGTGGTTCAGGGCCCCGAGCCCCTCACCACCCTGGAAGCTGCCCAGCAGGTGGCCCGCTACCACGGCCGCCGGCGCCTAACCGTGTCCTACGCCCCGTTGGGCCTCATCCGCTTCCTGGGCCGGTTCGTGCCCCGCATGAACTACGGCGCCCACATCATCGAGGCCTTAAACGAAATGCCCGAGCCCTTTCAGGCTGCGCAAACCTGGCGCGACCTGGGCCCCGCCACCGAACCCGTACGCGACTTCGCGGCCCGGCAGTAACTCCCCGCGCCCGAATCCGAGTCAGCTGCCACCCCTCCGCCACCAGAACGCCCCCTCCCCCCACGTCGCGCATTGGGCAAGGGAAGGGGGCCGGGGGAGGGGAGGCCCGGGAGCCGCAATAGTCGGGCAGCTTAAACATAGTGGTGCCACGGCTCCAAGCCGTGGCACCACGCCCCGCCCGCGCCGCCACGGCTCCCCCTCTCCCCCTGGAGAGGGGGCCGGGGGGTGAGGCCCCAACCCTTCCGGCTCCGGCCCCGATCGTTCCGGGTCTCGCCGCAGTCGTTCCGGCCCCGGCCCCAATCGTTCCGGCACTAAACCCAGTCGTTCCGGGTCCCGCCGCAATCCTTCCGGCACCGGACGCAGTCGTTCCGGCACCCGCCTCAATTGTTCCGGCACCCGCCGCAGTCGTTCCGGCACCGGTCACACATTTTTCCTGCCACGGAATACCATATTCCCGCCAAATATTGCTATCCTTGGCAACTACGCTACCGCTACCCCTTACCCCCACACATCTATCACTCTCGCTTCCTCCCTTTCAACCCTTTTCCATATGCTTACCGCCAAACAAGACAACCGCCTCACCGCGGCCGAAAACGTCCTCACTGCCCTGCAAAGCGACGCCGCCCCCTACCAGTCCGACAACGGCGTCAAGGCCATCGTCGCCGAGCTGCAAACCCAGCTCGCCGCCCTGCTGCCCCTGCGCCAGCTCGTGCTGCGCCACAAAAGCAAAGGCCCCTCGCGCACCAAGCGCGAAAAGCGCGAGCAGCTGGCCACCTACACCGCCGAAGTAGCCGGCGACCTGCACGCCTACGCCGCGGCCCAGCCCGACCGCACCCTGCAGGCCATTGCCAACGTCAACTACTCCGGCCTGATGGACCTGCGCGGCACCGCCCTCGCCGACACCGCCCAGCACCTGCACACCACCGCCACCGCCCACCTCACCGCCCTGGCCGATTACGGCGTCACCGCCACCCGCCTCCAGGAGCTGCAAACCGCCCTCACCGCCTTCGGCGGCGTCAAAAACGACCCCCGTCAGCACATCTCCGAGGCCAAAGCCGCCCGCATCGCCGTCCAAGGCCAGTTCTCCGCCCTCGCCACCCTGCTCGAAGACCGCCTCTACCGCAGCCTGCGCAAGTACGCCCGCTCGCACCCCGAGTTCTACCAGCGCATCCAGGCCGCCCGCATCATCATCGACCGCCCCGGCCGGCAGCAAGGCGGCAGCGACGAGCCGCCCGTGAAGCCCGAGTAACGGGCCGCAGCCCCCGCCGCCTTAGGCGCCTGTCATCCTGAACGCAGCGAAGCGGAGTGAAGGAACTCACCCGCTTCGCTGCATTGCGTTGCAATGCGTTGCATTGCGTTGCATTGCGTTGCAATGCGTTGCATTGCGTTGCATTGCGTTGCAATGCGTTGCATTGCGTTGCATTGCGTTGCATTGCGTTGCATTGCGTTGCATTGCGTTGCATTGCATTGCGTTGCATTGCGTTGCATTGCGTTGCACTACAAAGGCAGTTGAAGCTGCAGTCCACTAGGGAACCAGCGACCTGCTCTTGTTCTGCCTTCAAGTCTAATCATACCATCTGCTTTCAACTCTTTTAAAAGAGCTTGTATCTGAGATGCTGTGAGGTCGGCCATATATTGATGCAAATCAACTAATCTGGTACCTACACTTTGTCGAGCGCGTATTTGATTAAATATCTGTTGTTTTCTCTCTGTTCTATTAACTATTGGAGCAGCTTTAAACATTTGCTTTTGGCTTCTCCTCGCTTTAAGAGCTGGATTAATATCTATTACCCCTTCGTCATTACTCACAAGAATTTCCTGCTCCAGCAATTCTCGTACGCCCGATGCACTAAGATCGAATGAGCTTATTCTTTCATTATCTAATCGTCGCTGGCGAAAGGTATCTAATGTGCGCATAGCATCTACTGTTAAATAGTCCCATGTATCGACTGGAACGGATTGCATTGCATCTAGGAACCCCTCGTCAACTGGAGCGAAGAGAATTACTTGAACGTCGTTTTGGTCACGTTCAATAAATGTTGGCAGCTTTTGGGCTTGGCGAACAGCAGCAGCTATCATCAGATCTACACCTTGGCCCGAACGTTCTATACGGCCGCACTTTTCCAATGCTTCAGCTAGTAATCTGTTACGCCTTAGCTGCTCGTCAGCAATTGTAGCAGAAGTAATCATGCCTGGGAAGGTGCCAGGGCTAATTACTTCTAATTTCTCAGGACTTATTCTAATACGAACGCTTTCTGGATGCTTATAGTCCCTATGAACTACAGCATTTAAGATTGCTTCGCGCACAGACCTTTCTGGAAAACGCAGAAGAGAATTAACGCCAGTACCCTTCTGAATATCCCTAATGGGAAGATCGTATGGAAGTATAAATTCCCATAACCTCTCCAACCCAAGTAGAATAGCTAGGCGCATATTCTCTCTTCTATCATATCTAATCTTATTTGGCACCTGCCTGTACTCAGCAATAACTTCTGCATTAGGAATCCAGCGGCGGATAATATCGTCTTTTCCTAATAATAGGATAGCAGCGCGAGTCAAGCTATTATCAGCAATAAGACCAGTGTCTACCAATAGCCTTTCGATAGGCATTGAAGCGTATCTATCCTTTTGAGCTTGAGATGTAGCTCTTTCTATAACACCTGTACGAAATAATGAAAGAGCCGTGCTATCTAGATCGGCCACGCTAGTTCCATGACATACTTCTGCAGTGACGTCCGTCTCGCCCTCATCTAAAATAAGCTTTAGCTGATCCGGGGTCATTGGGACGAGGGATTCATCCGACCTCATCAAAAAAGCCCCATCCACTTGGATTGGTCTTCCAGGAGGTCTAGAAGGAACTTTAAAGACCACAACCCGGCCATTAGGATGGTCTATCTCAAATGCTTCTACCCTTAAACGCAGAAGTTCCGTTAACTGCCTTTTCCTTTCTCCGAGATTGAGGAAGGCTTGACTTCCAACGACCTGCCTTGGTATGCGGTCAGTAACTCCTAAGATCATTTTTCCTCCTCCCTCATTCGCTAACGCAGCTATATAGCGCCGCAAATCATCCCAAGAGAAGCTGTTTCGAGCGGCTTTAAACTCGAGCTTTTCATTCTCACGTGAAGAGAGTAGAGAATTTAGTTCTTCAACGGTCATGCAGAGCCTTTAATATTTGAGTGCAAGGTACAACGATACATTTTCAGCTTTACTTGTGACAGAAAGACATTATTCCGTCATAACTAATAATAGATAAGCGACAAAAAGTCCGAATATCCCCTTTAGCCCACCATTTGCTAAGCCCGTATCAGCAGAACCGCAGCACCTGAAACAAGCTTAGCACCATGAACTTCAACAACTTCACCATCAAGGCCCAGGAGGCCGTGCAGAAGGCCACCGAAATTGCCGGCGGTCAGCAGCAGCAGGCCATCGAAACCGGCCACCTCCTCAAAGCCCTCTTGCAGGTGGATGAAAACGTCACCGGCTTCCTCGCGGGCAAGCTCGGCGTCAACCTGAACATCCTCACCCCCCGCCTCGACGCCCTCGTGCAGGGCTACCCCAAAGTCAGCGGCGGCTCGCCCTACCTCGCCAACGAGGCCGCCTCGGCCGTGCAGCGCGCCAACGGCTTCCTCAAGGAGTTCGGCGACGAGTACGTCTCCGTCGAGCATCTGCTGCTAGCCCTCATCGACGGCCGCGACGCTACCGCCAACTTGCTCAAAGACACCGGCTTCAACGGCATAGACCTCAAAGCCGCCATCAAAGAGCTGCGCGGCGGCCGCAAAGTCACCTCCCAAACCGCCGAAGACCAGTACCAGAGCCTCAACCGCTACGCCCGCAACCTCAACGAGCAGGTGCGTACCGGCAAGATGGACCCCGTCATCGGCCGCGACGAGGAAATCCGCCGCGTGCTCCAGATTCTCTCGCGCCGCACCAAAAACAACCCCGTCCTGCTCGGCGAGCCGGGCGTGGGAAAAACCGCCATTGTAGAAGGCCTGGCCCAGCGCATCGTGGCCGGCGACGTGCCCGAGAACCTCAAGGACAAAACCATCATGTCGCTCGACATGGGCTTGCTCATCGCCGGCGCCAAGTACAAGGGCGAGTTCGAGGAGCGCCTCAAGTCCGTCATCAAGGAAGTCACCGACGCCGAGGGCCAGATCATCCTCTTCATCGACGAGATGCACACCCTCATCGGCGCCGGCGCGGGCGGCGAGGGCGCCATGGACGCGGCCAACCTGCTCAAGCCCGCCCTGGCCCGCGGCGAGTTGCACGCCATCGGCGCCACCACCCTCAAGGAGTACCAGAAGTACATCGAGAAGGACAAGGCCCTCGAGCGCCGCTTCCAGGCCGTCACCGTCGACGAGCCCACCGTCGAAGACGCCATCAGCATCATGCGCGGCATCAAGGAAAAGTACGAGCTGCACCACGGCGTGCGCATCACCGACGACGCCGTCATTGCCGCCGTCGAGCTCAGCAGCCGCTACATCACCGACCGTTTCCTGCCCGACAAAGCCATCGACCTGATGGACGAGGCCGCCGCCAAGCTGCGCATCGAGCTGAACTCCATGCCCGTGGAGCTCGACGAGGTGCAGCGCCGCATCATGCAGTTGGAAATCGAGCGCGAGGCCATCCGCCGCGAAGACAACAAGGACCGCGAAGCCGTGCTCAACAAGGAGCTGGCCGAGCTGGGCGACAAGCGCGACTCGCTCAAGGCCCGCTGGGAGTCCGAGAAAAACGTCCTCACCGACATCCAGACCCAGAAAGAAGCCATCGAGCGGTTCAAGCTCGAAGCCGAGCAGGCCGAGCGCCAGGGCGACTACGGCCGCGTGGCCGAGCTGCGCTACGGCAAAATCCAGGAAGCCGAAGCCAAGCTCAAAACCCTGCAGGAGCAGGCCAACCAGAACAAGGACGGCGGCTCCATGCTCCAGGAAGTCGTCACCCACGAGGACATTGCCGAGGTAGTGGCCAAGTGGACCGGCATTCCCGTGAGCAAAATGCTGCAGTCCGACCGCGAAAAGCTGCTCAACCTCGAAGCCGAACTGGGCAAGCGCGTAGCTGGGCAGTCCGAGGCCATCATGGCCATCAGCGACGCCGTGCGCCGCTCCCGCGCCGGCCTGCAGGACCCCAAGCGGCCCATCGGCTCCTTCATCTTCCTCGGCACCACCGGCGTCGGCAAAACCGAGCTGGCCAAGGCCCTGGCCGAGTACCTGTTCAACGACGAAAACGCGATGGTGCGCATCGACATGTCGGAGTACCAGGAGCGCCACGCCGTCTCGCGCCTGATCGGGGCGCCTCCCGGCTACGTGGGCTACGACGAAGGCGGCCAGCTCACCGAGGCCGTGCGCCGCAAGCCCTACTCGGTCATCCTGCTCGACGAAATCGAGAAGGCCCACCCCGACGTGTTCAACATCCTCCTGCAAGTGCTGGATGATGGCCGCCTCACCGACAACAAGGGCCGGGTGGCCAACTTCAAGAACACCATCATCATCATGACCTCCAACACCGGGGCCGACATCATTCAGCGCAATTTCAAGGAGCTGAACGAGTACAACCACGACGAGGTGGTCGACCGCACCCGCGAGGAAGTCATCGAGCGCCTGAAAGGCCACATGCGCCCCGAGTTCCTCAACCGCATCGACGAAATCGTGATGTTCCAGCCCCTCAAGCGCCGGGAGATTCGCAAAATCGTCGACATCCAGTTCCGCCAGATTCAGCAACGCCTCGAAGAAGCCGGCATCCGCCTCGAAGCCACCGACGAGGTGCTCGACTTCCTCGGCGAGCAGGGCTTCGACCCCACCTTCGGTGCCCGCCCCCTCAAGCGCGTGCTCCAGCGCCTGATCCTGAACGAGCTGTCGAAGGAAATCCTCAGCGGCAAAGTGAGCAAGGACGCCGTGGTGGAAGCCGAGCTCCAGGACGGGCAAATCCGCTTCGTCAACGTGGAAATCCCCACCGTGTAATCACCCGTCTGGCCCAACAGCAACAGCCCCGTCGGTAATGTGCCGGCGGGGCTTTTTTGCGCCCCATGCACCGGGTCGGTCGAAGTATCGGCAAACAACTGTGCTTGGGCCGTAGCGGCGTTGTAAGTTGCCCCCGCAAACCCGTTGTGGCCGCTGACGGCCCATCCCGCCCATGAAACGCATTCACCTGTTCGAGTTCGAGGACTTCGCCTGGTTTCCCCACTGGCTGCGCACCAGCCTGACGCGGCTCATCGTGGTCATGCACAAGTTTCTGGGCTCCTCGGCCGACTTAACCCAGCTGCTCAACCGGGCCCTGGCGCACTCCCCAGTCCCCGCCATCGTCGACCTGTGCTCGGGCAGTGGCGGGCCCATGCTGCCCGTCTTCCACGCGCTGAAAGCCCAGACCGGCCTGGATAAGCTGCAGCTCACCCTCACCGACCTCTATCCCAACCTGGAGCTGGCTGCCGCCATCAACGGCCAGCTCAACCCCGCCATCCGCTACCAAACCCAGCCCGTCGACGCCACCCGCGTGGGGACGGAGCTGCGGGGCGTGCGCACCATGATCTGCAGCCTGCACCACATGCCGCCGGCCGTGGCCCGGGGCATCCTGCAGGATGCCCAGCAGCAGCGCCAGCCCATCTGCGTGTACGAAATCAGCGACAACAGCTTCCCCATTGCGCTGTGGTGGGTGGCCCTGGTCCCGAACTTTCTGATGGCGCTGTTCATCACGCCCCTGGTGCGGCCGCTCACGCTCCGGCAGCTGTTTTTTACTTACCTCGTGCCCCTCATTCCCCTGTGCTTTGCCTGGGACGGCGCCGTGTCCAACGCCCGCACCTACACCCTCGGCGATATGGACATGCTGCTCGAAGGGCTAAAGTCGGATGATTACACCTGGGAAACCGGCCGCCTCACCGGCAAGGCCAAAAAGCTCTATTTGCTGGGCCTTCCGCTGGCCCGATAGCAGGTGAGCAGGTCCCTGGTTATGCGCGGGCCGCCACTGGAAATTCGCCCAGTTCGTCATGCTGGGGCCCCGGCGAGGCATCTTTCCCACCGATGGCGCGCCCCATCCTACGCAGCGGGAAAGATGCTCCGGCTACACCGGTGCCAAATCAAGCAGGGCGTCCCATTACCTGCTGCCCACCGACCTCGGTGGCGGCGTGGCGTTGAGCGGACGCGGCCGCTGCGCCCGCATCAGCTGCCGGTGTAGCTGCTTCTGCCAGCGTTTTGGCAGCGACTGACCTTGCAGGTATTGGGTTACCAGCCGAGCTTCTCGCTGCCGATGGTTGCGGTTCAGCGTAATCGGGGCGACAATCAGCAAGGTCAGGGAGGTAGCGCCGCCCAGAAAGGTGCCGACCAACGGCGCGGCGGATGGTCCGGAAGAAAAGCCGCCGTACAGGTTCAGGTCAATCTCGATCTGCGAGGCCGAGTACGCGGTGCCCGCTACTGCCAGCGGAAAGAGCCCGAGGCAGGCCCGTCCCGTCTGCCGGTGCTGGCGAAACAAATCGTGCAGCGCCTGCACGGTGTCGGCTTCGGTCAGCACCCGGCTGGGTAGCTGACTGGCCCCGGGCACCTGCGCCCGGGCCAGACTGCTGACCAGCAGCAGCACCATTACGGTTTTCACGGCGGCAAATAGTTACTATAATATACATGATTGCTAATATTAAAGCCACCCTTCTTGGCGGCAGTCCATCCCCGGCAGCAACTGATTAGCGGCGGGGTAAGGGAGGATCAACGTTGCCGGGCTACTGGCGCAGCGCTTTCTGCTGGGCCCTCAGCTTTTCCATCTGCAACGACTGCACAATAGCTACCCGCACAATGGCCGCCTGTGCGTAGTGACGCGGTTTGAGCTTGCGGCGCAGCTTGGCCGGAATGGGTTTACCCGCTTCGTAGTCGCGCTGAATCTGGGCCAGCCCGCTGCGGCTGTACTTGACGTAGCGCGCCACCATGGTCCCCACGCCGCCTACCATCAGCGGCACACCAATGGCTACCTGCCAGGCTGCCGGCGGGTCGGTGTCCACCAGCCGGTCGTTGACGTACTCCTTTGAGGGCTGCAACATGGCCAGGCCCAGCGGAGCCAACGGCAGAAACCACCAGGTATTGGCCCGCTTGGTCGCATAAAGCGACAGCAGCGCCCCGGCCGTATCGGCTACCGTGGCGCTGGGCTGGTAGTGCGGCAGGTACCAGCGCCCCAGCTGCTTCGGAATGGAATCGGGCGTAGTAGGCAGCGAGGCAATAGGCGCCGTCGGGCTTTGCGCCAGTGCCGGGCCGCTCAGGACTGCCAACAGGCCTGCGAAGAGAAAACGTGGTAGCATAGCAGTGGGGTAGGATGCTGCGGCAGGCAAGGAGCGCGTGACCGGCGTACCCGCGCCTCAGCCGGCACGCGGGTGGCGTCGACGCGGATACCGGGCGCTGCCGCGCGGTTTTAGGGCGTGGGGCGGAAGTAGTCGGCGCGCAGGCGGCGGCGAATGTGGTGGGGGAGGGGGCGCCCCTGCTGGTACTGCTTGATGTAGGCTTCCTCGCGCTTGCTGCCGAAACGCACCAGCTTGCTCACGCCCACGCCCAGAAACGGGGCCGCCACCAGGGCCGAGCCCACCACCGAACCCCCTCCATCGGCCAGCACACCGCGCACCAGCACCAGCGAGCCAATGGCCGTGAACAGGGTACCGCCGTTGCGCCGCTTGCGGAACAGGTTGCGCACGGCCGC
Organism: Hymenobacter sp. B81; assembly: GCF_044628455.1. Taxonomy (NCBI): domain Bacteria; kingdom Pseudomonadati; phylum Bacteroidota; class Cytophagia; order Cytophagales; family Hymenobacteraceae; genus Hymenobacter; species Hymenobacter sp. B81. The sequence continues at coordinate 1,679 of NZ_JBIYZW010000004.1, read as the reverse complement.
CACCGAGTCGGGACCGGCCTGGCCGCTCACGGCTGCCGGCGCCGGGGGCTGGGGAGTGGTGGGCAGGGTGGTCTGCGCGTGGCTGCCCGCGGCTGCGAGAGCCGTCAGCAGAGCCGTGGCAAATAAGCGCTTCATCATAGTCAGGCGGCCGCAATCCGGCCCTTGCAAAATTCCCCGAAGATACGGGCTCCGGCTGCAGACGCCCAAGCCCCGGGCGGCTATACGGCCGCGGCGGAGCCGGGATGGATGCTGCGGAAACGGGGTGGCACGGGGCTGAGATGGGGCACCGAAAATAAAGTTACCGGCCGGCGTCACCTCGGTCGCCGGCCTGCGTAGAGGGGCCTAGCGTTGTTGGCTTGTTGGGGTACAGGTATATCTTAATAATACCATAAACCGACCCGGTTTTGTACCGCGGCCACGCGCCTTTCTGCGTTTTTACTTTTTTCCTCCCCCCTCTTATGCGCATACCCCTACCCACCGTTTTTACGGGGTGCTCTTTCCTGCCCATTGGGTCGCCGACGGCGCTCCGGTGGGCCAGCCTGCGGGTGCTAGCCTTGCTGTGCCTGTTGCTACCCCTTTCCACTGCCTGGGCCCAGACCACCGGCCCCGAGGGCGGTACCTTGAGCGGCACAACCACCGTGTGCTCGGGTACCAATTCGGGCACGCTCACGCTGAGCGGCTACTCCGGTACCATCGTCAAGTACCAGTTCGACAGCGGCAACGGCTTCCAGGACGTGAGCGGTAACTCGCCCACGTTCCAGTACTTCGACCTGCAGACGACCACCACGTTCCGCGCCATTGTGCTGGTGAATGCGGCCCGGCAGGTGGCCTCCACCGAGGCCGTTATCACCGTGTCGCCCATGCCGGCGGCCGCGCTGAGCTCCAACGGTCCGACCACTTTCTGCGGCCGCGGCACCGTTGACCTGACGGCCAGCCCCACCGGCCCCGGCTACAGCTACCAGTACCTGCTCAACGGCCAGCCCATTGCCGGCGCCACCGGCCCCGACTACACGGCCACGGTTACCAGCAGCGGTAACTACTCGGTGCGCGTAACCAGCGGCGCCAACTGCACCTCGACTTCCAACGCCGTCGCCATTACGGTCAGCGGTAGCAACGTAGTGTCGCTGGCGGCCAACGGCCCCACGTCGGTGTGCCAGGGCGGCTCGGTGCCGCTCACGGCTACGGCTGGCTCGGGCTACTTTCTGCAGTTCTTCAAGGACGGCGTGCAGATTCCCGGCGCCACCAGCAGCACCTACACCGCTACTACTTCCGGCACCTACACGGTGACGGCCTACAACCCCATGACCTGCGCCGGCACCTCCAACGAAGTAGCCGTGACGGTAACTCCCGGCACTTCGCCCACGGTAGCCTACAGCGCCGGCAGTTTCTGCCAGAACGCCACCGCCAACCCCACGCCTGCTGTTTCGACCCCGGGCGGCACCTTTAGCTCGACTTCGGGCCTGAGCCTGAACCCCAGCACCGGCGTTATCAACCTCGCGGCTTCCACTCCTGGTAACTACACGGTGACCTACGCGGTAGGCGGCCCTTGCCCCGGCACGGCTACCACCACGGTAGCCGTAACGCCCGCCACCAACGCGGGCTTCGCGTACGCGGCGGCCACGTACTGCGGGAACGGGCCGGACCCGGTGCCGACGATCAGCGGCACGTCGGGCGGCACG
>NZ_JBIYZW010000003.1:665847-850511 GCF_044628455.1 Hymenobacter sp. B81 | reverse complement strand
CGAAGAAACAGCAACCTTGTCGTTTTCACCACTCTCTCAAAGAACGTGCGAATCCCATCTGGATTCCGTGCCGAAGCCTACTGCTTCGGGTCGTTGGCCACCCGTGTGGCGGCCGTCGTTGTGTTTGGGGTGGCAAAGGTACCACCTTCTTTCGGCAGCTGCAAGCCCCGGGGCAAGTTTTTTTTCCGTCGCCCGAAGCGGCGAGCCGCCCCGACCGGGCGGCGAAACCGGACGGCAAAGGTAGCAACCGCACCCCGCACTTTCCAAGTTCCCGGCCCGCTTTTTTTCGCGGCGCCTGCGTCCTCCCTTCGCCTCCGCCTCCGAACGAAGCGGGCTGCAAAGGTAGCCAAACCGGCGCCGCTGAAGCAAGAACCAACCCCAAAAAAACTTTTCAACTATGATGTTCAAATTGCCGGGTAGAAACCAAACCAATTTTCACTCTCGTTGCCCCGTTCCTTTCGAACAGGTCTGCAAAGATACAGCGGCTATTCTTTCGGAAGCAAGACCCTGTCGAGCTTTTTTTAGAACATCTTCATTTGAAGAGTACCGCCGGCCGTTTGCCGTAGCGGGATGACAAAGGTAAGGGCCGCCTGCGGATTTGCAAGCGGCCCTCAGCGAAAAATCGGCTCCTATAAGTTAGCTGCGATGCAGCGTGCTGGTACGGTCGGGGCCAATGCTGACGATGCTGACCGGCACTTGCAGCTGCTGCTCAAGAAATTGCACGTAGCCCTGGACTGCGGCCGGTAGCTCGTGCGCCTGGCTTACATCGTCCAAAGAAACCTGCCAGCCGGGCAGCGAAACGTATTCCGGCTCCAGTTGCTCCAGTTCGCCCAGGTCGGGAAGCTGCTCCGTAAGGCTGCCATCGGCGCGCTTGTAATGGGTGCAGACGCGGATTTCCGCGAAGTCTGACAGCACATCGGCCTTCATCAGGTGCAGCTCGGTTACCCCATTCAGCATGATGGCGTAGCGCAGGGCCGGCAAATCGATCCAGCCGCAGCGGCGTGGGCGGCCCGTGGTTGAGCCAAACTCGCGGCCAGCCTGGCGAATCTTCTCCCCTACTTCGTCGTGCAGCTCGGTGGGAAACGGACCACTGCCCACGCGGGTGCAGTAGGCTTTGCTGATGCCGTATACCTTATCTATATGCTTGGGGGCAATGCCGAGGCCGGTGCAGGCGCCAGCCACGATAGTGCTCGACGAGGTAACGTAGGGATAAGTGCCGAAGTCAATATCGAGCAAGGAGCCCTGGGCGCCCTCAGCCAGGATGCGCTTGCCCTGGCTGAGCAGGTCGTTGAGCAGGTACTCGGTATCGACCAACCGCAGCTGCCGCAACTCTTCCACGGCTTCGAAGAAGATGGCTTCTTCGGCCTCAATATCGAGCTCGCGCTGGTGGAAGTTGGCCAGCTGACGATGCCGCTCCACGGTTTGCTGGTACCGCTCGCGAAAATTCGCGTGCAGGGTGTCGCCCACGCGCAGCCCTGTACGGCCCACTTTGTCCTGGTAGGTCGGGCCGATGCCTTTAAGAGTAGACCCGATTCGGTCGCCGCCGCGGGCTTCTTCCCAAATGCGGTCGAGGGCGCGGTGCGAAGGCAGAATGAGCTGGGCCTTGCGCGAGATGTAGAGATTGGCCGTGCCGTCGATACCGCGGGCGGTGAGCTTGCGCAGCTCTTCGCGGAATACGGCGGGGTCAAGCACGACGCCGTTGCCGACTACATTAATAATGTGGGAGTGGAAAATCCCAGAGGGCACCTGGTGCAGAACGTGCTTGGTGCCGTTGAAAGTCAGGGTGTGACCGGCATTGGGGCCACCCTGAAAGCGGGCGACAACGTCGTACGTGGGGGCCAGCACGTCGACGATTTTTCCTTTCCCTTCATCGCCCCACTGCAGCCCGACAAGTACGTCTACTGGCATCTAGTTGGCGCTTTTAAGGAGGCTGATGGCGGCGGTATCGTCGTCGGCAATAGTGAAGATGGAGGTGAGCTTGGTCAGCGCCAGCATCTTGCGGGGGTGTTCGGCAGGGTTGATGAGCACCAGTTCGCCACCTCGGCTGCGGAACTTGGTCAGCAGCGACACCAGCACGCCAATGCCGGAGCTGTTGACGTAGCGCACATTGGAAAGGTCGACCGAGCAGAGCGTTACGGCGTCGTCGCCGAGGTGCTGGTCGACGGTCTGCAACAGGGATTGGGAGTCGGGGCTGCCAATCAGGTCGCCGGTAAGGCGAACCGACAGGATGCCGTCGTGGACGGTGGCGTCAGTTTTCATTCAGTAATGGTACGAGCGGCTTTGGCGCGGCAGTCGCCGCATACGCCGTAAAGATTCAAGGAGTGGTGCAAGATATGGAAGTTCAATAACTCCCCGACCATGGTTTGGATGCCGTGGATGCGCGGGTCGCAGAACTCCACGACCTTGTGGCACTCGGTGCAAATGACGTGGTCGTGCTGCCGGTAGCCGTATGATTTCTCGTACTGGGCAAGGTTGCGGCCGAACTGGTGCTTGCTGACGAGGTGGTGCTCGACCAGCAGATCGAGGGTGTTGTACACCGTGGCGCGGCTCACCTGCACGCCGCGCTCCTTCATGCCGGCGTACAGCTCTTCCACGTCGAAGTGACCGGTGCGGGAGTAGATTTCCTCCAGAATGGCGTAGCGCTCGGCCGTCTTGCGCAGGCCCTTGCTTTCGAGGTAGGCGGTGAAGATTTTCTTAACCTCTTCGTACTTCTCGGGGTCGAGCATTTGAGACTGTTATATATACTAAGGTGTGCCGGCCGGAACCGTGGCTTAGCAACCACGAAACCGGCCAGTGGGTTTCCTCACGAGCTGAAGCGCTCCACCGACAGCACGCCGCGCACCTTGCTCAGGCGCTGAATGAGCTTGTCGAGGTGGGCCGTGTCGTTGACGAACACCATGATCTGGCCCTCGAACATGCCGTCGTCGGAGTCGATGGTGATGGAGCGCATGTTTACCTTGAGGCTGTTCGAAATGATTTTGGTGACGTCGTTCACCAGGCCCACGCGGTCGGAGCCCTTGATGCGCAGGCCGGCCAGGAACGCCAGCTCCAGCTGATCAGTCCACTTGGCGCGCACCACGCGGTTGCCGAAGCTCGACATCAGCTCCACGGCCTTGGGGCAGGACGTGCGGTGAATCACGATGCCGTCGTCGGTTTCGAAGCCGAACACGTCGTCGCCGGGAATGGGGTTGCAGCAGGTAGCAATAGTATAGCGGATCTTGGCGGTGTTTTCGCCGATGACCAGCATGTCGGGGCGCACGCCGCGCAGCTTCTGCACTTCCGCGTCGAAGGCCTTGGGCTCGAGCATCGACGGCAGCTTGGGCGCCGGCAGCGTGGGGTCGAACAAACTTTCCTTGATTTCGCGGCCGTCGACCTGCCCGATGGCAATGCGGTAGTAGAATTCCTGCGGGTTGTGCACGTTGAAGTGCGCCAGCAGGCGGTTGAGGTTGTCCTGGTTTACCTCAACGCCCAGCAGTTCCAGGCGCTTCTCTACCAGGTAGCGGCCGTCCTCGGACTTGCTGCGCTTCTCGTCGCGCAGGAAGTCGCGGATTTTGCCCTTGGCCTTGGAGGTGGTCACGTACTTAAGCCATTCCTCGGTGGGCTTCTGCTTCTGCGAGGTCAGGATTTCCACCTGGTCGCCGTTGCGCAGGCGGTAGCTCAGCGGCTCCAGCTTCTGGTTGACCTTGGCCCCGAGGCACTGCATGCCAATGTGGGTGTGAATCTCGAAGGCGAAATCGAGCGTGGTGGCGCCTTCGGGCAGAATAATGAGCTTGCCCTTGGGCGTGAACACGTAGACTTCCTTCACGAACAGGTTCTGGCGGAACTCGTCCATGAACTCCAGGGCGTTGGAGTTGTTGGTTTCGAGCATCTCGCGCACCTTGTTGATCCACGTCTCCAGGGTCGACTCGGGCTGCACGGCGCCGGTGTCCTTGTACTTCCAGTGCGCGGCGTAGCCTTTCTCGGCAATGTCGTCCATGCGCCGGGACCGGATCTGCACCTCCACCCATTGGCCGGGGCTCGACATGACGGTGGTGTGCAGCGACTCGTAGCCGTTGGCCTTGGGCGTGCTCACCCAGTCGCGCAGGCGGTCGGGGTTGGGCTGGTAGAAGTCGGTGACGATGGAGTACACGCGCCAGCAGGCGGCTTTTTCCTGCTCGGGCGGCACGTTCAGAATGATGCGGATGGCAAACAGGTCGTAGACTTCCTCGAAGGGAATGTTCTGCTTGCGCATCTTGCGCAGAATGGAATAGATGCTCTTGGGCCGGCCCTTGATTTCGAAGCGGAAGCCCTGCCGGTGCAGTTCCTCGTCGATGGGCGCCACGAACTCCTTGATAAAGCGGTTGCGGGCGCTGCGGCTCTGGCGCACCTTGTTCACCAGTTCGTTGTAGGTCTCGGTGTCGGTGTACTTCAGGTGCAGGTCTTCCAGCTCGCTCTTGATGGCGTACAACCCCAGGCGGTGGGCCAGCGGCGCGTAGAGGTAGATGGTTTCGGAGGCAATCTTGAGCTGCTTGTGCCGCGGCATCGAGTCCAGCGTCCGCATGTTGTGCAGGCGGTCGGCAATCTTGATCAGAATCACGCGCACGTCCTCAGAGAGCGTGAGCAGCATCTTGCGGAAGTTCTCGGCCTGCTCGCTGGTGCCGTAGTCGAACACGCCCGAAATCTTGGTGAGCCCGTCCACGATCTGGGCCACGCGGGGGCCGAACTCGCGCTCCACGTCGGAAATTTCCCAGTTGGTGTCTTCTACCACGTCGTGCAGCAGGGCCGCCACGATGCTGGTGGTGCCCAGCCCGATTTCCTCCACGGCAATCTGCGCCACGGCCAGTGGGTGCAGAATGTACGGCTCGCCGGACTTGCGGCGCATGTCCTTGTGGGCTTCGAGCGAGGTGTTGAACGCCTTCTTGATGAGCTTGGCGTCGCCGTCTTTCAGGTAGGGCTTGGCCGTGCGCAGCAGGCGGCGGTAATGACGCAGGATTTCCTGGCGTTCTACTTCGGGGTCAATGAGGGTGGCCATCGGCAAAAAGAACGGCCGCGAAGGCCGCGGGACGAAGGTAAGCAGGAAACCGCGGCCCCTTCTGCGGCGGGCTGGTGACACCCGGCGCTGGGCGAGGACCGCCTGGCGGTCCTGACTCATCGGTTTCCTGCCTTTATAACCGCCAAACGCCGCCCCGCGTTGCCAAAACCGCACACCCATTTGAATTTACGGCTTGCTTCCGTAGCTTTGCGCCCCCGAGGCAGCCGGCCTCGCTTCAGCGGATGTGGCGAAATTGGTAGACGTGCCAGACTTAGGATCTGGTGCCGCAAGGCGTGTGGGTTCGAGTCCCTCCATCCGCACTACTGGCCTGCCATTTTGCGGCGGGCCGCTGGCTTAACCCCCAAGGCCCTCAACTACCCGGCGACGGCCAAGTTGGGGGTTTGCTGTTCCCGGCCTTTGGGCTTTTCTCTCGTTACCCTTAACCTCCGACTTGTTTTGGACATTACCCTCGACCAGAAAGACGGCCAGCAGAGTGCCCTGCTGACTGTGCGCCTCACGGAAGCTGACTACTCGGAAGCAGTAGAAAAGCAAATCAAAGACCTCTCGAAAAAGGCGCAGATTAAGGGCTTCCGCCCCGGCAAGGTTCCCGCCGGCCTGGTGCGCAAAATGTACGGCAAGGGCGTGCTGGTAGACGAAATCAACCGTCTGCTGCAAACCAACGTCGACACCTACATCAAGGAAAACAATCTGCGCATCCTGGGCGAGCCGCTGCCGGTGCCCTCGAACGTGGACTTCGACACCCAGAAGGACTTCGAGTTTCAGTTTGAGCTGGGTTTGCTGCCCGAGTTCGAGCTGCCCGTGGCCGAGCTGGAAGTGGAGCGCCCCGTGGTGGAGCTCGACGAAAACACCCTCAACGAGACCTACGAGCAGATCGGCATGCAGTTCGGCGAGAACTCCGCGCCCGAAGCCTCGGAGGCCGGCGACTACATTTCGGGCACGCTCAGCAAGGAAGGCACCGAGCTTTCCCACAAGGTGATGCTGCCGACCAACAAGCTGAAAAACGACGCCGACAAGTTCGTGGGCCTGAAGGCCGGCGACAAAGTGTCGTTTGACCTGAAAAACATCTTCGACGGCGACGCCGCCGCCATTGCTAACTTCTCGGGCATCTCCAAGGACGAGGCCGCCCAGGTAGAAGGCGAGTACACCCTGGAGGTGGAGAAAATCAACCGCTCGAAGAAGGCCGAGTTCGACCAGGATCTGTTCGACAAGGTGTTCGGCAAGGACACGGTAACGACCAAGGAAGACTTCGACGCCAAGGTGCGCGAAACCATACAGGAGAACTACACCCGTGAGTCGGACAACCTGCTGAACCGCCGCCTGATTGAAACCCTGGTGGAGAAAACCAGCATCGAGCTGCCCAAGGAGTTCTTCAAGAAGTGGCTCATTGCCGCCAACAAAGGCAAGCTCACGCCCGAGCAGGTCGAAGAGCACTACGCCGACTACGAGCGGGAGCTGAAGTGGTCCATGATCCGCAACAAGGTGGTGGAAGAGCAGGACCTGAAAGTGTCGAACGACGAAATCGTGGACCGCACCATGACCAAGATCATGGGCCAGTTCAACCTGCCGGAGGTATCCGACGAGCTGCGCGAATCGGTGCGCGGTTTTGCCGACAACTACCTGCGCCAGGAGAACGGCAAGAACTACATGAACGAGTACGAAGCCATTCTGGCAGAGAAAGTACTCGACAACCTGCGCGGCCGGATTGTTGTTAAAGACCAGCCGATGACGGCCGAGGACTTCCGGAACCAAGCCAGCGCGTAATTTCCGCCGCGGGTTGGTTCCCTGCAAAAAAGCCCTTACTTCGTCGGAGTAAGGGCTTTTTTGTGGCCTTTAGCCGGCGTTTGCCGTTTCATCTCGTCCCAACCAATCCTCTCTCCTACTGCAGTCAGTCACATGCTGAACAAACAGGAATTCCGCAAATTCGCCGTCAAGGGCCAGGGTCTCAACGGCCTGGGCGTCGACCAGTACCTGCACCACATTGAAGGCCAGAGCCGCCATTTCGTCACGGGCATGACGCGCTCGGTGATTGAAGAGCGCCCCACGCGCTTCGCCGAAATCGACGTGTTCTCGCGCCTGATCATGGACCGCATCGTGTTCCTGGGCACGCCGGTCGACGACTACATTGCCAACATCATCACGGCCCAGCTGCTGTTCCTCGAGTCGGCCGACGCCAAGAAGGACATCCTGCTCTACATCAACTCGCCCGGCGGCTCGGTATACGCCGGCCTGGGCATCTATGACACCATGCAGTACGTGGGTCCCGACGTGGCCACCATCTGCACCGGCCTGGCCGCCTCCATGGGCGCCGTGCTGCTGGCCGGCGGGGCCAAAAACAAACGCTCGGCCCTGCCCCACGCCCGCGTCATGATTCACCAGCCCTCGGGCGGCGCGCAAGGCCAGTCGTCGGATATCGAAATTACGGCCCGCGAAATTCTCAAGCTCAAGAAAGAGCTCTACGACATCCTGGCCAAGCACACCGGCAAAACCTACCAGGAAGTGCACGACAACTCCGACCGCGACTACTGGATGCGCGCCGACGAAGCCAAGGAATACGGCATCATCGACGAAGTGCTGGAGCGTCACACCACCGAAAAATAGCCGCGTAACTATTTAACAATGTGCCCGCTTCCGGCTTGCAACTCCGGGGGCGGGCATTTGTTCTTATAGGGAGAAACGCCAGGGCCCGGCACTTTTTTTCGCCGGGAGGGCGTTTGGCATTTCGTACCTTTGGCCCCGCGGGAATTTTTCCTCCGGCGAATTACCCTTTGAATTCCGACTCTTCAGCAATGGCAGATATCACCTGCTCGTTTTGCGGCAAAAGCAAGCGCGAGGTTTCCATCATGATTTCCGGCATCAACGCCCACATCTGTGAGCGTTGCGTGGGCCAGGCGCAGCAAATTCTGAACGAAGAGAACAAGATTCGTTCGAACACCAAGACGCCCAAATTCAACCTCGTGAAGCCCCGCGAGATGAAGGAATACCTCGACCAGTACGTGGTAGGTCAGGATGAAGCCAAAAAGGTACTCAGTGTGGCGGTGTACAACCACTACAAGCGCCTGATGCAGAAACCCACTACCAAGGACGAGGTCACGATCGAGAAATCGAACATCATTATGGTGGGCGAAACCGGCACCGGCAAAACCTTCCTGGCCAAAATGCTGGCCTCGGTGCTGCAGGTCCCCTTCTGCATTGCCGATGCCACGGTGCTCACCGAAGCCGGCTACGTGGGCGAGGATGTGGAAAGCATTCTGACGCGCCTGCTGCAGGCCGCCGACTACAACGTGGAAGCGGCCGAGCGCGGCATCGTGTACATCGACGAGGTCGACAAGATTGCCCGCAAGAGCGACAACCCCAGCATTACCCGCGACGTGAGCGGCGAGGGCGTGCAGCAGGCCATGCTGAAGCTGCTGGAAGGCACCACGGTGAACGTGCCGCCCCACGGCGGCCGCAAGCACCCCGAGCAGAAGATGATTACGGTGAACACGGAGAACATCCTGTTCATCTGCGGCGGCGCCTTTGTGGGCATCGACCGCATCATCAAGAGCCGCCTGAACACCAAGCCGCTGGGCTTCGCCAAGACCATGCTCGAAGACAAGGTGGATACCAACAACTTCCTGCGCTACATCACGGCCCAGGATCTGAAGCAGTTCGGCCTCATTCCCGAGCTCATCGGCCGCCTGCCGGTGCTCACCCACCTGAACCCGCTCGACAAAGCCACCCTGCGCCTGATTCTGACCGAGCCCAAGAACTCCATTCTGAAGCAGTACAACCGCCTGTTCGAGATGGAGGGCATCGAACTGACTTTCTCCGACGCTGCGCTGGACTACATCGTCGACAAAGCCGACGAGTACCGCTTGGGTGCCCGGGGTCTGCGCTCCATCTGCGAAAGCATCATGACCGACGCCATGTTCGACATGCCCTCGGCCACCGACGTGACGGAGCTGGTTATCGACCTGGAGTACGCCCAGGAGAAGTTCGAGAAGTCGCCGCTGAAGCAGTTGCGGGCAGCCTAAGCCTCCCCTAACCAACAAAAAGCCCCGCCGGACGCATCCGGCGGGGCTTTTTGGTTTCAGCCGCAGCGGCTGGTCGGGTTATTTTTTCAGATACCCCACCATTAGCTCGGCGGCTTTTTCGGCGGCGTTGGTGCGGCCGAGCTTCTCGCGGATGTCGGCGTAGCCGGCCTTCACCTGGGCAATGTACTGCTCGTCGTCGAGCACGCGGTGCAGCTCGTCGACCAGATTACGGGCGGTGAAGTTGCTTTGAATCAGCTCCTTCACCACTTCGCGGCCGGCAATGAGATTGACCAGCGAGATGTAGGGCACCTTGATGACGGCCTTGCCGATCTGGTAGGAAATGGCGCTGGTGCGGTAGCACACCACCTGCGGCACGTCGAACAGGGCAGTTTCGAGGGTGGCGGTGCCGCTGGTGACCAGCGCGGCCTTGGCGTGGCGCAGCAAATCGTAGGTCTGCTCGAAGATGATGCGCACGTTGTTGCGCTCGAAGTGCGCGTAGTAATTAGCATCAAGGTTTTTCACGCCCGCCACCACAAACTGATAATCGTAGAAGGGCGGCAGAATGCGCAGCATCTCGAAGAGCATTTCCTCGATTTCCTGCTTGCGCGAGCCGGGCAGCACCGCAATAATGGGCCGCTCAGGGTCGAGGCTGTTGCGCTGAAAGAAGTCGTCGTCGGCTTCGTGCTCGTACACCGCGTCGGCCGTGGGGTTGCCGATGTAGTCGACCTCGTAGCCAAAGCGCTGGTAGAACTCCCGCTCGAAGGGCAGAATCACGAACATCTTGTCGACCAGGGCTTTCACCTTGTGCACGCGGCCCTGGTTCCAGGCCCATATTTTGGGCGAGATGTAGTAGAACACCTTCAGGTTGTGCTCCTTGGCGAAGCGGGCCACGCGCATGTTGAAGCCGGCATAGTCCACCAGAATCAGCACGTCGGGCTTGTACGCCAGCAAGTCTTGCTGGCACTCCTTCAGAAAGCGCCGAAACCGGAATACGCTGGTGGCCGCCTCCAGAAAGCCCATGATGGCCATTTCCTGGTAGTGGTGCACCAGGGTGCCGCCCTCGGCCTGCATCAGGTCGCCGCCCCAGCAGCGGAATTCGGCCTGCGCGTCCTGCTGCTTGAGCGCCCGCATGAGCCGGGCCGCGTGGAAGTCGCCGGACCGCTCGCCGGCAATGACGTAGTATTTCATCTGCTCATTGATCAATTAACATTTATCATTTATCAGGTCACTTTCAGCAGCTTACCGGCCCGTACTTTCCGGCAACCGGGCAGCTGATAAATGCTAATTGATAAATGTTAAATGACTACTCGCCGTAGTACTCGACGAAGTTGCGGGGCGTTTCGTAAATCTTGATGCCGTGCAGCTGGGCCGTGCGGGTAATAGCGGGCAACTCGCGCTGCAGAATTTCCCAGAAGGCCAACGCCAGGTTTTCGGTGCTGGCCAGCTTGCCGGCCATGAAGGGCACGTCGAGGTTGAGGTTCTTGTGGTCGACGTGGCGGATGATATGCTCGCGGATGAGGGTGCTGAGCGCCTTCAGGTCGACCACGAAGCCGGTGTCGGGGTCGGGCAGGCCTTTCACCGTCACAATCAGGTCGTAGTTGTGGCCGTGCCAGTTGGCATTGGCGCAGGGCCCGAACACCTCCTTGTTGCGCTCCTCGCTCCAGGCTGGGTTGTAGAGCNGTCGGGGTCGGGCAGGCCTTTCACCGTCACAATCAGGTCGTAGTTGTGGCCGTGCCAGTTGGCATTGGCGCAGGGCCCGAACACCTCCTTGTTGCGCTCCTCGCTCCAGGCTGGGTTGTAGAGCTTATGAGCCGCGTTGAAGTGCTCCTGGCGACTGATGTAAATCATTGAGTGGGGGCTTGGGAACTTGGGGGCTTGGGGGCTTGGGGCTTGGCAGCCAGACCGACAGCCAAGCCCCAAGACCCCGAGACCCTAAGCCCCTTTTTTACGCAGCAAATATACGAAGAACGGTACGCCGAACAGGGCGGTAATCAGGCCTACGGGCAGGCCGGCGGGCGGGTACAACAAGCGGGCCAGCAGGTCGCAGGCCAGCAGAAACGTGCCGCCCAGCAGGGTGCAGAATACCAGATTTAGCCGTCCCGTGACGCCCAGCAGCCCCCGCGTGGCGTGAGGAATGATCAGCCCCACGAAGCCTAGTGGCCCGCACAGCGCCACCACCCCGGCCGTAATGCCCGAGGCGGTCAGCAGCAGAATCCAGCGGGTGCGCCCCACGTTTAGGCCCAGGGTGGCGGCCCGCTCCTCGCCCAGCAGCAGCACGTGCAGGTGACGCTGCAGCGCCAGGGCCAGTACCAGCCCCAGCCCCACGGCCACCGCCGGTCCGGCCAGCAGCGGCCAGCCCGCCCGCTCCAGGCTGCCCAGCGCCCACGACACCGCCGCGCGCAGCTGCGAGTCGGTCTGGGCCTGAAAGGTGATGAGCCCGCCCAGGGCGTTGAGCAGCGACGCCACCGCCACGCCGGCCAGAATCAGCTGGGTGGGCACCAGTTGCCCGCGCCGCGAGCCAATGGCAATAACCAGCAGCGTGGCCCCCGTGGCCCCCGCCAGGCCCGACAGCGGCAGTACCCAGGGCGTGATGGCACTGCTGGCCGGCAGCAGAATGCCGGTGATGAGCGCCCCCAGGGAAGCGCCCGAGGCCGTGCCCAGCAGGTAAGGATCGGCCAATGGGTTATTGACCATGGTCTGCATCAGGTAACCGCTCAAGGCCAGTCCGCCGCCGGCCAGCAGAGCCAGCAGCAGCCGCGGCAGGCGCAGCTCCAGCAACACCACGTGCGCGGGGTTGGTGGCGTCGAAGTGGTGCAGGGCCCGCAGCAGGGTAGCGTAATCGGCGCCGGCTACGCTGCCCACGCGCATACCGGCCACCAGCAGCGCGGCCGCCACCAGCAGCGTCAGCCCCAGCACCAGCGCGGCCCGGCCGCTCATGGCTGGCTGGCCAGCAGGCGTTGCAGCTCCCGCACCGACTCCAGTACCCGCGGACCGGGGCGCTCCATCAGGTCGCCGGTAATGGCAAAGACGCGCCGCGTGCGGTAGGCCTCGATGCGCTTCAACTCGGGATACATGCGGAAGAAGGTGCTGTCGAGCTTGCCGAAACTACCGCCGATGAGCACCGCGGGATTGAGTTGCAGGATGTACTCGCGGGTGAGGGCCGGGTAGGGTTGCGGAAAGGTTTGCTGCAGGGCATTCTGGCCGCCGGCCAGCCGGATTTTATCGGTAAACAGCGTGTTGTGGCCGTAGGCGTAGATGGGGTCGAGCCAGGTAATGGCCAGCACGCGCGGCGGCCGGGCGACTGGGGCGGCAGTCAGCTGGCCCAGCTCGGCCTGCAGGGAATCGGTGAGTTGCTGCGCCTGCCTGGGCCGGCCCAGCAGGCGGCCCAGGTCGCGCAGGCCGCGGAAGATGTCGGGCACGGTGCGGTAGGTCTGGTAGTACACCGGAATGCCGAGCTGCTGCAGACGGGCCGCGTCGGCCGGGCTGGTGATGCCCTCCACGGTGAACACCACGTCGGGGCGTAGGGCCAGTAGCGTCTCGAAATCAAGTGGGTAGCTGCTCACCACGGGCTTGCGGCGCGCGGCAGCCGGGAAGTCGCACACCTGGGTACGCCCCACGATGGTGGCCGTGTCGGCCACGGCGTAGAGCATTTCCGTCATGGAGGCGGCCAGGGCCATGATGCGGCGGGGCCGGGTAGGCAGCGTCACGCTACGGCCCAGATCGTCGCGCACGGTTTGGCGGGTGGCCGGCGGGTTGGCGGGCGGGTCGGCCGGGCCCGAGCAGGCCAGCAGCGCGGAAAGCAGCAGCAGAAAGTAGGGACGCATGAGGAGGGCAAAGGTAGATAGCCGGCCTTGTTCAGCCCGCTGCGGCCCCGAAAGCAGCTGCGCCGCACGACCTCCGGCCGGAAACTGCGTACTTCGCGGCACAGACCCAACTCTGAGCTTATGATTATCGTGACGGGCGCAGCCGGCTTCATTGGCAGCTGCATGGTGAGCCGGCTCAACGCCGACGGCTTCAACGACGTGGTGGTGGTAGACAACTTCTCGGTGGAGAAGAAGCTGCCCAACCTGCAGGGCAAGCACCTGCGCGAGTACGTGGACCGCAACGAGTTCTTCGCCTGGCTCGACGAGCACCACGAGCAGGTGGAGTTCGTGTTTCACCTCGGCGCCCGCACCGACACGGCCGAGCAGGACAAGGCCGTGTTCGATCTGCTGAACCTGAACTACTCCAAGCAGATGTGGCAGGCCTGCGTGCGCTACCAGCTGCCGCTGGTGTACGCCTCGTCGGCCGCCACCTACGGCTCGGGCACCCTGGGCTACTCCGACGACGAGGCCCTGCTGCCCCTGCTGCGCCCGCTCAACCCCTACGGCGACTCCAAGAATGACTTCGACAACTGGGCCATTCAGCAGCAGGAAAAGCCGTTTTTCTGGGCCGGGCTGAAGTTTTTCAACGTGTACGGCCCCAATGAGTACCACAAGGGCCGCATGGCTTCGGTGATATTCCACACCTTCCAGCAGGTGCAGCGCACGGGCACGATGGAACTGTTTCGCTCGCACAACCCCCAGTACGCCGACGGCGAGCAGATGCGCGACTTCATTTACGTGCGCGACCTGACCGACGTGTGCACGTTTCTGATGCACCACCGCCGCAACTCGGGCATCTACAACCTGGGCACCGGCGAGGCGCGCACCTTCCTCGACCTGGCGCTGAGCACCTTCGTGGCCCTGGGCAAAACGGCCGATATCCGCTTCAAGGACACGCCCGAGGACATCCGCGACACCTACCAGTATTTCACCCAGGCCGACATGAGCAAGCTGCGCAGCATCGGCTACGCGCGGCCGTTTACGCGCCTCGAAGATGGCATCGGCGAGTACGTGCGCGACTTTTTGCTGCCCGGCGCGTATCTGTAGCCCCTGCCCCGGCGCCCGATGAACGGCGCACCGCGGCGCTGTCCGATTTTTTTTCGTTTTTCGGGCGGCCGGCCGGGGCTTTACTGGCCTCGGCCTTTTCACTTATGACGCGGCAAACCATCGGTATTATCGGGGGCGGAGTAGCGGGCAGCTTGCTGGCCCTGCAACTGCTGCGCTTGCCGGCCGGGGTGGGGCCGCTGGACGTGGTGATGGTGGAGCCACGCGAACAGCTGGGGCCGGGCACCGCCTACAGCAACGACCGGCCCGAGTGGCTGCTGAACGTGCGCAGCAGCGGCCTGAGCGCCTTCCCCGACCAACCCAACCACTTCGTGGACTGGTTGCGTGAGCAGGGCCTGCCCGATTGCCCGCACGGTTTCTGTGCCCGGCAAACCTACGGCCGCTACCTCGAAAGCCTGGTGCAGGCGGCTTTGCACGAGCCCACGGCCCACGGCGGGCAGCTGCGCTGGCTGCGGCAGCGGGCCGTGCAGGCCCGGCCGCTGCCCACGGGCAACGTGCACCTGGAGCTCAGCAATGGCAGCACCCTCGAGGTGAACACCCTGGTACTGGCCCTGGGCAACTTCCCGCCGCCCGCGCCCGTGCGGCCCGACCACGGCTACGCCCAGCACCCACGCTTTCACGCCAACCCCTGGACTTACGGAGCCCTGCGCGACATTCAGCCCGACGCGTCGGTTTTGCTGATTGGCACGGGGCTGACGGCGGTGGACGCCCTGGTGGCGCTGCGGACCCAGAACCACCGCGGCCCCCTACTAGCCGTGTCGCGCCACGGACGCTGG
This sequence comes from Hymenobacter sp. B81, assembly GCF_044628455.1. Taxonomy (NCBI): domain Bacteria; kingdom Pseudomonadati; phylum Bacteroidota; class Cytophagia; order Cytophagales; family Hymenobacteraceae; genus Hymenobacter; species Hymenobacter sp. B81. Next base: position 835,762 of record NZ_JBIYZW010000003.1, on the reverse strand, counting down.
CCGGCCCCTCACCTGCCCGCGCCGGCGCCCTCCTACCCCAGCTTCTACGCCGCCGAACTAGCCGGCCTGGGCACCGTGGGCGAAGTCCTGCGCGCCGTGCGGCGGCGCGTGGCCCTGGCCGCCGCCGAGGGCCACAACTGGCGGTCGGTGCTCGATGCGCTGCGGCCCGACTCGGGCCGCATCTGGGCAGCCTGGTCGCTGCCCGAGCAGCAGCGGTTTGTGCGCCACCTGGCCAATCTCTGGTCGACGCTGCGCCACCGCAACCCGCCGCAGAACGCCGCTTTGCTGGCCGAACTGCTCGGCAGCGGCCAGCTTACGGTGCACAAGGGCCGCGTGCGCCACATCGAGCCGCGGGGCGAGCAGCAGCTGGGCGTGCAGCTGCGCTACAATCACGACCACCACTGGCTGCAGGCCGACCACGTGGTATTGTGCACCGGGCCGCTTATGGACTACCAGCAGCTCGCCGACCCCTTGGTAGCCAGCCTGCGCCACGCTGGCCGGCTGGTGCCCGACCACATGCGCCTGGGCATTGCCACCGACGCGTACGGTGCCCTGCTCGACGTGCACAGCCAGCCGGCCCAGCAACTGTTTACCCTGGGTCCCAGCCTGCGCCCCCTGCTGTTTGAGTCGACGGCCGTGCCCGAGCTGCGCCAGCAGGCCGTAGACCTAGCCCGGCTGCTGGGCCAGCGGCTGGCCGAATCGGCGCCGGCGGCAAACCCGGTTAAGGCAAACGGGCGGCCCCTGGTGTAAGGAACCGCCCGCGGTAAATCGAACGCAGTTGCTGCTTAGGCAGCCAGACCCGGGTACAGCTCCCGGATTTCGCCCTCGGCCGCGGCACTCGGGCTGGGGTACGAGCGGCGCAGGGCGCGCAGCAGCAGATACTTATATTTCTCGGCATCGGCCAAAGCCGTTTCCACGGCCCGCAGCGCATCGTCGTAGGTAACTACCGGAACCTGCCCGGCATCTTCGCCCGTGGGATACGTCAGGTACAGAACCGGCGCGTCGAGGTACTCAGCAGGAGCTTTCATGGAATACAGGAGTTGATTGAAGGTTCAGCAGTAGAACAGCAATTCCGTCCTGAGCATTCCCTTTCAAGTGCTCCAATAAGCAATTATACTTACTGACAATCAACTACTTAATATCAATCAATCGACAACACCAGCTTGCCAAACTGCTGCCCGCTTTCGAGCCGGCGCATAGCGGCTTCGCCCTCGGCCAGAGGCACTACAGAATCAACTACGGGCAGCACGCGGGCGCGGTCAACCAGGGCTAGCATGGCGGTAAAATCGTCGGTAGTTCCCATGGTGGAGCCCAGCAAACTCAGCTGCTTCCAGAACACGCGGGCCGGCGGCACCTGCATGGTGCCCACGGTGCCACCGTAGAAAACGATTCTGCTACCGGGGGCTGCTGCTTCCACCAGCTGCGCTACGCCTGGCCCGGCGGCGCTGTCGATGATCAAATCGAAGCCGCCGCCGGCCTGCCGGGCCAGCTCGAGACCCCACTTCGGCTGGTGGTAGCTGATACCACCACGCGCGCCCAGCTGGCAGGCCCGCTCAATTTTATCAGCCTGCCCGGAGGTAACCCACACTTCGGCTCCGGCGGCCAGGGCCAGCTGCAAAGCCAGCAACGCCACGCCGCCGCCAATGCCGGTGATGAGCACCCGCTCGCCGGCCTGCAGCTGGCCGCGGGTAAACAGGGCGCGGTAGGCCGTAACGCCCCCCAATGGCAGGGCCGCGGCCTGGCTGGCCGTCAGGTGCGAGGGGCAGGCATGCACGTGGGCCCGCGGCACGCACACCAGCTCGGCAAAGGTGCCGTCGAGGGGCAGGCCCAGAATGTTGAACGCCCGCCCCTGCGCCCGGGGATTGTCGCCCCAGCCGAAGCCGGGGTTGATGAGCACCTGTTGCCCCAGGCAGCTGGGTTCCACGCCTTCCCCTACTGCCTCAATGAGGCCAACGCCGTCGGAGCCCAGGATGATGGGGAAGCGCAGGCCCGCGTACTGGCCTTTCTGGATCCACACGTCGCGGTGGTTGAGCGCGGCGGCCTGCAGCCGCAGGCGCACTTCGCCGGGCTGCGGCTGGGGCGCGGGCACTTCGCGCAGCTGCAGCGGCTGGTCAATGCCATCGAGAACGAGAGCTTTCATAAGGCAGCAAAAAAGCCGCTCCGGGCGGCTGTGAACAACTTAAAGTAAGTGGTAAATGATGTTACAATAAACTTGTTTACCACCTTTGCGTTTATGAATTGGCCCGGGCAAACCGGCCCGGTGCCGCAACCTACCAAATTCCGATGGCCTATCCTGCTGACGCCTTGTTCACTTTCGAGGGCGTAGACGACAACCCGGGCTTTCTGCTCAACCAGGTAACGGCGCACTGGCACCGTCAGCTCGCGCAGGTGCTGGCGCCCCACGGCCTGACGCCCACGCAGTTTCTGCTTATGACCAGCGTGCACCGACTCAGCCAGCGGCCGGAGCCCGTAACGCAGGCCCTGGTGGCCCAGCACGCCCGCACCGATAAGATGACGACCAGCAAAACCGTGCGCGCCCTCGAAGAGGAGGGTCTGCTGGCCCGGCCCACCCACGAGCAGGACGCCCGCGCCCGCAGCCTGAGCTTGACGCCCGCCGGCCTGAAAGCCGTAGTGCGCGCCGCGTGGCTGGTGGAGGAGTTCGACCAGCAGTTTTTTGGTCCCGATGTAGCCCGTCTCATGCAAACCCTGCAAACCCTGCGCCCCCCGCAGCCTGAACTCCCCAAGCAAGCAGCCGACCCGACCTAGCCACGCTTGCGTCCCCGGCTCAGGCCAGAAACCGCTGCCTGAGTTCGGGAGTGGGCAGCCAGCAGCTTTCCTGGCGCCCAAACCAGCGGTAACGGTTGCGGGCCACCCAACGGTAGACCGCGTCGCGCACAGGCCGCGGCACCAGCAGGCCCGCGGCCAGCAGCGCCCACCCACCCGGCAGCCGGCGCAGAATGCGCAGCACGGCCGTCGAGTGCGTGTAGATCTGCCCGTCATTTTCGATGAGCACCACGGAGTCGGGATTGAGCGCGTCGGAGTTGAAGCCGGGAGGCAGCAACCGCCGGCCGGCCTCGGATTGCAGCGAGGCAAAGCGAAACTGCGCGGCCGGGTCGCGGGCAATGATAAACTGCACCCACCCGTGGCAGAGGTTGCACACGCCGTCGAACAGAATGATGGAAGGGGCCGGGCTCATGGACGAGAAGGTAGCACGCAGTACGCAACCAGCCCGGTGGGGTTTGGTTGCTGTTGGGCGGCGCCGCAGCCCACTGCTTGCGTAGTTACCACGGCAGAATCCGTATAAATTTTACGAGGCTAGTTATGACTACTACTTAAAGCTCAGCGTATAAGGGCCCTGAACCTGTTCCGAAGCCCTGGGCTTCACTTCTCTCCCACTAAACACCTTTTGCTTATGAAGCGCACTCGCATGTTGTACCTGGCCGGCTCGTTCTGCGCCCTGCTGGCCCTGAGTTCCTGCGGCAACGACGGTAACTCCAACGCCGGCTCGGGCATGGGGGCCGACGGTACTGGCCCCGGCTCGGGCACCGATACCGGCATGTCGTCGGGCGACGGGTCCATGTCGGCCGACACGATGACTACCGGCACCGACCAAAGCGGCATGGGTACCACCAGCGGCACCACTGGCACGACCTCGGGCACCACCGCGGGGGCTACTACCAACGAAGCCACCACCAGTGCGGCCGGCGGCAGCACTACCCAATAGGCAAGCTGATTTGGATCTGCGAAAGGACGTCATCCGTGACCGTCCTTTTTTTCTACCAGCCACCCTCCCCGCTCAGTTTGCGTACACCCCTCCTGTTTCCGGAGAAACTGCACTGACCGGAACCTGCGCCTTTTTTCGACCTCACCTTTTCCAACCATTCACCTTACTTCCCTGGCTATGAAAAAGCATCCATTTGCCGCTCTCGGCTCGGCTTTGGCCCTCAGTGCCGTCGTAGCTCTGGCCGGCTGCAACCGTGAAACCTCATCGGGCGCCACCACTGCGGGCTCGACGCCCAGCACGACCTCGTCGGGCTACGACGCCACCGGCACCACCAGCGGCTCGACTACCAGCGGAATGAGCACCTCGGGAACCACCGGCACTACCACCTCGGCCACCACCAGCGGTTCGACTACCGATTCCGGCACCACCAGCGGCTCGACCAGCGGCTCAACCACCAGCTACGGCACTACCAGCGGCTCGACCACCAGCATGAGCACCTCGGGCTCGACGACCTCGATGGGCACCACCAGTGGCACTACCACGGGGATGACCACCAGCGGTACTACTTCCGGCACAACTACCGGCATGACCACCAGCGGGACGACCTCGGGTACTACCTCCGGTACGACCAGCGGCACCACGAGCGGTACGACTTCGGGCACTACCAGCGGCTCGACTACCCGCGGCACCACTACTTCGAGCACCACCAGCGGCTCGACCACCCGCAGTTCCACCACCCGCGGCACGTCTACCTCAGGCACTACCAGCGGTACTACTTCGGGCAGCACCACCCGCGGCACTACCACCCGGTAAAGCAACCGTGGCGGCACTCATTCGGCCATTCGTAGAGCATTCGGGGCAACTTCCATCAGCGGAGGTTGCCCCTTCTGCGCTGGGTCGGGCGGAGGCTGCGCCGCCCGGCGGGCTGCCGCGCCTGGGCAGGTGGCTGCGGCGGCCGTTTGAGCTGGATCTGCGGGCCCTGGCCCTGATGCGCATGGCCGTGGCGGCTATTGTGCTGGTTGACCTGGCCATTCGCAGCACCGACCTGGAGGCGCACTACACCAACCTGGGCGTACTGCCGCTGCACGTGCTGTTTGAGCGCGCCTGGAACCCCTACCAGTTTTCGCTGCACACCAGCAGCGGGCTGTGGGAAGCGCAGGCTCTACTCTTTGCCCTGGCGGCGGCGCTGGCCGCGGGCTTGCTGCTGGGCTGGCGCACCCGGCTGATGACGCTGGGCTCGTGGCTGCTGCTGGTGTCGCTGCAAAACCGCAACCCGCTGATTGCCCAGGGCGGCGACGATTTGCTGCGCATGCTGCTGTTCTGGGGCATGTTTCTGCCCTGGGGCCGCGTCTGGTCGCGCGACGCCAGCCGACAGCCACCGCCCGTCAGCTACCGGCATTTCAGCGTGGCCTCACTGGCTTTCGTGGTGCAGATTGCCCTGGTGTACATCTGCACGGCTTTGCTGAAAAACGCGCCCGAATGGACTACCGAGGGCACGGCCATCTACTACGCCCTGAGCCTGGACCAGGTGCTGATGCCCGCCGGCCGCCTGCTGTACCCGCACTACGAGCTGATGCGGACTCTCACCCACATTACCTACCACCTCGAGCTGCTGCTGCCGGCGCTGCTCTTCATTCCGGTGTTCCCGGCCTGGTGCCGGCTGACGTTTGTGCTGGTGCTGTTCGGCTTTCACCTTGGCATCAGTCTCACCCTGTTCGTGGGCCTGTTTTTTCTCATCAGCTTCGCGGCCCTGCTGGGGCTGCTTCCCACCCCGGCCCTTGACTGGCTGAGTGCCCGGCTGGCCCCGGCGGTAACCCGTGCCGTTTCCCGCCTGGCGGCCTGGCGGCAGCAGCTACCGCCCTGGCAGCTGCCGCTACGCCTGCAGGTGCGTGCCGAGTGGCGGACTTCACCGGCCGGCGGCTTTCGGCTGCTGCCGGCCCTGCGCGATACCGTGCTGGCAGTGCTGCTGGCCTACATCGTGTGGTGGAACCTCGACGGCATCGTAACGCCGCGCTACGCCATGCAGCCCCCGCTGCGCTGGTTTGGCTACCTGTTCCGCACCGATCAGCACTGGGGCATGTTCGCGCCGGCCGTGTTCAAGGACGACGGCTGGTACATCCTGGAAGGCCGCACCCGCGACGGGCGCTGGCTCGACTTATATCGCGGCGGCCGGCCGGTTACGTATGCCAAGCCGGCTTCGGTGATGGCGCTCCACAAAAACGACCGGTGGCGCAAGTACTCCGAGAACTACCTGTTCGTGGAAAACGAGTGGATGCGCGCCTATTACTGCAACTACCTGCTGCGCGTCTGGCACGAAAACCCCGCGCATCCGCCCCTCGAGCAGCTCGACGTGGTGTACATGAAGGAAGTCAGCTTGCCGAACTACCGCGTACAAGGCCCCACGCGCGAGGTACTGTGCGGCTGCCGTCCCTGAACCCGATTCCCATCTTTCTTCCCAACTCTGCCTGCTATGAGCAACAACCCCGATTACCAGATAGCGCGGCCCAGCCGGGCCACCACGCCCGAGCTGCAGTTTGTGGCCCCCGGCGTGTGGGGCCTGCGCAACGTGTTCGTGAACGTGTACTTCGTGCGCCAGCACCCCAACAGCGGCCCCTGGGTACTGGTCGATGCCGGCCTGCCCGGCTCGGCGGCCAAGCTGCGCCACACCGCCGAAACCCTGTTCGGAGCCAACGTGCCGCCGGCCGCCATCATCCTCACCCACGCGCACTTCGACCACGCCGGGAGCCTGAAAACCCTGGCCGAAAGCTGGGACGTGCCCGTGTACGCGCACCCGCTGGAGCTGCCCTACGTTACCGGCCGCTCGTCGTACCCCCCGCCCGACCCCACCGTGGGCGGCGGCGCCATGGCGGCCCTGTCGTTTCTTTACCCCAAGTCGCCCTACGATTTGGGCGAGCGGGTGCAGCCCTTCGCGGCCGATGGCAGCGTGCCCCACCTGCCCGACTGGCGCTGGCTGCACACGCCCGGCCACACGCCCGGTCACGCGTCGTTTTTCCGCGAGTCCGACCGCGTGCTGCTGGCCGGCGACGCGTTTTGCACGGTGCAGCAGGAGTCGGCGCTGGCGGTGTGGGCGCAGGAGCAGGAAGTGCACGGCCCGCCCCGCTACTTCACCTGCGACTGGCACCAGGCCCGGCACTCGGTAGAGCTGCTGGCCGCGTTGAAGCCTAATGTGGCCGCTACCGGCCACGGCATTCCCATGCGCGGCGCAGCTTTGCAGCGCGAGCTGAATGAGCTGGCCCAGCACTTCGACGAGCTGGCCGTGCCCGCCCACGGCCGCTACGTGCCCCAGCCCGCTATTGCCGACGAAACCGGCGTGGTATCGGTGCCGCCGCCCGTGTTTGACGCCACTAACCCCTGGCTGATCGGGGCGGCAGCAGCTGCCATTGGCCTGGCTACTGCCGTGGCTCTCTCGCAGCGCCGCGGACGCACCAGCTCCAAAGCGCTGCACCGCCGCATGCTCCGGCAGGCAGCAGCTAAACGGCAGGGCGGCGCTACTGAACCGGGCAGCATCGACCCGTTTGAGCCCACTGCTACCTACTCCTCACCCGATACCACGCTGTAGCCAGGACTGATTGGCCTTATGGTGCCGCCTGCTTTTCAGCCTAAGTGGCTTGAATGGCAGGCGGCGCTATTTCGGTAGCTTCTTCCTCCAGCAGCAGGTCGCAGTACCAGAAGCCGGCAGCGTAGGGGTCGGGCTGGTCGCGGTAGCAGTCTTCGCGGGTTTCGGCTGCTGGCTGGTAGCTGCGCCGCACCCGCTCGCCGCGCCGCAGGGGAATGGGGCGGGCGAAGTAGGGCGCATCGTAGACGAAGCTGTGGTACTCGCCGTTTTCACCGCATAGGTCCACGCCCGGGGGCAGGTCGCGCAGAAAGTCGCGGTCCAGCTCGCGGCCGCAGAAGCTGGCATCGAGGTACTGGTCGTTTATGCATACTACCACGGCCCGGAAGCCCAGGTCGAAGAACTCGGCCAGCAGCTCCCGGGCCGGCTTGTGCCAGAGCGGAAACGTGGCCTGCAAGCCCAGGGCCCCGAGCTGCTGCTCGCGGTAGGCCCGCAAGTCGGCCAGGTGCAGGTCGCCAAACACCGAGGCAGTGACGCCGTGCGCCGCGTGCAGCCCGCGCAGCGCGTCGGCCATGCGCTGCTCGTACTCCGCCATGCCGGGGTTTTCGGGCAGCCACACCGGCTGCAGCGGCAGCCCCATGCGCGTAGCCTGGGCCAGCAGCAGCTCGGGGCGCACGCCGTGCATGGCCACGCGCCGGTAGTGCTCGTTGAGGGTGGTAAGCAGGTGGGTGAGGCGCAGCCCGGGCTGGCGCAGGGCGTGGTAGAAGCAGAGGGCCGAGTCTTTGCCCCCGCTCCAGTGCAGAACGGCCCTTACATTTTGCTGCCTATCGTTGCTCATGAAAAACGGGCTCAATTTGCTAAAAATCGAGTTATCGAATTCTACATCATGCAGCGGTAAGCTATATGATGCATTTGTCTGCCACTAAAAAAGCCCCTATTTCTGACACTTGCCTATTCCACTTTACGGGCAGTTTTACGGAAGTGACCCAGCAGCTCTTCCTCGTTCACGCCCAGGTAGCGATTGAACGAGCTTTCGGTTTTGTGGCCCGTGGCCAGCATCACCTGGGACTTGGGAATGCCCTGGTAAATCTTAAGGGTGGCGAACGTCTTGCGCCCCACTTTACTGGTGAGCTTGATGCGGGTGATGCCGGCCAGGTGCTGGATGTGGGGCAGGTACCGTTCCCGCTTGAAGATGCGGGGCAGACACGTGGCCAGGCCGCGGCCGGCGTACTTGGCCACCAGGGCCCTCGGCTTGAACACGTCGTCGTCGAAGAAGGGAATGATGCAGATGCCGTCCGATTTGCCGGCGAAGATGCGCACGATGTCCTGCTCCAGATGCTTCGGTGCCAGGCGGTCCGCATCTGAAATGCGCAGCGCGAAATAGCAGCACTGCAGAATCTTGTCGCGCGCTTCCTCGGTGCGCTGGATGTAGTCGTCCAAGGTGAAGGCGGCCCGACCGCCGTGGCGCGGGCCCGCCCCGGGCTCGAAGTGCTGCTCCAGGTAGGCACGTACCGAAGCATCGGCGAAGTCGATGGCGGCCAGGCGCAGCAGTTCATCCTGGGTCAGCGCGTCGGCGCCCCGGTAGATATCCACCACGGCAAAGTCGCGGAAGTTCGGGTTGACCGTGATGTTCTGCTTGGTGGCCCAGATCAGGAACGTCTTAAGGTTCTTGATGTAGGCGCCGAAGGTGTTGATGTCGCGGCCCCGGTTGCTCAGGGCGAAGTCCTGGAACGCCATGTAAAACGCGTGATCCATGCCGGCAAACTTCAGCGGCCAGGTGCATTCGGCTTCGAAGGCCTGCAGCTCGCGCAGGCTGCGCCGCAGGCCGGTCAGGTAACTCGCGCTCAGCCGCTGGCCCGAGCGCAGGGAAACTTTGCCTTCCTGGTACGTAATCCAGCGCTCCATCTCCTGCAGCAACGTGGGCGCTGCCGGCGCCACGACGGGCAGCACCACTTCCGCCGGCTCGCCTGCCGCCTCGGCCACCAGCTGCCGGTAGCGGTTGCGGATGGCGGCCTCCATGGCCTGCTCGTCCAGGCGCAGCTGCTGGCGCCGGGCCTCGCGGTGCACCTGGTCGGCGGCTTTGGTCCAGTCGTCGAGCACGGCGTTGATTTCCGCCGCGTAGCTGCCCGGATTGGCCTTCACCCGCTGCCGGGCGTCGTTCCAATCCTTCGGCCGGCACTTTTCCCCCGACGAAATGCGCAGGCGCCGGCCCTCCCAGCAGAAGGTGAGCTGGATGAGGGCCGTGCCTTTCTTGGATACCTGATCCTTTCGGAGCTGGCAACTGACTTCCATTACCAGTCGCCGCCAGTGGCCGGCTGGGCCATGGCTTTGTTAATTGACTCGATCAGCTTTGTAGCCTCTGCATCAACCTGCGCCCGGCCCTGCATGACAAGCTTGTAAAAAGGGTCGCCCTTTTTTACTTCCCGCACCAGGTAGGATTCCACTGCGCTGGCCTCGGGAGTCGGGTTGCTGCTGGAAGCTGGCAGCTCGGTTTTGAATTGGTAGATTTCATACTTGTAGCGCCCCTCTTTTACGGACAGGCGCACGGTGTACCAGAGCTTTTCTTCCATTGGAATGCCGAGGGCGCCCTTTTTCACGATGCCCGTCCACCCTTTGCCGATGAGCAGCCCGGCATCCTTCTCCTCCGCCTGCATGACAGCCTTGGCCGAGTTAAAGGTGTTGACGAACCACACCTTGCCCCGGGCATACAGTTCATTCTGCGAGGCGCCTGGCACTTGTACGACGGCCGTGTAGGTCACCAGCTTGGTCGCCGGGTCGACAGGAAGCACGACGGACTCACCTGACTTCGGTACCCGGGTACCAGGTGCAAAGCTGCTGGCCGGCGTGAAGTACTCGAAGCCCTGGCGCTTGACCTTATACCATCGCGGGCTCAGCTCCTCGATCAGCATCAGCTTCTCGCCCGGCTTGAGCTGGTAGGCGGGGGATTTCACGGTATCCTTCAGCGCACGGAAAAGCGGGGCTCCTCCTGCAGCCACCGGGTGGTATTCCTCACTCTGGGCGTGCGCCTTGGGCAATAGCACCCCAAGTAAAAGTATGGAGCAAATGGTAATTCTAATCATGGAGCTTACGGCTTGGGCCTGCGATGGGGCTCCAGCTGCTGCAGCAGCAGCTGAATAATGCGCTCCTTATCCCGGAGCTGGGTGGTGTAGAAGGCTTCGTAGATCCGCGTCAACCCAGGGCCGCCCTCGCTATCATTGACAATGATCTGCGTGGCGTGGCCGTAGTTGACCCCGATGCTGTTTGCGGCAGTTGTAGTGGATTCTTGAGGCCGGGGTAAAGGCGCAGAAGGCGGGTTGAACATCTGGCCTTCCCCCATCAGCAGCCAGTCTGAGCAGACGCTGGGGAAGGCTCGCTTAATGCGGCAGATTAACTTGACAGAGGGACGCTTCTTGCCGCTGAGTACATCGTCGATGCGGTCATCGGAAAGCAAGAGCCGCTGGGAGAATTCTGCCGGCGTGAGGGCGAGGGCGTTTATCAGCTGGCGCAGTCGAGCAACTTGGGCTCGGCAGGCCATATGGCATCACCGACCTAGCTGGCACTGGAGTAGGTGTTGAGGCCATGAGTTGGGCCTGTGAGGTTGTCGCGGGCAGCATGTATTTCCTGGGCCCGGGGCCCACGCCATTTTATGCAATCGGATGCCGGTCGGGGCGTCTGTACATCCGCTGTCCGGTACTCGTCGGCGTGGGCCAGTACACCCACCAGGGCAACGGCCGAGCGTAGAGCGCCCGCCGCCTGATGCTGCGAGGTCATCGGCAGCACGAGTGCATGGTTGTGCGTGGCGTGCCGGTGCAGCCGTTCGGAGCTGTGCTGGCGGGGCCGCACCACGTGGCAGCGGCCCGTCTCATTTGCTGGAGCATTGTTCTGCACCAGGTACGGAAGCGTGCCGGGCAGGGCATTGGGTAGTACCAGGGAAGGCAGCAGCTGCAGCAGGCGTGCTTCTCCATTGGTGTTTCTGGCCACCAGGAGCGCCAGAATGCAGCACAGGGCTGCCAAATAGCGGGTTAACTTCATACGGTGCAGGTGTGGGATAATTGGTGGAGGGGGAGCGTGCCTATTTCCGCAGCTGCATTTCCAGCAGCTGGATGATGCGTTCCTTATCGTTGAGCTGACTGCGGAGCAGCTCGACCTCTTTCTTCAGGGCTTCATTCTCGTGCTCGAGGCCTGGCTTGCCTGCAACGGCCGCCGGACGGCCGCTGCCATGATGCTGCGTGAGGGTGCCCACGTTGCGGCCAACGCTGTTGCCGCTGTTGCCAATGTTATAGACGGAGCCGCCCTCTTCAAGCGTGTTGGCCGTAAACATTTCCCCTTCACCTGAAAGGAGCCAGGCCATGCTTACGCGGTCAAAGTGACGCACAACCTTATTCAGGTATTCAATACCGGGTTTTGAACCCCGGTTAAGGTAGTTGCGCGTGGTTGCTTCGGGCACGTCGATATCCAGACTGAACTGGCGTGCGCTCAATCCAAGCTCCTTGATCAGAAATTTTAGTCGCTGATTTATAGTTGTTTCCGTCACTTTGGCCCGTTCGGTTGAATTTTTGTGTCTGGTTGAATTGGCTTTGCGCGCTCAACCTGCGTATGTTTGAACCACTGTACTGAACTGTACAGACAAGATAGCGCAAGAACGCTATGGCGGTGCAAAACCATACAAACACAGCTATGTCCACGCTCACCGAACGGCAGAAGTACTTCTACCTGGTTGCTGAAACCATTGAGGCCCTCTCCCCAGAGGTGGTGGAACGTGCGGTTCGGAATGGTGCCCCTGAAAAATTCAGTCAGCTGGAGAACGTGCGCATCGGCCGTTCGCCCAACCTGCCCAAGCTCATCACCCTGATTGAAATCGGCCTGCCCGATTACAGCATACCGGCGCACCTGCGGCCGGCTGGATAGCCCTACCCCCTTCACCTACACCTTTCCACAAATGCTTACCTCCTACCGCCCGATCAGCGTGACCGATGCGCTGACTGGCAAACAAATCCGCCTTACGGCCGAGCCGACCGATGCCACCGGCACCCGCCGCCGCATGGTCATGCTGCAGCCCGGCGCCCTGCTCTGCCTGCCCATCCTGGGCTACTGGCCGCGCCCCACCGGCTTCACGGTGTACGTGGCCGGCACCACCCCTGCTTCCCTGCGCACGGCCGTCGAGGAGGGCCGCACCAGCGAAGAGGTGCTGTTCGGCGACATCAGCGCCGGCATTCAGGAAATCGAGCTGGAGGATTGCCGCAGCCAGGTGCGCCTGCTGCCGGCGCCCTGCCGCATCGTGCCGCTGGTGCAGGATGGTGCCACCCTCAGCGTGGCGGCCTGATGCTGACGGCACCCACTCCCGAAGGTGTAGTTAATCCGGCTGAGCTGCCGGTGGCCGACGCAGTACTCGAAGCCGCCTGCGTCGAGGTGCTCGAGCCCGAGCAGTACGACAAGCTCTACACGGTGCTGGCTCCTCGCCACCCCGAACTGAAGCAAGAAATCCATTTCCGCCTGCGCACGCGGCCCTTTTCCGGGGCTGCCTGCATGGCCATTGCCTCTTAACTGCCGCGCCATGACCGCCGCCGACCTCGTCACTGTGGGAATCCTCGACCAGTACTTCCAGGCCATCAAGGGCCTGGTGGAAACGCTCGGCGCTGCTACGCCGGCGGCCGGTACGCAGGTGCCACGCCTGCTCAGCATCGAGCAGGTGATGGCTGAGCTGGACGTGAGCCGCAGCACGGTGCAGCGCTGGATCAACAACGGCAAACGGGGCCGCGACGGCTCCACCATTACGCTCCAGGTCTACCACTTCTCCCCGTCGGAGCCCCGCATTCCGTGGCCCGCGCTGGCTGCCTTCGGGCAAGGCCTCCCCTTCGACCTGGCCACCATGAGCATTCCAACCATGCGCGCAGCATCGTAGCTGCGCGCTTTTCCCACTTCTACACCTTTCCACGATGAGCAACACCTCCGTCACCATCGACAACTTCGCCCAGCTGACGGCCGAAGACCACGCGGTGGCCATCTACTCCCACTCCCGCCGCATCACGGTGCTGCGCCTGCGGCTGAATACGCCGCGGCCCACCATGAGCATCGGGCCGGCCGAAGATGTAGTCGCCGACCAGGAAGAGGTGCGCAGCCTCCTGCAACTGCGCAAGATTCACACGGCAGCCCTCGCTGAGCTGGATGCCGATGGTTCCGCCCCTGCAACGGCCAAGGCCTCCTAGCCATGCAGCGCCGCACCATCAACGTGTACACGTCGGACTGCGCCTCTGCAACGGTCGAGAGCGTAGCCGCCCAGTTGTTCTTCGGCATGGCGCCGAACATCCAGCTGAAGCCCCTCTCGGAGCTACAGCAGGGCCCGAAAGGGCGTCAGCAGATGCTGGCCGACCGCGGCCACCTGCAGAATTGCCTCGACGAGGTGCTCTACCAGATTCGGGTAGCGGAGCACAATCCCTACCGCTACGCCGAATCGCTGAAGATGCTGCGCCGGGAGCGTGACGAGTACCAGGTGCGGATTAACGCCATTACCCGCCAGCTGGGCGAGGAAGGAGGGGTAGAGCTGTGAGCCTGCTGAAGTTTCAAACCGACGATGCGCCCGACCAGCTGGAGGTGTCGCTGACCAATGACGCCAAGCACGTCATCGTCATGCTGAGCTGCGAGAAGGAAGAAGACGCCCGGAGCGTGTACCACTCGCTGGTGAATGGCATCCAAGCCTGGCCTTCATCCGACGTAAAGAAGCTGGAGGAAGCCGAGCCCACGGCCCAGGTGCAGACAATCACCTTCCCCGTCTTGGAGCGTGACATGCCCCTCTTCCGGGCGTTCATGAGCAGCCCGATGCAGGAAGGCATCAAGATCATCCGCGAGGAAAGCAGACCCGCTGGCGGCAACGTCAACCTGTCGAGTACTGCGGTGACCGTTGAGGTAGAGGAAGACGAGTCGATTTTCCACTTCGGTGTACGGTGGGGGGATTTTCGGTCTGCAAAGAGAGGAGGGCTGTCCCATGTCTAGGGCGAAGAAAGGAGCCGCTGCAGCGCAGCCAGCCACCACGATGGCTGTTGTCCCCCAGGAAGCCCCGCTCGTTGCCGCCGGTGACCAGGTAGTCGTCTCGGAGGCCTGCGACCTGAACGCCCAATGGACGGGCCGCACCGGCACGGTGCTCAAGGTGGTCGACGACGGTAAAACCGTATTCCCGATTGCTACGGTGAGCTTTCCGGCTACCGACACCCAGCCCGAGGCCGAGGCCGAGTTCAACGACGTCGAGCTGCAGGTGGTGACCGTGCAGGAGCCTGCCCCGGCAACTGCACCTGAGCCTGCTCAGGAAGCGGTTGCCTACCACGGCGAAGTGCTGCAGGCTGCCACGGCCGACGAAGTGCGCACCATCCCGCTGACTGACATCGTGGTAACGCGCAACACGCGCAAGACCTTCGACGAAGCCGGGCTGCAGCGCCTGGCCGACTCGATCAAAGGACACGGCCTGATTCACCCGGTGATGGTGCGGCCTTACCCGACCGAGCCGGGTAAGTACAACCTGGTTGTCGGTGGCCGCCGCTACCGCGCGTCGCAGCTGGCCGGCGTCGACACCATCCGCGCCACCGTGCGCGAGCTGACCGACCAGCAGTTCCTGGAAATCCAGCTGCTGGAGAACCACGCCCGCGAGGACGTGAACCCGGCCGACGAGGCCGAGGACTTCGCAGAAGCCATCGGCGCCGGCATGTTGGTGCAGGAAATAGCCCTGCGCCTGGGCATGCGGCCGGAGTTTGTGGCGCAGCGGGCGCAGCTGGTGCAGCTCATCCCGCCGTTCATGGACATGCTACGCGCTGGGCGTATGCACATTGGCGCGGCCGTGCAGCTGGCCCGGCAGACGCAGGAGATACAGGAGCGCATTGCGAAGGAGGAAAAGTACGCTCTCACGAATCTGACGGTAGTACTGGCTGGCCACGCCCAGGGCTGGGTCGACCGCTACCTGCGTGAACTGGCCAGCGCGCCGTTCTCGAAGAAATGCGCGGAGCTGCTGCCGGCTGCCGGCCCCTGCACCGCGTGCCCGAAGCGCACGGCCGCCCAGGAGTTCCTCTTCGCAGATCTGGCGCAGAAAGACCGCTGCCTCGACGCGGGCTGTTTCGCCGCGAAGCTGCAAGCGCACATCGACACGCAGGTGGCGCAGCTGACAGCCGATCTGCAGCAGAAGCCGCTCCTAATTTCCAATCAGTACACGCCCTCGAAGCCGGGCTTGCTGAGCAGCCAGGGCTATCAAAAAGTGTCGGCCGACACGCCCGGTGCCGTGCGGGCCGTGGTGGTGGACAGCTACACGATTGGTGACCTGGGCACGCAGGTGTACATTAAGCTCGCGAAGGATGCGAAGGATCCGGAGCAGAGCCGGAAAGAGCGGGAGGCCACTATCCTGGCCAATAAGGTCAAGGCCCGCCACAAGCTGCTGCTGGCCGATGCTCTGGTCGAGCACCTGCTCGATACACAGAACGACTGGCCCGCGCTGCTGCGGTACCTGGCCAAAGACCTGCTGAGCTACAACGGCAAACCATCGGAGGTGAGCCGGCAGTGGCTGGAGAAGCATTTTGGCTTTACGCTCCCGGGCAAGCTGGAAGGCCACCAGGACGTCAGCACGTGGCTGGATGAGAGCTTGGCCCGGCTCAGCACCGTGCAGCTCTCCGCCCTGCTGCTCACCTACCGGCTGCACCGTGACTCGCTGCTGGATTACTCCGACGCCGTAGTGCATGCCGCCGCGGGAGCCGGCGTCGACGTGGAGGAGCTGCGCAAGCAGGCGCAGCTGCAGGTGACGGCCGCGAAGGCCAAACCGAAAAAAGCAGGGAAGGAGGTGGCTGCCGCATGACCATCCTGCAAGCCGCCCGCCACAGCGTGGTACTGGCCCAGCTCAAGCGCGACCTGCGCATCGTCAAGGGTGAAAAATCCCGCATCTGCCGCAAGATGATCGGCAAGGCCGGTGGCCTCTGGCAACAACTCTGCGACCAGGAGGATAACCTGCGCCGCAGCATCAGCGACCTGGAAAACGCGCTGAGCCAATGAGCCCCTTCCTCGCCTCCGAGCGCGGCCCGCCCGCGCCGAGCCCCGCCCGGCTTGTTCCAGCCACCGCTTCCGCTCACCTGCTGTGCGAATTTGACCCCGACCGGAAGCCGGCCTAGCCCTGTGTGGCCACCACCCACCTCCTGATACTTCCTGCCTCGAATGAGGGGCCCCCGCTTACTCGTGGAAAGGTGTGCGGCTGGCTGCTGGCTTCGGTGTCCAGCCAGGAAGCCGAACGGCCTGCAGCACCGCCCTGCTGCACTGTAGCGGCAGCGTCCGCTTTGTTCACCCTTCATCCCGCTTCCCATGTACCGCCCCGATTCCCTCAAGCTGCGCATTGACTACACCGCCACCTGGACGCGCCTGAAGCGCCTGTTCAAGAACCCCGAGCCCATCCGCCCGGCCGCCGTGCCCGCGCACCTGGCCGCGCTCGAGGCCCCGCGCCCCAAATTCAAGCTGCCCCGCCTAAAGGGCAACGTGGTGCACACCATGAAGGAAATCATCAACATTTTCCTGGCCGACTGGCGCCGCTCGACGCGCGCCATTAACCTGGCCATTCGCACCACGCGCACGTCGCTGGCGAAGCGCTGCGACAACGCCGACCCGAAGACCGCCTACCGGCACATCCTGGCGCTGATCGAGCACGGCTTCCTGCGCGGCAAGGCCCAGGTGCGCGGCGGCCTGCAGCTGCTGATTAACCCGGCTCTGATCGTGTTTGACGAGCCCTGCGTCGCCATGGCCTCACAGTCGGCCCCGGCGCCCCGCGTAGCACCAGCGGCCCCGCAGCGGCCCGCAAAGGCCCCTGTAAACGGCATGGCCAGCCTGCTGGCGCTGGCCGCGCAATTCTCGCAGGCTACCGCCCGACCTTCTTAAAAAACTATAGTCGGGCAAAAATCCCAGCCTTATAACCGTTCCTACCACTGAGAACATCCATAGATGTTATGAAGCATAGGAACGTCGGTCCGGAGCCGACTTTTCCACACGCCGGACGGGGATAACGAGGGGCTGGCTGAAAAAAAAAGAGCGGGGGCGGCCGAAAAACGGGGCCGCCCAACCCTGGCCACGCCGGCAGACAGCGTGGGTAGGGGGAGCCATTTCCAAAATTTTAAAAAACCGGGCCATGACGCGCCTCGATACCGCCTCCACCAAACGCATTCCCCTGCTGGCCGTCATGGCCCGCCTCGGGCAGCAACCCGTCTCCGGGCCGGCTGCCGGCGGCAACTACTACTTCATCTCCCCCTTCCGCCCGGACGAGCAGACGCCCAGCTTCGTGGTGTCGGAGCCGAAGAACGTGTGGGCCGATTTCGGCGAGCCTGCCGAGGCCGGCCAGAAGGTGTACGGCGGCGACGTGCTGAAGCTGATCATGCGCCTGACGGGCGTGACGTTGCCCATCGCGCACCAAGTGCTGGCCGCCTGGGCCCTCGACATGCCGGCAGCCACGGAGCTGCCGCTGGCCCAGCCGGCGGCGAAGGGCAAGACGGTGGCCACCGGCCCCATCACCTTCACCGACGTGCGCACGGAGCCGCTGACGTGGAAGGCCCTGGTGGAGTACCTGACCAGCCGCGGCATCAACTGGCCGCTGATCCAGCGCAACCAGCGCACCATGGAGCACCTGCAGCAGGTGTTCTACCAGGTGCAGGGCAAGGAGCGTGGCAAGCCCTACTTCGCCCTGGGCTGGAAAACGGAAGGCGGCTGGGAAGTGCGCAGCAAGGGTTTCCAGGGCACCATCGGCCAGAAGGGCGTCACCTGGTTGCACGGCACGGAGCCGGGGGTGAACATCTTCGAGGGCTTCATGGACTACCTCAGCGCGCTGACGTGCTACCGGGTGAGCAGCTTCCGGAGCACCGTGCTCATCCTGAACTCGGTGAACCTGCTGGGCTCGGTGCTGCCGCTGCTCATGGAGCAGGACGGGCCGATCCGGTGGTTTGGTGACAACGACGCCGCCGGCGAACGGGCGCTGCACGTGCTGCGCGAGGCGCTGCCGGGCCGCGTGCAGGTGCAAAACGAGCTGTACCGCGGCTACAAAGACCTCAACGACTTCCTTACCAAAACCCCGCCTACGAAGCCGCTGCCGCCCAAGCGCGACAATCCCAGCGCTGCCAGCCAAACGGCGAAGTACTGGCTGTGGGCCGTGTTCGACGAGCTGGCGCCGGGCCAGTGGGGCCGCAAGGGCAAACGGCGCCAGTGCACCTTCTACAGCTACACCAACGACGACGACGGCCTGGAGCAGCTGCGGGTGCTCCGCAACCAGCTGGGCCACCAGCTCTACTACTACCGCATCTGCGAACGGACCCAGGGCCGCAAGTTCAAGATCCTGGAGCACGCCGGCCTCGCCCACGCCGTGCCGCAGGTCGACGAGTCCGACCGCGAAGTCGTGGACACCCGCCGCCCGGGCCACATCGGCGAACTGTTACACCACCTTGCCATTGCCTCATGAGCTACCTCGGCCCCTTCCCCAAAGTCAGCACCGACGACGTGCTCACCGAACTGAAACGCGAGTTGGCCATGCGCCACCGCCACTATCCCGACTGGGTGCGCCAGGGCAAACACGGCCTCACCCGCGAAATAGCAGCGCTCCGGATTGCAGTACTGGAGCGCGCCATCCAGATGCTCGAGGCACAAGTGCCGCAGCAACAGTCCCTGGAATTATGAGCCTGCGCCATCTGAAAGTATCCAAGGGCGGCCTAAGATTCATTGAATGTGATGGGTGCGGCAATTGGCGCCCTCTCAAATACGTCGCCAGCCCCCGCTGCTACTTGTGCCGCGCCTGTGCCTGCCGTTGCACCTACCCAGCGCTGGAATGGGTGCTCCTGAACCGCCCTGTGTACCCTAGACGCCTACCCGAATGATCGACCTGCGCCACCTCGATCAAAAGATCGACCTCCACCACCAGGAAGTGGCTTGGCTGGCCAGCACCATCGAGCAGTACTTGCTCCAGCTGGTGGCGAAGGCCTCCGTGCGTCCGCTCGATCTACCCCAGGCGCTGAGCATCAAGCCCCTCGGCCGCATTGCCAAGCGCCTCTGGAGCGCCCACCGCAGCTGGAAGTCGCCGCTGAAGCCGCGCAAGATTCGCCTCGAGCACGACGAGCTGCAGCTGCTCACGCACCTGGCCGGCCAGCTGCAGCAACAGTGCCGGCGCGACGAACTCCTGACGGCCCTGGGCAAGGTGCACCAGAAAGCCATTCTCCTCGAACCCTTTTTTCAAATACCGCAATGAATAGTTCTTTTAAAGTGGGTAGCCTGGTCAAGGTCAAACACTCCAATACGCAATACGACGGGCGGTATGGCACCGTCACAGGCACCATCGGGACTAACTACTGCTGGGTGGATCTACCCGCTCGTCAGCGCAAGGTTAACGGCCCCACAGGGCATCCTGGTTGGAAGACCGATAAACCAGAGATTCGGCAGTTTAAAACCAGCTCACTGCAGGCCGGCAAATGAAATCCCGCTGGATCACCTACGACCTGGGCCTGGAGCATCCCGCTCCAGCCCCGGACGATTTTCTCGTCAGCATTGTGAGGCGCAACCAGGTGGGCACGGTGTACCACATCGCCAGCGCCAGGCTGATGAAGTCCAAGCGGCCCGGGCGGTACCAGCTGGAGGTGTATGCCGCTCCAGAGCTTAAGCCTGAGACCGCCATCGATACCGATGGCGACGTGTTCGTGCGCGGCATTCCGGCCTACTCCCTCGTTTGGTACCCTCGGAAGTAGAAGCTCGGCCTTAAGCCCGCGTTCATTTAGCAGTAAAAATCAGTTCAATAAGCATAATTAACTCGATTGAACCTTTGATGTGACGTTGTAGATTGGCAATATTGTTCGGTAGCGAACACTGTAATATTTCCAGATACATGACAGCACATTTATGCTTCCCGGTGCCCGCGTGGGCGCCGGCGCGGGAGTCCTTTATCCCGGTAGTTCAGCGCGGTAGTTTTAACCTGTTCTAAGCGCGCTGTATGTTGAAAACCCTGGATTTCCCCGTTAAACCGCACGTTCGCAAGTACCTGAACGTGCACCTCGGGCATGGCGAGTACGTGCTCAGCAACGCCGACCGCTTCGGGAAGATGCTGTTTCACCTGCTGCGCCGCCAGCTCAAGGGCAAGCTCAGCCACGCCGGCTCCCTGCAGGGCTGCACCCAAGTGCTGCAGCTGGATCTGCGCAACTTCCCGGTGCACCAGTACGGCCTGACGGAACTCACCAGCTACACCGTCTTTCAATTCAACGACTTTGTCGACGAGCTGCTCAAGGAAGAACTCTACCTGTGGGTGCGCTCCTTCCTGAACCGCAGCACCTCCATCCGGGAAGTCATCCTCGACTTCATGGGCGCCTACGACCTGCGCGAGGAAGACATCCAGTTCGAGACCCTGCGCAAGGCCGTGCAGCGCAACTGCAACCTACCCGCCCTGAAAAAAAGAAGGGGGAAATCGGTAGGTAAAATGTCCCAGAAAACGGCTGGTTTGTCTCAGAAAACGGCTGAAATGTCCCAGGAAACGGGAGGTTTGTCCCGTTACGCCTCCGTGTTGTCTCTGCGTCAGCAACTTATAGCGACGCCCTCTTTCGCATAACATGGCCGTTCAGTCTCCTAACCCGAGCGGCCTGGGCTTGCCTTACGACCCCTTCGGCCTGCGCAACATCGAGCAAGAGCCCGCCGACAACATCGGCGGGCTCGAGGCGGTCTGGTACACCCTGGCCAGCAACTTCCGCAGCTGGCCCGCCGCCGGCGAGTTGCTGATCCGCCAGGATCTGGATCTAGTGCCGGGCGCCGTGTGGTACCAGCTGGTGAGCACGCGCTACACCGTGCGCCACAAGCAGACCCCCAAGGCCCTCGGGCGCCACGGCGACATTTACCAGCAGCAGCTACAGGGCGTGCTGCCCCGCCACACCGCCGGCCTGGCCGCCGGGCTGGAAACCCTGCAGGGCCAGCGCCTGGTGTTCCTTACCCGCGACCGGAACGGAGAAGTGCAGCTGGTGGGCACGCCCGACCAGCCGCTGCTCTACTCCGACACCTTCGACTCGGGCGCCGAGGCCTTCGGCCAGCGCAACAACTACGACTGGCGCGCCGCCGGCGACACCGTGCGCCGGGCCCGCCCCTACCTGGGCTCCTGGTTGGTATCTGACCGCGGCCTCGAGCACGCGGTGCAGCTGGGCACCGGCGCTGGCGGCCTGGTTGAAGTGCGCGACCTGGCCGGCAACCTTATGGCCACGGTGCCCGCCGGCAAAACCGTCATCGTGCGCAGCGGCTTCCGCGTGGCCTTTACCATCGAATAGCTTCCCCATGGCCAGATTATCCCCTGCAGCCTTCGGCGCCAAGTGGCTGCCCCGCTTTGCCGACAACCAGTACCAGAACATCACCGAGGCCACCTTTCGGGAGCTGCTGCAGGACATGCAGGACTCGCAGGTGTTCATCGACGGCCTGACCACCAACCAGGTGCTCGGCGCGCCCTACTACGTGCCCAACGTCGAGAGCTTCGCGCTGATCAAGCCGGGCGCCATCGTGCTGGGCGGCACCGTGGTGGTGGGCGACTACGTGAGCGGCGGCATCGGCAGCGGATCCGAAGACGCACCAGCAGCGCCCGCAGCGCCGGTGCAGTACATCGTCGTGCCGAACGAAACGGGAGCCATCCGCGCGCGCCGCAGCCTCAGCGCCGCGGCCGACGACCTGGTGAATGCGCACCTGGTACTGGCCCAGGGCGACGAAGACGACCGCGTGGCCTCCTACTTGCCCTGGAGCGCCTCGGCCAATTACCGCAAAGGCGACGTGTTTAAGTTCACCTTCGCGGGCGGGCAAACCCGCCTGCTGGAGGTCGACAACGACATGAACGGCGGCAACAACCCCGAGCCCACCGGCGACGACGCCACCGACGACTACTATACCCTCTTTGCCTCGGTATCCGCCGGTAGCACGGTGGCCACGATTACGTTCGCGGCGACCCGCACCTGGGGCGGCATCAATCCCGGCGACGTGCTCACGGTGAACGACGACGCCAACGGCCGCGTGATCCGGAAGGGCGCCGCCCCCGAGCTGCCGGCCA
The DNA here is from genome assembly GCF_044628455.1 of Hymenobacter sp. B81. Classification (NCBI taxonomy): domain Bacteria; kingdom Pseudomonadati; phylum Bacteroidota; class Cytophagia; order Cytophagales; family Hymenobacteraceae; genus Hymenobacter; species Hymenobacter sp. B81. The sequence continues at coordinate 813,418 of NZ_JBIYZW010000003.1, read as the reverse complement.
CCATTGTGGTCACGGTGAGCAATGCCTACCGGCAACCCGGTGCGCCAGTGGCCACCACCGTGAGCTGGGTGGTGACGCCTGGTACCAACCCCACCATCACGGCCGTGCTGGTGCAGGGCGTGGCCCAGGTGTACACCGCGGCCGACCAGCTGGCCAACCCCGCGCACGTCGAGGGCCAGCCGAAACTTGCCGGCTCCCTGGTACTGGATGCCAACTCCGCCGGTAACACCACCTTCTCGGTATCGGCCACCGATGCCGGCAGCCTGACCAAACTGGCCACAGCCACCGTGGTGGTGTCGGCCAAGCGCTTCGTCACCACCTCGGCTACCGACCCGATTACGATGAGCGACGCCGACCTGTCGGCCCTGCTGCGGGCCGCAGCCATTCAGGAGTTCAGCCAGGCACGCCAGCAAAACCGCACCATCAACGTGCCCAACGGCCATTACCTCATCACCGGCTGGCTCGAGGCTGGCAACGGCGCCGGCGTCTTTACTCTGAACGGGTTTCCGAACGGCGGCTTCCCGAGCCGGGTGTTTCCCTTCACCAACTCGGAAGGCTTCCAGCAGGCCTTCCGCGCCTCGCGCACCGGCGAGAAGCAGTTTGGCACCACCACTTTGAAAGTAGACTGATGTCGTTTCTCAAACCGTTTTCGACCAACCCCGGCGGCCCCATCACCAAGCCCGATGGCGCCAGTTACACGCTGACGTTCGTCGAGTGGAGCAACTGGGACCGGCCCGTCCAGGACGATGCCGAGCGCGACGCCATGCCCATGGGCGAGGTGCTCTACTTCGGCCGTACCTGCGGGGAGCGGACGCACATGCAGACCGTGACCTACCCGGACGGCACGCGCATGCGCCGCGAAATCCCAGGGTTTGAAGCCATGAGCGATGCGCAGAAGCTCGTCGAGCTGGCCCGCAACGACACCTGGCAGCCGGTAACCACCGGCGGCAGTAGCGCGCCCCAGGCCTCGTTTACCGTGCTGGCACCCAATGCGGCCCCGGCTGGCGTAGAGGCCACGCACGACGCCATCAGCCAGCTCGACGGCACGCAGATCGTGCACCAGAACCGGCGCGAGGTTACCCTCACCCAGGACGCGGGCGGGGCCAGCGGCACGTACCTGGGCGGCCACGGCTACTTAACGGTGGACAATTGCGTCCTGACGCTGGAGGCCAACGACTTCCTCGACGTGGCCCTGCTGAGCGCCGGGGACGCCATACTCTATGTGGCCAGCACGAGCCGCATCCGCGGCCCGCGCACCCACAACGAGGCGCCTTACCAGGGCCGCCTGGAGCTCAATAACTCCCCGGTGCCGGTGGTGCTGATTCTGGAAGGCGGTAAGTATGCCCCCTCGGACATCGAGTTCAACCCGGACGAGGGCCAGCGGGCCTACATCCTGCTGCGCGGCGAGGTCGAGTGGACGTTCGACCCGAACGACCTGCCCGCCGGGCTGGAGGTCGTGGAGCAGCGCGGGACGCTGGTGCCGGCCGGCGGCACCGACGGGCAGGTGCTCAAAAGCGACGGTGCCGGCGGCCTGTATTGGGCCGACGACGAGGCAGGAGCAGGCGGTGGCCCGGCCTACACCTTGCCGGCGGCCACGTACTCCGCCCTGGGCGGTGTGATTGTAGGCGCCGGCCTGACGGTGGCCGGCGATGGAACGCTGAGCCGCACCGCTGCGACCAAAGCAGAGGTTGGGCTGGCCAACGTGGACAACACCAGCGACGTGGGCAAGCCGGTGAGCACGGCCCAGGCCGCCGCCATTGCGCTCAAGGCCGACATTGCCGCCGCTACCTCCAACTCGATGACGCTGGCTTTCGACAAGGAGCGGGTACACGGCACCGCCGCGGCCCCGCTGGGTGGCGGCGCCTTCGCCCTCGACACGGCCGGCGCCAAGCTCGGGGTAGTGGTCATGGCCATGCACCAGGCCGGCGCGGAGCCCACCTACCCGGCGGCCTTCAAACGGCTGGCCGGCTCGGGCAACTACAAAAGCGGCGCCCTCAACTTCTACATGCTGATGTACCTGGCCAATGACCAGGTGCTTTACAGCGTCAGCCAGCAACTGTAGCCATGAGCCTGAAGCGTTTTTGGCTGCCGTTCATCTCGCAGCTGGCCCCCAATATCAGCATCGTTCTTACGCGCCTGGCAGCCGGAACCGTAAGCGGGCAGCTCCAGAGCGTGAACCCCGTCGTGCTGGCCTTCTCGCCCTCGGGCCAGCAGGTCACCACGACGGCAATGGCCTTCGCGGTGAACCTGGCCGCCGGCACGCACACGATGCGGGCTTACTCCTCCAACTCGGACAGCATCACCTACATCAACCTCATGGACGTGGGCGTGCGCGGCACCGAGGGCGACCCAGACGGCACGTTCGACGCCAGTCGATTTGTGAACCTGAACTACGTGAACGTGTCGGGCGGCTACGTAAAGAAGGGCATCGGCACGTTTGGGGATGCGTTTTACGTGCGCTCGGGCCTGCTCACCAACCAGCCCCTGGACCTGAGCCAGGTGTCGGCCGTGCGCATCTTCGGGGATGCCGGCCGCTGGAGCAGCATTGTGCTGCCCACTGACCGCAGCCGCCTGACCTACCTGAACCTGGGCGGCAACCGGATGAGCGGCACCTTCACGGCCGGCTCGATGCCAGTACTCCGTGAGTTGTACCTCAGTTCCGACCAGAACCTAAGCCGCCTCACGACCATCAGCGTCGTCGATTGCCCGGTCCTGGAAGTGATTGACTTCGGCTCCAACCGCACCACCAGCTTCCTCTACACCACGGCCTACCTCAACAAGCTGCGGATTTTCAAGGCCCGCTTCGCGCCCTTCACCGGCTCGGCCTTCGCCAACCTGACCACCCTGATCGACGCCTCGCGGGCCGCCACCGAGTACGACCTGCGCGAGTGCAGCCTGACGGCCGACGAGTTTACCGCGGTGCTCGACCTGCTGCTCACCACGCCCACCGGCCGCCCGGCTGCGACAGGCAAGATGCTGCGCTTCGAAGGCGTGACCGTGGGCCAGGCCAACGAGGCCTCGGTGCGCCAGCTGGAGCGCGACAAAATCAACACGCTGAGCGCGAGCAACAGCTGGGTGGTGTCGTTCAACCGGCCCACCATGAACATGCAGCGCATCAGCGGGACCACGGTACGCCTGACCTACACCGGCACTAAGGACATTACCATCTGGGCCGTGGGCGACACCATTCGGCTGAGCGGGCGAAACGGCACCACCCTGGCGCTGGGTGACTACCAGATAACGGCCGGTAGCGGCAAGGTGTGGGACATTGCGGCCAACATGACGGAATCGGCAGCTACGGGAGTGTTCGATAAGATATAACCGTGGCTCTACCCGGGTAAGCCCGGCTCTGCACAACCCGCAGGGCCGGGCTTTTTCGTGTCCTTTTTAGCCGTCTCCGGGCCGGGGAGTTTTGCATCGTCTTCACCCTGAAATCGATGCTTGCACTTGTTTCCCGCCTCTCGGCCTCGCCCTGGCTCATGTCACGTGAGCACGTGCAGAGCTACTTGCCCATGCTGGCAGCCCTGTTCATGGGCAATGCCCTGCATGCGCCGGCCACCGACCTGGCCGAATTGCGGGCAGCAGCTGCGCCGAAGGATTACCAGGTAGAGGTGCGCGGCAGCGGGCTCGTGACCTACGGTGCCCGGGTGCAGGCAGCTGCAGGCGCCACCGGCGCCAGCAACGACGACGCCATCCTGGTGCGCGTGATGGGCCTGAGCGGCCCACTGATGAAGGCAGATCAGGAGTGCGGCCCCCGTGGCCTCATGTCGCTGGCCAGTGACCTGCAGCGCTCCGCCAAGGATGCCGATATCCACGCCGTGCTGCTGCGCATCGACTCGCCCGGCGGCCAGGTGTTCGGCACCCAGAGCGTCGTCGACGGCGTGAAAGCCTGCCAAGCCGCCGGCAAACCCGTCGTCGCCCTGTGCGAGGACGGGCTCATGTGCTCGGCGGCCTACTGGATTGGCTCGACGGCCGACTCGATCATCGCTACCCACGAGACCTGCACCATCGGCAGCATCGGCATCATGGCGACCTGGATGGACGTGCAGCCGGCCCTCGAAGCTATGGGCGTGGTGTTCCACGAAGTCTACGCCAAGCAATCCAGCCAGAAAAACGCCGACTTCGCCGCGGCCACCAAGGGCGACTACAGCGCCATTCAGGCCAACCTGACAGCCATGGCTGACGGCTTCCTGAGCCACGTGCGCACCAGCCGTGCCGGCTCGCTCGACGAGAAGCTTTTCGTCAAGTCCGGCGCCGCGGCCGGCAAAACCTTCTTCGCCAGCCAGGCCGGTGAAATCGGCCTGATCGACGCCATGGGCTCCTTCCAGGACGCCCTGGGCGAGTGCGTGCGCCTGGTGCAGCAGAACCGCGCCAGCAAGTAACCCCGACTCATTTTTTCTCCAAACCCATGGGACTTAATCCTTTCAAAAAAAGCGGCATTACTGCTGCAACCCTGACCCTGGGCGCCGCCATGTCGGCGCTGGTGGGCAAAGAAACCGTCACGGCCGAGGAGGCCACGGCCGCCAACAATGAGCTGGTGGAAGCCGGCATCACCGGCGCCGCCCTGATTACCCCGGCCGCCTACGACGAGCTGGAGGAGAAAGCCGGCCGCACGGATGCCGCTGAGCAGCGCGCCACCGAGGCCGACCAGAAGGTCAAAGACCTGGAGGCCCAGAACCAACAGCTCACCAACGACCTGGCCGCCGAGACCGAGCGCGCCAACAAACTGGCCAAAGCACCGGGCGCGAATCAGACCTCGCCCGTGCGCACGCCCGGCGAAAGCGACGTGCAGGAGCCCGACGCCAACCAGAAGCTCGTCGAGGATCTGCACGCCAAGATGCTCGGCGAAATCTAGGCCGCCTCACCCCTCAATTGTTCCACCAACCTTCCTAACAGCCCCAAACGATGGCTTTAGTTATTACCGACGTAGTTGCTCAGTTCGGGGCCTACTACCTCAACCAGGGTCAGAACCTGACCCGCCTCTACGCCCTGCTGCGCTCGGCGACCAGCACCGAGAGCATGTTCACCCCGGTGAACACCGACGACACGATCTGGCGCGCCGCCAAGACGCTGTTCAGCCGCGTGGTGCAGCCTTTCCAGAAGGCTTTCACCCCGCTGGCCGGCGTGACGTTCTCGCCCGTCGAAATCAAGCAGTTCAAAATGAAGGTCGACGCGCAGGAGTATCCTGACGAGTTGGAGGCCTCGTGGCTGGGTTTCCTCGACGGCGAGGACATCGACCGCAAAGCCTGGCCCTTCGTGCGCTGGTACTGCGAGGTGTACCTGATCCCGCAGATCAAGCAGGACATCGAGCACAACGAAATCTACCAGGGCTCCTTCGTGGCCCCGACCGCCAACACCCCCGGCGCTGCCGGCACGTCGATGGACGGCCTGAAAAAGACCATCAACGCCCACGTAACGGCTGGTCGCATTACGCCCATTACCACCGGCGCGCTGCAGCTGACCGACCCCGAGGGGATGGTCGACCAGTTCGAGGCCTTCGCCGACGGCATCCACAAGGACTACTGGAGCATCCCGATGATGCTGGGCTGCTCGGAAAGCGCTGCCCGCGCCTTCCTGCGGGGCCAGGAGCGCAAGTATGGCAAGAACACCGGTGGCGGTGAGCTGGGCCTGCGCATCAACAACACCAACATCACCGTGGTGGGCCTGCCCTCGCACCGCAACACGGAGAAGATCTGGTGCACGCCCAAGGGCAACGCCATCATGCTGCGCAAGCGCATCCAGAACCAGACGCGCATCCAGGTCGAGAGCGTCGACCGCCTGCTCAAGTTCTTCACCGACTTCAGCATGGGCATCGGCTTCATCATCCCGGAAATCGTCTTCACCAACGACCGCGACCTGGTCTAGCGACCCGCGACGTGCCGGCACCCGCGTAGGGTGCCGGCCTTCGTCGCACCCCAGTAGTCTTTTCTCCCATCAGAGTAACACCCGCATACCATGGCAGCTGCCAACAAACCGGCCCCTGAGCCTACCATCGAGTCGCTGACGGCTGACAACGCCCGACTCACCCAAGAAAACACCCAGCTGCGCGAGGAACTCGCCGCGGCCCAAGTAGTCATTGCCGAGCAAGGCGAAGCCCTGGCCAACGCCGAGGCCGCGCAAGCCGTGGACAAGGTCATCATCGTGACCTACGACGGCAAGCAGTACCGCGTGCTGGGCAAGCAATTCAACATCAAAGGCGAGCTGGTGAAAGCCGAGGAGCTGGGCAAAAACAAAGAGGCCCTCCAGCACCTGGTCGACACCAAGAGCGGCCTGCTGCAGCCCGTGGCCAAGGCCAAGTAGGCCCGCGCCCACGTCATTCAATCGATCCAATCACAGTTTTAAGACATCCCCATGGATCTGTCGAAACTCCAAGACCTGCTGGGCCTCGAAGGCGAGGACAACACGCCGGGCCTGTTGGGCTACGTGCTGTTCGCGCCTGAGTCCTGGTTTGCCACCATTGCCAAAGCGCCGAAGTACTCGGATGCGCAGGCCTCCGCCGGCCTGTCGGCAGTTATTGCCACCGACCACACCTTCAAAGTCGGGAAGGGCTTCCTGAAAATCTACATCACCCTCGACTCGAACGAGCTGAAGGCGGAAATCGTGGGCGAACGTGACGGCCGCGGCCTGAAGGTGAGCTTTGAAGGCTTCCACCCGGGCAACAAGCCCGAGTCGCTGGAGATGCTCAACCTGGTGAAGAACATCGGCGGCATCATGCTCGTGCCGGATCCGGACGGCGGCTTCTTCCAAGTAGGCGCCGAAGGCCTGCCCGTAGAGCTGACGCCGAGCTTCGGCTCCGGCCGCCTCTCCTCGGGCCGCCGCGGCACCACGGTCAAGGGCGAGTGCTACGCCACCGGCCTGAAGCTCTACCAGGGCGACATCACCATGAAGCCGGCCCCGGTAGTCTAAATGGCAACCAAGCAATCCGGGCCCCAGCTCCAGCCCGAGGTAGCCGCGAAGTACCGCTGCACCATCGTGCCTACGGTCGTCGTCAGCCAGCGCTTGGGTCGCACCATCGACCTGCGCACGCTCACGCTGAAGGAAGCCGACGAGCTGGCCCGCGACCCCCGATTCACCTACCTGGTGGCCAGGCGCCCACGGCGCGCCCCGGGCCAGGCAAAAGAGACCGTCTAAGGGAAAAAGCGGTAACGTGGGGAAACGCCCGGGTCATTGGCCCGGGCGTTTTTGCGTCCTTTTTGCCCGAGGCAGCGGTCGGCAATTTCGGTGCATGAAATGGAAAGACGCCTGGGGCATGAGCCCCGCCCTGGCCGGCGCATTGGCGGTCAGCCTGCTGCTCACCGACTGCTTCGGGGGCCGCAAGGAGTACGTGACGGGCCTGGTGGAAGGCCGCGACTACACCCCGGCCTACACCACCCAGGACTGCAGCACCGACAACAAGGGGTATGTCTCGTGCCACACGACCTACCACGAGGCCACCTACTCCCTGCTGGTGCGCAGCGCCCAGGGCCTGGCCTGGGTGAGCACGAGCCGGGCGGGGTATAGCCTGGTGCACGACACCGACGTGATTACCTACTCGCGCCGGCGCACCAAGTGGACCAACTACACCTGGTGCGATACCTACTCGCCGCAATGAGCGCTGACCTAACCACCTGGCTCGGTGCACCCGACGATTTCGCCGCCGGCGTGGCCCTCTACGCCCAGCTGGGCACCAGCAGCACCTACAAGCAGCTGTTCGCCCTGGGCGAGACCGGGTACAGCCGCGGCGTGCTGCGCCGCGAGCTGCAGGCGCTGGCCGACGTGGCCCTCGAGCCCACACCCGCCGCAGCTGCCAACCCGGTGCCGGCCCCTGCAGCGCCGCCAGTGGCCACCGCGCCCACACCACCCCCCACCGACGCGCCGGCGCTGCTGCAGGTGCGCCAGCAGCTCAAGGCAGCCCGCGACGAGCGCAGCCAGCTGCATGCCCAGCTGACGGCGCCGCGCCTGCGCAAAGCCGACCGCTGCACCATGGTGCACCGCATTGCCGACCTCACCGACTTGGTGCAGGAGCTGCAGCACCAGGAGGCCCACGTGCTCGAGCACGGCCGACTGCCCGGGCCCGTGTCCACGGCTGACCTGGTCGACCGCGAGCAGCTGGTGCACCGCCGCAACAACCTGCGCAGCCAGCGCAGCCGCCTGCGAAAGAAGCCCGACCGCGCGGCTGATCTGCAGGTGGTCGAGGCCGAATTGGCCCTCATCGAGACAAAACTCAACCCTTCCCAATCGTGACTGAAGAACTGATTCCCCTGAAGTGGAGCACCCAACAGCGCCGCGTGCGCGACCTGGTGCCGCTGAGCTACAACCCGCGCACGCTCACCGACGAAGGCCGGGAGCGGCTCACGCGCAGCATCCTGAAGTTCAACCTGGCCGAAATCCCGGCCATCAACCTCGACAACGTGGTGCTGGCCGGCCACCAGCGCCTGGCTGTGCTGCTGGACCTGGGCCGCGGCGACGAGCTCATCGACGTGCGCGTGCCCAACCGGCAGCTCACCAAGGACGAACTCGACGAGTACAACATCACCTCGAACGTCGGGGCCGGCGTGTTCGATTACCAGGCCCTGCTCGACAACTTCAGCCACCTGGACCTGGCCAACATCATGGACGCGCCGGCCCTGGAGCAGCTGGCCGCCCTCTCGGCCATCACGTTGCCGCCGGCCGAGGAGCAGGAGTTCGACCCCACGCCGCCGGCCAACCCGCTATCGGTGCTCGGCGACGTGTACGAGTTCAGCTCGGACGGCCGCGGCCTGGTGCACCGCCTGATCTGCGGCTCGAGCACCGAAGCCGACGTGGTGGAGAAGCTGCTGGAAGGCCAGCTGGTGAAGCTGGTGGTGACCGACCCGCCCTACAACGTGAAGTACGAGGGCAAGACGAAGGACGCCCTGCGCATCGAGAACGACGACATGGACGATGCCTCGTTCCGGGCCTTCCTCTACGACTTCTACACCAACGCCTACGCCTACATGGCCCCGGGCGCGCCCATCTACGTGTTCCACGCCGACAGCGAGGGCGCCAACTTCCGCCTGGCCCTGAAGGACGCCGGGCTGAAGCTTAGCCAGTGCCTGGTGTGGGTGAAGCAGCAGTTCGTGATGGGCCGTCAGGACTTCCACTGGCAGCACGAGCCGATTCTGTACGGCTGGAAGGAAGGCGCCGCGCACCCCTGGTACTCGGACCGGAAGCAGACCACCGTGCTCCAGTTCGACCGGCCCTCGCGCAACGCCGACCACCCCACGATGAAGCCCATCGACATCCTGGTGTACCTGCTGGAGTGCTCGAGCCTGGAAGACGACGTGGTGGCCGACTTCTTCGGCGGCTCCGGATCCACGCTCATCGCCTGTGAGCAGGTGCAGCGCAGCTGCCGCTCGGTGGAGCTGGACCCGGCCTACGTCGACGTGCACGTGCGCCGCTACATCAAGTTCATGCGCGACAACCAGCGCCGCTTCACCATTTCCCGCAACGGAGAGGAACTGACCCATGAGCAACTCGACGCCTACCTCGCAGCTGCCTAGCGTACCGAACCTGAAGGGGCCGGGCTCCACGGCCGTGGAGCGCATCTACGCGGCTTCCATCGAGGAGGCGGACGGAAGCGGGCCCGGGCTGGCGGCGTTGTCGCCGGCGGACAAGCTGATGAACCAGCAGATGGAGGCGGCCTACGCCCTGCTGCTCAACTACCACACGTTCGACCAGGCCTGGCCGCTCCTGGCCAAGCAGTTCGGCATCAGCCGGGCCACGTGCTACCGGCGCCTGGCCGATGCCCAAAACCTGATGGGCGACTTGAAAAAGGTGAAAAAGCAGGGCGCCCGGGCCATGCTGATCACCCACGCCCAAATGATGCTGCAGCTGTGCCTGACCATGCGCCCGCCCGACGTGCGCGGCGCCTTGGCGGCCGGCAAGTTCCTGGCCAACCTGCAGGGCCTGCACCGGGCCGATACGGGCTCCGAGGACGCCGGCAACGGCGGCAACACGTCGTACTTCATCAGTTTGACCGTGGAGGGCCCACGCGGCCCGAAAACGCGCAACATCGACTTCAGCAAGCTCGACGACGTCGACGATGCCGACTACGAGCTGCTGCAGGCGGCGGTGAACAACAACGTGCTCGGCGTGGAGCAGATGGAAAACCTGATGCGCGGTGAGGAGGCCGTTCCCGATGACGACCGTTGATCAGGTAAGGCTCAAGTTCAACCAGCCCCAGCTGCGCTACGTCACGGCCCGAGGCAAGAAGGAGGGCGTCAGCATCTGGGGCCGCGGTACCGGCAAGTCGTCGATCATCGCGTGGGACATCCACGAAATCGTGCAGACGATGCCCCGCAGCTGCTGGGTCATCGTGGGCTCGACCTACAAGCAGGTGCTCAGCCGCACCCTGCCGTCGACCATTTCGTCGCTGGAGCGCCTCGGTTACAAGCTGAACCGGGACTTTTACATCGGCCGCAAGCCGCCACCCACCTTGAACTGGGACCGGCCCTACGAAGGCCCGCTGAGCTACGACCACTTCATCATTTTCCGCAACGGGACCGGTTTCCACCTGGTGTCGCTCGACGCCGGTGGATCCAGCAGCCGCGGCCTGAACGTGGACGGCTTTATCGGCGACGAGGCCCTGCTGTTCGACAAACAGAAGCTCGATGCCGACTTGTCGGCCACCAACCGCGGCAACGGCCAGTACTTCGGCAAAAACCCGAAGCACCACGGCGTTTTCCTGTTTTCGTCGATGCCCTGGGGCGACCAGGGCCGCTGGCTGCTCGACAAATCGAAGTATTACGAGCAGGAAGGCGTGGATCTGGTCGAACGCCAGAACGCGCTCATCGACGCCCAGGTGCGCTTCCTGGACGCCTCCAGCAACGAGGAGCGGCTGCAGATCTGGCGCGACGAGGTCATGCCCCGGATGCAGCAGGTGCGGTATTTCCCCTCCGCGCCCCATAAGGGCACTTTTTTCTCGGAGGCGAATGCGTTCGACAACATCCAGAACCTGGGCCTGCAGTACCTGCTGGATCAGCGCAAGTTCATGACCGATTTCACGTTCATGGTGGAAATGATGAACCGGCGCCCCACCACGGTAGAGGGCGGCTTTTACCCCCAGCTGGATCAATCCATCCACGTCCAGGAGTGCGCCGACGACAGCTACATCCTCGGGCTGGAGATGAACCTGCCCCGGCTGGCAGCAGCTGGCGGGCCGCAGTTCGGGGAAAAAGACCTCTCCACATCGTTGGGGGACAGTGATTGCCGCAGCAACCAGGCCCTGCGCGTATCGGTCGACTGGGGCGCCCGCATCACCACCCTGGTGGTGGGCCAGCCCCACGTCGACAAGCGCGAGTACCGCTTCCTGAAGGGCATGTACGTCAAGCACCCGGCCTTCATCGACGACCTGCTGGATGAGTTCTGCCGCTACTACCAGCCCCACCTGAAGAAGGAGGTGGAGTTCCTAAGCGACGAGGAGTACGGCAACGCCCGGCGCCCCGATAGCCAGTACACCCTCAACGAGCAGTTCATGCGGGGCCTGCGGGCCCGTAAGTGGCGCGTGCGGCCCATGGGGCTGGGCCGTATCCCGGGCCACCCCACCCGCTACCAGCTGGCCCAGGCGCTGCTCGCTGAGCGTGATGACCGGCTGCTGCGCTTGCGCTTCAACAAGGTCAATTGCAAGGATGTGGTGCAGGCCATGCTGCTGGCCCCGGTGAGCCAAGACGCGAAGGGCCGCATCACGAAGGTCAAGAGCAGCGAACGGAAGGACTCCTTCCCGGCTGAGCACGCCACCCACTTCACCGACAACGTCGACCTGCACATGCTCAGCTGCGGCACCGACGTGATCAATGCCACGCCTGACTTCAGTAACCTGATCGTGGTGTGATGACCGAGTAGGTACCGAGTACCGACCGAGTATCGAAGCCCAGCCCCACCCGGCTGGGCTTCTTTGTTGATGCTGGCCACCACCTGGCCACAAGCTGGCCACCGCCCCCACCTGGCAGATATCCCCGAGGCAGCCCCCGGCAATTGCCGGCGGCCGACAGTGCAAGCCGGGGCACCGCGTTCGACCAGTGAGACTGGAACGCACCCCGGACGCCTAAAATCGGCCTTCCCAGCGCGCAAACGCGGGTAGCTGTGAGATTGGGTTTTTTGTTCATTTCGGGGCATTGGAGGCGGTTTTGTGTCCTTTTTGTGCCACGGCGGCGGCGGCAACTTCGCTGCCCAATGAACACCCCCGCCCCCCTCCGATTAGCTGACGCGCTGGCCCTGCTGGAAGGCCCGGCGCCGGTGTCCGTGCGCTACGTGACGTGCGACCGGCGCCGCAAAACCGGCGGCGAGTTCCGCGAACTGAAGGCCGCCCGCCTCGGCCGCGGCCAGCGCACCGAATCCCGCACGCTGCGCGCCGCCACGCCGGCCGAAAACACCGCCGCCGGCGCCGACGTGCGCCCCGTGCCGGTGCCCAAAAACCCCAACCACTACGCCAACGCCACCCGCAACCTGGTCGACACCCGCACCGGCGAGCTGGTGAAGGTGCACATCTACCTCATCGTGGCCGTGCAGGGCCGCAAAGTCATCATCTAAATGCAGGTTCTATTCAACAGCGGCGGCAACGTCGCCTACGTGAACGGCTCGGTGTACCGCCTCGGCGGTGCCCTGGGCGCGGCCTCGGCGCCGGCCGGCGGCGCCGGCAAAGTGGACGGCAGCCGCCCCACCTCGCCCCTGGTTAAAAACCAGACCGGCGACGTGGCGCCCTGGGGCGACGGCAACGACTTCCCCCAGCAGGTGCTGGGTGAAATTTCCAAGTCGAGCATCATCCCGGCCGTGCTCGACTGGAAAGTGCGCGCCATTTACGGCAAGGGCGTGGTGTACGGCAAGGTCACCGGCTACGACAAAGGCGGCAACGAGATATTCGAGCGGGTAAAAGACCCCGAAATCCAGGCGTTTTTCCGCCGCAGCAACATTGCCCGCTACGCCTTCGAGGGCCTGCAGAACCTGGTGAACTTCGCCAACGGCTGGCCCGAGCTGATCCTGAGCCGCGACCGGAGCATCATCACCAGCCTGAGCACGGCCGATACCGCCTTCTGCCGCTACTCGGTGCAGAAGCCCGGCCAGGCCGTGCCCGACCTGCTGCACATCTCGGCCAACTGGCCCGACGCCAAGCCCGGCGACGGCTACACCACCTCCGTGCCGGTGCTCGACCCCTACTTCGACGTGGTGGAGTCGCTGCGCGCCGACAAGCGCGGCTTCAAGTACGTGTACCCGCTAAGCTTGCCCAGCCCGGGCCAGGCCCTCTACCAGCTCATTCCCTGGAACAGCATCCGCAAGTCGGGCTGGCTCGACGTGGCCCTGGCCATCCCGGAGTTCAAGAAGGCGTTGTTCAAAAACCAGCTCAGCCTGAAGTACCTCATCGAAGCCGACGAGCGGTGGTGGTACTGGAAGTACCCGGACTGGGATACTAAAACGACGGACGAGCGCCGCGGCATCATCAGCGAAGAACTGGCCGCGTTTGAGAAAACCATGGCCGGCGTCGACGGGGCCGGCAAGTCGGTCCTGGCCACCACGTTCATCCACCCCCAAACCGGCGAGAAGATCCAGGCGCTGAAGGTGACGGCCATCGACGACAAGATCAAGTCGGGCATTTACATCGAGGACTCGCAGGAGGCGGCCAGCCACATCTACACCGCCCTGCAGGTGGATCCGACGCTCTCGGGCATCAGCCCGGGCAAGGGCATGGGCGCCGGCTCGGGCTCCGACAAGCGCGTCGCCTTCAACGCCTTCATCGCCACCCACTACTACCTCCAGCAGCTGATCCTGGAGCCGCTCAACCTGGTGCGCGACTACAACGGCTGGGATCCGGACATCGAGTTCCGCTTCCTCAACCCGGAAATCAACACGCTCGACGAGAAATCCGAGACCCAAAACAAAGCTGCTTAAGCTATGCTGCTGACCAAATCCGCCGAACTGAAGCGCTACGTGCGCCTCAACACCTCTGACGTAGAGCTGCCCGAAGTGGTGGAGCTGGAGGTGAGCCGCCTGCAGGAGCAGCTGCTGCGCCCGCTGCTGGGCGAGGGCCTGATCTTCTGGCTGGAGGGCGAGTACCAGGCCGGACCGGCCGCCGACTCGCTGGCCGGCCAGCTGCTGGCCCGGGTGCAGGCCGTGCTGGCCCGCCTGGGGCTGGCCGGCTCCCTGCACGAGCTGCAGGTGAGCGTGAGCAACACCGGCCTGCAGATCGTCTCGACCGAAACCCACAAGACGGCCTTTCAGCACCAGGTGGTCGCCCTGCGCGACACGCTGGAGCGCAAGGGCTGGCTCGACATGAACGCGCTGCTGGGCTGGCTGGAGGAGCACCGGGCCGACTCGGCCGAGCTGGTGGCGTGGGCCGCCGGCCCGGGCCAGCTGCAGCGCCGGCAGCTGCTCACCTCGGCCGAGGAGTTCAGCCGCTTCGAGAACATCCAGGACTCGTGGCCGGTGTTCCAGGCCCTGCGCCCGCTCATCGGCCGCCAGGAGCTGTTTGTGCTGGAGCCCCAGCTGGGCTACGCCTTTCTGCAGGAGTTGCGCACCCAGGTGCGCACCCGGGCGCTGACGCCCGAGAACGAGCAGCTGCTCGAGCAGTTCATCCGGCCGGCGCTGGCCAGCCTGGCACTGGCCCGGGCCGTGCCCGAGCTGGGCCTGCGCCTGACCGGCAACGGCATTGAGCTGGCCATTGCCCGCGTCGACGACAGCAACTCGAAGGAGGCCGACGCCGGCCTCGACCAGCTGCTGCAGGCCCGGGCCTACGAGTGCCAGCGCGCCGCCGACATCCTGCTCGAGCGCATGCGCAAGCACCTCAACGCCGCGGCTTCAGCCGAGCGGTACCCCACCTATTTCGCCGGCCCCGCCTACGTGTCCCCGTCGACGCCGAAAGTACCCCTCAATACCGCGGAATCCCGCATTTACCGCTTTATCTAATGCCCGCCACCTTGCTCCCCCTGCTGCACTCCGGCGGGCAATTATTCGAGAAGTACGTCTTCAGCGACTGGAATGCGCTGGTGTTCCTGATGGTCCTGTTCCTGATCGACACCGCCCTGGGCATGACCCGGAGCTGGAAGCAGGGCCGCTTTCACAGCCGCGGCATGCGGCAGATGTTCGTCAAGCTGCGCGAGTACGCCATCGGCGTCATCGTGGCCCACGTGTTCTGCAACATCCCCATCGACGGCGAGATGCTCACCGACGCCGTGCCTTACCTGGGCAAGGGCGTGAAAGGCATCATTTACCTGGCTATCCTCTTCATCGAGTCCAAATCCATCGACGAGAACCTGCGCGGCATGGGCGGCCGTGGCCTGCCCTTCCCCAAGTTCCTGCGCCAGGGCATGACCGATTGGGAAGAAACCGGCCAGTTCCGCAGCAAGACGCCGCCGGAAGAAACCGCCGTGCCCGCCGAGGAGCTGGCCCCAACGGAAGCCGCTCCGGCCCCTGAACTCGCTCCATCAACCTAATTTTTATGGACCACCTGCTTACCGTAAACCGGCAGCCTTCGGCGGCCGACTGGACCCTCTCGCGCCTGTTTGTGCGCGGAAAAGACTTCTGCGCCGGCATCGAAGACGAAACCCGCCCCGTGGGCAAAGAAGTGTACGGCGAAACGTGCGTGCCCCTGGGCGTGTACCCGCTGGGCCTGCGCCAGAGCCCCACCTTCAGCAAGTACTTCTACACCAAGGACGGCGTGAACCTGATCAGCCGCGAGGAGTGGTTGCAGCTTAAATCCGCCGAGAAGCTGCTCTACAAGCCGCACGACGTGATTTGGGTAAAGGGCAAGTTGGAGAAGCGCCTGGTATTGTTGCACTGGGGCACGACCGACGACGATACCCTGGCCTGCTACATCGTGGGCGCCCGCCACGGCATGTACAAAGGCCAGGCGGCCGTATTCGACTCCCGCCTGACCTACCGGAAGCTCTACCCGCTGGTGATTGGCGCCATTCGCGCCGGCGGCCAGTTCATCGAGTACCGCCATGCGTAGGCCCCGCACCTGGTGCGAGTACGCCTTGCTCCTGCTGCTGAGCAGCTGCAGCTTCACCCTTGACGTCACCAATACCAAAATCAAGGGCAGCGCGGTGGCCACCGAAGCCGGCGCCGTGGCCACCACCGCCACCAAGACGGAGGCGCCGGTGGCCAGCGGTACCGGCAACACGGCCACCGAAGTCGAGAAGCCCAAAGCTCCCACGGCCGTGGGCCCGCAGGCCGTGGCCACCGATTTCCGCAAAGCGGCTCAGGACGGCGGCGCCCTAGCCGCCGGCGCCGGCGCGCAGGCTTCGGCCGTGACCAAGCCTGCGTTTCCCTGGTGGGTTTTGGGCGTCGCGGCCGTGGTAGCTGCCCTGCTGGGCCTGAACAAGTGGTTGCGCGGCCGTTGGCTGTGGTAACAAATAACGCCTCGGCTCAGGCCGGGGCGTTTTGCTTTCCTACCTTCGTGGTGCGAACATCCTGGAAACTATCACCCACAGAAGCTTCGACCGTGCCCTTCGCACTGGTCGGGGAGTAGAGCGGGAGCATGACCCGTATACTTAAGCTTCTGTGAAGTTTCAGGTGTTCGCAGCGATTTCCCCGGCCTTTCGTCGACTGCTGCACCATGGGCACCTCCCCAAAACCCCCGATTGGCTTCGGCCGCAAGCCCGACCCGGACCCCAACGGCACCGGCGACGGCCAGCGTTTTCAGTTCGATGGTACCAATGCCCCCCAGGAGGAAGCGCCGCAGCGCCCGACGCGGCAGCCGCTGGTGGAGCCGGTCTTCGTCGACGACTTGGAGGCCACCGAAATTTGCGCCGCCTACAACATCTTTCCGCTGGTGCCACTCGGCCACCTGGAGCACCAGCTACTCCAGGTCATTCAGGCGCTCGAGCAGCGCGTGAAAGAACTTGAGCCCGACCGCCCAGACGACGAGTAGCCCACCGAAACCCCTCAGCCCCGCCCCACCCGGCGGGGCTTTTTTGTGCCCCATCGGTGCACCATTGCACCGTCCGCGTGCACCATGGCACCGTGCATGGAATCTGCGTCTACGCACTCAAAAACAAGCTTTTTAACTTGAGTGTGCCGGAAAACGATGCGTTGTTTGTCATACTAAACGACAGCAAAACAACGCCTTACCAACATGACCGCCGCCCAAATCCTCGCCACCACCGGAACGACGAAAACCTGGAAGATGCAGCAGCTCTTCGCCCTGGGCCTGACCCGCCGCGAGGTAGCGACGATGATGAACGTAGGCTACGGCTTCGCCCAGAACGTGTACGCTGCCTGGGTAAACACCACCGCCACCGAGGCCGTAGCCCGGCCGCGCCGCGCCACCCGCGCCACGGTGGAGACCATTTGCGCCCAGGTCAACGCCCGCACGGTCAACATCACCACCTGGGCCGATTTCACCCCCACCACGCCCACCCGCCGCTTCGGCGTAGAAATCGAGGCCTACGGCCCGGCCCGCGCCACCCTGCTGGCCGAACTCGAGGCCCAGGGCCTGGAGGCCCGCGGCGAAGACTACAACCACACCACCCGCCCCCACTGGAAAATCGTAAGCGACGGCAGCGTACGCGGCACCAACCCCTTCGAACTGGTAAGCCCGGTACTGGCCGGCCTCGAAGGCCTCGAGCAGGTACGCAACGCCTGCCGCGCCCTGAACACCACCAACGCCCAGGTCAATAACAGCTGCGGCCTCCACGTACACATCGACGCCCGCGACCTGAGCATCGAGCACCTGCGCCGCGTATGCCTGAACTACCTGCGCCTCGAGCGCACCATCGACCAGGTAATGCCCGCCGAGCGCCGCGCCAACGCCAACTCCTACTGCATGAGCATCCAGCGGGGCCGCACCCTCGCCGCCGCCGAGGCCGCCATCAACGCCGCCACCACGGCCCAGGAACTGGCCCGCGCCATCAACGGCAACAGCCGCTACTACAAGGTCAACCTGCAGAGCTTCTTCCGCCACGGCACCATCGAATTCCGCCAGCACTCGGGTAGCACCAACGCCGACAAGATTGTGTTTTGGGTACGCTTCCTGAACAACCTGGTGGAATACAGCCGCCACCACGAGGCCCCCGCCGCCAACAGCATCAGCGACTTTGTTACCTTTAACCAGCGCGACATTGCCACCTACTACCAGCGCCGCCGCACGGCGCTCCTAGCCCGCTAGTATGAAATACGAACTCCTGGGTGGCGGCCACATCAAGGCCGCCACCGATTTGGGCATCGTGCAGGCCCTGCGCGAGGACGCCCAGGCCTGGCAGCCTTCGGTCAGCATCGAGGACTTTATGGAGGGCATGGCCAGCCGGTGTAAAATTCAGAAGGGCGTCGACGTGCGCACCGACTCCATTGGCAACTTCGTGGACGACCTGAAGCTACACGGCTTCATTACGCCGGCTTCCTAGCGTCGTTCCACTGGCTTCTTCCCAAGCCCCGTCGTAGCCCGGCGGGGCTTTTTCGTGTCCTTTTTGCCCGAGGCAGGCCGCGGCAATTTCGAAGCATGGAATCCCTCCGCCTCGGAAAAACCGCCTACCAGGTACCCAGCACCTGGAACGAACTCACCCGCCGCCAGCTGCTGGAGGTCGTGCGGGTGCTCTACGGCCCCGAAAACGCCCTGCCCCGAAAGCTGCGCCTGCTCAGCGTGCTCACCGGCGCCCCGCTCTCCCTGCTCATCTCCTTCCCGGGCGTGCAGGTGGTGCAGCTCTACGCCCTCACCGACTTCGTGTTCGACAACGACCACCGGCTCACCGAGCAGCTGCTACCCGTCGTGCGCACGGGGCTGCTTACCTGGGCCGGGCCACGCAGCAGCTTCCGCAACCTGCTCTTCGGCGAGTTCATTTTTGCCGACACCTACTTCCGGGCCTGGGCCACCGGCCGCTCGGCCGAGGCGCTGGACTTGTTCCTGGCCTGCCTCTACCGCGTGCCCGTCCGCGGCCTGAGCCCCCGCGACCCACGCTGGCGCGGCGACCGGCGGGTGCCCTTCAACGAGCACCGTCTGGAGTACTACGCCCGCCAGCTTAAGCCCCTGCCCGACGACGTGAAGCTGGCCATCACCACCTGGTACCGCGGCTGCCGCGGGCAGCTGGAGCGCGAGTTTCCCGAGGTGTTCGACGTGCACGAGGAGGATGCCCACCAACACAAGCAGCATGCCGGCGACTGGGGCCGGGTGCTGCGCAAACTCTCCGGCGGCGCCTTCGGCACGCTGGAGCAAACCGCCCTTCAGCACACGCGCACCATCCTGGCCGAAATGCAGGATGCGGCCCGCGACTACGAACGCGCCAAAAAACAAGCCCCTCGCTAATGCTCCGCCACTCCGAATACATCGCGCTGCTGCGCAACCTGGCCACGCGCCACGTCAGCATCGGTCACACCCCCGCGGCCTCCCGCTTCGCCCGCATCGTCGTCTCCATCGACCCGCTGCAGCGCGTGGTCGACCTACACGAGTTTACCAACAACGTGCTCGGCGCCCGGCTGAAGCCGGCGCTGGGCCAGCAGGTGCTCGTCGTCGAGTCCTGCCAGACCGACTACCTCGACAACGGCGGCGACAACCGCACGCGCCTGCGCCACGCCGCTTTCATGGTGCTCCAGCAGGTCAAGGCCAACGACCACGACGCCGTGGAAGCCGCCCTGGACGCCACCGAGGAAACCGCCGAGGATCTGATCGGCGGCATCGAGTTCCTCTTGGCCGACCAGGTGAAGGTGCGCATCCAGCCCAATTCCCTGGGCAGCGACAGCATCGGCCCGCTGGGCGACGGCACCTGGTACGGCACCCGCATGGACTTCGATTTCACCACGCCGGCCACGGCCGCGCTGGCTTACAAACCCTACAAGTTTTTGCTCTAATGGCTGGAGAACGTTACGCCCGGCTGCTGCTCAACAGCATCACGCCCCGCCCCGGCGAGTGGGTCGACCTGTGGCTGGCCGGCGCCTACCGCCGGTTCACGGCCAGCAGCGCGCCGGCCGGCCCGGAGGAGTACCTGGTGCAGGACACCTACCTCACCGACCCGTTTGCCCGCGACACCAACGCCCGCAGCTTGCTGCGCGCCATCGAGGCCAGGCTGCTGGCCCTCGGCGCGTCGCTGAGCTACTCGCTGGCCTACAGCTACGAGTTTGCCTTCGACCTGGCGACCATCACCCTCACCGCCACGGCCTACGACCCGGCGTTCGACTTCGCGCCCACGCTGCTCAGCAACGACACCGGCTCGGGCGTGAACGAAGGCGAGCGGCTGAGCACCATCCGCCCCGTCGTCGTCGAGCCCCAGGTGACGGTGGCCACCTGCTTCGGCTCGGCCACCGGCCTGATCGAGCTGGTGGTCAGCAACGGCACCACCGGCCAGTACACCTACGCCTGGAGCGGCAGCGCGGTGACCACCCGCACCCGGGCCGCCCTGGCCGCCGGCGTGTACCCGGTCACCGTCACCGACGCCAGCGGCGCCTCGACCACGCTGGCCGTGGAGGTGGGCCAGAACCCGCGCATCGACGTGCTGGTGACCAGCAGCGACAACGGCGCCACGCTCACCGTAACCGGCGGCGTGGCGCCCTACACCTACCTCTGGAGCGACGGCGCCACCACGGCCGGGCGCAGCGGCCTGGCCCCGGGCGAGTACGCGTGCACCGTCACCGACGCGGTGGGCTGCAGCCAGCTGGTGAGCGGCGTGCGCATCAACGGCTACCGCTACTATTTCTCGCGCAACCCCATTCCCCTGGTGCTCGACGCCGGCGACGCCTACCGGGCCGACCCGGCCACAAAGCCCGGGCTCACCTTCGTGTGCGAAGTGTGGCTGGAGTTGGTGTACGGCAGCGGTGAGTTCGTGCTGATCGGCGCGCCCCTGGAGCAGCCGGCCGACCGCGACGGCCGCACCGTGTTCCTGGTGCAGGAGCTGCTCGACGCCTACCTGGAGCAGCACGTGCCCGCCGTGGGCCAGGCCTCGATTAGCCGGGCCGAGGGGCTGTTCCGCCGGTTTTACCTAAAGCACGCCGAAGTATTCGGCACCCCGCCGGTGCGCGGGGCCGTCACCACCCTCGACCCGCACGTGGTGACCCTGGGCGGGCTGAGCACCTACGAGGCCGTCTCGCGCCGGTTTTTCGACAGCTACCAGCCGGCTGTCAAGCCGTTTTTCACCTGGCAGCTCAACGACCAGCTGGTGGCCCGCGACCAGCCCGAGTTTCTCTACTTCCAGGTGCCGCTGCTGCCCACGCCGGCGTTTCGCCAGCGCCTGCAGGTGCGCTACAGCGACGGCACCACCACCACGACCACGGTGGCCACGCAGGCCGACGTAGCCCGGTATGAGGTATACTGCCTGCCGGCGGGCTTCGCCCAGCTGGGCCTGCGCGACACCGCTGTGCGCCACGTGCTGGGCTGGGAGGTGTGGGTCGAGGACGAGAACGGCGTGGCCCAGAGCGAACGGCGCCGCTACGTGCTCGACCACCGGCCGGTGGCCCAGCGCCGCTTCGTGCTCTACGCCAACTCGCTGGGCGGCATGAACACCGCGGCCCTGATCGGCGAAGCCCAGCTCGACGCCGAACTCACCGGCGAGGAAGCCGAGCGGGCGGCCGTGCCCTTCCCGGATCCGCTGCAGGGCGACACCTGGGTGCTCGACCGCGTGCTGCGGCCGATGCTCAAGCTCACCAGCGGCGCCCAGGACAACTCCCGGGCCTGGCTGGCGGCCCAGCAGGATCTGCTGCTCTCGCGGCGCACCTTCCTGCTGCACCAGGGCCGTTGGGTGCCGGGCGTGCTCAAGCCCAAAACCACGCCCCTGCGCAAGGAGGGCGAGTTCATTGCCACCCTGGAGTTCGATTTCCAGCTGCCGCGGGAGCGGCACTACACCCCCGCCCTGCCGGCGGTGCCGGCGGGCCTGCCGGTGCCGGCGGTGTCGCGGCCTGACCTGCTGCTGCCATGATCGGATTCCGCACCGCCGCCGGCTGGCTCGACCTGAGCCCGGGCACCATCGGGCTGGAAATCAGCAACCCCTTCTTCCGCTACGACGCCGTACCGGGCGTGACGTCGTACCCGTTCGGGCTGCCCATGACGCCGGGCAACCTGCGCCGGCTGAACTTCCCCCACGTGCGCGCCGAGCAGGGCGAGACGCCGGCGCCCGAGCCGGTGGAGTGCTACCTGGACCACCAGCTCTGGCGCATCGGCAGCCTGATCTACGAGGAGCACCAGCCCGAAAAGCGCGTGCTCCAGTACAAGTTCGTGGCCGCGGCCGACGACCTGGCCGCGCGCATCGAAGGGCTCAAACTTGCCGAGCTGGATCTGGGCCAGGTGCCGCTGGTGGTGACCCACGACCACCCCGACTACGCCCTGGGCATGCTCAAGAACCCGGGCTTCTACGGCGACAAGCAGGTGGGCTACCTGGGCCTGCTCAACGCGCACATCGGCGGCAACTACGTCGGCACGTTCCTCTCGCCGCAGTTGCGCCTGGTGCCGTTGCTGCGCCGGGTGCTGGCCCACGTCGGCTTCGATGTGGAAGGCGCCTGGCTCAGCGAGCCCGACGTCGAGCAGCTGGTGGTCTACTCCGACCGCGTGGCCGAGGACGCCGCCGGCAGCGTGGCCACCCACGTCGTGTTCAACCAGTACGTGCCCACCGGCCTGACCGTGGCGCAGCTGCTGGTGGCCCTGCAGAAGCTCTTTGCCCTGGGCTACGACTTCGACCCGGTGCGCCGGATCCTGCGCATCACCCGCCTGCGCGAGGTGGCCCTCGACGACGCGTACCTGGTGCGCGCCGCCGGCGCCGTGACCCGGGCCATCGGGCCCAAATACGAGGGCTACCTGCTGCGCATGGGCCTGGAAGACGGGGAGCAGAACAAGCAGTTCGACACGAGCTGGCGCGAGCTGCGCATCGACGGCGGCAAAACCGAACTGGCCACCGACGCCGGCACGCTGCTCACCGTGCTCGATGCCGGCCTGGAGCGGCTGCTGCCCCTGGTCGACGCCAAGGGCGCCAGCCCGGCCCACGAGCTGGGCAACGACTCGCGCTGCGGGCTGCGCCTCTTGTTCGACCGCGGCCTGCAGCCGGCCGCCGGCGGCGCGTACCCGCTCGTCACGTCGGGCCACGTGAACACCGCCGGCCAGGCCGTGGGCGAGTTGGCCCTGCAGTGGGCCGGCCCCCAGGGCCTATACGCGCAGTGCCACCAGCCCTGGCTGGATCTGCTGGCCCGCGCCGGCGTGGAGGAGCGCACCCAGCCCTTCCGCATCGGCGACCTGCTCACGCTCAGCCCGGCCCGCAAGGAGCTGGTGGGCCCGCGCAAATACCTCTGGGAGAAAATCTCCCTGAGCATCCACACCGCCCGGCGCCTGGAGTCGGCCCGGTTCACTTACCGCCCCGTTCGCCGATGAGCACCGAGCTAAACCTGGCCGAGCGCGAGCGGGAAATGGCCATGAAGTGGCTCGACTTCACGGTCGAGAACTTCGTCGAGAACATGCGCAAGCTGCGCATCCGCAACACCGGCGCGCTGATGGCCAGCTTTCAGAAGCAGGTTATCGGTACGGCCACCGGCCAGCTGCAGCTGCGCCTGAGCTATGCCCTGTATGGCAAGTTCGTCGACATGGGCGTGGGCCGGGGCATGGGCGCCGGCGTGCGCCGCGGCGACGACGGCTTCGACCGCATCCGCAACAGCCGCGGCCAGCTGCGCCGCCGGCAGCGCAAGGCCCGCAAGTGGTACGCGAAGGAAATCTACGCCCAGACCAAGCGCCTGAGCGAGTTGATGAGCGAGCTGCACGGCCAGATCCTGATCAGCACCGTGGCCGACGCCGTGCCGTCGCAGCCAGTCACCATTCAATTCTAAGAGCCCA
This sequence comes from Hymenobacter sp. B81, assembly GCF_044628455.1. Classification (NCBI taxonomy): domain Bacteria; kingdom Pseudomonadati; phylum Bacteroidota; class Cytophagia; order Cytophagales; family Hymenobacteraceae; genus Hymenobacter; species Hymenobacter sp. B81. Next base: position 789,696 of record NZ_JBIYZW010000003.1, on the reverse strand, counting down.
TGGCTACCGATAAAGAAAGACGGGAAATAGAAATCGTCTTTAATGGCCAGCAGGCCAACGCCAGCATTAAAGACATGGCCGCCGCCGCGGCCATCATGAACAACCAGCTGGCCAAGATGGCCGCGGATGATCCGCGCCGGGCCGAGTTGCAGCAGGACTTTGCCCGCCTCACCGCCCGCATCACCGAAACCCGGGCGGCCCTGCGCACGGTCATCCAGACCGAGGAGGAGCTGGCCGAGCAGCAGGCCAAGCTGGCCGAGCAGACCCGCCTGCAGGCCGAGGCCAACCAGGCCACCGTGGCCACCGGGCAGCAGGCCTCCGCATCGATGCGCGAAATGAAGGCCGCCGCCGGCGTGCTCGACGCGCAGCTGCAGGAGTTGTCGGCCGACGACCCGGGCCGCGCCGCCATGATCCGTGACTACCAGGTGCTGCAGCAGCGCATCGAAGCCGCCCGCGAGGAGGTGAAAACCTACGTCAAGTCGGCCGAGGAGCTGGAGGAAGAGCAGCGCCAGCTGGCGGCCGAAACCGCCCGGCTGAACCAGGAAAACCGCGAGGTGGTGCTCAACGGCCAGAAGGTCACGGCCTCGTTCAAGGAAATGAAAGCCGCCGGCGCGCTGCTCGAGCAGCAGCTGCACGAGTTGTCAGCTGACGACCCGGGCCGCGCCAAGCTGCTCAAGGACTACCAGGATCTGCAGAAGCGCATCGACGGCGTCAAAAAGGAAATGGGCGAGACGGCCGAGAAGGGCCTCACGATGAAAGACGCCCTGGCGTTTGCCGGCGTCACCGTGGGCCTTGAGGCCGCCGTGGACCTGGTGAAGGAAATCGGCACCGAGGTGGTGCAGACGGTCAAGGAGTTCGAGGCGCTGCGCGAAAAGGTCAACACCCTGACCGGCGCCACCGGCGACAACCTCGACCAGCTCACCGTGGGCGTGGCCGGCCTGGCCAAGACCTTCAACAAGGAGTACGACGAGGTGCTGGTGGCCAGCAACGCCCTGAGCAAGCAGATGGGCATCAGCCAGCAGGAGGCGCTGCGCCTGATCGAGCAGGGCTTCCTGAGCGGGGCCGACGCCTCAGGCGAGTTCCTCGACCAGGTGAAGGAGTACCCGGCGCAGTTCAAGGCCGCCGGCCTCTCGGCCGACGAGGCCATTGCCGTGATTTCGCAGTCGGTGACCACCGGCGTGTTTTCCGACAAGGGCGCCGACGTGATCAAAGAGTTCGGGCTCCGGATCCGGGAGCAGACCTCGGCCACCAAGGACGCCATGTATGCGGCTTTCGGGCCGGAGTTTACCCAGGAAATCCTCGACGGCGTCAACAACGGCAGCATCAGCACCACCGAGGCGCTGAAGCGCGTGGCCACCGAGCTGGATACGACCAAGCTCACCGCCGCGCAGGCCCAGACCGTGATTGCCGACGTGTTCGGCGGCCCGGGCGAGGATGCCGGCCTCGACTACCTCAAGTCGCTGAAGAACGTCGGCACCGGTATCGATGCGCTCGTCGACACCTCCAACGTGTACGTGCAGCGGCAGCAGGCCATGCTGGCCTCGCAGAAAGAGCTGGCCGCGGTGCAGAACGACCTGGCCAAGCAGTTCGAGGGCAGCAGCAGCGTCATCGACACGCTGGTTAACCGCGGCCTGACCACGTTCTACGCCCTGCTCATTTCGCTGGTGGCCACCCTGAAGGAGGTGTTTGCGCCCCTGCAGGAAATCTGGAACGCGTTTGTGGATCTGGGCCGGGCCCTGGGCCTCCTCTCCAAGGAGGGCATGACCGCGCGCGACGTGGGCGAAGCCATCGGGAACGTGTTCCGGGCCCTGCTCATCCCGACGAAGCTGCTCTGGACGGGCATTGCCGAGCTGGTCAAGGGCTTTGTGGCCTGGGCCAAAGAGTCGGACAACGCCCGCATCGCCCTGAACATCCTCACGTTCCCGATCCGGGCCCTCTTCGCGCTGCTCACCGACGGCCCGGCGTACTTCGCCGGTTTCTCGGCCGCGGCGGAGTCCAGCATCGGCACCATTGCCCGCGCCTGGCGCCGGCTGCTGGATCGGGACTTCGCCGGCGCCAAGGCCGAGTTCGGCCAGATCGGCAAGAATGCCGGTGACGAGTTCAACCGCGCCTTTGCAGCCGCCCTGGCCAAGAAGCCGGTGCCCGGGGCCGACACCGGTGCCGAGCCAACTGAGGAGGAAAAGGTGCTGAAGGCGCCCGGTGGTGACGGCCTGACCGAGAAAGAGAAGGAAAAAGCGGCCAAGGATGCGGAAAAGGCCGAAAAGGAAGCCCAGGCCCGCCGCGATAAAGCCGATAAAGCCCGGCTGGATCGGGTGAAGGAATGGTACGCCGAGGACGGGGCGCTGCTGAAAAGTCACAACGCGCTGAAGAATCAGCTGGAGGATCGGAAGCTCACCGATGACGAGGCCCGGCGCGCGCTGGAGCGGCAGAAAATCTTCGACGACGCCGATAAGAAGTACCAGGCCCTGACCGGCAAGGAAGCCGACTATGCCGACCAGGTGCTGGCCATCGTCGCCGAGCGCGACCTGCAGCTGCGAGAGTTGACGGCCAAGTATGACCAGGAGGAGGAGCAACGCCGTCAGGAGAAAATCGATGAGGAAATTGCCCGGAACGAAGCCGCCACCGAGGAGGCGCTGGCTCAACTGGAGCTCGATCTGGCCCAGGGCGTCATCGACGAGTGGGCCTACGAGGATGCCATTTATGCCGTGAAAAAGGCCGCTGCCGAGCGGGAGCTGGCGCTGATCAAGCAGAAGGGCGCCGCCGGCGTGGTAGAATTCCAGAAGGCCAACGCCGAGAAGCTCCGGGACGAAGCGGCCCACCTGGCCAAGCGCAAGGGCCTCGACGAGGAGCTACACAAGTTCCAGCAGGGCCTGCAGGCGGTGAAGAAAATCATGGGCACCGAAGAAATTGCCTTCCTGGGCGAGGCCTTCGGCAAGAAGTCGGCACTGTATAAAGCCTTCGTCCTGGCGCAGAAGGCCATTGCCCTGACCGAAATTGCCATGAGCCTGCAGGTCGAACTACAGGAAAACGCCAAGCAGTCGGCCAAGTACCCGGCCCCCTTCAACATCGTGTACCTGGCCGCCACCAGCGGCATGTCGTTGGTGCGCGCCGGCATTGCCACCCAGAAGGTGGCCAGCTTCAGCTCGGGCGGCCGCACCAGCGGCGGGGGCGGCATGCTCGACCTGGCCAAGCTGGCGGTGGCGCCTAGCGGGGAGCTGCTCGACGAGAACGGGTTTGCCGTAGCCGGCCTGGTGCACAAGAACGAGTACGTGATTCCCGAGTGGATGCGCGCCGATCCGAAGGTGGCTCAGGTAGAGCAGTGGCTGGAGGCCCGGCGCCTGCGGGGCTACGCCGCCGGCGGCGCCACCAGTGACGGGGGCAGCCAGGCCGCGCTGCCGGCCGACGCGGTCGGTGCACCTGGTGCCGTCGACTTGCTGCGCGAGCTGATAGCCGTGCAGCAGCTGCAGAACGAGCGCATGAACACCTGGACCACTAAGCTGACGGTCATCCAGAATATGTACGACCTGGTGCCCGACATCGAGACCTATAAGAAGGTCAACTCGGGCAGCGGCCTGCAGGGGTAAAAGGGTGTTCAGATTACTCGCCCAAAAAAGGCGCTGAAAAAGGGCCTTTACGGGGGTAAAATCGAAGGGTGGAAAACCGTTCAGATTAGATTTCTAATTTGAACAGGTTTTCCACCCTTTATCGTTGTGCAGGCAATGCCTCAAATTCACCCTCCGATCACCGAGCAGTACTCGGTAGAACTTCAGGCCTTCCGCGACGCCGGCTGGGATGCTTGGTTCGGCTTCGACCCTGACCGGGTAGAGGCCCGCCTCTACGGCAGCCACGTAGCCAGCGGATTGAAGTTCTTCGAGGAGGTGCCACGCGAGTATCTGAGCATGCCTCAGCTCATGCCGACCTTCATCGAGCGTGCCTTGGCTAGACTTACTCAGGAGGTAGCCAAGAAGTATGGCCTGCCGGCCCTCGTGCACATCAACCCAGTGACCGGCGAACATTGGCCGGTGGAGTCGTGGGAGCGCCTGCAGCGGGTACTCGGCGGCCAGCCTACTCCGGGCCTCGAGCAGCGAATCAGCGACGCCGACTTCCGCCGGCGGCACAAGTTGTGCTTGGCCACCACCATGCACCACGACGCTAACCCCCACGGGCCGCGCATCGTGGAGGGCGACATGTTCGAGCTAGATTTTCTCGGCTCCCTTGACTACGTGTACGTGAAGGGCAACCGCACTGAGTATGGCGTGACCTTCGAGCTGGTGACCCACCGCGGCCACTCGATACGCCTGGAAGCCGTCACATATGGCGCGAAATACCTGGGCAACTATTGCCAAGACAAGGCCGCGCTGGTTTTCAAGGCCATTTTCCACCAGGCATGATGAATAATCACCTTAAAGCTAAAATAGCCATGCTCGTGAGTGTGGCGCTGGTAGCGACAATTTTGGGTGTAACGATATTAATGCCTGCTGGAATTCGCGCCTTATTTCAAGACACAGGTACCATCGGCGACACAGTTGGTGGAATAGCTGGGCCAATCTTGAATTTCGCGGGCATGTTTGTGGTATACCTCTCATTGAGAGAACAGCTGAAGGCCAACCAACTTCAAATGGAGGCTCTGCGGCACGAGCAAACGAAAACCGAACACGAAAAACTGCTTCTCATTACCGAACGCGCAATTGATGCGACCTCCCGAGAAATGGAGGTGAGGAAAGCCCTATTAAAAACTACAGTAGACTTTATCAGGGGTTTTGACTCCAAGCTGGCTCAGGAGGCCCAGAAACAAATAGGCACCTATGATATAGGCCAGTTAGATAGTAGAGCAAAGCAAGAAATCTATGACCAGAGTAAGGAAATATTGCTTTTTGAGCTTGAAAATCATGAGTTTGAGTTGTCCAATTTAGCCGGTTTACTTGCCGTTTTCCATTCAACGATTTCCCGACCTGATTTTCCTTCCGAGTATTTCTCCTACTGTATTGATCTATTCAACCAAAAATGCGTCCAGCTGCTGGATTTCAAAATTTCAGGACGCTTGCGAGCGAAAGAGCTTAAGGCAAAAGACATAGCCAACACTAATTATATTATGTGGGCAATTGCTGATCTCAGGATAAGCAGAAATCGATTTTATAGAGAAACAGTACTGAAAGTGAGGAGGGAAGACCATCAAATCTGGAGAATATGAAAGTTGCCCTCTACGCCCGCGTGTCGACGCTGGACAAGGATCAGAATCCCGAAAACCAGCTGCGAGTACTTCGCCAGGCCGCTGAGCAGGCCAGCGACGAAGTCGTGGCCGAGTACGTCGACTTCGACTCGGGCCGAAAATCCGACCGGGCGCAATTCCAGCAGATGCTCAAGGATGCCGGCAAGCGCAGGTTTCAGCTGGTGCGGGTGTGGGACTTGTCGCGCTTCACGCGTGAGGGCATCCAGAAGGTGTTCGAGCACCTGAGCACCCTCGACCAGTGCGGCGTCGGCTTCTGGAGCTACTCCGAGCCCATGCTCAACACCGTGGGCCCGATGCGCGACTTGTTCCGGGCGCTGTTCGGCTGGGCCGGCGCCTACCACAGTGAGCGTACCAGTGAGAACGTGAAAATCGGCCTGGCCAATAAGAAGGCGAAGGCCGCGGCCAAGGGCGAAACCTACGTGCACGGCCGCCGGGCCCTGGAGCAGGCCCGCATCGAGGAGCTACATGCTCTGCAGGTCGACGGCCTGAGCGTGCGCAAGATTGCCTTGGCTATGGGCCTGGGCGTGGGCACCGTGCAGAACTACAAGCTCAGCGAGGAGGAACTGCAGCAGCGCCGCGCCCTGCAGGCAGCCTAGTTTCGTGTCCTTTTTGCCGGGCTGCTCCGCGGAGAGTTTTGGGCTCTGTTTCATTTTCACCAACCCAACCTCTCTGTTATGAGAAGCCTAATCCTGGCGCTCCTGTTCGGTGCGCTAACCCTGCTGGGCCTCGGTAGTACCGCGGCCTCGCCCATCGCGCCGGCGCACCCGTCGCGTGAGCTGGTGCAGCTGCACCAGTGCCACGTGCACGTCGACGTGCAGCTGCAGTCGGCCGACGTGCACGTGGCCACCACGGCCGTCGTCGAGTCGCCGGCGCCGGTGCCCTATCCGGAGCACGTGCAGGTGCGCCCGGCGCTGGCCCGCTCGATGATTGCCGGCGATGTGCGCAGCCTGCAGTACTCGGATGCCACAGCTCTACCAGGCCGCTACGGAGGCCCGCGCTGGCACCTAGATAGTCGCTGGCGGATCGGCTAGACTGCCACTTACTTTGCCACTAAAACATGGTAAAACCCGCAAAACAGCTTGTTTTGCGGGTTTTATTCATTCCAGTGCAGAACGGCGTTGGTCAAGGAGAAAGCAGCGTAGCGGTGAAGCGCAAAGATGCCGCCGGTTGGTCACTTATCGGCTTTGCCTTTTTCGCGGCGGGCGCGTATAACCAGCCTACCGCTTACCACGCCTTACGCACATCCAAAACCCTCACTTGTCATGTCCCAATCTACCCGCGCCCGTTGGGCAGCCCTGCTACTGCTCCCGCTGGCCGCCTGCGGCTACGACTCCAGCCCCGGCCTCGACCACATCAACGACGACTCGTTTTCCGAGGCGCCCCGCGCCAACCGCGTCGACACCGACCGCGACAGTATGTCGGGCGGCGGCGAGGCGTACCAACCGGTGGGCACCACCTCGGGCAACCGCTCGATGGCCGAAGCCAGCAGCGCCCGCCCGGGCGGCGACCCCAACACCAGCAAGTACACCGACAGCGGCACCACCGACGGCACTTCCACCACCAGCGGCCGCAGCCTCACCAACCGCGGCACCACCGACACCGAGAACATCACCTCGGGCCAGTCGACCGGCGGCAACTCAACCAGCGGCAGCATGAGCGGCGGATCGACCACCAGCGGCGGTGGCGTGAGTGGCGGCCAGAACCGCAGCGGCGCCGCCCAGCGCACCCCCATGCCCTCGCAGAGCAACACCGAACGCCAGCGCAGCAACAGCAATAACAACTAGGGCCGCACAGCTTTTCCAAATCAAACGGCCCCGCAACGCTGGTTGCGGGGCCGTTTGGCATTAATGGCTGACCTGAATTATTGCTTGGCAGCCCAGGCGTCCATCTTGCGTTCCAGCACGGCCAGGGGCATCACGCCGTCCTTCAGCAGCTCGTCGTGGAAATTGCTCAGGTTGAACTTGGTGCCCAGCTGTTGCTCGTACTTGCGGCGTAGCGCCTGAATCTGGAGCGCGCCGGTTTTGTACGACAGCGCCTGGCCGGGAATGGCCATGTACCGCTCGATTTCGGCCGTGGCGCCCTGCTCGCTGATGGCCTCGTTGTCCATCATATACTTGATGGCCTGCTCGCGGGTCATGTTCTTGGAGTGCATACCCACGTCGACCACGAGGCGGATGGCGCGGTGAATTTCGTCGCCCAGCGCGCCCATGTACTGGTAGGGGTCGGTGTAGAGACCCAGCTCCTTGCCCAGGCTTTCGGTGTAGAGGGCCCAGCCTTCGCCCATGGCGCCATACCAGGCAAAGCGGCGGAACTTGGGCAGGTCCTCGTTCTCCTGTTGCAGCGAAATCTGGTAGTGGTGGCCCGGAATGGCTTCGTGCAGAAACAGCGACTCCATGCCCGAGGTGATGTTGAAGGTTTTCGCGTCGAGAATGGGCACGTAGAAAATGCCGGGGCGCGAGCCGTCGGGGTTGCCGGGGTTGTACTCGGCCGAGGCCGAGGCGGCGCGGAAGGCTTCGGTCTGGCGAATCTCGAACGGCGTCTTGGGCGTGCGCCCGAACATCTTTTTCAGGTTCGGGTCAATCTTGGTCTGAATGGCTTTGAACGCGCCCAGTACCTGCTGGGGCGTCTGGTAGGGCGTGAACTTCTTGTTGGTTTTCAGGTGGGTGAAGAAGGCGTTCAAATCGCCCTTGAAGCCCACCGAGGTTTTCACCCGCTCCATCTCGCTGCGGATGCGCTTGACCTCAGCCAGCCCGGTCTGGTAGATTTCGTCGGGCGTCTTGTCGGTGGTGGTCCAGCTCTTGACGTAGAAGCGGTAGATGGCGTCTCCGTTGGGCACGGCCGCAATGCCGGTGCTGGTGCGGGCCTTGGGCAGGTACTCGGTTTGCAGGAACTGGCCCAGGCGGCGGTAGGTGGGCACCAGCTCGTTCATGATGGCCGTGCGGTAGGCCTCGGTGATGCGCTGCTTGTCGGCCGCCGGCATATTGGCGGGCAGCTTGGTGATGGGGCCGTAGAACAAGCTCTTGGTGGGGTCGCTCACCACCAGGTCGTTCATCTGCGGAATCATTTTCTGCACCAGCGGGCGGGGCAACACCACGCCGGCGCGCATGCCGCGGCGCAGGTTGCTGATGGCCGTATCGGCCCACACCGAGAAGCCCCGCACCCGGCCCAGCCAGTTGTCGTAGTCCTCGGCGGTTTTGAAGGGCTGCACGCCCTCGCCCGAGCCGTACTGGCCCATGGTCAGGGGTAGGCCCCAGAACTGCTGGAAGGGAATCATCCAGGTGTTCAGCTTCAGGCTCTCGAGGTTGGTTTCGAGGTCGTAGCGGAACATGTCGTAGCTGATCTTGTCGTTATCGGACAGCTTTTCGCGGTCGAACTTGCCCAGTTGATCCAGGTACTTCTGGTTGAACTGGCGCAGCTGCTCGCGGAAGGCCACGGTGCCGTCGTTGGGCAGCTGGTCGTTGTAGCGGTTGTCGCCCTGGGCGGTGGCATTGAGGGGAAACAGCTTGCTGTTTTCTTCCCAGTATGCCTCAAACAGCGCCGGCAAATCCTGCGCGGCGGTTTCGGTGGTAGCCGTGGTGGGCTGGGTGCCGCCCTGGTTTTCGGTGGTCGTCGACTGCGAGCAGGCGCCCAGCAGAGCCGCGGCCAGCAGGCCGGCGGCGAGGGTTGGTGTTTTCATGGAGGAAGTGAGCGGTGGGAACGGGCTAAAACTAGCAGGTTTTTGGCCCGAAAGGATGCCGCCGCGAGCGAAAGGCTGCGCCGCCCCTACCCCACCGCTGCGTTACGAGGCCCGGCGGTGCTGCCGCAGGTAAAGCTTGGCCTCGCGGTACTCCAGGGCTTTGCGGTCTTCCCACTTGTCTTCCACCACGGCGTAGTAGCGGGCGGCGGCGGCGGGGTCGTCCTGCTGATCGGCAATGCGGGCCAGGTTCAGGTGGGCGTAGAGGTAGAAGCCGGCGCTGGTTTCGCCGGTGGCCTCGGCAAACACGATGCTGCGCTGGTAGTACTCCTTGGCCCGGTTCAGGTCGTCGTACTTGCGGTGCATAAGGGAGCCCAGAAAGTAGGTGGCGTACTTGCCGCAGCTGCTTTCGTAGCCGGGGTAGCCGCGGCCCAGCTTGTCGAGAATGTCGCGGCTCACCCGCTCGCACTCGTCGAACTGGCCCAGGTTGTAGCTCACCAGGGCGTAGAAGCGCTGGAAGTAGCCGTTGTCGGGGTACTGGGCGGCCAGCTGCCGGGCCAGCGGCAGGGCCTCGGCGGGCTTGTCTTCCGAGTTCAGGTAGATCTTCATCAGGAACATGCGCGCCTCGGTGCCGGTGTAGAAGCCGTTGTCGGCCACGCTGCGCAGCTGGCGCAGGCCCAACTCCTTGTTGCCCTTGGGAAAAAACAGCAGCACCGGGCGCAGCAGCGGGTAATTGTCGCTGATCCAGGGCGCGTAGTAGTTCATCAGGGCCTGGCCGAACAGGAACTCGGGGCTGAGGCCGTTGGCTTCCTGGCTTTTTTCGAGGTAGGCCAGGGCGCGCTTGCTGCCCACGGTGGCCTTGCGCCAGTCTTTGCGCTCGGCGTGCAGGCGGGCATCGAAGCCGTAGGCGGCCGAGAGGAAAAAGCAGGCCTCGTAGTTGCGCGGGTCGCGGGCGTAGAGGGCCTCGCCGCGCACGATGGCCGAGTCCATGTAGGCGAAGAAGGGCTTGTCGAACTGCTTGGTTTGCACGTTGCTGGGCACGATTTTCCACCACTGGCTCAGGCCCAGCAGGAAGTACGGCATGGGGTGCTCGGGGTAGCGCCGCTTCAGGGAGCGGAATTGCTTTTCGGCCTTGTCGTACTTGAAGTTGTAGAGGTTGTGCATGGCCCCCTCCAGCTCCAGCTGAATGTCTTTGTCCATCAGCAGCCAGCCCTTGGTGTCGATGGCCTCGGGGGCCACTTCCACCGGGGCCAGCTGGATGTTGCGCACGGGTCGGGCCGTGTCGGGCACCTGGGCCAGCGCCGCCGGGGCAGCGCCCACCCAGCACGCGAGCAGCAGAAAAAAGCGCAGGAAACAGCTCATCAGCAGTACAACGGAATACACAAGACGCAGCGGCCGCGCCGCCGTTGCCGGGGCAAGGTACCCCGCTAACACCGGAACGCCGCCGCCGCGTTCAGTCCCCCCTCGTCCCAGCCCCGCGGCGGGTTGCCCACGGGCAGCGGGCAGCAACCTTTCGGGCCGGCCCGGGTTATGTCCGCTCCCTCTTTCATCCTCCCTCATTTCTCTTTCGCATGGAATCACTACAAGGAAAAACGGCCCTCGTCACGGGCGCCGGCAAAGGCATTGGCCGCGCCGTGGCGCTGGCCCTGGCCGCCGAAGGCGTGCACCTGGGTTTGCTGGCCCGCTCCGAAGAGCAGCTGCGCGAGGTGGCCGAGCTGGCCGCCAGCCACGGCGTGCGCACGGCCGTGGTGGTGGCCGACGTGGCCGACCTAACGGCCGTGACGGCCGCCGCCGAGCAGGTAAAAACGGCGCTCGGCCCGGTCGACATTCTCATCAACAACGCCGGCACGGCCGCCTTCGGCAAGTTTCTGGAGCTGGAGCCCGCCGCCTGGGAACACATCATCCGGGTAAACCTGCTGGGCACCTACTACGCCACCCGCGCCGTGCTGCCCGACATGATTGCCCGCCAGCAGGGCGACATCATCAACATCTCGTCGACGGCCGGCAAGTCGGGCGCAGCCCAAACCAGCGCCTACAGCGCCAGCAAGTTTGCCGTGCTGGGCCTCACCGAGTCGCTGATGCAGGAGGTGCGCAAGCACAACATCCGCGTGTCGGCCCTCACGCCCAGCACCGTGGCCACGCCCCTGGCCCAGGAGCTGAAGCTCACCGACGGCAACCCCGAGAAAGTGATGCAGCCCGAAGATTTGGCCGAGTTCATCGTGGCCCAGCTCAAGCTCAACCGCCGCGTGTTCGTGAAGGAAGCGGGGCTGTGGAGCACCAACCCGTAGGGGGCCTCACCCCCGGCCGCGTAGCCACAAACCCGCGCCCTGCGTATAAGGCCCTGGGCCCGCTGCCACGTCGGCAGCCGCGGCCCGGGGCTTTTTTCCGTTACCGCCATGACCCGACCCGATCCGTTCGCTATTCCCGCCACCAACCCGGCCGCCCACCAGGGCTTGCCCCCGGCCCGGCCCAACGACCCGCTTCGCTCGCCCCGCCGCCAGCGCACCCAGCAGCCCGGCACCCCCGACGAGCCCGCGCCCGAGCCCAGCACCCGCCCCCACGCCCTGCGGCGCTGGTGCTAAGGCCGCGGGTTTACCACTCCTGCATCCCACCCAAACCCCGGCCGGGGCGCTGTTTCAGCAGCTTCCGGTGGGTTCTTCCCTAAAGCCCGGCCGCGAGGTTGGGCTTTTTTTGTGCGGGTGGTTCGGCGCGTAAGTCCACTGCAAGTGCCACACAGGGCTCTGGAACAGTCCCAGAGCATGTTGCATCACTTACAATGCCTTCTGATACAGTCCCAGAGCACGGTGTATGACTTACAATGCCCTTTGGGACTGTCCCAGAGGCCTCTGTATGACTTGCACAGCCCTCTGGGACTGTCCCATGAGGCATTGCATGACTAACACAGCCCTCTGGGACACTTCCCGCGGGCTTGGTACGGGTTGAATTGTGTTGGAATGACACATTAGCCAAGGCCACTGGTACTTCGCTCGGCATGGTTTTTTCCAAGCGGCCAACCTTCCGTTAGGCTGTTCAAGCTCAACATTCTATCTTCCGGCGTAGCGCATTCTATTAACCCGCTTATTTTTTCGTGCATGGCTTCCCCTTCTCTTGAGGCGACGGACACGCCCCCCGTTAAGCCCGTTCCGACTCCCACGGACAAAACCTTTACCGGCAACCTCCCTCGCTCTGAGCGGCCCCTGGCCGAGCTGGCCAAGCTGGCCGCCGAAGAGTGGCAAAAGCGCCCGCCGCTCACCCTGCTCTGGACCAGCAGCACCGCCTTTGCCACGCTGGCCGCCAATTTTGCCGCCAGCCTGAGCGCGGCCGGCGAGGCCGCCGACACGCTCTCGCCCCAGGCCGCCCGCCTGCAGGTGCTCGACCGGCTGATCAACCAGAAGATCCGCTACGTGAAAAAGGCCCTGGCCCTGCAGTACGACGACGAGGACGACGGCCGCCCCTACTACGGGGCTTTCGGCATTGTGCGCGAGGGGCGCAACTACCGCCTGCCCGCCGAGCGCTCCGAGCGCGTCAACAGCCTCGGCAAGCTGCTGGCGGCCCTGCCCGAGCACGGCCTGGACACCCACAAGTACGGCACGGCCTTCTGGCAGCCCATTGCCACCGAGTACACCGCCCTGGCCACCGCCGCCGACCACAGCAAGGGCAGCCGCTCCACCGGCGTAGCCGGCAAAAACGAGCTGCGCGAGCAGGTGGAAGAAGTGCTGCTGGCTTTGCTCAGCCTGCTGAAAGCCAACTACCCCAAAACCTACAAAGCGGAGCGCCGCGCCTTCGGCTTCCTGAAAGAGAGCTACTAGCCCCCACCTCCGCAGAATGCCCCAGCCCGCCGGTGTGCGCTACCCGGCGGGCTTTTTTTGTGGGGACGCCTCGCCCCGCCGGATAGGCCGGCGGGGGCGAGGCGCTCCGGAAGCCCCTTGTTATCGTAGGCAGTGGGCTTTACTGCTTCACGATTTTTGTTACCTGCTTCTGGCGGCCCTGCTCCACCACCAGGTAGTAGAAGCCGGACGGCAAAGCAGCCGCTTCCGGCAGGACCATGCGCTGCACGCCCGAGGTAACCAGCAGCGTGGTGGTATGCAGGGTGCGGCCCAGCGCGTTTTGAAGGCGTAGCGTGACGTTACCCGCCTCCGCGGCGTCGAGCACCAGTGTTGCCTGTTGGCCAAACGGATTGGGGAAAACTTCCACGGTGAAAGCCGAAACTCCAGCTGCTACCTGCACCGCACGCACCCCCGAAACCTGGGCTGCCCCGTTCTCATCGACCTGGCGCAGGCGGTAGTACACCGGGCGGGCGCCGGTGCGCGGCACTCCCGCGTCGGAAAAGCGGTAGGCGGTGAGACTGGCCGTGGTGCCGGCACCCACTACCTGCCCTACTGCCTGAAAGGCGCTGCCGTCGAGGCTTCGCTCAATCACAAAGTAGGCGTTGTTTTTTTCCGACGCCGTCGTCCAGGTAAGTAGCGCCGCCTGCCCGCTCCAGGTTGCCGCGAAGCTGGCCATTTCCACCGGCAGCGGCTGGCTGTTCACCGAGATGACCAGTGAGGTGACGCTGGGGCAATTGCCCAGGGCCGTTGTGCCGCTCACGGTGTATTGGGTGGTGCGGGTGGGCGCCACCACTACCTGCGGGCCGGTGCCGGTCAGCGTAGTGGTGGTAAAGCCGTTGTAAGCCGTGTAGGTGTAGGGCCCGGCGGTTCCTCCCGTCGTAGTGAGCGTTACTTCACTGCCCGCGGCCACGTTGTTGTCGGCGTCGTTGGCGGTCAGGGTCAGGTTATTGGTCGCCACCCGGATGGTTTGCGACACCGGCTCGTTGCCGCAGGTCGGGGTAATGGTCGTCACGGTGTAAGTGGTCGACACGTTCGGATTTACATCGAACACCCCGGTGGTATTGCGGCTCAGCACCTCGCCGTTGCTCAGCAAGGTGTAGGTATTGCCTTCGGCGGCTCCTACGGCCGTGATCTGCACGCTCGTTCCCGGGCAGAGGGCCGTTGCTGCGCCCAGCGGGCTACCGCCCGAAGCGGCCGTCACGGAGAGCGTGGGCGCCAGGTTCAGCGAAAACAGCTTGAGCTTCCTGTTCGGGCAATCGATGTTGCTGGCCAGCACATAGGTGGCCCGCTGAGTTACGGCGGGCAGCGAAAACGTGTAGGTGGTGCCCCCCACCGAGGCACCAACAAAGCTGATGGTGGTGGTATCCCCGTTGATTACGCGGCGCAGCGTCAGGGTACCATCGGACGAGGGCGTCACGACCAGGGAGGGCGTGCCGGTAGCCGAGGGGCAGTAGGTTCCGTCTAGCACCCCGGTGCCGTTGTTGATGGTGGTAGTAGTGGTACCGGTGCCGGTGGGATAGGTGAGAGTAAACTGCCCCGAGCAATTGCCCGCTACTCCCGCCGTGGCCGTTAGCGCCGAACCCACCAACGCAAGAATGAGCTTATACAATGAACCGTATTATTTTTTCATTTTTTCCATATTTTACATGACTTGATTAAGCCATTGTAGCAACAATACACCATTGCCCCAACTATAGTTGTACTTCAGTCAACTTATATGAGTACAAATCTCTACATGCACCCTGAATGGTTTTAAAGGCATGTTTATCGGAAAAATTTAATTTTCCACCTAAGCCAGACCCAAACTTCCTTTCGAGGATGTACCAGGGAATGGTTTTGTTCAGCTAAGCCAGCAAGCCTGTTGCCGCCTGACTGCTCCCCGGCCTGATCACGCCCCTGCGCGGCAGCAACTGACGGGTGCTTTCATTAGCCGGATGCTGCCGTACTTTATTGCACAAAAAAGCCCGCCGGAGTGCGCTACCCGGCGGGCTTTTTTTGTGGCCGGAAGCCAGCCAGGCGGAGTGAACACTACGCAGAAAAGGCCGTCATGCTTTATCTGGCGTCCGCGCAGCCGAAGCATCCCTACCGCTTCGTGAGGCTCGTCCAATGCGGCGGTAGAGTGCCCATACTTCTTAACCGCGTCTACGGCACGCGGGTCAGCGTCATGCTGGTGGGAATGGTGAAGCCGGCCGGGGGCAGCGTGCCGCCGATGGATACCTGCTCCATGCCGTGCAGCGTAAACTGCAACTGGTTGGGCTGGGTGGGGTTGATGCTCAACCGCGCTTTGCCGCTCTTGCCCCGCGTCAGGTCGTCAAAATATAAAATGATCAGCTCGTTGGTGTGCGGGCTGCCCATTAAAGTGGTCGTTTTGGGGTCTGTAGGATTATGGCTGAACGACTCTTCCACCAGCACGCCGTTGCGGGTGTAGGAATGCCGGCCTACAATGGCGTGCATAACTTCATTTCGGGGCATCGGAAATGCCAGGTCGCGGCTGAGCCGGATGCGAAACACGTCCGCGCCGGAGCGCCACTCCCAGGTGCCGAGGAAGGCTTCGGAGGGCTGCGACGGTGCCGATTGGGCGAAGCTGCAGGCCGCGAGCAACAGGCTGAACAGGAACAATAACACACCTCGATACATGCTGCGAAGATAAGTGGGCGGTACCGCGGGTGGGCACACCACGCAATCAACTTAACTTCGCCGCGCACTACATTCTGCCCTGCCTTGCGTTTCCCCAAGCTTCTGTTGCTGCTCGTGCTGCTGCTGGCGCCCCTGCTGGCCCCGGCCCAGCGCCGCGGCAGTGCCCGTCCGGCCAAAAAGCCGGCGCGGGCCGCCGCCCCGGTTAAATCGGCGCGTCCCGCCGCGGTCCGTCCCAAACCCGTCGCCCGGAAAGTGGCGGCCCAAGCCCCGCCCGCGGCCGAGGCTCCGCCCTTTGCCCAGTACCTGTACTCGCCCTGGGTCGACTCGGTGATGAAGACCCTCACCCCCGACCAGCGCGTGGCCCAGCTGTTTATGGTGGCCGCCTACTCCAACCGCCAGCGCATCGACGAAGACTCGGTGAGCCGCTTGGTGCAGCAGTATGGCGTGGGCGGGCTCATCTTTTTCCAGGGTGGCCCCGTGCGCCAGGCCCGGCTGCTCAACCGCTACCAGAGCCAGGCCAAGGTGCCCCTGCTGGTGGCCATGGACGCCGAGTACGGCCTGGGCATGCGCCTCGACAGCACCATTCGCCTGCCCTACCAGATGGCCATGGGTGGCATCCGCGACAACAGCCTCATCTACGACATGGGCCTGGAGCTGGCCCGGCAGTTCAAGCGCATCGGCATGCACGTGAACTTCGCCCCGGTGGTCGACGTGAACAACAACGCCAACAACCCCGTCATCGGCAACCGCTCCTGGGGCGAAAACCGCGAAAACGTGGTGGAGAAAAGCTACCAGTACATGCGCGGGCTGCAGGACGGCGGCATCCTGGCCGTGGCCAAGCACTTCCCCGGCCACGGCGACACCGACACCGACTCGCACCTGGCCCTGCCGCTGATTCGCGTGGACAAGCGCCGCCTCGACACCCTGGAGCTGGTGCCTTTCCGCTCGCTGATGCGCCGCGGCCTGGGCGGAGTCATGATTGCCCACCTCAACATCCCGGCCCTCGACACCACCGGCACGCCCTCCACCCTCTCGCGGCCCATCGTTACCGACCTGGTGAAAAAGCAGCTAGGCTACCAGGGCGTCATCTTCACCGACGCCATGAACATGAAGGGCGTCATCAACCAGTACCCGCCCGGCGAGGCCGACGTGCGCGCCCTGCTGGCCGGCAACGACATCCTGGAATTCTCGAAAAACATTCCCCTGGCCCTGCAAATGGTGCGCGCCGCCATCGACAGCGGCCAGATCAAGCAGGCCGACCTGGATTTGCGCTGCCGCAAGGTGCTGGCCCTGAAACGCTGGGCCGGGCTGAACAAATACCGCCCCATCGAGCTGAAGGGCCTGTACCAGGACCTGAACACGCCCCACGGCCTCTACCTGAACCAGCGCCTGCAGGAGCTGAGCACCACCGTGTTGCGCAACCAGCGCAACCTGCTGCCCCTGCAGCGCCTCGACACGCTGCGCATCGCCGCCCTGAGCATTGGCACCAAGGATACCACCGCCTTCCAGCGCATGGTGGGCGACTACGCCCCGGCCGGCTTTTTCTCGGTGCCCGCCTCGCCCACCCTCGATGAGCTGGCCCGCCTGCGCGAGCAGCTGAAAGGCTACAACCTGCTGCTGGTAGGCGTGCAGAGCCTGGGCCGCCTGCCGGCCACCAACTTCAACGTGACGGCCGAAACCAACGTGCTGCTGCGCGAGCTGGCTGCCCTCAAAAAGAAGATGGTGCTGACCGTGTTCGGCGACGCCTACGCCGTGGCCAAGGTGCGCGACCTGAACGCGGCCGACGCGGTAATTCTGGGCTACCAGGAAGGCAAAAACGCCCAGGAGCTGGCCGCGCAGGTCATCTTCGGCGGCGTGGGCGCCTCGGGCAAGCTCTCCGTCACCGTCTCGCCACAGTATGGCTACGGCCACGGCCTCAGCACCCAGGGCGGCATTCGACTGCGCTACGCCTACCCCGAAGCCGCGGGCATGAGCAACACCCTCGAAGCCCGCGTCGATTCCCTGATGCAGCAGGCCCTGGCCGCCCGGGCCTTCCCCGGCGGGCAGGTGCTCATTGCCCGTCGCGGCACGGTGGTGCTGCGCAAAAGCTACGGCACCCACCACTACCCCGCGGCCGGCCAGACCGCCCGGCCCGTGCGCCCCACCGACCTCTACGACCTGGCCTCGGTAACCAAAGTAGCCGCCGCCACCCCCGCCTTGATGAAGCTGCAGGACCAGGGCAAGTTCAGCCCCGACCAGACGCTGGGCACCTACTTAGGCTTCTTGCGCGGCACCAACAAGCAGGATCTGAAGCTGCGCGACGTGCTCACTCATCAGGCCCGCCTGAAAGCCTGGATTCCGTTCTGGCAGCAGTACACCCGCCCCAAGGGCATGTTTGCCCGCCTCTTCGCCCGCTACCCGCACCCGCCCATCAAGACCGCGCCTGGCGAGGTGCTGCCCATGAGCCGCCGCTTTTTCCGCCCCGACTCCTCGGCCCGCTTCCCCCTGCCCGCCGCAACCGGCCTGTGGGCCCGCAAGGACTTCCCCGAGCGCATTTACAAAGCCATCGGCGAGTCGCCGCTGAACGAGAAGCCCGGCTACGTGTACTCCGACCTCTCGTTTATTCTCTACCCCGAGCTGGTGCAGCAGGCCGCGGGCAAGTCGCTGGGCCAGTTCGTGCAGGATGAGCTGTACCGCCCGCTGGGCGCCGGCTCCCTGGGTTACCAGCCCACCCGCCGCTTCCCGCGTCGCCGCATCGTGCCCACCGAGTACGACTCGTTGTTTCGCCAGCAGCAGCTGCACGGCACCGTGCACGACGAGGGCGCGGCCCTGCTCGGCGGCCTCTCGGGCCACGCCGGCTTGTTTGGCAGCGCCAACGACCTGGCCAAGCTGGTGCAGCTCTACGCCTGGGAAGGCCGCTACGGCGGGCAGCAGCTGCTGAAAGCCGAAACCGTGCGCGAGTACACCCGCTGCCAGTTCTGCCCCGACAACCGCCGCGCCCTGGGCTTCGACCGCCCCGCCACCGACCCGTCGGTGAACTCGGCCAAAAACGCGAGTCAGCTCGGCTACGGCCACACGGGCTACACCGGCACCTACTTCTGGGTCGACCCGCAGTACGAGCTGACGGTGATATTCCTCTCAAACCGGGTGAACCCGACGCGGCGCAACAACAAAATCAGCGAGCTGAGTGTGCGCAGCCACCTCTTGCAGCTGGCCATCGACGCGGTGCAGGCCGAGCGCCCGCGGGTGGAAACCACCGTGGAAGAATAGCGCCTCACATGAAATAGCGACCTGACTGCCCGCGGGCGGCTCCTGCCCGGGGCCGCCCGCGGTGCTTTTTCGGGCACTTTGCACTTACCAGGCAACCCTGCCGGGCTTGGCCCCATCATTAGGCCAGTCACATGCATATGCGATTTTGCGCCGCGCTGATTTCCACGAGGTTTGTGATGTCGCCCGGCACTGGTTTTTCCGCTTCGGTTTTCTGCTCTTCCACCCCTTTCTCATGGCTACTCTCTCCTTCCTGTTGCGCCACTGCCTGCGTTTGCTGGGCATCGTGAGCGGCCTGGTGCTGGGCGGCTGCGGCAACGGGTTCTTCCCGGAGATGGACAACAAGGAGCTGCCCCACTACACCCTCAGCAACGATGAGCAGGCCTGGGTGACGCCCTACCGCCTCGGGCAGGAATGGCGCTTCCGCAACGCGGCCGGCTACGAGCGGCGCTACCAGGTGCGCGGCCTCACCGACCGCACCTGGCCCGGACGGCCCAACCCGCAGTCGGTCATTGCCTACTACCAGCAGGAAGTAGGCGCCCGCGTCGAGCGCGTGGATTCGGCCTACTACCAGCGTGCCGAGGGCTACAAGTACGCCGCCACCTTCGTGCTGACCTCGGCCGCCGCCTACGAGCCCCAGCCCCTGGCCCTGACGGCCCGCCTGGAGTGGGGCGTATCGCCGCTGACGCTGCCGGTGGCCGCCGTAAACACCAGCCAGCCGCTGCCCGCCGGCATGCGCCTGCTGCCCGAAGTCAACTTGGGTGGCCGCACCTACCACAACGTCATCGAGTACACCAGTCTGCCGCCCCAGCCCGACCAGGATCTGCGTCCCTGGATGGCCACGCGGCTCTACTATACCAAAGAACAAGGCGTCGTGCGGTTTGAAGAAGCCGGCGGCCTCGTGTGGGACCGGGTCTGACGCCGGTATGGAAATAAAGTGAGTGAAAAAAGGTGAGAAGCAGGCGGTTCCAACTGGGGCCGCCCGCTCTGCTTTGGGGCCGTACCCAATTGCTGAGCCCCTGCTTGCAACCCAACGCCCGGCGCGGGGCTCTCCCCCCCGACCTACCCGGTTTCGCTACGGGAACCAAGCGGGTGGTAGCGCGGTGTTAGGGTCGGGGTGCCGCCCCGGCCAAACGGCAGCCCGTGCTTACCTTGCGGCCTCTACTCATCATTACTTTCGGCATGACCTTTTCCTCTTTCGCCTTCCGGCCCCTGTTGCTCTTTCTGTTGGTACTGCTGTCGGCTGCCGGCCTGAGCAGCTGCAAGGACGCTGACAACTCGGAAAGCGCCCCGCACTTCAAGTTTACCGATGCCCAGAAGGTGTGGGCCGCGCCCTACCAGAAACCCGACGTGTGGGTTTTCCGCGACTCCACGGTGAATGAGCGTCGCTACCAGCCCGTGAACGGCGGGTTTCAGGAAATATCCGTGGGCGAAGCAAACAGCCGCAACATTCTCTACTACCGCGAGGCCTTCCAGGCCCTGCTACAGCGCACCGACTCCACCTTCCAGGTCGGTATCGACCCCGACAGCAAGCTGCCCAAGTACCGCTTTCAGGTGTTGATGGCCTCCTCGGTCGACCCCAACCTGCGCCGCCACGACGAGACGTTCCAGCTCGGCCTGGACTGGAGCAACACCATCTTCTACGTGCCGGTAGAGCAGTTTGAGGCCGGCACGGCCCTGCCCGCGGGCTGGCGTCTGCTGCCGCAGATAACCTTTTTCGGTACCACCTACCAGAACGTGCTCGAGTACACGGCCCCGGTCCCCACGCCCCCGGCCCGCCCCACCTCCTGGGACGCCGTGCGGGTGTACTACACCAAGGCCCGCGGCGTGATTCGCTTCGAGGAGCGCGGCGGCAAAACCTGGGACCGGATGTAACCGGCTCCGCTGCCCACAAAGCCACCGGGGCGCCGTCACAGCTGTGACGGCGCCCCGTGTTTTTTCCGCCGTGGCCTCAGACCTTGATGATGACCCGCTTGTGGTACATCCACCACAGAATGCCCAGCCAGATGAGCACCAGCGTGACGGCCCCGGCCAGCGAAGCCATTTTCGGCTCGGCAAACAGCGGCACGAAATAGCCCTGGTACAGCCACTCCTTCAGTCCCAGCTCCTTGCCGGCGGCGTTGGGCAGCTTGATGAGGGCCATGATGCGCGGAATCAGGCCCGAGAGGAAAAACACGGTAATGGCATTGACGCCGTATACCAGGAAAGGCTTGGTCCAGCCCCGCCAGCCCCGCCAGCCCTGCACGTCGCACAGCCAGTAGAGCGTGGCCAGTCCGGCCACGGCCAGCCCGCCGGTATACAGCACGTAGGAGCTGGTCCAGAGGCTTTTGTTGATGGGAAACCAGCCGTGCCAGATTAGTCCCAGCACCACCAGCAGGCCGGCGTCCACGAACAGCCAGGCCACTTTGGTGGTCGGCTCCACGTCGCGGCGCCGCAGCCACTGGGCCGTAATGACGCCCAGCAGCCCGGTGCCGATGGCGGGCAGGGTGCTGAGCAGGCCCTCGGGGTCCCAGGTTTTACTGAGCTTCCACAGGTGCGCTTCGCCCAGCACGGTGCGGTCGAGCCAGGCGCCCAGGTTGGTAGCCGGCTCCAGGTTGGCCGGCCCGAAGCCCGGCACCGGCAGCAGTTGCAGCAGCACGTTGTAGCCCACCAATATGCCCGCCAGCAGCCAGAGCTGCTGGCGCCGGCTGGTGGTGAGAAAGATCAGGCTGCCGGCAAAAAACACCAGCCCGATGCGCTGCAGCACGCCCGGCAGACGCACGGTGCTGAAATCGAAGGAGGGAAACAGCGACAGAAACAGGCCCAACGCAATGAGCACCGCCGCCCGCCGTGCCACGCGCGCCAGCACCGGCCCCAGCGGCCCACCCTGCCGCCGGGTGCCATCGAGGGCGTACACCAGGGAAACGCCCACGATGAACAGAAAGAAGGGAAAAATCAGGTCGGTGGGCGTGCAGCCGTGCCAGGTAGCGTGCCGTAGCGGCGCGTAGATGTGGCCCCAGTCGCCGGGGTTGTTGACCAGGATCATGGCCAGCACGGTAATGCCGCGGAATACATCGAGCGAGACGAGGCGCCCCGGCTGCGCGGCCTCCGCCAGCGGCTCTGTTTGGGTGGTGGCTAGAGCGGACTGAGTAGTGGATTGCATCGGGTAAATAACGGCAAAACTCCCCTCCTTTTGCTTGGAAGGGAGTTTTGCCGGCACAAGCGGATGAAGCTCGCTGTCCTCGTCAGTTATCCGGATCGAGGGGCGTAGCGGGGTTGTTTTCGCGCTCGGTGCGGGGGTACGGGAAGAAGTTGCGGTTGCGCTCGGTGCCGGCGGCGCCCGGCCCGGGTCGGTTAAAGCGGCGGCTGTCGTCGAGGCGGAAGCCCTGGAAGGCCAGCTCCACGTAGCGGTTGCGCAGAATGTCCAGCAGCACGGCTTCGGCCGTGAGCGGGCCGGCGTAGGGTCCCAGGCCGGCCCCGGGGGGCGCCGTGGGGAAGGTGGCGTTGCCCACTGAGGTGGTAGTGGCAGCGGCCGTGCTGGTGCGCACTTTGTTCAGCTCGGTTACGGCGTTGGCCAGGTCGCCCTTGCGGGCGTAGGCTTCGGCCCGAATCAGCAGCATCTCGCCGGGCACGTACACCGGAATGGGCGCCGAGCTGGCGGTGTAAAAGCCAGTGCCGCGGTTCTGGGTGGCCGTGGGATTGGCGCGGGTGTAGAAGGGAATGCGCCGGTCGCCGGGCTCGGGCGTCAGCGCGCCGGTCAACCCCAGGTTCACGTCGGTGGGCTCAAACACGTTGCGGTTGCCAAAGGCCACTTCAAACACCGGGTTGCGCGCCAGATCGTCGAAGCTGAACACCGAGCGGCTGGCTAGGTCGACGCGGCCGGCGGCAGCCAGGGCCTTGTCGTAGTCGCCGGCCAGCAGGCTGTAGCGGGCAATGAGGGCCTGCACGGTGTTGGGCAGGTTGATGCCGCCGATGATTTTGCTGTTGAAATCGGCCGACACCGGCGTCTGGGCCAGCTGCGCGGCGGCCACTTCCAGCTGCGCCACGGCCGACTGCAAGGCCACCGTCCGGCTCACGAAAGGCGCGTTGACCTGCGTGGTGATGGGCAGCTGCTCGAAAAACTGCGTCAGGGTGCCGATGGCCAGCGCCCGGAACACGCTGGCGTAGGCCACAATGCCGCTGCGCGTGCCGGGGTCGGCGGCGTTGCCGGCGTTGGCCAGCACCAGGTCGGCATTGGCGCGCACCAGGTGCAGCTGGGTCCAGAGGTTGCGCACCACGCCGTTGAGGTTGGTTACGTTGCCCGCGCCCAAACTCACGTTGTATTCCTCGATGTTGCCCACGTTAATCACCGTCAGCTCGCGGGTGGTTAGCCCACCGGCGGCCACGATGTTGTAGAGCGGGCTGAGGGCGGCGCCGGTGGTGTAGCGCGCCTGCATGCCGTTGCACACGGTAATCAGGCCGTCGGAGTTGGTGAGCACCTGCACGTCGCTGGCGGTACTCGGGTTCAGGTATTCCTTGTTGCAGCCGCTTATCGTTACCAACAGCGCCGCCAGCAGTACCACTATCTTTTTCATGGAAGGGCGAGGGTTAGGGGAAGAAAAGCGACCTAGAACGCGGCGCTGAGCCGCAGCTGGTAGGTGCGCGGAATGGGCACGTTGCCGAAGTCCACGGCCCGCAGCAAGTCCGACGAGCCGCCGGCGCTGGTTTCGGGGTCGAAGCCCTTGTAGTCGTCCCAGGAGTACAGGTTGCGGCCGATCAGCGCCACGTTCAGGTTGCTGATGAAGCGGCTCACGGGCGGCAGCGTATAGCTCAGCGCCGCCTCGCGCAGCTTCACGAACGAGCCGTCGTCGACGCGAAACTCCTGGGTGTTGTACACCGAGAAGATATAGCCCCGCGGCAGCTCGCCGCGCAGCTCCTTCTCAGCCAGCTCGCCCAGGCCCACGCCCTGCCGGGTGCGGTAGTCGGCGTTGAACACGTCCACGCCCTGCACCGCGTCCAGCAGCACCCGCAACGACAGGCGCCGGTAGGTCAGGTTGGTGCTGAACGAGCCGGTCCAGTCGGGGTTGGGGTTGCCGATGACCACGTTGGCCACGCTGGTGCCCTGGGCGTAGCTGGGCTGCCCGTCGCCCCCGCGGGCGGGCGTGAAGCCCAATGCCCCGGTGCTTTGCCCGATGGTGCGCTCGTCTTGCCGGAAGCCTTGCGGGGTGAGCAGCAACGAGCCGTCGGGGTTGCGGGCGTAGGCCGAGCCATAGAACACGCCCACCGGCTGGCCATTGATCAGATACACCGGCGCCCCGGCCACGTTGTCGATTAGAATGGCTGCCGAGCCGACCAGGTCCACCACCTTGTTGCGGTTGCGACTGAAGATGGCCGTCACGTCCCAGCTGAAATTGGTGGTTTTCACCGGCACGGCGCTCAGCTGCACTTCCACGCCCTCGTTGCGGAGCTTGGCCACGTTTTCGACGATGGACGAGCCCCCGCGCGAGGGTGCAATCTGGCGGTCGACCACCAGGTCGGAGGTATTCTGCTCGTACCACGACACGCCCAGACCAATCCGGTCGTTGAGAAAACCCAGGTCGGCGCCTACTTCCAGCTCGGCCACGCGCTCGGGCCGCACCCGCGGGTTGGCTAGCTGCGCGCTCGGCAGGAAGGTGTTGCGGCCCTGAAAGCCCACCGGCACGAACTGGTAGAACCGGTCATAGGAGTTGATGGCCGTCAGCCCGCCCGCCTCGCCGTAGCTGGCGCGCAGCTTGAGCGAGTTGAAAGCCTTCAGGTAGCTGGCGTTCTGCCAGAAGCCCAGGTCCGACACCACCACCGAGCCGCTGACCTTGGGGTAGTACTGGTTGGTTTCGGAGGGCGAGAATTTCGACGACCGGTCGCGGCGCAGCGCGCCCGTAACGAAGGCCAGGTTGCGGAAGCTGAACGTGGCCTGCCCAAACACTCCGCTCAAGTCAAACTGGTCGAGGCCGTAGTTAGAAGACACGGTGTTGCTGGCCGAGCCGCTCACCGTCGAAATAAACGGCGCCTGGCCCTGGCCCTGGGTGCGTACCAGCTCGCCGCGGAAGTATTGGTAGCTGTAGCCCGCCAGCAAGGTCAGGCGAAAGTCCTCGGTGAGCTGCCGGTTGTAGCCCAGGTTCACGTCGGAGTTCAGCTGCAGCACGTTGTTGTTGGCGTTGGCGGCGAATCCGGCGGGAAAGCGGGCCAGCGGCAGCCCGGCCACGGCCTGGTAGGGATAGGGCCGGATGTAGTTCTGCCCGGCCTGCGAATAGGTATCCACGCCCAGGATGTAGTCCAGCGACAAATCCTTGAATGGCGTCAGGTTCACCTGCAGGTCGCTGATGGTGCGGTTGGTGCGCTGGGTGAACTTCATGTCCTCGATGGTCGAGAGCGGGTTCACGCGGGTGGGCTCCACGGCCAGCAGGTTGCCGCTGGGGTCGCGCCGGTTGATGTCGTAGATGTTGTTGGTGATGTTGACCGAGTTGATGGGGCTGTAGAAGACGTTGCCGTTGGCCTTTTCGTCGGAAAAGCTGTTGTTGTAGGCCACGCCCACCGAGGCCTTGGCCCAGTCGGTCAGCCGCTGATCCACCCGCGCCCGCACGTTGTAGCGCGTAAACTCGGTGCCCTTGATGATGCCCTCGTTTTTCAGGTAGCCCACCGACACCAGGTACTGGGTGCGCTCGGCCCCGCCCGTGATGGAAGCGCCGTTGTCGGTGCCGTAGCCGGTCTGGAAAATTTCCTTGAAGTAGTCGTAGCGCGGCACGTCCACCAGGTTGGTGGCCAACTGCGCCGTGGCCCCGGCGCGCACGATGCCGGTGGTGGTGACGCCGGGGTTAGCCGCCAGCTGCTGGGCCGTGGGCGCCCCAATGGTGTAGAGGCGCAGATCGGCAAAGCCGAACTGCTTGCCATAGGTATTCACCGGCACCGATTTGCGCAGCTCGTTCACGTTGAAGCTGGCGTACACCGACACGCGCGGCGCGCCCTGCTGCCCCCGCTTGGTAGTAATGAGCACCACCCCGTTGGACGCCCGCGAGCCGTACTGCGCCGCCGCCGCCGCCCCGTTGATGACGTTGATGCTGGCAATGTCGTTGGGATTGAGGTCGGCCAGGCGGTTCTGCCCGGGGTTGGCCGCCGAGCCGATGGCATTGTCGGCCGCCGGGGCCAGCTGCGAGACGTTGGTGCTGGCGTTGCTCACAATTACTCCATCCACCACGTACAGCGGGTCGGAAGAGCCGCGCAGCGAGTGAATGCCGCGCAGCCGCACCGACATCGAGCCCGAAGGGTCGCCGGAGTTCTGCACAATCTGCGCGCCGGCCAGCTTACCCTGCAGGGCATTGAGGGCGCCGCCGGTGCCGGCCTGCTCCAGCTCGCGGGCACTCACGGTGCTGATGGCATTGCCCAACTCCCGCTTGCTCACGCTGATGGTAGAGCCAATGACCACCACGTCGTCGAGATTCTGGCGGGCTTCCGTTAGCACCACGTCGGTAGTGACGCTGGCGCTGCTGCCCAGCGTGATGGAGCGGCTCTGGGTGCGGTAGCCCACGGCCGAAAAAGTCAGGGTGTAGGCGCCCGGGGCCACCTGCGCCGCCAGGCTGTAGCTGCCATCGGCGTTGGTGGCCGTGCCCTGGGTGGTGCCGCCCAGCAGCACGGTGATGCCGGGCAGTCCCTGGCCACGCTCATCCACTACGCGGCCCTGCAGGGTGTAAGTCTGCCGGCCGGAGTCGGTTTGCGCCACCGCTGGCCCGGGGAGCTGGTACGTAAGAAGCCAGCCCAACAACAGGACCAGCCTCGCAACGGAGTACGGGTTTCGCATAGCAGGAAGGAAATGAGGGGTGAAAGGGGAAACAGCATCAATATATACTATTAATTTTATATTAATTATTAATATTCCATTCATCGGTAGATCGTTCCCGCGGGAGCTGTACTACCTGTTGCCGACCAGTTCGCCTCTCTCCCTGGCGTAATCACCGGGCGTTTCTGCAACGCCTTCTACCAGCTTGCCCGGGCAATACACACGAGCAAGCCCCGCCGAAACCGGAACGCGGAGGTTCTGGCTTCGGCGGGGCTTGCGGCTGAGAAGTGGCGGCCCGGGTGCGCTTAAAAATGCCAGCGCACGAAGGCCTCGATGCCCTCGTACTCGGGCAAACCCAGCTGGTCGTAGAGGCGGGCGGTGGTGCGGTTGCGCTCCTCGGCCCGCTGCCAGAACTCGCGCTGGTCGGCCCCGGGAAACAACGGCCGGTCTTTCTGCGACTGGTGCTTGAAGATGGCGCGGCGCTTGCGCGTGAGCTCCTCGGGCGATATGGGCACGGCCATTTCAATCTGGTCCAAATCCCACTCCTGCCAGGCGCCGCGGTACAGCCACACCCAGCAGTCGGCCAGCCACTCGCAGCCCTCGGCCTGCAGGCGCTGCACGGCCTGCATGATGGCCGAAAGGCACACGCGGTGGGTGCCGTGCGGGTCGCTCAGGTCGCCGGCGGCGTAAATCTGCTGGGGCCGGATGCGGTTGAGCAAATCCATCGTGAGCTGAATGTCGTCTTCGCCCAGGGGCTTCTTGCGCACGCGGCCGGTTTCGTAGAAGGGCAGGTTCATGAAGTGCGCCCGCTCGTCGGGGTCGAGGCCGGCGTAGCGGCAAGCGGCCTTGGCTTCGCCGCGGCGAATCAGCCCCTTGATCTGCTGCACCTCGTCGGAGTCGACCTGGCCCGGGGCCTTGGTTTTGAGGAAGTCGGCCACGCGCTGGTACAGGTTTTCGGCCGGCTGCTCGCCCGAGAGGCGGAAGGCCTGGTCGTAATCGGCCACGAACTCGGCGAAGCGAATGGCCTCGTCGTCGAACACGGCAATGTTGCCCGAGGTCTGGTAGGCCACGTGCACCTCGTGGCCCTGGTCGACGAGGCGCAGCAGGGTGCCGCCCATGCTGATGACGTCGTCGTCGGGGTGGGGCGAGAAAACGAGCACGCGCTTGGGAAACGGCGCGGCGCGCTCGGGGCGGTGGCGGTCGTCGGCCTGGGGCTTGCCGCCGGGCCAGCCCGTGATGGTGTGCTGCAGCTGGTTGAAGACGCGGATGTTGATGGAGTAGGCCGGCCCCGACTCGGCCAGCAGCTCGGACAGCCCGTTTTCGTTGTAGTCGTTGTCGGTAAGCTTGAGAATGGGCTGCTGCCGGGTGCGCGCCAGCCAGGTTACGGCCTTGCGCACGGTGGCCTCATCCTGCCAGTTGCTGGCCAGGCCGGCCAGCCAGGGCGTTTTGCGCTGGGTCAGCTCGGCGGCGGCCGCGTCGTCGAGCACCACCTGTACCGCGGGGTGGCGCTGCAGGTAGGTGGCCGGCACGGTGTCGGTGGGCTCGCCCTCCACCATGCGCTTGACCACGGCGGCCTTGCCCTCGCCCCAGGCCAGCAGCACGATGTGGCGGGCTTCGAGGATGGTGCCCACGCCCATGGTCAGGGCCCGGCGCGGCACGTTCTCCTCGCCGTAGAAGTCGGAGGCCGCGTCGGTGCGGGTGATGTGGTCGAGGGTGATGAGACGGGTGCGCGATTGGGCGCCCGAGCCGGGCTCGTTGAAGCCGATGTGGCCGGTGCGCCCGATGCCCAGCAGCTGCAGGTCGATGCCGCCGGCCGCGCGAATCTGCTCCTCGTAGCGGCGGCAGTAGTCGGCCACCTCCTCGGGCCGGATGGTGCCGTCGGGAATGTGCACGTTTTCGGGGCGGATGTCGACGTGGTCGAACAGGTACTCGCGCATGAAGCGCACGTAGCTCTGCAGCGAGTCGGGCGCCATGGGAAAGTACTCGTCGAGGTTAAAGCTGACCACGTTCTGAAAGCTCAGTCCTTCCTGGCGGTGCAGGCGCACCAGCTCCTCGTACACCCGGGTGGGCGACGAGCCGGTGGCCAGCCCCAGTACGCAGGAGCGGTTTTCGGCGGCGCGCTGCCGAATCAGCTCGGCAATCTGCCGGGCCACGGTTACCGAGGCCAGCTCGGAATCGGCGTAGATGCTGACGGGTATTTTCTCGGACTGCGGGAAAGTGAGCATGGGCACGGGGGCAAGGTGAGCGGCGAAATGTAACGGCTTTCCGGGCAGAGCGCAACGCCAGAATGCAATTATCCCCGGCCGTTGCTTACCTTGACCACCTGCTCCATTAGCACTAGCTTTGAGCCCGCTTTTTGCGCCGCTGACGGGCCCGGGCCCTCTAGCAGCCGGTGAGCGGACTGGTTGAACGCTTTCCCCGCTGCTCTTCCGCGCATGTCTGCCTTCTGTTGCCTTGCTTCCGGCTAAGCTCTTTCCCCGAACCGCGGGCGGCCACCCAGCCGTGCGCGGTTTGTTTTTTTCCGTCCCTCCCACTCTTTCCCCCTTCCCTATGAGAAAACTTTTATGGTCTTTCCTGCTGCCGGGCCTCGTGGCCGCCCAGCAGGTGCAGGCCCAGACCCGCACGGTGAGCGGCACCGTGACGGGCGCCACCGACCGCACGCCCCTACCCGGCGTGAACGTGGTGGTGAAGGGCGGCAGCACCGGCACCCAGACCGGCGCCGACGGCCGCTTTACGCTGGCGGTAGCGCCCGGGGCCACGCTCGTGTTCAGCTTCATCGGCTACAACTCGGTGGAGCGCACCGTGGGCGACGACGCCACCCTGGACGTAGCGCTGGAGGCCTCCAGCACCACCCTGCAGGAAGTGCAGATTACCACCGCCTACGGCATTCAGCAGGAGCGCCGCCAGGTGAACTACGCCGCCCAGCAGGTTACCGCCAAGGACATCATCGACTCGCGCCAGACCAACGTGGTAAACGCGCTGCAGGGCAAGGTGGCCGGCGTGCAGGTGACCAGCTCGGGCGGCGGCGCCGGCGAGGGCGCGGCCATCGTCATCCGGGGCGGCAACTCGCTCGACGGCGACAACCAGCCGCTGTTCGTCATCGACGGCGTCATCATGGACAACTCCTCGTTTGTGGAGTCGACCTCGCCGGGCGGGGGCTCGGCCTTCAATGGCGTGCTGGGCCGCTCGGTGGCCTCGACCAACCGCGCCGCCGACATCAACCCCGAGGACATCGAGAGCATGACGGTGCTTAAGGGCCCGGCCGGCGCGGCTCTTTACGGTTTGCGCGCCGCCAACGGCGTGGTCATCATCACCACCAAAAAGGGCAAGGCCGGGCGCACCAGCATCAGCTACCGCACCCAGTTCTCGGTGGACGAGGTGAACCGCCTGCCCCAGCTGCAGGACCAGTACAAGCAGGGCAACGACGGCGTGTTCAACCCCACCACGCGCAACTCCTGGGGGCCACGCTTCGCCGAGGGCGAAACCGTGTACGACAACGTGGGCAACTTCTTCCAGAAGGGCACCTCGTTCCAGAACTACCTGACCATGTCGGGCGGCAGCGAGAAGGCCTCGTTCCTGCTTTCGGCCTCGCACCTCGACACCAAGGGCGTGACGCCCGAAAGCCGCTAC
The DNA here is from genome assembly GCF_044628455.1 of Hymenobacter sp. B81. Taxonomy (NCBI): domain Bacteria; kingdom Pseudomonadati; phylum Bacteroidota; class Cytophagia; order Cytophagales; family Hymenobacteraceae; genus Hymenobacter; species Hymenobacter sp. B81. Next base: position 759,685 of record NZ_JBIYZW010000003.1, on the reverse strand, counting down.
GACAAAGCCACGGTGCGGGCCGCCGGCACGGTGCAGTTTTCGCCCAAGCTCAGCGGCTCGGGCTCGGCCCAGTACATGAACTCGGGCGGCGAGCGGCCCCTGCAGGGCCCGGGTTTGTTTGGCGGCTCGGGTGGTTTCTTCGTGAGCTTGCTTAACTGGCCGCGCAACGACGACGCCCGCAACTACCTCAACCCCGACGGCACACGCCGCCGCCTGCTGCCCAGCGCCGTGGGCTCGACCGACGCCGACAACCCCTACTGGACCACCTACAACAACCCGCAGACCGACCGCACCAACCGCGTCATCGGCAACGCCCAGCTCACGTACGAGCCCGCCAAGTGGGCGCGGCTGAACTACAACCTGGGCACCGACGTGTACACCGAGAAGTTCCGCTCGGTGCGGGCCGTGGGTACCTCGCAGCCCAACAACCAGAACGGGGGCATTGCCGAAACGACCAACTTCGTGCGCCTGCTGAACTCCAACTTCCTGGCCACGTTCAGCCACCAGCTCAACGAAAACATCAGCGGCTCGCTCACCCTGGGCAACACCGTGGAGCAGGCCGTGTACGAGACGACCGACGTCATCGGCCTGATTTTCCAGAACCCGAGCTTCGTCTCCATCAACAACACCGTCAACCGCAATGCGCTGACGACCAACCGCACCCGCCGCCTGGTGGGCAACTTCGGCCGCCTCAACTTCGACTTGTTCAAGCAGGTGACCCTGGAGCTGAACGGCCGCTACGACTTGTCGTCGACGCTGCCGCGGCCGGATGAAAACAAGAACTTCGGCAAGGGCTTCTTCTACGGCTCGGCCGCCGCGGGCTACGAGTTTACCCGCACCCTGGGCCTGGACACCAACCCCATCCTGAACTACGGCAAGCTGCGCGTGTCGGTGGCCGAGGTGGGCAAGGACACGGGGCCCTACCGCGTGGACTCACCGCTGGCCCAGAGCACCTACATCGGCGGCGGCTTCCGCCTGGGCTTCTTTGGCTCGAACCGCCTGCTCAAGCCCGAGCGCACCCGCGCCTACGAGGCCGGCCTCGACCTGCAGTTCCTGAAAGGCCGCCTGGGCCTCGACGGCAGCGTGTACTACCAGGAAACCCGCGACCAGCTGATTGCCCCGCGCGTGAGCCAGGCCTCGAGCTACATCCTGCAGTACATCAACGGCGGCACGGTAACCAACACGGGCGTGGAAATTGCCCTGAGCGGCACCCCGGTAAAAACCGCCGACGGGCTGGAGTGGACCATTCTGACCAACTTCTTCCGCAACGAGAACAAAGCCAAGGAGCTGCCCAGCTTCCTGACCGAGGTAAACCAGTCGGACGCCTTCGTCATCGACGCGGCCCGCGGCAGCGCCTTCCCCGGCCGGCCCATCACCTCCATTGCGGCCTGGGACTTCCAGCGCGTGCAAAGCGGCCCCTACGCCGGGCAGGTTATCATCAACCCCACCACCGGCTACCCGCTCATCAACACCTCCACCTACGTGTACGCCGGCGACCGGTCGCCCGACTTCACCACCCAGGTAACCAACACCGTCTCGTACCGGGGCCTGGCGCTGGCCTTTATGTGGGACTTCCGCAAGGGCGGCAAAGTGGTGAATGGCAACGACTGGTTTGCCACCCGCAACGGCCTGAGCGAGCGGACGGTGGACCGCTACAAGCAAGTGGTCATGGAAGGCGTGGTGGCCAACGGCGACGGTTCGTACTCGCCCAACACCCGCCCGGTAGAAGCCACCCAGGCCTATTTCCAGACCATTCTGGGCGGCGTGGGCACGCCGTTTATCGAGGACGCCTCCTGGACACGCCTGCGCTACGCCACCCTGAGCTACGCGCTGCCGGCTTCCTGGCTGGGCAAGTCTATTGTGAAGGGCCTGGAGCTGAGCGTGACCGGCCGCAACCTAGTGCTGTTCACCAAGTACTCGGGCGTCGACCCCGAAACCTCGTCGGCCGGCGCCGGCGTGCGCGGCGGCGGCTCGGGCGGCTTCGACTACGGCAGCGTGCCCGCTACCCGCGGCGTGGACATGGCCCTGCGGGTCAATTTCTAACCGATGAGCTGGTGCGCCTGCCCCAATGCCCGGTTCCGCCGCGCGGAACGATTCGGCCCGGCGGGCAGTCTGCCAGTTGACAATCTGACTTCAACCAATGAAAAAATATCTCCTCGCGTTGGGTCTGCTGCTGAGCGGCGGAGTGCTGTCGTCGTGCGAAAAGTTTCTCGACGTCAACACCGACCCCAACAACCCCATCACGGCCACGCCCAACTTCCTGCTGCCCGGCGCCATTTCCCAGGCCATTCAGCAGCAGATGTTCACCTCCCTGGTCACGCCCTACATCACCCAGAACCTGGTGCGCCGTCCGCCGCAGGCCAGCTCCGACCAGTTCTACCTGACCAACGGCAACAGCACCAACACCTTTAACTACTTCTACTTCTACTCGGCCGGCAACGCCCGCACCGCCATCGAGTCGGCCCAGCGCGAAGGCTCGCCCTACTACGTGGGCGCTTCCAAGATTGTGCTGGCCATGGGTCTGGCCCACGCCACCGACATGCTCGGCGACGTGCCCTACTCCGAGGCCTTCCTGGGCGCGGGCAACTACACGCCCAAGTACGACCCGCAGCAGCAGATTTACCAGACCGTCAATCAGCTGCTCGACGAGGGCATCGTGGAGCTGTCGAAGCCGGCCTCGGCCAACCTGCGGCCGCTGTACGTGACGGCGCCCAGCATCAGCGGCGACATTCTGTACCGCGGCAACACCGAGAAGTGGATCCGGCTGGCCAACTCGCTGAAGGCCCGCCAGCTCAACCACCTCACCAAGAAAGCCACCTACAACCCCCAGGACGTGCTGGCCCTGGTCGACAAGGGCTTCAAGGAAACGGCCGACGACGCGCAGCTGCAGTTTGAGGTGGCCGCCGCCCCGCTCACGGGCACTACCAACATCTTTGGCACCACCCGCGCCAACTTCGCCTCGGCGGCCTTCACGGCTACCTTCTCCACCAACCTCATCAAGTACCTGAACGGCAACGCGCCCAACGCCACCTACCCCGGCGTGGTCGACCCGCGCTTTCCCATCATGGCCACCGCCAACAGCACCGGCGGCGACCCGGGCGTGGGCGGCGGCACGCCCGTCAGCGCCGCCACCGGCAACGCCACCGACTTCTACTCCAGCTGGTACGCCCGCGACCTGGGCTACTTCGAAGTCATCACCTTCCACGAGCTGAAGTTCATTGAAGCCGAGGCCGCCTTCCGCGCCGGCAACCGCACCCGCGCCCTGGCCGCCTACCGCGACGGTATCCGGGCCCACATGCGCAAGATTGGCGTGGGCGGCTCCAACGCCGTGCCGGCCGTGACCTTCCCCGTCATCACCACGGCCCAGATCGACGCGTACCTGGCCAGCAGCGCCGTGGCCCAGAACGAGGGCGAGCTGGATCTGAAGCGCATCATGGAGCAGAAGTACATCGCCATGTTCCTGAACCCGGAGTCGTGGTCGGATCTGCGGCGCTTCGACTTCGACCCGACCATCTACGTGAACCTGCGCTACCCCACCAACGCCAACCCCGCCCTGCGCGACAAGCCCGACTACAAGGACCGGTGGCCGCGCCGCATGGCCCCGGGCCTGACGGAGGTGCAGTACAATCCGCAGAACGTCAACGCCGTCATTGCCGCCACCGGCGCCATTTCCTCGGACGACTACCTGGGCAAGCCCATGTGGTGGGACCAGCCCTGAGGCTGCCCGCGTCCGCTATTCCTTCACGCTTTTCCCCGGTTTTATTCCGATGACCTACTTCTCTAACCTGCGCCGCGGCGCCCTGGCCTTGCTCCTGCTGGGGCCGGCCCTGGTGGCCTGCGAGCGGGAACTCGACAACGACGACTTCTACCGCGAGGTGGGCGGGCAGTTCCCCAGCTTCGCCGCCAACGACTTCGGCCTGGCCGCCAAGTACGCCACCGGCGAGGTAGTGCGCTTCGAGCTGCGCTTCGCCGAGCAGACCTCGCCCATCAAGGAAATCCGCATCCTGCAGAAAGTGGAGCCCGGCCGCGACTCGGTGCTGGTGCAAACCATTCCCTACCAGCGCGCCTTCTCGCGGGCCCGCAACAGCGACACGCTGATGGTCAACTACACCGTGCCGGCCGGCGTCAACAAGGCCAACGTGCGCGTGGACGCCGTGGTGGTGAGCCAGAACAACCAAACCAAAACCCGCTCCTTCAGCTTCCGCCTGGCCGAGCCCACGCCTACCGTGCGCGTCAACGCCCCGCAGAACCAGACGGCGCCCGTGGGTGCCACCCCGGTGCCCGGCGACGTGGTGCGCTTCCCGGTGGTGCTCAACGAGGGCGGCATCAACACCGCTACCAGCCTGGGCGCTACCGGCACGCTGTTCAAGGACCTCGACAGCCTGGTGGTGTACGTGCAGGTGGGTGCCACGCCCGAGCGGCGCGTGCGCGAGCTCACGCGCCGTCTGCCCGCCACCGGCGCGCAAAGCGGGGCCGCCCTTACCGTGAACGTGGACGCCACCCTACCGGCCGGCTCGGCCGGTCAGCCGGTGGTGTACCGCTTCGAGGCCAAGTCGCGCTTCCAGGACCGCCCGGCGCCGGCTGCGCCCAGCATCCGCTCGGCTACGGCCGCGGCCCCGGCCCTCACGCCTGGCACACCCACGCCCCTGGCCGCACCGCGCACCGTCACGCTCACCTACTCGGGCACCGGCGGCGACCAGGCCGCCCTGGATTTGACCACGTTTACGCTGGTGCCCGCCGCCGGCCCCCTGGCCAGCAAGGACGTGGCCATTACCAGCACCGCCGGCAACACCGTGCGCCTGCAGGCCCTCACGCCCACTTCCACCACGCCCCCCCTGGCCCAGTCGACGAGCTTCGTGCGCCTGACCACCGGCGGCGCGGCGGCCTACAACGCGGCTACGCTCAACAGCATCCGCCAGCTGTACCGGACCGCCGCGGCGGCCAACCAGGTTACCCAGCTCGACAACGTGGTGGTGGGCGACGTGGTGGTAGCGCGCCTGCGCGGCCTCGACCAGTACGTTATCTTCACCGTGGCTGGCATCAACCGCACGGCCACTTCGGTAGAGCTAACCCTGAACGTGAAGGCGCTGTAATAGCACCTTCGCCCGTGCAACACCCGTCGTTCGGCCCCGGCCGGGCGGCGGGTGTTGCGTTTACAGACAGCCGCATGGCCCGGCGCTTTTGTCCATCTCACGCAATTCCACCACCGACCCGAGGCATTCGGCCGCTTTTGAAACTCCCCAACGCCCAAGCGCCGCGCGGTCCGAAACCACGCGGCGCTTGGGCGTTGGGGGGTGGGCCGGATTTAGCGCCCGAACAGGCGGCCGAAGAAGCCGCGCTTCTTCTTCTTTTTGGTCACGACCTTGGTTTTGGTGCCGGCGGTGGTAGTAGCCGGGCGGGCCGTGCCGGGCCGTCCGGGCGCAGCAGCCGTGGTCGGGGCCGTAACAACCGGGGCCGGGGTGGCTGCGGCCGTGGCTGGCGCGGCCGGGGTGGCGGCCTCGGCCAGCACGGGGCCGGCGGCCGAGCCCAGGGTGCTCACGCGCAGCGGCCGGCTTTCGTTGTGCAGGCGGTCGAGGGCAGTTACGTAGTACGCGTATTCCTGGCCCCAGCGGGCGGTGGTGTCCACGTAGGCTGCGGCGCCCGCCCGCGTGAGCCGCGGCTGAATGGCCAGGATGCGGGCGGGGTTGTCGGGGGTGGGCTGCTCGCCGCGCCCGAAGCGGTAGATGACGTAGGCGTGGGCCGAGTCGCCGTCGGCGGCCGCCGGGCCGGGCTGCCAGGCCAGGGCTACCACGGTGCCGCCGGCGCGGTTGAGCACCAGCTTCTCGGGGGCGCGGGGCGGCACGGCATCTTTCCACGGCATGGTGGGCAGCAGCGCGGGGTAGCGGTAGAGGTTGCGCCGCAAGGAGTCGGTGGTGCGCAGCGGGTTGGCCATGAGCGAGCGGGCCGAGAAGAACACGCTGCCGCTGACTTCGGTGGGGTACGAGCGGTTGAGGCGCACCTGCCGGGGCAGCTCGCGCGGGTTGCGCCAGGTGGTGTCGGAGCGGGTGCTTTCGAGCATGCGGTAGGCGCCGTGGCCCACGTACAGGTGCCGCTCGAAGCGGTTGCGCGTCCACCACTCCAGCAGCGTGGCGTAGGGCACCAGCTTAAAGTTCGAGCTCCAGTAGAGCTGGGGCAGGATGTAATCGATCCAGCCTTCCTGCAGCCACTTGCGCGAGTCGGCGTAGAGGTTGGAGTAGCTGGGCTGCCCACCGCGGGTGTCCGAGCCGTCGGGGTGAGCCGAGCGGTTCATCCACACGCCAAAGGGGCTGATGCCGAACTTCACCCAGCGCTTGGTGGCCACGATGGTGTCGTGCACCTGCTGAATGAGCTGGTTCACGTTCTGGCGACGCCAGTCGGCCACGCTCAGCCGCTCGGGGTTGTAGCGGGCGTAGGCCTGCTCGTCCTGAATGGCCTTGCCCGGCTCGGGGTACGGGTAGAAGTAGTCGTCGAAGTGCACGCCGTCCACGTCGTAGCGGCGCACCACGTCCTGAATCACGCGGGTGATGTGCTGGCGCACCTCGGGCAGGCCGGGGTTGTAAAGCAGCTTACCGGCGTAGCGCAGAAACCACTCGGGGTGCTGGCGGTAGGGGTGGTTGGGCGCCAAGCGCCGCGTCACCGAGTCCATGCTGGCGCGGTAGGGGTTGAACCAGGCGTGGAACTCCAGCCCGCGGCGGTGCGACTCCTCAATGAGGAAAGGCAGCGGGTCCCAGCCCGGGTCCTTGCCCTGCTGGCCGGTGAGCCACTTGCTCCAGGGCTCCAGCTCGCTGCGGTAGAAGGCATCGGAGGCGGGACGCACCTGCACGAACACGGCGTTGAGGCCGGCGGCCTGGCTGGCGTCGAGCATGCGCAGGTACTCGCGGCGCTGCTGCTCGGGCGTGAGGGTGCGCTGGCTAGGCCAGTCGATGTTTTCCACCGTGGCAATCCACACCCCGCGCAGCTCGCGCTTGGGCGGCGCCGAGGGAATGGGCGTGGTGATGATGGGTGTTTTGGCCGGGGCCGCGCCCGGCGACTGGGGCGCGGCCAGCTGGGCCAGGGAAATCAGGGGAAAGAGCAGCGCCAGGGCGGCGCCCGTCAACGTTCGGAGCATCAGAAACAGCAAGCAGTCCGCGGCCACGCCGCGCACCTAACCAGGCACTAGGGCGCAATTTACGCAGAACCCCGCCGTGCATCAGCGCCGCAGCGCGGCAAAGGGCAGGTCGAGCAGCGGAAACTCGGCCCAGCGGGCGTGGTCGAAGTGCCACCACTCGGCGGGGTAGTTCACGAAGCCCTGCCGGGCCAGCGCCGCGTGCAGGGTGGCGCGGTGGCCGCGCACGGCGGCGGGCAGGTCGGCAAAGGCGCTGTGGGCGCGCGGACTCAGGTCGTCGAAGCCGGTGGGCAGGGGCAGCTCGCGGCCGCTGCTCAGCTCCACCAGGGTGGCGTCGACGGAGCAGCCGCGGTTGTGGCGCGAGCCGCGCCAGGGCGGGGCGGCGTAGGTTTCGTCGGGCAGCTGCTCATACATGGCCACCGTCACCGCGTAGGGCCGGTAGGCATCCCAGATTTTCAGGCCCAGTCCCCGCTCCGCCAACTCGCGCTGCGCGGCCCGCAGCGCGTCGGCTACCGGCCGGCGCAGGTAGGCCGCGGCCTCGGGGTAGAGCACCCGCCCAAAGAAGTTGTCGGCCGTGGCGTAGGGCAGCTCGATGACGAGGCCGGGCACGTGCGCGGCCAGGTTCACCAGCTCCTGCGCGGGGTTGTGGGCGACCTGCTGCCAGTATTGGGCGGCGTCGCTGAGCACGGCCAGGCCGTAGGCATTCAGGGAAGCGGGCGGCGGGCTCATGGCTCGGAGCGCTCGTGGAGGGCCGACCAATAGGCGCGCACCTGGGCCGTGCGCCGGGGCGAGGTGCGTTGCAGCTCGTGGTCGTAAATCAGCTGCCCCAGGCGCCTCATGAAAGGAAAGCCCACCGCGTCGTAGTCGTACTGGTCGTCGTTGAGCACGCCGTCGCGGTTGCAGTACACCACCGCCGACAGCAGGAACTCCACCCCGCGCAGCGAATCTACCACGCAGGCGTTGTCGATCAGAAAGCCGTAGGCCTGGCCGATTTTGTTGTAGATGCGCACGCCCTCGGGCAGCGGCGCCGGCGGCCCGCCCACCAGCAGGAACTTGGCGTAGTTGTCGGGGTATTCCGCCGGGTTGTACTGCGGAAAGCGGCTTAGCCGCGGCGGCAAGCTTAGGTACCTGCGCAGCAGGGCGTAGTCGTCGGGCCGCAGGTTGAAGCGCTGGCTGGCGGGCACGAAATCGGGGAACAGCAGGGCCCGCAGCACCTGCTGCTGCTTGGCAAGCGGGAAAAAGTTCTTGTCGCCGAAATTCATGGGCTTCTCCACCTGCTGGCCGTTCTGCAGGTAAGCGTGCCCCACGTCGATGCCCGGCAGACGCAGCGGGGCAGGCCACAGATGATCGGTCTTGTACTGGGCGCTCATCGGGTACGGTACCGAGTGGCCGGCGCTGTCGAGAAAAAAGGTAAACGGGTTAGTCTGGCCCGAGGCGGGGGCTTTGTCGCCCACCGAGAGGCGGTGCACGATGCGGGTGGCGCCGAGCTGCCGGCGCCCGAGCAGAGCCTGCAGGGTGTTGTAGCCGATAAACTCGTAGAGGCGGTTGTAGGCGTCGTTGTCGCTCACCAGCAGCACCTTGCGGATGTAGTGCCCGATGGTGGGCCGGTTGCCGGGCGCGGTGCTGTCGGCCCGCACCCTGGTTTGGCCGGCATACGCGGAATCAATCTGCAGCGGGGTTTCGCGGGTGGGCCGCAGGGCCCGGCCGCGCCCGATTGCGGCCCGGCCCTCGTGCAGCTCTTCCAGGGCCAGGGCTGCGGTGGGCAGCTTCACCGTGCTGGCCGGGTAGAAATACTCTGTGGGCCTGAGCCGGTAGGCGTAGGTTTTAAACGAAGGCCGGCCCTGCGCGTCGCGCCGGATTTGGGTGTAGAGAATCTGGACCCGGTGCCCCTTGGCAGCGTCCAGTACCCGGCGCACGGCCGCGGTGGTGTCGCGGCGCAGCAGCTGTTTCAGCGGGTTGCCCGGCTGGGCTGAGGCCGCGGTGGGCCCGGCCAGGCCGAGCAGGAAAAGCGCAAAAAACCGGTTCATCACGCCGGAAGATAGTTCCTGGCGTGATGAACCGGTTTTCAGGCGGGGCGAAATCTACTTCGCGTCGCGGTTGTCGGCGTCTTCAATGGTGCCGCCGTCGTTGGCCGAGCTGCGCGAGAGGCCGCCGTTGGCGTACCGGTCGGTTTCGCCCTTCGGCTGGCTTTGGTTCTGACGCTTTTGGCTGTCCTGGCCGCCGCCCTGGTTGCGCTGGTCGGCCGAGGGCTGCCCGCCGCGGTTGCTGCTGCCCTTGGCGTTCTGGCCCGCGGCCGGCTGCTCGTTGCGGTTGTCGCGGTCGTTGCCGTGGTTGCCGCCGTGCTGGCCGTGGCTGCTGCGGCTGGCTTCCGGGCTGCCCACACTGCCGGGGCTGGCCCCGCCCATGCGCTGCTGCTCGCCGCGGTTCACGTTGCCGTCGGAGCTGGTTTTGTCGATGGGCGCCTGCCCGGGCGCGGCCGGCCGGTTCTGGTCGGAACCTTGGCCCTGGTTTTTATCCATTGCGTTTTTCATGACCGAAGAGCTTATTGGTCCTGGTTAGTGGAGCGCTGGCCGCTGTTGACGTGTTTGGCCTCGTCGCGCACCTGCGAGCCAGCGCTGGGCGGGCCCTGCTGCTTGTTTTGCTGCTTGGCCGCTTCCTGAGCGTCTTTCTTCAGCGGAAACTGGTTCTGGCCGCTGTTGGCCACGCCGGTTTTGTCGGCGCCGCTGCTTTCCTGGTTGGTCGGATTTCCTTGTCCTTTGTTCATAGCGGTAGTGGGGTGAAAGAGTGAGTTGGTAAGTGGTGAACTGCGGAGGCAGAGGCCGCTGGAATCTGGCCCGACCGCCCCAGCCTACAGGCCCGTCACGGCGCCGGGCTGGCCGGCCGAAGTGCCGGTACCGGCCGAGGTGGTGCTGCCGCCTACATCGCCTTCGGCGGCGTTGCCGGGGGCATCGTACTCGGTGCCGCGGCTTACGCTGCGGCCCTGGGTGGCGCGGCCGCCCACGTTGCCGCCGCTGCCGGAGTTGTCGTCGGCGTTTTCGCCGGTTTGCAGGTTCAGCCGGTCGCCCATGCCGTAGCGGCCCTGGGGCTGGCGCTGCTGCTCGCTGCCGGGCTGGCCCGAGGCCGTGGCCTCGGCTTCGTACTCGCGGCCGGCGGCGCGGGCGTTGGATTCCTGGTTGTAGGGCTCCTGGTCGATGGGGTCTGGTTGCATGGTAGTGGGCGCGGAAAGTACCCCGGTCTATACGCGCTGCCGGGGCCGCGGTTCCTACGGCTGAGCTTGCCATCTTGTCGGTTGCCAGCGGCTTGGCAAGCTTGTGGATGCCCCAGCGGCATGGAAAACGGCACCCCGCCCCTGGCCGAAGCCTTTGCCCGCAAAACCGACGCGGAGCTGCTTTACCTCACCCAGCACCCCGGCGCCTTTGCCCCGGTGCTGGTGGAGGCGGCCTGGGCCGAGCTGCGCCGCCGCGGCCAGGTGCCGGCCGCCGAGCCACCCCCGCCCGCGGCCCCCACTGCCACCCCCCAGCTGCACCGCAGCCTGGTCGTGACGCTCAGCCTCACCGCCCTCAACCTGCTGGTGTACCTGCTGATGGTGGCCACCGGCGTTGATGCGTTTTCTCCATCCGGGGCCGACCTGGTGGCCTGGGGCTCCAACTACTCGCCCCTGGTGGGACAGGGCCAGTGGTGGCGGCTGCTCACCAGCTGCGCCCTGCACGGCGGGCTGGGCCACTTGCTGCTCAATGCCTATGCCCTGCTCTTCATCGGGGCCATGCTCGAGCCGCTGGTGGGCCGGGGCCGGCTGCTGCTGGCCTACGGGCTGAGCGGCGTGGGCGGGGCACTGGCCAGCTTGTGGTGGCACAGCCAGGGCGTCAACAGCGTAGGCGCTTCGGGGGCCATCTTCGGACTCTACGGCTTCGTGCTGGCGTTGGCCCTGCGCGGCAACGGCCGCCTTTCGCGCTCCGAGCGCAGCGCCCTGCTCGTGCACACGCTCTACATCGTGGGCGGCAACTTCGCCGTCACGGCCCTGCCCGGCATCGACCACGCCGCCCACCTGGGCGGGCTGCTCACCGGCGCCGCGCTGGGCGCGGTGCTGTCACTGGCGCGGCCGGGCGCCGCCCCGCATCACCCGAATATGTGAGGGCCCCGAACGCAACGCCTTGCAACGATTTGGCCGGCCGCTGGCTCTATGGCCAAACCTCTCCTCTATTCACCAATGAAACGAGTATTACTTTCCGTGCTGAGCCTGCTGCTGGGCACCGCCAGCTTTGCCCAGCAAGTGCCCGAGGGCGGCTTCGAAACCTGGGGCCAGCGCAACGGCGCCGAAGCGCCGCAGGGCTGGATCACCACCGACGACGTGCTGCTGGAAATCTTCGGTTTGCCCCTCAACTCGGGCTCCGTGAGCAAGTCGACTGACCGCCGCAGCGGCAGCTTCGCCGCCAAGCTCGAAACCACGGCCCTGCCCTTGATGGGCGGCGTGCTGCCCGGCGCCGTGTTCGTGGGCAACCGCTTTAACATCACCGGCTTCACGCCCGGCGGCGTGCCGCTGACCGGCCGCCCCGCCAACCTGCAGTTCTACTACAAGCTCACCGGCCCCGGCGCCGCTATCGACTCGGCCCAGGTGAGCGTGCAGCTAACCAAAAGCGTGGGCGGCATTACCGAGCTGGTGGCCGACGCCGAAATGTACCTGCTGACGCCCGCGGCCACCTACACCCAGCTGGTGCTGCCCCTCACCTACTACTCCTCGCTGGGCGCCGACTCGGTGCGGATATATTTCAGCTCGGGTGAGGCCGTAGACCCGCTGGCCGGCACGGCCCTCTACATCGACGACGTGTCGATGACCGGCGTGGTGACTCCGGCCCGCGAGCGGCAGGTAACCTCGGCGCTGACCGTGTTCCCCAACCCCAGCGCCGACGGCCGCTTTACGCTCAGTGCCCAGCAGGAGCCCGCCCTGCACGCGGCCTTCAGCGTGACCGATGCCACCGGCCGCGTGGTGCTCCGGCAGCCCGCTTCCACGGCCCTCAGCAGCGCTACCCGCGTCGTCGACCTGCACGGCCGGCCCGCCGGCGTGTATACCCTGCGCCTGCACGGCCCGGCCGGCCCGGTGGTACGCCGCCTGCTGGTGCGCTAGCCCCGGCTGCCTCCTCATTCAGTGAAACCCGCCCGGTACCTGCCGGGCGGTTTTTTCATGGGGTGCCACCGCGGCCTGGGATACGCGACCCGACCGCCCTGAGCCCCCTCACACGATTATGCTAGTGGACGCGTCCAATATCCGATAGTATCTTTGCGCTGTCGGCGCCCTCTGACGAACCGCTGCCGGCCTCCTGGTTTTGCCCTTCAGCCCTTCTGATCTATGAAACAGCTTTTCCTTTTCGCCCTGCTGCTTGGCCTGGTAGGCCGCAGCTACGCTCAGCAACAGGTTCCCAATGCCAGCCTCGACTCCTGGCAGACGCGCAACGGCGTGGAAGTACCCACCAGCTGGACCACCACCGACGAGATGCTGGCCCAGGGCGGCATTCCCATCCCGCTGGGCGCCGTCACCAAAACCAACGACGTGCACGGCGGCGCCTTTGCCGCCCGCCTCGAAACCAAGTCGTTCTTCGGCTTCAACCTGCCCGGCTTCCTGATTCTGGGTACGCGCATCGACACGGCCAACAGCCGCCTGGGCGGCGTGCCCTACACCTCGCGCCCCACCAAGGTGCAGTTCTGGTACAAGTTCACCGGCACCGCCACCGACTCGGCCCAGGCCATCGTGGCCCTCAGCCAGGGCGCCGGCGCCCAGCAGCAAACCATCGGGGGCGGCGCCGTGGTGCTGCGCCCTTCGGCCACCTACCGCCTGGCCGAAATGCCCATCGGCTACGTGGCCCCGCAGGCGCCCGACACGCTGATCATGTACTTCGCCACCGGCACCGACTTTTCCCAACCCAGCACCGGCGTGCTGCAGATCGATGACATCGTGATGAGCAACGCCCCGATAACGGCCAACCGCGAGCCGGCCCTTACCGGCGTGCTGGCCGCTTACCCCAACCCCAGCCAGGACGGCCGCTTCCGCCTGCGCGCCGAGCGCGACTTCGACGTAGCCGCCGCGGCCTTTACCGTGACCGACGCCGCCGGCCGCGTGGTACTGCGGCAGCCCGCCATCAGCCCCGCCGCCGTGGGCGACGGCCGCGAAATCGACCTGCACGGCCGCCCGGCCGGGGTGTATGCCCTGCAGCTCGAAACCCCGCGTGGTACCGTGGTGCGCCGCCTGCTGGTGCGCTAGCCCGACCCGATTTCCCTGGTTACCTTGCCGCCCGGCCCCGTGCCGGGCGGTTTGCGTTTAGGGCTGTCGAAGGCCCGGGCGCCCCCGCCGGCAGGCCCCACCCTTAACTCCTGCGCCGTGTCCGACCGCTCACTGCCTGCATCCGATGCCCCCGGCCCCGCCACTTCGCGCTGGCGCCGGGCCCTGGCGGCGCTGCGCCGCACCGTGGGCCTGCCCACCGAAGGCATCGGCTACCTGCTGCACACCGGCCGCAGCTACCGCCACTTCCTGCGCCCGGTGCTCAACGGCGCCTTTGGCGACCAGCTGGCGGCCCGCGGCGACCGGCGGGCCATAGCCATGAGCTTCCGCCGCCTGGGCCACGACGTGGCGGTAGCTGACCTGGACCTCGACCGGGAAGGCCCGCGCCGCACGGTGGTGTTCGTGCACGGGCTGATGGGCGACGAAACCATCTGGCAGGAAGGCGCCGCCGACTTGCCCCGCTACGGGCCGCGCCTGGAGCGCGAAGCCGGCCTGCGCTGCCTGTACCTGCGCTACAACACCGGCCGCCACATCTCCGAAAACGGCCGCGACTTCAGCCGCCTGCTCACCGCGCTGGTGCAGACCTGGCCCGCCGCCGTCACCGAGCTGGTGCTGATTGGCCACTCGATGGGCGGGCTGGTGATTCGCTCGGCCGGCTACTACGCGCACGCTACCCACGCCGAAGCGCTGCCGGAAACCCCACCGGCAACCAGCACCGAAAATCCTGGGGGGGCTGTGCCCAGCAGCGCGGCGCCCTGGGTGGCGCGGCTGCGCAGCGTGTTTCTGCTGGGCGTGCCCAACGAAGGCTCGTTTCTGGAGCAGAACAGCTTCCTCACCGCCCTGCTGCTGCGCCGCCTCAACCTGCGCCCTACCCGCTTCGTGGCCGACACGCTGGACCGCCGCTCCAACGGCATCCGCGACCTGCGCCACGCCCGGCTGGTCGACGAGGACTGGCAGAATCCCCACGCCGACGATCTGCTGCCCCCGCGTACGCCGGTACCACCGCTGCCGGGCGTGCAGTACCACGTGCTGGCGGCTTCGCTGCTGAAAAACGCCGGGTCGGTGCTGGCGCGCTACTTCGGCGACGGACTGGTGGGCGGCGGCAGCGCTACCGGCGACATTTTCGGTCCCGCCACGGCGTTTCAGGGCCAGGTACGGGTGCGCATGTTTCCGCGTCAGCACCACGGCACTCTGCTGGCCCACCCCGAAGTGTACGCCTACCTGCGGGAGCACCTGTAGCCGGCGCCAATGGCGCGGAGCCGATTGTTGAATCGGCGCTGATCAGCGCCGCGCCAGCTCCTGGTCGACTTCATAGCGGGTTATCTGGTGCGGGTAGTTGGCGTAGAACACGTTGTCTTCGTTCAGCCCGTAGCCCTGCTGCAGGTAGCGTTGGGCCAGTTGCAGGTGCTGCCGCGCGGCGGCGGCCTGACTTAGCGGCCGCAGCGTCAGGGCCAGGTAATAATGCGCGTCGGGAAAGGCGGCATAAATCTGCAGGCAGGCTTCCAGCAAGCGCCGCGCCTCCGGGTAGTTCTTTTGCTCGTAGGCCACCACGCCCTGGTAGAAAAGCGTGTTGAAGTGCACGTCGCGGCGCAGGTCGCCGCGCTGCTGAGCGGCTACGTCGCGCTGCAAGTCGGCCGCGGCCTGCGGCAGCTCGCCCAGCTCCAGGTGGCAGAGGCCGCGGTAAAACCAGTAGGTGTGGTCCATTTCGTAGCCGCCGGGAGTCAGCTGTTCGGCCCGCTCGAAGTCGACCAGGGCGCCGCGGTAATCCTTGGTGAAGATGCACTTCAGGAAGGCCCGGTACGCCAGCCAGCGCTTGGGGTCGAGAGCCACGGCGCGGTCTTCCAACGCAAAAGCCCGGGCGTAGTCGCCGTTTTTGAGGTAGGGAATGGCTTTTTCGCGGTAGGCCAGCGCCATGTTGGGGCACGCGGCAATGAGGCTGTCGCAGTACTTTTCCCAATTGGGGTGGTTGTAGCCGTAGCGCTGCGCCCCGTTTTCGAGGTAGCGGGTAACGAGGCTATCCTGGTAGCGGCGGTCGGCGCAGGGCTCGGGGGCGGCCGGGCGAGACACCGGGGCGCTTTGTCCCTGGCAGCTGCCCAGCGCCAGCCACAGGCTAAGGCAGCACAGCAACGATCTGACCATCGGTGATTTTAAAGGAAAGCAGGGCAATGTAGTTTACGGCCTCGCCGCTGCCGGGCCGTTTGGCCCGCGGCCACTCGCGCAGGCTGCCCACGTAGGCGTACAGGTCTTCTACCAGCTGCGGCGCAAAGCGGTAAGGCTGGTAAGCGGCGTCGGTTTGCAGCACCTGCACCCGGGGCAGGGGCTGGCCTTCGCAGTCGACCCCGAAGCGGAAGGTGACGTAGCCGCTGCCCGCGTACCGGCCGCCGCGGCGGCGCAGCCAGGTCCGGGCCTCGGCCAGCAGGGTAGCCGAGCTGCGCGGGTATTTCGCTTTGACGGAGTAGTAGTACGGATAGCTGGCCGGGCATTTAGGATTCAGCCGCAGGGTAGTATCCATGTACTCGCCCTGCGGCGTGCTGATGCGCTGCCCCCAAGAAGGTCGTGGGCAGCCCAGCAGTGCGCCCGCGAGCAAGAGCCAGGTAAAACGATGACGAAACCTCACGCTGCATAGTTAGCGCAATAAATCCGGGTACTCCGCCCGGCAAAAAGCCGCACCGCCCCTTCCGGCACGATGCGGCCTTATCCGATTCGGGCTGGCGGCGCTTGTTAAGTCAGGCTCACGACCAGCTCCTGGAAGCCGGCCGGCACGACCAGCTGCGGCAGTTCGTGGCCCTTTATGGCCGAGGGCACCAGGGTCACTTCCTGCGCCTGCCCGTCGGCCTGGGCCGTGAGGGTGGCGCCGGTGGTCAGGCCGTGCAGCACCAGGCGGTAGCGCGTCCAGCTGGGCTGGTAGTCGCCCTCGATCTGCTGGCGCAGCGTGAGGCTGGCGCCGTTGCCCTCGAGCCCGAAGCGGCGCACAGTGGCCTGGCCCTGCTCGTAGCCGTAGCCCTCGCCGCCATCGTCGTAGAGCACGCTGGTTTCCTCGCCCTCCTTGTGGTACACGTGCAGGGTCAGCTCGTCGAGGACTTTTTCGCCCACGTACTGCTGCACGGGGTACTGGGGCAGCACCGCGCCGGCCTTCACGTAAAGCGGAATGCGGTTGAGCGGGGCCGCGGCCCACACTTCGGCGCCGCCCTCGCGCAGCTCGTCCGTCCAGTAGTAGTACCACTGGCCCTTGGGCAGGTACATCCAGCGGCCATCCACGCCGGCCTGGGTGACGGGGCACACGAGCAGGTGGTCGCCCACGCCAAACTCGGCCATGCGCTGGTAGGTTTCCACGTCGGTCTGGTCGAGGTAGGCCAGGGGGCGCAGCATGGGCGTGCCCTGCTGCACGTACTGCCAGAACGCGGTGTACAGGTAAGGCAGCAGCTGGTAGCGCAGCTCAATGAAGTGCCGCGCCAGGTCGGCGTACTCCTCGCCGAACGACCAGGGCTCCTGGTCGCCGTGGTCGCCCGAGCTGTGGGTGCGGAAGAAGGGGTGGAAGGCGGCCAGCGCCACCCAGCGGGCGTACAGCTCGCCGTCGGGGGTGTTGATGAAGCCGCCCACGTCGGAGCCCACGAACGAGAAGCCCGAGATGCTCAGCCGCTGGCACTGGATGTTGGCCAGCCACAGGTGCTCCCACGAGGCCACGTTGTCGCCGGTCCAGCCCGAGGAGTAGCGCTGCCCGCCCGCGTAGGTGCTGCGGGTGATGGTGAAGGGGCGGTTGGGGTAGCTGAAGCGCTTCACGCCGGCGTTGGTGGCGCGGGCCATCTGCATGCCGTATACGTTGTGGGCTTTTTTGTGCGAGCAGGGGTTGCCGTCGTAGCCGAAGCGCACATCGTCGGGGAAGGTGCCCTTCTCGAACACGGCCGGCTCATTCATGTCGTTCCACACCCCGCGCACGCCCACGTCCTCGATCAGCCCCTGAAACAGCCCGGCCCACCACTCGCGCACGTCGGGGCGGGTGAAGTCGGGGAAGTTGCACAGGCCCGGCCACACCGAGCCCTTCATCAGCGGGCCGTCGGCGCGGCGGCAGAAGTAGTCGTGCTGCAGGCCCTGCTGGTACACCTCGTACTGCGGGTCGATTTTGATACCGGGGTCGATGATGACCACCGTTTTGAAGCCCTCGTCGGCCAGCTCCTGCACCATCTTCTTCGGCTCGGGGAAGTGCTCCGGGCTCCAGGTGAAGCAGCGGTAGCCGTCCATGTAGTCGATGTCGAGGTAGAGCGCGTCGCAGGGAATGCGGCGCTTGCGGAACTCCGCGCCGATGCCCCGGAACAGGGTATCGGGAAAGTAGCTCCACTTGCACTGGTGGTAGCCCAGGGCCCAGAGCGGGGGCAGCTCGGGCGTGCCGGTGAGCAGGGTGTAGTCCTGGCTTACTTCCGTCAGCGAGGGGCCGTAGATGAAGTAGAAGTTCATCTCGCCGCCGTGGGCCCAGAAGCTCGTCACGTCGGCGCGCTCGGCGGCAAAGTCGAAGTAGCTCTTGAACGAGTTGTCGAAGAACAACCCGTAGGCCAGCTTCTGGTGCAAGGCCAGAAAGAACGGAATGTTCTTGTAGAGCGGATCCGAGCCCTTCACGTAGCCGTAGGTATCGGAGCCCCAGTTGCAGAAGCGCTGCCCGCGCAGGTTCATGTTGGCGGGCTTGTCGCCGAGGCCGAAGTAGTGCACGCCGGGCTGCACCTGCTGGCTCATCTTGACGATGTCGTTGCCGGTTTCGTAGTCGTACTCCCAGTGGAAGCCCTTCTCGTACTCGCACAGCACCGCCCCCGAGCGGTTGAGCAGGCGCACGTGCAGGGTGTCCTTGCCCACGGTGCAGATCAGCCGGCCGGTGGTCAGGCGGTAGTGGTCGGGCTTCTCCACGAACTCCAGCAGCGAGGGAGCCTGCCGCGCGGGCGCGCCCTCGGGAAAGGCG
The DNA here is from genome assembly GCF_044628455.1 of Hymenobacter sp. B81. Lineage (NCBI taxonomy): Bacteria > Pseudomonadati > Bacteroidota > Cytophagia > Cytophagales > Hymenobacteraceae > Hymenobacter > Hymenobacter sp. B81. The sequence continues at coordinate 741,346 of NZ_JBIYZW010000003.1, read as the reverse complement.
TAGCTGAAGTCGGGCGCAAACTGCCCGTCGGTGGCGTAGCGGAAGCGGATGATTTTGTCGGACACCACCTGCAGGCACAGGGCCACGCCGTTTTGGCAGGTGAAAACAAACTGCGCCGCGGCCTCATCGGCCTGGCAGCGCACCACCTGGTCCGGAAAAAACTCGTGCTTGGCTTTTTCGGCCAAGTCGTTGATCATGTAGTTGAGTTCCTGAATCGACTCGTTCATGGCAGCTCTGGTTCAGGGAAGACGTCACAAAAAGGCCCGCCGGCAAAGGGCGGGCAGCGTAAGCCCGCAAGGTAAGCACGAATTCGCCGAATATATTTGCCCGTGCGCCGGTTGCGGCGCGCCCCCACCCTCGCCCAGCCACCCATGTTCGACGCCGCCACGCCCGCTGTTTTGCTTTTAGGTTGGGACGAGGCCCCCGCCGCCCTGCCACCCGCCCGGGTACTGGCCCAGGCCCGAGCAGCCCGGGTGCAGCTGTGGGTGCCCGCGCCCCTGCGGCCCGGCGCGGCTCCGGCCGCCGTGACCGTGGCCCTGCTCGATGGCGACTTCGAAGCCCGGGTGCGGCCCCGCCCCGCCCGCGCCGCCGCGCTGCCAGCTTCGCCCTACCTCGGCGCCAGCCCGCCCCATGCGGCGCCCCGCTCACCGGCCGTGCCCGCCGCGCCCTACCTCGGCGCCAGCGCTGCCGGGCCGCCGGCCGCGGCCCGGTTCGAGCCGGCTCCGGTTGCCGGCGCCGCCGCGCTGCCGGCCCCGCCTCCCGGCCTGGCGCAGTCCCCCGGCTGGTCGGGCGAGCCGAAAGCTTCCGAAGCGGCCGCTCTGAGCAGCGGCACCCCGCTGGCCGAGGACGACGCGCTGCCGGTAAGGCCCGACGAAGGCGCCCCGGCCGCGGAATCGGCGGATTGGGTTGCGGGGCCAGAATTCGGGGCCGATTCCGCAATCGATTCCAACGAACCCGCCGCCGAATCCGCCACCGAGGCTGAAGCCGACGACGCCCTCGATTCGGCCGAAGCAGCCGCGCCCGCCGAGTCGGCGGATGCGCCGGGGCAGCTCAACTTCCGCATCATTCAGTACGCCCGCCACGCCGTGCACCGCGCCGTAGGCGCGCCCTTCGACGTCATCGTGGCCACCGAGTGGCCCACCTGGCTGGCGGCAGTGGAAATCCGCCAGCTCACGCGCCGCCCGCTGGTGGTGTACTTCGACTTTTCGCCCCGCGAGCAGGCCGCGCCGGCCGACCGCGGCTGGGTGGCCGAGCTGGAACGCTTGGTGCTGCGCCACGCCGACGTGCTGCTGGTGCCCGACGAGGCCCTGGCCCGGCAGCTGTCGGCCCGCTACCAGCTGCCGGCCGGGCGCTTCCGGGTGCGCGGCGCCGGGGCCGACCCTGACCTGACGGCCGCGCTGGTGCTCGATGCCCGCCTGAGCTGAGCGGGCTTGGCTACCTTTACGGCTTCAACTCCTACCCTTTCCGGCATGAACGCTCCCGCCGCTCCCTTCGAGCCCGACCATACTTTTGAAGCTGCCCTTGAGCTGGACAGCGAAAACGGCGGCGTGTTCGTCATCATTCCCTTCAACGTGCAGCAGGCCTACGGCACCCGCGGGCAGGTGAAGGTGCAGGCCACCTTCGACGGCTTTCCCTACCGCGGCAGCCTCGCGCCCATGGGCGACGGGCAGCACCTGCTCATCGTGCCCCGGCAGATTCGCAATGCCATCGAGAAAACCTGGGGCCATACCGTCTCGGTAGCGCTGGCCCTCGACACCCAGCCGCGCATGGCCGAGGTGTCCGACGACCTGGCCCGCGCCCTGACCAATGCCGGCGCCCGGCCCAAGTTCGACAACCTCTCCTACACCCACCAGAAGGAGTTTACCCGCTGGATTGAGGCCGCCAAAACCACCGAAGTGCGCTTCGAGCGCATCCGCAAAACCGTGGAAATGGTGCTGGCCGGCAAAAAGCGCAGCTAGCAAGCCCCGCCCCAGCCTGTCATTGCGAGGAGGCACGACGAAGCAATCGGTCCTTGTCGGTGGCAGAAACCGCAAGAGCCTGACCGACCGAAAATATATTCCGGTTCGTCAGGCTCTTTTGGTTGTGCCGCGAGAGGAAAGATTGCTTCGGCTTGCGCCTCGCAATGACAGGCTCGGGCGGCAGCCTACTTCCTCAATTGCAGCCGTGCCCCGACTCGCCCGAGCCGGGGCACGGCTGGTTTAAGGCCCTACCCGCTTCGCCCTATCTCGACCCGCCCCGGCTTCCCGCGATAATCCTAAACGCTAACATCCAGGCAGCGGCCGCCGGGCGTAGGGAAAGAATAGAGGGAGTATAGACGGAGTATAGAGGCAGCATAGACGGAAATTAAAGGCAGCCTATTGGCAGGATGCAATTACCTTCCACCCACCACGCGGCTAATTTGCGGCCGCTGACGCCGTAAACTGGACCGGCCCCACAAAACGCCTCGCCCCGATCTGCTTTGGTCGGGGCGAGGCGTTTTGTGGGGGTAGCGGGGCGACTGAGCAGGCAGCGGCCGGCTAGCGCCGCCGCTGCAGCACCTGAGCCGTGCGGCTGGGCAAATACAAGCTCAGAAAAGGCGTGCCGTGCTCGTCGGGCTGGGTGAAGTGCTCGATGCCGGTGGCCACGCGCCCGAAGCCGCCAAACTCGGCGGTGTCGGAGTCGAGCACCGGGGCGTAGGTGCCGGCGGTGCCGGCGAAGAAGCGGTAGTCGGGCAGGCTGCGCTCGGGGTGGAAGTTGAAGGCGAAAATCAGCCCGCCGCGCTCAAAGCACAGTACCTTGTTTTCGTCGTCGAGGTGCAGCAGGCGGGCGGGGCCGGCGGCCAGCAGGTGGGTGCGGCGCTCCAGAGCAATCATGGCCCGGTCGAATTGCCGCCAGGCGTGGTAGTACAGCTCCGGGTTGTCGGCCAGCGACCATTGCCGGCGGGCGAAGTGGTGGCTCCACTGGTTGCCCTCGCGGGGAAAGTCGACCCACTCGGGGTGGCCGAACTCGTTGCCGATGAAGTTCATGTAAGCCTCGCCGCCCGCGCCCAGCGTCACCAGCCGAATGAGCTTGTGCAGGGCCACGCCGCGGCCGGTTTCGAGGTCGGGCGCGCCCGAGTGCTGCATGCCGGTGTAGATGCGCGCGTCGAGCAGCCAGTGGGCCAGGGTTTTGTCGCCCACCAGGGCCTGGTCGTGCGACTCGCAGTAGGCCACGGTTTTTTCGCCGGCGCGGCGGTTGGTCAGCTCGTGCCAGAGCCCGCCCAGGCTCCAGTCTTCGTCGCGCTGGTGCTTGAGCTGCCGGATCCAGTAGTCGGGCAGGCCCATGGCCAGGCGGTAGCCGAAGCCCAGGCCGCCCTCGGCCAGGGGCCGCGCCAGACCGGGCATGCCGCTCATGTCCTCGGCAATGAGCAGGGCCGACTTTTTCAGCTCGCGCACCAGGGCCGTGGCCAGCTGCAGGTACAGCACCGCGTCCTCGTCGACCTCGGGGCCGAAGTATTGGTCGTAGGAGCCGAAGCCCACGCCCTCGCCGTGGTGGTGGTAGAGCATGCTGGTCACGCCGTCGAAGCGGAAGCCGTCGAAGTGGAATTCCTCGATCCAGTAGCGCAGGTTGGAGAGCAGGAACTGCTGCACCTCGGGCCGGCCGTAGTCGAACAAGAGCGAGTCCCAGCCGGGGTGGCGGCCCCGCTCGCCGCGGTGGAAGTACAGGTTGCCCGAGCCGTCGAAGTCGCCCAAACCCTCGGCCTCGTTTTTCACGCTGTGCGAGTGCACCACGTCCATCACCACGGCCAGGCCGCGGCGGTGGGCCTCGTTCACGAGGTACTTCAGGTCTTCGGGCGTACCGAAGCGGGCGGCGGGGGCGAAGAAGTTGGCCACGTGGTAGCCAAACGAGCCGTAGTAGGGGTGCTCGGCCACGGCCATGAGCTGCACCACGTTGTAGCCCCCAGCCTGAATGCGGGGCAGAATCAGGTCGGCAAACTCGCGCCAGGAGCCCACGCGGCCTTCTTCCAGGGCCATGCCCACGTGGGCCTCGTAAATCAGCGGCTCTTTCACGCAGTTGGCCACCCGGAAGGTCTGGTCGCTCCACTGAAACGGCGTTTCGGGCCGCCACACCTGGGCGCTGAAGTCTTTGCTCTGCTCGTCCTGCACGGTGCGGCGCACGGCGGCGGGCAGCCGGTCGCGGCGGCCGTTGGCGGCCACCACGTGCACCTTGTAGCGCGAGCCGTGCACCAGGTTGGGAAAGGTCTTCTCGCTCAGGAATACTTCCCACACCCCGTCGGGGCGGCGCGTGAGCGGGGTGTAGCCCCGGTCCCACTGGTTGAAGTCGCCGGTGAGGAACAAAGCCTCGGCCGCCGGCGCCCACTCCCGGAACCAGTAGCCGCGGCGGCGCCCGTCGTAGTGCAAGCCCAGCAGCTGGTGGCGGGTGGCGTAGCGGGTGAGCGTGCCGCACTCGCCCTCAATCTCGCGGCGGCGCTGCTGGTAGCGGTCGAGGCGGCGCTGGAGCACGGCCGCGTAGGGCTGCAGCCAGGGGTCGTGCTCGATCAGAGGCAGCGCGGGTTGGGCCAGGTCGTCGGAGGCGGAGATGGGGGCAGCGGTTTCCATCGGCAGGCAGTGTTTGGGTTCGGGCAAAGCTACGCGCTGCGGCCCCGCCGCCCTACCGGGAGTTGAAATCGGCCGGCAAATGCGCGGGGCAAACGGAGCCGGGGCGTATCTTGGCTAGCTCATGCCGGCTTCCATGTACCGTTCCCGCCTCGTTTCCATCGCGCTGGCCGCGCTGCTGGCCTGCGCCGGCCCCGCCCGCCCCCTTGCCGCCCGCCTGACTACCGCCACGCCCCTGCCCCCGGCCGCCGCGCCGGTTACGGCCGGGCAGGCCATGGTCGTCAGCGCCCACCCGGCGGCCTCGCGCATCGGAGTGGACATCCTGCGCCGCGGCGGCAACGCCTACGACGCTACCGTGGCGGTGCAGTTTGCCCTGGCGGTGGCCTTTCCGGTGGCCGGCAACATCGGGGGCGGGGGCTTCGTGGTGTACCGCGGGGCCGACGGCAGCGTGGGGGCGCTGGATTTTCGGGAAACCGCCCCCGCCAAGGCTTCGCGGGATATGTACCTGGACGCGCAGGGCAACGTGGTGCCCAACCTGAGCACCACCGGGCACCGGGCCGTGGGCGTGCCCGGCACGGTGGCCGGCATGTGGGCGCTGCATCAGAAGCTGGGCAAGCTGCCCTGGCGCGAGCTGGTGCAGCCGGCCGTGGAACTGGCGGCGCGGGGTGTGGTGCTGACGCAGAAGGAAGCGGCCGGACTGAACGCCAACCAGCAGGTGTTTATCGATCAGAACGTGGCCGACATTGGCGGGCACGGCTGGCCGGCCTACGTGCTGCCCGACCAGCGCATTGCCTGGCGGGCGGGTGAAAAACTGCGCCAACCGGCCCTGGCCGCTACCCTGGCCCGCATCCGCGACCAGGGCCGCACCGGCTTCTACCAGGGCGAAACCGCCCGCCTGCTGCTGGCCGAAATGCAGCGCGGCGGCGGCCTTATCACCCAGGCCGACCTCGACGCCTACCAGCCCAAGTGGCGCATGCCCGTGCGCGGCCGCTACCGCCAGTACGAGGTCATCGGCATGCCCCCGCCCAGCTCGGGCGGCGTGGCTTTGCAGCAGCTGCTCACCATGCTGGAGCCCTACGACCTGGCCAAACTCGGCTGGCACTCGGCCCCGGCGGTGCACCTGATAACCGAGGCCGAGCGCCGCGTGTACGCCGACCGCGCCACCTACCTGGGCGACCCGGACTTCGGCCGCGTGCCGGTGGCCGGGCTGCTGGCCGCCGACTACCTGCGGCAGCGCATGCAGGGCGTTACGCTGGCCAGCGCGGCCACTCCTTCGACGCAGGTGGCGGCCGACGCGGGGCTGCCGGGCTACGAGTCAGACCAGACCACGCACTACAGCATTGTGGACGCGCAGGGCAACGCGGTGAGCTGCACCACCACGCTCAACGGCGCGTACGGCTCGAAAGTGGTGGTGGCCGGGGCGGGCTTTTTGCTCAACAACGAGATGGACGACTTCAGCAGCAAGCCCGGGGTGCCCAACATGTACGGCGTGGTGGGCGGCACGGCCAATGCCATCGAGCCGGGCAAGCGCATGCTCTCCTCGATGACGCCCACCATCATCACCGAAAACAACCAGCTGCGGCTGGTCGTGGGCACCCCCGGCGGCAGCACCATCATCACCTCGGTGCTGCAGGCCGTGCTCAACGTGCTCGACTACGGCCTCGACGCCCAGCAGGCCGTGGCCGCCCCGCGCCTGCACCACCAGTGGCTGCCCGACCACCTCGACGTGGAAGCCGGCGCCCTTACCCCCGCCGCCGAGGCCGAGCTGCGCCGCCGCGGCCACGTGCTGAAGCCCCGCGCCGCCTGGGGCCGCATCGACCTGATTGAGCGCCGCCCCGACGGCCGCCTGCACGGCGGCGCCGACCCGCGCGGCGACGACACCGCCCTGGGCTACTAAGCAAGCCCGCCGGCCGGCGGCGCGGCCGCCACCAAAGCCGAACTTCGCGCTACTTTGCCGCCTCAAGCCCATTTCCGTTTGCCCATGCCTGCGTCCCTTCGCCGTTTGCCGCTGCTGTTGCTGCTGTCTGCCTCCCTGCCCGCCGTAGCCCAGCGCGAGGGCGACGGGCCGCCCGCGCAGGACCCGTTCGGCCGGCGCGAAACGCCGGTGCCCGTGCGCGCCATCGGCAACTACCGCAGCCACGCCTATCAGAACGGCATCCTCAGCATCCGCAGCACCGACGGCAGCACCCTGCGCCTGCGCCCCTGGGCCGCGGGCGTGCTGCGGGTAGAGTATTTCCCGGCCGGCGCGGCCCTGCAGCCCGATTCGTCGGTGAGCGTGGTGCAGGCGCCGCTGCGCGACCTACCTGCCGATGCCTGTAACCCTGGCTGCGACGGTCCCCCGTCTCCCGCCCGGGTAGCCCGATTTGGCAACCTGATCTGCCAAGGCATCTTCGCGACCCCCACGGATTTGACCTGGAACTTGGGTTGCTCGGGCATCGTCACGATCCAAAAAAACCCGCTGCGCGTGCGCTACCAGTCCGCTGACGGACTTGAAATAGCCGAAGCCGGCGGGGCGTTTCAGCAGCTAGGAACGGCGGGCGGCACCGGCGTCTCGTTTCGCCTCTCGCCCGACGAGCACCTGTACGGCACCGGCTCGCGGGCCTTGCCCCTGGACCGCCGCGGCCGCCGCCTCACGCTCTACAACGAGGCCCACTACAGCTACCAGAACGGCGAGCCGACGCTGAACGTGACCCTGCCCACGGTGGTCAGCAGCCGGGGCTACATGCTGTTTTTCGACCACCACACCGCCGCCACCCTCGACCTGGGCGCCACCGACAAGAACGTGCTCGAGTACCGCGGCGAGGGGCTGCAAAACCTGGGCTACTTCATCGTCAGCGGCGACTCCTACGCCGAAATTCTGAGCCGCTACACCGCCCTCACCGGCCGGCAGCCGCTGCCGCCGCGCTGGGGAATGGGCCTGATTCAAAGCCGCTTCGGCTACAAATCCGAGCCGGAGATGTACCAGGTGGCGCGACGCATGCGCCAGGCCGGCTTCCCGCTCGACGGGCTGGTGCTCGACCTCTACTGGTTTGGCGGCACCAAGCAGCAGGGCGACTTTCAGTGGGTGCAGCCCAACTTCCCCGACCCGCGGCGCATGATGCGCCGCCTCGACTCGGCGGGCGTGAAAACCCTGCTGATTTCGGAGCCCTACGTGATGCGCACTTCCCGCAACGACGCGCTGGTGCGCCGGCAGCAGCTGGTGGGCCGGGGCCTGAACGGCCAGCCCTACACCGTGGAGTCGTTTTGGGCCGGGCCGGCCACGCTGCTGGATATGTTCCGGCCGGCGGCGCGCCAGTGGATGTGGCAGCAGTACGATAGGCTGAAGCAGGACGGCGTGGGCGGCTGGTGGTGCGACTTGGGCGAGCCGGAAAACCAGCCCGCCGACATGGTCTACGACCTGGGCCCCACACGCCGCATTCACAACGCCTACGGCCAGGCCTGGTCGAGCATCCTGAGCGAAAACTACGCCCGCCAGTACCCGCAGGAGCGGCTGTTCAACCTGGCCCGCTCGGGCTGGGCCGGCATGCAGCGCCATTCGGTGTTCCCGTGGTCGGGCGACGTGAACCGCTCGTGGTCGGGCTACCAGGCGCAGGTGCCCATCATGCTCAGCATGGGCCTGGGCGGCGTGGGCTACATGCACTCCGACGCCGGCGGCTTCTGCGTGGGCCCCGTCGACCCCGAGCTATACACCCGCTGGCTGCAGATGGCCAGCCTTGGCCCCATTCTGCGCCCCCACGGCGAAGGCGTGCCGCCCGAGCCCTACTGGTACCCCGAGCGGTACCAGGCTTCGGTGCGCAGCTACGCCCGCCTGCGCTACCAGTTGCTGCCCTACCTGTATTCCCTGGCCTGGGAAAACAGCCAGACCGGCACGCCGCTCACCCGCCCCATGAACTACGGGACGACTTACCCCAAATTTGAGCTGACGTTAGGCGGCGTTTTACCTGGCTCGTCGGACTTTATCGGCTGGGGCTCACAACCTGAAGGCTTATCAGCCGAAGAACGAGCTGCTGGATTTACAGAGGCCGACGTTGATGGTTGGGGTGCACCTCACACCGCCTATGCAACGGACTTTACGTTTAGTCGCAACAATTTTAGACAGTCCTCCAGCCCAACCTTAAGCAACGTCAACGACCAGTTCTTCCTCGGGCCCAACCTGCTGGTAGCGCCCGTGCTGCACCCCGGGCAGCGCCGCCGCAACGTGGTGCTGCCGGCCGGCAACTGGGTGGATTTTCTCTCCCACGAAACCCTGCCCGGCAACCGCACCATCGGCCGGCCGGCCCCGCTCACGCACCTGCCCCTGCTGGTGCGGGCCGGCGCCATCCTGCCCATGACCGCCTACGTGCCCAGCACCGCGCAGTACCGCACCGACACCCTGCGCGTGCGCTACTACGCCGACGCCACGGTGCCGAGCAGCAGCTTCGTGCAGTATGAAGACGACGGACGCACGGCCAACGCCCACGCTTCGGGTGCCTACCAAACCATCAGCTACCTCGGCCAGACCGCCCCGGCCGCTACGGCGCTGACGGTGCAGCTGCAAGGCCCGGGCTACGCCGGCGCCCCCGCGCAGCGCACGGTGGAGCTGCTGATTCCGCGGGTAGCCACTGCCCCTCCGGCGGTGCTGCTGGGCGGCACGGCCTTGCCGGCCGCCGCCTGGAAGTATCATGCCGAAGCCCACATCCTGCAGGTGTTCTTCCCCCTGAGCGCCGAGGCCACCACGGTTTCGGTACCCGGCCTGCGCCTCGATGCCACGCCTTCCCGGTACGCCGACCCGGACCCGGTAACCCTGGAAGCCCCCGCCAACCGCACCTTTAGCGGCCGCGTGGAGCTGCGCTACACCCTGCACCAGCCCGGCCAGAACGGCCCGCTGCGCATCGTCGACGGCCAGGGCCGGCTGGTACGCACCTTGCCCACGGCCAGCACGGCCGGCGCGCACACCCTAGCCTGGTCCGCTACCGACGCGCAAAACGCCCCCCTGCCCGGCGGCGTGTACTGGGCCGAGCTGGCCGGGCAGCGCCAGCGCCTAGTGCTGCTGCCCCAGTAGCTGCCCGCGACCCAGGCCCGCGTTGGCCTGACGAAAAGCCGCCACGCAACGAAAAGTCCCCTCGGCGCAACCAAAGTCTGCCGCGGTGGGACGGAAATCCGCGACGCCGCAACAAAAGTCCGCGTTGCCACAACGAAAGTCCGCGACCTCGTGGCTCGGAACCGCGAAGTCGCGGTAAAAAGCCGCTCGGTTGCGGTTCCGAACCGGTCAGTCGCGGTTCTGAGCCGCGAGGTCGCGGTTCGGAACCGCGCTATTGCGGTAAAAAGCCGCGACACCGCGGTTCGGAACCGGTCGGTCGCGGTAAAAAGGCGCGAGGTTGCGGTTCCGAACCGCGACCGAGCGGCAAAAAGCCGCAACGGCGCGGCTCTAGGCCGCGAACCGGGCTGAACACGGGGGGCGTGGGCTGCGTTCAGGCCCCATACGCTGAGTACTTTCAGCAGATGCCATGAAGCAAAAGGCCCTTGAATGGCTGCGGCGCTATTTGCCGGCCGAAATTCTGTCGGTGCTGGCCACGCTGGGCTGCGCGGGGCTGGCCTACTGGGCCACCGGCAACCGCGTGAGCACGGCGCTGGCCGGCACCTGGGGCGGCAACGTGGCCTACTTTGGCTGCATTCTGCTCACCGACGTGGTGCAGACCCGCCGCCGGCGCCGCGCCCTGGGGCAGCGCTACACCGCGGCGGCGCTGGGGCGCAACGTGCGCGCCCTGGCCGTGGAGTTCGGCGTGGCCGAGCTGGCCGACAGCCTGCTCATCCGCCCCGCGCTCATGTACTACCTGCCGCTGTGGCTGGGCAGCCTGAGCGGGGGGCTGCTGCTGGCCAAGCTGCTGGCCGACGTGACGTTCTACGTGCCAGCCATCGTGGGCTACGAGCTTAGTAAAAAACACCTGCGCGACGCGCCCTGAGGCGCCCCGCAATCAGTGCTCGGAATAGGCAAACAGGCGCTGGTCGGGTTGGGTATCGGGTTCAATCAGCTGAAATCCGCAGCGGCGCAGCACGCCCAGCGAGGCGGGGCAGTCGGGTGCCGGACGGGCCACAATGCGCTGCACCGGCGGGTGCGCCGACACGCGGGCCAGCAGGGCCCGCAGCACTTCGGTGGCGAAGCCCTGCCGCCGCCAGCCGGCCGTTACCGAGCAGCTGACTTCCACGTTGCCCGCCGCGTCGGGCGGACCGCCGTAGCCGCCGCAGCCCACCAGCTCGGGCGCCACGCTGCCGTAGAGCACGTACCAGCTAAACCAGCCGGCCGCGGCGGCGCCCCCGTCAAGCATTAGCTGCAGCTGCAGCTCCACGGCCGCTCGGTCGTGGTAGTCGGGGGGCCAGTCGGCGGGCAGCGCGGCGCGCAGGTACTCGCCCAGGCCGTTGGGTTGATCCAGCTCAGTCTGCAGGGAAGTGGGCGTAGCGGCTACGAGGCGCAGGCGCGGGGTGTGGATAAGTTGGGCAAGCATGGCAAGGAAAAGAAGGTGCGGCCCTGGGGGTACGGGTCTGCCTGCCGAAAAGCCGTAAGTTTCAGCATGAATCGGTGGAATACTTTTTTACTGGCCGGCGCGCTGCTCGGGCTGGCCGCCTGTCAGTCCCGCTCGCCGGAGGCTGAATCGGCCGCGGCGGCCCCGGAATGCCCGCCCCGGCCCGCCCCCTACACCCTGCGGCACCCGGGCTGGGTGGCCGGCGCCAGCCTCTACGAAGTCAACATTCGTCAGTACACCCCCGAGGGCACCTTCCGCGCCTTCGAGCGCCACCTACCCCGGCTCGACAGCATGGGCGTGGGCATTCTGTGGCTGATGCCGGTGCACCCCATCGGCCGCGAAAAGCGCAAGGGCCGCCTCGGCAGCTACTACTCGGTGCAGGACTACCGCGCCGTAAACCCGGAAATGGGCACCCTCGACGATTTGCGCCACCTGGTGCAGGAAGCCCACAAGCGCGACATGCGCGTGATTCTGGACTGGGTGGCCAACCACACCAGCTGGGACAACCCGCTGGTGCAGCAGCACCCCGACTGGTTTACCCGCGACGCCCGCGGCCGGCTGGTGCCGCCGGTGGCCGACTGGCAGGACGTGGTGGATCTGAACTTCGAGCGCCCCGAGCTGCGCCGCTACATGACCGAGAGCATGGCCTACTGGGTGCGCGAGGCCGACGTGGACGGCTTCCGCTGCGACGTGGCCGGGCTGGTGCCCACGGCCTTCTGGAACGACACCCGCCGGGAGCTGGAGAAAATCAAGCCCGTGTTTATGCTGGCCGAGTGGGACGAGCTGCACGACCCGCCCTTCCTCAAGCCCGGTGAATTCGACCCCCGCACCGGCCTGCTGGAACAAGCCTTCGATGCCACCTACGCCCTGCGCCTGCACTACCTGCTCGACAGCGTGGCCCGCGGCCAGCAGCCCCCCGCCGCCCTCGACGCTTACCAGGCCGCCGAGCGCCGCCGGTACCCGGCCGGCACCCTGCTGATGAACTTCACTTCCTCGCACGACGTGAACACCTGGGCCGGCACCGAGTACGAGCGGCTGGGGGCCAACGCCCTGCCGATGGCCGTGCTGGCGGCCACGCTGCCCGGCATTCCCATGGTATACAGCGGCCAGGAAGCCGGCCTGAAAAAGCGCCTGGCCTTCTTCGACAAAGACCCCATCAGCTGGAACGGCTACCCGCTGCAGGGCTTCTACACCAGCCTGCTGCAGCTCAAAAAGCGCAGCCCGGCCCTGCGCAACGGCGACGCCTGCGCCCGGTTTGAGCGGCTGCCCTCCCCGGCCAGCACCTACGCCTTCGGCCGCAGTCAGGGCCCGGCGCGGGTGCTGGTGGCCGTGAACCTGGGCGCCGAGCTGCAGGAAGTAGCCCTGCCCGCCGGCTGGGCCGGCCAGTACCACGACGTATTTGCCGACCAGGCTTACTCCCTTGCGCCAGGCGCTGTGCTGCCCGTGGAGCCCCACGGCTACCGCGTGCTCGAGCTGCGCCCCGTCGGCGCCAACTAGCCCGCCCGGCCAACCCGCCAGGGGCCGCTGCTAATGCTGCCGGCCCGCGCCGTAGAGTACCTGCCCGGCCCGCACGCCGGTGTGCTGCCCGGCGCGCACCGTGAGGCGGCCATTCACCAGCACGTAGTGCATTCCCACCGAGTACTGGTGCGGCCGCTCGAAGGTGGAGCGGTCCTGCACCGTGGCGGGGTCGAACACCACGATGTCGGCAGCCAGGCCGGGGCGCAGCAGGCCGCGGTCGGCGAGGCCGAAGGTCTGGGCGGGCAGGGAGGTCATGCGGCGCACGGCTTCCTCGAGGCGGATGACGCCCAGCTCGCGCACGTAGCGGCCCAGCACCCGGGCATTGGAGCCGTAGCCGCGCGGGTGCGGCACGCCCTCGCGCCACACCCGGATGCTGGCGTCGGAGGCCACCATGTTGTGCGGGTAGCTCATGATCTGCTGCACGTCCAGCTCGCTCAGCCCGTGAAACACCATGCCCGCGTCGTACTGCAGCACCAGGTCGAGGATGGTGGCGGCTTCGGCGCGGGCGCGGTGGGGCCGGCCCCGGCGGCGGTTTACCTGCTCCAGGCTCAAACCCTGCAGGCTGGTATCGGGCGGAAAGCTGGCCACCACGGCGTAGCTGAAGTGGCGCAGGCCCCGGGCCCGCAGGCGGCGCAGCAGGGCCGCTTCCACGGCCGCGCGCACCGCCGGCCGGGCCAGGCGGGCGCGCAGCGAGTCGCGGCCGTCGGCCTGCACGTCGTCGGGCAGCAGGGTACTCATGCTGGTGGAGCTGGCCGTGTAGGGATACTGGTCGATGGTGACCGGCTGGCCGGCGCGGCGGGCGGCCTCGATCTGGGCCAGCACCGGTGCCACGCGGCCCCAGTTGGGCTGGCCGCCCAGCTTGAGGTGGGAAATCTGCACCGGCACGCCGGCCTCGCGGCCCACCCGCAGGGCCTCAGCAATGGCCGCGTCGATGCTGTCACTCTCGCTGCGCATGTGGGTGGCATAGAGGCCGCGGTAGCAGCCCGCCACCCCGGCCAGGCGCACCAGCTCGGGCGTGCGCGAGTAGGTGCCGGGCACGTAGATCAGTCCCGACGAGAGGCCCAGCGCGCCGGCCTGCATGGCGCTGTCGACCAGGGCTTCCATGCGCTGCAGCTCGGCCTCGGTGGGGGCGCGGCGGGCGCGCCCCAGCACGGCCTTGCGCACGGTGCCGTGCCCGATGAGCGAGGCCACGTTCACCGACAAGCGCAGGCTGTCGAGCTGCCGGAAGTAGCGCCGCAGGTCGGGGCGCGACGAGCCGCAGTTGCCCGTGATGACCGTGGTCACGCCGTCGTGCAGGAAGTTGTCGGCCGTGGGCTGGCGCACTTCGTCGTCTTCGATGTGGGTGTGCACGTCGATGAAGCCCGGGGCCACCACCAGTCCCCGCGCGTCGAGCACCGAGTCGGCGGGGTAGCTGGCGGGCAGCTGGCCCACGGCCACGATGCGGCCCGCGGCCACGGCCACGTCGGCGTAGTACCAGCCGTTGCCGGTGCCGTCGAGCACCCGGCCGTTGCGAATCAGCAGAGAAGCGCGGGTGGGCTGGGCCGCGGCCGCGGTGGCTATGCACCAGAGCAGCAGCGCGAAGAGGTAACGCATACCAAAAGCTTAAGCGAGGGAGCGGAAAGATAGGCAGCCGGCGCGGGCAGGCCCGGCCGCGCCGGGTTCTAATCGTTTTCTAATCCGGTCTTAATCGACTTCTAATAGCATTATAATCCGCCTTTAATTTATCCTAAAAGCCTCGATTCTACCTTTGTAGCGAAGAATCACCTGCCCCCTCCCGTTCGGGCTTGGGGGCCGAGCCCGCCGGCTCAACGCTGCTTTTCGGCTTTGCCCGCGGGCCAACTTCTTTTCCGCTTATCGGTGACTGCTTGGCCCGTGGGCCGGGCCGCTACCCCCATGCCCTTGATGTGCTGCCTATGAACACCGCTGCCCAACCCACTCCCTCGTCTTCGTGGACGCTGGCTTACTTCAAAAACGATTTGCGCGGCGGGCTAGTCTCGTTTCTGGTAGCGGTGCCGCTGTGTCTGGGTATTGCCCTGGCCTCGGGCGCGCCGCTGTTTTCGGGCATCATTGCCGGCATCGTGGGCGGGCTGGTGGTGGGCGTGCTCAGCCGCTCGGCCGTGAGCATCTCGGGCCCCGAGGCCGGGTTGATTCTGGTGGTCGTCAGCGCCCTGGAGGCGCTGGGCTCGTTTCAGGCGCTGCAGCTGGCCGTGTGCGTGGCGGGGCTGCTGCAGGTAGGGCTGGGCTTGCTGCGGGCCGGCACCATCAGCAACTTCTTTCCCTCGTCGGTCATCAAGGGCATGCTGGCGGCCATCGGCATCATTCTCATTCTGAAGCAGCTGCCCCACCTGCTGGGCTACGACGCCGACGCGGCCGAGTCGCTGGCTTTGTTTCCCTGGAACGGCGGCGACCTGCAAGGGCTGCTCACCCACGCCGTGCGCGAGCTGCAGCCCACGGCCCTGGCTATTGCCGCGCTGAGTCTGGCGGTGCTGGTGCTCTGGGAGCAGGACTTCGTGAAAAGCCACGCCCGCTGGTCGAAGGTGCCGGGGGCGCTGGTGGCCATTGTGCTGGGCGTGGCGGTAAACGAAGCGGTGCGGGCCTTTTCTCCCGGCTACGCCCTCGGCGGCACGCACCTGGTGCAGCTGCCCGTGCCCCAGAGCCTGGGCGAGTTTGCCGGTTTGTTTACCCTCCCCGACTTTTCGCAGCTCACCAACCAGCAGGTGTACTGGTCTGCAGCGGCCATTGCGCTGGTGGCCAGCCTGGAAGCCCTGCTAGCCGTAGAGGCCACCGACGAGCTGGACCCGCTCAAGCGCAAGACGCCCACCAACCGCGAGCTGAAGGCCCAGGGCGCGGGCAACCTCGTCAGCGGCTTGCTCGGCGGCCTGCCCCTCACCTCGGTTATCGTGCGCAGCTCGGTGAGCATCAACGCCGGCGGGCGCACCCGGCTGGCGGCGCTGCTGCACGGCGGCTTCCTGCTGCTGAGCGTGGTGCTGTTTCCGCGCCTGCTCAACCTGATGCCCTGGGCCGCCCTGGCGGCGGTGCTGCTGGTGACGGGCTACAAGCTGGCCCGCGTGAGCATCTTCCGCCAGCACTACCAGGCCGGCCTCACCGAGTTCGTGCCCTTCCTGGTCACCATCGTGGCCATTCTGCTCACCGACCTGCTGCTGGGCATTGCCGTGGGGGCCGGCACGGGCTTGTTCTTCGTGCTGCGCGAAACCTACCGCAACGCCCACTTCTTCCAGCAGTACACCGTGCAGGGCCAGGAGCACCTGCGCATCAGCCTGGGGGAGCACGTCTCGTTTCTAAACAAGGCCAGCATCCTGACCGTGCTCAAGGATTTGCCCGCCGACACTACCGTGGAAATCGACGCGACCAGCTCGGCCTACATCGACCGCGACGTGCTCAGCGCCATCGAAAACTTCCGCGAAACGGCCCGCCAGCGCAACATCCGGCTGGTGTTTCTGCGCAAGGGCGACGACTACGCCCAGCACCTGGCCAGTCAGCCCCAGGTGAGCGGCAAGGAAGCCGACTTCGAGGCCTACTACAAGCTGTTTGAGAACAACCGCAACTGGGTGGCCGAAAAGCTGCGCCGCAACCCGCGCTACTTCCAGGACGCCGCCCGCCAGACGCCGCGCTTCCTGTTCATCGGCTGCTCCGATCAGCACGTGTCCATCAGCGAAATGACGGGCACGGCCCCGGGCGAGGTGTTTGTGCACCGCAACGTGGCCAATCTGGTGGTGAGCACCGACCTGAATTTGATGGCCGTGCTGCAGTACACCGTCGACGTGCTCCAGATTCAGCACATCATCGTGTGCGGGCACTACGGCTGCCGGGGCGTGAAGGCCGCCATGCAAAACACCGACGCGGGCGCCGTGGCCGATTGGCTGGAAACCGTGCGCCGCCTGCTGCAGCGCCACCAAACCGAGCTCGACGAGCTGGAAACCGAGGAGCAGCGCTACCGCCGCCTGGTCGAGCTCAACGTCATCGAGCAGGTGTTCAACCTGCACCGCACCGACACCGTGCAGCAGGCCTACCAGCGCCAGCAGCCCCTGCACCTGCACGGCTGGGTGTACGACGTGCACAACGGCATCATGCGCGACCTGGAAGTGGATGTGCGCCGCGACTTTGCCGAGTACGACACCATTTTCCGCTACCAGGTGATGCCCGAGGGCCTGCGCCGCCTGCCCGGCCAGCTCTACCAGGCGCCCTCCATCTACTCCGTCAGCACCGAGCGCGGCCCCATCATTGCCATTCCGCCCCTCGACGCCGACGCCCCGCTGGGCGTGCCGTAGCCGCCCGCCCAAAACCCTGGCCGCGTTTCGCGGTTACCCTGTTCCTTCGCTCCCTCCCCTTTTCCCCGCAGTCCGCCCCGTTACCCACTCGCCCATTTTGCCCCTGCGTGATGAAGGTTTTGATAGTTGAAGACGAGTTGAAAGTGGCTTCCTTCCTGAAAAACGGCCTGGAAGACTACGGCATCGAGGCGGCCGTGGCCCTCGACGCCACCCTGGCCCAGCGCCTGCTGGCCGCCGGCGACTACAGCACCGTGATTCTCGACGTGAACCTGCCCGAGATGAGCGGCTTTGAGTTGTGCCGCTATATCCGCCAGCGCCACGAACGGCTGCCCGTGCTCATGCTCACGGCCATGGCCTCCACCGACCACAAACTCAAGGGCTTCGACGCCGGCGCCGACGACTACCTGGTTAAGCCCTTTGCCTTCGAGGAGCTGCTGGCCCGGCTGCGCGCCCTGCAGCGCCGCTACACCCTCACCGAAGAAAGCGTGCTGAAGGTGGCCGACCTGGAGCTCAACAGCAACAGCAAGCTGGTAAAGCGCGGCGACCGGGCCATTCACCTGACGGCCCGCGAGCTGGCCTTGCTCGAATACTTCATGCAAAACCAGGGCCGCGCCCTCACCCGCCAGGAAATCGTGGGCAAGGTCTGGGACTTGTCGTTCGATACCGGCACCAACGTGGTGGACGTGTACGTGAACTACCTGCGCAAGAAAATCGACCACGACTTCTCGCCCAAGCTGATTCACACCCTCAACGGCATCGGCTACATCTTTCAGAACCGCGAGGCCTAGCCCATGAGTGAGCTGCTGCTGGGGTTGGCGCTCGGGCTGCTGCTCGGGGCGGGCGCGGCCTGGGGACTGGCCGCCCGCCGGCGGCAGCGGACCGGCCGCCAGCTGGCCCGGCTTACCCGGCAGCTGGCCGGCCTCACCGGGGCCGCGCTGGAGCGCCGCCTGCCCGTGCCCGCGGGCGAGCTGGCGGCGCTGACCAATGCCCTCAACGACCTGCTGGCCCGCCTGCAGCAGGCCATGGAAAGCCAGCGCAGCTTCGTGACGCAGGCCTCCCACAAGCTGCGTACGCCCCTGACCAGCATCACCGGCCAGATCGAGGTGACGCTCATCCGGCCCCGCAGCGTGGCCGAGCACGAGCAAACCTGGCAGTCGGTGCTGCAGGACATTGCCCGCCTCAACCAGCTAGCCAACGACCTGCTGGCCCTGGTGCAGCTCACCGCCGACTGCCCCGGCGCCCGCCCCCAGCCCGTGGCCCTCGACGAAGTGGTGTACCAGGCCATTGTGCAGCTGAAAGCCCGCCGCCCCGGCTACCAGGTGCAGTTCGAGTTCGACCCACGGCTCGACGAGCTGAGCGGCCCGCTGGTGGTGGCCGGCGACCCCGACCTGCTGGCGCAGGCCTGCCTGCAGCTGCTCGACAACGGCTGCAAGTTTTCGCCCGAGCGCCGGGTGCACGCGTGGCTGGGGCTGAGCGAGGGACAGGCCGCGCTGGAGTTTCGCGACCACGGCGCCGGAATTACCCCAGCCGACCTGCCGCGCATCTTCGAACCGTTTTTCCGCGGCGACAACGCCCGGCAGGTGCCCGGCAACGGCATCGGACTGGCTTTGGCCCGGCGCGTGGCCGAGCTGCACGGCGGCACCCTGCGGGTGCTGTCGACGCCCCGGCGCGGCACGGTGGCCCGCCTGCAGCTGCCGCTGGCGGCGTAGCCCGGAAACCCGCGGGGCCGCCGGGCGGTATGCAAGCTTTCGGGCCAACCGCTGCTTGCGTTTTTCCGGTCGGCCCGCTTATTTCCTGCTCGTATGCAACACCGTGAACTGGGCCGCTCGGGCCTGCGCATTACTCCGCTGGTGCTGGGCACCAACGTGTTTGGCTGGACCATCGACGAAGCCACTTCCTTCCGGGTGCTCGACGCCTTCGTGGCCGGCGGCGGCAATGCCCTCGACACAGCCCACGGCTACTCGGTTTGGGTGCCGGGCCACCAGGGCACCGAGTCGGAAACCATCATCGGCAAGTGGCTCCGGCAGCACGGCCGCCGCGACGACCTGGTGCTGGCCACCAAGGTGGGCTGGGAAGTGGCGCCCGACCAGAAGGGCCTGTCGAAGGCCCACATCCTGCGCACCGTGGAAGGTTCGCTGCGCCGCCTGCAAACCGATTATATCGACCTGTACCAGTCGCACAAGGACGACCCCACGGTGCCGGTGGAAGAGCCGCTCGAAGCCTACGCCCAGCTGATCCGGGAAGGCAAGGTGCGCGCCATCGGGGCCAGCAACTTCTCGGCCGAGCGGCTGAGCCAGGCCCTGCAGGCCAGCGAGCAGCAGGGCCTGCCGCGCTACGAAAGCCTGCAACCGCTCTACAACCTCTACGACCGCGCCGACTTCGAGCAGCATCTGCTGCCCCTGTGCCGGCAGCACGGCCTGGGCGTTATTCCCTACTACGGCCTGGCTGCGGGCTTCCTCACGGGCAAGTATCGCTCGGCCGCCGATTTGCAGAAAAGCCCCCGGGGCGGCGGCGTGGGTCAGAAATACCTCAACGAAAAGGGCCTGCGCATTCTGGCCGCCGTCGATGCCGTGGCCCAGCGCCACCGAGCCACGCCGGCCCAGGTGGCGTTGGCCTGGATTATGGCCCGCCCCGGCCTGACCGCGCCTATTGCCAGCGCCACCAGCGCCGCTCAGGTACAGGAGCTGCTGCCCGCGCTGCAACTGGCGCTGAGCGAGGCCGATATGCAGGAACTCAACCAGGCCAGCAGCTAACAGCGGGCCGACCGGCGCCCGTTAGTCGAAGTGGTAGTCGAGGGTGAGGGAGCCGCGCTGCCCGCGGGGGCGCACAAACCAGCCGCGGCCGCGCAGGCCGTCGAGGTCGTGGGTGCCCGAGCCGGGCACCACCGAGAAGTTGGCCTTGGCCACGCCGTCTTCGAGGGTGCCGCTGTGCTCGAGAATGAAGCTGCCGGCGCGGTTGCCCACCCGGCCCACCACGTGCTCGAGCCCCACCGAGCTGGCCGTGCCGTCGGCGTGGTAAAACAGCAGTACCTCCAGTTGGCTTTCCCCTTCGATGTCGCCGGACAGCGTCTGAGTGACGCGGGCCCGCGCCAGGGTGGTTTGGCCGTCCGCTTCGGAGCAGGACTCCTCGTTCCAGCTCTCCAGTTCCAGCAGGCCAGTAGCGCGCGTGTTCATGGCGGTAATCGGTTGGTGGCTACCGGGCAAAGGTAGCATTTGCTAAATTTCAAGCTAGCTTTTACTAAAACAAATAGCAATAAACTATTCCTGCTTGACCGGCTCAGGGGTAATGCTGGCGGTAACCTTGCCGATATCCTGGCTCACGGTGCAAATGAAGCGCAGCTGCTCGGCCAGCAACTGCTGCTCGTGGGCGGGCAGAGCCGTGCCCGGGTTCGCCGCCGGGGCGGGCTCGGGCGGCTCGGGGGTTCCGCCCAATTGCTGCAGGCTGGCGGTTAGGGCAGTAAGGGACTGCTGCACCGGGCGCAGCAGCTCGGGCGGGCGGACGGCGGGCCGGGCGGCGGCCACGGCGGCCGTGAGCGTGGCAATGTTGGCCGACAGAATGTGGTTGAGCACCACGAACTGCTGGATTTCCTCGCTGTTGCGGCGCTTGCTCTTGGGCTCGGAAAGCATGCGCTGGAAGGCCGCCGCCAGGTTGGCCGAGCTCACGTACACCTCCTTGCGGGCCAGCTTGTAAGCGGTCAGCTGCCGGGGCCGGCCGGCCAGGGTATCGGCCAGCTGCTGCAGGTAGTTGAGGTTGGCCCGCACCACGTCGCGCATGTAGGTGCGCAGCTGCTCCGACTCCCACATGGGAAACAGCAGGTAGCCGGCGGCCAGGGCAATGGCACAGCCGATGAGCGTATCGATGACGCGCTCCTGCAGCAAACTCATAAAGCCCAGGCCCAGCAGGCTAAACAGAATGAGTACGTAGGGCGTCATCAGCACCACCGACACCACGTAGTGGGTGCGCTGAAAGCTGAAGGCGCCCACCATCAGCAGCACCATCAGCCCGAAGCGGGCCTGGGGGTCTTCCACCAGCGTCAGGATGAGCACCCCGATGGCCCCGCCGCCCAGCGTGCCCAGTAGGCGCTGAATGTTGCGCTCTTTGGTGAGGCTGAAGCCGGGCTTGAGCATGAAGGCAATGGTCATCACAATCCAGTAGCTGTGCCCGCCCAGGGTCACGAACTTGGCCACCCCAAAGCCGAACAGGCAGGCCAGCCCCATGCGCACCGAGTGGCGGAACACTGACGAGTCGGGCGAGAGGTTGTCGAGCAGCAACTGCAGCGAGAGGTTCTGGCGCGACACGAACCGCGAGTACTCCAGCTGGTCGGTGCTTTGCTGGTAGGTGGGCGAGGCTGGGTCGAAGTACGAGAGCAGGGCCTGAATTTCCTGCTGCATGTTGCGCAGGTTGATGAGCACCTTTTTGAGCACGATGGTGCTGGTGCCGGGCTGCTGCTCGGCCAGCGCGTCGATGCGCGTGCGCAGGTGCTCCAGCTCGGCCGAGAGGTCGAACGTGGGGCGCACGTAGCGGCGGTTGGCGTGCACGGCCAGCCCGATGCCGTCGAGCTCGGCGGCCATGCGCAGCACCAGCGCGGCCACGTCGCTGAGGATGCCCGTGGCGGCAAAGCGCGCCCGCAGCGACTGGTAGTCGTAGTAAATGGCGGTGATGTGCTCGTAGAGGTCCACCGTCTCGACGAAGGCAAACACCAGCGCTCGGCCCACGCCGGTGGTTTCTTCCACCAGCTGCCGGCTTTTGAACAAAATCTGCCGCACCGCGTCCTGCTTTTCGTTGACGACCACCTGCTGAGCCAGCAGGTTGCGGTAGGCCGCGTCGAGGTCGGTGCCCGACTGGTAGAAGGCGGCTTTCACGCGCAGAAACTCGGCCACGGCGTGAATGCACTCTCCCAACGCGCGCTGGGCGGGGCGGTAGGGCTGCAGCCGGGTGGCCAGTAAACTCGCGCCCAGGTACCACAGTCCGCCCAGCGTCACCAGGCCGGCGTAGCGCAGCACCTGGGGGGCCGTCAAGGGCTGGTCCATCATCAGCAGCATCACCAGCAGGGCCGCCGCGCCCACGGCCCCGGCGCGGGCGCCGTACACCGAGAGCATGGTAAACAAAAAGCTGAAGGCCAGCACCTCGGCGCCCATCACGTAGGGATTCAGCCGCGCGAAGCCGGTGACCAAGGCCACCAGCAGCAGAAAGGCCACGCACACGGCCATGCCCGCGCGCCGGTGCCGCAGCGGCCCGGGCAAATCGGTTACGCTCACGCAGATGGCGCCCAGCGCCACCACGAAGCCGGCCTCGGCCTGGCCCAGGTACAGCAGCACCAGGGCCGGCACCAGCGCCACCACGGTGGTGCGCAGGCCGTCGGCGAAGTTCTGACCGAAGAAGAAGTACTGCAGGCGGCGGGAATGCGGATTCATCGGCGGTAACGGGGTACGCGGGCGCTTCACCGCGTTTGGGCGGCAAGTAAGCCACGGCGCGGCGAAGCGAAGGCGTTTGGGGTAAAAAGCCGCGCCCGGGCGGCGGTGGGGCTGATACGGCCCGCAGCGCGGGCCGTTGGCCCGGCGGCCAGCCATGAGTCCGGCCCAGCGGGAACAGGCCCGCGCTCATGCGGCCGGCACCTGTAGACTTTTCGCGTTCAGCTCGACCGAAAGTCTACAGCACCTGTATACTTTTCGCATTCAGCCCGCTTGAAAGTCTACAAGCTCCTGTATACTATTTACACGTGTCAGCCCGAATAGTATACAGCATCGGCCCTGCGCCCGGACGCTACCGGCCGCCTGCTCTCCGCCGCAGCAGGTGCTACCGGCCCCGGCAGCCTGCGTATTTTGCGGCCCTGCCCCTTTTCCTTCGCCCATGAAAGCTGCTGCGCCGCCGGTGCTGGCCCTCGATCAGTTTCCCTCGCCCGCGGCCCGGCAGCCCTACTACGTCGAGCGGCTGGAAACCCACGTGCAGCGGTTTCCGCACGTGAACGAGGCCCACGCCCACGCCTTTTACCTACTGCTGTACGTGGAGCAGGGCGGTGGCACCCACACCATCGACCTGGTGAGCTACGCGCTGCGGCCCGACAGCCTGTTTTTTCTGGCGCCGGGGCAGGTGCACCACTGGGAGCTGGCCCCCGGCACCCGCGGCTACGTGGTGTTTTTCGACGCCGAGTTCTTCCTGTTCCGCTACCCCGGTCCGCGCCTCTACGAGTACCCGTTTTTCGCCCCCGAGCACCCGCCCGTGCTGTACCTGAGCGAAGTAGACCCCGCCACCGGCCTCGATGCCGCCACGCTGGGCGGACTGCTGGGCCAGCTCTACGCCGAGCCGCGGCGCGGCCAGCCCAACCAGGCCGAGGTGGTGCGCAGCTACCTCTACCTGTGCCTGGAGCTGGCGGCCCGGGCCTACCCGGCCAGCCCGGCGGCCGCGCAGCCCGCGCCCCGGCAGGTGCGCGCCTTCGGGGCGTTGCTCAACCAGCACTACCGCCGCAAGCGCACGGTGCAGGACTACGCCGCGCTGCTGCACATTACCCCCGACCACCTGAACGCGGTGTGCCGCCGGGTGCTCAACCAAACCGCCAGCGCCCTCATTCACGAGCGGGTGGTGACGGAAGCCCGGCGCCTGCTGCGGCACTCCTCGCTGTCGGTGGCGCAGGTGGCCTACGAGCTGGGCTTCGACGACGCCTCCTACTTCACGCGCTACTTCCGCAAGTACGCCGGCCTCACACCCGAGGCCTTCCGCCAGCAGCCCTGATTTGTCCTGCAAGTACCCGGAATCGGGCTGCCGCGCGCGGGGCGCAGGCCGTAATTTTGCCGCGTGTTCTTCCGGGCGCAAGCCCGGCCTCAGGAACCCGGCCGGCCGGCTGCGTATAACCAAGCCCCGGCCGCCGCTTTCACTTCCAAGCTTTTTTGCCATGTCCCGCATCGACTCTTCGGCTTTGGCTTTGCTGGCGCTGCGCTGCCCGCGCTGCCACGAAGGCCCGCTGTTTTCCCACGCCGCCTTCAGCACCAAGTTTGCCGAGATGCCCAAGCACTGCCCGGTGTGCGAGCAGGCCTACGAGCCCGAGCCCGGCTTTTACTGGGGTGCCATGTTCGTGAGCTACGGCTTCACGGTGGCTATCTTCGCCATATCGGGCGTGCTGCTTTACTACCTGGCCGGCGACCCGCCCCTGTGGGCCTACGTGGTCACGGTAGGCCTCGCGGCCCTCATCACCACCCCGCTGGTGCTGCGCTACTCCCGCGCCCTGATGCTCTACCTCTTCGGCGGCGTGCGCTACGAGCCCAACCGCGCCGGCCTGCCGCGGCCCTAAGCCAGTGGCCCACTCGCCCTCTACCCGCAGACGGGCGAAACCGGCCCCAGCAACCCGCAGACGGGCTAACTTCCTTGGGCGGCCCGGAAAAGCTGCTCCCAATAAGCCTTGCCCACGGGCACGATGGCCGTTCCCACCTGCACCTGGTGACGCTCGATGAGCTGTACCTGCGGCAGGGCCACGATAAAGGACTTGTGCACCCGCACGAAGCGGGTGGCGGGCAGCAGCGCACCGGCTTCCTGCAGGGGCATCAGCACCGACACCTTGCGCGTGGGCGTCACAAACGTGCAGTAGTTGCGGTCGGCCTCCACGTACAGGATTTCCGCCAGGCGCAGGCGCACGAGCTGCGGCCCGCTTTTGAGCAGCACGAAATCCGGCCCGGGCTCCGGCCCGACCGGCGGCGCCGCAACGCCGGCCGGGCGGGCCGCGGCGTCGGTGGCCTTGTGCACGGCGCGCAGGAACCGGTCGAACTCAATGGGCTTGAGCAGGTAATCCACGGCGTCGAAGTCGTAGCTCTTGACGGCGTACTCGGAGTAGGCCGTGGTAAACACCACCAGCGGCGGGTGCCGCAGGGCTTTGAGCAGCTGCAGACCGGAGAGGTCGGGCATGTTCACGTCCAGAAAGAGCAGGTCGACGGGCTGGGTTTGCAGGTAGGTCAGGGCCAGAATGGCATCCTGAAAGGTGCCGGCCAGGTGCAGGGCGGGCGTAAGGCGGGCGTAGTCGCGCAGCACCGCCAGGGCCAGGGGCTCGTCGTCGATGGCAATGCACGTAAGCGGAGGGTTCATGCCAGGTTTAGGGTAAGGCCAATGGTAAAGCTGTCGGGCGCGGCCTCTACCCGCAGCTCGTGCCGGCCGGGGTAAAGCAGCTGCAGGCGGCGGCGTACGTTTTCCAGCCCGATGCCCCCGGCGGTGGGCAGCGCCTCGTGCGCCCGGGGGGCCACGCTGTTGCGCACCCGGAACTGCAGTTGCCCGGGCTGCGCGGTGCCGAGCTGAATCTCGATAAACGAGGGCTGGCGCAAACTCACGCCGTGCTTGAAGGCATTTTCCACGAAGGGCAGCAGCAGCATGGGCGGCAGCTGCACCCCGTGCAGGGGCCCGGCTTCGTCGACGCAAATGCGCACGGCCTGGTCGGCGGCAAAGCGCATCTGCTGCAGCTCAATGAAGTCGCGGATGTATTGCAGCTCCCGCTCGGCCTCCACCAGCGGCACGTTGCTCTCGTAGAGCTGGTAGCGCATCATGTGGGCCAGCTTGGCCACGCTGCGGGCCGTGAGCGGGGCCTGCTCCTGTCGGGCCTGGGCAAAGATGTTGTTGAGCGTGTTGAACAGAAAATGCGGGTTTACCTGGGCCTTGAGAAACTGCAGCTCGGCCGTGAGCTGCTGCTGGGCCCGCTCGTGCTCGGTGCGCCGGCGCTCCACCAGCTCCTGCACGTAGCGGTAGGTGAAGGCCAGGAATACGATGATCAGGTTGTGCACCATTTCCTGGTGCAGGGCAAACCAGAACCGGCGCGGCGGCCGCAGGCCGTACCAGTCGTGGAAAGCGTACACCGAGTACACCTCCAGCAGCGACCCGACCAGCAGCGCGAGCAGCAGCCCCGGCAGATAGGCCCACCAGCCCCCGGTGCGCAGGCGCCGCGGCATCAGCCAGAGGGTGTTGGCGTAGAACAGCGCCGCGTTGGCCAGCGTCCACGCGGCGTTGGGCAGCCAGAGCGTTTCGGCCGCCAGCCGGTACACCTGCCCGCCGCGAATTAAATCGAGGCTGGCCGCCAGGTAGCCCACCAGCCAGGCCAGCAGGTGCCACCACGGTTCACGGTTCCAGGTTGGGCGGGGGCGGGGCATGCGCGGAAACTTAGGGCGGGAATGGCGGGCGGTGGTGCCGGCGCGGCTCCTCAACGAAAGTACAACGGCCTCTCAGCTCCCGGGCCGCCCGGGGACGAACGGCCCCGAAACGAGGACGAGCGGCGCCCGGCCGCTTTGCCGCCGGTTTGTCCGGGCTCACGGCCGTTGGGCCACAAATCCGGGCCGTTGGTGGGCGGGCGTTGGCCGGCACCGGTTGTTGGGGTTGGTTTGGGTTGTCATCATTCCACCCGCTAGCCATGCGTTTCTTTCTTCCTCCTTTCCGCGGCCGGCACGCTGTCCTGCTGCTGCTTTTGTGGGCGGCATTTCCCGGCCTGGCCCAGGGCA
Organism: Hymenobacter sp. B81; assembly: GCF_044628455.1. Lineage (NCBI taxonomy): Bacteria > Pseudomonadati > Bacteroidota > Cytophagia > Cytophagales > Hymenobacteraceae > Hymenobacter > Hymenobacter sp. B81. The sequence goes on along the minus strand of NZ_JBIYZW010000003.1, from coordinate 715,001 downwards.
TTCGCAGCAATGAAGCCCCCATCGACCAGGCATTTGTGCGCGACGCGGTGCAGCGCGGCGCCGACCTGTTTGAGCGCGCCTACATTCACCCCGCCGTGGCGCGCAAAACCAGCCAGCTGCTGCGGGCCAACCTGCGCAAGGGCCGCTACGACGCCATTACCGACATCCACGAGCTGGCCACCCGACTCACGGCCGACATGCGCACGGTGTGCCCCGATCAGCACGTGGGCTGGCGGGTACGCTCGCCCCGCCCCGCGGCGGCCGCTTCGCCGTCCACGGGCATCAACGTCAAGGGGTTCTACCGCGTCGAGGTGCTGCCCGGCAACGTGGGCTACCTGGAGGTGCGCGCGTTTCCCGACGAAAGCGTGGCCGCGCACCAGGTAATTGGGGCCATGACGTACCTAAGCGGCTGCGACGCGGTTATTCTGGATTTTCGCCGGCACGGCGGCGGCAGCCTGCTCAAAGACTTGCTGCTGGGCTACTTTTTCCCCGCGCCGGTGCACCTGAACAACATCGTGAGCCGCGGCTACGTGGAGCGCGAGTACAGCCAGCCCGTGCAGGCCCGGCTGCGGCGCGTGAAGCTCGACTCGGCCAGCGGCCAGCTGCGCGCCGATACGCTGCTGCAGCTGCCGCGCAAGCTGCAGCAGGCGGCCGTGTACGTGCTCACCAGCTCCCGCACGTTTTCGGCGGCCGAGGCGGTAGCCTACGAGCTGAAAGCCCTCAAGCGCGGCGTTACGGTGGGCGAAACCACCCGCGGCGGGGCCAACCCGGTGGGCGGTGAGCCGGTCAACGAGCGGCTGATGCTGCGCATTCCCTTTGCCCACGTCGAAAACGCGGTAACCAAAGCCAACTGGGAAGGCGTGGGCGTGCCGCCCGATCTTCCCGTACCAGCCGCGCAGGCGCTGGAAACCGCCCACCTCGAAGCCCTGCGGTGCCTGCTGGAGCAAGCTCCCTCAGCCGAAGCCCGGCAACAGCTGGCCTGGGACCTGGAAACGGCCCGGGCGCAGCACCGCCCCGCCCCGCTCGACCCGGCCGCGGCCGCGCGCTACGCGGGGCGGTTCGGAGCCGAGCAGATCGTTGCCGAGCACGGCCGCCTGTTCCGGCTCGACCGCGGCTACCCCGTAGAGCTGGTGCCCTTGAATGCCCACACCTTCGTGGCCGATGAAGAGCTGCGTCTGGAGTTTGAGGCGGACGCCAGCGGCACCGTAACGGCCCTGACGCAGCTGCGGAAAGACGGCAGCCGCGTTCGGCTCCCGCGCCAGGCCCGCTGACTGCCCCGGCGCCGCCCCCTTTTGGGCCACGGGTCCGCGGGTGATACTCAGACAGCCGGCCCATACGCCCCGGAAGACGCGGGTATACCCAGCGGCCCGCACCCAAAGCATTTATCCCGCCTGCCAGGTAGTTATAAAAGCTACCTACACTTTGTTTAAGCTCCTTATTAGGAAAGCGGGCGGACCCGGGCCCTTCCCAGGAGGGCGGGTCGGCGGTGCAGCAGGCTGCCCGGGCGCGCCTACACGCCCGGCCCCTCGGGAGTTGCGCTAGTCGCGGCGGGCCGGTGCGTCGTCGCGGTAGCGGAACTGGTTGCGCAGGCCCTCGAAGGGCTGGCCGTCGAGCTCGGCGTAGGGATAAATGAAGTAATTGAGCGCGGCGCCCTGCTGGCGCGGAGCCAGCAGCAGGTCACGGCCGCGGGTGAACTCCACCCGGTTTTCGTCGTGGGCGCCGAAGAAGTACTCGCGGCGGTCGGGGTTCTTGGCGGCCTCCGAGGCGTCGATGGGCACCCAGCCGGTGGCGGGGGTGTAGAACTCGGCCCAGCAGTGGTAGCCCTTCACCTCGCCCTGCCCGCGCTCGGGCGGCAGCGGAAAGCCGATGCTGAAGCGCGCCGGAATGCCCAGCGCCCGGCAATAGCCGATGAACAGGGCGTGGAAGTCGGTGCAGTTGCCGCGGCGCTCGTCGCAGGCGTAGTAGATGTCGCCGCGGCCCCAGCCCTGCCCGCTCTTGTCGTACTGCACGGTGGCCACCACGTGGTTGTAGATGGCGCGGGCCCGCTCGAGGGGGGTGCGGGCACCAGCCTGGGCGGCCACCTGCCCGGCCCAGTGCCGGATGCTGTCGTCGAGGGGCACCAGGCCGTCGGCAGCCAGCCAGCGGGCCATGTCGGGGTCGGCCGCCGCCTCGGGTTGGGCTGGCGGCTTAGCCGTCTGGCCGGGCTGCGCGGCCGGGTTCAGGTGCTCGCGGCGGGCTACTGCAAAGCGCATGGTTACGGTAAAGGCCCGGGGCTGCGGGGCGCGCACCTTCAGGTGCAGCACGCGGTTGCCGTGGGGCGCGGCCAGCAGCTCGTAGGGGTGCGGCGAGTCGATTTCGAGGCCGGCAATGTCCTGCGAGGGGTCTGCGTGGGGCACGGGCAGCCACACGTCCAGCTCGCGGGCGGTGGCCGGCAGCGCGGGCACGGTGGTCTGGTACTCGAAGGCAAAGCGGCGCACCCGCGGCCCCCGCGAATCGACCGGTGACGGCGTGGCAGCCAGCATGGGCAACAGTATCAGGAGGAACAAGGCAGCCGGCCGCAGACGGCCCGCCCGCCGCAAACGGGAAATCAGCAAGGAAGAAAAGGCAAAGTAAAGCCCGCAGCCACGGGGCCACGAAGCAGTGGGCAAAGGTAAGCACCCGGCCCGCCGTGGTCGGCGGCCACCGGCCCTCAGCAACAAACCTGCGCCCGGAAAGTGCCGCGCTCGGCCCGATTGCCTTACGGCCCCATCCCGCGCCGCCGGATTTGCCGCTAGAAGTGCAGCGTCACCACGGTGCCCACTGCCGGAGCCGAGCGCAGCTGAATGCTGCCCTTGTGCAAAAGCATAATCTGCTTGCACAAGCTCAGGCCAATACCGCTGCCGTTCTTCTTGGTGGTAAAAAACGGCACGAACACCTGCTCAATCACTTCCGCCTCCATGCCCGCCCCGTTGTCGGCCACGCTCAGGCTGATGCGCCCCGGGCTGCCCGCCGCGGCCGTGAGGGTGATGACCGGTGCGGGCTGCCCGGCCACGGCGTCCACGGCGTTAAGCACCAGGTTGATGAGCACCTGCTCGAGCAGTACGCGGTCGGCGCGCAGGGTCAGGGTGGGGTCGGGCAGCACCTGCTCGAGGGCCACGGCTTTTTCGCGCAGGCGGGGGAGTAGCAGCTGGTGCACGGCCTCAAACAGCTCGTACACCGGCAGGGTCTGCAGGTTGGGGGCGGCAATCTTGCTCAGGCTGCGGTAGGTGGTGGCAAACTGCAGCAGCCCGTCGCTGCGGCGCTTGATGGTTTCGATGCCCAGCTCCAGGTCTTCGCGCAGGTCGGCATCGGGCAGCGCGGGGGCGGCGTGCAGGCGCTGCTGCAGGGTTTCGGCCAGCGAGGCGATGGGGGCCACCGAGTTCATGATTTCGTGGGTGAGCACGCGCAGCAGCTTCTGCCAGGCGTCGGCCTCGGTTTCGTCGAGGGCCTCCCCTACGCTCTGCACGGCCACCAGCTTGTAGCGGCGCCCCTCGGTTTGAAACACGGTGGCGGCCAGCAGCAGGCGCAGCACGTCGGGGCCCACCGCCACCGAGGCCACCAGCGGCGGGCCGGGGCGCAGCTCGGCCAGCTGCGCGGCCAATGCGGGGTAGCGCCGGGCCAGCCCGCCAATGTTTTTCAGGTGCGGCAGGCGCAGCAGCTCCTTCAGGGCGCCGTTCAGCCACCACACCGCGCCGGTGGCCGGCTCGTAGGACAGAATGCCGGTGTTGACCAGCTCCAGGATGTTTTGCAGGTGCTGGTACTGGGTTTCCTTTTCCCGGCTGATGTCGCGGAAGGCCGCGCTGATTTCCTGGAAGTGGCCGAACAGCTCCCGCAGCTCGGGGCGCGGCGGCTGGCGGTACTGGCGCGAAAAGTCGCGGTAGCGGATGGCGGCGGCAAACTGCGCCAGCTCCTGCTGCGCCGCCACGTGGGCTTGGTAGAGGTAGCGCCCGGCAGCCAGCGCCACGGGCAGCGGCAGCAGCGACCAGGCGCCGTGGCCGCGGGCCGCCAGCCAGGCCGCCGCGCCCAGGGCGGCGGCCAGCCCCAGCACCGCCGCCAGCACCCGCCGGGCGTAGTTAGAGCGCATGCTTGTTGAGGCGGCGGTACAGGGCCGTGCGCGTGAGACCAAGCTCCTGGGCGGCCCGGGTGATGTTGCCGCCGTGCTTTTCGATGACGCGCAGAATGGCGTTGCGCTCCACCGCGCTCAAGGTCAGGTTGTCGGCAGCTTCGGGGGCGGCCGCGGCGGGCTCGAGCTGCGAGAACAGCAGGTCCTCGGCCCGCAGCTCGGGGGTTTCGGCCATGATAACGGCCCGCTCGATGAGGTACTGCAGCTCGCGCACGTTGCCGGGAAAGGCGTACTGCTCGAGCTTGCGCAGCGCGGCCGCGCTCAGCGTGGGCTCGGGCCGGCGGTACTTGGCCGCGTACTGCGCCGCGTAGTGCCGGGCCAGCAGCGCAACGTCGGCCGGGCGCTGGCGCAGCGGCGGCACCAGCAGCTCCACGGTGTTGATGCGGTAGAGCAGGTCCTTGCGGAAGCGCCGCTCGTCGGCCAGCTCGCTCAGCGGCACGTTGGTGGCGCAGATCAGCCGGATGTCGACCGGAATGGGCTGGTTGGAGCCCAGGCGCGTGACTTGGCGGCTTTGCAGGGCCGTGAGCAGCTTGGCCTGCTGGGCCAGGCCCAGGTTGCCGATTTCGTCGAGGAACAGGGTACCGCCGTGGGCCGCCTCGAAGCGGCCGGCGCGGTCTTCGCGCGCGTCGGTGAAGGCGCCCTTGCGGTGGCCGAACAGCTCGCTCTCGAACAAGGTCTCGGTCAGGGCGCCGGCGTCGACTTTCACGAAGGGGCCGGCGGCGCGCTGCGAGGCCCGGTGCACGGCCTGGGCCACCAGCTCCTTGCCGGTGCCGTTTTCGCCCAGCACCAGCACGTTGGCATCGGTGGGGGCTACTTTGGCGATGGTGCGGAAAATCTGCTGCATGGCCGCCGACGAGCCCAGCAAATCGGGCATTCCGGCGGCCCGGGCGGGCGTGGCGGCGCCGGGCCTGGCCGCTTCCGCGCCCACGGGGCGCAGGGCCTCCTGCAGGGTGGCCAGCAGCTTGTCGTTGTGCCAGGGCTTCACCACGAAGTCGGCCGCGCCTTCCTTGAGGGCGCGCACGGCCAGCTCGATGTCGGCATAGGCGGTAATCATGATAACGGCGGCCCGGGAACCCAGCTCCTTGATGCGCCGCAGCCAGAAGAAGCCCTCGTTGCCGGTGTTCACGGCGCTGTGGTAGTTCATGTCCAGCAGAATCACGTCGAACGCGCGGGCCGCCAGCAGGCTGGGCAGGGCCTCGGGCCGCCGCTCCACCACCACCTCGCGCACCTGGGTTTTGAGCAGCAGGCGCACCGCCGTCAGGATGTCGGGGTCGTCGTCGAGCACCAGCACGGCAGCGGAGCGAAGGTTCATGGCGGAAATAGCGTACCGGGTGGAATACTGGCCGCTGATTATCAACCGGCAACGGGTCCGGCAGCGACCCTGCCGGCCAGCCGTTAAGCCAGCCTCAGGACGGGTACCGCAGCAAAGCACGGCAATTTTCCGGGGCAAAAACAAGCTCCGCCGCCGCCGCGAAACGGCCCGCTCGCCGCCTGCCCGGCGCTGCCTGCGCATCGACTGTATCACTACCGCACAGCGGCTGTATCGAAACCGAACACCGGGCGGAATCAGCTAAGCAGTAAGGCATTGAAAATTATCTACTTGTGGCTTCGGCACGGCAATGGCACCGAAGACGGAGAATGCCGCCGAAGATTTTTTCGGCGGTCCGCAAAAAAACCTACCGCCTTGGACCGAGCCATTACCCCCCGCAAGTGGACGCCCCGCAAAGTGCTGCTGATGGGCGGCCTGCCGCTGGCCGCGCTGCTGGCCGCGGGCAGCTACTACCTCGGCACCGGCCCCAGCCAGCTCAACGTCGACCCCGCCCGCCTGGCCGTGAGCGAGGTGCGCCGGGGCTCCTTCCAGGAGTTTATTCCGGTGAGCGGGGTGGTGCTGCCCGAAACCACCATCTACCTCGACGCGCTGGAGGGCGGCCGGGTCGAGGAAAAGTACGTGGAAGACGGCGCCCTGATGCGGAAGGGCCAGCCCGTGCTGCGCCTCTCCAACGCCGACCTGGAGCTGAGTTTGGTAAACCAGGAAACGGCCGTGCTCAACCTGCTCACCCAGATGCAGATTTCGCGCAACGCCGCCCAGCAGAACACCAACTCCCGCCTCAACCAGCTGGCCGACGCCGACAACGCCTACCAGGAAGCCGAGCGCGTGTACCAGCTGCAGAAAAACCTCTACGAGCAGAAGGTCATTGCCCTGCAGGAGTTCAAGCAGGCCGAGGCCGCCTACCGCTACCAGACCCGCCGCCGCCGCCTGAGCCGCGACATCCTGCGCCAGGACTCCTCGGCCACCCGCCTCGAGCAGGGCCAGGCCGGCCGCTCCTACGCCCGCATGCAGAACGCGCTGACGCTGATGCGCCGCAAGGTGGGCGACCTGGTGGTGCGCGCCCCCATCGACGGGCAGCTCACCTCGCTCGACGCCGAAATCGGCCAGAGCATCAACAAGGGCCAGCGCCTGGGCCAGCTCGACGCGGTGAGCGGCTTCAAGGTGCGCGCCGACATCGACGAGCACTACATCTCGCGCATCTTTCCCGGGTTGCAGGGCGAGTGCACCGTGAGCGGCAAAACCTACCCGCTGCAGATTCGCAAGGTGTACACCCAGGTGAGCGGCGGCCAGTTTCAGGTGGATATGAGCTTCGTGGGCGAGGTGCCCAAGGCCATCCGCCGCGGCCAGACCCTGCAGCTGCGCCTCACGCTGGGCGACGAAACCCAGGCCGTGCTGCTGGCCAAGGGCGGCTTCTTCCAGCAAACCGGCGGCAACTGGGTGTTCAAGCTCACGCCCGACGGCAAGGCAGCCTACCGCACCGACGTGCGCCTGGGCCGCCAGAACCCCGACTACTACGAAGTGCTCAGCGGCCTGCGCCCCGGCGACAAGGTCATTACCTCGGGCTACAACAACTTCGGCACCATGCAGGAGCTGGTGCTGGCCAAGTAGCCCGCTTTCCTTTCAGACGCGGCGCTGCCGCCCGGCCGGGAAGTGCCCCGGCCCGTGGTGAGTGAACGACATCTGGTTGCCCGGTCGGGTGGCTGCGCCGCATCTTTTTCGGCTTCTCTTTTCTCTTCAGTCTTCTCCCAACCCCAAGCCCCGGCCCGCGCCCGCACAGCTATGATCAAGATTGCCAACCTGGAAAAAATCTACCGCACCGAGGACGTGGAAACCGTGGTGCTCAACGCTCTGAACCTGCAGGTGCAGGAGGGCGAGTTCGTGGCCGTGATGGGGCCCTCGGGCTGCGGCAAAAGCACCCTGCTCAACATCCTGGGCTTGCTCGACGACCCCGACGCGGGCTCCTTCGTGTTCGATGGCCAGGAAACCGTGGGCTACTCCGAGCGCCGCCGCGCCCAGCTGCGCAAGCACGCCATCGGCTTCGTGTTTCAGTCGTTCAACCTGATCGACGAGCTGACCGTGTTCGAGAACGTGGAGCTGCCGCTGGTGTACACCGGCGTGCCCGCCGCCGAGCGCAAACAGCGGGTGGAAGAGGTGCTCGACAAGATGCGCATCATGCACCGGCGCAACCACTACCCCCAGCAGCTCTCGGGCGGGCAGCAGCAGCGCGTGGCCGTGGCCCGGGCCGTGGTCAACCGCCCCCGCCTGATCCTGGCCGACGAGCCCACCGGCAACCTCGACTCCTCGAACGGCAACGAGGTGATGGAGCTGCTCGCGGAGCTCAACGAGCAGGGCACCACCATCGTCATGGTCACCCACTCCGAGCACGACGCCCGCTACAGCCACCGCATCGTGCGCATGCTCGACGGGCAGACTGTAGCCGAAAACATCCTGACCTAGGAGCCTCGCGCCCGCCTTTCTGAGCTACCCCGCCCCGCTTATCATCCGATAACAAGCTTCGCTACCCGTCCCTCCCCGGCCTTCTTCCAGCTACTGCCATGCTTCGCCACTACCTTACCGTCACGCTGCGCAACCTGCTCAAGCACAAGCTCACCTCGGCCATCAACCTGTTTGGGCTGACCGTGGGCCTGACCTGCTGCCTGCTGATTCTGGCTTACATCCTGCACGAAACCAGCTACGACCGCAGCGTGCCCGAATCCGGCCGTATCTACCGCGTCACCCGCACCTTCTACAACCCCGACGGCGCCCCCACGCTGCAGCTGGCGGCCGTGGCGCCGGTGGTGGGGCCGCTGCTGCGAAACGACTTCCCGGAGATTGAGAAGCTGAGCCGCATGATTCTCTACAGCCCCGTAGCCGTGCGCCACCAGGACCGCATCCTGACCGAAGACAGCCTGTTTTTTTCCGAGCCGGCGTTTCTGGATCTGTTCGGGGTGCGCATGCTCAGCGGCGACGCCCGCACGGCCCTGCGCGAGCCGCGCTCGGTGATACTGGAGCAAAGCGCGGCCCGCAAGTACTTCGGCGACCAGGACCCGCTGAACCAGGAGCTCAAGATTGACGGGCGGCTGGCCTGCAAGGTCACCGGCGTGTACCAGGCCCTGCCCGAAAACGCCCACCTGCACCCGGCCGTGCTCGTGAGCTTCAGCACCCTCAACGACTCGACCATCTATGGCGAGCGGAACCTGCGCACAAGCTGGAGCAACAACGCCTTCTACACCTACCTGCAGCTGCCCGCCGACTACGACCCAGCCCGATTGGAAGCGCAGTTCCCGGCCTTCCTTGACCGCCACATGCCCCAGAAAAAGCGGGCCACCGATTATGTGGCGCCCTCCAAGATGACCCGCCTGGAGCTGCAGCGCCTCACCGACATTCACCTACACTCCAACCGCGCCGACGAGCTGGAGGCCAACGGCGACATCAACCGGGTGTACATCTTCGGCATCATTGCCCTGTTTGTGCTCCTCATTGCCTGCATCAACTACATGAACCTGTCGACCGCCCGGGCGGTATTGCGGGCCAAGGAAGTGGGCGTGCGCAAGGTGGTGGGGGCCCAGCGCTCCGAAATCATCCTGCAGTTCCTGGGCGAGTCGGTGCTCATCACGGCCCTGGCCACCGCGCTGGCCGTGGGCTGCACGGTGCTGGCTTTGCCCTGGCTCAGCCGCCTGGCCGGCACCCAGCTCACGCCCGCCCTGCTCTGGCGCCCCGCCGTGCTGCTGGGCCTGCTGGTGCTGCCGCTGGTGGTGGGCGTGCTGTCGGGGCTGTACCCGGCCTTGTTCATGTCGGCGTTCCAGCCCCAGCAGATTCTGAAGGGCTTTATGAAAGTCAGCGGCGGGCTGGCCTTCCGGCGGGTGCTGGTGGTGGTGCAGTTCGTGGTGTCCATCGGGCTGCTGGTGGGCACGGCCGTGGTAGGCCTGCAGCTGCGCTACCTGCAGCAGGCCCCGCTGGGCTACGAGCGCGACCAGATTGTGAACCTGGCCTACCCCCAGACGCTCAGCCCGCAGTACGAAGCCTTCCGCCACGCCCTGCAGCAGCAGACCGGCGTGCGGGCCCTGGGCCGCTCCTCGCGCATTCCCACCGGCCGCCTGCTCGACGCCAGCGACGCCGCCGCCTCGGTGGGCGACTCGCTGCGGCCCACCTCGGCCAACGTCAAGTACGTCAGCATCGACGAGCATTTCCTGCCCGTGTACGGCATCAAACTGGCCGCCGGGCGCAACTTCGCCCCCCGGGCCTTCCCCACCGATACCATGGGCTACATCCTCAACGAAACCGCCGTGCGCATGATTGGCTGGAAGTCGCCGGCCGAGGCCGTGGGCCAGTCCTTTCGCTACGGCGGCGTGCTGGGCCGGGTGCTGGGCGTCACCGAAGACTACCACTTCGAGTCGCTGCACCAGCCCATCGTGCCCATGGTCATGTTTCTGAGCACCGTTACCTCGCGGGCCTCCTACAACGTGCTGTCGGTGAAGCTGACCGGCGGCAACGTGGCTTCTTCCCTGGCCCACCTGGAGCGCACCTGGAAGGAGTTTCTGCCCGAGCAGCCCTTCACCTACACCTTCCTCGACGACAGCTACGCCCGCCTCTACCAGGCCGAGCAGCGCCAGAGCCTGCTCTTCGGCATCTTCGCCGGCATTGCCATCTTTATTGCCTGCCTGGGCCTGTTTGGCCTCTCCTCGTTTGCCATTACCCAGCGCGTCAAGGAAATCGGCATTCGCAAGGTGCTCGGGGCCAGCACCCGCACCATCGTGGTGCTCCTCTCCCGCGACTTTATGCGCCTGGTGCTGGTGGCCGCGCTGCTGGCCTTCCCGCTGAGCTGGTACGTGATGCACCGCTGGCTGCAGGACTTTGCCTACCGCGTGCCCATGCCCTGGTGGGTGTTTCCGCTGGCCGGGCTGGCCGCCGCGGCCATTGCCCTGGCCACCATCGTGTCGCAAACCGTGAGCGTGGCCCGCGCCAACCCGGTGCGCAGCCTGCGCACCGAGTAAGTTCGGCCGGCTTCCGGCTCTTATACGTTCTCCCCCGCAGCCTCGGCGGCGGCCCGCTCCCGGCTCCCTACGGCCCCGGAGCGGGTCGCCGCCGATTGCATTCTGCCGCTAGCCTGCCCATAGCGTGGGTATAGTCTGCGGATAGGGTGCGGATAGTCTCCGTATAGTCTTTCCGGACCGCGCCTGCCACCGTCGCATTTAGGACAAAACCCACTCGCCGGCCGGCCTCTGGCTGAGCTTACTGCGGCGAGCCGCTAGCTTTGCGGCGTTCCACGCTTGCTTCGCCGCTGCCATGCTCACCATTCGCCGCGTTATTCACCCCGAGCCGGCCCTGCTGCCGGGTTTGTCCCAGCTGCTGCTCGACACCGTGCTGGGCGGGGCCTCGGTGGGCTTTCTCGATACGCTCACAGTGGCCGAGGCCACGGCCTACTGGCAGGGCATCTTCGCCGGCCTGGGGCCCGAGCTGGCCTTGTGGGTGGCCGAGGACGACGGCGCCGTGCTGGGCACCGGACAGCTGGCCCTCTGCGCCAAGCCCAACGGCCGGCACCGCGCCGAGGTGCAGAAGCTGCAGGTATTAAGCCAGGCCCGCGGCCGGGGACTGGCCTCGCGCCTGCTGGCCGCCATCGAGGCGTTTGCCCGCCAGCAGCAGCGCAGCCTGCTGGTGCTCGACACCGCCGCCGGCTCGCCGGCCGAGGCCATCTACCGCCACCTGGGCTGGCAGAAAGCGGGCGAAATTCCCCACTACGCCACCAGCCCCGACGGCGTGCTGCTGGCCACCGCCTACTACTACAAGCTGCTTTAGTTCCCGCGACCGGCTGGCCCAGGCCAATCGATGGCTCAGCGCCACAGAGTAGCCAGCTGGCGCAGGGCAGCCCGGTTCTGGGTTTTCACCGTGCCCAGGGGCAGGCCCAGCTCTTCGGCCACTTCCTCCTGCGACAGCCCCGTGAAGTAGCGCAGCTCGATAATGCGCCGGTAGGCCGGGCGCAGGTGGTGCAGGCAAGCGCGCACGTCGCAGTGGTCGGGCACGAAGGTTGGCTCGGCCGGCAGCAGGCCGGTAGCCGCGCTCAGGTCGCCGGTGCGGTCGGCCAGGCGCTGCGCCTGGGTGCGCAGCGTGTCCAGCGCCTGGTTGCGGCACACGTTCAGGGCCCAGGTAAACAGGCGGCCGCGCTTGGCGTCGTAGCGCCCGAAGGCAAACCAGATTTTGACCATGCTCTCCTGCAGCACGTCTTCGGCCACCAGCGGATTGCGCACGATGCGCACGATAAAATGAAACAGCGTGCGGCCGTAGCAGTCGTAAAACAGCGTCATGGCGGCTTCGTCGCGGGCGTAGAGGCGCTGCACCAGGTCGGTTTCATCGGCACCCGACGCTCCGGCAGACGTAGGAAATGGCATGTAAGTAGCGGCTATCCGAGTACATACGGCGTTTCGCGGCCGGCGGCTACGGCAGCTACGCCGGGGCTGCCCAGCTCAACAGTTGGCGCCCGGGTTGCGTTAGCGGCTCACGGCTCTTGGCGCCGGCCCTGCTTATGAATCCGGAAACCATTCAACCCTTCGACTGGCAGCGCCTGCTGTGGTCCGACAACATGCCGCCGCTGTTTCTGGCCGAGGTGCTGCTGCGCTGCGTGGTCACTTACCTGCTCATTCTGGCCACCCTGCGCATCACCGGCCGGCGACAGGTCAAGCAGCTGTCCTTGTTTGAGCTCAGCATCATCCTGGCCCTGGGCTCGGCCGCCGGCGACGCCATGTTCTACCCCGACGTGCCCCTGCTGCACGTGCTGGCCGTGTTCGTGGTGATTGTGGGGCTGTACTGGCTGTTCAACCACCTCACCGAGCGGTTCCCGCGCTTCAGCGACTGGCTCGAGGGCCAGCCCGCCTGCCTGATCGAAGACGGCGTGATTCAGATCGAGGCGCTGCACCAGCAGAACCTGACCCACAAGGAGCTGTTTGGTGAGCTGCGCCAGCTGCAGGTCGAGCACCTGGGGCAGGTGCGTAAGCTCTACTTCGAGGCCACCGGCGAAATCAGCGTGTTCTTCTACCCGCCCGACGAGCCCGTGCGGCCGGGGCTGCCCATCTGGCCCGAGCAACTGGCGCAGGCCCGCCCCCAACCCGCCCAGGCCGGGGCGCACGCCTGCACCCAGTGTGGCCACGTGGCCGAGCTGAAAACCGGCCAGGTGCACGCCTGCCCCCGCTGCCGCGGCCAGCAGTGGCTGCCCGCCGGCACCAACCCGCGCGTAGCCTGAGTTCGGCCCAACTCAACCCCGCACGGCCGGGCTCCGTTTAAGCCCCTCAAAAGCCGCTTCCCGCCGAAGCCGGCCTTCCGTCAACGAAATCCGAAAGCAGTCATGAAAAAGCTCGTTGTCTTCGCCGCCCTACTCACCGCGGGTGTTTTCTCGGCCCAGGCCCAGACCAACACCACGACGACCACCACCAAGCAAACCACCACGGTACCGGCTACGCCCGCCACCCCGGCCACGCCCGCTACCCCGGCTACGCCCGCCACCACCACTACCGAGTCGACCACGACCACGGTGGAGTCGAGCACCGCCGGCAGCGTGCCCGTGCAGTCGAACACCGGCGTAACCCAGGGCACCACGATCAAGACCATGCCGGCCGACGCCAAGATCAAGGACAAGCGCAAGAAGTCGAAAGCCAAAATCGACGACTAAACCGGAGCCCCGCTCCGCAATCGTTTGGCCCGGCCGCTGCGAAGCGGCCGGGCCTTTTTGCACCCGGCCGCCCGCGCGGCCCGGCCCGCCCGCCGCAGGAAAAAGCCCGGGCACTTCGCATTTCCCGCCGATATTGCCGCCATGACCACCCCCGCCCTGCCCTACCTCGTCATCGACTTCGACAGCACCTTTACCCAGGTAGAAGGGCTCGACGAGCTGGCCGCCATTGCCCTGCGCGGCCACCCCGAGCGGGCGCGCATCGTGGCCGAAATCAAGGCCCTCACCGACGGGGGCATGGACGGCTCGGTGTCGTTCAGCGAGTCGCTGCGGCGGCGGGTGGCTTTGCTGCCGGCCCGGCGCGAACACCTGCAGGAGCTGGTCGAGCACCTGCACACCCGCGTGTCGGAGAGCATCCGCCGCAACCAGGCCTTCTTTCAGGAGCACGCCCCGGGCCGGGTGTACATCGTCAGCAGCGGGTTTCGCGAGTTCATCGAGCCGGTGGTGGCCGAGTTCGGCATTCCGCCCGAGCAGGTGCTGGCCAACACCTTCCGCTTCGATGCGGCCGGCAACATCATCGGCTTCGACGAGCAGAACCCCCTGAGCCGCGACGGCGGCAAAATCGAGCAGCTGCGCCGCCTGGGCCTGGAAGGCGCCGCGGTGTACGTGCTCGGCGACGGCATCACCGACTACCAGATCCGCGAGGCCGGGCTGGCCGACCGCTTTTACGCCTTCACCGAAAACGTGAGCCGCGAGGCCGTGGTGGACCGCGCCGACGAGGTGGCGCCCACCTTCGACGAATTTCTCTACCAGAACAAGCTGCCGATGACGTTGAGCTACCCCAAAAACCGCATCCGGGTGCTGCTGCTCGAAAACCCCGACGCCCGCGCCGCCGAGCTGTTCCGCGCCGAGGGCTACCAGGTGGAAACCATTCCCGGCGGCCTCGACGAAGACGAGCTGGTGCAGCGCATCGAGGGCGTGAGCATCCTGGGCATCCGCTCCAAAACCCAGGTAACGCCGCGGGTGCTGGAGGCCGCCAACCGCCTCATTGCCGTGGGCGCCTTCTGCATCGGCACCAACCAGATTGACCTAGTGGGCTGCCTGCACCGGGGCGTGGCCGTGTTCAACGCCCCCTTCAGCAACACCCGCTCGGTGGTGGAGCTGGCCCTGGGCGAAATCATCAGCCTGGCCCGGCGCCTGCCCGAAAAATCGGCGCAGATGCACCGGGGCGAGTGGGACAAGTCGGCGCGCGGGGCGTTTGAAATCCGCGGCAAGAAGCTGGGCATCGTGGGCTACGGCAACATCGGCGCGCAGCTCTCGGTGGTGGCCGAGGCCGTGGGCCTGCAGGTGCTGTACTACGACATCGAGGAAAAGCTGCAGCTGGGCAACGCCCGCAAGCTGCGCAGCCTCGACGAGCTGCTGCAGGAGGCCGACATCGTGAGCCTGCACGTGGACGGCCGCCCCGAAAACCGGAACCTGATCGGGGCCCGCGAGCTGGCCTTGATGAAGCCCGGCGCGCTGCTGCTCAACAACGCCCGCGGCCACGTGGTGGACGTGGCCGCGCTGGCCGCCGCCCTGCGCGCGGGCCACTTGGGCGGCGCGGCCGTGGATGTGTTCCCTCACGAGCCCAAAACCAACGACGAAGGCTTCGAGAGCGAGCTGCGCGGCCTGCCCAACGTGCTGCTCACGCCCCACATCGGTGGCAGCACGGCCGAGGCCCAGCGCAACATCGCCGAGTTCGTGCCCGAGCGCATCATCGGCTACATCAACTCGGGCAACACCCAGCAGAGCGTGAATCTGCCCAACATTCAGCTGCCGGCCCAGCAGCAGGCCCACCGCCTGATGCACATTCACCAGAACGTGCCCGGGGTGCTGGCCCGCATCAACCACGTGCTGGCCGCCCACCAGGTCAACATCCTGGGCCAGTACCTGAAAACCAACGAGCACATCGGCTACGTGATTACCGACGTGAACCGCGAGTACGACCAGGAAGTCATCCAGGCCCTGCGCGAGGTGGAGCACACCATCAAGTTCCGGGTGCTTTATTAGGCCGGACAATGCAAAAAGGCTGTTGGTTGATACTCGCGGTGGTTGTTGGCGCGGCCCTAACGCTGAAGTAGATACAAGCGCAGTGGCTGCGGTTGAGCTGCCCCAGGTGGTGCTCGAACCGGAACTACAGCGCATTATCCGCTCGTACCATCAACAGGAGCCGGAGCGCAGCATCTGCTACCTCAGCATCGACCGCAATACCCGCGACACGATGGAATTGACCATTTGCGCGGGAACTACGCTACGGGCCGTGGATGAATATCTACCCAGCCACTATGCCTGGATTGGCCGGCAACTGGTATTGGTTTCGAGTGGGGTCGAGCGGATGGGGACGGTTGACACAACCCAGCTGAGCCGATTCCGGGCTGTGGCCAGTTTGTACCTGTACGGCCGGCGCCGGCACCAGGCGCTTGACGATGAAATCAACTATAACCCACCGATCTGGCAGCTGCGGAAAACAGGTAATACTGGCCGCTACGCCATTTTTAAGGGTGCATTGAAGTGGAATACCCGACACTTACAGTCAATTCCGCCAGCCCCACCGCGTCTGTAACAGCTGGCGAGGTAGCATTGCCGCGTAAGCGCAGCGACTCACCCCGCCAATAGGATAAATCACCACCTTGTTGCATTTATCCCTGCCAACCTTTCTAGATCCGACCTTGTCAACGATTTTCCCGACCTCGTCAACGACATTCCCCACCTCGCCAACAATATTCCCGACCTCGTCAGCGACATTCCCGACCTTGTCAACGATTATTACGACCTCGACAACGATTTTCCCGACCCCGTCAACGACGAACCCCACCTTGTCAACGACGAACCCGACCTCGCCAACAATCTACCCCACCTCGTCAGCAACAAACGCCACCGCGTCAAACGCAAACCCGCTGTTGCCGGGCCAGCTTCACCGGGGCCGATAAGCCCGACCACCCGCAACAGCCGGTTTGCCGCCCCGGCCTCACATCATCATGCGGCGGCAGCGGGTGCAGCCCGGGGCCACCCGGGCGGTACTTTTGCGGTAGCTGCGGACCTCGCTCCTTCCCCCTTTCCCGGCCCGCCTCTCCGCCCATGAAATCCTTGCTATTGCTGGCCCTGCTCGGGCTGGTCGGGGCCGCGCAGGCCCAAACCGATTCTACTTCCGCGCCCGCCCGCCGCGGCCTGGTGCTGAAAACTTCGCCCATCGATCTGCTCATTCCCCACAAAACCACCCTCTGGCTGAGCGCCGAAAAGCAGGTCGCGCCCCGGCTGGGCTGGCAGCTCGATTTGGGCTACGTGCTGCGCGATGATGCGCTGATTGACCTCTCCGACGTCGTCAACAAGGAGTTCCAAAGCACCGACCGCGGGGCCCTGAACGTGAACCTGAAAACTGAGTTGCGCCGCTACCTCTCGCGCCGCCAGCCGGCCCTGCGCGGCTTCTACGCCGCCGGCCAGCTGTTCTACAAGCAGGTACACTTCAACAGCAACGAGGCCCCAGCCTACGACTGGTACGAGCAGGTCGACATCCTGGGCGTGTCGTCGTACTGGACGCCGGCCCGGCGCGGGCCCGAGTCGAACTACCAGATCAAGCTGCAGGAAAAAGGTTTGCACCTGAAGATGGGCTACCAGCACATCGGCCGCCGCGGCTTCACCGTCGACTCGTTTCTGGGCCTGGGCCTGCGCCACGTGCGCGAGTCGCAGAGCCTGGGCCAGCCCCACCCCGAAGACAGCTTCAGCGGTAAGGGCGGCGTGATTCCCTCCCTGGCCCTAGGCTTCAAGCTGGGCTACGCCTTCCGCTAGGCCACCCGCCGCCCTGGCCCAACGCGTCGCCGAAGCAGCAGACCAGCCGACTAGCCGATAGTAAAAACGCCACCGGCGGCTCCTGCAGGAGCCGCCGGTGGCGTTTTCGGTTACCCGATGCTTTATTCTCCGCTGGTCGAGCCCACCGCGGGCGAGGCCGCCGGAGTTTCGGGCGCGTCGGGAGTGTGCTGGCGAATCATCAACGACTGCTTGGTGGTGCTGGTGCCCACCGTCAGGTGCAGGTAGTAGTCGCCGGGGGGCAGGCTGGTGAGTTCCAGGGTCTGGTGGTGCGCCCCGGCCGGCCGCCGGCGGTAGTCCGACATGCGCACGGCCGCGCCGCGCTGGTTGTACACCACCCACCCCACCGGCGTGGGCTCGGGCAGCGAGTAAGCCAGCTGCACCACGCCATTGCTGGGGTTGGGGTACAAACTCATCTGGTTGGCGCCCACTCCCGGGCGGTTGAGCGTGGCGGCAATGGCCGGCGCGCTTTCCTCGGCCGTCACGGGCTGCAGTTTCCACTGCTGGTTTTCGCGGCCGCTGTAGCGCCACTGCTGCAGGCCGCCTTCCACCGAGTCCTTGGCCGTGAGGGCCTTGTTGCTGTGCTTGGCCAGCAGCTTGTAGTACCCGTGCTCGGTGGGCTCGATGCGCCAGAGCTGGTTGTTGCCGCTGTAGTAGGTCCACAAGCTCAGGTCGGCGCCGTTCGAGGTGGAGCTGCCCAGTACTTCCAGCACCTTGTTGTTGCCCGGCACGGCCAGGCGGTAGTAACCGTTGCCCAGGCTTTCAATGCGCCAGCGCGGAGCGTCGTTGGCGGCGGCCGGCGCAGCGGCGCCGGTGCTGCCCACGGCGGCGGCCTGGTAGGCGCGGCTGTTGGGCCGGGCCGGGTCGACCACTTCCAGGGGCTTGCCGGTGGTGCGCGAGGTGAGCACGTAAACCCCGGCGGCCAATTCGACGGGGGCCTCCTCGGTTTTGGCGGGCTTGGCGGGTTTGGCCTTGGGTTCGGCGGGCTTGGGCGCGGGCGCTTTGGCTACGGCCTTGGCCGGAGCAGGCTTCGCCGCGGGTTTTTCAGCGGGCTTGGGCGCGGGCTTGGCGGCGGGTTTGGCCGCTACCGGCGCGGCGGGCTTGGGCGTGGGCTTCGCGACGGCGGCTACAGGGCCACCGCCGGCACCGGCCGGGTCGGGAGTGGTGGGTGAGCCCAGCGGGTACAGAAAGTTGGCGGCAATGGGCTGCGCGGCCTGGCCGGGCGGCACCCACATCAATTGCAGCTGGGCTTCGCCCTCCGAGTCGGTGTATTCGATGCGGATGGTGGTTTTCTCGCCCGCGGCCAAACTCACCGAGCTGCCGCCCATGAACTTGGCGCCGGCCCAGGTATCGAGTACCTTCTTGCCGTTGATCCACAGCCGCACCTCGTCGCCCGACTGGGCAATAAAGCGGTAGTTGCCGGTGCTGGGCGCGGCCAGCAGCCCTTCCCAGCGTACCGAGAAGTTGTCGGTGGGCAGCTCGGGAGCCGGGGCGCCCTTGCCCCAGTCGAAGTCGATGGTGGCGTCGAGGCGCTTGAGCACCGGGGCACCGGCCAGGGTGCCGTTGCTGAAGTAGCTGCCAGTGAGGCCCGTGCCCGCGCTCTGCAGCGGCAGAGCCAAGGGGGCGGGCGCCGTAGCCGGTGCCAGCGGGGGAAGGACAAGCGGGGCCGCTTCGGCCGCCTTGACACCGCCGGCGCTGAGGCCGGCAACCAACGAGCAGAGTAGAAGACTACGCACAGGATGAAATTTCGGGGTGATGCACCAATCGGCGGGTTGAATTTACACCTTATCAGCCAGCCACGCCAGCCCGGCCGGCTGGCCGGCAGCCATTTACCGGCCCCGTCCCATTTTTAGTTGCCATTCTACTCCGGCCACCGCCCAGTTGGGCTTGTGCGCGGCGCGGCGTATTATTGAGCGTTCATAGCCCGGCCCGGCCGCTGCCCTACTCTATCCGATGACCTCCTATACTCCCGGGCTACACGTGCTGGCCACCTTCACGGCCCCGGCCGGCCCGCTTATCGATGCGGAGGCCTGCCGGGCGTTCTTCGACGCGCAGATTCGGGCGCGGGGGCTGGTGAAGGTGGGCGAGGCCTACCACAGCTTCGCCGGCGGGGGCTTTACGGCCGTGGTGGCCCTCACCGAGTCTCACCTGAGCATTCACACCTGGCCCGAGTTCGGCCTGGCGACCTTCGACGTGTTTCTCTCCAACTTTCAGCGCGACAACTCGGCCACCGTGCAGGCGCTGTACGCGGCTACGCTGGCGTTTTTCGAAGCCACCGAGCAAAGCAAAACCGAGCTGCGCCGATGAGTGAACCGGCGGCTCCTTCCTTCGTTTCGGCGCAGCTTACCTGCCCCAAGTGCCACGCCGATCTGACTTACTACGACCCCGAGCACAGCATTTTCTTTGCCTGCCCGAAGTGTCGCAGCCTGGTGCACGGCCGTGACGGCAAGAACCCGAAGGTGCTGCACCACTTCAGCAACGAGTCGGTGCCGCAGGTGCTGCCGCTGGGCGCCACCGGCCAGCTGCCCGACGGCCTGACCTACCGCGTGCTGGGCTATACGGCCCGCCACGAGGCCAAGTCGGCGGCCTACCGCTGGGGCGAGTACGTGCTCTTCAGCCCACCCAACCACTACGCCCAGCTGGCCGTGTTCGAGGGCCACTGGACGTTCATCAAGCCCGCCAACCGCGAGTTTCGCATTCACCAGCCCCAGACCTACGACGCGCACATCACGGAGGACGGCCGGCGCTACGACATCTACAACCGCTACTCGCCGCGGGTACCCTTCGCCGTGGGCGAGTTCGACTGGGACGTGACCACCGACGAGAAGCTGAAGGTGGCCGAGTTCATTGCCCCGCCCTACATGCTGGTGCAGGAACGAGGCGCCAGCAGCGTCGACTGGTACTGCGCCGAGCACATGGAGCGCGAGCAGGTGGCCGTCGCCTTCGGCCTCGACGCCGCGCAGCTGCCCCCGCGCCAGGGCGTGGGCGCGCTGCAGCCGCCCCCAGCCGAGGCGTATTGGCGGACGCTGCTGGGGTTTGCGCTGGTAGTGGCTTTTGCCGCCATCGTGGCCCAGCTGACGCTGCTGCAGGCCCGCCCCTTCCGCGAGCTGCTGCACGCCACCTACTTCACCCAGCCCGACACGGCGCGGGCCGCCCCGGCCGGCCAGCTGGCGCCCATCATCACGCCCGCCTTCGAAGTGCACGGCCCCACGGCCCTGGAAGTGGAGGTAGACGTGAGCGTGAACAACCAGTGGCTGGAGCTGCCCGTGACGCTGGTCAACGAGTCGAGCGGCCAGTACTTTGAGTTCACCAAGAACATCGAGTACTACCACGGCTACGAGGGCGGCGAAAACTGGAGCGAGGGCAGCACCCGCGGCAGCGCCGTGCTGGCCCGCGTGCCCGCGGGCCGCTACCACCTCAACCTCTACCCCGTTTCCGAGACCGTGCAGCCGCTCACCCTGCAATTGCGGGTAGTCGAAAACACGGCCCTGCCCTCGAACCTGATCTTGCTGCTGCTGCTGGTGTTTGCCTACCCCGTGGGCCTGTACGCCTGGCGGCGCTACCACGAGCAGCAGCGCTGGGCCAACAGCGACTACGGCCCCAGCTAAGCCCGCCGTCCGCGCTTGCCGTTTCCGCCCCGTTTCACTTTCACTTCGGCTTTTACCATGCTACGCAACCTGCTCAAGTTTCCCATTTACGCCGCCCTCATGCTGCTGGCCCTGGGTGGCTTTGTGTGGGCCGGCCTGCACGGCACCCGCCTGCTGGGCGACGACAACGAAAGCACCGAAAACCTCAACGGCACCGGCGGGGGCCGCTCCGGCAGCTCCGGCGCCCGTTTCCTGCACAAATAATCCCGCGCGCCGCGCCGGGGCAAAACCGGCACCATTCGCCGCCCCGCCGCCGGTTCCTCTTCCTCTCCATCTCACCCTGTCACCGCATGGAATACCTGAACGCCAAGCTGATTGCGGCTTCCCTGATTTACTCGCTGCTGGGCATATTCATTTTGTTTATCTGCTTTTTCGTGTTCGACAAGCTGGCCCCGCGCACGCTGCGCCGCGAAATTCTGGAAGAGCACAACACGGCCTTCGCCATCATTGCCGGGGCCTTCGTGCTGGCCGTGGCCCTGATCATCAGCTCGGCCATTCATGGCTAACGACCCCGTGCTGACGCCGCCCCGCCCAGCCGAAGGCACCCGCCCCGCGCCCGACCTGCTGCCGGCGCTGCTGCTGGGCTCGGTGTTCGTCATTGCCACCTGCGGGCTGATTTACGAGCTGATTGCGGGCACGCTGGCGTCCTACCTGCTCGGCGACTCGGTGATGCAGTTCTCCACCATCATCGGGGCCTATCTGTTCTCGATGGGCATCGGCTCGTGGCTGTCGCGCTTTCTGGACGCGCCCCTGCTCAAGTGGTTTATCCGCCTCGAAATCCTGGTGGGCATCGTGGGCGGACTGTCGGCCCCGCTGCTGTTCGTGCTCTTCGAGTATGTGACCTCGTTCCGGCTGATTCTCTACGCGCTGGTGGGCCTCACCGGCATCCTGGTCGGGTTGGAAATTCCGCTGCTGATGCGGATTCTGGAAAACCGCTACGCCTTCAAGGACCTGGTGTCGAAGGTGTTTACCTTCGACTACATCGGCGCGCTGCTGGCCTCGCTCATTTTCCCGCTGGTGCTGGTGCCGCAGCTCGGGCTGATTCGCACTGCCCTATTTTTCGGGGCGCTGAACGTGGCCGTGGCGGGCGTGGTGCTCCACCGCTTCCGCGAAACCCAGCCCTACCGCCGCCGCTTCACCGGCGTCATCGTGGCCACGCTGCTGGTGCTGGCCGTGGGCTTCGCCTTCGCCGAGCGCATTCAGACCTACACCGAGACCCTGGCGTTTCAGGACCAGGTCATCTACAGCAAAAGCACGCCCTACCAGCGCATCGTGCTCACCAAGAACAACCGCGAGCTGCGCCTCTTCCTCAACGGCAACCTGCAGTTCAGCTCCCAGGACGAGTACCGCTACCACGAGGCGCTGGTGCACCCGGCCATGCAGGCCCTGCCCCGCGCCCGCCGCGCCCTGGTGCTGGGCGGCGGCGACGGCCTGGCCGTGCGCGAGCTGCTGAAGTACCCCCAGCTCCGGCAGGTGCGCCTCGTCGACCTCGACCCGGGCATGACGCGCCTGTTCCAGCAAAACGAGTTGCTGCTGGCCCTCAACCAGCGTGCCCTGCTCGACGCCCGGGTGCAGGTCGTCAACGGCGACGCCTACCACTGGGTGCGCCGCGACACCACCCGCTACGACCTGCTGGTGGTGGACTTCCCCGACCCCTCCAACTACTCCATCGGCAAGCTTTACACCACCGCTTTCTACCGCGAGCTGGACAAGCTGCTGGCCCCCGGCGGGCTGCTGGTGGTGCAAAGCACTTCGCCCTACGTGGCGCGCCGCTCGTTCTGGTGCATCAACCACACCCTGCAGGCCGCGGGCTTCCACACCATTCCCTACCACCTCTACGTGCCCTCGTTTGGCGAGTGGGGCTACGTGCTGGCCGGCCGCAACGGTCACTGGCGCGGCGACGGGCCGCTGCCCGCGGGTTTGCGCTACGTCACGCCCCAGGTTATCCGCCAGATGCTGGTGTTTCCGCCCGACATGAGCGAGCTGCCCACCGAAGTCAACCAGCTCAACAACCAAGCCCTGGTGCACTACTTCGAGGACGACTGGGGCCCCTACACGCACTAAGCAGCCCGCTGCTACTGGCTCCTACCTGCCCATGAACCCTCCTTCTCCCGGTTTGCCGCCTGCGGTGCCGCTCGCCGCCGAAAGCGGGCTGGCCGGGGCGCTTTCGCGCCGCCGCTTCCTGCGGAATACTGCCCTGGGCGCGGCCGGCCTGCTGCTGAGTCCGGCCGCGCTGGAGTCGTGCGCGCCGGGCACCGCGGGGGCAAGCATCCCGGGGCAACTGCGCGGCGCGGGCCACGCCACCGGCCATCTGCTGCGCCACCCCGGCCGACTGCCCGCCCCCAGCCGCACGGTGCGCACCGAGGTGCTGATTGTGGGCGGCGGCGTGAGCGGCCTCTCGGCCCGGCGCTGGCTGCACCGCCACGGCCAGCACCAGGTGCTGCTGGTAGAGCTGGAGGAAACGCTGGGCGGCAACGCCGCGGCGGGGCGCAACGAGGTGTCGGCCTACCCCTGGGGGGCGCACTACCTGCCCATTCCCGACGTGCGCAACCGCGAGCTGCTCGACTTCCTGGCCGAAGCGGGCGTCATCACCGGCTTCAGCCCGGCCGGCCTGCCCGTGTACAACGAGTACTACCTCTGCCACGACCCCGAGGAGCGCCTGCACATTCACGGCCATTGGCAGCAGGGCCTGGTGCCCACGCTGGGCGTGCCCCCGGCCGATCAGCAGCAGATTGCCCGCTTCCTCGCCCTGGCCGAAACCATGCGCCACGCCCGGGGCACCGATGGCCGCGACGCCTTCGCCATTCCGCTCGACCACTCGTCGGCCGACCCTGCGTTTCGCCGGCTCGACGCGCTGAGCTTCGCCGACTACCTTGCCGGGGAAGGCTTCACCTCCCCCTACCTGCGCTGGTACCTCGACTACTGCTGCCGCGACGACTACGGCGCCCCCGCCGGGCGCGTGTCGGCCTGGGCCGGGCTGCACTACTTTGCCGGCCGCAAGGGCCGCGCCCACAACGCCCAGGCCGCCGACGTGCTGACCTGGCCCGAGGGCAACCACTTTCTGACCCAGCACCTGCGCCAGGCGGCCCCGGACGGCATCTGGCCCCATACCCTGGCCTACGCCCTGCGCGAAACCGCCGCGGGCGTGGAGGTGCTGACTTACGATGCCCGGACGCAGCAGACCACCCGCGTGCTCGCGCGCCAGGTGCTGCTGGCCACGCCGCACTTCGTTACCCGCCGCCTGCTGGCCGCCGCCCTGCCCGAGTTGCCCGCGCTTCAGCCCTACCAGGCCCCCTGGCTGATTGCCAACCTTACGGTAGCCGGCCTGCCCCAGGGCCCGGGCATGCCCCTGTGCTGGGACAACGTGCAGTTTGGCAGCGCCTCGCTGGGCTACATCAACGCCAACCACCAGCAGGTGGAGCAGCAGCCCGGCGCCAAGGTTATCACCCTGTACTGGCCGCTCTCGGAGCAAGAGCCCGACCAGGCCCGGCGCCAGGCCTACGAAACACCCTACGAAACCTGGCTGGCGCGCATTCTGGCCGAGCTGGAAAAGGCCCACCCCGGCGTAGCGCCCCACGTGCAGCGGGCCGAGCTCTGGGTGTGGGGCCACGGCATGGTGGCACCCACGCCCGGCTACCTCTGGCACCCGGCCCGCGCCGCTGCGGCCCGCCCGCGCAACGGCCGCCTGTTCTTTGCCCACACCGACCTGAGCGGGGTATCTATTTTCGAAGAAGGATTCTACCAGGGCATTCGCGCCGCCGAGGAAATCCTGCACGCCTCCCGCGCATGAGCCAGCCCTGGATTCGCTCGGCCCGCTACGACGGCCTGTTTATTCTGGCCCCGCCCTTCGTGGCACTGGCGGTGGTAGGACTGCTGCCCCCGGCCTACCGGGCCACGGCCCAGATGCCGCTGCTGGCCTGGGTAGCCCTGGTCGTGCTCATCGACGTCGCCCACGTGTACAGCACGCTGTTTCGCACCTACCTCGACCCGCTGCGGCGGCGCCAGCGCTGGCTGCTGTTCTGGTTGGTGCCGGCCGGCTGCTACGGCGTGGGCGTGGCTTTGTACCTGGGGGGCGGCGCGCTGCTGTTCTGGCGGGTGCTGGCCTACCTGGCCGTGTTTCACTTCATTCGGCAGCAGTACGGCTTCCTGCGCCTCTACGCCCGCCACGAGCCGCGCGGGCGCGGGCAGTGGCTCGACACGGTGGTCATCTACTACGCCACCATCTACCCGCTGCTGTACTGGCACTTCTCGCCCCCGCGCAACTTCAACTGGTTTATCGAGGGCGACTTCGTGCAGCACGACTGGGCCGCGGGGCGCTACCTGGCCACGGGCCTGTACGCGGCCGTGCTGCTATTGTACGCGGGTAAGGAGGCGCGGCAGTGGTGGCGCACACGCGCTTTCAACTGGCCGCGCAACCTGCTGGTGGCCGGTACGCTGGTTTCCTGGTTTTTCGGCATCGTGTACTTCAACGGCGATTTGGCCTTCACCCTGCTCAACGTGATGTCGCACGGCATACCTTACCTGGCCCTGGTGTGGAGCAGCGGCCCGCAGCACCAGCCCAATGGCCGGCTGGCGCGGCGCGGGGCCTGGCGAGGCCGCTACGGCCTGCTGGTGTTTCTGGGACTGGTAGCGGTGCTGGCCTACGTGGAGGAAGGCTTCTGGGACGGACTGGTGTGGCGCGAGCACGCGGCCGCGTTCGGCGCGTTTCAGCACCTGCCCCGCGTGGCCGACGCCACCTGGCTGGCTGTGCTGGTGCCGCTGCTGGCTTTGCCCCAGGCCACGCACTACGTGCTCGACGGCTTTATCTGGCGCCGCCGCAAACCAAACTGAACGCCTGGCTCCGGTCTGCCGCAACGGAACCCATCCGCCCCGAAAAACAACAGGCCCCGGTCAGTCACGACCGGGGCCTGTCAGTTCTGGCCAGCGGGCAGTTAGGCCGCGTCGTCTTCGGCGTAGGCGCCGCTGCTGCCGGCCACGATGTTTTTCTCCACGATTTCACGGGCCAGGTTCAGGTAGCTGATCGAGCCCTTGCTCTCGGCGTCGTGCAGGATGACGGGAATGCCGAAGCTGGGCGACTCGCTCAGCTTCACATTGCGCGGGATGATGGTGTCGAACACCAGCTGCTGGAAGTGGGTTTTCACTTCCTCCACCACCTGGTTGGAGAGGCGCAGGCGCACGTCGTACATGGTCAGCAGAATGCCTTCGATGTCGAGCTGGGTGTTGAGGCGGCTCTGGATGATCTTGATGGTGTTGAGCAGCTTGCCCAGGCCTTCGAGGGCAAAGTACTCGCACTGCACCGGAATGATGACCGAATTGGCCGCCGTGAGGGCATTGACGGTAATCAACCCCAGCGAAGGCGAGCAGTCGATGATGATGAAGTCGTAGTGCTCGGCAATGGGCGCCAGCGCCAGCTTCATCTTTTCCTCGCGGTTGGGCAGGTTGATCATTTCCACCTCGGCCCCCACCAGGTCGATGTGCGAGGGCATCAGGTCGAGGTGGGGCAGGATGTTGGTCTGCAGGATGATGTCCTGGGCGTTGATGCCGTCGACCATGCACTCGTAGATGCTGTGCTGGATGTCCTTGGGGTCGAAGCCCACGCCGGAGGTGGCATTGGCCTGCGGATCGGCATCTACCAGCAGGGTGCGGTATTCCAGCGCCGCCAACGAGGCCGCAAGGTTGATGGACGAGGTGGTTTTGCCCACGCCGCCTTTCTGGTTGGCTACCGCAATGATTTTACCCATTTCTCTCTAGTTGACAGGGGCCGGTTGTCAGTTGTCAGCCGTGGTCGAATACCCGAAATTAGGAAACTGACAACGGACAACTGCCAACGGGCAACTTACAGATTAATCGTTTGGCCGATTTTGAGCAGCACCAGCTCCTTGCCGGCGTGCATGGCCTGGTCCATGGCCTTCGCGTCGTCGAGGTCGATGGCCGGGAAGGTGTCGTAGTGCATGCCGATGATGCGGAAGCAGTTCAGCCAGTCGGCCGCCACCAGCGCGTCGGCCACGCCCATGGTGAAATGGTCGCCCACCGGCAGCAGGGCCACGTCCACGTCGTGCAGCTCGCCGATGAGCTTCATGTCGTAGCTCAGGGCCGTGTCGCCGGCAAAGTACAGGGTCTTGCCCTCCGACTCGATAACGAAACCGCCCGCCACGCCGCCGTACGAGCCGTCGGGCATCGAGCTGGAGTGGGCCGCCGGCACCATCTTCACCGTACCGAAGGGCAGCTTTACCTTGCCGCCCAGGTTCATCTTCAGCTCGGCTTTCAGGCCCTTGGCCTCGAACCAGCTCAGCACCTCAAACATGCCGATGAGCCCGGCGCCGGTGCGCCGGCCGATTTCCTCGGCGTCGGCTACGTGGTCGGCGTGGCCGTGGCTGAGCAGGATGTAGTCGGCCTCGATGGCGTCCACGTCCACATCCTTGGCCAGCGGGTTGGGCCGGATGAAGGGGTCGAAGAGCAGGCGGCTGCCGCCGGTTTCGAGCAGGAAGCAGGAATGGCCGTAGTAGGTGAGTTTCATGCGCGGGGCAAAGCAGGTAAACGGGCCGGGAAAGGCCAGCGAATTTAGCCGTACTTTGCTACAAATATACACCTCTTTTGCCTTCCGCATGCCCCGCTTTTGGGCCTCTTCCGGGCCGTTTCAGGGTTTTTTGCTGCCCCTGCCACCCCGTTTGACTTCCTGCCCGCACCCGCCCCGCCCCCGCCTGGCTACCGCCCTGAAACCGTGGCTGCTGGGCTTGGCGCTACCCCTGCTGGCGGCCTGCGGCGACGCCCGGCCCGAAGCCGACGAGCGGCGCGTATTTCGCTACAACCAGCCCGAGGCCCTGACCTCGCTCGACCCCGCTTTTGCCCGCAGCCAGGCCAACATCTGGGCCGTCACGCAGCTCTACAACGGCCTGATCGAGCTCGACGACTCGCTGCGCCCGGCCCCGGCCCTGGCCCGTCGCTACGACATTTCGCCCGACGGCCGGCGCTACACCTTTGTGCTGCGCCCCGGCGTGCGCTTCCACGACTCGGAGGTGTTTGCCGGCGGCCGCGGCCGCGAGGTGCGGGCCTCGGACGTGGTGTACTCCTTCCGTCGCCTGCTCGACAAGCCCACGGCCAGCCCCGGTGGCTGGATTTTTCGCGGCAAGGTGCTCGAAAAGCCCGACGGTGAGCCGTCCGACACCGCCTTCGTGGCCCCGAACGACTCCACGGTGCGCATTTACCTGAAGGAGCCGTTCATTCCTTTTCTGGGCATTCTGACCATGCCCTACGCCTACGTGGTGCCGCGCGAGGCCGTGCAGCGCTACGGCAAGGACTTCCGCGAGCATCCGGTGGGCACCGGCCCGTTCGTGTTTCGGCGCTGGGACGAGGGCTCGGCCATCGTGTACCACCGCAACCCCAATTACTGGCGCCGCGACGCCCAGGGCCGGCCGCTGCCCTACCTCGACGCGGTGCTCATCAGCTTTATTGCCGACCGCAAAACCGAGTTTTTGACCTTCATGCAGGGCAAGCTCGACTTTCTGTCGGGCGTGCGCGAAGGCTCCCGCGACCTGATCATGAACCCCGATGGCTCGGTGCGCGAGGACTTCGCCGGCAAGTTCCGTCTGCAGAAGGTGCCCTACCTCAACACCGAATACCTGGGCTTTCAGCTCGACCCCACCAACCTGCGCGGCCCCGCCGACCAGCCCGCCCTGCGCGACCGGAGGGTGCGGCAGGCGCTGAGCTACGCCATCAACCGGCCCGAGCTGCTGGCGTACTTTATCAACAACGTGGGGCGGCCGGGCCACTCGGGCTTCGTGCCTTCGTCCTTGCCCTCGTTCAGCGAGCAGGCCGTGCCGGGCTACACCTACCAGCCCGCCAAGGCCCGCGAGCTGCTGCGGGCCGCCGGCTACGGCCCCGGCGGCCGGCCACTGCGCCTGCGGCTGAGCACCGTGGCCGAGCGCAAGGAAATCTGCGAGTACCTGCAGAAGAAGTGGGCCGAGGTGGGCGTGCAGGTCGCCATCGACGTGAACCAGGCCGCCGCGCACCAGGAGCTGGTCGACAACGGCCGGGCGGCGTTCTTTACCAAAAGCTGGCTGGGCGACTACCCCGACGCCGAAAACTACCTGGCTCTGTTCTACGGCCCCAACTTCAGCCCCGCCGGCCCCAACAAAACCCACTTTCGCAGCTTGGCCTACGACCGCCTCTACGAGCAGGCCAAGCTCGAGCGCGACGACCAGCGCCGCTGGCAGCTCTACCAGGCCATGGACCGCCTCATGATGCAGGAAGCGCCGGTCGTTGCGCTCTACTACGACGAGGTGGTGCGCCTGACCCAGAACAACGTGCGCGGCCTCAACCCCAACCCCATGAACCAGCTGGTGCTCGAGCGTGTGCGCAAGGATTGAGCCTTGGCGAAATGCCTGCCCCGCGCCACAGGCACGAAAAAGCCCCGCCAGCTGCTGCCGGCGGGGCTTTTTCGTGAGAAGTCGGCAAGAAAGTTAGCGCAGCACAGCGGTGTTTATCTCGTTGTCGACGAACGTGAGCAAACTCATCAGCGCGTCGGGGGCGCCCTGTTCTACCTGCACGGTTTTGCTGGGCAGGCCGGGCTGGGCAATGGTGAGGAAGGTCGAGGGCATGTCGGTGGCGCCGCTCAGGTACTGGTCCTGCAGCTTGCGGAAGCGCACTTCGTCGGCCTGGCGCAGAATTTCAGCCACGGTGCTGGCGGGCAGCGTCAGCTCCAGGGTGCCTTCCTTGGGCGCGTTGCGGTAGCCCACGTAGCGCACCCGGCCGTTGGCCCAGATCTGCGCCTCGAAGTGCGGACACGGGCCCAGGCAGGGCGTTTTCTTGAACACGATAACCGGGTTCTCGCCCGTGGGCTGCTCACCCTTGGTGGGCGCTTCGCCCACGGCCGCGCCGGTTTCGCGCACCGGCGGCCGGGTGCCGCCCGTTTCGCCGGCTTTGGTAGCGCCCGTTTCCCGCGGCTGGCTGCGGGTTGGCCCCTTGAAGCCGCCCGTCTCGTGCAATACCACGCCGCCGTTGCCCGGTTGCTCGGCCCCGCTGCTGGCTCCCGGCTGCGGGGTCGTGGGCTGCTCGGCGCTGGCCGGGGCCTCATTCAGGCTGCCCGTGGGCTGCACCGGCGGCTGCTTGATGGTGCCGGGGTTTTTCACGCTGCCGGGTTCCCGCGGATGGGTGCGCGTCGGGCCCTTGAAGCCGCCGGTTTCGTGCAGCACCACGCCCGGCTGGCTGCCGGGGTTGGCGGCGGGCTGGCCGGCCGTGGGCTGCTCGCCGCTGGCGGGAGCCTGGCCCACGGGAGCACCGTTCTCCCGTACGGGTGGGCGGGTGCCACCGGTTTGCCCCGCCTGCGCTGGCTGCTTGATGGCGCCCGGCTCGGCCGGCGTAGTCTTCACCGGGCCCTTGAAGCCGCCCGTCTCGTGCAGCACCACGCCGCTGGTGCCGGGCTGCTTCACTCCCCCGGTTTCGCGCACCGGCTGCTGGGTGAGGCCGCCGGTGGGCGGCTTGGGCTTGATGCCGCCGGTTTCGGTAACGGGAGTGGTTTTGATGGGTTCCTTGGTGGGCACGGGGGCTTTCACCGGCGGCTTCACCGTGCCGCCCGCTTCGGTTACCGGGGGCCGCGTGGGGCTGGGCGAAGTGCGAATGGGCGTCGACGACGGCGTGGCGGGCGTGGCCCGCACCGGGCCGGGCGTGTTGGGCGCCGGTGTGCCGTAGCCGGGCTGGGAGCCGCCGTTGTACACCCAGTCGTTGTCGTCGGCGCGGGTGGGGCGCGGACCGCGGGGCCGGGTGTTCTGCCCGTCGGTAACGTAGTAGTTGACGGTGCAGGCCGGCAGGGCCGCGCTGCCCAGCAGCAGCGCCAGGGCCAGGGATGGTAGAGGTAAACGCATAGCCGTGGGAGAGAGAAGGGGGTCTGGCCCGGCAATTTCCAAAAAGCGGACCAATACCGCCGGGCCAAAACGAGCCCTAACAAAAAAGCCGCCCGATGCGTGCACCGGGCGGCTTTAATCGGCTGATCAACAGGCCAAAAATTATTTTTTCTTGGACTGCGGCTGCTTCTTGGCTTCCACTTCGCGCTCCTGGGCCGCCTTCATGGCCTCGGCCAGGCGGGCCTGGAAGCCACCGGGCTTCTTGTCCTTGTTCTTTTCCTTGTTGGCCTGCAGCTGGGCGTGCAGCTTGTCTTCGTCGACGAAGGTGCGGGTAATGGCCTGCTGGGCGAAGGTGACGATGTTCGACACGAAGTAGTACCAGGTCAGACCAGCGGGATAGTCGTTCAGCACGAAGAAGAAGATCAGCGGCATCAGGTAGCTGTACACCTTCATCGGGCCCTGCATGGCCGAGGGGTTGAGCTGGTTGCTCTGCCAGGTCATGAGCAGGGTCGAGATGGTCATCAGCACCGTCATCAAACTGATGTGCGAACCCATGTAGGGCAGGGCAAACGGCAGCTTGATGGGGTCGTCGTAGGTGCTCAGGTCGGTGGCCCACAAAAACGACTCGCCGCGCAGCTCAATGGCGTTGGGGAAAAACTGGAACAAGGCCAGCAAGATGGGAATGGTGGCCAGCATGGGAATGCAGCCGGCCAGCGGGCTGGAGCCCGTGCTCTGGTAGAGCTTCATGGTTTCCTGCTGCACCTTCATCTGGTCGTCGCCGTACTTTTCCTTGATGGCGTCGACCTCAGGCTTGAGCACGCGCATCTTGGCCTGCGAGAGGTAGGACTTGTATACCAGCGGCCAGAGCAGCAGCTTGATGATGACCACCAGGATGACGATGATCAACCCGTAGGAGCTGATGTAGGCTTCGAGGAAGTTGAACACCGGAATCACCAGGAAGCGGTTCACCCAGCGGAACAGGCCCCAACCCAGGTACACGTTGCGCTCAAACTCGGGCGCTACCTGCTTGAGCACCGGGAAGGAGTTGGGGCCGAAGAAGAACTGCATCTGCGCACCCGTGGCCGACTGCACGTCGGCGGCCGGTATCTGCACCGAGCTGTGCAGGGTCTTGATGAAGGTGGAGTCGTTCAAATCCACCGTGGTCTTGAAGACGCCCTTGCTGAACTCGTTGCCCGCCACCAGGCCGGCCGTGAAGAAGTCGTGCTTGTGGCCCAGCCACTTCACCGGGGTGCTCACCTCCTGGGTTTCGGGCGACTCCGAGGCCTCGGCAATGGTGCCCAGGTCGTCTTCGGCCAGGTAGTAGTTGATGGTCGAGTGGTTGCGGTTCTGCTTGATGCTCTTCTCGGTCTGGCGCACGCGGTCCAGCCAGTTGAGCGTCAGCGGCTCGGCCGACACGAGGCTGCTCAGGCCCATTAGCTTCAGGTTGTAGCCCACCTGGTAGCTGTCGTCGAGCAGGGTGTAGGTCTGCTCGATCTGCTGGCCCGGCGCCACCTCGGCCACGAAGACCACCTGCTTGCCTTGCTTGCCGCCCACCGTCACGGGCTGCACCGCCGAGGGGCGGAAGTACAAGTCGGCGAGCTTCACCTTGCGGCCGTCCTGGGTGGGCAGCTGCACGTCGATGGCGCCGCTCTGCTTGTCGAGCAGGTAGAGGGGCTGCTCGAAGAAGGTTTTCTCCTCGTTCAGGCGCACCACTTCGGGGCGGCCGCCGCGGGTCGAGAAGGTTACCGTCAGGTGCTGGTTGCGCAGCTCCACGGTTTCGGCCGTGCCCTGGGCCGCGGCGGCGAAGGCGCCGAGCAGGCGCGTGCGGGCGGCCGAGTCGAGCGGGGCGGGCGCGGCGGGGGCCGCCGCGGCGGCTTTGGCCGGTTTTTCGGCGGCGGCCTGCTCCTCCTTCTTCGGGGCGAAGAACAGCAGGTACGCCAGCAGCATGGCCGAAATGAGCATTAGGCCAGTGGCCTGGTTCTTATCCATGAATGGATGGGTATTGGGTAAAAGGCAGTTAGCGCCGACCAGCAGCCGGGACTGCCGAAACGAACCGCAAAAGTACGTGGCAATCAACCAACTGCCTACACCCGCGCCAACTTGAGCCCGGGTTGAGGCCCGTGGCAACAACCGGGCGCGGGGCTAGCAGCCTGACAAATTGGCCAGTAGCGTCGGCCGCGCGGGGCCGGCCGAGCCGGAGCCCGGCCGCCGGCCCCGCGCGGCTACACGGCCACCAGCTGCTTGTGGTGCTGAATGGCGGCGCGCACGAAGCGCACGAACAGCGGGTGCGGGTTCTGCACCGTGCTTTTCAGCTCGGGATGAAACTGCCCGGCCACAAACCAGGGATGGTCGCGCAGCTCAATCATTTCCACCAGACCGGTGTCGGGGTTCACGCCCGAGGCCAGCATGCCCGCGTCCTCGAATTGCTTGAGAAACTCGTTGTTGAACTCGTAGCGGTGGCGGTGGCGCTCCTCGATGTGGTGGCGGCCGTAGGCCTTGGCGGCCTTGGAGCCCTTGCGCAGCTCGCAGGCGTAGGCACCCAAGCGCATGGTGCCGCCCTTCTGGGTGATGTTTTTCTGCTCGGCCATCAGGCCGATAACCGGGTGCGGGGTCTGCGCGTCCATCTCCGTGGAGTTGGCGCCTTCCAGGCCCAGCACGTTGCGGGCAAACTCCACCACGGCGCACTGCATGCCCAGGCAAATACCGAAGAACGGAATGCCCGCCTCGCGCACGTAGCGGATGGCGGCCAGCTTGCCCTCGAAGCCCCGCTCGCCGAAGCCCGGCGCCACCAGCACGCCATCGGCACCGTGCAGCAGCTGGGCCACGTTTTCGGGGCTGATGTGCTCACTCTGAATCATGCGCACCGTCACGCGACACTCGTTCTGGGCGCCGGCGTGCACGAAGGCTTCCAGGATGGACTTGTAGGCGTCGGGCAGCTCCACGTACTTGCCCACCAAAGCCACGGTCACTTCCTCGGTGGGATTTTTCAGCTTGCCCAGGAAATCCTTCCAGATTTCCAGGTCGGGCTCGGGCGCGCCGCCGGTGAGCTTCATTTTCTTGATGACGCGCTCGTCGAGCTTTTCCTTGCGCATGAGCAGCGGCACCGAGTAAATCGAGTCGGCGTCGAGCGACTCGATGACGGAGTTGATTTGCACGTTGCAGAACAGGGCAATCTTCTTGCGCATCTCCACCGGGATGGGGTGCTCGGAGCGGCACACCAGGATGTCGGGCTGCAAACCGGCCTCGCGCAAATCGCGCACCGAGTGCTGGGTGGGCTTGGTTTTCAGCTCGCCGGCCGCCTTCAGGTAGGGCAACAGCGTGAGGTGAATCACCAGCGAATCGTTGGGCGGCAGCTCCCAGCGCAGCTGGCGCACGGCCTCCACGAAGGGCAGCGACTCGATGTCGCCGATGCAGCCGCCGATTTCGGTGATGACCACGTCGAACTCGCCGCTCTGGCCCAGCAGCAGCATGCGGCGCTTAATCTCATCGGTGATGTGGGGCACCACCTGCACCGTCTTGCCCAGGAAGGCGCCCTCCCGCTCGCGGCGAATCACCGTGTCGTAGATGCGGCCGGTAGTCACGTTGTTGGCCTGCGAGGTGGGCACGTTCAGGAACCGCTCGTAGTGGCCCAGGTCGAGGTCGGTTTCGGCTCCGTCGTCGGTTACGTAACACTCGCCGTGCTCGTAGGGGTTGAGCGTGCCCGGGTCGATGTTGATGTAGGGGTCGAACTTCTGGATGGTGACCCGGAAGCCGCGGGCCTGCAAAAGCTTGGCCAGCGAGGCCGAGATAATGCCCTTGCCCAGGGAGGAGGTAACTCCGCCGGTGACAAAAATGAACTTGGCCGTTGCAGCCGGGGGGGTGGGGATTCGGTCTGGCATAACGGGAAACAAAGGTAGGGGAATATGTGGGGTGGCGTCGGCTGTGGCGCCGAAAACTGCGCCGGCCACCGCTTCGGATAGGCGGCCGCGGCCCCCCGCAGGGTTAGGTGAAAAAAGCAGATATTTATTGTTTATCAATAAATTTTTGTTGACAATTGCAACATCAAGCGGCTTGCGTATCCCCGGCGGCTAAACCTGTCGGCTGCCCCGCTCCTGCCACTGCCCAGGCCGCTTCACCTTTCCCGTTTCAACCTTCACCAACCTTCACCTTCCCATGGAAACCCGCAGTCAAACCATTCTGACCACCATGCAGGTGGTCTTCTGGGTTATCTTCATCGGCCTGTGCATCAAGACCGGAGCCCTGGCCGTTTCGTTGCTGGTGAGCCTATTTGTGAATGCCGACGCGGCCCGCGACCTGTATATGGGCCTGGACCTGCACGCGCTGCAAACGGCCAGCCGCCGGCACTACCTCGGCGTGGGGTCGCTGCTGCTGTATCTGTGGGGTGCCAAGGCTTATATGGCCTACCTGGTAACGGCTATTTTCGCCAAGCTCAACTTCGAGCAGCCCTTCAGCCCGGCCGTGGGCGGGCTCATCGCCCAGATCAGCCACGCGGCCCTGGGCGCCGGCATCGTGGCGCTGCTGGCCGAGGGCTACAGCGACTGGCTGCTAAAGCGGGGCCTGGACGCGCCCGGAGGCTGGGCCGGCGGCGAGTTCCTGTTTCTGGCCGGCATCCTGTTCGTGGTAGCGCAGGTATTCCAGAAGGGCATCGACCTGCAGTCCGAACACGAGCTAACCATCTGAGCATGCCCATCGTCGTGAACCTGGACGTGATGATGGCCAAGCGCAAAATGTCGCTCAACGAGCTGTCCGGCAAGGTCGACCTGACCTTGTCCAACCTGTCCATCCTGAAAACGGGCAAGGCCAAGGCCATCCGCTTCAGCACCCTCGAAGCCATCTGCAAGGCCCTGGACTGCCAGCCGGGGGATATTCTGGAATACCAGGAGGAATGAATCGGCGGCAGCAGCGGCGCCTAATGCCGGAAGTTTGCCACCTTACCCAACCCCTAAGCAATTGCTGAGTCCGATGACGAAAGCCGGTTTACTCGTAACGGCGCTGCTTTTTCACTGCCAGACCGCCCTGGCCTGCATGTGCCTTTCCCCGCCGCCGATCGACCGGGCTTTCAGTCATTCCAGCCTGATTTTCAAGGGGCGGGTAACAGAAATTGCCAGGAACAAATTCTACAACAGCCAGGGCTTTGGTGCGGAATTAATAAATTTTGAGGTAACGCAAGGATATAAAAAGGCAAAATCCGGTGGAGGCGTTATTTCCATCGTCAACACCAATACATCGTGTGATTTTTTCTTTGAGGAAGGCAAAGAGTATTTCGTTTTCGCGCACGATTTAGGCGGCGGCTATTACAGCACTTCCTCGTGCACAAAAACCGCGGAAGCCGGCCGGTTCCTGGCCGCGGACCTGAAAATCCTGCAGGAGCTGTCGAGGGACTACGGCGACATTTCGACCGACCCGCGCAACGCGCTGGTAGTAAATAAACCCGCCTACCTGGAGCTTGTCAGCCAACACCAGGCGTTTTCCGCGACCATCGCCAAGCAGCAACGGCAGCTGAAGCTGTTGCTGGGGCTGCTCATTGGCGTAACCATACTTGCGGGCATCTATATCACCCGGCTTAAGAGCCGAAAGCCCGGCAGCTGACGCTGATTTTAGGCGGACTGCCTCTCGCAGGCTGCCCGCCGCCACCCAACCCGCGCTACTCATGAGCCGCCGCCCGCCCCAACCCGAGTTCTGGGAAGCCAGCTTTCAGGACAAGCAGACCATGTGGGGATTTGAGCCGGCCCGCTCGGCGCTTCTGGCCCGCGACGTATTTGTGCGGCTGGGCGTGCGGCAGGTGCTGGTACCCGGCATTGGCTACGGCCGCAACGCGCAGGCATTCCGCGCGGCCGGCATGCGCGTAACCGGCATCGAAATAGCCCAGACGGCCATCGACCTGGCCCGCCAGCACTACGGCCCCGACCTCGTCATCTACCACGGCTCGGTCGCCGCCATGCCCTTCGACGCGCAGCGCTACGACGGCATTTTCTGCTACGACCTGGTTCATTTGCTCAGCCGCCCGGCGCGCCGCAAGCTCATTGCCGACTGCTACCGCCAGCTGGCGCCCGGCGGCTGCATGCTGTTCACCGCCATAACCACGCAGGCGCCCACCTACGGCCGCGGCCGGCGCCTCAGCCCGGACCGCTACGAAATCATGCGCGGCGTCAGGCTGTTTTTCTACGACCGCGAATCCGTGACGCGGGAGTTTGGGCGGTTTGGCCTGGTGGAGGTAGTGGAGGTTGAGGAGAACTTTCCTTTCTTCCTGATTCAATGCCGCAAACCCGCCGCCTGAACGGGCCCGGCTCCGCCCGCACCACCGGCAGAAACGCCTCTTCCCCTATGACTCCGGAAAAAACCCTGGCCCCCGAGCAGCGCGACGAGCTGCTGCGCCTTTTGCAGGCCCGCTTCGCCCAACACGCGAACCGCCACCCCAACCTGCAGTGGGCCGAGGTGCGGGCCCGGCTGATGGCCCACGAGGCCCGACTTTGGTCGCTGCAGCAGATGGAAGCCAGCGGCGGCGAGCCCGACGTGGTGGGCCACGACGCGCAGACCGGCGAGTACCTGTTCTGCGACTGCGCGGCCGAAAGCCCCGCTGGCCGCCGCAGCCTGTGCTACGACCTGCCGGCCCTGGAATCGCGCAAGGACCACCCGCCCGTGGGCAACGCCGTGGACGCGGCCGCCGCTATGGGCATTGAGCTGCTCACCGAGGCGCAGTACCGTGAGCTGCAGCGCCTGGGCCGCTTCGACGCCAAAACCTCCAGCTGGCTGCTGACGCCGGCCCCCATCCGCCAGCTCGGCGGCGCGCTCTTTGGCGACTACCGCTACGGGCAGACGTTCGTGTACCACAACGGCGCCGCGTCGTACTACGCGGCCCGGGGGTTCCGGGGCATGCTGCGGGTGTGAGCGGGGTTGGACATTTATGCTTAGCCAGGGACGCACGGTTGAAACCGGCCGGCGAAGTGCCCGGGCCCGACAACTCCCCGTGCCGGTTGCTTTTTTAGCGCCGGCCGCTTGCCATCTTCGGGCCATGAAAACCTTTTTCGTTGACTCCTTTACCACCACGCGGTTTGCGGGCAATCCAGCGGCGGTGTGCTTGCCCGAGCACGAGCTGAGCGCGGCCACGATGCAGCACGTAGCGGCCGAAATCGGGTTTTCCGAAACGGCGTTCCTGCGGCCCGATGCGACGCGGGAAAGCTACCGCATCCGCTTCTTCACGCCCAAGCAGGAAATTCCGCTGTGCGGGCACGCCACCCTGGCAGCCGCCAAAGTCCTCTTCGACGCTACCGGCCTGCCTCGGGTGGTGTTCGTCAACTCCGCCGGAGTGGAGCTGCTCTGCGAGCAGGTGCATGGCAGCATCCGCATGCGCTTTCCGGTGTACGAAACTGAGCCAATGGCTGTGCCAGCCGCCGTGCTGCGGGCCCTTGGGCTGGCCCATTGCCTCCACGCGCGCTACAGCCCGCGCAACAACATCATCCTCCTCGAAATCGACAGCGCGGCGGAGCTGGCCGGCTTACAGCCCGACTTCGCGGCTTTGCTGCGGGCCTACCACGGCATCAACGGCGTGCTGGTAACGGCCTGCGCCGACGCGCCCCCGTACGATTTTCACTACCGCTACTTCTGGCCCTGGGCCGGCACCAACGAAGACCCCGTAACGGGCGGCGTGCAAACCTTCCTGACCAAGTACTGGGCCGACAAGCTGCAGCGGCACCAGCTGCGGGCGTTTCAGTCTTCGGCGCGCACGGGCCACATGCGCACCGAGCTGCTGCCCGACGGCGTGGGCATTTACGGCGAGGCTGTAACCGTTCTGGCCGGCACATTCTACCTGGACCCGCATGAGCACTGAAACCCTATCGGCCCTGTTTCGCCGGGATTTGGCCCGCCTGCGCCGGGAAATCGAATTGTACCGCCGCGAGGAAAACCTGTGGCTAACCGCCGGCGCCATTGCAAACCCGGGCGGCAACCTGTGCCTGCACCTGCTGGGCAACCTGAACACTTACATTGGCCAGCAGCTTGGCCACACGGGCTACGTGCGCAACCGGGAGCAGGAGTTTTCCCAGCGCCACGTGCCCCGCGCCGAGTTGCTGCGCCGCATCGACGAAACCAGCGCAGTCGTTGCCACCACGCTGGCGGAGCTGCCCGCTGCCGCGCTGTCGCAGGAGTACCCCCTGCTGGTGCTGGAGCACAAGACCTCGACCGAGTTTCTGCTGACCCACCTGGCCACGCACCTCACTTACCACCTTGGCCAGCTCAACTACCACCGCCGCCTGCTCGACCAGCCAGCGTGAGCCTCCGCAGCGGCGGACCCCCAACCCGGTATTTCCTTCCTCGGGTTTCGGGGGCGGTAAGCGGCCGATTTCCTCCGCTCCATTTCGTGCCCGGTGGTGCCTTCATTGTTAGCCAACAAGCCGCCGACCCAGAAAAACAACCCTTATGCACCGGTTTGAAGCAGCTATTGACATCATCGGCATCAATCCGTTCGTGTTCGTGCCCGACGCTATTCTGACCGACATCTTCGCGCAGGCCGGCACCAGCAAGGGGCCGATTCCCATTCGGGGTACCGTTAACGGCCAGCCGTATTCGCAGACGCTGGTCCGCTACCAGGGCCACTGGCGACTGTATATCAATACCCTGATGCTGAAAAACTCTCCCAAGAGAATCGGCGAAACCATTACCCTGACCCTGGCCTTCGACCCGGCCGACCGCACGCTTACGCCCCACCCCCGGCTGGTACAGGCCCTGGCCGACTGCCCCGCCGCCCAGGAGGTATTCGACGGCCTGCCGGCCTCCCGGCGCAAGGAAATCGTGCGCTACATCGCTTCGCTGAAAACCGAGGAAAGCATCCACCGCAACGTCGGCCGGGCTATCGACTTTTTACTGGGCAACGGCCGCTTCATCGGCCGCGACAAGCCCTAACGGCCGCTCTACTCCGCGCGTAGTCCCCCGCAACTTGTGCCCCAACCCCCACCCGCTACCATGCTAAACGACCTCGAAGGCGACGCTTTTCTGCTGGCTTACACCATGAGCAACCTCTCCGAGCTGGGCTGGAGCGCGGGCTGGATGCAGAACCTGGAGTACGTGCTGTGGCACGCCGTCACTACCGGTCGCCGGGAGTTCGGCCGGGTTACCATCGGCTCCAACGACATCCGAGCGCTCAAGCTCCTCTCGGAACGCTGCGGCTGCTGGATATACTACGAGGAAGAACAGGGGGAAACGGCCATTCCCCTGGCCGAGTGGCAACGCAAGTTTGCCCAGGCAGTAGAGCAAGACAGCCGCCTGCTTCGGTAGCCTGATGCGGCGCGGGGGCAGCGCCCGCGCCCGGTCATCCCCGTAACCACCCCACTCTAACCCTCCTATTCTATGCCTAACGCCAACAAAACCATTCTGCAACAGGCCAACGCGGCCATCACGGCCGGCGACTACGAAGGCTTCCTCGCCCACTGCACCGACGACACCGAGTGGACCTTCGTGGGCGAACAGACGCTGCGGGGCAAGCCGGCGGTGCGGCAGTGGATGGCCACCGCCTACCAGCAGCCGCCCCGCTTTCGCGTCGAGCAGCTCATTGCCGAAGATGATTTCGTGACGGCCCTGGGCACCATCGTGCTGCCCGACGAAAGCGGGCAGGCGGTGGAGCATGCCTACTGCGACGTGTGGCGGTTTCGCGACGGCAAGATGGCCGAGCTGCGGGCCTTCGTCATCAAGCCCTAGCACATGCAACACCCAAACGACCACACCGCAGTTCTGATTCTGGCGCCGGGGCAGGGCCGGCAGTACCCCTGCGGGGGGATGACGGCTGTATTCAAAGCCGACGAAAACGAAACCAACGGGCAGTACAGCATTTCGGAATGGTGGCTGGAACCCCACGCCGAAGGCCCCGGCGCCCATCTGCACGAAGCCCACGACGAGGTGTTTTATGTGCTGGCAGGCACCACGTCTATCTTGGTAGGCGACACCTGGATACAGGCCGAGCGCGGGACCTTCATCCGGGTGCCGGCCAATACCCTGCACGACTTCCGCAACCAAACCGACCAGCAAACCGGGGTGCTTAATTTTTTCATTCCGGGCGGCTTCGAGCGCAACATGCCCGCCATCGTCAGTTGGTTTGCCAGCCAGGTCTAGTAGCGCCGCGTAACGCGTGGCCGGCTATGCCGGGCTCCGCTCGCATGATGCCCGAACGCCCCGGCCCCGCCTTGCCGCCGGGGTAACAATGGCAGCGCCGTTTTCCCCTCTCCATTACCGCTATGATGTGCGACTTGAAAGAAGACACGTTTTTGCTAGCCTATACAATGGGCAATATTTCTGAATTGGGTTGGACAGCAGGGTGGATGCAGAACCTGGAATATGTGCTGTGGCATGCCTTAGTAAGCGGCCCCAGGGAGTGGGGACGAACATATATCGGACCGGATGACCTAACAGCCCTCAAGCTGCTGTCCGACCGAATCGGTGGCTGGATTTACTTTGATGACGAGCAGGAAGAAACATACCTTCCTCTGGCCGAGTGGAAGCTGAAATTTGAAGAGGTCGTTCAAGCAAATCCCAGCGTGCTAAGGTAGCCGGCAACGTTAGCCCCCTTGTATACTCTTTGTCTCCACCAAGAGCAATAGTATACAGCTCCTATATACTATATTGACCCATCATCAACAATAGTATACACCACATGCCGCGCCCTGCGCTCTATTCTGACTCCGCTTCGGCTGCCGTAAGCGCCTACTTCGGCATTTCACAAGATGCCCTGGCAATGTGGCTTGGCCTCACCAAAGCCCACGTCAGTCATCTTTCCACCGGCCGGCGCAGCCTGAGCCCCGCCGCGGCCCAGGCCCTGGCCCCGCTGCTGCGCCAGCTGCCGCTGCCCGGCTCCGAAGGGGACACCCCCGGCCTGCCGCCCCCGCTGGCCCTGGCTCCGCCCGAGGCCGACCCGCTCGACGCCCGCCTGCGCTACTGCCAGTACCACGCCCGGCGGCTGCGGCGGCAGCTGGAGCCCTTGGAAGCCCAGGCCACCGCGGCGGCCCGCTGGGTGGCGGCGCTGCCCGCCATTCGGGCCGCCCTGCCGCCCGACCCCGGCCCCGCCGCCGAGCCGGATAGTGCCCTCGACTGGCCGGCCTGGCACAACTGGTTCCGGCACCGCTGGCTGGAGCGGCGCTCCGCCGCCCTGCCTCCTGTCCTGAGCGCCCAGTACCACCTGCTGCGCCTGCGCGCCGAAGCCCTCGAAACCGAGGCCGCCGCGCTGCGGGCCCTGCTGCCGGCCGACTGAGCAAGAGGCCCTGAATTCGGGCCTTTTTTAGTTAATATTTCAAAAAAAACCGTCACGTTTTGAAATATCGTCAGCATTTATCATGTTTAAACCACGCATTTTTCACTCTTAA
This sequence comes from Hymenobacter sp. B81, assembly GCF_044628455.1. Taxonomy (NCBI): domain Bacteria; kingdom Pseudomonadati; phylum Bacteroidota; class Cytophagia; order Cytophagales; family Hymenobacteraceae; genus Hymenobacter; species Hymenobacter sp. B81. Next base: position 673,199 of record NZ_JBIYZW010000003.1, on the reverse strand, counting down.
CCCCATTGGCGTCATGGCATTCGACGTGAACAAACTACAGACCCGGGCCCAGTGCCTGGAGGCCAAAGAAAAGCTGGAAGCCGAGCTGCGCGGCTACCAGAACCGCGACCAGAATCAGGAGTACCGGGACTGGCGCGGCGACCGGGCGGAAACGACCACTGCCCAGCTTCTGGCCAGGGCTACCGAACGGGTAGCCTACCTGACCGGGCAGCTGGCCAAGCCCGACCTGTCGGCCAATGACCGCCTGCGCGCCGAAGACGAACTGGAAGTAGCCGAGTTCCAGCAGAAGCGGCTAACCCGGCGCGCTACGAACGCCGGCGGCGTCATTGACTTTCTGGCCGACGTGGACGCCGACCAGGTCGACGCCCAGGTAGCGCTGCTGACCCAGGCCATTACCGCCGTGCAGCAGCGCCACGACGCGCTGCCCGCTTAACCCGGCCCCGAACGCATTCCGCCAAAAAGCCCCCGAGCACCGCGCTCGGGGGCTTTTTTTGCGGGCGGCGCGAGCGAAAAACCCGGCGGCAGCTGGCTTATCTCATGGCAGACCACAGCTTTACTTACCTTCCCAGGCCCGGTCCCGGCCACCCTTACACCCTGCCTATGAACCCTCAGGTTACCGACTACATCGACCATGCGGCGGCTGAGCAGCGCGCCATCCTGCAGCGGCTCCGGCAGCTGATCTGGCAGGCGGTGCCCGCCACGCAGGAGCAGTTTAAATGGGGCCGGCCAGTGTTTGCGGCCGGTTCGGATTTTGCCTACCTCAAAACCGCCAAATCCTACATCACCCTGGGCTTTTTCGACGCCACCCGCCTGCCCGACGCCGCCCCGCTGCTGGAAGGCACGGGCCCGGCCATGCGCCACCTCAAGCTTCGCCAGCTGGCCGACGTGGACGAGCAACAACTGACGCGGTGGTTTCAACTGCTGACCCGGTAACGAGGCCCGTCGTTTAGCCGCCCCGGTCAGGGGCCGGCAATTCACCGCGGAAGCGGCTACGCCCATGACCACCCCACCCGTATTCGTTGCGCTGCTCGTGGGACTGTTGGGGCTAAGCCGCTGCGGCCGCCGCGCCACCGACCAGGGCCCTGCCACTCCCGCCAATTCTTCCGCCATGACCGTCACCCCCGACACCCTGCAGCAGATTCTGGCCGCCTTCAACCGCCACGACCTGGATGCCATCATGGCCTTCTTCTCGGATGACTGCTCGTTCGATTTTCCGCGGGGGCCCGAGCCGTGGGGGCAGCGCTTCGTGGGCAAAGCCCAGGTGCGCGCGGCCCTGGCCAGCCGCTTCCGGGGCATTCCCGATGTGCACTACGGGGCCGACCGCCACTGGGTATCCGCCGATGGTGCCAGGGGCCTGTCGGAGTGGACCCTCACCGGCACCACCGTTGCGGGAGTCAACATCACGGTGCGGGGCTGCGACCTATGGGAGTTCCGCGAGGGCAAAGTCACCCGCAAGGATTCCTACTGGAAGATCGTGGAGCCCGCCGCCCCGCCGCCCGCGCAGTAGCGCTGCCGCCCGGCTACGACTCGGCTTACGTGGCGCAACAGTTCCCGGCGCCGTACTACCGCATCGTGGGTAACAAGGCCGTGGCCGTGTACGGCAACTACGTGGAGGAAATCCTGGAGAACCGACGCCGGCTGCGCGCCCCTATCAAAGCTTGGAACCGCCGCCTGGAAGCAAAAGCCCGCCAGCCGTTTCGGCAAGCCCCGCCGCGGAAATAGCGCCAACGATTCCCTGGTTTCCGGGCGCTCTTACTTCTCCGCAACGGCCGTTAGCCCGCTTTCCGCCGCGGGCGCGGCCCCGCTGTCGGTTCGTGCCGTAGCTTAGACCTCCCATGCTTCGCTTCCGCCTTCTTCTGCTGGCCGGCCTGCTCCCGGCCGCCCTGGTCGCCCCGGCCCAGACTACGCCCGCCCTGCCGCCCACCGCGGCCCCGCCCCTGCCCGCCGCCCCGGCCGACTGGCTGCTGCGCGAGCTGGAGGCCTCGCCCGTGCTGCGCCAGCACCACGCCGGCTTGCAGCTCAGCTACGTGGCCACCGGCCAGAGTCTGCTGAGCTGGCACGCCGATAAATATTTCGTGCCCGCCAGCACCCACAAGCTGCTCACCCTCTACGCCGCCCTGCGCATCCTGGGCGACTCGGTGCCCAGCCTGCGCTACCAGGTGCGCGGCGACACGCTGCTGGTGCGCGGCACCGGCGACCCTACCCTGCTGCACGGCGACGTGCCCTCGGCCCGGGCCTACCAGTTTATGCAGCGCTGGCCCGGTCCGCTGCGGCTGGCGCCCACGCCCTACGCCGAGTCGGCCTACGGCCCCGGCTGGCCCTGGGACGACTACCCCTACTATTTCCAGCCCGAGCGCGGCGGCTTTCCCATCTACGGCCACACCGTGCGCTTCTACGCCCGCCAGCCCGGGAGGGCGCCGGTGGTGCAGCCGCGCTGGTTCCGGCCCCTGGTGCAGGCCGCCCCGGCCGGCGCCACCAGCCCCGACCACGTGCTGCGCGAGCCCGAAGCCAACCGTTACACTTGGTTTGCCGCTCCCAGGGCCTGGGTTGATGAGAGTCCGTTCCGCACCAGCCCCGCGCTGCTGCTGACTTTGCTGCGCGACACCCTGCACCGCGACGTGCAGCCCGGCCGCTGGCGCCCGCAGCCCGGCTCACCCGGCCGCACCCTCTACGGCCTGCCCGTCGACTCGCTGCTGCGGCGCATGGTGCGGGTGAGCGACAACCTGCTGGCCGAGCAAACCCTGCTGCTGTGCGCCGCCCAGCTCGGCCACGACACGCTCAGCGCCGCCCGCGTGATGGCCCACGTGCGGCGCCAGGGCTGGCTGCGCCCCCTGCCCGACTCGGTGGCCTGGGTCGATGGCTCGGGCCTCTCGCGGCTGAACCTGAACACGCCCCGCAACCAGGTGGCCCTGCTGCGGCAGCTGCACCAGCTGGTGCCCGAGCCGCGGCTGCTGAGCCTGCTGGCGGCCGGCGGTGGCCAGGGCACCCTGCGCCGCGCCTACCGCAGCCCCGACAAAAAGCCTTGGCTCTGGGGCAAAACCGGCACGCTCAGCAACAACCACAACCTCTGCGGCTTCGTGCGCACCCGCTCGGGCCAGCTGCTGGCCTTCAGCTTCCTCAACAACAACCACCTGGCCGGCACCGAAGCCGTGCGCCGCGAGATGGAGCGCCTGCTCACCCTGGTGCGCGAACGGCTGTGAGTTTTTTTGGGGTAACACGTGACACGTAACAGGTGACAGGGAACAAGTGACACGTAACAGGTCCCCCGTAACTGGCAACTCACAACTATCAACTGGCAACTGAGATGCTGGCAACCAAAATGTTCCACGAATAAAAATCTATTCTTCAAGCATTTAACCACAATTCACTTCAACGTTCCACAAAATTATTGGCGGCTTTCCCGGCGCTTTCCCCTATTTTTGGTTTCCCGCCGGCCCTCACTTGGTCGGTGGAGCTTGGAGTGAGTATGTCAGAGAAGCACGAAGAGAAAACCGCCCCCTCGCCGCTGGCCAAGCGCCGCGTGGGCGGACTGGGCCGGGGCCTGAACGCCCTCATCGAAGGCAGCTACGAGAAGAAGGGCGAGCGGCTGGTGCCGCACCCCGCCAACTCGGTGGGGCTGATTCCGGTGGAGCAGATCGAAACCAACCCTTTCCAGCCCCGCACCCACTTCGACCAGGAAGCCCTGCAGGAGCTGGCCGAAAGCATCCGCGTGCAGGGTATCATTCAGCCCGTAACGGTGCGCCAGACCGGCCCCGCCGCCTACCAGCTGATTTCGGGGGAACGACGCCTGCAGGCCTCGCGCCTGGCCGGCCTCGAAGCCATTCCGGCCTACATCCGCAAGGCCGACGACCAGCAGATGCTGGAAATGGCGCTGATTGAGAACATCCAGCGCGAAAACCTCAACGCCATCGAAATTGCCCTCAGCTACCAGCGCCTGGTGAGCGAGTGCAACCTCAAGCAGGAAGAGCTGGGCGACCGGGTGGGCAAAAACCGCTCGACGGTGACCAACTACCTGCGCCTGCTCAAGCTGCCGCCCGACATCCAGATTGGCCTGCGCGACACGCTCATCTCGATGGGCCACGCCCGCGCCCTGCTCAGCGTGGAAGACCCGCAGCAGCAGCTGAACCTGTTCCAGCGCATCGTGGCCGAGGAAATGTCGGTGCGCCGCGTGGAGCAGCTGGTGCGCCAGGGCGCCGTGGCCCCGGCGGCCAAGGCCAACCCGCGCGGCGAGGAGCAGCCCGTGGTGCCGCCCGCCGAAATCAAGCGCGCCGAGCGGCACTTGTCCGACCGCTTCGGCTCCCGCGTACAAGTAAAGCCCACGGCCCAGGGGCGCGGCGAAATCCGCATTGCCTTCGATTCGGCCGAGGACATGCACCGCATCCTGAGCATACTGCAACCGGCCTAGCCCGCGTTGAAGGGCGCTATGAACAACCCGCGTTTCCCAAGCCTGGTTACCCGCCTGAAGGTAGCCCCACTGCTGCTGGCGGTGGGGCTGCTGCTTTTTCCCGCCCCGGCGGCCCGGGCCCAGACCGTCACTACCGGACCCGACTCGGCGCAGGTGGCCGCGCCCGCCGTGCCCGACTCGCTGCGGCGCACCGAGCGGCTGCTGGGCTTGCGCATGACGCGGCCCACCAAGGCGGCGGTGCTGTCGCTGGTGCTGCCGGGCGCGGGCCAGGTGTACAACCGCAAGTACTGGAAGCTGCCGCTGGTGTACGCCGGCCTGGGCGGCACCGTGTACGGCGAGCTGTTTTACTGGCGGCGCTACCAGGAGTTCAAGGCCGGCTACGACATTCGGCGCCGCCGCCAGGCTGCCGAGCAGGCCGTGCCGGTGAATCCCGAGCTGGTCAGGTCGCTCGCCGACCCGGGCGCCCGCTCCGGGCTGTACTCCAATACGGCCACTGGCGACGCCTCGCAGCAGCGCGTGTTCAACGCCTACCGCTCGCAGCGCGACGTGTTTTTCGCCTACATCGCCCTGGCCTACGGCCTGCAGGTGCTCGATGCCCTGGTCGACGCCCACCTGCACGACTTCGACATCAGCGAAGATCTGAGCTTGCGCTGCCAGCCCACGCTGCTGCTGCCCCCCGGCAGCCCGCTGCCCGCCACCGGCGTGGCGTTTACCTTTACCCTGAACCCGCCCCCGGCTGCGCGCCGCTGAGGCCGGACGTTTCTTTTCAGCTATGAAGCTTTTACTGATCGGGTACGGCAAAATGGGCCGCACCATCGAAACCCAGGCCCGGAGCCGCGGCCACCAGATTGTCGGCATCATCGACCCCTCGCGCCCCGAAACCCAGCTCACCGACTTCGGACCCGCCGACGCCGACGTAGCCATTGAGTTTACCCACCCCGACGCGGCCTTTGCCAACGTAACGGCCTGCCTGCGCCAGGGCCTGCCGGTGGTGTGCGGCTCGACGGGCTGGCTGCACCGCTTCCCCGAGGCCCGCGAGCTGACCCAGCAGCAGAACGGGGCGCTGTTCTACGCCTCCAACTACAGCGTGGGCGTGAACCTGTTTTTCCACTTCAACGAGTACGTGGCCACCAAAATGGCCCAGTTCGGCGGCTACGACGTGCAGGTGCGCGAAATTCACCACGTGCACAAAATCGACCAGCCCAGCGGCACGGCCCTGACCATCGCCGAGGGCATTCTGCGCCACTACCCCGACAAGAAAACCTGGCGCAACGACGTGGCCCAGTCGCCGCAGGAGCTGGCCATCCGCTCGGAGCGTACCGGCGAGGCCGTGGGCACCCACATCGTGACCTATTCCTCGGCCGTCGACAACCTGGAGCTCAAGCACGAGGCCCTCTCGCGCGAGGGTTTCGCCCACGGCGCGGTGCTGGCCGCCGAGTGGCTGCCCGGCCACCAGGGCGTGTTCGGCATGAAGGATTTGCTGGGGCTGTAGTCGGGTAACCCGTGACACGTAACAGGTGACACGTGCTGCCTGTAGGACCGTCTACATTTCGCGGCCGGCGTGCGGTGAAATTCGGCCCGACCCCTTATCCTTGCTGTCCCAGCCCAAGCTGCAACCCCGGGTTTCAGCCTATTATCCATTACCTCCAAACCTGTCACGTGTTACCTGTCACGTGTCACTCTCCAAGCACCCCTGATGGCAGTTACGTTCTGGAAGAAAAAAGAAGCCGAGCAGCCGGCCAAGCCCAAGAGTTTCTGGCGCGAGTGGGGCGACGCTATCCTGTTCGCGGTGGTGGCCGCCACGCTCATCCGCTGGGCCACCTTCGAGGCCTACACCATTCCCACGCCCTCCATGGAGCACTCCCTGCTGGTGGGCGACTACCTGTTTGTGAGCAAGCTGCACTACGGCCCGCGCACCCCGCAAACGCCGCTGCAGGTGCCCCTCACCCACCAGACCATCTGGGGCACCAACCTGCCCAGCTACTCCGACGCCCTGCAGCTGACCTCGTACCGCCTGCCGGGCTTTTCGGAGGTGAAGCGCGGCGACGTGGTGGTGTTCAACGTGCCCTTTGAAAACCAGCACCCCGCCGACCTGCGCACCAACTACATCAAGCGCTGCGTGGCCGTGGCCGGCGACGTGCTGGAAATCCGCGACCAGGAGGTGTTCGTCAACGGCCAGTCGCAGGGCACGCCGCCCGGCGCCCAGACGCGCTACTTCCTCGACGTGCCCCAGCCCGACGACGAGCTGAAGGCCGCCTTCAAGCAGCAGAACGTGGTGATTTACGGCAACGACAACGGCCTGCCCACGCCCAATCCCATGTTTCCCACGCCCACCTTCGTGGTGGACATGACGGCCACCACGGCTGCGTTCTTCAAGCAGCAGCCCTACGTGCGCGGCCTGGTGCGCGAAACCGCCGAGGCCGGCAAGGCCGAGCTGGAAACCTTCCCCAACAACCCCGACTACCCCGAGAGCGTGCCGGGCCAGGTGGTGAACTGGAACCGCGACTTCTACGGCCCACTGCCGGTGCCCAAGAAGGGCCAGACCGTGCAGCTGACCCCGCAGAACGTGCCCATCTACCAGAAAATTATCCAGCGCTACGAGCACAACGAGGGCATTACGGTGCAGGGCGGGCAGATTCTGCAGAACGGCAAGCCGCTGACCAGCTACACCTTCAAGCAGGACTACTACTTCATGATGGGCGACAACCGCCACGACTCGCTCGACTCGCGCTACTGGGGCTTCGTGCCCGAAGACCACGTCGTGGGCAAGGCCGTGCTGATCTGGATGTCGGTGGACCCGCACGCTTCCTTCCTGAACAAGATCCGCTGGAGCCGCCTGTTCAACACTATCAACTAAATCACGGATTCTTCCGGATTCGGCGGATTCCCCGGATTTTGTGGACGATTGCCCGGTGTGGTGCCACGGCTCAAAGCCGTGGCACCACTT
>NZ_JBIYZW010000003.1:189198-665747 GCF_044628455.1 Hymenobacter sp. B81 | reverse complement strand
CACGGCTCAAAGCCGTGGCACCACTTCTTTTACTCCCCTGTCTAAACCGCCTCGTGGGGCATTTAGGAATTCCTGCGGGACCTTCGCAGCATTGAAATGGCCGCATAGGAATTCCTACAGGCGCTTCGCGGCACTGAAATGAGGGCATAGGAATTCCTATGGTGGCTTTGCAGCATTGAAAAGGGGCCACAGGAATTCCTGCGGCCCCTTTTCGTTTGAGCAAGTCGGAGGGGAATATCCACGGTGGGCCGGGAGGCGCGGGGTAAACGTAGTGGTGCCAAGGCTTTGAGCCGTGGCACCACGATCGTCCACGAAATCCGTAGAATCCGCCGAATCCGAAAGAATCCGTGATCTACCAGGCAATGGGCCCGAGACCGTGCTGCTGCAGGTAGGCGTTGGTCTGGCTGAAGGGGCGCGAGCCGAAAAAGCCTTTGTCGGCGGCGTAGGGCGAAGGGTGCGCGGCCTTAAGCACCAAGTGCCTGCCCTGATCGATCAGCTCGGTTTTCTTCTGGGCGTAGGCGCCCCAGAGAATGAACACCACGTGCTGCTTCTGCTCCGACACCGTGCGGATGACGGCGTCGGTAAACTCTTCCCAGCCCTTTTTCTGGTGCGAGCCGGGCGTAGCAGCGCGCACGGTGAGGGTAGCGTTGAGCAGCAGCACGCCCTGTTCGGCCCACCGGTCAAGGTTGCCGTCGGGCGGGCGCGGGGTGCCCAGGTCGCTTTCCAGCTCCTTGAACACGTTGATCAGGGAAGGCGGCGTGCGCACGCCGTGCTGCACCGAAAACGCTAGTCCGTGGGCCTGGCCACGGCCGTGGTAGGGGTCCTGGCCCAGGATGACCACCTTTAGCTGATCGAACGGACAGGCATCGAAGGCGTGAAAAATCTGGCTGCCGGCGGGATATATCGTCTGCGTGGCGTATTCCTCGCGTACGAACGCAATAAGCTGGCGGAAGTAGGGCTTTTCGAACTCGGGCTGTAGCACCTTGCGCCAGCTTTCTTCTATCTTTACGGACATACCTTTGGAGGTTGGGGGTCGGCAAACGAGGGCCAAACGTAGCCCGGTTGCGTACGTAAACCAAAACCGAAAGGCTGCTGTTAGCCCCACTGGTACTCTCCTTCCCGATATTCCCAGCCTGCCATGAACTCGACCACCACGCAAGGCGTCACGGTCAGCGTCTCGACCAGCTATCTGCCCGACTACTCCAGCCCCCAGCAGGAGCACTTTGTCTTTGCCTATAAAATCGACATCCGCAACCACGGCGAATACACCGTGAAGCTATTGCGCCGCCACTGGCACATTCACGACGCCAACGGCGTGGTGCGCGAGGTGGAAGGCGAGGGCGTGGTGGGCCAGCAGCCCACCCTGGAGCCCGGCGACGCCCACCAGTACGTGTCGGGCTGCAACCTGAAAACCGGCATCGGCAAGATGCGCGGCACCTACCTGATGGAGCGCGTGGCCGACGGCCGCACCTTCGAGGTCAACATTCCCGAGTTTACCCTGGTAGTACCGTTCCGGCTCAACTAGTTTTGCCGGGTGAAGCGGCGGATCGGCGGCGCGCTCTTCCCGAGCAGCCCGGCCGCTCCGCCGCCGCCTAACCCTCCCCGCCGTTGCTTTCTCACGTACTGCGCTACTTCCGCTTCCGGCTTCGTTCGGGGAATGCACACGGGCTGCATTCCCCGTTTGTTTTTGGCCTCTACACCGACGTGGTGCTGCACACCGGCCACTACGCGGCCTTTGGCCCTATCGAGCAGCGCCGCCACGATTTGCGCCAGGACCAGCGGCGCCTGCGCATCACCGATTTCGGGGCCGGCTCGCAAACCGGGGCGGGCGCCGAGCGCGAGGTGCGCGCCATTGCCCGCTCGGCTGCCAAGCCGCCGCGGCTGGCCCAGCTGCTGTTCCGCCTCGTCAACCGCTTTCAGCCGGCCACCATCCTGGAGCTGGGTACCTCGCTGGGCCTCACCACCGCCTACCTAGCCGCGGCCTCGTCGCGGGCCCGGGTGTTTACCCTCGAAGGCTGCCCGCAAACCGCCGCCGTGGCCCGCGAAACCCTGCAGCAGCTGCGCCTGGGCAATGTGCAGCTCACCGAGGGCAACTTCGACGAGACGCTGCCGCGGGTACTGGCCGCCCTGCCCGGCCCGCTCGACTTCGCCTTTTTCGACGGCAACCACCGCTACGAGCCCACCCTGCGCTATTTCGAGCAGTGCATGCCCCACCGCACCGACGAGTCGGTGTTCATCTTCGACGACATTCACTGGTCGGCCGACATGGAGCGGGCCTGGGCCGCCATCAAGGCCCACCCCGAGGTAACGCTCACCATCGATTTGTTTTTCGTCGGCCTGGTGTTTTTCCGCCGCCAGCAGCCCAAGCAGCACTTCACCCTGCGCATCGAGGAGCGCGGCCTGGGCGTGTAGTTTTTGGCCTGTCATTGCGAGCGAAGCGAAGCAACCGTAGGAAGGCGTAGCCAATCCATTCTCTAGTAGCAGAAACCGAAAGAGCCTGACGAACCGGAATATGTTTTCGGTTCATCAGGCTCTTTCGGTTCAGCCTCCGAAAAGGACCGATTGCTTCGGCTACGCCTCGCAATGACAGGCTCTTTGGCTACCGCACGGCTTCGCGCACGCGAGTCAGCTTTTCGAGCAGGCCGGCGAGGCGGTCGAGCTGCAGCATGTTGGCGCCGTCCGATTTGGCCGTGGCGGGCGTGGGGTGGGTTTCGATGAACAGGCCGTCGGCGCCCACGGCAATGGCGGCTTTGGCAATGGTTTCGATGAGAGCGGGCTGGCCGCCGGTTACGCCGCTGCTTTGGTTGGGCTGCTGCAGCGAGTGGGTCACGTCCATCACCACTGGCACGCCGAAGGCGCGCATGGCGGGCAGGTTGCGGAAGTCCACCACCAGGTCGGAGTAGCCGAAGGAGTTACCTCGGTCGGTGAGGATGACGTGGGGGTTGCCCGACTGCTGCACCTTGTCGACGGCGAAGCGCATGGACTCGCCCGAGAGAAACTGGCCCTTCTTCACGTTCACCACCTTGCCGGTTTGGGCCGCCGCTACCAGCAGGTCGGTCTGCCGACACAGGAAAGCCGGAATCTGCAGCACATCGACGTACTCGGCGGCCAGCGCAGCCTCGCCCGATTCGTGGATGTCGGTCACCGTGGGCACGCCGATTTCGCGGCCCACCTTCTGCAGAATGCGCAGGGCTTTTTCGTCGCCGATGCCGGTGAAGGAGTCGAGGCGCGAGCGGTTGGCCTTGCGGTACGAGCCCTTGAAGATGTAGGGAATCTGCAGCCGGTCGCAGAGGGTGCGCACCTGCTCGGCAATGCGCAGGGCCATGTCTTCGCCTTCGATGGCGCAGGGACCGGCCATCAGGAAAAACTGCCCCGATTGGGCGTGGGCCAGGTTGGGCAGGGCGGCGGTGAGGGTGTCAATCATGGGTGGAGGCGCGGCGCGGCCGCGGGTCGGTGAAACAGGACGCGGGCAAAGGTCAGCATAAGCGGCGGAACGAGCCGGCGCGCCTTATCCGTGGGCCTTGCGCCGCAGGCAGATAAACAGCTCGCGGCCCCGCCGGGGCTCGATGGAGTTGTGGGCCGGGTCGAAATGCACGAAGTCGAAGTACGGCGCGAAGTAGCGGCGGTACTCATCACGATTCCCGCCGAAGGGCGGCTCGGCGGGGTTGCCGAACGTGGTTTCGAACAGCAAACCCACCAGCTTGCCGCCGGGGCGCAGCAGGCGGGCGCACTGCTCGGCGTAGCGGGCGCGCAGGCCGGGGTCGAGGGCGCAGAAAAAGGTTTGCTCCACGATTAAGTCGTAGGGCGGCGCGGGCGGCAGGGCAAAGAAATCCTCGAGCAGCAGGTGCTGGGCGGGGAAGTCGGGCACGCGCTGCTGCAGCGCCACGAGCGGCTCGGGGGCCAGGTCGGCCACCCACACCTGGGGCCAGCCGTGGCGGTGCAGCCACTCGGCTTCGTAGGCGCGGCCGGCGCCCGGAATCAGAATGCGGCGCTCGTCGGGCGAACCCAGCTGGGCAAAGTAGGCGCGCAACGGTTCGGTGATGGCGCCCGTATCCCAGGCGTCGCGGCCGGCGTGGTAGCGGGCAGTCCAGTAGGCGGCATCAAAGGCAGCAGCAGCCATCGGGCGGGGGTTGAGCCGGGCCCTGAAAGTTGCCCGGGGATAATATCCGTCTATTTTTGCCGTAAAGGTACTGCCGCGGCCCCGCTCCGGGTGGCCCGGCTTCACTTCATTCTTATCCCTCGTTCCATGGAACAAGAGCAGGCTCCCGAACGCCGCAATAACAACCGAGTGCTGCTGATTGTAGCGCTGTTTCTCGTGCTGCTGGGCATCAACGGCATTCTGTTCTACATGAATCAGCAGAAGGCCAAGCAGAACGAGCAGCTCAGCTCCGAAATCAAGGTGAAAGACGCCAAGCTGGAAGAACAGATTCAGCAGTACGAAACCCTGAAGGGCGATTTTGAGCGCCAAAGCCAGGAGCTGCAGGGCATGGGCCTGGCCAACGACTCGCTCGAAGCCAAGATTGCCTCCATCAACGCCGACCTGTTGAAGCTGCGCTCGTTCCGGGCGGGCTCGTTCTCGCTGGCCGACCAGAAACGCTTCCAGCAGCGGGCCCAGAACTTCGAGCGGCAGCTGCGCCAGAAAGACGAGGAAATTGCCCAGCTCAAGCGCGACAACGAGACCCTCTTCACCGAGACGCAGACCTTGAAAGACCGCCAGAACCGCCTCACCGATACCCTGTCTACGGTGGCGCGCTCCAACCAGGAGCTGAGCGAGAAAGTGGCCATTGCCTCGCGCCTGCAGGCCGAAAACATTCGCGTGGGCGTCATCAACCGCCGCAACAAGGAAAATACCGACGACGACAACGAGTTTAAGGCCAAGCGCGTGGAGAAGGTGAAGGTAACCTTCAACCTGGGCCGCAACGACGTGTCGCCCAAGGAAACCAAGCAGATTGTGATGCGCCTGCTCGAGCCCGACGGCTCGGCCCTCTACAACCTGAGCACCGGCGGCGGTACCTTCCTCACCGAGGGCAACGAAGCCTTTTACACCGCCAAACAGGAAGTGGTGTTCGACAACACCCGCCAGGCCGTGCAGTTCGTGTACGCCAAGGGCTCCGACTACAAGCCCGGCCAGCACACCGTGGAGCTGTACGCCGATGGCTACCTGATCGGCAAAACCAATTTCACGCTGAAGTAGGACTTAGGTTTTCTACCCCACAGAAAAGCCCCGCCGGATTGTCCGGCGGGGCTTTTTTGCGGGCCGCAGCAGCGGCGCTACTTAGGCGGGCTGGGGCTGGCTCAGGCTGGCCTCAAACGCTTCCAGCTTTTTGATGGTGAGGCCAATGTCCTCGGTGAAGATGGTGATGACCGAGCCTTCGCGCGCCGTGCTCAGCACGTGGTCGATGGCGTCGGCTTCGCGCTCGATGTAGGTGATGGGCAGATCGGGCTTGTCGGCCACGAGGCCGGCGCGCATCAGCTGCTCGATTTCCCCGGCCGATTTGCCCCGCAGGTCCTTGTCCTGGCGCAGCACTACCTCGTCGAAGATGCGGCCGGCCTCGCGGGCAAAGGCCAGCGTATCCTCGTCGCGCCGGTCGCCCAGGCCCGACACGATGCCGACCTTGTGCGTGGCGGGCGTAGCGTCGAGGAACTCCCCGAATTTCTGAATGCCGTGGGTGTTGTGGGCGTAGTCGACGATGACCTCGAAGCCGGGGAAGCGGAACAGGTTCATGCGGCCCGGCGTCTTGGCCGCCGAGGGCACGTAGGTGCGCAGCGCGGTCTTGATGTCGTCCTTGTCGAAGCCGTAGCAGTAGCAGGCCAGGGCCGCGGCCAGCACGTTTTCGATGTTGAAGCGCGCGCGCCCGCCGAAGGTCACCGGCATTTCCACGGCCCGGTCGATGCGCAGCTTGTAGCTGTTCTTGTAGATGGTCACGTAGCCCTCCTCGTACACGGCCGCCACGCCGCCGTTTTCCACGTGCTCGGTGATGCGCGGGTTGTGCTCGTCCATGCTGAACAAAGCCACCCGGCAGTCCACCGTGTTGCGCATCTCGTAGGTCAGGTCGTTGTCGGCGTTGAGCACGGCCCAGCCGTTTTTGCGCACCGTGCGCGGCAGCACGCCCTTCACCTGGGCCATTTCCTCCACGGTGTGAATGTCGCGCAGGCCGAGGTGGTCGGCCGCCACGTTGGTCACCACGGCCACGTCGCAGCTGTGGAAGCCCAGGCCCGACCGCAATAGCCCGCCGCGGGCCACTTCCAGCACCGCGAAGTTCACCGTGGGGTCCTTCAGTACGAACTCGGCCGACACCATGCCGGTGCAGTCGCCCTTCTCCAGCTGCTTGCCCTGAATGTAGATGCCGTTGGTGCTGGTGTTGCCCACCTTGTAGCCCTTGGCGGCCACGATGTGCGCCAGCAGGCCGGTGGTGGTGGTTTTGCCGTTGGTGCCGGTGACGGCGAAGATGGGAATGCGCGAGGGCGTGCCATCGGGAAAGAGCATGTCGACCACCGGGGCCGCCACGTTGCGCGGCAGGCCGTCGGCGGGCGAAATGTGCATGCGGAAGCCAGGGGCGGCATTTACTTCAATCACGGCCCCGCGCGACTCGTTCAGCGGAATGGCAATGTCGGTGGTGAGCACGTCGATGCCGCAGATGTCGAGGCCGATGATGCCGGCCACGCGCTCGGCCATGAGCACGTTGTAGGGGTCCACCAAATCAGTTACGTCGGTGGCGGTGCCGCCGGTGCTGATGTTGGCCGTGCTCTTGAGGTAGAGGATTTCGCCCGCGGGCAGCACCGACTTGGCCGTGAGCTCCCGCGCCTTCAGAATCTGGTTGGTGTGCTTGTCGATTTTGATCTGGGTGAGCACCTTTTCGTGGCCCACGCCGCGGCGCGGGTCCTCGTTCACCTTGTCGATGAGCTCCTGAATGGTGCTCACGCCGTCGCCCGTCACGGCCGCCGGGGTGCGTTTGGCGGCGGCCACCAGCTTGCCGTTGATGACGAGCAGGCGGAAGTCGAAGCCCTCGATGAACTGCTCCACAATGACGGCGCGCGAGTACTCCTGCGCGGCCTTGAAGCCGGCCAGCGCCTCTTTCCAGTTCAGCAGGTTGATGCTGGCGCCCTTGCCGTGGTTGCCGTCGAGGGGCTTGGTCACGATGGGAAAGCCCAGCTCCTCGATGGCGTCGCGCAGGCCTTCGGGGCTGTACACCGTGGTGCCTTTGGGCACGGGCACGCCGGCGGCGGCCAGCATAGCCTTCGTGCGGTTTTTGTTGCCGGCAATTTCCACCCCCGCGTGCGAGGTGTAGGTGCTGGTGGTGGCCCAGATGCGTTTCTGGTTGACGCCGTAGCCCAGCTGAATGATGCTGCTGTGCTTGAGCTGGATGTAAGGAATGCCCCGCGAAGCGGCCTCGGCCACGATGCTCCAGGTGCTGGGCCCGAAAAATTCCTCCTCCCGAATGTCGTGCAGCTGATTCACCACGCCTTTCAGGTCGTACTTCTCCTTTTTTACCACCGCGTTCAGCAACTCCACGGCGGCTTCGGCGGCCACGCGCCCGGCGCGCTCCTCTTGGTACTCAAACAGCACCATCTCGCAGTTGGGCTCGTGGGCCGGCCGCATCTTGCCCCAGCGCACCGGCATGCCGGCCAGCCGTTGCAGTTCCAGGGCTACCTGTTGGGCCACGTGGCCCCAGGGTTCCCCGTCGCTGAGCTGCTCGTGGGTGAGCGGGGGCTGCTTGGCGGCCTGGCGCGGATCCTTGCTGCGCGGTGCGGCCAAACCCGGCAGCAGCTTCAGCAGGCGAGTGGCCAGGCCCGGAACGGCGTTGCTCCAGGTATCGGCCAGGTCTTGCAGGTCCAGCTTGGCCACAATCAGCTTGGGGTGTTTCACGGACCAGTAGCTGGGCCCACGCATGGTGCGGAGGTCGATAATCTGCATAAAAGGAAGTTGAGAGAGGGAAGGATTCGGCCGCTTGTACGCGCAGAATAAATGTAGGGATATTGTGCGGGGCAGCCACTACCAGGGCTATCTGACCGGCTTTTTCTCAACTTCCTGAGTTCGTGCGAACCGACCGCCGCCGTCCCCTTCGATAAATGATAAAATTATGCTTTGGCCCCGGGCCAAGTCGGCAATATCGCCTACCTTTGCCCTACCAAAAACTATTCTTTCAGCGCCCCGTTGGCTTCGGCTGGCGGGGCGTTTTGGTTTTGGCCCGGGCCGCGTACTTTGCACGGCCGTACCTTCCCCGCCCATGAGCTTCTCTCCCACCCTTGCCGAGCGGTTTGCCCAGACCCTGCGTACCCGCCTGGCTACCGAGGCCCTGGCCAACCCCGCCACGCAGGCGGTGCTGCTGCGTCGCCTGTTGGCAGTAGTGCAGGCTTTGGAGGCCTTCGGCCCGCAGGCGGTGGTGCCCACTGCCGCCCCCTGGCCCGATGCCGCTGCCCTCACGGCCCGCTGGCGCGACGGGCGGGCGTTGGTAGTGGCCACGCGCTGTCCGGACTCGGCCGCCGACTCGCGCCTGACGCTGTACCGCCACAACGAAATCACCTTCTCGATTTCCGTCGGCCACGAGCAGCTGCCCGCGGCCGTGGCGCGGTGCCTGAGTGCGGGTGGGGCCCTGACTCACTAACCCCGCCGAAGCCGGGAAACCGGCTACTGCACCGGGCCGCTGTCGACGCGCGCTTCCAGCACCTCCTGCACGGCCGGGCTCACGGCCGAGAGCAAATCGTAGCCCGTGGCCGCCTCAATGGCGTCGACGCTGGTGCGGTAGCTGCCCCAGGTGGTGCTCACCGTATTCTCGTTGGGCGTATCCACCGCAATAACGCGGGTAGCCGAATTCACCCGGGTTAGGTCGTCGTCGCCCACCGGCAGCACCACGATTACTTTCCAGATGCGCTTGGGCACGGTTACGCGGCCGGCGTCGACGCTGGTTTTGTAGCCGTTCGCGCCCGTTCCCCCCGTGCCGTACTGGCCCATGATGACGTACAGCTCGTGGCCCTGGCCCACCAGCGTGCGGCAATAACCCTCCAGGTTGTTCCAAGTTTGCTGATTGTTGCGCGGCGCCTGCGGAATCATGTTGCTCATCAGGAAGGTGGCCGAGTTATCGGCCACCGTAGCCGTGCGGTCGGCCGAGGGGCAGTTGTGGCCGCGGTCGAAGCCCGAGCCGGAGTAGGAGCTGGAGCCGGGGCGGTGCCAGCCGGTGGGCAGCGTGGCATCGGCGCGGAAGTCGTCTTGGCGGGCGGCCGAGCCCAGCCAGGAGGCGCTCAGGTGCCAGCTCACCCAGTTGGGAATGCCCCGGTCGCGGTGGTAGCTGAGCGCGTACTGCGGCTTGAGCAACAGAAAATTAGTGGTCAGCGCCTCGTCGGCGGCCGCGCCGCTGGGGTTGCCCATGGTCAGGTGCACGCTCAGCGGCGGCACAACGGGCGTGGTGGGCGGCGTAACCGGGGGCTGAGTAGGCGGCGTTACGGGGGCCACCTCTTCTTTCTGGGAGCAGGACGCAAAAAAGGCCGTGGCCAGGCAAACAGCAGCAAGACGGAATCTGGGCATATTGCAAATATAGCCCGATAACCCAAGACCCTCGGACTTGGTGCCCGTTGCTTTAACCGGCCGCAAAACATCAACGGCCGCCCCGGGTGCGGAGCGGCCGTTGCTGACAGCGCGGGAAAGACACGCTTTCATTAGTGCAGGGGTCGTTTTTTCACCATCCCGCCCTCGGTATCGTCGATGCTCTGCTGGATCAGAAAGGCTTTGGGGTCGATGCGGCGCACTTCGGTGCGCAGCTGCGGCAGCTCCAGGCGCGTCACCACGGTAAAGACGATGTCGCGCTCCTCGTCGCGGGCGCCGCGCTTGCCGAAGCCGCGCTTGCCGCGGTAAATCGTCACGCCGCGGCCCAGGGTTTCGGTAATGGTTTTGCGGATTTCCTCGCTTTCGTCGGAAATGATGGTCACGCCCGTGTACTGCTCCAGGCCGTTCAGCAGGAAGTCCAGGGCCTTGGAGGCCGCCACGTAGGTCAGAATGGAGTACAGGGCCGCCTGGGTACCCAGCAGGAAGGCGGCGGCGGCGAAGATGAACACATTCAGAATCAGAATCACGTCGCTGACCTTCACCAGCGGGCTGTGCTTGCTGATGAGCAGGGCCGCTATTTCGGTGCCGTCGAGCACGGCCCCGCCGCGCATGGCCAGCCCGATGCCGGCTCCAATGAACAAGCCGCCGAACACGGCCGTCAGCAGCAGGTCGGGGGTAATGTCGGGGAAGGGAATCACGGCCAGGCTCAGCGAGAGGCCGGCAATGGCCAGGGCGCTTTTGAGGGCGAAGCCGCGGCCGATCTGCCGGTAGCCCAGCACCACGAAGGGCAGGTTGATGACCAGCAGCAGCACGGCCAGCGGCACGCCCAGCACCTGGGCCAGCAGCATGGAAATACCCGTGACGCCGCCGTCGATGAAGTGGCTGGAGAGCAGGAAGCTTTTAAGGCCCAGGGCGGCCGATAGAATGCCCAGTACGATCAGGGCCGCGTCTTTGAGATGTTGGGAAAGGGTTTTGTCGCTTGCGAGGGATGCCGTCATGTAGAAACAGGAAAACCAGGGCCCGCGCCGGTTCTGGTATCGGCCGGGGCGGGCGGTGAAACGGGCGCCAGGGCCCTTGGAAAAAAGTTGTGACCCGTAGTAAGCCGGGGCCGCCTGCTCTTGCAGCGGGGCCCGGTTGAACCGGTAGCCGGTTCTGGTTTCGGGTCGGCTAGGGACCGTTGGGCGACAGCGCCGTGCGCAGGCCCCGGGCGCGGTGGCGTACGTTCCCGTCGGGTGCCAGGCCCAGGCCCAAAGCCCGCAGCCCAGCGTGGCTCCCAGCCAGCCACCACTGGGGCAGCGGCGGCAGCACTCCGGCGCCGGGTCCCGAAGCGGGCGACAGCGGGGAGTGGGCGGCTGCCAGCACGGCGGGCCGCCCCAGGGTGGGCAGGGCCCACAGCCGCGCCGGCTCCTGGTTGTCGCGCAGGCGCAGCTCGGCCCGCGGCGCCGGCTGGCGCGCCGCTTCCACGGCCCAGGGCAGGCAGCTGGCCCAGATCAGGCAGAGCAGCCAGCCCCACGGGCTACGCCAGGAAGAGGAAATAGAGTGCGGCAAGTAAGGAGAGTTGAGCTGACTGCCGCCGCTGCTGATGCGCACCCGGCAGCCGTTCAGCCAAAGTTACCGCATCGAACCGCAGCATCCCAACCGCGGCGGCCGGCGCCGCTAGTTCAGGCGGAAGTTCTTCAGGCTTTTGGGAATCAGCGGGTGCGTGTCGAGCAGCAGGGCGCGCTGAATGGCCAGCGTGAGCACCAGCATGATGCCAATCTGCAGGTTGCTTACCGTGACGGCGTTGCCTTCGATGGCGGCCGAGCCGGCCGACAGCTCCTCGCCCACGCTGAGTTGAATGTCGCTCAGGCGCACCAGC
Organism: Hymenobacter sp. B81; assembly: GCF_044628455.1. Classification (NCBI taxonomy): domain Bacteria; kingdom Pseudomonadati; phylum Bacteroidota; class Cytophagia; order Cytophagales; family Hymenobacteraceae; genus Hymenobacter; species Hymenobacter sp. B81. The sequence goes on along the minus strand of NZ_JBIYZW010000003.1, from coordinate 654,348 downwards.
TCGCCGTGAATGGCATCGAACTCGCGGCTGAGTTGCCGCGGCCCGGCGGCGGGGGCGCCGGCCGTCAGCAGCGCGTGCTCCAGGTCGTTGTAGCGGCGCAGGTCGGCCCGGAACCGGCCGAAGATGCGCTGCTCCTCGGCTACCAAGTAGGTAGCTTCGTAGCGGCTGATGAGCGAGTCGATCTGCACGTTGCGGCCGGCCACGGCAATTTGGGTGGCGTGCAGCCGCGCCGCCGAGGGCCGCGCCAGGTATTCCTCCACCAGCCGGCGCTTGGCGTGCATCAAATCGTTGAGCCGGAACAGGCCCGTGGCGGGCAGCAGCCGGTCCTGGTAAAGCGACGACACCGACGTTTTCATGTCGTGCATCAGCCGCTTTTCAACCACACTTCCCAGCAGCACGAGGGCGAGAACCGTCAGAAACAGGAATGCGGGCTTGGCCTTGTGATGAATGCGGGAAAGGGGATTCATGGCGCGGGAACCTGGGTGGAAGCAGAAGATACGAATAAAAAGCCCCGAATCCTCGCTGGGCCGCGGGCTACGGCCCGCTGCGCGCCGGATAGCCCGGCGCAACCGGGCCGAAAGCAATACGCCCCGCAGCTGGCTAGAGCTGCGGGGCGTTGAGAGGTGACGAGCGGATTCGAACCGCTGTAGGAGGTTTTGCAGACCTCTACCTAGCCACTCGGTCACGTCACCTTGTAGGGGCTTGGGACGGCAAACTTACAACTGTTTTTGACTTCGGCCAACTTCCCCGTGCCCCGAACAGCCCGCCAGCAGCTTAACTAATACACGCTCAGGCAGTAGAAGCACGCTTTTTTCTTGCCCGGCGGGGCTGCAAGCAAACAAAAAGCTCCCGACCGCGTGGGCCGGGAGCTTTCTGATCTGAGGGCTAGGAAATGGGCCGCTTAGGCTTTGTCTTCCTTCTTCTCGTCGGCGTTTTCGTCGTTCGAGGCGGTCAGGTCCTTCACCTTCTCGGTGATGGTATCAACCACGTCGCCGGCTACTTCCTTGGCCTTTTCGAAAGCGGCGGAGTGGGTAGCAGCGTCTACTACGTCACCGGCAACTTCTTTAGCCTTGTCGATAGCGGCCGAAGCCGCCCCGGTTACCGCGGCGATGATGCCACCTTCGGCTTCGGGAGCTTCGTCGGCCTTGGCGGCCTTCGGCGAGCGGTCCGACAGCTTCTGCTCGGCATCGGCGCGCTCGTTGCCCATCAGCTTGTCGCGCAGGGCGCTCAGAGCGTCGAGGTCACCGAGGGTCGACTTCTCAGCGGTCTGGTTTTTCTTCAGGTCGCTGATTTTGCCTTCGCCAGCGGCCCCGGCAGCACCAGCGGCCGGCTTCTTCTTGGCGAACTTGGAAGCGCGGTTGCTTTCCTCCTCCTGCTGGCTGTAGGTAGCCGTGTGCGAGAGAACGATGCGGCGGTCATCTTTCGAGAACTCCGATACTTTGAAGTCGAGCGAGTCGCCAACCTCGGGCTGCGAGCCGTCTTCCTTCACCAGCGACTTGGGGTAAGCAAAGCCTTCGATGCCGTAGGGCAGCTCCAGCACGGCGCCGCGGTCCGACTTCTCGGTGATGGTTGCCTTGTGGGTCGAGCCGGGGGTGAACACCGTCTGGAAGGTATCCCAGGGGTTTTCTTCCAGCTGCTTGTGGCCCAAAGCCAGGCGGCGGTTCTGCACGTCCAGCTCCAGTACTACCACGTCCAGACGGTCGCCCACCTTCACCATTTCGGAGGGGTGCTTCACCTTCTTGGTCCACGACAGGTCCGACACGTGCACCAGGCCGTCAACTCCTTCTTCCAGCTCTACGAACAGGCCGAAGTTGGTCAGGTTGCGCACCAGGCCGTTGTGCTTGGTGCCCACGGCGTACTTGCCACCGAAATCGGCGCGGGTCCAGGGGTCTTCGCTCAGCTGCTTGATACCCAGGCTCATCTTGCGGTCTTCGCGGTCGAGGGTCAGGATCTGAGCCTCCACTACGTCGCCCTGCTTGATGAAGTCCTGCGGGTTGCGCAGGTGCTGGCTCCACGACATTTCCGAAACGTGGATCAGGCCTTCTACGCCGGGGACGATTTCCATGAACGCGCCGTAGTCGGCCACGTTCACGATGCGGCCCTGCACTTTCGAGCCGGGCTGCAGGTCCTGGGGCAGCGAATCCCACGGGTGCGGGGTCAGCTGCTTCAGGCCCAGCGAGATGCGCTTCTTGGCTTCGTCGAAGTCGAGCACTACTACGTTCAGCTTCTGGTCGAGCTGCAGCACTTCACTCGGATGGGCAATACGGCCCCACGAGATGTCGGTGATGTGCAGCAGGCCGTCGACGCCGCCGAGGTCGATGAACACGCCGAAGTTGGTCATGTTCTTGATAACGCCCTCCAGAATCTGGCCTTTCTCCAGGTTGTTGAGGATGGCTTCGCGCTGCTTCTCGAGGTCTTTCTCGATCAGGACTTTGTGCGAAACTACCACGTTGTCGAAGGCGGCGTTGATTTTCACCACTTTCACTTCCATGCGACGACCCACGTAGATGTCGAAGTCGCGGATGGGCTTCACGTCGATCTGCGAGCCGGGCAGGAAGGCTTCCACGCCGTCCAGCTCCATGATCAGACCGCCTTTGGTGCGGCGCTTCACTACGCCTTCCAGGATGTTGTCGAACTCCAGGGCGTCGTAGATGGCTTTCCAAGCCTGCTTGATCTTGGCCTTCTTACGGCTCAGAATCAGCTGCCCGTTGGCATCTTCCTGGTCTTCGATGAATACTTCTACTTCGTCACCGGGCTTGAGGTCGGTCAGGTCGCGGAATTCCGAGCGCGGAACCAGGCCGTCCGACTTAAAGCCGATGTTCACGATTACGTCGCGGTCGTTGACCGAAACCACCGTGCCTTTTACTACCTGCTCTTCCTCGACCGTGGTGAGGGTGCCGGCGTACATTTCTTCGAGGCGGGCGCGCTCCTCCTTGGAGTAGTTACCGCCGAAGCTGTTGGCTTCGAGGTTGTCCCAATCGAAGTTGTCTTGCAAATCTGCCATGATGTAGTGCAGTTGGCCCTGAATGTACACGTCCGGCGCAGGGCCCGCCTCCGGAACGCGTTTTTTATTGATGCACAGGGCCTAAGCCCCGGCCCGCCACCCTGGCGGGGCGGCAAAGATAGGAATTCAGCCTCAGATAATCACGGCTTTGCGCGGTCTAAGAAGCAAGAGTCTACCTGCACCGACTTTTGAATGTTCTCGACCTGATTTCTAAAGTTCTCGGTGTCGGTGCCCTGATAAAACAGTTGCAAAGACCGGTACCGACCCACATACCTGACCATTTTGCAGTACCTGCTTTTGTCCTTGATGGTGTAAGTGACTTCAATCGAACGATTACGCTGGTTGACGCTGCCAGCCAGTATTTCCGGCTTAGCATAGGGGTTCTTCTCCTTTAGAGCCTGCAATTCACCTTTAAGCTCGGGTAGCTTATTGTTGCCCGCGGGAAAGACGATTACCGAAACCACTACTCCATCCGGAAAAACCCGGCCGAAGTATTCCTGATACTCGCTGCCCGAACACGACGAGCAGTCGGGGCCAAAGACCGGCAATTTCTTACGGACGCTCCACTCTGCGGGAAGTTGCAGCTGCACCCGGCCCTCGGCTATTGCAACCGGAGTCGTAGTCTCCTGATGGCAGCCAGTCATAGTCAAAGCCACACCCATTGCAATTGACCAGGATTTCATAAGCGGCAGGAAAGGCAAAAGAGCTGTAACGAACGTTACAGCTCTTTCAAATGTAGAGGCAAACTACGCTCCTACCCCAGCACCGGCTCAGGCGCGTCGGCGAACTTGCGGTACTTGCCCAGCAGCCGGCCCACGCGGTAGGTCGTGGGAATCACGACGCGCTTGACGAAGCTCGGAATCAGCGGCAGGTCGTATTCGCGGGCGTAGCGGGTCATCAGGTAGGCCGCGTCGAAGGCATCGGGCTCGGGCTTGCCCGATTTCACCTGGGCCGCGTAGATTCCGGAGAGGAAAAACACGAGGGTGTTGGCCGGCTTCACCCAGCCGGTGCAGTTCAGCACGTCGGTGCCGCAGTTCCAGAAGCGGTGGGGCACGCCGCGCTTGAACACCACGGTTTCGCCCGCCTGGGCATACTGCACGGGCTGGCCCAGCACCTCGTAGGCCATCTGGCCCCGCACCACGGTCAGGGCCTCATCTTGCAGCCAGTGCGTGTGCATGAGCGGGCCGTGGCCGGGCGTCACGAAGTTTTCGACAATCAGCCGGTCGCCGTCGGGCTCCGGCTCCAGGCGGTGGAAGATGAGCTTTTCACCGAGGCCGTTCTCGATGACGTGGGGCAGGGTGGTTTTCATAGCGCAGAGGGTTGTAGGTTCGAGGTGCTACAAAGGTCTGCGCCCGCCCGCGGGCCTACTTGTATTTAACGGACATTCGAATAGATATGCCCGGGCAGGTGGCTTTTCAGGGCCAGGTACTCGCGCGGTGTGAGCTGGGTAAACGCGCGGAAGGTCTTGCTGAAGTGGGCCTGGTCGGTAAACTGGCAGCCGTGGGCAATCTGGGTCAGCGACTGGCCGGAGCCGTGCATCAGGTGCAGGGCCTGCAGATATTTCTTGTAGAGCAGGGTGCGCTCGGTGTTCATGCCCACCAGGGCCTGCAGCTTGCGCGTGAGGTGGCGCGGCGAGTAGCACAGCAGGTCGGAAAGCTGCGCCACCGACAGCGCCGGCTGGCCCGGATTGCTCAGGTAGCGGTCGAAAAACCGCTCCTGGGCGCTGAGGCTGGGCAGGCGCTGGAGCAGCCAGCCGGTAAACGCGGCCACGCGCCCGGCAAAGTCCGGCAGCTCGCCCAGCTGGTGCCAGAGCTGGTCGAGGCCGGCATCCACTAGGCTCATGTCGATGCACTGGTTGCTGAAGTCGGGCGCCTCAACGTTGAAGATGCTGCGCAGGGCCGTGGGCTGAAACACGACGCCGAACAGCAGGTGCGACTGGGGCAGCGCCAGCTGCACCGGGCAGGAGTTGAAGCCGTTGATAAAGCAGCGCGGCACCTGGTACAGGCGCGGGCCAATCCGGGCCTCCATGGCGGCGGAGTCGTTCAGGTTGAAGATCAGCTCAACCGTACCCTTGGGCATGATGGTTTCCCGAATGGCCACGGGGTCGTGCCGGTCCAGCTGCCAGCACAGCTGCACGGCCGCGTGCAGGGGCGAATGGGGCGGTATCGGGTGAACGTGTTCCATGCCGGGTTGCAGCAGTCCGCCGCTGCCTTCCGGGCGCAAAGTACCGGATTATCTATTCATTATACCTTAAGCTACCCTAACGCCCAGCCCTTAACCCGTGGGCAACCAGCCCGTTATCGCGCCGCCGTAGCCGCCTGGTTGCCCACGGGCAGGCCGGGCTTCAGCAGCGCGCTCAGCTCGGCGAAGGGCACGAACAGGCGGATTTCGCCCTGGGCGTAGCAGGCTACCTCGTAGGGCGCGTACACGAACACGGCCCCGCCGCTGGTCAGAAACACGTTGTCGGTGGCGGGCAGGTGCTTTTCAAACAGCGGGCCGTCGAGCGGGGCACCCGGGGCGAGGCGGAAGGCGCGGCGGGCGGCCTGGTCGAGCAACGGCACGAGGCGCGGCTTGCTGCCGGCGCGGAAGATATCGGCGAAGCGCAAGGGGCGGCCGGTGCGCGTGTCGTAGGTCTGCACCCGGGTGTTGTAGTTGCCGTGGGCGCCGCCGGTGTACCCGTAGGAGAAAAAGCCCACGCTGAGCAGCGGCGCCTGGTTCCACAGCACCCGCATCAGCTGCTGGTCGTCGTAGCGCAGGCCCAGGCCGCCGGCCGGGTAGCTGGCGGTGTCGCCTGGGGCAGGGCGGCTGCCGGCCGCGTCCTGGCGGTACTCCACGGCATAGCGGCGCACCTGCTGCCGCCACAGGCTGTCGATCGACGGGGCCGGCCGGGTTTCCACGGTGTCGCCGCGCAGGTGGCGGAGCAGATTGGCTGCCAGGGTTGCGGTAGCCGCGCCCGGGCCGGTCGGCAGCAGCGCCAGCAGGCGCAGCTGGGCGTGGGGCGAGCGGGCCTGCCCGGGAAAAGCGGCCACCGAATCGTGCAAGAAGCGCGACGCCAGCCGCAGGCTGCCCGCCGGCTGCCGCTCGCGCAGCTGCACGGGCCGCCCGCCAACGGTACCCCGCAGACTCGAACCCTGCCGCCGCAGCCGCCACACAATGCCCCGGTTATCGGGGCCGGTCTGGTGCTCGGGCTCGTAGTCAATCAGCACCAGGCTGTCGGCGCGGGCGGGGCTTTCGTAGTCGCCCATCAGCTCGAAGGGCTGGCCGTCGGGGCCGGCGTAGCTGGCGGCCACCCCGGCCGACTCGGTGTCGTTGCTCAGGCGCGGCCAGGCTTGCAGGTGCAGGGTGATGCTGTCGGCGGTGCCGGGCAGCAGGCCGCGGTACTGCCGGTACCAGGCGCCGGGCGAGTCGGTGGCCGCGGCGGGTGCCTGGGCTGCCGCGGCTGCGGGCGGGGCCGTTTCGGTCGACGACGTGCTTTGGTCGGAGCGGGAGTTGCAGGCGCTCAGCAGCAGGGCCAGGGCAGCGGCGCAGTACGGGGGCAGGAAGGGGCGGCTCATCGGGGCTAAAGGTGGGGGCTGCCGGCCGAACTCACAACCGCCGCCGGCGCCGACCGGGGCGCATCCCATTTTTTTCATCGGCGCCGGGGCCCGGTTCGTCTGCCGTCTTGTGTCGTTCGTGGCTTGCCGGGCGCCATTGCGTTTCTGCAGCTGCATCTACCACCCCAACCCCCGGCCGGCCGGCGCAGTACACCGAGCTTACTGTTTTCACCACAACCACACCCAACACCATGAGCTACCTTAAAGCTGGCCAGGACGCCCAGGGCAACGACGTCAACATCTTCTACCAGGACTGGGGCCAGGGCGACCCGGTGGTGCTGATTCACGGCTGGCCCGCCGACCACCAGATGTGGGAGCATCAGTCGCACGCACTGGCCCACCACGGCAAGCGCGTAGTGGCCTACGACCGGCGCGGCTTCGGCAAGTCGGACAAGCCCTGGGGCCGCTACGACTACGACGTACTGGCCGCCGACCTGCACGCCCTGCTCGAAGGCCTGAACCTGCAGAACGTGACGCTGGTGGGCTTTTCGATGGGTGGCGGCGAGGTGGTGCGCTACCTGAGCCGCTACGGCAGCGCCCGCGTGAGCCGGGCCGTGCTGGTATCGGCCGTGACGCCCTACCTGCTCAAAACCGACGATAACCCGACCGGGGTGCCGCAGGCCGAGTTCGACAAGATCATCGACGGCCTGCGCCAGGACCGCCCCGACTTCCTGCAGGCGTTTGGCAAGAAGTTCTACGGCCAGGGCCTCATCAGCCACCCCGTGAGCCAGGCCACCCTCGACTGGATGCAGCTGCTGTGTTTGCCGGCTTCGCCCCACGCCACCGGGGAGTGCGCCAAGGCCTTCAGCAGCACCGACTTCCGGTCCGACGTGCAAGCCATGACGGTGCCCACGCTCATCATCCACGGCACCAAGGACGAAACCGTGCCCATCGAGGCCAGCGGCGACCAAACCGCCCGGCTGCTGCCCCAGGCCCGTTACATCCGCTACGACGGCGCCCCGCACGGCCTGTTCATCACCGACAAGGACCGCTTGACCCAGGATTTGCTCGATTTCATGGGTGGAACTTCGGCCCGCCCGCAGTAAAGCAGCCCACGCCTCACCCACCGGCCCCGGTTGCGCTGCGGCGTAGCCGGGGCCGGTGCGTTTTGCGGGTGCCCAGTCCCATCGGCCGAGCAGCCCGCGCAGGTTGTACTTTCGCGCCGCCGGGCCCTGATTGCCCGCTCTCCCGCTGACATGAAATACCAGTGGCTTACGGCATGGGCCCTCGTCGTTCCGCTGGGGGCGGCCGGGCAGCAGGCCGATTCGGTTCAAGCCCCGCCGGCCGCTGCTGCCCCGCCGCTGACTTTCTTTGGCTACGTGGAGGGCTACTACGGCTACGACTTCCGGCACGCCCGCCAGCCGCGCCGGCCCGCCTTTTTGTACGCGCACGCCCGGCAGAACGAATTCTCCATCAACAATGCCCTGGTAGGGCTGCGCTACGAGCAGGGACACGTGCGCGCGGCGGCGGGCCTGCACGCCGGCACCTACGTGGCGGCCAACTACGCCGCCGAGGAAGCTGCCCTCAGACCTATCTACGAAGCCTACGCCGGCTTCCGGCCCTTTCGCCGCACGTGGCTGGACGTGGGCATCTTCAGCTCGCACCTTGGGTTCGAGTCGGCCATTGGCAAAGACAACTGGACGCTGTCCCGCTCGCTGATGGCGGAAAACTCGCCTTACTACGAAGCGGGCGCCCGCCTCACCTACGAGGCTTCGCCGCGGCTGACGCTGACTGCGCTGGTGCTGAACGGCTGGCAGAATATCGGTGAAACCAACGGCGCCAAGGCCCTGGGCACGCAGGTGCAGTGGAAACCGACGGCGCGGCTGGTGCTCAACAGCAGCAGCTTCTACGGCAACGAGCAGCCACGCGACTCGGTGCGGCGCCGGCGCTACTTCCACCATGCCTACGCCAGCTACGCCGCCACCCGCCGCCTCTCGCTGGCGGTGGTGGCCGACGTGGGCTGGCAGGAAAGCGAGCCAACGCGCCCCCGGGCCGACACATGGCACACCGCCGCCCTGCTGGCCCGCTTCCAGCTGGCCGCGGGCTGGCACGCGGCGCTGCGCGGCGAATATTACCGCGCCGGCCGAGGGGTTATCATCCGCGCGGCGGCTCCGCGCGGCGCGGCGGCCAACCTGCTGGTACGCGGGGCTTCGCTCAACCTCGACCACGCTCCCTCAGCCAACCTGCTGGTGCGCGTAGAAGGCCGGCTCCTCAGTGCCCCTACCGCGCTTTTTGACCGCTCCACCGCTCGCCCTACCCGCAGCTACGTCAACGTGACGACCAGCCTTGCCTGCTCGTTTTAGCCCGGGGCGGCGGTGCCCCTACCCCACCAGCGGCCTGGGGCGCCGGAGCTACGCCGCGCCAAAACCGTAGCTTCGGGGCCATTTTTCTTTCCGCCGACTTTTCGCGCCCATGCTTCGCCGCGCCCTTACTGCCCTCGACAAGCTGCGTTTTTGCCTGACGGCCGCCGCCGACCTGCGCTCGGGCCTGCGGCTGCTGAGCAACTCCAAGAAGTTCTCGGCCCTTGATGCCCACCGCCGCCCGCAGCCCACGGCCGATGCCGCCGAGTCCTACGCGCTGCGCCTGGGCCGGCAGCCCCAGCAGCTGCGGCTGCGCACCTACGCCGGCGACCTGTCGATTTTCTACGAGGTGTTCTGGCGTGGCAGCTACGACGTGCCCGCTTTGCGCGGCGCAAGCGTGCACACCATCGTCGATGCCGGGGCCAACGTGGGACTGGCGGCCCTGGACCTGCTGCTGCGCTTTCCCGCCGCCCGCGTCATCTGCCTGGAGCCCGAGGGGGCCAACGCCGAGCTGCTGCGCCACAACCTGGCGCCCTACGTGGCCAGCGGCCGGGCCGTGGTGGAGCGGGCTGCCCTGGCCAACGCCGATACCCAGGTGAGCATTCAGAGCCCCGGCTACGCCTACAACGCCACCGTGCGCGAGCAGGCCGGCGCCGACATGGTCCCCGCCTACTCCATGGCGTCGGTCATGCAGCGGCACGGGCTGGCGCACATCGACCTGCTGAAAATCGATGTGGAAGACTACGAGCAGGTAGTGTTTGCCCAACATACCGGGTGGCTGGCGCAGGTGCAGCACCTCATCATCGAAATTCACTCGCCCACCAGCCACGCCGTTACCATGCAGGCTCTGGGCCAGCACGGCTTCGTGGTCGAGCAGCTCTCGGGCCGCAGCGCCACCGAGGGCATTTTCTGGGGCCGGCGCGCATAAAAAAAGCCGGCGCGCGGGGCGTCGGCTTTTTCCGGAAAGCATATTTGGCGGCTAGGCGCGGCCCATCTGGCGCAGGAAGCCCACGTGGGAGGCAATGGCGTAGCGCATGCGGGGGAACTCGTTGTAGGTGACGTTGAACTCCCGGCAGGCTTGCTTGATGATCTTGCTGATGGCCGGGTAGTGCACGTGCGAAATCTTGGGAAACAAATGGTGCTCCACCTGGAAGTTCAGCCCGCCCACCAGCCAGCTGATGACGCGGTTGTCGGTGGCGAAGTTGGCCGTGGTCTTGATCTGGTGAATGGCCCACTCGTCTTCCAGCTTGTTTTTGGCGTCGGGCACCGGGAAGGCGGCCGTTTCCACGGTGTGGGCCAGCTGAAACACCAAGCTCAGCACCAGGCCCGCGAAGCAGGTCACCACCACGAAGCCGATCAGCCAGGAAGTAAAGCCCAGCATGTAGATGGGCAGGCCGATGTAGAGGCCCAGGTTGAGCACCTTGAAGCCCCAGAACACCAGGTGGTCGGTCAGCTCCATCTTCTTGAGAGCAATGGTGCCGATTTTGCGCTTGAAGTACTTCTGGTAGTCCATCACGAAAATCCACGAGATGTAGAGCAGGCAGTACAGAAACCAGAAGTACAGGTGCTGGAAGCGGTGCAGCTTGTAGCGCTTCTGCTCCAGGCTCATGCGCATCCAGGGCTGGATGTCGATGTCGTCGTCGGCGCCGTCGATGTTGGTGTACATGTGGTGCACCAGGTTGTGCTTGGCGTTCCACATGTAGCTGCTGCCGCCCAGCACGTTCAGGGTGAAAGCCGCGATGTTGTTGAGCCACTTGTGGTCGGAGAACGAGCCGTGGGCCCCGTCGTGCATCACGTTGAAGCCGATGGCGGCAATGGTGCCGCCCAGCACCACCGCTTCGAGCAGGGCCCAGACCGGCGCCGGGGTAAAGAACACCAGGTGCACGTAGAGGGCCACGAAGGCGGCCAGCAGAATCACGGCCTTGCTGAGCAGGCCGGTGCTGCCGGCCGTGGACTTGCCGGTTTCTTCGAAGTAGTGGTTGATGCGGTTTTTCAGCTCCACGTGAAAGGAGCGGCTGGCAGCAAATTTGGGAAGTGACATCTTGGCTTTTTTCTATGTGGGTTCCGGCTAGCAGCTGCTAGCGGAACGAAGCCAAAGTACCCACCTCGGCAACTGACTTGGCGCAGGCGCAGTAAGCCACGCGGCAAGGTACATATCCCAACGGCAATACATCGGGGGTGGTTCATACCGCGCTGCTAACTAGTAGCGCCGGGTACGGAAAAAGGGCCAACCCAGGCAGTGAGTGCCTGAATGGGCCCTTTTTTAATTTTCCCGGGTCGGCTGCTTGTTACGCCGCCTGCCCCATCTGGCGCAGGAAGGCCACGTGGGAGGCAATGGCGTAGCGCATGCGCGGGAATTCGTTGTAGGTGACGTTGAACTCCCGGCAGGCCTGCTTGATGATCTTGCTGATGGCCGGGTAGTGCACGTGCGAAATCTTGGGAAACAAATGGTGCTCCACCTGGAAGTTCAAGCCGCCCAGCAGCCAGGTCACCACCTTGTTGTCGGTGGCGAAGTTGGCGGTGGTTTTCAGCTGGTGCACGGCCCACTCGTCTTCCATCTTGTAGGTCTGCGCGTCGGGCACCGGAAAGGTGGCCGGCTCCACGGTGTGGGCCAGCTGAAACACCAGACTCAGCGAAAAGCCCGCCACGGCGGCAAAAATCAGGAAACCCACCAGCCAGGGCAGAAAGCCGACGATGTAGATGGGCAGCCCCACGAACAGCACCAGGTACAGCGCCTTGAAGCCCCAGAACACCAGCTGGTCGCTGGTTTCCATCTTCTTGAGCGGCACCGAGCCGATGGCACCCTTAAAGTACTTCTGGTAGTCCATCATCACCACCCAGGCCAGGTAAAACAGCGCGTACAGAAACCAGAAGTAGTAGTGCTGGTAGCGGTGCAGGGCGCGGCGCGGCTGGGTCTCGCTCAGCCGCAGCCAGGGCTGGGCGTCGATGTCGTCATCCACTCCGTCGATGTTGGTGTACATGTGGTGGATGAGGTTGTGCTTGGCGTTCCACATAAAGGAGTTGCCACCGAACACATTCAGGGTGAAAGCGGCGGTCTGGTTCAGCCACTTGTGCTGGGAGAACGAGCCGTGGGCCCCGTCGTGCATCACGTTGAAGCCGATGGCTGCCCCTACCCCACCCATCAGGATGCACTCCAGAATGGCCCAGCCGGCTGGGGGCGTGAAGAACACCAGGTGGATGTAGAGAAACAGCAGCGCGCCGGTGAGTAGGGCGGCCTTGGTAAACAGGGTGGCGTTGCCGGTGGTGGGCTTGCCGGCCTGCTCAAAATAGTCGTTGACGCGGCGCTTCAGCTCCTGGTGAAACGACTCTTTCTGCCGCACGGCGGCAAACTTGGGTACGGACATGCAAAAAGGAAAAGTAAACGGGAGGCAAAAGTACGAACACTTCGGCTCTGGTCGGCTGAAACCCAGTGGTCCAGAGCCTCAGCTACGCGCCGGGCGGGCCGCCGGGTTGGGCGCGGGCCCAAAAAAACCGGGCAGCCGCGCTGCGCCGGTTTAGTTGAGGTAGGCGTGCCAGGTGTGGTCGATGGCGCCGGCCGAGAGCTTGAGGAAGCTGGCCAGCGTGGGTTTCTTGGGCTTCTGCCTGACGATAAGGCCCGCCTCCTCGGGCGTTCGGTGGCCCTTGGCGTGGTTGCAGCGGGCGCAGGCCGTGAGCAGGTTGCCCCAGCTCGAGTCGCCGCCGCGCGAGCGGGGCATCACGTGGTCGAGCGTGAGGTTTTTGGTCGAGCCGCAGTACTGGCACTCAAAATGGTCGCGCTTCATGATGTTGTGGCGGCTCAGGGCAATGCCCTTGTAGGGCACGCGCACGTAGCGCTGCAGCTTGATGATGCTGGGCTTGGGGTAGGCCCGCGACACGGTGCGCAGAAACGCGCCCTCCTGGTGAGCTACCAGCTCGGCTTTGTCGAGGTACAGCAGCACGAAGGCCTTCTGCACGCTGCACAGGGTAATGGCGGAGTAGTCGCCATTCAATACGAGCACTTTCTGGTCCATACGGGGTGCAGGTCGTAAGCATGCGGAACTAGCGGTAAGCTAGAGGTTTCCGGACGTTTACGCAACCGTGCGCCCCCGTGGTTGGTTCAGCCGCGGGCCGCCGCTATTCGGGCAGCAGGCGCTTGATGAGGCGCAGCTTGTGGGTGTATTTCTGGCGCTGGCGGTTGAAGATGCCGTTGTGGTCGAGCGGGTCGATGCGCACCTCGCCGCTGGCGTGCAGAATCTGCTGGTCGTCGAGCAGCATGCCCACGTGAATGATGTTGCCCTCGGCGTTGTCGAAGAAGGCCAGGTCGCCGGGCTGGGTCTGGGCCACGAAGTGCACCGGCCGGCCGTGGTCGATCTGCTGGCGGGCGTCGCGCGGGAGCTGCACCCCAATCAGGCCGTAGAGCTGCTGCATCAGCCCCGAGCAGTCGATGCCGAACAGGGTGCGGCCGCCCCAGAGGTAGGGCGCCTTGAGAAACAGCTGGCCGGCCTTGAGCAGCAAGGCGGTGCGCTTGTCGGTGGGCCCCAGCAGGCCGTGGCCGTTGAGCGGGTTGCTGGCGGCGCCGTTGTAGAAGTAGGTGTCGTCGCCGAGGCGCAAACTCATGCCGTCGAAAAACGGCAGGCGGGCGCCCAGCGTGACGGGAATGCGGGCCGCGGCGCTGCTGACCACCTGTACCACGTCGAGGCTGCGGGGGTGGTCCTGGGCCAGCCAGGCCGCCAGGTACTCGGCCGACACGGGCTGGTGCTGCTTGGGGTCCATCCAGCCCACGTAGTTATCGGCCGCGGTGCGAATCTGCTGCCAGTTGCCCTGCACGAGCAGCACCGAGTAACAGTCGCCGAACACGAGCTGGGTAACGATTTCGGCTTTGTCCGATGGCTCGGCGCGCACCGGCACAACGCTCAGGGCGCAAATTCCGTGGTCCAATTTTTATTTGAGTGACAGGTGATGGGGTGACACGTGACAGGCGAGGAGGTGGCACGTAACAAGTGACAGGTGACAGGTGACAGGTCTCTTCGGCTCAGCTTCCGGTGTTCCCGACTTCAAAGTAACGTAACCCGCCGCACAGGAACAGTAAAGCCGCGTTTTTCACCTTTTACCCACCACCTCATCACCTGTTACGTGTCACGTGTTACCTGTTACCTCAACCTGTCCATTTCCCGCTTCTGGTCCTTGGCTTTGAGGTCTTCGCGCTTGTCGTAGAGCTTTTTGCCGCGGGCCAGGGCAATTTCCACCTTGGCGAAGCCCCGCTCGCTGATGAACATGCGGGTGGGAATGATGGTGAGGCCCTGCTCCTGGCTTTTGGCGTGCAGCTGGCGCATTTCCTTTTTGGTGAGCAGCAGTTGGCGCGGGCGGGTGGGCTCGTGGTTGTTGTAGGTGCCCTCGGTGTACTGGGCAATGGTCACGCCGTGCAGCCACAGCGTGCCGTTGTGCTGAAAGGTGCAGTAGCCCTCGGTGATGTTGGCGTTGCCCACCCGCAGGCTCTTGATTTCGGTGCCCACCAGCACCATGCCGGCGGTGTACTTGACGAGAAAGGAATATTCGTAGCCGGCGCGGCGGTTCTGGATGTTGACGTGGCGCGGGGCGTTTTCTTTGGCTTTGGCCATGGGAGTCGGGAGGGAGTCGCAGCGGGCCGCTGGGGAAGGGTCAGTGGCCCGGAAAAAGGTGTGGCAGCCGCCTAGCGGGCAGCTTCGGCGCGCAGCGTGGCAAAGCGGGCAGCAAGCTTTTGCTTGTCCACAATGCGCTGGCCGGTGCGGCCCGTGGCTACCAGCCGCGGGCCCACGCGGGCTTCTACGGTGCAGGTCAGCTCGCGGCCGTCGAGGGCGGCAAAGGTAGCAGTCAGCTCCAGGTTTTCGCCCGCAAAGGCCGGGGCGTGGTGCTGCACCTGCAGCATCGTACCGATTCCCTCCTCCCCGTCCTCGCGCATGTGCAGCACGAACAGGCGCCCCGCCCACTCCATTTCGCGGGCCAGGGCGAAAGTGCTCAACACCGGGTGCACCAGCCCGCCGCCGGCCGCGAAGTGGGCAAAATCGGCCGGTACGACGGTGTAGCGGTGGGTTTGCTGGTCACCGGGGCAGAAGGGGTTGGTCATTCTGGTTTTTGGTTGTTTGTTTTTGGTTTTTGGCCTGATTCGTTTTTCGTTGTTGGTTGTTCGTATGCCTACGCACCCATCAAAGGCACTAACTCTCAACCTTAAGGCACCAACTCCCAACAACGAAAAGCCAACCCTACCCCAGCTTTAGCCGCGGGTCGGGGCTGGCGAGCTGGGTGGTGAAGTCGCCGGCCTCGTACTGGAACTGGGCGGCCATGGCAATCATGCCGGCGTTGTCGGTGCAGTACTGGAAGGCGGGAATAAACACCTGCCAGCCCAGCTCCAGGGCCAGGCGCTGCAGCTCGGCGCGCAGGCCCGAGTTGGCGGCCACGCCCCCGGCAATGGCAATGTCAGTCAGACCATAATCTTTGGCCGCGCGGCGCAGTTGGCGCACCAGCGTCTGGATGATGGTGTGCTGGATGCTGGCGCAGAGGTCGGCCAGGTTTTCCTCGATGAACTTGGGATTCTGCTGGCTTTGCTGGCGCAGGAAGTACATCACGGCCGTTTTCACCCCGCTGAAGCTGAAGTCGTAGCCCGGCATCTGGTTCACGGGGAACGGGAAGCGCAGCGGGTTGCCTTGGCTGGCGAGCTTGTCGAGGCGCGGGCCGCCGGGGTAGGGCAAGCCCAGCAGCTTGGCGGTTTTGTCGAAGGCCTCGCCGGCGGCGTCGTCCTGGGTCTGGCCCACAATTTCCATGTCGAGCGGGCTGCGCACTACCACCAGCTGGGTGTGGCCGCCGCTCACCGTCAGGCACAGAAACGGAAACTGCGGCCGCGGCTCCTCAATGAAGTGGGCCAGGATGTGGGCCCGCATGTGGTTGACGCCAATCAGCGGCTTGCCCAGGGCCAGGGCGAAGCTCTTGGCAAACATGCCGCCCACCAGCAACGAGCCCAGCAGCCCCGGGCCCTGGGTGAAGGCCACCGCGTCGAGGTCTTCCTTCTGCACGCCGGCCTGGCGGAGGGCGGCCTGCACCACCGGCAGCAGGTGCTGCTGGTGGGCGCGCGAGGCCAGCTCGGGCACCACGCCGCCGTACTGCTCGTGCACCTGCTGGCCGGCCACCACGTTGGCCAGCAGCCGGCCGCCGGCTATTACGGCAGCCCCGGTGTCGTCGCACGACGATTCAATGGCGAGAATAAGCGGATGTTCGGGCATGGGAGTTTGCAGGGCTGAAAAACGGATACAGGGGGCGCAGCGGGGGAAAGCCGAAAATCCCGGTACTTGCTGCAAGCGAGAAAGCGGCGGGCGGGCCGAAACCCATTCGTCCTGGCTCGTCGCCGCCGTCCTCGGCACCCGGCACTACGCGCCAAGCACTAATTTCGCAGAAATTCCGTGGTTTGGGAAGGCACAAGCATCCCCGAAACCGGCGTTTACGTCTTGCAGCTGGGCCGATTGTTGTTGGCGCCGCCGCATTCCTTTCCTCCCGAAAACCGCGTGCAAGTTATAAAGGCCATTCTGAAGGTGCTGCTGGGGCTGCTGGTCGTGCTCGGCCTGGTGCTGGGCGTGGCGATGCTGGCCCTGCGCGTACCGGCCGTGCAGACGCGGGTGGCCCACCGCGTGGCCGACCTGCTCTCCGACAAGCTGGGCCACGAAGTCACGATCGGGCGCGTCGACGTGCGGCCCTTCACGCGGGTGGTGCTCGACCAGGTGCACGTGCTCGACCGCCGGGGCCAGGAGCTGTTCCACATCGGCCGCACCGAGGTCGACATCAGCGTCTTCTCCATCTTCTCGCCCAACAAGCTCTACATCAGCAAGGCCACGCTCACCGAGCCGCGGTTTTCCATGGTCACCTACGCCGGCCAGCCCGACTCCACCAACCTCGACCAGTTCATCGGGGCGGTAAAAAAGCTCATCGGCGCCCCCGACACCACCAAGGCCAAGACGCCCTTCGACTTCAAGATTGAGGCCGTGGACTTGCGCAACGCCCGCTTCGTGCTCGACCGCCAGAACGTGAAGCGCGAGCCGTACTACGGCAAGTCGATGGACTACGCGCACATGTTTATCGACAGCGTGTACGCCGACCTCTCGCAGATCTGGTTTCGGGGTGACACCATTCACGCCCGTATTGCCAACATGCGGGCCACCGACCTGCCCTCCAAAACCCGGCTGCGTCACCTCGCGGCCGACATGACCTACGCCTCCAAGTTCTGGGAATTCGAGGACCTGGACCTGCGCGTGGGCCGCAGCCGCCTGCGCGATTACGTCAAGTTCGAGTACGAGCATTTCCTGAACTTCACCGAGTTCAACGACTCGGTGAAGATGACCACCCGCCTGCAGCCCAGCGTGGTGTACTCCGACGACATTGCCCAGTTTGCCCCCCAGCTCTGGGGCTGGGGCGAGCGAATCACGATTTCGGGCGAGGCCAAGGGCTACGTGCGCAACTTCGTGGCCCGCAACCTCGACCTGCGCTACAGCAACGGCGGCACCCGCATCATCGGCAACGTGACGGCTGAGGGCCTGCCCGAGTGGAAGGAAACCTTTGCCGAGCTGCGCCTGCGCCCCGGCTCGGTGCTCAACCCCCGCGACCTGAAGCCCATTTTGCCCGCCAGCGTGTACCCCTACTTCCAGCGGCTGGGCACCGTGCAGCTCAACGGCCAGTTCCTGGGCTTCTACAACGACTTCGTGGCCAACGGCGACTTCCGCACCCGTCTGGGCAACCTCAGCTCCGACGTCAACCTGAAGTTCAAGAACGACGCGCGCTTCTCGTCCTACGCCGGCACGGTGCGCACCAGCGGCTTTCAGCTGGGCAAGCTGCTGGGCGACGAAAGCGTGGTGCGCGACGTGGCCATCAACGGCCGGGTGCAGGGCCAGGGCTTCACCCCTGAAGGTGCCCGCGCCCGCGTCACGGCCACCATTCCCCACATCTGGGTCAAGGGCTACCGCTACCGCAACATCCAGGTAACCGACGGCGAGCTGAGCCAGCAGTCCTTCGACGGCAAGGTGCGCGTGCAGGACCCCAACCTGCAGGTCAGCGGCGAGGGCACCATCAGCTTCGGCCGCCAGCAGGCCTTCGACGTGGTGGCCACGGTGCAGCGCGCCAACCTGCAGGCCCTGGGTTTGATTGACCGCCCGCTCACGATTTCGACCCGCGCCGACGTGAAGTTCCAGGGCCTGACCCTGGACGCGCTGCTGGGCCGTATTCACCTGCGCGACACCCGCCTGAACCTGCAGGGCCGCGCGGTGCACCTCGACACGCTCGATCTGCTAGCCACCCGCCGCAACGGCGAGCGGCTGCTGGCCATGCGCTCCGACGCCTTCAACTTGCGCGCCCAGGGCAACTTCGAGTTTTCGCGGGTGATTCGCGACGTGGAGCAGCTGGCCCAGGAGTACCTGCTCAACTTCGAGGGCGACGCGGCCGCCACCGCCGCCTACTACCGCCGCAAGCGCCGCCTGGCCGCCCCCGACTACGCCATTGCCCTGAACCTGTACCTGAAGCGGCCCAACCCGCTCATCCACGTCTTTCTGCCCCAGCTCACGCTCAGCGACTCGACCCGGGTGGAGGGCTCGTTTCGCAACGGCAACACGTCCATTCTGAATTTGAGCGGCACCGTGGCCCGCGTGCAGTACGACAGCATCCGGGCCGAGAATGTAGACTTCGACCTGCTGACCTCCAAGCTGCCCTACGCCCCCGAGGTACTGGCCCAGACCAGCATCACCAGCACCCGCCAGCGCCTGCCGGGACTGGGCGCCACCGAGCAGTTCTACGTGGAAGGCGTGTGGGACCAGGACAAGATCAACTTCTCCTCGTCGCTGGCGCAGACCGGCACCACCAACCGCGCCCAGATCAACGGGGCGCTGGACTTTCTGCCCGGCGCGGTGCAGCTGGTGTTCCGGCAGTCGGGCGTAAACCTGCTGGGCCGCGACTGGACCATTGCCCAGGACAACGTGATTACGGTGCGCGGCGGCGGGCGCGAAATCGACGTGCAGAACTTCACCATTGCCAGCGGCGAGCAGTTCATCAGCGCCGTGGGGCAGGTATCGGAAGACCCCACCCGCAGCCTGCACCTGGAAGTGCGCAACCTGGAGCTGGCTACCTTGGCCCCGCTCACGGGCCAGAACATGACCGGGCGCGTGTACGCCGTGGGCGACGTGCGCGGCGTATTCGGCCAGTTGGTGGCCGCCGCCCGCCTCAGCGTCGACTCGCTGTACTTCGACCGGGTGCTGATCGGCAACGTCACGGGCGTGTCGAACTGGGACAACCAGGCCAGCCGCCTGGGCGTGAACCTGAACGTGGAGCGCGACCGGCAGAACGTGCTGAGCGTGGCCGGCAGCATTGCCCCGGGAGCCGCGCAGGACCAGCTCAACCTCACCGGCGTGCTCAACGACGCGCCCATCAAGCTGGCCGAGCCCTTCCTGGCGGGCGTGCTCACCAACCTGGGCGGCACCAGCCGCGGCACCCTGCGCCTGACCGGCAAGTTTGCCTCGCCCCGCCTGCGCGGCGACGTGGACGTGCGCGGCGGGCAGCTCACTTTCGCCTACCTGAACACCACCTACACCTTCGAGGACCGCCTGCGCTTTTTCGAGGACCGCATGGTGTTCCGCAACATTCGCCTGCGCGACGTGCTGGGCAACACCGGCACCTTCGACGGCACCATCTACCACCGCGGCTTCGACGACATGCGCCTGGCGCTGCGGGCCTCCTTCCGCCGCATGCAGGTGCTCAACACCACCCGCCGCGACAACGAGCTGTACTTCGGCACGGCCTTCGCCACCGGCACGGCCACCGTGACTGGCCCGGTTGACAACCTGGTGATTGACGTGCGCGCCCGCACCGACGCGGGCACCCGCCTGGCTTTGCCCCTCGACAACGCCGCCACCGCCACCCAGGCCAACTACATCCGCTTCGTGAACCGCAACCCGGCCCTGCAGGACACCACCCGCACGCCCGTCGGGCCGGTGCGCCCCAAGGTCGATTTGTCGGGCATCATCTTCAACGGCGTGTTCGACGTGACGCCCGACGCCTACATGGAGGTGATTCTGGACGAAAGCACCGGCGACGTGATTCGCGGCTCGGCCGCCGGGCAGCTGCGCCTCAACATCGATACCCGCGGCGACTTCAACATGTACGGCCAGCTGGAAATCGTGCGCGGGGCCTACAACTTCACCCTGCAGGGCCTGGTAAACAAGGAGTTTCAGGTGCGGCCCGGCGGCTCGCTCACCTGGAACGGCGACCCGCTGGCCGGGCAGATGGACGTGACGGCCACCTATACCCAGCGCACCCCGCTGGCTCCCATTCTGCAGCAGGGCAGCGACGTGGGCAACGAAAACGCCACCGCCTCGGTGACGGCCGTGATGCACCTGACCGGCGACATGCTGCTGCCCCGCATTCAGCTGGGCCTGGAGTTCAACGACGCACCCTCGTCGCTGGAAGGCGCGCTGACCTCGTTTCTGTCGAGCATCCGCAACGACGAGCAGGAGCTGAACCGGCAGGTATTCTCGCTGCTGCTGTTTCGGCAGCTCTCCACCGTGGGCGGCTTCGGCAACGCGGCCCTGAGCGGCTCGGGCACGGTGCAGAACAGCCTGGGCCAGATTTTGTCGACCCAGCTGGGCTTGCTCACCTCGCAGATCGATCAGAACCTGGAAATCAACTTCAACCTCGACGGCGTGACGGCCGAAGAACTGCAGCGCCTGCAGGTGCGCCTGAGCTACAGCCTGCTCGAAGGCCGCCTGCGCTTCACCCGCCAGGGCGGCATCAGCAACAACGCCGTGGCCGGCTCGGTAACGCCCGAAAACCCCAGCGGCGTGGCCCAGACCTCGCTGGTGGGCGACCTGAGCCTGGAGTACTTTGTGCGCAAGGACGGCAAGTTCCGCGTACGCCTGCGCTACGAAACCACGCCCCGCGACCTGGGCCAGCAGTTCGTGAACCAGCAGCGGGCCGGCCTGAGCTTCGTGCACACCGAGCAGTTCGACAACCTCACTGAGCTGTTTGCCCGTAAGCGCCTGCGCCGCCGCGAGGAAGCCGCCCGCAAAGCCCGCGAGCAGCTCACCATCGATGACGACCCGCGGACAATACTGTAATCATTTATCAATTAACATTTATCAGCTATTCAACGACTCTCGGCTGTCGTTCAACGACTCCTGGGTTTACAGCATGATGTAGTGCCGGCTTCGGCAGGCGCCGCCGTCAGTAGCCCCACCTCATAGCTGATCTTTAGCCGGGCTTTCCAGAAGGTATCTGCTTGATCAATGTTAAATGATCAATGATAAATGACCTTACCTTTGCCCCTCATGCCCCAGTTCCGCCCCGCCCGTAAGAAAAAGCTTGGCAGCTACCCGCACACCATGGTGGTGTTCAGCATCACGCTGGCCTTGCTGGTCATTGGGCTGTTTGGGCTGCTGCTGGTGCACGCGCACAAGCTTTCCCAGGCCGTGCGCGAAAACCTGGAAGTGCAGGTGTACCTAGAGCGCAACCTGCCCGAAACCCAGCTGCTGGCCTTGCAGCGCAGCTTTGCCCAGAAGCCCTACGTGGCCTACCGGGGCAGCGAGCCGCAGGTGCGCTTCATGTCGAAGGAAGAAGGCGCCCAGGAATTTGTGCAGCTCACGGGCGAGGACTTCCAGCAGTTTCTGGGCGACAACCCTCTGCGCGACGCCTACATCCTGAAAATCAACGCCGAGTACGCCGACGTGAGCCAGCTGCGGCAGGTCAGCGCCGACTTGCGCCGGCAGCCGGGCGTGTTCGAGGTAACCTCCGTGGAGGAAAGCTTTATCAGCGACGTGAACCGCAACCTGCGCCGGGTGAGCCTGGTGCTGCTGGGCTTCGCCCTGCTGCTGACGGTGGTGGTGGTCATTCTCATCAACAATACTATTCGCCTGGCCTTGTTCTCGCAGCGCTTCCTGATTCGCTCCATGCAGCTGGTGGGTGCCACGTCGTGGTTTATTCAGCGGCCGTTTCTGCGCCGGGCCACCTGGCAGGGCATCGTGGGCGGGGTGCTGGCTGGCCTGATGCTGCTGGCTTTGCTGCAGTGGTCCTACCTGGAAGTCACCGAAATCCGCCTGCTGCGCGACGAGCGGCTGATTGGCGCGGTGCTGCTGACCCTGGTGGTGCTGGGCGGCGTCATCGGCTTTTTCAGCTCCTACCGCGCCGTGCGCAAGTACCTGCGCATGTCGCTCGACGATTTGTATTGATCCGGCCGGCCGCGGGCAACCGGCGGCCCCAAACCCTCATCTAGCGCGATATTCGCGCTTTGCTTATTACCCATACTGCTGCGGACCCGGGTCTGGCCCCGCTCCCCAGCTTAACGAACTGCTGCATATGACCTCTCCCCGCTTTGCTTTTGGGCCGCGCAACTACCGGCTGATGTTCCTGGGCCTGGGCGTGCTGGCCGCCGGCTTTATCACCATGTCGCTCGACGGCGAGGACTACGGCCAGGGCTTCCTGGGCCTCACGCTGGGCCCGCTGCTGCTGCTGGCCGGCTTTGTCATCGAGTTCTTCGCCATCATGGTGCGCTCGGGCCACGCCGCCGACGCCCCGGCCGCCCCGCTGAGCTCGACTGCTGGCCCGGCCGCGCCCGGCACTACCCCGCCGCCCGCCGCGCCGGTGCAGCCCACCTACCAACGGCGCTAACCTTCCCCGCATGAGTTATTGGCACGCGCTGCTCCTGGCCATCGTCGAGGGGCTGACCGAGTTTTTACCCGTTTCCAGCACCGGGCATATGATCATTGCCTCGGCGCTGGTCGGCGTCCCGACCACGGCCTTCACCAAGCTTTACCTGGTCGTGATTCAGCTCGGGGCCATCCTGTCGGTGCTGGTGGTGTACTGGCGGCGGTTTTTCCAGAGCTTCGACTTCTACCTGAAGCTGCTGGTGGCCTTTCTGCCCATCGTGGTGGTGGGGCTGCTGCTGAAGAAGTACATCGACATCCTGCTCGGCTCGGTAGCCGTGGTGGGCTTCACGCTGCTGCTGGGCGGCATTGTGCTGCTGTTCGTGGACCGCTGGTTTCCGCAGCAGGACTCGGCCGAGGGCGGGCACCCCGTCACCAACCCCGGCTTCCGGCAGGCCTTCATTATCGGCCTGTTTCAGTGCATTGCCGTGGTGCCGGGCATCAGCCGCTCGGCCGCTACCATCATCGGCGGGCTCAGCCAGCGGCTCACGCGCCGTGCCGCCGCCGAGTTTGCGTTCTTCCTGGCCATGCCCACCATGGCGGCGGCTTCGGTGAAGGACATGTACGACTTCTACCAGGACAACCCGCCGCTGACGGGGGAGCAGATTCAGCAGCTGCTGTTCGGCAACGCCGTGGCCTTCGTGGTGGCGCTGCTGGCCATTCGGCTGTTCGTCGATTTCGTTTCGCGCTACGGCTTCCGCGCCTTCGGCATCTACCGCATCATCGTGGGCGGGCTGATTCTGGTGATGCTAGCCCTGGGCATTGACATGCAGCTGGTATGAGCCAACTGCCCCTTCGCAAGGCCCCCCAGCCGCAGCCCGAGCCAGAACCCGCCGAGATTCTGCTCATCGACAAACCGCTGACCTGGACCTCGTTCGACGTGGTGAAGAAGGCCAAGTACGCCCTGCGGGCCCGCAAAATCGGCCACGCCGGCACGCTCGACCCGCTGGCCACCGGCCTGCTGATCCTGTGCACCGGCAAGCAAACCAAGAGCATCGACCAGATTCAGGCCCAGGAAAAAGAGTACACCGGCATTTTCAGCTTGGGCCAGACCACGCCT
This sequence comes from Hymenobacter sp. B81, assembly GCF_044628455.1. Lineage (NCBI taxonomy): Bacteria > Pseudomonadati > Bacteroidota > Cytophagia > Cytophagales > Hymenobacteraceae > Hymenobacter > Hymenobacter sp. B81. Next base: position 630,715 of record NZ_JBIYZW010000003.1, on the reverse strand, counting down.
TCCTTCGACCTGGAAACCCCTGTGGATGCCGAGCGGCCTTATGAGCACCTCAGCGAGGAGCAGATTCGGGCGGCCACGGCCCCGTTTACGGGCCTGATTGAGCAGACGCCGCCGCTGTTTTCGGCCGTGAAGGTGAACGGCGAGCGGGCCTACGAGGTGGCCCGCCGCGGTGCCGAGGCCGAAATCAAAAGCAAGCAGGTTACCATCAAGGCCTTCGACATTACCCGCATCGAACTGCCCGAGGTGCACTTCCGCGTGGTGTGCTCCAAGGGAACCTACATCCGCAGCCTGGCCCGCGACTTCGGCGCGGCCCTGGGCTGCGGCGCCCACCTGAGCAAGCTCGTGCGCACCCGCATCGGCGAGTATCGGCTGGAAGATGCCCTGAGCATTGCCGATCTGGAAGCCCGCCGCCTGCCCCGCCCCGAGGGGGAACCCGGCCCCGCCCGGCCGCGGCGCCCGGAGCGCCGGCCCGAGCGCCGCGCCGGCCTGGAGTACTTTCAGGCCCAGCAGCCCGCTGCCCCGGATGCCCCCGCCACCGGCGCACCCGACGCGCCCACCCCTGCGTAGCAACCCTATTCTGCCCCGCGGGCAGCCGCCCGCGCTTCTTTTCCTTCTGCCCCATGCAAGTTGTTCGTGACCCCGCCGCGTTTCCCCGCCTGACCAATGCCGTGGTGACCAGCGGCACCTTCGACGGCGTGCACGTGGGGCACCAGCGCATTCTGCACCGCCTGCAGGAAGTGGCCCGCCACTCGGGCGGCCCGAGCGTGGTCATCACCTACTGGCCCCACCCGCGGCTGGTGCTGGCCCCGCCGGCCGCCCACCCCGAGCCCCGGCAGCTGCACCTGCTCAACACCCTCGACGAGCGCATTGCCATGCTCGAATCGTACGGCGTCGACTACCTGCTCATCGTGCCCTTCACCCGCGAGTTTGCCGCCTGGACCTCGGAGCAGTACATCCGCGAGCTGCTGCTGCGCACGGTGGGCACGGGCAAGCTGGTCATCGGCTACGACCACCGCTTCGGGCGCAACCGCGAGGGCAGCTTCGAGTACCTGCGCGAGCACGCCGGCGAATACGGGTTGGAAGTCGAGGAAATTCCGCGCGAAGACGTAGATGCGGTGGGCGTGAGCAGCACCCGCATCCGCCGCGCCCTTGAGGCCGGCGACGTGGCCACCGCCAACCGCTACCTGGGCTACAGCTACCCCTTCACCGGCACAGTGGTGCGCGGCCAGCAGCTGGGCCGCACCATCGGCTACCCCACGGCCAACCTGGTGAGCGACGAGCCGTTGAAGCTGGTACCGGGCCGCGGCGTGTACGCTGTGCTGGCCACCACGGCCGCCGGCACCCACCACCAGGCCATGCTCAACATCGGCGTGCGCCCCACCGTGGGCGGCAACCCCGACCTGACCGTAGAGGCCCACCTGCTCGACTTCGACGGCGACCTGTACGACCAGCCGCTGCGGGTGGAGTTTGTGGCCCGCCTGCGCGACGAGCAGAAGTTCAGTGGCCTCGACGCGCTGAAAGCCCAGCTGGCCCGCGACGCCGACGCCGCCCGCCAGCACCTGGTCGGCGGCTGATTTCAGTTTACGGCCCGCTAACGCGGCCGCCACGACGGGCAATCCTGGCAGAACTAGTAGGTTTGTGCATGGCTGTAATTCGTCCTGCCCGCCCGCTGCCCTCGCTCGAGGCCCTGCTCATCGAGCTCGAAGACCAACTGCCCCAGTACTCGTACCGCCTCTGCCGCTACGTGCACGGCACCTGCATTCTGGCCTGGCGCAGCACCCGGCCGGGGGCCCAGATCTGGGTGAAAACCGGCGGTCTGCTGGTGGAAGAAGCCCTGCCCGACAACTGGACGGCGGCCCTGGCCGGGCGCTTCGGGCTGCTGGGCCTGCTGGTGATGCGCCTGTTCAACCGCCGCGTGGGCGAGGCGCGGCGCGTCATCTCCCGCTATCTTGCGCTGCGCTACGGCGCCTGACCCTCATCTTTCCCCTCTTCGTTTCATGATCAACAAAGTGGTAGCCGATGCCCAGGCCGCCCTGCAGGGCATCGCCGACGGCATGACGCTCATGCTCGGCGGCTTCGGCCTGTGCGGCATTCCCGAAAACGCCATCCAGGAGCTGCTGCGCCTGGGCGTGAAAGACCTCACCTGCATTTCCAACAACGCCGGCGTCGACGACTTCGGCATCGGGCTGCTCTTGCAGCGGCGGCAGGTGCGCAAGATGATTTCCTCCTACGTGGGCGAAAACGCCGAATTTGAGCGGCAGCTGCTGGCCGGCGAGCTGGAGGTGGAGCTGATTCCGCAGGGCACCCTGGCCGAACGCTGCCGGGCCGGCGGAGCGGGCATCCCGGCCTTCTACACCCCTGCCGGCTACGGTACCGAGGTGGGCGAAGGCAAGGAGTCGCGCGAGTTCAACGGCAAGATGTACCTGCTCGAAACCGCCCTGCACGCCGACTACGCCCTGGTGAAAGCCTGGAAGGGCGACACGGCTGGCAACCTCATTTTCAAAGGCACGGCCCGCAACTTCAACCCCATGATGGCCACGGCCGGCAAAATCACGGTGGCCGAGGTGGAGGAGCTGGTGCCCGCCGGCGAGCTGGACCCCAACCAGATTCACACGCCCGGCATCTTCGTGCAGCGCATCTTCCAGGGCAAGGATTACGAGAAGCGCATCGAGCAGCGGACGGTTAGGGTTTAATGTGACGAATGTGCGGAATGTGTTGAATGTGCTGACGTGCTGATAAGAACGACCATCAGCACATTCTCCACATCAGCACCTTCTTCCACATTATCCACATTTACCACATTCTGAAAAAGACATGCTAGACAAACACGGCATTGCCCGGCGCATTGCGCAAGAAGTACAGGACGGCTACTACGTCAACCTGGGCATCGGCATTCCCACGCTGGTGGCCAACTACATTCCCGCCGGCATCAACGTGGTGCTGCAGAGCGAAAACGGCCTGCTGGGCATGGGCTCCTTCCCCACCGAAGACGAGGTGGACCCCGACCTGATCAACGCCGGCAAGCAGACCGTCACCACCCTGCCCGGCTCCAGCATCTTCTCCTCGGCCGACTCCTTTGCCATGATTCGCGGCGAGCACGTGGATCTGACCATCCTCGGCGCCATGGAAGTGTCGGAGCGCGGCGACATTGCCAACTGGAAGATTCCCGGCAAGATGGTGAAGGGCATGGGCGGCGCCATGGATTTGGTGGCCTCGGCCAAGAACATCATCGTGGCCATGCAGCACGTGGCCCGCGACGGCTCGAGCAAGCTGCTGGCCGACTGCACCCTGCCCATCACCGGCCTGCGCTGCGTAAAGAAAATCGTGACCGAGCTGGCCGTCATCGACGTGACGCCCGACGGCTTCGTGCTGCGCGAGCGGGCGCCGGGCGTCACGGTCGAGCAGATTCAGGCCGCTACCGCCGGCAAGCTGGTGGTGCCCGCGGGCGAAGTACCCGAAATGCAGCTGTAGCCTCACTGGGGTTGCCCTGAACAGCCGCGCGGCACCGGAGTTTCCGGGGCCGCGCGGCTTTGTATCTTCCGGCCGGTTCGCCGATTCTCTTCAGGTGGTAAAAACCGGTACGGCTGTCGCTTCGCAGGAATCGGCCTGGTTCGCGCCGGGGCTTGTAAACTTTTTTTCAAAACGGGGATAATTGTTTACAGGGCTTGTAAACACTTCCCGGAAAATCGAAAATAGTTTACCTGCTTGCCCGCCCCGGAACCTGGCTACCGTTCCGGCCAGTCCTGCTGAGCCGCCACTCATCGGCCTTACCCGGCGCCGCTGCGGCAGCGGGCCGCCCCCTTCCTACCCTGCCTCACTCCCGCCATCTTGTTGCCTATGCGCCCTTACTGCTACGCCCTGGTTGTTTTGCTAAGCTTGCCGGCCCTGACGGTCCGCGCGCAGACGCCCATCACCATACTAGCGGCCGACCTGCCTGGGCCCGGCGACACGCTGCGGATAAGCCGGGCAGCGCCCACGCTGCCCGCCGGCGCCCCCCTGCTTAGCCAGAGCGGCCCCAACCAAACCTGGAATTTCGCCGCCTTGCAGCCCACGGCGCAGGCGGTCGAGCAGTTCGCGGCCCTGAGCACGGTGCCGCTGGTGTTTCAGTTCGTCTTCGGGCTAACCGGGGGCGTGAACCGGGCCAATCTGGTGGCGCCGGTAGCCACGGTGCTGCCGGCCGTGCCCGGGGCTCCGGCCGTGAGCAACGCCAACGAGTTTTTCAACAAGTCGGTGGCCGACTACCGCTCGGTGGGCTTCGGCGCCACGGTGAGCGGCACGCCCGTGCCCGTGACCTACCAGAGCCAGGCCCTGCAGGACGTGGTATACCGCTTTCCGCTCACCTACCAGCGGCGCGACTCCAGCAACTCGGCTTTCGTCATCAACCTGCCCGGCGTGGCCTACCTAGGCCAGCAGCAAAAGCGCGTAAACTACGCCGACGGCTGGGGCACGCTCACCACGCCCTACGGCACCTTCGCGGCCCTGCGCGTGGTTACCCGCCTCAGCGCCCACGACACCGTGGCCCTGCCGGGCAACCCCGGCGTGGGCTTCGACCCGCCGCCAACGCGGCTCTACAAGTGGCTGGGCAAAAGCCAGGGCATCCCGCTGCTGCAAATCACCACCCAGGAACTGGGCGGCACCGAGGTAATTACGGCCGTGCAGTACCGCGACATCTACCGCCGCCTGGTGCTGGCGGCCAGGCCGGCCGCCCAGCGGAGTGCGCTGACGGTGTTTCCGAACCCCGCAACGTTATCGGCGCCGCTGCAGCTGACGGGTCTGCCCAACACCGCCGAGGTAGCCCTGCGCGCCACCGACTTGGCCGGTCGCGCGCTGTTTGCCGGCCGCCTGCCGGTGCGCCACGGCACGGCCGAGCTGCCGGCCGCGGCCCTGGGCAGCTTCCGCGGCGTGCTGCTGCTCACAGTGCACACCCCGCAGGGCACCCTGGTGCAGCGCGTGGTGCGGCAGTAAAGCCGGTGGGCGCCGACCAAGCCCCGGCCGGACGAGCGGAACACCCCCGGCCCCGCTTACGTTGCTAGGAATTGCCCACGCGGCGGCGGGCCTCAAGCCCGTACTTTTGCGCCGTCGCGCCCAACTCCTTTTGTGCTATGCCTACTTCTCCTTCCGCCAAATCCGGCGGCACCCCTAAAAAGAACACCCTGCCGGGCATGCCCGCCACGCCCGAGCTGCTCACGCCCACGGCCGTGCCGGCCCACAAGCTGGTGCTGCGTACCCTGCGCAAATCCGACTTCAAGGCCGTGAAAGGCATCATGGACAAGGTGTACTCCAACATGGAAGGCTCCTGGGCCCAGGACGAGTACAACAACCTGCTGCGCAAATTCCCCGAGGGCCAGATCTGCATCGAAGACAACGGGCAGGTGGTGGCCGCGGCCCTGGCCATCATCGTGCAGTACTCCGACTTCGGCGACCGGCACACCTACTCCAAGATTACCGGCAACGGCAAGTTCGACACCCACAACTCCGACGGCGACACGCTCTACGGCGTCGACGTGTTTGTGGACCCCGAGTACCGCTCCCTGCGCCTGGGTCGCCGCCTCTACGACGCCCGCAAGGAGCTGTGCGAAAGCCTGAACCTGCGCGCCATGGTGGCCGGCGGCCGCATTCCCGGCTACGCCCAGTACGCGGGCGAGATGACGCCCGCCAAGTACGTGGAAATGGTGCGCAACAAGGAGCTGACCGACCCCATCCTGACTTTCCAGCTCTCCAACGAGTTTCACGTGCGCAAGATCATCCGCGGCTACCTGCCCTACGACTCCGAGTCGAAGGCCTTTGCCACGCTGCTGGAGTGGATCAACGTGTACTACGACGAGGACTCGGAGAAGCTCATCGGCAACGTCAAAAGCAACGTGCGCATCGGCATTGTGCAGTGGCAGATGCGCGCCGTGCGCAGCCTGGAGGACTTCTACCAGCAGATGGAGTTTTTCGTGGACACCGTGTCGGGCTACAAGGCCGACTGCGTGATGTTCCCCGAGTTCTTCAACGCCCCCCTGATGGCTTTGACCGAAGAATCGTCGCCGGCGGTGGCCATTCGGGCTATGGCGGCCTTCACCGAGCCCATCAAAACCAAGCTCATGGAGCTGGCCGTGAGCTACAACATCAACGTCATTGCCGGCTCGATGCCGGTGTACGAAGACGGCAAGCTGCACAACGTGGCCTACCTCTGCCGCCGCGACGGCACCGTGGACGAGCAGTACAAGCTGCACGTGACGCCCGACGAGGCCAGCTACTGGGGCATGCGCGGCGGCGACAAGCTGCGCTGCTTCGACACTGACTTCGGCAAAATTGGCATCCTGATCTGCTACGACGTGGAGTTTCCCGAGCTGGCCCGCCTGCTGAGCGAGGAAGGCGTGAAGATCCTGTTCGTGCCGTTCTGGACCGACACCAAGAACGCCTACCAGCGGGTGCGCCTCTGCGCCCAGGCCCGGGCCATCGAAAACGAGTGCTACGTGGCCATTACCGGCTCGGTGGGCAACCTGCCCCGCGTCGAGAACATGGACATTCAGTACTCGCAATCGGCCGTGTTCAGCCCCTCCGACTTTGCCTTCCCCCACGACGCCATCGTGGCCGAGGCCACGCCGAACACGGAAATGACCCTGATTGCCGACCTCGACCTGGACCTGCTCAAGGACCTCAACAGCTCGGGGGCCGTGCGCAACCTGCGCGACCGGCGCAAGGATCTGTACGCGGTGAGCTGGTCGGTGAAGAAAACCGACCGCGACGACGACCTGCTGGCCCAGGGCGAGGAGCGCGCCCCGCGCACCACCAAGCGCAAGCTCATGCACACGGCCGGGTAAGCCAACTGCAGGCCACACAAAAAGCCCCGCGCTCAGGTCGAGCGCGGGGCTTTTTTACTGGCTTATCAGCCTGAAGTTACTCGCCCTCGGGGCCGTGGTGGGGGTTGGCGGGCTCGTTGGTTTCCACGTTCTGGGTGCCGCTGCGGCGGAAACGCTCGTCGCCGCGCTTGGTCTGCGTGGGGTCTTCGGGTGGCGTTTCCTGGCCGTAGCGGGGCTGGAAGTTCTGGGCGGTTTCGCCGACGACCGGGGTAGCGCCGGCCGCGGGGGCCTGGCCGAACTCGGCGTAGTTGGGGCTGCCCTGGTGCGGCGCGTGGGCGCCCGGCTCGGCCGCCTGACCGGGCCGCTCCGCAGGGCGGTTGGCGGCTTCGGCGCCGCGGCGCAGGTTGTCGGGCGTATCGAACTTGTTGAGCTCGGAGAATTCGTCGGGGTTCTGGTGGTGTCGGGCCATGGTCGTAGAGTCAGAGGTTGCTGACTATGCGTACGCAGCCGCCCCGGGGAAGGTGACGAGCCCTGCGGTTATTTACTCCGTCGCGCCTTGCTGGGCCAGGTAGGCGTAGTCGCGCAGCACCGTGATGAGGAAGCCGTGGTCGGGCATGCTGCTGCGGATGCCGGTGAGCGTGCGCACGCGCTCGGCCACGTCGGCCAGAATGTGGTAGGCGTCGCGCTGCTCGGCCTGGGTGACCAATTCCTGCACCAGGCGCGCGTCGTGGTCGGTGAGGTTGGCGGCTTCGGGAAACGTGACCTGGTAGTGCGGGTCGTGGTCGGTGCCGAACAGGCGGGTATCGGCCTCTTCGGTGCGCCGGGCGGTGCGCACCACCGCCGTGCCCGCGGCCAGGTCGCCCACGCGCTGCCCGCGCCCGCCGGCCAGAATGCTCACGATGGCTACCAGCCCGTAGAAGGTGCTCACGTCGATGAGGCGCAGCACCCAGCGCAGCAGCAGTTGGGTGAAGCGCGGCGGCAGGCCGTTGAGGCTCACCACGCGCACCTTCATCAGGCGCTTGCCCACGCTCTGGCCCTGCAGCAGCCACTCGCACAGCAGGTGGTAAACGAAAATTGGCAGCAACATCAGCACAAAGAGCAGCACCGCCCCCACCCCGCTGTCGAGCCCCTGGCTGAAGGCGGAAATACCCCCGAACAGCAAGATCCAGAAAAACAGCCAGCCCACCTGCACCAGGACATCGATGAGCGTGGCCGCGATTCGCTCGCCCACCGAGGCGACTTCGTATTCGAGCGTGACGTTTTGGGTGGTGGGAATGCGCAACAAAGCCATGGGGCAACCGAACCTGGATTGGAGAATAGCGTCAAAAATACCATCTTACTGCTCGAATTGCGCCCATTTTATTTGCCGGGCCTTTACTTATGCGTGAAGCCGTATTTATTCGTCGGAACCAGGAGCGGTGGCGCTGCTACGAGCAGGAGCCGGCCGCCAGTCCCGAGGAGCTGGCCGAACGCTTTGTGGCCCTGACCGACGACCTGGCCTACGCGCGCACCTTCTACCCCACCGCGCCCATAACCCAGCGCCTCAACGCGCTGGCCGCCGGCTTTCACCAGCAGCTCTACAAGCGGCCCGCCGCCGCCCGCCGGCCCCTGGGCTACTTCTGGCTTACCGAGCTGCCGCTGCTGGTGGCCCACTACCGCCGTACGCTGCTGGTGGCGCTGGGCTTGTTTCTGCTTTTCACCGGCCTGGGGGCCCTTTCCGCCGCCGAAGACGCCACCTTCGTGCGCCTGGTGCTGGGCGACGGGTACGTAAACCAGACGCTGGAAAACATCCGCCAGCGCCGGCCCATGGACATCTACGGCAGCTCGCCCGAAACCCTGATGTTCCTGGGCATTGCCTTCAACAACGTGCGGGTGACGCTCATCATCTTCGCCGCCGGCCTGCTGGCGGGCGGCGGCACGGTATATCTGCTGTTTCGCAACGCCGTGATGGTGGGCAGCTTCCAGTATTTCTTTCACGAGCAGGGCCAGCTGCTGCCCTCGGTGCTGAGCATCTGGCTGCACGGCACCATCGAAATCAGCTGCCTGGTGCTGGCCTCGGGCGCCGGCCTGGTGCTGGGCAACAGCCTGCTGTTTCCGGGCGCCTACCCGCGGGGCGAGTCGTTCCGGCGCGGGGCCCGCGACGGCATGCGCCTGATGGCCGGGCTGATTCCGCTGGTGGTGCTGGCCGCCTTCCTCGAAGGCTTCGTCACGCGCCACGCCCCGGCCCATCCCTGGACGGTGGGCGCGCCGGTCATTGCCCTTTCGGCCCTGTTCATCGTGGGCTACTTCGTGCTGTATCCCTGGTATGTGCACCGCCGCGCCACCCGCCTCGGCCTCGGCCTCGGCCTGGCCGACCCCGACGCCGAAGCGCCCTGAGCGCCCTGCCCGCATGCTGCCCTGCCTTTTCCCGACCCGCCGACTGCTAGCGGCTTCGCTCGTTTGGGCCGGTACAACCAATGGCCCGCGCCCATTCCCGGTTTGGCCGCCGGCAGTCCGGGCCATGCCGTCTCACCGCCCGAGCCAAGCCAGCAGGCGCCCCGTCCACCGCGCTGCGCCCTGCCTGACGCGGCCCCTAGCCGGCAACCATCCGCCAGCGGGTCATTGAACCGACTTCTGCACCGCACGCTATGGAATCAGCTTTACCCACCTATCCGGCTCAGCCGGCTGCCGCCGCCCCGGCGCCGCTGCCCTTCTCGCACCCCCTCGACTTCTACCGGCTGCGCGACTTCGGCCAGAAAACCGAGGCGGCCGCGGCCTTTCTGCGCACCTACGCCCGCGACCTAGGCCCGCCCCTGCTGCTGTACGCCCTGCCGGTGCTGCTGTTCAGTGGCGTGCTGCAGGGCCTGGGCAACCACCTGCAGGTTGGCAACGGTCAGCACCCAAGCGCGATAGTAGGCACCTTGATCGAACGGCTGGGCTACCTGATGCTCGTGGCCATAACCGGCTGCTTTGTGCGCTTGCGCATGTACTACCCCAACCGGGCGGCCCGCCCTACCCCGGCGGAAACCTGGGCCGAAACCCGCTCGCAGCTGGGCGTGCTCATCGGGCGCTACTTCGTGGCGGGCCTGCTGCTGATGGGGGCCACGCTGCTGCTGGTGCTGCCCGGCATCTACGTGGGCGTGCCGCTGTCCCTGCTGGGCGCGGTAATGATGATTGAGCGCCCCGAAAGCCCGATTGGCCGCTGCTTCAGTTTGGTGGAAGGCCACTGGTGGAACAGCTTCGCGCTGGCGGGCCTTTGCTGGCTGCTGCACCTGCTGGTGGGTGGCGTACCGCTTATGCTGCTGGGTACCGTTGTGGACCTCATCGGCAGCCCCGGGGCCGCCGACTCGCTGGCCTTCAACCTCACGGTAAACATTCTGTCCATGTTGCTGCTGCTGGTAGTGACCCCGGCGCTGGAACTGCTTATTTTGTTTCATTACTTCCACCTCGTGGAGATGCGCGAGCACCCCGGTCTGCAGCTGCAGGCCGAGCTGCTGGGCCAGGAGCCGCTGCCCGAGTCCCGCCCCGGGGCGGCCGACGAGCCCTATGCCCCCGGCTTTGCCCCGCAGGCCGCCTACTAACCCGCTTTCTTTCTCTCACTGAAATTCCCTCATGGAAACCGCTGCCCGCCCGCCCTTCACCCGCCCGCAGGACTTCTACAAGCTGCGCGACTTCGGCCAGAAGTTCGAGGCCACCATTGCTTTTCTGCGCCAGTACGGCGGCAACCTCGCCCGCGTGCTGCTGCCAGTGCTCATCCCCGTGCTGGCCGCCCTGGTGCTGCTGGCCGGGTCGGGCGTAGTGGGCAACTTCGGCAAGGTCAACCCCAACGACGAGGAAGCCCGCCAGACGCTGACCTCGCCCCTGCTGTGGATAGCGGTGCTGATGTTCGTGGCCGCCTACCTGCTGCTCATCGCCCTGCTCTACGGCTTCGTGAAGCGCCGCATGGAAAACCCCGACCCGCTGGCCGTCATCAGCAGCGCCGAGGTGTGGGCCGACGTGCGCGGGCGCCTGCTGCCGCTGTTTGCCCAGACCGTACTGGCCTACATCTGCGTGATGATTGGCATGGTGCTCCTGGTCATTCCGGGCCTGTACCTGGGGCTGGCCCTGCTGCTGCTGCCCGCCATCGTGCTGTTCGAGCGCGGCCCGGAAGCCAGCAGCTTCGGGTTGAGCCGGGCGCTGTCGCTCATCCGGGGCAAGTGGTGGTCGACCTGCGGGCTGGTGGTGGTGGGCTCGATGGCGGCCGCCCTGGTGGCCGTGGTAGTCAGCGGGCTGGTGGCCCTGCTGCTGAGCCTCGGCGGCCTGGACATGGCTTCCGGTACGGGCCTGCTCACGGTGCAGCTGGTGCAGAACCTGGTGTCGTTTGCCCTGGCGCCCTTCACCTACCTGCTGCTGCTGTTTCAGTACTTCAACCTGGTGGAGCGCCGCGACGGCGTGAGCCTGCAGTGGAAGGTAGAGCAGCTGGGCCGTCCGGCCTCGGCGGCCGCACCCGCCACCGACGCCGACGGCAGCCTGTTCCGCCCCAGCTACGGCGACCAAACCCTGTGAGGCGGCTTTCCTCGTGGATTGGGGCGGGCCGATGCGGATTGCTGGCCCTGCTGCTGCTGGCCGGGCCCGCCTCTGCCCGGGCTCGGCCGGAGCAACCCGCCCTAACCGCCCCGACTGCGCAGGCGGCCCCGGCCGCTGCCCCGCGGCCCGGCCCGGTACGCCGCTTCGACGAGGCCCGGCTTGGCCGCCTGCGCGCCGACCCCAGCCTGCGCTACCGCGAGTCGCCGCCGCCCGACAACCCGCTGGCCCGCTGGCTGAAGCAGCTGCTGGAACGCTTCTTCAGCCGCGTGTTCTCACCCGGCGCCGGGATTTTCTGGAAGGTGCTTTTCTACGCGCTGGCGCTGGCCTCCATTACGACTATTGTGCTGCACCTGCTCGACCTAAAGCCCTGGGAGCTGCTGCGCCGCCGTAGCCAGCGCTTGGCCGTGCCCTTCGCCGTGGGCGAGGAAGACATTCACGAGGAAACCCTGCCCGAGCGCCTGCAGGCGGCCGAGGATGAGGGGCAGCTGCGCCTGGCCACCCGCCTGGGCTACCTGCTCGTGCTCAAGAGCCTGGCCGACCGCGAGCTGATTGCCTGGCAGCCCGATAAAACCAATGACCGCTACGAGGCCGAGCTGCGCGCCAGCGCCCCCGATGCCCGGCCCGCCTTCGCCCGCCTCACCCGCCAGTTCGCCTACGTGTGGTACGGCGAGTTTCCGCTGGACGCGCCCCAGTACGCCCGCATCCGGGCCGAGCGCCTGGCCTTTCTTTCCGCCCTCGACCACCGCCGCGCCGCCTGATGCTCCGCTCAATCCGTTGGCCCCTGGCCGTGCTCGGCGTGCTGCTGCTGGTGTGGGCCCTGGCCGCCTACTACGCCCCCGCCCCCCTCGACTGGACGCCCAGCTACCGCAGCGACTACAAAAAGCCCCTGGGCACCTACGCCCTGCTGCAGCTGCTGCCCTCCCTCGGCAGCCGCCCGCCGCTGGTCGTGCGCGAGCCGCCCTACAACGTGCTGGCCGATTCGCTGGCCGCCGACCCCGGGGCCTACCTGCTGGTGCAGGATGAATTTCGCCCCGACGCTGCCGACGCCCGGGCCCTGCACCGCTACCTGCAGCGGGGTGGCACGGTGTGGCTGGCGGCCAACGACATCCGCCTGGGCCGCGCCGCCGACTCGCTCTGGCAGCTGCCGCGGCGCACCGATTTATCGGAACGCCTGACTTCTCCTGCCAGCCGCCCCGATTCGCTGCGCATCAGCTTGACGGCCCCCGAGCTGCGGGGCCGCACGGCGGTGCTGCCCGCCCCGCTGGGTGTGAGCTGCTTCGCGCAGGACTCGCTGGGCCGCCTGCAGTTCGCGGGCCCCGACTCACTGGCCCGCGCCGCGGCCGCCACGGTGCTGGCCGTCGACCAGCGCCGGCGGCCGGTGCTGGTGCATCTGCCCGTGGGCCGGGGTCGGTTGTTTGTGTGCACCGTGCCGGCGCTGCTGAGCAACTTCGGGCTGCTCTACCGCCGCAACGCCGACCTGGCCGCCGGCGCCCTGGCCTACCTGCCCCCCAGCCGCAAGGTGGTGTGGGACGAGTACTACAAACAGGGGCGCGAGGGCGACGACTCGCTGCTGCGGGTAGTGGCGGCCAGTCCGGCCCTGGCCTGGGCCTGGTACGGCCTGCTCGGCGGCGGGCTATTGTTTGCCCTGTTCGGGGCACGGCGCCGGCAGCGGCCGGTGCCCACGCTGCGGGCCCTGCCCAACACCACCCTGCAGTTTGTGCGCACCGTGGCCAACCTCTACCGCCAGGGCCGCAACCACCAGGCCCTGGCCGAGCTGCGCATCCGCCTGTTTTTCGACTACCTGCGCACCCGCTTCCAGGAGCCCTTCACCGACCCCGCCGACCCAGACTTCCAGCTGCGCCTGAGCGTGCGTACCGGCGTACCCCTGCCCGAAATCCAAAGCCTCACTGGCCGCCTCAACCACCTGCTCACCGGCGAGCGGGTATCCGAAGCCGAGCTGCAGCGCCTCAACCAGCTGCTGATCGACTTCCGCCGCCGCGCCGAAAGCTGAGCCGCCGGCCTTTCTTCTCCGCTATTTTTCCTGCTGATTTCCGCCTGATGGAACCCACCTCCCCCGAACTTACCCCTGCCCAGCCCGCTACCCCGGCCCAACCTAGTACCAACGGCGCCGACCTGGCCTTCGCCAGCCGCACCGACCTGAGCCACCTGGCGGGCACCACCGAGGCCGTGCGCCAGGAAGTGGGCCGCCTGCTGGTGGGCCAGCACGAGCTGGTGGAGCTGCTGCTGGTGGCTTTGCTGGCCGACGGCCACGTGCTGCTCGAAGGCGTGCCCGGCGTGGCCAAAACGCTCACCGCCAAGCTGCTCGCCCGCACCCTCGACGTGCCCTTCGGCCGGGTGCAGTTTACGCCCGATCTGATGCCCTCCGACGTGCTGGGCACCTCGGTGTACGTGCCCGCACGCGGCGCCTTCGAGTTCCGGCAGGGCCCCATCTTCGCCAGCGTGGTGCTCATCGACGAAATCAACCGCGCCCCGGCCAAAACGCAGTCAGCCCTGTTCGAGGTGATGGAGGAACGTCAGGTTACCTACGACGGCACCACCTATCCCATGCCCGCGCCCTTCCTGGTGCTGGCCACCCAGAACCCCATCGAGCAGGAAGGCACCTACCGCCTGCCCGAAGCCCAGCTCGACCGGTTCCTGTTCAAGGCCCTGGTGCCTTACCCCACCGAGGCCGAGGAAGTGCGCATCCTGCAGGGCCACCACAGCGGCCCCGGCGGCCTCTCGCTCGACGAGGTGCGGCCCGTGGTGCCGGCCGGGCGGCTGGCCGAGCTGCGCGCTCAGGTGCGCCAGCAACACGTGGAGCCGCGGCTGTTCGAGTACGTGGCCCGGCTGGTGGGCCTCACCCGCGCCCACAAGGCGCTGTACCTGGGCGCCTCGCCGCGCGCCTCGCTGGCCCTGCTGGGCGGCGCCAAGGCCCTGGCCGCCCTGCGCGGACGCGACTTCGTAACGCCCGAAGACATTCAGCACCTGGCCGCGCCCGTGCTGCGCCACCGCATTCAGCTCACTCCCGAGCGCGAGCTGGAGGGCCAGGGCCCCGACGACGTGGTGCGCCAGCTGGTGCAGCAGGTAGAGGTGCCCCGGTAAAATCGGGTAACAGGGGACACGTGACAGGTAACACGTGACACGTGACACGTAACAGGTGACAGGTGACAGGTGACAGGTAATAGAGCCGGGCCGACCGGACTATGTCGCCTGTTTATCCAGGCCGGCCCCACCGCACGTCCCGTCCTATTACCTAAGTCCTGCTACCTCCTTACCCCAAACCTGTCACCTGTTACGTGTCACGTGTTACCCATCACCTGTCACCCCATTAGATGAATTCTTCCCCCCCGCTTGCCCACCTGCGCTCCGCCAGCTCGGCCCTGCTGCTGCCGCCGCGTCTGTTTGCGGCCCTGGCCGGGGTGGTCACGCTGCTGGTGGTGGCCCACTTCTGGCCCGCGCTGCTGAGCCCCGCCCAGGTGCTGCTGCTGGTACTGGTGCTGCTCACGGCCCTCGACGGCCTGCTGCTGTTTGGCCGGCGGCGGGCGGGCGTGTTTGCCTGCCGCGTGCTGGGCCGCCGCCTGGCCAACGGCGACGACAACGAGGTGCAGGTCATCGTGGAAAACCACTACCCCTTCGCGGCCCGGCTGGAGGTGGTCGACGACGTGCCCGTCCAGTTTCAGCGCCGCGACCTGCTGTTTCCGCTGCGGCTGGCGGCCGGGCGCAGCGGCACCGTGCGCTACTGGCTGCGCCCCACCCGCCGCGGCGAGTACGTATTCGGGCAGGTCAACGTGCTGGTCCGCTCGCCCCTGGGTTTGGTGCAGCGCCGCTACCGCTTCGGCTCCGACGTGGCCGTGGCGGTGTACCCCTCGTTTCTGCAGATGCGCCGATACGAGCTGCTGGCCGTGAGCAACCGCCTGGCCGAGGTGGGCGTCAAACGGGTGCGCCGCGTGGGCCACAGCCTGGAGTTCGACCACATCCGCCCCTACGTGCCCGGCGACGACCCGCGCACGCTCAACTGGAAAGCCACCGCCCGCCGCCCCGGCGAAAACAACCTGCTGGTAAACCACTTCGAGGACGAGCGCGCCCAGCAGGTGTACTGCCTCATCGACAAGGGCCGGGTAATGCGCATGCCCTTCGAGGGGCTGGCCCTGCTCGACTACGCCATCAACGCCACCCTGGTGCTCAGCAACATTGCCCTGCTGCGCCACGACCGCGCTGGCCTCATCACCTTTGCCGAGCAGCCCGGCGACGTGGTGCCCGCCGACCGCCGCCGCGGGCAGCTGCCGCGCCTGCTCGAAGTGCTGTACCGCCAGCAAACCCGCTTTTTGGAAACCGACTACGAGCGGCTGGCCGCCCAGGTGCAGCGCCAGGTGCGCCAGCGCAGCCTGCTGATGCTGTTCACCAACTTCGAGAGCCTGGCGGGCCTGCAGCGCCAACTGCCCTACCTGCGCCGCCTGGCCCGCCACCACCTGCTGCTGGTGGTGTTCTTCGAAAATACCGAGGTGGCGGCCCTGCTCACTACGCCCGCCGCTACCACCGACGACCTCTACGCCCAGACCCTGGCCGAGAAGTTCACCCTGGAAAAGCGCCGCATGGTGCGCGAGCTGCAGCGCTACGGCATTCACGCCCTGCTCACGCCCCCGCAGCAGCTCACCGTCAACACCATCAACAAGTACCTGGAGTTTAAGTCGCGGGGGCTGATTTAAGCGGGGCTGACACGCACCCGGACCAGTGATAGATCCTGTACCAAAAAGGCTTGTACCAAAATATTTTGGTACAAGCCTTTTTGGTACAACGCTTCTCGACCGCGGAAGCGGCCCGGGAAACCCCGCCGGGCTTATGCGGCCCCGGCTTCGGCGGCGAAGCCGGGGTCGGCTGAGGTGCTGGTCGCCAAGCCGCTTTGCTCGGGCGCGCAGCGCATACGGCGGGCTTCCCGGCAAAGTAATTGTGCGGCGCCGGGGCATTCGCCGTAAACTCGCCCTATGCTTCGTTTGCTTTTCCTGCTGCTGGCGCTGCCGCTGGCTTCTTTCGCCCAGGCCCCGACCACCAATACCCGCCAGCTCATGCCCGTGCCCGCTGAGCTGCGCTGGGGCAGTAAGTCGCTGGCGACAAAGTACCTGCTCAAGCCCCGGCTGGCTGGTCCCGCCGACCCGGCCCTCACGGCCGCCGTGCAGCGCACCCTTATACGGCTGCACCGCGACGGCACCCAGGGCCGCGCCGCGGCAGTGCTTCCCCTGCAGATCAGCTATGGTCAGCTGGGCCGGCCCGAGGCCTTCGATAGCGAAAAGTACAGCCTGCGCGTGCTGCCCGACGGGGTAACCATCGACGCACCCACCTCGCTGGGCGTGCTGCGCGCCCTGGCTACCCTGGAGCAGTTGGCCCAGCCCGCGGCGCCCGGCAAGCCCGGCCTGCTGCCCGAAGTGGAAATCCAGGACGAGCCGCGCTTTGCCTGGCGGGGGCTGCTCATCGACGCGGCCCGGCACTTTATGCCGGTATCGGTGATCAAGCGTAACCTCGACGCCATGGCCGCGGTGAAGCTCAACGTGCTGCACTGGCACCTCTCCGACGACCAGGCGTTTCGGGTGGAAAGCCAGGTGTTTCCGCGCCTGCACCAGGCCGGCAACACCACCCCCGGCCACTACACGCCCGCCCAGATCAAGGACGTGCTCAGCTACGCCGCTGCCCGCGGCATTCGGGTGCTGCCCGAGTTCGACGTGCCCGGCCACACCACCGCCTGGCAGGTGGCCTACCCGCGCCTGGCCTCGCTTGACACCATCTACCCGCCCTATCAGAGCTGGCGCCTCGGCCACATTTCCCTCGACCCCACCCGCGAAACCACC
Source organism: Hymenobacter sp. B81 (assembly GCF_044628455.1). NCBI lineage: Bacteria > Pseudomonadati > Bacteroidota > Cytophagia > Cytophagales > Hymenobacteraceae > Hymenobacter > Hymenobacter sp. B81. The sequence continues at coordinate 613,542 of NZ_JBIYZW010000003.1, read as the reverse complement.
TATTCCTTTCTCGATTCGCTGCTGGCCGAGCTCACGCCGCTGTTTCCCGACCCCTACTTCCACATCGGCGGCGACGAAAACGACGGGCGGCAGTGGCGGCGCAACCCGCGCATCGCCCGCTACATGCGCGAGCAGGGCATGGTGAAGCGCGACGGCAGCCTCGACAAGCACGCCCTGCAGACGCAGTTCAACCGCCGCGTGCTCGCGCTGCTGACCAAGTACCAGAAGAAGATGGTGGGCTGGGACGAAATTCTGGGCCCCGGCCTGCCGCCCGAAGCCGTAATTCAGAGCTGGCAGGGCAAAAAAGCGCTGTACGCCGCCGTAAAGGCCGGCCACCCGGCCCTGCTGTCGCACGGCTACTACATCGACCTGAACCTGACCGCCGCCTCGCACTATGTCGCCGATCCGCTGCCGGCCGACGCCCCGCTTTCGGCCGAGGAAAAGCGCCGGGTGCTGGGCGGCGAGGCCGCCATGTGGGCCGAATTCGCCGATTCCGTCATCATCGATTCGCGCATCTGGCCCCGCGCGGCCGCCGTGGCCGAGCGGCTCTGGTCGCCGGCCACCGTGACCGACGTGCCCGATATGTACCGCCGCCTCGAGCTGGTGGCCGGGCAGCTCGAGGCGCTGGGCTTGCACAACCGTCGCGCGCCCCAGCAGCTGCTGGCCATGATGGCCGCCGGTCAGCCCCTGGAGCCCTTGCAGACGCTGGCCGCGGTGCTCGAGCCGGTGAAGGAGTACAAGCGCCACTTCCAGGGCCGTACCTACACGCCCCAAACCCCGCTCAACCGCCTGGTCGACGCCGCCCCGGCCGAGTCGGAGGTGGCCCGGCGGTTTGGCGTGACGCTCGACAGCCTGCTGCGCCAGCCCCGCACCAGCCAGGGCGCTTTGTCGACCGCGCCCGAGGCCCGGCGCCTGCTGCGCCGCGTGCAGGCCCAGCTGCAAAGCTGGCAGCAAAACGACGCCCGCGTGCAGCCGCTGCTGCAGCTCAACCCCGACCTGCGCGAGTACGCCCCGCTTTCGACCCAGCTCACCATCGTGGCCACCCTGGCCCTGCAGCGCCTCGAGCAGCTGGAGAAAGGCCAGAAGCCCACCGCCGAGTGGCTGGCCGCCGCCCAGAAACAGCTGGAAACGGCCCAGAAACCAGCAGGACAGGCCGAGTTGGCCTTGGCCACCAAGCTCAGCAAGCAGCTGCTGATGCCCTAACTTGCCTGCTTATTTGTAGTCCTGCTTTCCGCTGCCCCATGCGTTATCCGCTGCTCTGCCTTGCCGCCCTGGCTGTGACTTCCGCCTGTCAGACCGGTCAGCCGGATACGGAACGCAACCCCGCCGTAGTGCAGGAGACGATAACGTCGCCAGAGGCTCAGCCGAGTGTCTTGCCGGCTCGTCGGCTGCGGGCGCTGCTGCGGAGCGAGTGGGTGAAGGCTGCCTACCTCGATGCCTTGCAGCAGACCCACTCACCGCAAATGGTCGGCGAAACGAAGCTGGCCTACGGGAATATGGCCTTCTCACCTTCGCCGGAAACGCAGCGGGCCGATTCGGTTTTTCTTGATGTCAACTGGAACAACCACGAGGGCAGCACCCTCAAGCTCGTGCTCCAGCCCCGCGTCGGTACGACTGCCTTTCCCCTGCTGCAAGACTCCCAAGACGAGGACGAGCAGATGGAGCTAACCTACGCCATGCCGGCGGGCGACACCCTGCTCCAGATCAACACCTACAATCGACGCCGCAAGCTCCGGGAGTCGGTACTTTACCGCCGGGTGAAGGGTGGAATTGCCGCGGCCGTCAACCAAGCCCTGGTAGCGGGCGCGTACACCGGCGTCGATTCGCTGGGTCGCCCGGTGCGGGTGCGGCTTGGGCCTGATGGCCTGGTTACCGGGCTGCCAGGACTCAAGACGTACCAGGTCAACATCGATTTCAACGGCGGGCCGGAAACCGGCGAAGACATGCTGTTCTGTAATATCGATAACGACAAGCAGCGGAAAGATTTGGGCTACCGAATAGCTCAGGACACCTTGCGGCTGTACTCGCTCCGCACCGACAGCATTGCCGCCCCGTACCTGCACCGGGTATTGTACACGCTCGTGCGCCGCCGCAGCTAAGCCGGCTCCTGGGGCGCAGTCACCGCGCCCGCGCAGCTTTCGCAGCCGAAAACCCGTATCGGAGGTTTTCTCGCCTCTAGCCGCTGCCCCATGCGTTTCCTGCTGCCCTGCCTTGCCGCTCTGAGTTTGACTACCGCCTGCCAGCGCGGCCAGCAGGAGCCCGAAAACGGCGCGCCGCAGGCCGTGGCCAACGACGCCAACGACCCGGCGGCCCTGGCCCGGCGCTTCAGCCCTTTGCTGCGGGGCGTGTGGGTGAAGGCCGACTACGTAGCTGAGCTGGGCCGCAGCCGCTCGCCCTTCCTGGCCGCCGGGCAGCTGCGCGACGTGGTGGCCCTGGCCCTGGCCCCCGAGCGGCGGCGCGGCGACAGCCTGCTGGTGGAAGCCAACCTCAACAACCACGAGGCCGAGCAGTTCCGCCTGTACTTCCGCCCCGGGCAGCGCGCCGATGCCCTGGCCACCAGCCGCGTCGACTACGAGCGGCCCCGGGGTTTTTACGAGCTGGCCGTAACCGTAGAAGGGGCCGACACCACCCTGCACTGGCAGCACTACAGCCGCAACGCCCGCCTGCTCGAAACCACCGTTTTCCGGCGCGTACCGGGTTTGGCAGCCACGGCCGGCAGCGCGGGCGAAGCGGTGCCGCGCGTGGCCCACGCCCAGGTGCTGGCCGGCAGCTACTTCGCCACCGACTCGCTGGGCCGCCACCACCGGGTGCGCCTGCGCCCCGACGGCACGGTGCAGGGCCTGCCCGGCGTGCGCGCCTACCGCGCCGCCACTGACTTTGTGGTGACCCTGGCCAACAACCGCGACAACCTAGTGCTCAACCCCGGCAGCCGGCGGCCGCAGCTCTGCACCTACGGCTTCCGGGGCGACACCCTGCGCGTGTACGCGGCCCGCATCGTGGAGCCCGAGCTGCGCCAGGGCCGGCTGCGCTACACCCTGGTGCGCCAGCCTTAGCCCCGGCCTCCCGGGCGCACCGAGCAGGACGGCAAGTGCCTGCCGCCTTACTTGCTACCCGCGGCCCGCGGCACGTCCAGACAGCACACGTCGGCCGAGCGGCGGGTTTCGGAATGCAGGTTGAGGGTGTAGCGGTACTGCTCGCGGCCCACTTTCACCAGCACGGCGTAGGGGCCGTCTTTCAGGTCGCGGAAGTTGAATCGGCGGCCGTAGGCGGCGGTGCTGTACGCGTCCTGAAACAGGGTGAGGCCGGTGCGCAGATCGACCACGCGCACGGTGCCGGCTTGCTGGGCGGGGTTGCTCACCCGCACGCGCAGGCTCAGGTCGTCGGTTTTTTCCACCGTCACGGGCAGGGGCGCGGGCGGGGTGGCCAGGGCCGGGCGCCCCAGCAGGAAGCTTCCCACGAAGGCCAGCAGCACCAGCACGGCCCGCAACGCGTTTTTGGCCACTGGCGCCGCCGGGGCGGGGCGGGCATTGGCGCCTTCGCCGTACACGGTGGCCGCACCGAAGGTGTAGAAGGCTTCCCAGTCGACGCCCTGCGGATCGGTAATCCAGCTTTTTTCCGACTTGGCGTAGCAGCAGGTGCACTGGCCTTCTTCGCGGATAGCGGCCTTGGCGTTTTTCAGCCGGCCGTATACCTCCGCCAGCTCCTCGGGGCTGTCGACCTGCAGGCCGAGGTGCTCGATGCCGGCGTTTTCGGGGTGCAGCGAGAGGGCGAAGTTGATGCGCGGGTCGTCGAGCATCCACTTGGCGTAGTCGTCCTTGCGCACGGTGGGCGCGGCGGCAAACAGGGCGCTGTAGAAGGCCACCGACTCGGTGAGGTTGGTGACGCGGACGTTGACGTGAAAGCGTTTCATGGTCGCTGGGGGTTTGAGGGGGTTTGAAAATCAAATGCCCCGTCATGACGACCAGCCTCCCGGAAAGACGCAGACTTTTTCAGTTTTTTTTCAGCGCGGCCCGGTAGCGCTGCAGCGTGCCGCAGTCGGGCCGGATGTCGAAGCTCACGAGGCGGCCTTCGGCGTCGGTTTCGAGCAGGCAGCACTCCACGAACACGTCGCGCAGCATTTCGCGCCCGCGCTGAATGCGCGACTTGGTGGCCGACAGGCCCAGGCCCAGCTGCCGGGCAATGTCCTGCTGCCGCAGGCCTTCCACATCGGCCAGGCGCAGGGGCTCGGCGTAGGCCGGCGGCAGCAGCCCGATCATGGGCAGAATGTACTCCACGGCCTCGCGGTAAGCTTCGGGCTCGGGCTCGGCGGCCACGTCGAATTCCTCGCCCACGGGCACGAGGCGGCGGTTGCGGCGCAGGGCATCAACGATGGCGTTCTGGGCAATCTGAAACAGCCAGGAGCGCACGTTGGCCACGCCCGAGCGCGCCTGGCAGAAGCCGTACACCTTCAGCAGCACGTCCTGGGCAATGTCGGCGGCCAGGGCCTCGTCGGGCACGCGTTTGCGGATGTAGTTGCGCAGCGCATCCTTGTGCGCCAGCCACAGGGCGGGTACGTCGCAGTTCATGGCGGCAAGTAACGGGTGAGGAAGCTTAAATTGCTACTTTTTCGGCGGGCTTGCCCGTGGGCAGCGCCCTTTTTCCGCTTCTCCCCCGCCAGCCCTTCCCCTATGCAGCGCAAGATTCAGCAAGACCTCCAGGAGCTCAACTTCACGGCTATCGACTTTGAAACCGCCACCGAGCAGCGGCACAGCGCCTGCTCCATCGGGCTGGTGCGGGTGCAGGGCGGCGAAGTCACCGAAACCCACCAGTACCTGATTCGGCCGGTGGAGCTGCGCGTGTCGGCTATGAACTACCGCGTGCACGGTATTTCGCTGGAGCAGCTGCGCCCGGCCCCGCCTCTGCCCGAGCTGTGGCCCCTGCTCCAGCCCTTCGTGGAAAACCAGCTGGTGGTGGCCCACAATGCGCCCTTCGACGTGAGCGTGCTCGAGCACAGCCTGCGCGCCTACGACTTGCCGGTGCCCGCCTTCCACAGTTTGTGCTCGGTGAAGCTGATGCGCGCCAGCCACCCCAGCCTGGGCTCCTACCGCCTCAACGAGCTGGCCGCGCACTTCGGCCTTACCCTCAACCACCACGACAGCCTTTCCGACGCGGCGGCCTGCGCCGAGCTCACCCTGCGCGCCCTGCGCAGCGGCCACCCGTTTGCGTGGTCGTTCAAGCAGCGGGAGCTGACCAAGGGCATCGGCAGCGCCACCCGCCCCCGCACGGCGCGCACTACCTGGCGCTGGTAGAAATTCGGCCTGAATTGCGTAACGTAGCCCGGCCGTAGCTGCTGCGTCGGTCGCCCGGCTCTCGACGGTGGTCAGCGGTGTTGACGGGTTCAGCTGGCTTTTCATGGCCTCTGAAGGCCCGAGCGGCGTCGGCTGGCAATTAATTATTGCGCTGTTTTCAAGAAAAAACTGCCAAAACAGCGCAGGTTCGGATGGTTTTGTTGCGCTGTTTTCCGAAGAAGTATCCAAAAACAGCGCAGTCTTTATTCGCTCACGTCCGCCCGACAGCCTGGCGTACCTGCTCCCCTCCTACTCGTTTCAGGCTCCCCCGATGACTGCCCGCTCGATTGAAACCTCGCCGCTGCTGTATGCCCGCATCGGCGGCGCGCTGTACCTGGCCATCATCCTCTGCGGGGCCTTCGCCGAGGGCTTCGTTACCGGCAAGCTGGTAGTGGGGGGCGACGCAGCGGCCACGGCCCGCAACATTCTGGCCGCGCCCGAACTCTGGCAGCTGGGCGTGGCGGGCAACGTGCTGCTGGTACTGTGCGCCGTGCCGCTGCTCTGGATCGAGTACCTGCTGCTGCGCCCCGTCAGCCGGAGCCTGGTGCTGCTGGCCGCGATGCTCAACCTGGTGTCGCTGGCGGTCGAAGCCGTAAGCAAGGTGTTTATGCTGCTGGTGCTGCCCACGCTGCAAAGCGCCCAGCACCAGCCCAGCTTCGACCCCGCCCAGCTGCCCCTGCTGGCTCACTTCGCGCTGAAGGCGCACGGCATCTCCTTCAACGTGGCCCTGCTTTTCTTCGGGCTCACCTGCCTGGTCAACGGCTACCTCATTGTGCAGTCGGGCTATATTCCCCGGTGGGTGGGCCGGCTGATGCAGGTGGCGGGCGCCGCGTACCTGGTGGCCTGCAGCGCGGCCCTGTTTCTTCCCGCCCTGGCCGGGGTGCTGCTGCCCGGTATTCTGGTGCTGCCGCTGGTGGGCGAGTCGTCCTTCTGTTTGTGGCTGCTGATCCGGGGCGTTGACCGCACCAAGTGGCAGGCGCGGGTGGGTCAACAGCCGGAACCCGCAGCCGTGCTGGCCCGCTGAGTTTCGGCGCTTGTTGCCGCTGCTAGACCACACAAGGCGGCTACTTAAGCCACTCGATGGACAAGGTTTCAAACGCGGTGTCTTTATCGGCCAAGTAACTGAAGGCGTCGGGGTACTGACCGGAGACCAGGCCGACCTTGCGCCGAAAGACAAAGGAATCGGCCCCGTAAAAGCCAGCGGGGGCATCCGAAATGGCAGAAGGGAACGTCCAGAACGAGCAATCCGGGCCGCGTCGGGCGCGCAGCAGCAACCGGGAATACCAGGCATCAATGAAGTTGCGGTAGCCTCCGAAAGCCGCCCGGGCACCCGCGTAGGCTGATTCGAAATCAGCCGGGGTGACGAGGGGCGCGCCCAGGTTGATGGTCACGTTGTCGGCCTGGTTGGGCAGCAGGCCCGGCACGTCGAGCCAGATAAAGTACTCCGTCAGCACCACCGCCTTCGTGGTATAGTAGCGCCCGTCGCGCAGCAGCAGCGGCCGCAGGTCGTTGCGGCGGGTCAGGTCGTTTACCGTGGGCGAGCCTTCGAGGCGGTACTTCAGCAGGCGGGCGTAGCAGTCGAGCTTCACCTGTTCCAGCGGCAGCAGCCGGGCCTTGATGGTATCGAGGCTGACTGGCACCCAGCCGGCCGGCGCGTCGGGGCGCAGCGGCAGCAGGGCCAGGGTAATCAGGCAGCGGTTGCCAGGGGGCAGCTGCCGGTTGACGTGGCGGCGCAGCGGCGCGGTAAGCGGCCGCAGCTGCTGCGAATCGGGGTGAATGTTGATGATGTCTACCCGCTGCAGGCCGGCAGTGGTTTCCCGGCGCGTGGTCACCAGGTTGATGCGGTCGGCCCCGGCTCCCGTCAGCAGCACGTAGGCGGGCCGGCCGGCCAACTTGGGCAGCATGAACCGGTCGAGAGACGTTTGGGCGGCCGGGGTTTGCGCCCGAGTGGGCAGCGCAGCGGTTGTCAGGGCCGCGAAAAGCAGGCAGCGGAATAGCTTGGGCAACGTAGGGGCCGGATAAGAAGGTAGCAGCGGGCAAGTACGCCTTTTCTACCGGCTTCTGCCTGCGTCTAAAACAGTACCGACACCTGCATGCGGCCGGTGTGGATGACGGCCAGGCCGTCGGGCTTGCGGCCGTCGTAGCTCAGGTTCAGGTTCAGGCCGTTGCTCAGGCGCTGCTCCAGGTTCAGGTTCCAGCTCAGGTTGTTGCCCGGGCGCAGGGCGTTCAGGATTTCCAGGCCCACCACCGTGCCCGGGTCGCCGCGGAAGGCCACGCGGGTGTAGCGCGTGGCGGCCGAGAGGGTGCGCTTGCTCACCTGGCTCACCCGGGTTTCCACGCCCAGCTCGTCGAACACGCCGCGGGCGTCGGCCTCGGGGCCGCCGGCCAAGGTGTTGCGCTTGCGCGTGTGCAGGTAGGTACCGGTGAAGCGGAAGACCGTGCCGGGCTGGTAGCTCAGCTCGGGCGCCCACTCGTACTGCTCGAGGCGGAAGTTGCGCAGCACCAGGTAGCTGCTCAGGTTTTCGCGGATGCTGCGCGTACCCGTGAGGCGGCCGGTAAACGACTGGGCCAGGTTGCGGCGCAGCAGCAAACTCTGGCTGGCCAGGTTGCGGGTGTCGGTGCCGGTGGTGAGCAGGCTTTTCAGCTGGCTTTGCTGCACGGTGAATTCGGCCCCGAAGATGGGATTGGAGCGATTGAAGTAGAGCGTGTTGCGCAGCAGCTTGTTGAGCGAGAGCAGCGTGGCTTCGTTGGTTTGGTAGGCGAAGGGGTTCAGCCGCTCGCTCAGGCTTTTCTCGGTGGTGCGGCGGTCCAGCGTCACGCTGCTCAGGGTGCTGAAGCGGGCCAGCGCGGCCTTCCAGCCCCCACCCTCGCGCCAGCCCCGCGGGGCCGCCAGCGTGAGCCGGTAACCGAAGCGGTTGGTGAAGGCAATAATGTAGTCGTCGGTGGGAATAAATACCTTGATGTGGGTGCGGAACACCGCGTCGGGCGTCTGGGCCTCGAAGAACTCGTCTTTTTCCTGGCGGCCGTCGCCGTTGGCATCCTGGAAGTAGTGCGTGCCCTGGCCGTTGGGCACCGGAATAAAGGAGTAGTCGCGGCGCAGCTCGCGGCCGGTGGCCACGCTGTAGGTCAGCTCCGAGCGCACCTGGTTTTGCAGCAGCCCCAGGTTCCAGCCCAGCTGCCCCAGCACGGTGCGCTGCCGGGCGCTGTCGCGGGCGGCCAGGTCGCGGTAGGTAGTGAGCAGGCTGATGTCCTGGTAGCGGCCCAGGCGTGAGGTAAGCGAGCCGCTCCAGGTCTGGGCGCGGCCGCGCAGCTGCAGGGCGTTCAATTCGGGCGTGGGCGCCTGGTCGCGGCGGTAGGTGTAGTCGAGGCGAAACTGGGTGCGGGCCGTGTCCTGGCTTTGCACGAACACGGCGTGCTCGTCGAAGTAGTTGGCCGAGGTAATGGAGTCGCCCGAGGGCAGGCGCACCCGGTTTTTGTCGAAGCGGTAAGCGTAGCCGGGCACGATGCGGCCGCGCAGGTAGCGCACGGCGGTTTCGCCGCGGGCCCAGGTGCTACGCTTGCGCCCCACTTCCGAGTCGAGCAGAAACAGGGCGCCGCGCAGCTCCACGTCGCCCAGGCGCTGGGCCGCGTCGAGCCAGTGCTGCAGGCCGCTGACTTCGCCGGCCCGGTAGCGGCGGCTGAGCCGGTAGCCGAAGTTGTTGTCGGCGTCCTTGGCGGCGCCCACCGCGAAGTTCAGGATGTTGTCGGCCCGCGCCGGGCGGTACGAGGCGTTGCCCTGCACGGTGCTGGCCGTGCTCCAGTTGCGGTCGAACTCGATGTCGCGGTACCGGTCGATGGGCGCAAACCGCTGGCTGGTGTACTCGTAGTCGAGGGCCGAGCGCAGGCGGTAGTTGCGCAGCACCGGCAGCCCGCCCAGCACCTGGCTCAGCGGCCTATCCTGCACCACGTAGCCCACGCGCAGGCTCTGGCCCTGGTCCGACTGCGGCGAAAAGCGGTTCAGGTCGAGCTGGGAGGCGGCCACGTCCACAAACACCGCGGCTGTGGAGTCGAGGCGGAAGCTGGCGCCGGCCGTCACCAGCTGCTTCTGCAGGGGCGTGGGCAGCTGGCGCTCGGCGCGGTAGCGGCCCTGGCGCACGCCACCCACCGGGGCCACGTACTCAAACACGCGCCCGTTGGCCGAGGCGTTGGCGGTGCTCACCACGTAGTCGCCGTTGCCGGGGCCTACGTCGGTGAAGCGGGCGTTGTACACCCCGCGCAGCGAGTCGCGGGCAAACACGAACACGTAGCTGCGCGCCTGCGTGCCGGGGTCCACGCGCAGCTCGCGGTGGTACTGCACCTGCCGCCGGTCGTAGGCCACCGAGTCGGCGCCGGGCACCGCCACCAGGCTCACGTTGGCGGGCGTGTCGCGCAGGCGCTGCTTGTCGTCCTCGCTCAGGGTCAGGTTGGGCGAGTTATCGGGGTTGTCGGCTTCGCGGTAGAAGTTGGCGTGCACCTGCAGGCGGCCGGCTTCCTGGTAGTGGCTCAGGTGGTAAAGCGAGCGGGAGTAGTTGAAGTCGGAATACTCGAAGTCGATGCGGATGCGCGAGTTGCGGGTAATCAGGTGGCGGGGCGAAAACGTGACCTCGGCCGTGTTGTAGTCGATGACGTAGTCGTTGTCGAAGCCGCGCACCAGCAGGCGGCCGTCGAGGTACACCCGCTCGGAGTTGGCCAGCACAATGATGAACTGCTCACCGTTGGGTCCGCGCAGGCGGTAGGGTCCCTGCACGTTTTCCAGGGGCTCCACGGCCAGGCTGGCAAACTTGCCCTTGGCCACGCCCGCCGCCACCGTGGTACTGCTGCGCAGCGGCGTGAGCCCGCGCACCGCCCCGCCCACCGGGCTGCCGGCTGCTTGCGTGGTGTACACCGCCGGGCTGCCGCCCTGCTCGGGCGAGAGGGGCGGGGCGCTCTGAAAGCTGCCCGGGGCCGCCGCACCCGAGCCCGGCAGCAACCCCAGCTTCACGCCGGTATTCACTTCCACGGCCGCGCCCTGCACGTTTTTGTAGAAGCGCAGGAAGTAATCGGGCTTGTTGCGCAGCACCACGTCGCCGGCCGTGAGCGTCCAGTTGGGGTGGGCCAGGGTGATGAAGATGCGGTCGAACTCCTGCAGCTGCTGGGTGTTGCCCTCGGGCTGAAACGGCACGTTCTGGTCGGAGATGTTGGCCGTGAGGCTGATTTGCTCGGTGAGCTTGCCCTCGAGCTGCAGGTTCAGGGCCGAGTTCACGAACACGTTCTGGGCGTTGCCGAAGGAAATGCCGCGGGTCAGGTTGCCGGTTTTGTTGATGCCGGGCGTGGAAAGAATCTGCTCTTTCTGCACGAAGTCACCGTAGCCGAACTGCGGCCGCTCCCGAAAGCCCAGCGAGTCCATGAGGCTGCGCGGCCGCCGGGCCAATGGGGCCGAGAGGCGCAGCGGCAGCACGCGGTAGCACACCAGCACCGAGTCGGGGCGGTTGGTGGGCAGGCGCAGCGCGGGCTGCCCGGGCTCCGGCGAAGGCACCCGGCTGCCGGGCCACAGCAGCAGGTACTGCTGGCGGAGGGCGTCGTAGGCCACCGAGCGGCCGTCCACCACCACCGACGAGGGCACCACGGTCAGCGAGTCGGGCAGCGCGAATACGGTGGTGTCGCGGCCGGCGGGCACCGGCACCCACTGGCAGCGCCGCGACGAGGGCACCGCGCCGGGGCGCACCTGCGCCGTGGCCCGCGCGCCCGCCGCCAGCAGCGCCAGCAGCAGGCAAAGGCGAATCAGCGGGGGTAAAGCGTGCGGCATAGGGCGAGCCAGTGGGCGGCGTCGGCAAGACGAAGTAACGTACGGCGGGCTAACGTCGCATGCGCCCGGAAAAATCCTTGCGGCCGGGCCCCGGGGCAAACTCTTCGCCCCCACCCCGCCGGGCCGCGGCCGGCTCAGTGCCCGGCGGCCAGCTGCCGGGGGTTCGGGGAAGTCAGCCGGGCACAAGGCGCCCAGGGCGGGCCTACTGCGGGGCCAGCGGCAGGTCGATGCAGAAGGTGGTACCCACGCTGGGCTCGGTCTCAAACCAGATGGTGCCGCCCGCGCTTTCGATGCCGCGCCGGGCCACGGCCAGCCCGATGCCCGAGCCCTTTTCCTTGGTGGTGAAGTTGGGCCGGAACACCTTTTCGCGCACCTCCTCGCTCATGCCGGCGCCGTTGTCCTGAATGCAGATGCGCACCTTGCCCGCCTGCGGCAGCTCGATGCGGGCCCGCACCTGCGGCTTGCGGTCGGCGGGCACGGCCTGCAGGGCGTTGATGAGCAGGTTGTTGAAGGTGCGCACCAGCAGGTTTTCGTCGGCGTACACGATCAGGTGCTCGGCTCCCGGGGGCAGCTCCAGCTTTACGTGCTGGTGCAGGGCCACGCAGCGACGCAGCACGTCGGCCACGGCCAGCTTGCTGGGGCTCATGGCCGGCAGGTTGGTGAAGTTGCTGAACGAGGTGGCAATGTCGGTGAGCACGTCGATCTGGGTGATGAGCGTCTGCGAAATGCGGCCGATCAGATCTTCCAGGTTGTCGCGCTTCTCGTTGATGGCCCGCTGCAGAAACTGCAGACTCAGCTTCATGGGCGTGAGCGGGTTCTTGATTTCGTGGGCCACCTGCCGGGCCATTTCGCGCCAGGCAGCCTCCTTTTCCTGCATGGCCAGCTCGCGCTTGCTGTCTTCGAGCTTGTGCAGCATGGTGTTGTACTCGCGCACCAGCAGCCCGATTTCGTCGCCCGACTCGTAGTGCAGCGGCTCGTTCTGGCCGGTGAGGGTGGTGTGGCGCAGCTTTTCGGTGATGAGCTTGAGCGGGCGCGTGAGCATGCGCGCGGCCAGAAACGAGAGGCCCACGAACAGGATGAACATCACCGTGAAGATGTTCAGGATGGTGGTCGTCAGCTCGGTGAGCTTGGTGTTGAGCTCCTTCTGCGAGTCGAAAAACGGAATGCCCACGTAGCCGATGACCGCGCCGCCGCCCGGCGAGGCCGACTCGGCCCGCAACGGCAGGTAGAGGGCGTTGAACGACAACGTGCCGGCGCGCTCGGTGAGCAGAATGCGGGGCTGCCCGCGCTCGGCCAGCGCCACCACGGCCTGGGGGTTCATCAGGTTGCTGAGCAGGCCGGCTTCGAAGATGAGCGGCTGGCTGCTCACCAGCAGCTGCCCGCGCTCATCGTACAGGTTCAGGTCGGTTTCCGTGAGCGTCGATACGTTTTCGGCCAGCTCCGTGAGGCGGTCGTGCTTGGTCGAGTCGGCCAGGAAGGCGTGGTTTTTCAGCAGGCTCTGCTGGGCCAGCTGCCCGCGCCGCTCGTAGCTGCGGCGCAAATCGCGCTTGTAGGTTTCGGTAAACAGGCTGGCTGTGGCCAAACTCACCACCAGCAGCGGCACCACAATGCCGATGTTGAGGAAGAGCTGAATCTTGGTGCTGAAGTTGGTGCGCAGCACCGTCAGGCGCGGGCCCCGGGCGTAGAGCAGAAATATGGCCGCCGCTACCACCGCGCCGGCCGTATGCAGCAGAAACCAGAACGAGAAGTTGGCCAGCCACTCGGCCGCGGCGTAGGTGGCCGTGGTCACCACCACGGTGCGCTGCTGCGGCCCGCGCACCGCCAGGTGGTGCACCCCCTGCCCTACCAGTCCCGATTCGTAGAGCGTGGAGTCGGTGAGCAGCACGGCGGGGAAGCGGTTCACGTAGTCGAAGTCGCCCTCGCTGTACACCAGGCGCTGCTGCTCGTAGCCGGCGTAGCTCAGGTCGGAACCCAGGCCGGGCTGAAAGTACTTCTGGTCAACCAGCAGCTCGGGCACCACACTGTTGGCGGTCAGCTTTTTCAAACTCAGCTCGAGCAGCACCGTGGCCGTGCCCCCGCTCACGGTGGGCACCGGGATAAAGGCGGCGTAGCGCCGGGTGTCGAACGAGCCGCCCGAGCGCAGCAGGTAGATGTCGGGCAGGTCGGTGCGCACGGCCTGGCGCAGCAGCCGGGCCCGCACCTGGGCCAGGCGCGGGGCCTCGGCATCGCCGCCCATCAGCCGCCCGGCCGCGTCGTAAATGGTGGCGCTGGCGGCGTACTTATCAAAGTAGTCGCGCAGGTAGTACTTCACGATTTTCTGGCGCACCACGTCCTGGTTGTCGAAGGGACTGGCCAGCTTGGTGCGCAGCAAGGGGTCGGCGGCCATGTCGCGGGCGCGCTCGGCCAGCAGAAACTCGCCCTGCAGGTCGTTGTCGAGCAGCAGGTTGTTGGCCACCCGCTGCTTGTTGAGAATGAGCTGCTGGTCGAAGTGGTCGTAGAGGGCCGCGGCGCCCAGGCCGGCGCACATGCCCAGCAGCAGAAAGAAAAACAGGTAGAGCTGGTAGGGTAGCACCACCGTCACCGGCCGCAGCCCAATCAGGCGCACCACCAGGAAAAACAGCATGGTCAGGCCCAGCAGCCCCAGCACGATCTGCTCCATGGCCACTCCCACCGACAGGAAGACGATGCCCAGCACGCCCAGCAGGAGCACGCCCAGCACGCGGGTGCGCGGCCGCACCGAGGCCTCAAACACCTGCATTAGCACCCAGAAACCCAGCAGATAGCTGGCCGTGTGCAGCACAATGGCCAGACACAGCAGCAGCTTGAAGCCCGAAAACTGGGTGTTTTGGGTCACGTCGAGCACCAGCTGGGAGTTGCTCACGCAGCTCAGGTAGAACTCGTAGAGCAGCACCAGCAGGCCGTAGAACAGCACCACGGCCGCGCTGCCCACCGCCAGCCAGTGCCGGGGCTGCCGCAGCCGCCGGATGTAGCGCACCACGCCGTAGCGCCGGAACAGCAGCAGCCCGTACCAGGCCACGGTGAGCAGCAGAATGCCGTTGATGAGCAGGTCGCCGAGGGAGGGCGACACCCACGAGGCGGCAAACACCCGGGGGTCGAACAGCGGCAGCTCGATGAAGGCGAAGGGCAGCCCGAAGTACAGCAGCACCGCCCGGAACAGGGTAAGGGGCAGCACCACGGCCAGCACGCCCAGCAGGGGTTGGCCGTGGGCAAACTGCCGCCGCGCCAGCCGCAGCCAGCCCACTACCGACAGCAGCAAGCCCAGCAGCACCAAAGCCAGCGGCACGTACTTGCCCCCCACCGGGTCGGGCTGCAGGTTGTCGAGGTAGAACAGCGGCTGGCCATCGGCGCTGTGCAGCTGGGGCAGGCCGGCCCGGCGCCCGGCCGCCAGCGGCCGCACGCTCAGGCCCCGAAACAGGGCGTGCTCGGAGCCTTCGCGCAGGTAGCGGTTGCTGATGCCGTAGCGGCGCTCCAGGGGAATGTAGGTGAGAATGACGTAGGGGCCCACCGGTTGGCGCAACGCCAGGTAGTAGCCGAAGCGCATTTCCACCAGCCGGGTTTGAAACGCCTGGGCCACGTTCTCGGGCTCGGGCCGCATGGTGTGGTCTGACCAGTACAGCAGCTGCTCGCCGCGGTACACGAAGGTGGGGTAGCTGCAGTCCTGCAGCGCCTGGAAGCCGCCCGCGCCCCGACGCAGGCGCAGGGCCAGCGTGTCGGCGTCGCGGCGGCCGGTTTGCTCGGCCTGCAGCAGCAGTTGCTGCAGGCGCGGCACCTCGTTGTGGCGGCGGGCGTCGGTGGCGGCCGCGTAGCGGTTGCTGACGTAGGCGCCCGCGAAGCACAACAGCGCAATAAGCAGCAGGGCAATCGGGGAGCGGGGAGGTTTCACGTCAGACAATCAAACGATTCGGCAGGTAAACCGGGCTGAACAGCAAAAATGCCGCCAGCGGGCGGCATCGAGCAATATACGGGGGGCGGTGGCCGCGAATAATGCGCCTGCGCCAACTGGTGCCGGGCGTAAGCCACGACGCCTTTTGGCCGCAGGGCAGGCCGGGCGCCGCGAACCCGCTTTCTAGGCGGAAGCGGCCTGCTGCTTTTTACGCTGGCTGTTGCGGTACCAGAAGTAGCCCACCGAGCCGATGAGCACGTAGGGCACCGCCATCAGGTACAGAATACCCGAGTTCAGGCCCGAAAAGTCGTAGCCCTCGTCCTGCGCCGACTCGCGGCCGCTTTCCACGTTGGTTTTGCACATGGCGCACTGGGCCAGCGCTACTTCCGACTGCCCGCTGAGCGCTACGGTCAGCACGAGGGCGGCAAACGTCTTTTTCATACTCAAGCAAACACCGTCACGGTGGTTAAGTTTCCGAAGCCCAGGGTCCCTAAGCCCGCCGGTTACTGCGGGTAGTAGGGCGAAATCATCAGGTACACCAGCACCCCCGTTACCGATACGTACAGCCAGATGGGAAAGGTCCAGCGGGCAATGCGGCGGTGGCGGGCAAACTGGTTGGTGAGGGCGAAGTAAATCGTGAACAGCACCAGGCCCACCGTTACAGCGGCCAGCACAATGTGGGTGAGCAGCACGAGGTAGTACACCGTGCGAATCAGCCCTTCGCCGCCGAAGCGCGTGGTTTCGGCCTGGGAATGATACACCACGTACGACACCAGGAACAGCGCCCCCAGCAGAAAGGCCGAGCCCATGGCCGCGCGGTGCGCGGCCACGTTGCCCCGGCGAATGAATACAAAGCCTACCACCAGCAGCAGGGCCGTGAGTGAGTTGAGCCCCGCGTTTACCGCCGGCAGGAAACTCACGTCGAGGCCGGCCACGCGGAACACCTGCGGAAAGTAGTAGAGCACCGCCACCGCCACCGGAATGATGAGGCCCAGGGCCAGCATCCCAATCTGGTAGGCCCGCGGCGTGGCCGGCGTGCCCGCGTTATTCGTGGTCATAGGTGTAAAGCAAAATGCGGATTTCGGTGATGAGCCGATCTACTTCCTTGGGGTCGAGCCCGTCGTAGAGTCCGCGGATGTGCCCGTCGCGGTCGACCAGCACCAGGCGCTGGCTGTGCACCATGCCGGGACCCGAGCCAATGGCGGCCGGGCCGGGCTCGGCCACGCGGTACTGCTGCAGGGCAATCTGGCGCAGGCTGTCGGCCGGGCCGGTGAGGAAGTGCCATTTGCCGGCAATGGCCCCGTACTGCTCGGCGTAGCGCGCCAGCACCGCCACCGAGTCGTGCTGCGGATCGACGGTGTAGGAAAGCAGCTTCACGCGGGGCTCGGCCCGGTACTTTTCCTGCACCCGCTGCAGCTGGGAGTTCAGCCGCGGGCACACCTGGGGGCAGGTGGCGAAAAAGAAGCTGGCCACGTACAAGCTGCCCTGCAGGTCGGCCGGCGCGAGGCGGCGGCCCGACTGGGTGTGCAGGCGCACCGGGGCTACCCGGTGAAAAACAGTGTCGCGCTGCCACTTACCGCCCGCCTGGGTGGAGTCCACTCGCAGGGGATAGTAAGTGCGCAGCGCGAAACGATTGGTACCGAACGTGGCCAGGAAAACGAAGGCCAGCACCGGCACAAGCAGAATAAGGCCCAGAACGAGAACCTGCCGGGGCCGCATCCGCTACTTGTAGGCGTTGAAGATGGACTCGCCGACGAAGCTACCTTCGGAAATCAGGGCCACTAGCAGCCAGATCAGCAAAGCCATCGGAATGAGAATGGTCCAGATCAGGCCCTTGGTCTCGTGACGCAGGTGCATGAACTCGGCCACAATGAAGAAGGCCTTGAAGATGGTCAGGATGATGAAGATGCTGTTGCGCAGCGTGCTGGCATCCATAACGAAGGCCAGCAGAAATTCGAAGGCCGTGATGCCCACGATCCAGGCCAGGGCCTTCAGGATGGGCTTAACGTTGGCCTTGCCGTGGTCGACAACGCCGTCGGAGTTGTAGTCGGATTCGGGAGCGTGATGAGCCATGAGAAGTGAAATGGAGAAATGGTGAGTGGTGAGCTGCTGAAACGGCCGGAACCGGCTCATCAGCTCACTATTTCACTAATCAGATGAGGTAGAAGAAAGTGAAGACGAATACCCACACCAGATCCACAAAGTGCCAGTAGAGGCCAATCTTCTCGACCATCTCGTAGTGGCCGCGCTTGTGGAAGGTGCCGTTGGAGGTGGCAATGAAGCACCAGATCAGCAGGCAGATACCCGAGAATACGTGGGTGCCGTGGAAGCCGGTGATAAAGAAGAACAGGTCGGCAAACAGGACCGGCCCGTACTCGTTCACGGCCAGGTTGGCCCCGAATACGGTGCTGCCGTCGGCCATCTTCAGGCCATGGTCGCTACCGCTGATAAAGTGAGTCCATTCCCAGGCCTGGCAGCCCAAGAACATGCCGCCGAACAGGATGGTCCACAGCAGCCATTTCTGCACGTCGTCCTTGTCCATGCGGTGGCCGGCCTCCACGGCCAGTACCATAGTTACCGACGACACGATGAGAATCATCGTCATCAGGGCCACAAACGCGAGCGGGATATCCACACCGTGCAGGCCGGGGAAGGCGTTGAACACCTTTTCCGGAATGGGCCAGTGGGCCGTGGAGAAGAAGAAGTCTTCAGCTTTGCCAACGTAGGCGAGGTGGCGGTGACGCACCATGCCGTAGGTGGTCAGGAATGCCGCGAACGTGAAAGCATCCGACAGCAGGAAGAACCACATCATCAGCTTGCCATAGCTGGCTTTGAAGGGTTCGTTGCCGCCGTCCCAGGTACCGGTGCGCGGTGCCTCAGCCGTGGCCGCAGTTTGCATTGCCGCGTGTGGAATGGCCATAATGAGCGTGAAAAAAGACGAAACTAGTGGTTCAAAAGTAGGAACAAATACAGGTACAACCAAAGCGCGCCGAGGAAGTGCCAGTAGATGGTACCGTTGGTCATGGCCATCATTTGCCGGGAGTGCACGTTGAAGCGCAGGCTTTTCACAAACACTATCAGCAGGAATATCAGGCCGGTAACTAAGTGAAAGCCGTGGACGCCGGTGAGCACGTACAGAAACGAGCCGGACGGATTAGCATCAACGCCGCCAAAGAAAATCTTGTTGCGTACCAGCTCGCCCCACACGTTCCACTGCCCGACCAGGAAGGCCACGCCCAGCGCCAGCGTCGCGAATACGCCGATCTGCACCCGGCGCACCTCGTCGCGGCGGGCTTCAAACCAAGCCCACTGCAGGGTGGCGCTGCTGGCCACGATGAGCAGGGTGTTGATGAGCATGCCGGCCGGAATATCAAATTCCAGCCAGTTGCCCTCGCCGCGGCGCACAATGTAGGCGCTGGTGAAGGCGGCAAACATCATGGTGATGCTGACGATCATCAGCCACAGCAGAAAGCGCAGCGGGTGAATACCCGAACCGGGCTGCTTGGGGCTAAGCGTGTCGGAAGTTTGCATGACTAATTGAGTTAAGGCCGGGACTGGTGCACCGGCAGCCCGATTGGCTTGCCCGGCCACGCCCAGCGTAGGTTACATCTTGATTTCCTCCCCTGTCTTACAGTTTGTCCAGTACCAAAGCTATCTGCACGATGGGCAGGTACAGGAACGAGCCGAACATGATGCGCATGGCCGCTTTCTTGGTGCAGGTGCGCATCAGGTACAGCGTCTGCATCAGAAACAGCACCCCGCACACCACGGCAATCAGCGCCGAAGTTTTGCCGGTCATGCCGAACTGCAGGGGCAGCAGGCTCAGCGGAATGAGCAGCAGCGTGTAGGTCATGATCTGGAAAGCGGTGCGCAGGTCGCGGCCGCCGGGGGCGGGCAGCATCTTAAAACCGGCTTTGCGGTAGTCCTCATCCAGAACCCAGGCAATGGCCCAGAAGTGCGGAAACTGCCACATGAATTGGATGCCGAACAGAATCCAGGCTTCGATGCTCAGCACGCCCGTGGCGGCCACCCAGCCAATCATGGGCGGCAGGGCCCCGGGAATGGCGCCCACGGCCACGCAGATGGGCGAAATGGTTTTGAGCGGGGTGTAAATGAAGCCGTAGAGAATCAGCGAGAGCAGTGCCAGGGCGGCCGTGAGCGGGTTGAAGTACCAGCCCAGCAGCAGCAGCCCCGCCACGCCCGTCAGCGCCACGACCCCCCAGCCTTCGCGCACCGACAGCACGGCCTTGGGCAGGGGACGCTTGGCCGTGCGCTTCATCAGCTTGTCGAGGTCCTTCTCGTAGATCTGGTTGATGGTGTTGGCCGCGCCGGTTACCAGCAGCCCGCCCAGCATCACCAGCAGGGCCTCGGCCCAGTGTCGCGTCCAGCTGAATTCCCGCTGCCCAAGCATGAAGCCGATGGCCGCCGAAAAAGCCACCGTGAGCGACAAACGGAACTTGAGCAGCTGAAAGTAGGCCCTGACTTTGGTCATCAATGCAGTAAACAAGCGAAGCAGAGCCCAGGCTCTGAAAGGGGCCGCGAAGTTACGCAACAACGCCCGGATACCGGTCCAACCGCGTCGTTTTCACGGCCTGCCGGTAGCGGATCAGCGCCAGAAACTGCACCCCGAACAGCAGGGTACCCAGGGTGAGGTGCAGGGGCTGCACGGCCGCCGGCATGGCCCAGTAAGCCAGCACTATGCCCGCCAGAATCTCCAGCCCGATAACGAGCATGGTGGCTACTGCCAGCCGGCGCAGGTCGTGGTGGCCGGTTTGGTACAGCTGCCAGCAGGCGTAGGCATTGCCCAGCAGCAGCAAAGCCGAGAAGCTGCGGTGTACCAGGAACGCGCCGCCCAGCTGCTCTACCCACTGCTCACGCTGCAGGTAGTTCAACCCAAAGGCCACCAGGTCGATTTCTTCGCGCACCTGCGTACCCAGGATAATTTGCCCGAACGTGAGCAGTACCAGCCCGACCAGCAGCCCGCCCAGCCCGCCGCGCACCGCCGGGGCCGGGGTTTGGGCCGGGGCGCCTGGCTCCTCCCCTACTGCCGCGTAACGGTCGGCCCGCACCAGAGCCCAGATCAACAGCCCTACCAGCACCAGAGCCAGGCCCATGTGAATGGTTACCAACTCGGGCAGCAGGTTGGTAGAAACTACTAACGACCCCAGCCAGCCCTGAATGCCCACGGTGATGAAGCTCACCAGCGCCGCCCAGAACACCAGCGGGTCGCGGCGCAAAAAGGGCCCGGCAGCCAGCACCGTGGCGAAGATGAACAGCCCGATGAGCGCACCCAGCAGCCGGTTGACGTATTCAATCCAGGTTTTGGTGGCGTTGAAGTCGGTTTCGATGTACTGGGTGGGGTGGGCAAACACTTCGCGCGCCACTTCGCTGAAGCCCAGCTTTTGCAGGGTACCGGCCACGCGCTGATTTTTGGCTACGCGCTGGGCCAGGTAAATCTCCTTGTAGTTGGCCGGCAGCTGGCTCACGTCGGTGGGGGGTACCCACTGGCCGAAGCATTTGGGCCAGTCGGGGCAGCCCATGCCCGAGCCGGTGCTGCGCACGATGCCGCCCACCAGAATGAGCAGGTACACCGCCCCAATCGTGAGCGTGGCCGTGAGGCGGAAGCGGCGCACAAAAGCAGGTTGAGTCATCGGAATAGGTAAACAGATCAGAGGGCGGAAGTTCAGCGGGGCCAGCCGCGCTGCAGGGTCAAAAAGAAAGGGAAACCCGGAGCGGGTTTCCCTTTCGAAGAGCCAGGAGGCCCGGGTTATTCCATTTCCTTCTCGTACGGCAGGTTCGAGGACACCGTCTTCGAGTAGGGCACGTTCTGCGGGATGAAATCCTGCTCGGCGCCGGGCTTGCTGTAGTCGTAGGGCCAGCGGTACACGGCCGGGATGGCACCAGGCCAGTTGCCGTGGCCGGGGTCTACCGGGGTGGTCCACTCCAGCGTGGTCGAACGCCAGGGGTTTTCGGTGGCGCGACGGCCGCGGAAGGCGCTGTAGATAAAGTTGAACAGGAACACGAACTGCGCGAAGAAGGCCAGAATGGCGGCCAGCGAGATGAACGCGTTCAGGTCGGCGAACTGGTTGAACATGTCGAAACCCGTCCAGGCGTAGTAGCGGCGCGGGAAGCCGGCAATACCAACGTAGTGCATCGGCAGGAAGATCAGGTAAGCCGAGAGCAGGGTCAACCAGAAGTGCACGTAGCCCAGCTTCTCGTCGAGCATGCGGCCGAACATCTTGGGGAACCAGTGGTACACACCGCAGAACATGCCGAAGAAGGCCGACGAACCCATTACCAAGTGGAAGTGAGCGACCACGAAGTAGGTGTTGTGCATCTGGATGTCCAGCGCGGCGTTGCCCAGGATGATGCCCGTCAGACCGCCCGAGATGAACAGCGACACGAAGCCGATGGCAAACAGCATGGCCGTGGTGAAGCGGATGTTGCCGCGCCACAGCGTTGCCAGCCAGTTAAAGGTCTTCACGGCCGAGGGCACGGCAATGATCAGCGTCAGGAACATGAACACCGAGCCGAGGAAGGGGTTCATGCCGGTGATGAACATGTGGTGAGCCCACACGACGAACGACAGCAGCGAGATGCCCAGCAGCGAGCCAATCATGGCACGGTAGCCGAAGATGGGCTTGCGGGCGTTGGTGGCCATTACTTCCGACACGATACCCATGGCGGGCATGATCACGATGTACACCTCGGGGTGGCCCAGGAACCAGAACAAGTGCTGGAACAGGATGGGCGAGCCGCCCACGTGGTTGAGGGCTTCCCCGGCGATGTAGATGTCGGAGAGGAAGAACGAGGTACCGAACGAGCGGTCAAAGATCAGCAGCAGGGCGGCCGAGAACAGTACCGGGAACGAGAGCACGCCCAGAATTGCCGTCAGGAAAAACGACCAGATAGTCAGCGGCAGCTTGGACATCGACATGCCCGCGGTGCGCAGGTTGATGATGGTCGTGATGTAGTTCAGGCTCCCCAGCAGCGACGACACGATGAATAGCGCCATCGATACCAGCCACATCGTCTGGCCCATGCCCGAGCCGGGAATGGCCTGCGGCAGTGCCGACAGCGGCGGGTAAATCGTCCAGCCAGCCGAAGCGGGGCCGGTTTCGAGGAACAGCGACAGGAACATGATAACGCTCGACAGGAAGAAGAACCAGTACGAGAGCATGTTCAGGAAGCCCGAAGCCATGTCGCGGGCGCCAATCTGCAGGGGAATCAGCAGGTTGGAGAAGGTACCCGAGAGGCCGGCGGTGAGCACGAAGAACACCATGATGGTGCCGTGCATGGTCACCAGGGCCAAATAGAACTCGGCGTTGAGCTTGCCGCCTTCCACCCAGCGGCCCAGCACCGGCTCCAGCCACTCCATGGTAGCCTCGGGCCAGCCCAGTTGCAGGCGGAAGATGGTGGAGAGCGTAGCGCCGATGAAAGCCCAGAAAATCCCCGAAATCAGGAACTGCTTGGCAATCGTCTTGTGGTCGGTGCTGAACACGTACTGGAACAGCCAATGCTGGTCGTGGTGCTCGTGTTCGTGCTCGTCGTGGTGGTCGCCGGTGGCGTGATGCTGCACGTGCGGAGCTTCCTGCGCATGTGCGTTCGTCGGAATATTCGTAGCAGCCATCAGAAAAGCTTGCTTTAGTAGTTACTCGTTACAGCGAAGCCTTGGCTTCTGCGGGTGCCGGCGCAGCCGGAGCGGCCGGAACAGCCGAAGCAGACGTAGCTGCCGATGCTCCCTTAACCGCTTCCATCTGTTTCTGTTTCAGGTCGGTCAGCACATCGGGGTTTTGCTCCACAAAGGCTTTCTGCTGGCCGTACCAGGCTACGTAGTCGTCGGGCTCATCCACAATGATGTTGAGCTTCATGGCGAAGTGGCCGCGGCCGCAGATCTGGTTGCAGGCCAGCTCGTAGTTGAAGTTCGGGTTGCCCGTTTCGGCCCGCATTTCGTCGGTCGTCTTGGTGGGCGTAAACCAGAATTTGGTGGGCATGCCCGGCACGGCGTACATCTGCACCCGGAAGTGCGGCATGTACACGGCGTGCAGCACATCGCGCGAGCGAATTTTCAGCAGCACGGGGTGGCCCTTGGGAACGTGGATTTCACCGGCGGTGAAGTCATCCATGTTCTTCTGGTCGGTGAAGTCCATGCCCAGCTCGTTGGTGGCGTCAATCAGGCGGAAGTTTACGTCGCCCAGCTTCTGGTCGCGACCGGGGTAGCGCACCAGCCAGTTGAACTGCTTGGCCACCACTTCCAGCACGATGGACTCTTTGGGAGCCGGACCGGTGATGTTGGTCCACTGCTTCCAGCCGCCGAAGATCAGACCCGACATCACGATGGCCGGAATGACGGTCCAGATGATTTCGATCTTGTTGTTGTGCGAGAAGAAAAACGCCCGGCGGCCTTCGCGGTACTGGTACTTGTAGGAGTACACGAACAGGGCCACCTGGGTGATGACGAACACGATGCCGATGATCAGCATGGTGGTCCAGAACATGCGGTCGAGGAACGCACCGTGCACCGAGGCAATGGGCGGGTTCATCTTGTCCCAGTTGTCGACGAAGGAGTACGCGAAGGCGGCACCACCCACAATCAGGAACACCAGCATCAGGATGGCATTCACCCGGTTGCTAAGGCCGATTTCGCGCGAGTAGCTGCCCGAGAAAATGGAGGTCAGAACCTGGAGCCGGAACAACAGGCCGAACACGACCAGCAGCAGCACCAGCGCCAAGAGAATACCGAGAGCAATCATGAGGGAGAAGTTAGAAGCGAGAACTTAGAGCTGAGAGCCGGGAAAAGGAACCACTGCGGCTCGCCATTCTAAGCTCTACTATCTCAGTTCTAAAAATCAGGTGGTATGGTGCATGCTCTCCTCCACGAACGGGTGGTTCACCGGAATGAGCGAAGCTTGCGAAAGGCGGCGGGTCATCAGCGTCAGCCAGGCGCCCAGGAAAATCAGGGCCACGCCAATCTCGATCATAAACCCGCTGTCAGCCTTCATCGTTCCGGGCATGATCATCAGGTAGAAGTCGAACCAGTGGCCGATGAGAATTCCGATGGTCACCAGCTTAAGCATGATCATCTGCCGCTTGGCGTCGCGGGTCATCAGCACCAGGAAGGGGAAGACGAAGTTGATGATCAGGTTGAAGAAGAACAGCCAGGTGTACTTGCCGTCGAACCCACCCAAGCGCTGGTTGAAGTACACGGCTTCCTCGGGCAGGTTGGCGTACCAGATCAGCATAAACTGCGAGAACCACACGTAGGTCCAGAAGATGCTGAAACCGAACATCAGCTTGCCCAGGTCGTGCAGGTGGTTGGCGTTCAGGAAACGCAGGTAACCGGCTTGCTTGAGGTAGATGGCGCACAGGGTGATGGCGGCAATGCCCGATACCCACCACGAGGCGAATACGTACCAGCCGAACATGGTCGAGAACCAGTGGGTGTCAATCGACATCACCCAGTCCCAGGCGGCCATCGACGAAGTCACGGCGTAGAACACCAGAAACAGAGCCGAAACGTTGATGCTCTTGTCCCAGAAACCGGTGCCGCCCAGTTGATCTTCCTCCAGCGAGAGTTTACGCAGGCGCTCGGAGAAGAACCACCAGATGAACAGGTAAACCACCATGCGAATCACGTAGAACGGCAGGTTCAGGAAGCCCGACTTGCCGGCGATGAGCGCGTCGTAGTTTTCCGACTTGGGGTCCGTGATGCCCGGCATCGTCCAGTGGAAGATGTCGTGGTTGATCAAACCCGCGCCGAAGGTCAGTAGCATGATAACGGCGCCGGGCAGCAGCCAGGCGCTGAAGGCCTCGGCAATGCGCTTGACGATAACCGACCAGCCCGCATAGGCTACGTAGTTGATGGCAACGAACACCGTGCCCACGGCGGCAATGCCGGTGAAGAACACGTTGCTGTGCCAGAGGCTTACGATCAGGCGCTTGAGCCAGGTGGGGCTGCCGTGGTGCTCGGCCGAGGCGCCGGCGCCGGCGCCGGCGTGGTGAGCCCCCGCGGCGGCTTCGTGGTGCCCCGAGCCGATGCCCGTGAAGGCCAGAAACAAGCCCACGCCCAGCAGGATTACGCCCGCAATGATGAACATGGTAAACCGGCGGCGAGCCGACGGTGCCAGCTCCAGAAACTCAGCCGTAGCGGTTTCGTGATGATGCGTCGTTGTTGCCATAGTTAGTTCGCCGAGCCGTTACGGGCCGCTTCACCCTGACCCGGCTCCTCCGACATGTCGTTGGCTTGAGCCTGGCCGTAAGGGGCCGTGTTTTGCTGATTCGTTTTCTGACTCGTTTCGAGTTGGTCGTTTACCATATCGGCCAGGCCGTCCGGGCCCTTGCCCTTCTGCAGCACCCGCACGTACATGGCAATCTTCCAGCGTTCCTCGGGGTTGACCTGCGAGCCGTGCGGCATCATGCGGCCCTTGCCCCACTGAATCACGTGGTAGATGTGGCCCTCGTTCATGGTGGCGTAGGCCCCCGTGGCGTAGTTGGGTACGCCCTTGAACTTCTGCCCTACCAGGCCCTGACCGTCGCCTTGCTCGCCGTGGCAGTGGGCGCAGGCGCGGGTGTAGAGCACCTTGCCTTCTTCCAGGTTCTGGCGCGAGTAAGCCAGCGGGTTGCGCAGGCGGCGCTCAGCAATGGCCACGCTGTCCTTACCGATGTGGTTGTAGTAGCTGAGCTTGCCCCGCGGCACGGTGCCGGTAGCCGGCGTGCGCGAGTTAATGCCCATGGGGTTGATCGTGTTGGCGTCAACCTGCCGCAGCGGATCGTACGGGATGGATTCGTACATCTCCGGCGCATATTCCAGACCGGGGTCGTTGGCGTCGTTGCAAGCCGTAGCCAGCACCGCAGCAAACAGAACAGCCGAAGCCCGTACGCCGTGTTTGAAGAAAGGCGTCATTATTCTTTGGTCATTTCTTTCTCGTTCACTTCGGATGCGCCGTTGGCACGGAGCAACTGGCTGAGCTGACCCAGGTCGGAACCTTCCTTCAGCTCAATGGCCATGACGAACTTGTCGTCAGTAGAGCGCACGTCCATGACGGGCACTTTCAGGCGCGGATACAGTCCGCTGATGGTGTAGAAGGTGATGACCATCCCGTGGCAGCAGAACAGCACCGTCAACTCGAAGGAAACCGGGATGAAGGCGGGTAGGGCAATGTGGGGCTTGCCGCCAATGATCATCGGCCAGTCGAAACCCAGGGTGTAGATCTGCAGCCAGAGGGCAAACGACAATCCGCACAGGCCGTAGAAAAACGCGGCGATGGGCAGGCGGGAGCGTTCGATACCCAGGGCGTCGTCGATACCGTGGATCGGGTAGGGCGTGAAGACGTCGTAGATTTTGACGCCGGCGGCACGAATGTTCTCAATGGCGTGCAGCAGCACGTCCTCGTCCTCGAAAATGCCGAGCGCGAAACGCTTAGTCATGCTTGTGGTAGTTTACTGGAGCAGAGGCAGGAACACCAGCCGAGCGCTGACCCACGTGGGCACCCGCCCCGTGGTTGGGTCCGCCGTAGGTGGGGCCGTTGTCGACGCCGTACTTGAGGATGGTTTTGACCTCGGCCATGTTGATGACGGGGAAGAACTTGGCAAAGAGCAGGAACAGGGTGAAGAACAGGCCCAAGGTGCCCACGTAGATGCCGATGTCGATCCAGGAGGGCGAGAACATGGCCCAGGAGGACGGGATGTAGTCGCGGTGCAGCGAGGTGACGATAATCACGAAGCGCTCGAACCACATGCCGATGTTGACGATGATCGAGAGAACGAACGTGGCCGGGATGGAGTAGCGCACGCGGCGGATCCACACCAGCTGGGGCGAAATCACGTTGCAGGTCATCATGGCCCAGTAGGCCCACCAGTAGGGGCCCGTGGCCCGGTTGATGAAGGCGTACTGCTCGAACTCCACCTGCGAGTACCAGGCGATGAAGAACTCCGTGATGTAGGCCACGCCCACGATGGAGCCGGTAATCATCATGATCTTGTTCATCAGGGCGATGTGCTCCAGGGTGATGTAGTCCTCGAGGCGGAACACCACGCGGGTGATGAGCATCAGGGTCAGCACCATGGCGAAGCCCGAGAAGATGGCCCCGGCCACGAAGTAGGGCGGGAAGATGGTCGTGTGCCAGCCCGGCACGACCGAGGTGGCGAAGTCCATCGACACGATCGTGTGCACCGACAGCACCAGCGGGGTCGACACGCCGGCCAGGATCAAGGACACGGTCTCGTAGCGCGACCAGTGCTTGGCCCCGCCCTTCCAGCCGAAGCTCAACAGGGCGTAGGCGCGGCGCGCAATCGGGCCCGTGGCCCGGTCACGAATCGTGGCGAAGTCCGGTACCAGGCCCGTGTACCAGAACACGAGCGACACGGAGAAGTAGGTCGAAATGGCAAACACGTCCCAGAGCAAGGGCGAGTTGAAGTTCGCCCACAGCGAGCCGTAGGTATTTTGCAGCGGCAGTACCCAGATAGCCAGCCACGGACGGCCCATGTGCAGTACCGGGAACATGGCCGCGCAGATAACCGCGAAGATGGTCATGGCCTCGGCGGCGCGGTTGATGGAGGAGCGCCACTTCTGGCGGAACAGCAGCAGCACGGCCGAGATGAGCGTGCCGGCGTGGCCGATGCCCACCCACCACACGAAGTTGGTGATGTCCCAGGCCCAGCCCACCGTCTTGTTCAGGCCCCACTCCCCGATGCCGTACCACAAGGTCCGGTACACCGAGTAGAAGAAGATGCCCAGAAAGAACAGGGCCACGGCCAGGGCCGCCATCCAGCGGATGTTCGGCTTGGCCTCCACCTGCCGGCACACGTCCTGGGTGACGTCGTGGTACGTTTTACCATTCGTAACGAGTGGTATGCGTACTGGCGAAACGTGCTGCATATGTTTTAGAAAAAAGTAAAGGACGCGGCCCGCAGGCGTTGCGACCCGCGGGGCCGCGTCCGGTTAAGTCTCTAGGTTAGGCGTTGGCGCGCTCCTCGCGGGCTTCGACGTTGCGGATCTTCGTCAGGTACGTGATGTTGGGCTGCACGTTGATGGCATCCAGGGCGTGGAAAGCCCGCTCGCCGTCTTCGCGGCGCAGCAGCTTGGCAATGCGCGACTCCGGGTCGCGCATGTCGCCGAACACGATGGCCTGGGTGGGGCAGGACTGGGCGCAGGCCGTTACCACTTCGCCGTCTTTCGGACGACGCTTTTCCTTCTTGGCTTCGAGCTTGCCGAGCTGAATGCGCTGCACGCACATCGAGCACTTCTCCATCACGCCGCGGGCGCGCACCGTCACATCCGGGTTCAGCACCATGCGGCCCAGATCGGTGAACATGTGGCCGTTGACGGTTTCGAACTTCTCGTTGGAGTAGTACGAGAACCAGTTGAAGCGGCGCACCTTGTAGGGGCAGTTGTTGGCGCAGTAGCGCGTACCCACGCAGCGGTTGTAGGTCATCTGGTTCAGACCTTCGGTGCTGTGGGTGGTAGCCAGTACCGGGCACACCGTTTCGCAGGGCGCGTGGTTGCAGTGCTGGCAGAGCATGGGCTGGAAAATCACCGATGGGTTGTCGGAAGGGTCTTCCATCGCCGCGTAGGTGTCGAGCTTGCCCTTGGTGGCGAAGTCAGCCTTGGTCGTATCCGAGCTGTAGTAGCGGTCGATACGCATCCAGTGCATCTCGCGGCGGTTGATAACCTCCTGCTTGCCCACCACGGCCACGTTGTTTTCCACCTGGCACCCAATCACGCACGAGCCGCAGCCGATGCACGAGTTGAGGTCGATGGCCATGCCCCAGTGGTGGTTCTTGTACTCGTAGTCCTGCCACAGCGAAACCTTGCTGGGTTTCTCCAGGCCGTCGGGCGTGGAAATCTTGTCGTACTCGGTTACTTCCTTCGGGTTCTTGATGTAGGCCGCCAGGGTAGCTTCCTGCACTACCGGCTTGCGGTCCATCACCGTGTGGTGGGTCTGCGTCTGGGCAATGGCCTGCTTGGCGTCGGTCTTGGCCAGCTGCACGGTGGTAGCGCCCACCAACGAGCCGTTGCGCAGCACCAGCATTGGGAATACGTTCTCCCCTACCTGGTTGCCCACCAGGCCGGCTTTCTCGCGGCCGTAGCCCAGCGCGATGCCGATGGTGCCCTGGGCCTGACCCGGCTGAATCAGCACGGGCAGCTCCACGATTTTGCCTTTGGCGGTGGTTACGCGCACCACGTCGCCCTGCTCCCACTTCTGCTCCACGGCCATGGCGCGCGGCACCGTGATGTAGTTGCCCCAGGTAGCCTTCGACACCGGGTCGGGCAGCTCCTGCAGCCAGGGGTTGTTGGCTTCGCAGCCGTTGCCCAGGCCTACTTTCTCGTAAACCATCAGCTCGATGCCACTCACGGCGGGCTGCGCGGCAATGGCCGAGGCCGCGGCGTCGGCCGACATGGCCGGGGCCAGCTGCGCGGCCGGCGCAGCGCTCAGCGTGCCGGTAGCTACGCCGTCGTGCACGGCCTTGTCCCAGCCACCCTGGAAGTTTGCGCCCAGGATACCGCGCCAGCTGCTGCGCAGGTAGTTGTAGTAGCTGTTGGGGTTACCGGCCCAGTTCAGCAGGGTTTCCTGCGCCTGGCGGGTTTTGTACAGCGGCGTAATCACCGGCTGCGCGAGGCTCAGGAAACCGCGCTTAGGCTCGTAGTCGTTCCACGACTCCATCCAGTGGTGGTCGGGGCACTGGTACTGGCACAGGGCGGTGGTTTCGTCGAGGGTGCTGTTGAGCGAGATGCTCAGCAGCGAGGTGCTCTGCAGCGCCTTCTTCACCTCGGCGGCCATCGGGTGGTCATAGGCCGGGTTGGCGTGGTAGAAAATCACGGCGCCCACCTGGCCCTGGCCCATGGCGTTGACGAGGTTCAGCATGCGCTGGTCGTCGCCCTGGCGTACCATCGACGGCGCGTTTGGGTTGATGGTCGTACCGGCGTTGCCCAGAGCCGCGTTGATGGCGGCCACCAGGGCTTGCTCGGCTACGTCGTTGGAGCCGCACACCACCAGGGCGCGGCTGCCGGCGGCGCGCAGCTCAGCAGCGGCCTTTTCGATGGCCTTGGCCGCGGCCGGGTTTTTCAGGGCCGGGGCCGCGCCACCGCCCACGATTTTGTTGTAGAGGGCCAGCACCGCTGCGCCGTGCTCCGAGGGCTTGATGGCCACCCGCACGTCGGCGTTGGAGCCGGTCAGCGACATGTTGGTTTCGAACTGGAAGTGCCGCGACATGCTCTTCTTGTCGCTCGACACCTTGCGGTTCTGAATGTACTGGTGGGCGTACTCGACGGGCGAAATCCAGGTACCGAGGAAGTCGGCGCCGAAGCTCACGATAACCGCGGCCTGGCTGAAGTCGTAACCGGGTACCACGCCGCCGTTGGCGCGCAGCAGGGCCGAGCTCGAGTGCGCGTCGTACATCACGTGCTCGGCGCCGGGGTAGCGGCCGATGAACTCGCCGATGGCACGCTTGGTCGTCGGGCTGATGATGGTCGGCGAGACGATGGCAATGCGGCCGGCCGAGGCCAGCTTGGTGCGGATTTCCTGGTCGATCTGGTCGCGGTCGATGAGATTATCAACCTTGCCGCCCTTGCTGAAGCCCTTCAGCCGGGCCGAGTCGTAGAGGCTCAGCACTGAGGCCTGGGCGCGGGCCGAGAGGCCGCCGCGCGTGATGGGCGACTCGGGGTTGCCCTCCAGCTTGATCGGCCGGCCTTCGCGCGTTTTCACCAGCACGGCGTTGTAGTCCTGGCCGGTGAAGTAAGTGGAAGCGTAGAAGTTGGCAATGCCCGGATCCACTTCCTCGGGCTTGTTCAGGTACGGAATAGCTTTCCGAACCGGGGCTTCGCAGCTGGCCAGCGTGGCCGCCGCCAGGCCAAAGCCCATGAGCTTCAGAAAGTCGCGGCGCGGTGCCACGGTGGCATCCGACGAGGCGTGGCTTTCCTTCACCGGCATGAACGAACCGAATTCGCTCAGGGCATTGTGCACAAACTCCGGCGAGTTCTCGAGCTCCTCGATTCCCTTCCAGTACTTAGGCGACTCTTGCATTTGTATGGGGACTTGGGGACTTGGGGTCTTGGGGTCTTGGCTGTTCGGGACCAATCCTCACCCGTGCCCTAGTATTTTTTCTGTTTCAGCAGTAGCGGGCTTGGGAGCTGCCAGGTATTCAGACCAGAAGCTCCCAAGACCCCATCAAGCTATTAGTAGTGGCACTTCGAGCATTCGGTGCCGCCGTTCGACGACACGGTGAAGGGCGCGGCGGCGTTTTTGCTGTCGTGCAGTTTCACCAGGTTGTCGTAGTAGCCGTTGCCCTTGGTGTTGAGCGGCGTCTCGCGGTGGCAGTTGATGCACCAGCCCATGGTCAGGGCCGAGTACTGGTACACCACGTCCATGTTCTCGATGGGGCCGTGGCAGGTCTGGCATTCGATGCCACCTACCTGGGTGTGCTGGGCGTGGTTGAAGTAGGCCAGGTCGGGCAGGTTGTGAACCCGCACCCACTGAATGGGCTGCTGGCGCTGCACGGCGCGGTAGATTTTCTTGATTTCCGGCGAGGTCGTCTTGATCTGCGAGTGGCAGTTCATGCAGATGTTGGCCGAGGGAATGTTGGCGTTCTTGCTCTTGTACACCGAGGTGTGGCAGTACGCGCAGTTGATCTGATGCTCGCCGGCGTGCAGCTTGTGCGAGAAGGCAATGGGTTGGGCGGGCTGGTAGCCCTGGGTCAGGCCGATGGCCATCAGGCCCTGGATGGATTCGTAGAGAATCACCAGCACGAACAGCGTGCCCACGATGCCCTTGAACCAGCCCGACTTGAGGATGGCCATCCAGTCAGTCTTCTGCTCCAGCAGCTCCACATCACGGCCGTCGAGGTCCTTGCGGCCCCGCAGCACGTCCTTCATGATGTTGGCGATAATCACCAGCGTCACCACCAGCACGATCAGCACCACCACCAGCACCATCAGCACGGCGTTCATGTACTGACCGGCGCCGGAATCGGCCGAGGTGGTATCACCAGCGGGGGCACCCTTCGGATCAGTCTGAGTAGGCGTATCCCCACCCTTACTTTCTTCAGCCTTTACCCAGGCGAAGATGGAGGTGATTTCGGCGTCGCTCAGGGCGAAGCTGGGCATCTGCTGCTTCTGGTACTCGTTGAAGATCTTCACCGAGTACTCGTCGCCCGAAGCCACCATCTTGCTGGAGTTCTTCACCCAGCTAATCAGCCAGGGCATGGGGCGGCGCTTGTCGATGCCGGCCAGGGCCGGGCCTACCACTACGTCTTTGACGGCGTGGCACTGGGCGCAGTTGCCTTTGAACAGGGCGTCGCCGGCCGCAATAGCGGCGGCGTCACCAGCGGGGGCGGCGGTACCGGCGGCAGCGGGGGCAGCGGCGGCGGGCGCGTCTCCGGGCGTCACACCCTCTTTGCTCACGGTTGCCGCTTCCTGAGCCGCCAGTTGACCGGCGGTAGTAAACGTCAGAAACAGAGCCAGAAGCCAGTGTGAAAGGGAACGTAGTCGGTAGCTACTCATTGCAAAACGTGCTGAGAAAACGTAAAAGCAGGGCGCTTTAGGGCCACAAATGTAGCCCACGGCAGCCAGACAACAAACCGGGAATTGCTAATTTTTGGCCTATACGGGCTGCTTAGAATGATTCTAAGAGGCCCGAATGACACCTTATATATATGGGTGCAGCGCCAGCGCCCCGGCAGTGCAATTTCGGCCCTGCGGCCGGCTATTGCCGCTCCGGCGCCCGGCGCCCAGCCGCTCCTGCCGGTTGGCAATCAAGCGCTTATCAGCCCCGTGGTATAAAATATTTACCGGCTACCGGCAGCAGCAGCGCGAAAAACCCTTACCTTTGCCGGCTCATTCATCGTCTCACTTACAAATCTCTGTTCCAACATGGACAACAGAAACTATGAGACCGTCTTTATTCTGACGCCCGTTCTGAACGACGCGCAGGTGCAAGAGACGATCGAGAAGTTCACGCAGGTGCTTAAGGAAAATGGCGCCGACCTTCTGAACACGGAAAACTGGGGCCTGCGCAAGCTCGCCTACCCGATTCAGAAAAAATCGACCGGGTACTACTACCTGGTGGAATTTACCGCTCCCACCACGGCTATCGACGTGCTGGAACTGGCTTACCGTCGCGACGAGCGCGTTATCCGCTTCCTGACCACGGCCCTCGACAAGCACGCCGTGGCTTACAACGAGCGTCGCCGCAAGGGCGAACTGAAAGGCCAGAAGGCCAATACGCAAACCGAAGCCGTAGCCCAGTAAGATGAGCCTCGCCAACGAACGCATCCACAAGCAGGAGCAGCGCACCAAGTACTGCCGCTTCAAGAAAGCCGGCATTCGCTACGTCGACTACAAAAACCCGGACTTCCTGCTGAAGTTCGTGAACGAGCAGGGCCGCATTCTGCCCCGCCGCATCACGGGCACCAGCCTGAAATTCCAGCGCAAAGTGGCCCAGGCCGTGGCTAAAGCCCGTCACCTGGCCATCATGCCCTACGTGGCTGACCAGCTGAAATAAATTGTAGTCAGTATTGGGTAGTTGGTAATTGGACCGTTGCACCCGCAGTATTCCTAATACCTAATACCTAATACCTAATACTCTGAAAATCATGGAAGTAATCCTGAAAGACGACGTAAAAGGTCTGGGCTACAAGAACGACATCGTTAGTGTGAAGCCCGGTTACGGCCGCAACTACCTGCTGCCCCAGGGCATTGCAGTGCTGGCCGACAAGACCAACAAGAAAATCGTAGCCGAGAACGTGCGCCAAGCCGCACACAAGGCCGATAAAATCAAAGGCGATGCCCAGGCCCTGGCCGACCGCATCGGCGATTTGACCATCGAGGTTCCGGCCAAGGTGGGCGAATCGGGCCGCATCTTCGGCCGCGTAACCACGCTGCAGATTGCCGACGCGCTGAAAGCCAAAGGCTTCGATGTGGACCGCAAGCGCATCAGCCTGGACTCGGACCCCGCTTCGGTGGGCGAGTACAGCGCCACGATTGACCTGCACCGCGAGGTGAAGCACAAGCTGCGCGTAAACGTAGTAGCCGAGTAAGCTGCCCGTCAGCTCGATTTCCGAAAGCCCTGCCCCCGCGGCGGGGCTTTCGTGTTTCAGGCGATATTTGCCATTGAGTTTCCCTGCTAACTGGACAAATCGGCGTTGCTTTTGGCTAAACGCCCGGGGATGCGTAGGTTGCTTGTCCATTGCGCGGCGCCACAGCCGCATTTGCGAATGTTTCGGACTGAATTAGCTATAAAACCCGACCCGCAGCCGCTTTCCCTTGGAGCGCGGGTGTTCACCATTGGCTCCTGCTTCTCCGACGTCATCGGCGGACGACTGGCGGCCCACAAGGTTGCCACGCAGGTCAACCCCTTCGGCACCGTGTTCAACCCGCTGGCCGCCGCCAAGCTGCTGCGCGCCGCCGCGGGCGAAGACGTGGATTGGCAGCAGCACCTGGTAGAAGCCCGCGGCCGCTGGCAGAGCTACGATTTGCACGCCAGCTTCGGGGCCGACTCGCCCGCCGAGCTGGGGCAGCGCATCGAGCAGACCGTGCGCGAGGCCACCGACTTTCTGCGCACCGCCGACGTGGTGGTGTGGACGCTGGGCACGGCCTTCAGCTACCGCCTGCGCGACACCGGCGAGCTGGTCAACAACCTGCACAAGCTGCCGTCCGAGCGCTTCGAGAAAGAGCTGCTCTCGGCCGAGGAAATCGTGACGGCGGTGGCCGAAACCCACGCTTTGCTGCGCCGCCTGAACCCCAAAATCCGACTGGTGCTCACCGTGAGCCCCGTGCGCCACCTGCGCGACACGCTGCCGCTGAACGCGGTGAGCAAGTCGGTGCTGCGCGTGGCCTGCCACTATCTGGCCGAGCTGCTGCCCGCTACCACCTACTTCCCGGCCTACGAGCTGCTGCTCGACGACTTGCGCGACTACCGCTTCTACGGGGCCGACATGCTGCACCCCTCCGAAGTGGCGGAGGATTACATCTGGGAGAAGTTCACGGGGGCCTACTTCGACGAGAGCTTCCGCGACTTCGTGTTCGAGTGGGACGCCATTCAACGCTCCCTGGCCCACCGCCCCCTGCACGAGGGTGCCCCGGAGCACCGCCATTTCCTGGAGCAAACCGAAGCCCGCCTGCAACGGCTGGCCGACGTGGTGAACGTGCGCCAGGAGCTGCGCGAGCTGCACAAGCGCATTGTGGCCCTGCCCGCGCCCAAGCCCGTGGCCCTCCCCGAGGAAGATGACGAGGAGCGCATCGACATCGGCGAAGGTTCGGCGCCCGTGCTGAGCCCGGCGCCACGTCGCCCCGAGCCGCCCGCGGTGGCACCTGTTGAAGCTGCCCCCTTGGCGCAGGAAACGCCGGAAGAAGCAGTTGTTGACCTCGACGAGCCGGCCGACGACGAGTTCGACGAGGAAAACAGCTACTTCGCCATGGTAGCCGGCGCCTCGCTCGACGAGTCTACAGCCGAGGAAACCGATGACGTTGAAGCGACCGAACACTCGGAAGAAGCGGTTGATGGGGCCCTCCCCTCGAAGCGGCGCAAGCGCAAGCGCGGCGGCCGCAAGCACAAGCGCGGCAACCGCCCGGCCGAGGGTGCACTGGCCGTCGGCGAAGACGCCGGGGACGCAACGGCCGTGCCAGCCGGCGCGGAAACACCGCAACCCCTGGCGGCTCTGGATTCGGCACCCGCCGCTGCTGCGCTGGCCGAAGCTCCTGCCCCCGAACAGCCGCTGGCGGCCGAGCTTCCCCAGCCCGAAGAAGCAGCTGAACCCAGATCTTCCCGCTCGCGTCGCGGCCGCGGCCGTAAAACCGCCGCTGCTGTAGCCGAAGCCGCGCTGCCCGAAGTCGCTGTTCCCCCGCTCACCGACTCGGTTCCTGCCGATTCCGCACCGGCCGCGCCGTCGGGTTCGCCGGAGCAGCCCACCGTGGCGCCCGAGCCAGCTTCGGCCGCGCCGACACCGCTAGTTGAGTCGGAGGCGGGCCCAACGGCTGCCGATGAGCCTGCCGCGCCGCCCAAGCGTGCCGCCAGCAAGCGGAAGCCCGCGCGCACGCCGGTTCCGCCTCGCCCGCGCCCCAACCGGCAGGCCACCGCGGCGCTGGCAGCCCCCGCCCCGGCTCCCGAACCCGTAGCGTTGCCCACTGCCCCCCAGGAAACTGTCCCAACGCCGGAAGTCGCCCCAGCTCCCCGGCGCCGGGCGGCCCCGCGCCGCCAAGCCGCGCCCGCTGCAGCTCCCGCAGCCCCACCGGCGGCGCCAGCCGTGGCCGCCGAAGCGGCTGCTCCGGCACGCAAAACCCGTCGTAAGCCCGCGGCGTCCGGCGCAGAGCCGGCCCCGGCCGCACCCGCCGACTCTGCGCCGGCGGCGCCCAAGCGCCGGACCCGACCGCCCCGGCGCAAGCCCGACGCTTCAGAGCCTTCTTAAGCGCAAACCCGGCCCCCTAAGGCCGGGTTTGCCTTTTTCAGGGCCCTGCCCGTAATGTTTGCTGACTCTACTGCTTCGTTGCTATGCCCGTGCCTCCCTCCCACCCCAATCGGCTGATTCACGAAACCAGTCCCTACCTGCTGCAGCACGCCCACAACCCCGTCGACTGGTTTCCCTGGGGCGAGGAGGCCCTCGGCCGCGCCCGCACCGAGCAAAAGCCCATCCTGGTTAGCATCGGGTACGCGGCCTGCCACTGGTGCCACGTGATGGAGCGCGAGTCGTTCGAGCACGAGCAGATTGCGCGGGTCATGAACGAGCGGTTCGTGTGCATCAAGGTCGACCGCGAAGAGCGGCCCGACGTGGACCAGGTGTACCTGGACGCGGTGCAGGCCATGGGCGTGGGCGGCGGCTGGCCACTGAACGTGTTTCTGACGCCCGAAGCCAAGCCCTTTTACGGCGGCACCTACTTCCCGCCGCGCCAGTGGTTTGAGCTGCTGCAACAGGTGGCCAACGCCTACCAGAGCGCAAACCGCCCCGCCCTCGACCAGTCGGCCGAGGACTTTGCGCGGGTGCTGCGGGCCACCGAGCTGGAGAAGTACGGCGTGCAGCCCGCCACCGCGGGCCTGCGCCGCCCGGAGCTGCGGAAGCTGCTGGGCAGGCTCGAAAAAAGCTTCGACCGCGCCCGTGGCGGCACCGGCGGGGCGCCCAAGTTTCCCATGCCTGCCATCTGGCGCCTGCTGCTGCGCGCCCAGCAGCTCACGGGGCAGCCGTCGGCCCTACAGCAAACCGCGCTTACCCTCACCGAAATGGCCTGGGGCGGCATCTACGACCAGGTAGGCGGCGGCTTTGCCCGCTACTCGGTGGATGAGCAGTGGCGGGTGCCGCACTTCGAGAAGATGCTCTACGACAACGGCCAGCTCGTGAGTCTCTACGCCGAAGCCTACCAAGTAACCCAGGACGAGCATTACCGCGCCGTGGTGCAGCAAACCGTGGCCTTCGTGCAACGCGAGCTGCTGAGCCCCGAAGGCGGCTTCTACGCCTCGCTCGACGCCGACAGCGAAGGCGAGGAAGGCCGCTTCTACGTGTTCACCCTGGCCGAGCTCTACGACGTGCTGGGCGACGAGGCCTCGCTGGCCGCCGACTACTACCAGTGCACTGCCCTGGGCAACTGGGAGCACGGCCGCAACGTGCTGCACCGCCGCCAGTCCGACACCGACTTTGCCGCCGCTCATCAGCTCGCGCCCGGCGTGGTGGCCGAGCTGGTGCGGGGCTGGCAGCAGCGGCTGCTGGCCTACCGCAGCCGGCGCGTGCGCCCCAGCCTCGATGACAAGATCCTGACCGGCTGGAACGCCCTAATGCTGCGCGGGCTCTGCGACGCCTACCGCGCCTTTGCCGACGCCGAGTACCTCGCGCTGGCCCGGCAAAACGCGGCTTTCATCGAAGCCAACCTGGTACGGGCTGATACCGGCGGCCTCTGGCGCAGCTGGAAAGCCGGCCACGGCCGCGTGGTGGCTTTTCTCGAAGACTACTCCCTGCTCATCGACGCCTACGTCAGCCTCTACGAGGTGACCTTCGAGGAACGGTGGCTGCGCCGGGCCGGGGAGCTGACGGAATACGCGCTGGCGCACTTCTCCGACGCCGCCGATCCGCACCTGTTTTACACCGACGCGGCCGGAGAGGCGCTCATTGCCCGCAAGAAGGAGCTGTTTGATAACGTGATTCCCAGCTCCAACTCCGTAATGGCCCACAACCTGCTGCGTCTGGGCACCCTGCTCGACGTGCCGGCCTGGCGCGAGCGGGCGGCGGCCATGCTGGCGCAGGTGCAGCCCCTGGCCGTGAAAGAGCCCCAGCACCTGGCCCACTGGGCCGCGCTGTACCTGAGCTTGCTCTGCCCGCTGGCCGAAGTGGCCATCGTCGGCCCCGACGCCGAGGCGCTGCGCCGGCAGCTGAGCCGTCATCCGCTGCCCAACGCGGTGCTCAGCGGCAGCCCGGCCGCAAGCGAGCTGCCGCTGCTGCAGGGTCGCTTTCGGCCCGACCAAACCACGATTTACGTGTGCTACCGGCACGCCTGCCATCAGCCCGTGCATTCGGTGGCCGAGGCCCTGGTCCAGCTGCAGGCCGCCTGGGCAGTACCCTCGCCCTAGGCCTGCCCAGTAGCTTCGGCGCGGGGTGGGCCAACCCAACGGCCGTCGGGGCGGTTATGCTTCCATCCCACCCCTGCGCGGGCTACCTTTGTAGTTCGCCGCTTCAGAATCCGTGTCGCAGACCCAGCTGTTTATTCTTCCCGACTCCGAGCCCACCCCGGCGGCGGACCGCGTTACCCTGTTTGCCGATGTGGTGCTGCCCCTGCCGCTGCCCCGGCTCTATACCTACCGCGTGCCCTTCGAGCTGAACGACCAGGTGGTGGTGGGCGGCCGGGTGCTGGTGCAGTTTGGGGCCAAGAAAACGCTGAGCTGCATTGTGGCGGCCGTGCACGAAACCGCGCCCAAGGACTACCAGGCCAAGTACATCCTGGAGTTCATCGACGACGCGCCGGTAGTCACCCAGCCCCAGCTCAAGCTGTTCCGCTGGATTGCCGAGTACTACCTCTGCACCCTGGGCGAGGTCATCAACGCAGCCCTGCCCTCGGCCCTCAAGCTCAGCTCCGAGTCGCGGGTGCAGCTGCACCCCTCGTTTCTGTCGGAAGGCACGCCCTACCCGCTCAGCGAGCAGGAAGAGAAAATCGTAGCGGCCCTGAGCACCGAAGACGGCAAGGCGCTGACTTTCTCGGAAGTAGGCGAGGTACTGGGCATCAGCTCCTTCCATAAGGTCATCAAGAGCCTGATGCAGAAGGACGTCATCTTTCTCTTCGAGCACATTGCCGACAAGTACGCCCCCAAGGTGGTGAAGAAAGTGCGCCTAGCCCACCATTTCGTGCGCGAGGCCGCCTTGGAAGGCCTGATGGAGCAGCTGGCCGGCAAGCCCAAGCAGCTCGACGTGCTGCTGCGCTACGTGCAGCGCGTGCCGGTGTACCAGAACGAGCACCTCAACCACCGCGGCCTCGAAAAGGCGGCCCTCACCAGCAGCCCGCACCTGTCGCCCTCGGCGGTGAACACGCTCATCAAAAACGGCGTGCTCGAGCAGTTCGACCAGATTGTGTCGCGCTTCCCGCTGGACGAGGGCGCCGAGCAGCAGATGCCCTTTGCCCTGAGTGAAGGCCAGCTCACGGCCCGCAACGAGGTGCTCGACCACTTTCAGCAGAAAGACATCGTACTGCTGCACGGCGTGACGGGCTCGGGCAAGACGGAGATTTACATCGACCTGATCAAGAACGCGCTGGAAGGCGGCGGGCAGGTGTTGTATTTGCTGCCCGAAATTGCCCTCACGGCCCAGATCGTGACCCGCCTGATGCGCGTGTTTGGCACCCGCCTGGGCGTGTACCACAGCAAGTTCTCCGACAACGAGCGGGTGGAAGTGTGGAACGGCGTGCTCTCGGGCCGCTTCCAAGTGGTGGTGGGCGTGCGCTCGGCCGTGTTCCTGCCCTTCGACAACCTCTCGCTCATCGTGGTCGACGAGGAACACGAGTCGAGCTACAAGCAGTACGACCCGGCTCCGCGCTACAACGCCCGCGAGGTGGCCCTGATGATGGGCACTTTCCAGGGCGCCAAGATTCTGCTGGGCTCGGCCACGCCCTCGGTGGAAACCTACTACCAGTGCCGCGCCGGCCGCTGGGGCCTGGTCACGCTCACCAAGCGCTTCGGCGAAGCCGGCCTGCCCGACATCGAGCTGATTGACACCCGCCGCAACCTCTCGCCGGGCCCGAACGGGCAGGTGAAGCGCCCCACCCACAACTTCACGCCCGAGCTGACCGCCGCCATCGAGGGCCGGCTGGAGCAGAAAGAGCAGGTGATTCTGTTTCAGAACCGCCGCGGCTACTCGCCCTTCATCACCTGCCTCGACTGCGGCTGGGTGCCCAAGTGCAAGAGCTGCGCGGTGAGTTTGAGCTACCACAAGCACGCCCACGAGCTGCGCTGCCACTACTGCGGCCACCACGACCCGATGCCGCGCGAGTGCCCGGCCTGCGGCTCGATGGCTTTGCGCATGATGGGCTTCGGCACCGAGCGCATCGAAGACGACCTCAAGATTATGCTCCCGCAGGCCATGGTGCAGCGCATGGACCTGGACACAACCCGCGCCAAGAACGCCTACCAGCAAATTATCAGCGACTTTGAGCAGCAGCGCACCAACGTGCTGGTGGGCACCCAGATGGTCACCAAGGGCCTGGACTTCGGCAACGTGAGCCTGGTGGGCATCATCAACGCTGACTCCATCATCCACTACCCCGACTTCCGGGCCCACGAGCGCGCCTACCAGATGTTTGTGCAGGTCAGCGGCCGGGCGGGGCGCAAGGGCAAGAAGGGCAAGGTCATCATTCAGACCGGCGACCCGCAGCAGGCCATCTTCGAGAAGGTGATGCGCAACGACTACGTGTCGTTTTACGAGTACGAGCTGGAGCAGCGGCGCGAGCACCTGTACCCGCCGTTTGCCCGCGTCATCAAGATTACGGTGAAGCACGTGGAGGAGCGCGGGGCGCAGGAAGCGGCCATCAAGCTGGTCGTGGAGCTGGTCGAGCGCCTGGGCCGGGAAGCGGTGCTGGGCCCCGAGGCGCCCTACATCTTCCGCATCCGCAATTTCTATTTGCAGGAAATCACCATCAAGCTCAGCCGCGAGCATACCGTGCTCAAGCACGCCAAGGCCCAGATTCTGGAAAGCATCAACCTCATCAAGGCCGACAAGGACCACAAGGGCGCGCGCATTGCCGCCGACGTGGACCCCATGTAGGGCGTAGCGGTTTCGATAACCCGCGGCCCCGGTTCGTGCTCCAGTAGCATGGGCCGGGGCCGCGGGCTTTTAAGCTCTCAGGGGCGAGTATATATGCCGCTTTCCGCGCAATTCCATCACCCGATTATGTGATGCTGCAGGCATTTTCGGGGGATGCTTCTGCGTCGATATTCCTCCTACCTTGCGGCGGTATTACGGTAAGATTCTCCTCTGAAATTGCCCCGTAATCCAGTAAGCTCCTCCTTCCCCTTTTTTTTCTTCTACCCATCAAACCGTTATGGGCAAGCTCACCTCCCTTTTGACCACCGCTCTGGCCGTGGTAACCCTGGCCTCGTGCAGCAAGGAAAGCTACACGTTCCGCAACTCGTCGCCCTACGGCGCCACTTACACGGCCGCGCAGCCCAAAGCCCCCGTGGCCCCCGCCGCTGAAGCGCCCGCCGCCCCTGCCCCCGAGCTGACGGCCTCGGCCGCCCCGGTAGCCGCGCCGGCCAAAACCCCGGCCAAACGCGCCTACACCGCCCCGGCCAAGACGAGCAAAGCTGCCCCGGCCGTGGCCAAGGCCGCGCCTACCAAGGCCGAGGTGAAAGAGGCTAAAGCGACCCTGAAGGCCATGCACAAGGCTGCCAAGCAAGCCAAAGCCACGGCACCGCAGGCCTCGGGCAAAAGCCAAATTGCCGCTGCTCTGCTGAGCTTTTTCCTGGGTTTCTTCGGCGTGCACCGCTTCTACCTGGGCTACACGGGCATCGGATTGGTATTCATCGGCCTGTTCGTGCTGGGTTTTGTCACCTTCGGCATTGCTTGGCTGGCTGGCCTGATCTGGAATCTGATCGACCTCGTGCGTATTCTGACCGGTAGCCTGAAACCCAAGGATGGCGAGTACGAGAAAACGCTCTAACCGAGTTGTTCAACGCCAACGAAAAAGGCCCTGCCAGTACTGGCAGGGCCTTTTTGCATTAACGGGGTTTCGCCGCGACCTATACTTCTTCGAGCAGGCCCAGAATCAGGAATACCACGCCTACCAGGGCCAGGATGTAGCCCAGCAGGCCGAACACGATGCCTACTACCAGGCCAATCAGCAGGAAGATGATGCCCAGCTTGATGTAGCGGTTGAGGGCATTGGCGTCGTCGGCCGAGGCGGCGTCGCGGTGCTTTTTCACCTGGGCCTGCGAGGCCAGCTTGTCGGCCTTCTTCAGGATTTTGTTGACGGCCATGCGCTGCACCGGGTTCAGCTTGCGGGCGGCGGCCGGCGCGGGAGCAGCGGGCGTCGCGGCCGGAGCCGGGGCAGCGGCAGGCGCCGTAACGGGGGCCGTAGCCAGGGCCGGCGCCGCAGTGGCGGGGGCGGCTTCGGGAGTAGCCGGGGTAGCGTCGGCCGCGGGGGCGGGCTGGGCGGCTACTACGCGCTGGGCCTGCCCGTGGTACGAGCTGGTCTTGGGCAGCATGGCGTACTCGCTGCGGCCGCAGCTGGCCAGCGTGGCGGTGAATGCCGCCGCAACCGCGAGCTTGTTCAGCAGTTTGGCAAGGTGCTTCATAGAGGGTAGGAGTTGGTGAAAAGTGCAGTTTCTACGGCGGCAAATTAGAAACGTCTGAACAATTAATATCGGCAGTAGCAATTATTTGCGCCGCCCTATGTCCCGGCCCGCTTGGGCGGCCTTGAGCCTCAGGTCGAACGCGGGCGGCGCGGGCGTTGTTAGCGCAATGCGATTTTCTTTGCAGCTACGTATGTTCATTCCCCTTCGACCCACTTTGCGGACGGCCTTGCCGGGCCTGCTGCTGGCCCAGCTCCTGGCCATGTCGTGTACCCAGCCGCCGGTGGAGAGCCGCGCCGCCGCCGCCGCCCTGCGCCGCCCCGAAAGCGTGCCCGACACGGCCGGCTACCAGCGCCGCGCCCCGCGCGACCCCAACGGCATCGGCAAGTACTACATGGGCCGGCAGATTGCCCACGTGATGGGCCACGAGGGCGCGGGCTGGCTGGAGCGCGCCGACCGCCAGCAGCAGGAAGGCACCGACGTGCTGCTGCGCGAGCTACAGCTCAAGCCCGACGACGTGGTGGCCGACATCGGCGCGGGCACCGGCTACTTCAGCTTCCGCATCAGCGCCCTGGTGCCCCAGGGCCGGGTGCTGGCCGTGGACATTCAGCCCGAGATGGTGGAGGCGCTCAGCCAGAAGAAAACCCGCCTAAACGCGCCCAACGTGGAACCGGTGCTGGGTACCACCCAAAACCCCAATCTGCCCGCCGGCACCGTCGACCTGGCGCTGATTGTGGATGCCTACCACGAGTTCGACCATCCCCGCGAGATGATGCGCGCCATTCGCCAGTCGCTGAAGCCCGGCGGCCGGGTGGCCCTGGTGGAGTACCGCGCCGAAGATCAGAAGGTGCCCATCAAGCGCATTCACCGCATGAGCGAGGAGCAGGCCCGCCGCGAGCTGACGGCCCTGGGCTTCGAGTTCGTGCGCAACAACCAGGCGCTGCCCCAGCAGCACCTGCTCATCTTCCGCAAGCCCCAGTAAGCGCCGGTTCCGTCCCGGAAACGCCGCGCGGCGCCCTCCCCGGGGCGCCGCTTTTGTTGCTCTTGGCAGGGTCGCAGCGCCGCCGCGCGGAGTGGAGTTGGGGGCAGTGCGTTGCAGCGAGGAGTAGCTGGAGCGTTGGCCAGATTTTTTTGGAGCAACGCTCCAAGCTTGGAGCGTTGCCGGTATTTTTTTGAGGCAACGCTCCAGCGCCCACCCCCAGGCCGGCGTGCCCTGCCCGCAACGACTAATCAAGGCCCCACGCCCCCTGCGCTGCGGCCCAACACGTTGTTCGCTCCCGATACCCCTCAGCCCCTGCCCCGGTCGGTCGGCGTGCGTATTTTTGCGGCTTATGCAGCCCACCGACCCCCGCCAGCTTTCCATTCAGGACTTCACCTACCTGCTGCCCGCCGGGCGCATTGCCCCCGAGCCCCTGGCCGACCGCGACGCCTCGCGCCTGCTGGTGTACCGCGGCGGCACCATCACCGACCGGCGCTTCCACGAGCTGCCGGCCGAGCTGCCGGCCGGGGCCCTGCTGGTGTTCAACAACACCAAGGTAGTGCGCGCCCGCCTGCACCTGCACAAGCCCAGCGGCGGGCAGATCGAGCTGTTCTGCCTCGAGCCGGTGGCCCCGCATACTGCCCTGGAGCCGGCCATGCAGCAAACCTACGAGTGCGTGTGGCGCTGCTTGGTGGGCAACGGCAAACGCTGGAAAACCGGCCCCATCAGCGTAGCCTTCACCGGCCCCGACGGCCTGCCCGCGCAGCTGGAAGCCGAGCGCGCCGGCGCCGAAAGCGGTAGCGCGCTGATTCGCTTCCGCTGGCAGCCGGCCAGCCTCACCTTTGCCCAGGTGCTGAGCGGCGCGGGCCAGCTGCCGCTGCCCCCCTACCTCAACCGCCAGCCCTCGGCCCAGGACGACCTGCGCTACCAGACGGTGTACGCCCGCCACGAGGGCGCCGTGGCCGCGCCCACCGCCGGGCTGCACTTCACCGAGGCCGTGATGCAGGCCCTGCAGGCCCGCGGCCTCGAAACGGCCCAGCTGACCCTGCACGTGGGCGCGGGCACCTTCCAGCCCGTGAAGGCCGACGTGATGGATGACCACCTGATGCACGCCGAGCCCATCAGCGCCGACGCCGGGCTGCTGCGCCAGCTGCTGGCCCACCCGCCCCGGCCGGTGTTGGCCGTGGGCACCACCAGCTTGCGCAGCCTCGAAAGTTTGTACTGGCTGG
Organism: Hymenobacter sp. B81; assembly: GCF_044628455.1. Lineage (NCBI taxonomy): Bacteria > Pseudomonadati > Bacteroidota > Cytophagia > Cytophagales > Hymenobacteraceae > Hymenobacter > Hymenobacter sp. B81. The sequence goes on along the minus strand of NZ_JBIYZW010000003.1, from coordinate 568,554 downwards.
GCGTGGGCTTGCTGCGCGACGGGGAGCTGCCTGCCGTGCTCGACCAGTGGACGCCCTACCAGCCCGAGCCCGCCCCGGTGCCCGCCGCCGAGGCCCTGGGCGCCCTGCTGCGCTACCTCGACGCGCGCGGCTCCGATGCCATCCAGGCCAGCACCCGCCTGCTCATCGCGCCGGGTTACCGCTTCCGGGTGGTGCAGGGCCTCATCACCAACTTCCACCAGCCCGAAAGCACGCTTTTGCTGCTGGTAGCCGCCCTGCTGGGTCCCGATTGGCGCCGGGTGTACGACCACGCCCTCAGCCACGACTACCGCTTTCTAAGCTACGGCGACAGTTCGCTGCTGCTGCCCTAGCCCCGGCCGCGGTACCCTTCCCGGGTGGTTTGACGTAGAAGGCCCAGTTTCAACCTGACTACGACCATGAAAAAGATAAGCCTGATGTTGCTGGCCGCCGCCTTTGCCTTCCCGGCCCTGGCCCAGACCACGCCCACCCAGACTACCCCCACGCAAACCACACCTACCCAGCGCACCGAAACCGAGGTGAACGTGCGTGAGAACGGCACGGTGAAAACCGAAACCGAAACCACCACCCGCACCGGCCGCACCAAGGCCGGCCAGAAAATCAGCAATACCGGCCAGGACGTGAAGCACGCCGGCAAGAAAACCGGTAAAGCTATTAAGAAGGGCGCCAAGAAAGTCGGCAACAAAGCCGAGGACATCGTGGACTAAGCTGGCCTTAGCACAATCAGCAAAAAGCCCCGCCGGAATCGTCCGGCGGGGCTTTTTCATGGGCCTGGCGCGCAAAAATCGGTCGGCTACTGCCCCACGAAAAACACGGCGTTGGTGAACATGAGCTTGCCGGCCTGCCAGAAGCCACGGAACAGAGGATTGTCGCCCAGGTAGATGACCTGGCCGCGACCCATTTCCTGGTGGCCCAGCACCACCGTGTCGTTGAGTTTGCGGCGGGCGCGGCTGCCGGCAAAACCGGCGGTGTACTCGTTGCGGCGCAGCACGCCCACGTTCCAGCTGCCGGCCCCCAGAAACTGGTAGTTGAGCGGGTCACGCACCAGGGCGTGGTACACGGGCCCGTAGCCGAAGGCCAGCGGGTGGGAGTTGTCGAGCTGCACGCGGTAGATGCTGCCCTGCACGCTTTCGCCCAGGGCCTCGCGCTCGGCGTCGGCGTAGCGGCGCAGCAGGCGGTAGGGGTCGGCTTTTTTGGTTTTGGCAGTGTCGGCGGCTTTTTCCTTTAGGGCGAAGTCCTTTTTGCCGGCCAGGTAAGCCATGGCGCCTTCCAGGGCAATGAGCCGCCCGCCGGCCCGCACCCAGTCCTTCACCAGGTCGAGCTGTTTGGCCGGCAATATGCCCGCGTAGTCGCCGTCGGGCAGAATGAGCACGTCAAACTTATTCAGCGGCACCGAGGCGAAGTAGTCGGTACCGATGACGCTGATGGGGTAGCCCAGTTGCTGCTCGAAGAAGTGCCACACCTCGCCGAAGGCCGTGGGTGAGATGCCCGCGCCGGCCAGCACCGCCACGTTGGGCTTGCCCACCGGGTGCACGAAGCCCGAGCCGATGTCGGCGCCCTGGGTGGCAAAGCCCGACTGCACCGCCGTCAGCTCGGCCCCCACCGAGTCGGCCAGGGCGCGCACCAGGGCGTCGAAGCGGGCACCCAGGGCCTCGTTGCCGGTGCGCGGAATCACCAGGGTGCCGGGCTGGTACTGCTGCTGCCCGGCCTCGAAAGCCTTGTGCGCCACCCGCAGGCGCACTTTACGTTGCAGCAAAGCGGCCAGTAGCCGCGCATCGCGCGGGGAGTTCCAGCGGGCCAAGTAGGCGTAGGGCTTATCGGTTTTTGGTTGTTCGTTGTTGGTTTTTGGCTTTTCGTTGTTAGGGGTTAGACTCTTGCCAACTGGCAACTGAGCACTGGCAACTGACAACTTGCTCGTCAGCGCGTAGCCCTGCAGGCCGTAGGCATAGGGCAGGGCCCAGGCGGTGATGTCGTAGGTGAGCGAGTCTTCCAGGGCGGGGCTGGGCTCGAAGAGCACCTTCACCAGCGTGGATTTGGGCTGGTACATGCTCACCACCACGTCGGCGGGCTTGATGGTCAGCGCCTCGTCTTTGCCGGTGGCGTAGTTGTAGCCGCGCAGCTTGCGGCCGGTGCCGGCGTAGCCGAACTCGATCTGCTGGCGCTGCAAATACTCGGTGAGGGGGCGCAGCTGGTCGGGCGAGCCGCTCACTACGAAGGTTTTGTAGCGGCCCCGGGGCTTGGTGCGCGCATCGGCGTAGTACTGGCCAAACTCGCGCAGCAGCTGGGCTTGGTTGTCGGCCGCGGCGCGGATGGTAGCCAAACTGGCGGCGTGGTGGTGGGCAATGCGCTGGGCCAGCGTGAGCGTGTCGCCGTCGTCCTTCACCACGCGCACGCCGGCCCGGCCCGAGCCGCCCTGCTCGTAGGTCATGCCGATGGCGCCGTTGAAGGAGGGCCAGGTGTCGCCGTAGCTGGGGTAAAACAGGTCGTAGGTTTCGCGGGTGAAGTACAGCCAGTTGTTTTGGTCGAACACCCGGCGGTTGTACTCGCCGATAGTGCCCTGAAAACGGCGCTGCCAGGTGGTGATGTCCTCGTGGTAGGGCTTGGCCGCCGGCGAGAAGTAGTACGGGTCGTTGACGCCCATCTCGTGGAAATCGGCGTGCACCTGGGGCAGCCACTGGTTGTAGAGGGCCACGCGCTGGCGGCTTTCCTGCTGGGTTTGCCAGGCCCAGTCGCGGTTCAAATCGAACAGATAATGGTTGAAGCGCCCGCCGGGCCAGGGCTCCCGGTGCTCCCAGCTCAGGGCCGAGGCGTTGGTGGGCGCGGCGGCTTTCTGGCCGTACCACTGCACGTACCGCTCGTGGCCGTCGGGATTCACGCAGGGGTCGATGAGCAGCACCACCCGCTCGAGCCACTGCTGGGCTTCCTGGTTCTGGGGGTTGCTCACGTCGTAGAGCACCTGCATCACGGCCTCGCTCGACACAGCCTCGTTGCCGTGGATGTTGTAGCTAAGCCACACCAGCGCGGGCTGGTCGGCCGGAGCCGGGCCGCTCCCGCCCTTTTCCAGGCCCGTGAACTGCAGGTTGCGGCGTCGAATGTCGTCGAGGCGGGCCAGGTTGCGGGCCGAAGCCACTTGCACCACTTCCAGCGGCCGCCCCTCGTAGGACTGCCCGTAGGGCTGAATCCGCAGGCGGTCGGGGGCCTGCGCGGCCAGGTGCTGCACGTAGCGCAGCAGGGCTTCGTGGGGTGTAAAGCGGCTGCCCAGCGGGTAGCCCAGAAACTGCGCGGGCGTGAGCGGGGCCTGCTGGGCGCGGCCGAGGGTAGCCGCGAGCAGGCCCCCGAGCACTAGCGCCCCGCGCAACAGACGCGGGAAAAGGTTTATCATACCCAAATAAAGTGAAATTGCCTGCGGACCCGTTCGCGGACCCTCCGTTCAACCAATCCGTTGCCCCAGCCGGAGCGCCCTCCTGCCCCGGCTCTTCGTCATGGACATTACCCTGACCACCCCGGCCCTGCTGTTTCCGGCCCTGTCGCTGCTGCTGCTGGCCTACACCAACCGCTTCATGGCTTTGGCCAACCGCGTGCGGGCCCTCAAAAGCCAGTACCAGGAAAGCCACCGCGAGCCGCACATGCGCCAGATTCAGAACCTGCGCCGGCGCCTGCTCATCGTGCGCAACATGCAGGCCGTAGGCATTGCCAGCATGTTTGGCTGCGTGCTGTGCATGTTTCTGCTCTACGCGGGCCTGGCCGCCGCCGCCCAGCTGGTGTTCGGGGCGAGTTTGCTGGCTTTGCTGGTGTCGCTGGGCATGTCGCTGTGGGAAATCCAGATTTCGGTCGACGCGCTCAACATCGAGCTCGACGACCTGCAGGAAGACGAGCAGCAGCGCCGGCAGACCCGGGCCGCGGAAAATACCGACGCGGCGGCCGAGGGTTAAGCCAGAACGCCTGCTGGCCGGGCGGTCTGCCTCAATCCAGTGGCAGCGGCTGGCGACGGTCGGCAGGCTCCGCGGCGGGGCGGCCGGGCTTTTCGCGCAGCTGGTAGAGCACGCTCTCGGCCACGCCGCGGCCAAACAGGCTGAGGCCTGCGTTGAACACGCCCAGGGCTACGGTGCCGGCCGCCACCCACTGCCCGGTGGGGGCGCCCTGCTGCTTGAGGGCCGTGGCCCACTGCACCAGGCAGGTGCCAAAGCCGATTACCACGAGCCCGGCGGGGGCGAAGGTGAGCCACTTGGTTTTGTGCGAAGTCATAGCTGAAAAAGAGGAAAAGTACTCGCCCTAAACGGCCGAAGCCGCCCGAAGGATGGCCCCGAACCGGCCAGCCTATCCGCCCCGGCCCGCCCGGCTACTGGTCCGGCCCCGCTACCTTTGCGCCCGGCCCCGGCCGCGGCCGTTTCCTTCCCGCTTTTATTCCTTCGATTCCGATGCCTGCCCGTCCCCTTCAGCAGCTGCTTCAACTGGCTTTCGGCCCCGAAAACCCGCAGTACCTCACCGACGCCGACTACACCGCCTACGCTGCCTTCGAGCGCGCCCGACCCGCCGAGCAGGCGTTCCGCTTCGAGCGGGTGCGCCTGCTGGTGGCCATGAGTTTGCTTAAAGCTTTGTCGGACTTGGGCGACCACGACGACAGCCGGCAGGTGCTCAACGTGCTGCACCGGGCTCTGCAGGCCCGCTCCACCGACGAGATTGACGCCGTCATCACCAAAGAAGCCCACCGCTTCGAGAAGCTTTACACCAACCTCTACGTCAACGACGAGGGCGAGCAGTTGCTGCAGCTGTTCGAGCAAACCCTCGACGCCGATACCGAGTCGGGCATGATGCAGACCATTGAGCAGGCCACCGACCTCATTGCCGATCTGGACTTCAGCGCCCCCGCCGACGACGAAGACGACGAGGCCTAGAGCCCGCCAAAACCACTACTAAGCATGAAAAAGCCGTTCCGAGTGCCCCGGAACGGCTTTTTTCACGGCTACCGCCAGCGGCTTAGTTGTAGCCCGGGTTCTGCGGCAGGGCGTTGCCCAGGTTGATTTCGTAGCGCGGAACGGGCAGCACCAGTTTGGGGTCGTTGGCGGCAAACGTGCCCAGGGCCCGCCCCGTGCGCCGGTAATCGTGCAGGCGGAAGCCCTCGAAGGCCAGCTCCAGCTCGCGCTCCAGCAGCACCAGGGGCAGGGTAACGGCGGGCCGTGGCGTGGCGCCGGCCCGCTGCCGGATGGCGTTGACGTCGGCCAGGGGCGTAGCCCCCACGCTGGTGCCTAGGCGCAGGTTGGTTTCGGCCCGGATCAGCAGCATCTCGGCCAGGCGAATCAGCGGAATGTTCTGGCCCGGCTCGTTCCACTTGTAGGTGTGAATGCCGCCCACGCGGCGCCCGTCGCCGATGTACAGGCCGCTAGTGCCAATGCCGGCCTGGCCGGCCAGGCCCCGCTCGTCGGTAGCGTCGTACTGGTTGGCAAACGCCTGAATTACTTCCACGTCGCCGCGGCCGCCGAAGCCCTCGGCATTGCTGGAAAAGAAGGTGGCCAGGCCGTCGTTGGAAGCACCGGCATTGTTCTGGTCGTTCTGCACCACTTCAAAGAGCACCTCGGCCGTGCCGCGGCTGGTGAAGGCGTCGAGCACGGAGCCGTTGAGGGCCGCGCCGCTGTTTTCGATGACCTCATCGGCCAGGTCGCGGGCCTGGGCGTAGTTGCCGCGCTGCAGGTGCACCCGGGCCAGCAGAGCCTTGGCGTCGTAGAGGTCGAAGCGGCCGGTTTCGTTGCTCTCGGGCAGCTTGGCCTCGGCCGCTTCCATGTCGGCCAGAATCTGGGTGTACACCTGCTGCACCGTTGAGCGGGCCACGCGCTGGCTTGATTCGGCCACGGTGGTGTTGCCCGACAGCACGATGGGCACGCCCAGCGGACTGGCCGCATCGTTTTGCCCGTAGAGGCGCACCAGCTCAAAGTACATCAGCCCGCGCAGCAGCCGGGCTTCGCCCTCGTACTGGTTGCGCTGGTCGGCGTCGCGCACCACCGGCAGCGCGTCCACAATCAGGTTGGTGATGTTGATGAGCCGGTAGGCCTGGCGCCAGGTGCGCTCGGCTTCCACGTTGATCTGCGGAATGGGCTGCTTAAGTTGAATTTCGCGGTAGCTCTGGAAGGTGCCCTGCCAGTTGATGTAGCCGGCGTTGGCCAGCAGCTCGGGCACCAGCAGCAGGTTGGTGCCGTAGAGGCCCGGGTCGTAGAGGCGCGAGTAGGCCCCCACCACGGCGCTTTCCACGGCTTGCGCGTCGGTCAGGGCCGTGGCCGCGTCGATGGACTGCTCGGGTTCGATTTCAAGTTGCTTTTCGCAGGCCGAAGTCAGCAGGCCGGCCCCCAGCAGCAGCGCCACCGTAGCGGCGCGGAGAAAGGAAAGTTTCATAAGGCAGACAGCGGTCAACGATTAAAAGCCCAGGTTGACGCCCACCAGCCAGGTTTTGGCCAGCGGCGGCGTGTAGAAGTCGTGGCCCAGCAGGTAGGTGGGCAGGCCGAAGGCGGTGGTGTTCACCTCGGGGTCGTAGCCATCGTAGTCGGTGATGGTAATCAGGTTCTGGCCCGTTACGTAGATGCGAGCGTTTTGCAGGTGGCCTTTCTCGGCCCAGGCCTTGGGCAGGTTGTAGGCCAGGGTCAGGTTCTTGAAGCGCAGAAACGAACCGTCCTGAATCCAACGCGACGAGGGCGAGGTGCCGTTGGCCCCGTAGAGGCGGGCCTGGGGCACATCGGTTATCTGGCCGGGGGTGCGCCAGCGCTCCAGCTGGTCGCGGGTTTGGTTGTCGAAGAAGTCCCCGTTTACCGACTGGAACACGCCGCCGATGTTGTAGATGTCGTTGCCGTAGCTGAACTGGTTAAGCAAACTCAGCTCGAAGCCCTTGAAGGAAAAGGTGTTGGTGAAGCCGCCGGTGAAGTCGGGGTTGGGGTTGCCCAGCTTCTGGTCGGAGGCGGCGTTGTAGTTGCTGGTTTTGCCGCCCTCGGCCGTGTAGTAAAGCGCGTCGCCGTTCTGCGGATCGACGCCGGCGTACTTCTTGCCCCAGAACACCCCGATGGGCTCACCCTCGCGCACGCGGCCCAGGTTGCGGCCCCCGGCAATCAGCTCCTGCCCGTTCAGGTCCAGGATTTCGTTGCGGTTGAAGGAGATGTTGAAGTTGGTGGACCAGTTGAACTCGCCCACCAGGTTGCGGGTGTTCAGCACCACTTCCAGGCCGCGGTTGCGCAGCGTGCCGATGTTGTTGTAGAAGTTGAAGTAGCCCCCGGTGTAGGGCAGCTGGTCGAGCAGCAGCAGGTCGTTGTCCTTGGTCTGCTTCTGGTACACGTCTATCTCGCCGCTGATTCGGTTGGTAAACAACCCGAATTCCAGACCGATGTTGGCTTGCTTGGTGGTTTCCCAGCCCAGCCGCTCGTTGCCTAGGGTAGTGAAGGGAATGATGCCCGGGGCCGTGCCGTAGGGGTTCACGTTGTACACCGTGCGGGCGGCGAAGTTGTCGATTTCGGCGTTGCCGGTCAGGCCGTAGCCGGCGCGCAGCTTCAGCATATTTAGCGTTGCGTTGTCCTGCAGGAAGCTTTCCTCGGAAATCACCCAGCCGGCCGACACCCCGGGGAACCGGCCCCATTGGTTGTCGCGGCCGAAGCGTGAGGACGCATCGCCGCGCAGGGTGCCCGAGAGCAGGTATTTGTCGCGGAAGGTGTAGTTCACCCGGCTCAGCAGAGACACGAAGGTGTAGGCCGTACCGGCAGTGCTGCCGGTGGTGATGCGGGCCGCCGAGGCAATTTTGCGAAACTGGTCGTTGGGAAAGCCGCGGGCTTCCACCGAGGTCTGCTCCTGATCGAAGCGCTGGAAGGTGAAGCCGCCCAGCACCTCCAGGCCGTGGTCTTCGCCGAAGGTGCGGAACCAGGTAGCCGTGTTGTTGTTGGTCCAGTTCACCGCCTGCAGCTGGTTGCTGTAGCCATAGCCGTCGGGGGCGCCGTCCTCGGTGTAGCGGCCACGGTAGATTTCCTCGCGCACGTTCAGGAAGTCCCCCCCGATTTCGGAGCGCAGCACCAGCCCGCGGATGGGCTCGAAGGTGACGAAGGCGCTGCTGAACGAGCGGAAGGTGCCGCCCCGGTTGGTGGCGTTATCCACCTCCACCAGAGCGTTGTAGTAGAGCGTGCTGCGGTTGAAGCCCGTGGGGTCCTCGGCGTCGTAGGGCGTCTGGATGGGCGGCAGGGCGTTCAGCTGAATGGGGTTGGAGAAGGCGTTGTCGTCGGGCACGCGGTCGTTCACCGAGCGGGTGAGCGAGAGGTTCAGCCCCAGCTTCCACTTGTCGGAAATGGTGTGGTCGAAGTTGGTGCGCAGGGAGCCGCGGCGGTAGCGGTTGCCCACGATGATGCCCTTCTGGTCGTTGTAGTTGGCGCTGAGGTAAAAGCGGGTTTTGGCGTCGCCGCCGCTCACGTTGGCGTCGTACTGCATCACGCTGCCCTTACGAAAGGCCAGCTCGTTCCAGGGCGTGTCGTAGGGCGAGTTCAAATCCAGTCCCGCCTCGCCTAGCAAAGCCGCGGCGGCGGTGGGGTACAGGTCCGGGTCGTTGGGGTCGACCAGCCCGCCGTTGATGGCGGCCTCCGTGAACAGTTCCTTGTACTCGGCCGCGTTCAGAAACTCACGGATGCGCGTCCGCTCGCTGCGGCCCGCGTAGAAGCCCACGTTGACGCGCGTAGCCCCCTGGCGCCCTTTTTTGGTGGTCACCAGAATTACCCCGTTGGAAGCGCGCGAACCATAAATAGCGGCGGCGGCGGCGTCTTTCAGAATCGAGATGCTCTCGATGTCGTTGGGGTTCAGGTCGGCCAGCGGGTTGATGGGCTCGGTGTTGGCGGCGAAGGCTTGGTCGGAAAAGTCCTGCGAGGTCACCACGATGCCGTCGATGACGTACAGCGGCTGGTTTGAGGCCGTAATGGACGAGGAGCCGCGCACGCGAATCTGCACGCCGGCGCCTAGTTTGCCCGAGCTTTGGTTGATCTGCACGCCCGGCGTGCGCCCCTGAATGGCCTGCTCGAAGCTCACGGTGGGCACGTTTTCCACTTCCTTGCTGCCCAGCTGGGTGACGGCCCCGGTCAGCTCGCGCTTGGTCTGGGTGCCGTAGCCCACCACCACGGTTTCGCCCAGCAGGGTCTCGTTGCCCTGCAGCTTAATGGCCAGGGAAGTCTGCTCGCCCACCGGCACGGTCTGGGTGGCAAAGCCAATGGAGCTGAACACCAGCGCCGCCCCGGGCTGCACCGTCAGCGTGAAGTTGCCGCTGGCGTCGGTGCTGGTACCGTTGGTGGTGCCGCGCTCCAGCACGGTTACGCCCGGCAGGCCGGTACCGTCGCCGGCCGCGGTAACCCGCCCGCTCACCGTGCGCGACTGTGCCCACGCTCCCGCTCCCAGGAGCAGGTAGAGCACCAGGAAAAGTAAAAGTCTGTGCTTCATAGTAGTGCCTTGCGGCTGGATTAGGGTGAAAAAAAGCAAAGAGCGTGGAAGTCAGGCGGAAGCTGGTAGGCCCGCTGCGGCGGCAGCCCACCCTTACCAGTGATGGGCCGACAGGCTTTTACCGGGGTTAATTTATCTTTTTATGTTGCATCGCCAGAAATTCGGTTGGTTTCCATCTGATATGGATGCCGCGGCCCGCCGAATTCCACACCGCCGGTTGGCTTGACTAGCGAAATTGCCCCGGCTTCTTTGCTACTCGCGGCGGCCCGCCCCGGCGTTGCCTGGGCCCGCTGCCACGGTTTTGGGGTTTACCTTGCCGGCCGGCCCGCTTGGTATAGCTGCCGATCATCCTATTTTTGCTGGGAATGTCTGTCCCCGAACTCCTCTATCTGACCACTCCCGCGTCCATCGACGAGGCCGTGGCCCTGTTGCGCACTGCCCCGCGCATCGCCGTCGACCTCGAATTTGACGATATGCGTCACCGCTACGGCCGCAACCTGGCTTTAATCCAGGTGTTCGACGGCCAGCGCGTGTACCTGATCGACCCGCTGCCCCTGCCCCAGCCCGCGCAGGATTTGCAGCCGCTGTGGGACGTGTTCAGCTCGCCCGACGTCGAGAAAATTTTTCACAGCTGCCGCTCCGACATCCTGCTGCTCGACGAGCTCTACGGCGTGCACGTGCGCCGCATCACCGACACCAGCGTGCAGTACCAGCTGCTGGGCGAGGCCGACAACAACATCTCCCTGGGCCGCCTGGTGCAGCAGGAGCTGGGCCTGGAGCTGGACAAGGGTGAGCAGAAGTCGAATTGGCTGAAGCGGCCCCTTACGCCCGCTCAGCTGGAGTACGCCGCCAACGACGTCATCTACCTGTTTGAGCTGGCCGAGCGCCTCACCGCCCGCCTCGAAGCCCTGGGCCGCAGCCAGTGGGCCGCCGAGGAAAGCGCCGCCCTGGAAGACGTGCGCTACCAGCGCGACGAGCGGCCCTGGATGAAGATTGCTGGCCGCTACCGCATTGCCCCCGGCGAGATGCCCCTGTTCCGCGACCTGTACCAGTTGCGCGAGGAAGTAGCCCGGCAAATCGACCGCCCGCCCTACATGGTGTTTGCCAACGACCGGCTCTCTGAGCTGGTGCGCGACACGCCCACCGACGCGGGGGCCTGGCGCAACGCCCGCGGTCTGCACCCCGAACTCAAACGCAGCCCCTACCTCGAGCGCCTGGCCTCTTTCTCGCCCGGCCACTACACGCCCAAGCCCGATGCACCGGTGCAGCACTCCGAGCGCCGCTTTCCCTCGCGCCGTCGCCTTACCGGGGCCGCCGCCGCCCGCGCCGACCAGCGCGAGCAGCAGCTAATGACGCTGAAAAGCCAGCTGGCCGAGGACTTCAACACCTACGTAGCCAACCTGGTCCTCTCCAACCGCATCATTGCCGACATTGTGGAGCAGGGTGCCCGCAACGTGCTGCGGCCCTGGCAGCAAAAGCTGCTGCACGAAGCCTGCCAACGCCAGGGCATCGAGTACAACAGCCTGAGTCAGCCCCTCGACGTTTCGGGCCGCTAACTGCCGCCCGACCACCAACGAAAAAGGCCGCCCTGCTAGCGCAGAGCGGCCTTTTGTTGTTTGGCTAGCGGAAGTTAATGCCCGTGAAACTGGGCTTCTTCGGTGGAGCCCACCAGGGCGGCGGTGCTGGCTTGCCCGCTGGTCACCACGTTCTGCACCGCGTCGAAGTAACCCGTGCCCACGAACGACTGGTGCTTGACGGCCCGGAAGCCGTGCTGCTGGAGGGCAAACTCGCGCTGCTGCAGCTCGGAGTAGCCCGCCATGCCCCGTTCGCGGTAGGCCCGGGCCAGCTCAAACATGCTGGTGTTGAGGGCGTGGAAGCCAGCCAGGGTGATAAACTGAAACTTGTAGCCCAACGCGGCCAGCTCCTCGCGGAACGTTTCCATCTGCTCCACGCTCAGCTTGGCGGCCCAGTTGAACGAGGGCGAGCAGTTGTAGGCCAGCAGCTTGCCGGGGTAGCAAGCGTGAATGGCCTGGGCAAACTGCCGGGCCTGCTCCAAATCGGGGTGCGAGGTTTCCATCCACAGCAGGTCGGCGTAGGGCGCGTAGGCCAAGCCGCGGGCAATGCAGGCTTCCACGCCGCAGCGCACGCGGTAGAAGCCCTCGGAGGTGCGCTCGGCCTCCTGCAGCACGAAGGGCTTGTCGCGCGGGTCCACGTCGGCGGTCAGCAAGTCGGCCGCGTCGGCATCGGTGCGGGCCACCACCAGGGTGGGCACGCCCAGCACATCGGCGGCCAGGCGGGCCGAGACCAGCTTCTGCACGGCCTCCTGGGTGGGCACCAGTACCTTGCCGCCCAGGTGCCCGCACTTCTTGGCCGAGGAAAGCTGGTCCTCGAAGTGCACGCCCGCAGCCCCGGCCTCAATCATCATTTTCATCAGCTCGAAGGCGTTCAGGTTGCCCCCGAACCCGGCCTCCGCATCGGCCACGATGGGCACCAGCCAGTGCACCGGGCCCTCGCCACCATTGGGGTTTTCGAGGTGCTGAATCTGGTCGGCGCGCAGCAGGGCGTTGTTGATGCGGCGCACCACGGCGGGGACCGAGTCGGCGGGGTACAGGCTTTGGTCGGGGTACATGTGGCCGGCGCCGTTGGCGTCGGCGGCCACCTGCCAGCCCGAGAGGTAAATGGCGTTGAGGCCAGCCTGTACTTCCTGTACCGCCTGGTTGCCGGTGAGGGCACCCAGGCCGGCCACGTACTCCTGGGTGTGCAGCAGCTGCCAGAGCCGCTCGGCGCCCTGCCGGGCCAGGGAATATTCGATGCGTACGGTGCCCTGCAGCTTCACCACGTCTTCGGGTGAATACGGGCGCTGGATGCCCTGCCAGCGGGGATTGGTAGCCCAGTCCTGGGCCAGGGCGGCGGCGCGCTCGGTGCGGTTCATAGTTGTGGGAGTTTGGGTTGTGGAAAAGAGGATTGAAAGGACAAGGCGAGGCCGGACGGCGCTTTTCGGGCGTCGGCAAAATCCGGTAATAGCTGGGACAATGCGTGTTTGGCGGCGCGCTACGTCAGGGCAGCAGCTCGTAGGCGGCCAGGGTAAGAAACTCGGCGCAGTCGTCGGCCAGCACCAGCTGGTCGAGCAGGTGCAGGGCGGGGCGGTAGTGTTCGGCGTACAGCTCCTCGCCCACTTCCCGGCGCAGCTGCTCAGTTACGCCGGCCAGCAGCTCGCGGTACAGCTCCGGGGTTACCGGGCGGCCGTCGGCCAGCACGGTGCCGGGGGTGTGCAGCCACTGCCAGAGCTGCACCCGGGAAATTTCGGCAGTGGCGGCGTCTTCCATCAGGTGGTAGAGCGGCACGCAGCCGTTGCCGCCCAGCCAGGCCCCCAGGTAGCGCAGCGCCACGTCGATGTTCTGGCGCAGGCCGGCTTCGCTGATGCTGCCCGGCGGCGCCTGCAGCAGCTCGGCGGCCGTGGGCAGCGGCTCGGCGGAGCGCGGCTTGTCGAGCTGGTTGGCTTGCGGCATCAGCTCGTTGAACACGCCCAGGGCAATGGGCACCAGCGCGGGGTGGGCCACCCAGGTCCCATCGTGGCCCAGCCGGGCTTCGCGCACTTTGTCGGTGTGCACTTTGTCGAGGGCCAGGGCGTTTTCGGCGAGGTTGTCCTTGATGGGAATCTGCGCGGCCATGCCGCCCATCGCGTGTACCCCGCGGCGGTGGCAGGTGTCGATGACCAGGCGCACGTAAGCGGCCATGTTGGGCACCGTCATGGTTACCTGGGCGCGGTCGGGCAGGCGGTATTCAGGGCGGGCGCCCAGGGTTTTGATGTAGGAGAAGATGTAGTCCCAGCGGCCGCAGTTCAGGCCGGCCGAGTGCTGGCGCAGCTCCCAGAGAATTTCGTGGGTTTCGAAGGCGGCGGGCAGGGTTTCAATCAGCACCGTGGCCTTGATGCTGCCCTTGGGAATTTTCAGCTCCCACTGGGCAAACTCGAACACCTCGTTCCAGAGCCGGGCCTCGAGGTGGCTTTCCAGCTTGGGCAGATAGAAATAGGGCCCCGAGCCGCGGGCCAGCAGCTCGTGGGCATTGTGGAAAAAGTACAGGCCGAAGTCGAACAGGGCGCCGCTCACTTCCTCGCCGTCGACCAGCAGGTGCTTTTCGTCGAGGTGCCAGCCGCGGGGGCGCACCATCAGGGTGGCGGGGCGCTCGTGCAGGCGGTAGGTTTTCTGGGGCGTTTCCAGGCTGATGGTGCGGCGCACGGCGTCGCGCAGGTTTACCTGGCCCTGCACCACGTTGGCCCAGGTGGGCGCGAGCGAGTCCTCGCAGTCGGCCATGAACACCTTCGCCCCCGAGTTCAGGGCGTTGATGATCATCTTCCGCTCGGTGGGGCCGGTGATTTCCACCCGCCGGTCGAGCAGGTCGGCGGGCAACAGGGCTACCTGCCAGTCGCTGCGGCGCAGCTGTTCGGTTTCGGGCAAGAAGTCGGGGAAGCGGCCGGCGGCAAAATCGGCGCGGCGCTGCCGGCGGCGGGCCAGCAACTGCTGGCGCGTGGCCTCGAAGCGGCGGTGCAGCGCCGCCACGAACGACAGGGCCGAGGGCGTCAGGATTTCGGCGTGGGCGGGCTGGTAGCTGCCCAGCACTTTCACGCGCTGCGGGCAGCGATACGCGGCGGGGACCGTGGACGGACGGCGGTCTAGGGTTTCCATCAGATGGTTTGGTTGAGGGTCAGCGGGTAAGAAGCGTGCCCAAACATACGGGAGCGAAAGACTTTTGTCAAGCGAATTTTCGCTAATAGTAAAAATTTAGCTGAAAGCGGTTTATTCTCGGCTTCCCACCGGGTTTGTTTTCTTTGCGCTACTGACTGCCCGGGCCGTTTTTGGCCCGAGGCGCGGCAGCTGCTTTCTTTTCGCCCTATGCTCACCCAAACCCAGGTCGTTCGCTTAATCTTTGGCCTTAAGCTGCGGCAGTTGCGGCAGGAACAGAGCTTCACGCCAGCGGCCCTGGCCCAGGCGGTCGACGTGTCAGTGTCGTACCTCAACGAGATTGAGAAGGGCAAGAAGTACCCCAAGGCCGACAAGATTCTGGCCTTTGCGCGGGTGCTGGGGGTGAGTTACGACGAGCTGATTTCGCTGAACCTGGGCAAGCGGCTGGCCCCGATTTCGGAGCTGCTACAGTCGAGCGTGCTGCGGGAGTTTCCGCTGGACATGTTCGGGCTCGACCCCAGCCGGCTCGTGGAGCTGATTTCGGACGCGCCCACGCGGGTGATGGCCTTCATCAGCACGCTCTGGGAACTGGCGCGCAACTACGAGATGCGCCAGGAGCACTTTTACCTGGCCGCGCTGCGCTCCTACCAGGAGATGCACGACAACTACTTCGACGACCTGGAGGATGCGGTGCGCAGCTGCGTGGCGCGCTTCCGGCTGCGCACCGACGCGCCCTTCGATTTGCACCAGCTGGAGGAGGTGCTGGGCCAGGAATACGGCTACCTCATCGACCGGCACACGCTGGGTGAGCGGCCCGAGCTGGCGGGGCTGCGCGCGGTGTACCAGCCCGCGGCCCAGCGGCTGCTGCTGCGCCCGGGCCTCACGCGGGCCCAGGAGGCGTTTGTGCTGGGCCGCGAGGTGGCCTTCAACTACCTGGGCCTGAAGGACCGGCCCTACACCAACGTGCCGGCCGCCACGCCGGGCTCGTTTGAGCAGGTGCTCAATCACTTTCGGGCCTCGTACTTCGCGGTGGCCTTGCTGATGGAGGAAAGCCAGCTGGTGGCCGATCTGCAGGCGTTTTTCTCGTACCCGCGCTGGAACGCGGCTTTGCTGCTGGGCCTCCTGACCCGCTACGAGGTGTCGCCGGAGATGCTGCTGCAGCGGGTGACCAACCTGCTGGCCCGGCACTTCGGCATCGGCAGCTTGTTTTTCCTACGCTTCGACCAGGCCGCCGGCGAAACGCGCTTCGAACTAACCAAGGAGCTGCACCTCTCGCGCCTGCACAACCCCCACGCCAACGAGCTGCAGGAGCACTACTGCCGCCGCTGGGTGAGTTTGTGGCTGATGGAACAGTCGCGGCAGGCGGGCAGCCCCGGCCTGCGGGTGGCCGCGCAACGCTCGCGCTACTGGCAAACGCCCGACGAGTACCTGTGCCTGACGGTGGCCCGCTTCGACGCCTCGGGCCACGCCACCAGCGTTACGGTGGGGCTGCCCGTGGACGACAAGCTGCGCCAGCAGGTGAAGTTCCTCGACGACGACACCATTCCGGTGCGCTGGGTAAACGAAACCTGCGAGCGGTGCTCCATTCCCGACTGCGAAGTGCGTGCCGCCCCGCCGGTGGAAATCGAGCGCAAAGCCCGCCGCCGGGAGCTGGCCGCGGCGGTGGCCGCGCTGGTGCAGGGGCAGTAATTATTACCGGTTAAACGGGAAGTAGCGCCGGATGCGCTGCTGGAGGGTATCTGGCAGCTCGGCGGCGTGCCGCGTAAGGGCGCGTTCCAGTACTGCGCGCTGGGCCTGCCGTTCGGCGGCTGTCGGAGATGGGGAGTAATACGCCGGATAAGGCGGCGTCGAAAACCGTAGCGGCGTGAGCCGATACCGGCCGTTGATGAAGTAGTGCGTGGGCTGGTGGCTGCCGAGGCTGCTCAGCTCAATCAACCCTTTGTTGCGGCCATCGGCGGCGACCATCCGGAAGCAATAGGTGCCCCAGATGTTGGAGCGCCGCTTGTCTGCCGTCATTGCCTCCTGCCGGGCTACGAACCGCATAATCCGGACCCGTTCAATGGGATTGAGTTGAAGCTGCGCGGGTGGCAGACATCTGGCAGTTTTGCCCATAAAACAGCTGCTACAGCCGAGCAGCAACAGTGAATGCAGTATGCGGAGCATAATGCAGGTGGAATTGCGGCAAGATGCTGCCTTTCTTTTGGAGTTGGATGCCCGTATCCCGCCGCCACGCGCCGCTGCCTTAGCGCACTACGGCCGGGGCACCACGGCGCGGCCGTATCTTCGCCTTTCCACCACCCGCGCCGCCTGCTTGTCTGCCGCTTCCTCCCCTGCTTCGCGCCGCCGCTGGCCGCGCATCCTGACCATTGTGCTGCTGACCTTGCTGGTGCTGGGCGGTGCGGGCCTGTACGGCGCGTGGCGGGTGCTGTGGCGGCTCAACGTGACGCCCTCGGCCTACGGGCCGGCCTACTTATTCATCCGCACTGGCGGCACGTACCAGGATGTGCTCGACTCGCTGCGGCGCCACGAGCTGCTCAAGGAGCCGGCCACCTTTGCCTGGCTGGCCGAGCAGCGCGGCTACCCGCAGCAGGTAAAGCCCGGCCGCTACCGCCTCGATTTCGATTTGGGCAACCAGGCTTTGCTCGAGCGGCTGCTGCGCGGCGAGCAGGACACGCTGGAGTTCGTGCTCGACGCCTTCAAGTACAAGCCCCAGCTGGTGCGCCAGGCCGCGCGGCAGCTGGAGGCCGACAGCACCGAGCTGCGCCGCCTGCTCAACCGCCCGGCCTGGCTGCGGCAGCGCTACGCCACCGACACCACGGCCGTGCTCACGCTGTTTATTCCCGGCCGCTACCGGCTGCTGTGGAACACCTCGGCCGGGCAGTTCGTCGACTCCATGGCTGCGCAGCACCGCCGGTTCTGGACGGCAAAGCGCCGCGAGCGGGCCGATTCGCTGGGCCTCTCTCCTACCGAGGTGCACGTGCTGGCCAGCATTGTGCAGCGCGAAACGGCCAAGCCCGAAGACAAGCCCCTGATTGCGGGCGTGTACCTCAACCGCCTGCGCCGCGGCATGCGCCTGCAGGCCGACCCCACGCTGCTCTGGGCCATCGGCAACTTTGGGGTGAAGCGGGTGCTGAACCGCGACAAGCTGGTGGACTCGCCCTACAACACTTACAAACACAAGGGCCTGCCGCCCGGCCCCATCACCTCGGCCAACCGCTCGAGCCTAGACGCGGTGCTGAAGCCGGCGGCCCACGACTATTTGTTTTTCTGCGCCCAGGCCGGCGGCTCGGGCTACTCCGACTTCGCCGTGACCTTTGCCGAGCACAAGCGCAACGCCCGCCGCTACCAGCGCTGGCTCGACAGCCTGAACATCAAGCGGTGATTGGTTAATGGTTGATTGGTGCTTAGGTCGGGCATACTGAATCCGTAGGCGGAACGACTGCGGCGGATGCCGGAACCACTGATTCCATTGCCGGAAGCAGTGAATCCAGGCCCGGAACGGTTGCGGCGTATGCCGGAATAACTGGGGCGGGTGCCGGAACGATTGCGGCGAGTACCGGAAGGGCTGGGGCGAAGGCCGGAACGATTGCGTCCGATACCGGAACGACCGAGGCGGGACCCGGAACGACTGCGTCCGGACCCGGAACGATTGAATCCAGTGCCGGAACAATTGAATCCGGTACCGGAACGATTGAGTCCAGTGCCGGAACGACTGAAACCAGACCCCGGACTTTTCAGCGTTTTCTGCCGCAGTCGGGCAGTTATGGCAGGCGAATCAGGCGCAATTGCAGCGAATCGTGGGCGGCCTGCTGCTGGCGGCGCCGGGTTTCGCGGTAGCCCAGGCCGGTGAACTCGGAGTGCTCGAGGTAGAGCAGCGGCGAGGCCAGCACCGGCTCGGGCCAGGCGGCCAGGTAGGGTTGGCGGCGCAGCGAATCGAAGGCCGGCACCCCGGCTACGCGGTAGTAGTCGTCGAGCAGCAGGTAGCGGAAACCCCGGCGGCGCAGCGCGGCCAGCTCCTGCAGGCTTTTGGCCGAAGCCACCACCACGCCCCGCTCCTGCGCGGCCGGCGCCAAACTCAGGCCCACTGAGGTAGCCACGGCCGGAATGCGGCGCTGCTGCAGCCAGCGGGCCACCTGCGGGTAGCTGGAGGGCGCGTAGGCCAGCACCTGCCGCTGCACCTGCCAGCCGTTGTAGCCCACGGCCGCCAGCAGCAAAGCCAGCGCCACCGGGCGCGGCCACTTTTGCAGCAGCAGCACCGGCAGGGCGTAGAGCGGTACGTAGGCAAACAGCAGCCCGCGCGGCGCCTTCACCAGCAGCGACATGCCCGCCAGCGTGCAGGCAGCCCACACCAGCAGGTAGGTAGCCACCGGCAGGGGCCGCTGCCGCAGCGCCGGGCCAACCCACACCAGCGCCGCCGCCAGCGCCGGCAGCAGCAGGGGCGACTCGAACTCGGTGAGGTAGCGCAGGTAGTAGTCGAAATCGATTTGCAGGGTGCCCTGGCGGCCGGCGGCGTTGGCGGCGGCGGGGAATAGAATGACGACGTACACGGCCGGCCAGC
The DNA here is from genome assembly GCF_044628455.1 of Hymenobacter sp. B81. Taxonomy (NCBI): domain Bacteria; kingdom Pseudomonadati; phylum Bacteroidota; class Cytophagia; order Cytophagales; family Hymenobacteraceae; genus Hymenobacter; species Hymenobacter sp. B81. The sequence continues at coordinate 549,858 of NZ_JBIYZW010000003.1, read as the reverse complement.
GGTACAGCGGCACGCCTGACACCAGCCAGGCCAGCGCGCCCAGCACCGCGAACGGGGCGGCCAGCACCAGCACTACCCGCCACCCGTTGCCGCGCCAGGCCAGCGCGTCGGCCCGCTGCCACTCGAGCACGGCCAGGATGGGCACGGTGAGCAGAAACTTGTAGTTGATGCTGAGCCCGAACGCCAGCCAGGCGGCCACCCGCAGCAGCTGCCCGGGCGTGGGCTGGTGCAGCCGCCGCCAGTGCGCCCGCAGCAGGCCGGCCAGCGCCAGCAAACTCCAGGAGCTCATGGTGAAGTCGCGGCCCGAGAAGGTGAGAAACACCGACGTGCCGGCCAGCAAGGTGAGCAGGGCGGTTTCGGGACCGGGGAGGCGGGCGGCGCGGGCCACCCAGTCGAGGAGCAGACCCAGCGCCGCCACGGCCACCAGGGCATTGAGCACCAACAGCACGCGGTGGTCGGCGCTGAGGGCCGCCACGGGCGCATAGAGCAGGTAGAAGCCGGGGCTGCCGTGGTGAAACAGGTGGGTGAAGTCGAAGCGGGCCACCTCCTGCACAATCTGCCAGTTGCGCACCGAGTCGTAGTCGGGCAGGGCGGCCGGGGGCAGGCGCCAGAGCCGCAGCCCGGCCACGGCCAGCAGCGCGGGCAGCAGCCAGCGCAGCGGGGCGGCGGGCGCAGCGGCGGGCAGCTCAAACGGTACGGGGCGCAGCGACACGAAGCAGTGAATGAGTGAATGAGTGACTCGGCGACTTAGTGAGCGGGGCGTGCTTCACCCGGGCAGGGCGGCGAAGATGGGCATTTGTGCCGTTTCTTTGCCAATGAGTGATTGAGCGAATGGGTGAATGAGTGATGCTCGTTCCTCCGTCTGCCCATTCACTCATTTGCTCAATCACTCATTCACCCATTCCCCCGCCATGCGCGTAGTTGTGCAGCGCGTCACGGAAGCTTCGGTTACCGTCGACGGCGAAATCACCGGCCAGATCGGGCCGGGCCTGCTGGTGCTGGCCGGCTTCACCCCCACCGACTCCGCCGCCGAGCTGGACTGGATGGCCCGCAAGCTGGTGCAGCTGCGCATCTTCGCCGACGCCGACGACAAGATGAACCTCTCGGTGCAGGACGTGGGCGGCGAGCTGCTCGTGGTCAGCCAGTTTACCTTGCTGGCCGACGCCCGCAAGGGCACCCGCCCCAGCTACGTGCAGGCCGCCCCACCCCCCATTGCCATTCCGCTCTACGAGGAGTTCGTGCGCCAGCTTCAGGCCCTGCTGGGCAGACCCGTGGCCACCGGCCGCTTCGGGGCCGACATGAAAGTGCGCCTGCTCAACGACGGCCCGGTGACCATCGTGCTCGACCGCAACAAGGCCTGAATGCAGGAATGACTGAATGATCGAGCGTCGTTCGGCCATGTCCCCCATTCGCTCACTCATTCACTCATTCAGTCATTCACCCATTCAGTCATTCACTCATTGAAAAAATGACTATCGAAGAAGCCCAGCAGACCGTGGACCAGTGGATTCAGACCACCGGGGTGCGCTATTTCAACGAGCTGACCAACATGGCCATGCTCACCGAGGAAGTGGGCGAAGTGGCCCGCATTATCGCGCGGCAGTACGGCGAGCAGTCGTTTAAAGCTTCGGACCGCGACAAGGTGCTGGCCGACGAGCTGGCCGACGTGCTGTTCGTGGTCATCTGCCTGGCCAACCAGACCGGCGTGAACCTGACCGAGGCTCTGCAGCGCAACCTGGCAAAGAAAACCCAGCGCGACGCCGATCGGCACAAGCAGAACGAGAAGCTGTTTGGCAAGGGTGACAAGTAACAGGTGACACGTGACAGGTTGGTCGTCCCAACGTGTTACTTGTCACCTCATCACCTGTTACCCAGCAACACCAGCCGGTCTTCGCGCCACACGGGCAGCGTGGTGGGGTACTCGTTGAGGCGCAAGCAGAACTCGAAATCCTTGTGGGCTTCCAGGGAGTTGAGCCGGCGCACGTGCGAAGACTGCAGTAGGTAGGCCGGCAAATCGGCCTGGGCCTGCTGCCAGAGGTGGCGGGCGGCCAGGGTAGCGTCGGCACTGCTCACGTCGAAGTCGGCGGCCAGTTCCTCGGCCAGGGCGCCGGCAAAAACGGTGTCTTCGAGGCAGAACATGCCCTTCCAGCCGGCGCACACCACCAGCACGTCTTTCTGCTGGCGGCGGGCAAAGTCGGCCACGGCTTGCAGGTTCAGGAAGGCCCCGATGACCACCTCATCGGCGGCCAAGGAGCGGCGCAGGGCCTGGGTGCCGTTGGTGGTGCTGATGACCACGGCCCGGCCGCGCACGTCGAGGGCGCCGTCGAGGTAGCCGAAGGGCGAGTTGCCCAGGTCGAAGCCCTCGGCCTGGCGTCCGTCGCGCTCGGCGGCGGTCAGGCAGCTGTGCTGGCGGCCCAGGGCCTGGCACTCGGCCAGCTCGGCCACCGCAAATACGTGGGTTACGCCGTTGGCCAGGGCCGTGACGATGCTGGAGGTGGCCCGCAGAATGTCCACGATGACGGCCACCTTGCCTTGCAGGCTATAGAGTGGCAGTAGCTCGGGCGAAAAGCAAATGTCGACGGAGGGCATGATTGAAGTTGTCAGTTGCCAGTTGTCAGCGGAGGGTTGAGCATGTAGTAAAAAGCAGTTGCCAGCCGTGGGCCCGAAGACCCGACAACTGGCAACTAGCAACTGCCAACCCGAATTATTCCTCCGTGCCTTTCACGAAGGGCAGCTTGGCGACGGTGGCGGGCAGGTTTTTGCCGCGCACCTGCACGAAAATCGGGGTACCGGGCGCGCTCAGCTCGGTTTTCACGTAGCCCAGGCCGATGCCCTTGCTCAGGCTCGGCGACTGCGTGCCCGAGGTAACCTCGCCGATAACCTCGCCGGCCTCGTTCACCAGCGGGTAGTGGGCGCGCGGAATGCCGGGGCCGTCCATCAGGAAGCCCACCAGCTTGCGGCTCACGCCCTGCTCCTTCTGCTGCTTGAGTGCGGCCGAGTTCACGAAGTCCTTGGTGAACTTGGTAATCCAGCCCAGGCCGCCCTCCAGCGGGGAAGTCTGATCGTCGATGTCGTTGCCGTAGAGGCAGAAGCCCATTTCCAGGCGCAGCGTGTCGCGGGCGCCCAGGCCGATGGGCTTGAGGCCGTAGGGCTGGCCGGCTTCCAGAATCTTGTTCCACACCTGCTCGGCCGACTCGTTGGGAATGTACAGCTCGAAGCCGCCGGCGCCGGTGTAGCCCGTGGCCGAGATAATCACGTTGGGCTGGCCCGCGAAGGTGCCCTGCACGAAGGAGTAGTAGGGAATGCTCTTCAGGTCCACGTCGGTCAGGCTTTGCAGCGCGTCGGCGGTCTTGGGGCCCTGCACGGCAAACAGGCTCAGCTGGTCCGACACGTTTTCCAGCTCGGCGCCGAATTCCTCGTTGAAGCGGCTGATCCAGTTCCAGTCCTTGTCGATGTTGGAGGCGTTGACCACCAGCATGTAGTCCTCATCGGCCAGCTTGTAAACCAGCAAGTCGTCCACGATGCCGCCCTGCTCGTTGGGCAGGCAGGAGTACTGGGCCTTGCCGTCGGCGAGCTTGCTGGCGTCGTTGCTGGTCACGCGCTGAATCAGGTCGAGCGCCTTGGGGCCGCGCACGCGGAACTCGCCCATGTGCGACACGTCGAAGATGCCCACGGCGCGGCGCACGGTGTGGTGCTCGTCGAGGTCGGAGGAGTAACGCACGGGCATGTTGTAGCCGGCGAAGGGCACCATCTTGGCGCCGAGTTGCTGGTGCACGTCGTTGAGCACAACGGTCTTCAGGTCGCTCATGGAATCGGGATACGGAAAGAACAGTGGGGAAAACGCACCGCGGCGGAGCGGCGGGGCAAAAGTAGCCAATTCGGCCGGCCGGCCACCCAACCGTATCTTCGCGGGTTCCCTGGCCCCGGCCCCCTGTTTTCCGGCCCCTGTTTTCCGGCCCCGGCTCCCGGCCCCGCCCCGACCGGCTACCCCATGACCCACGACGACCTCCAGCGCGAATTCAACACGGCCCGGCTCAAGCACCGCGTGTTCAAAGCCAAGCTCCGCTCCTTTCTCTACGGCAGCGGCACCGACGAGCAGCCCATTCGCGACGCGCAGGTGTGCTCGTTTGGCCAGTGGCTGCTGCAGGTGGGCCTGCCCCAACTCGGGCACCTGCCCGCCATGCAGCAGCTCGAGCGCGTGCACACGGCCATGCACGCCACCGCCAACCGCCTGCTCGACCTGCACCAGGCCGGGCAAGCCGAGGCCGCGGTGGCCGGTTTGAGCGAGGTTGACCGCATTGCCGAACAAATGATGAGCTTGCTGCACATCATTGAGGAGAATTCGCGTAGAGAAGGCCGCTAACGCCCCGCGCCTTTTCCCGCTGCATGAAGCTCAAGCTCTCCACCCGCATTTTCATCGGTTTCCTGGCCATTGCGCTGCTGTTTCTGGCGGTGGTCATCGTCAACTACCAACTCTCGCGCATGGTGCTGCGCAACTCGCAGCGGGTGGCCCAGTCCCAAAACCGCACGGCCCAGTCGACGCGCATGCTGCGCAGCATTGTGGACATGGAGGCGGGTTTCCGCGGCTACCTGCTGGTGGGCAACGAGCGGCTGCTGGACTCTTACTACGAGGGTGAGCGGCAGCTGCTGGGCAGCTTTTCGCTGCTGCGCAACGAATTTCTGCCCAACGACCCGCAGTACCAGCGCCTGGTGCGGGCCCAGCGCCTCTACGAACAGTGGTCGGCCTACTCGCACCTGCTGGTGGCCGAAAAGCGGGCCGCCCGCCAGCGCAATCCCGTGCAGGAAGGCCTCGACGGCATGGAACACCGCAACCTGGCCGCCGACCTCACCGGCAAGCGCCTGATGGACCAGATCCGGGTGCTGTTCCGCGGCTTCGACCGCACGGAGCTGGCCTCGCGCGAGAAGCAGCGCGAAAAGCTCGCCGACAGCATCCGCCAGACCCGCGTGCTGTCCATCGTGCTCACGCTGGTGGCCCTGGCCCTGGGTTTGCTCAGCGCCCTGCTGCTCACCCGCCTGCTCACCCGCCGCATCAACACCATGGTGCAGTTGGCCCACCGCATTACCCAGGGCGACTACCACGTGAACGTGGCCGACCCGGCCCACGACGAGCTGAGTGAGCTGGCGGCCTCGCTGAACTCCATGGCCGGCACCATCGGCACTACCATCACCCAGCTCGAGCGCCGCAACCAGGAGCTCGACCAGTTTGCCTACGTGGTGTCGCACGATCTGAAAGCGCCGCTGCGAGGCATCGAAAGCGCCTCGCGCTGGATTGAGGAAGACATGGGTCAGGATTTGCCGCCGCACATCCGCGAGTTTCTGCTGCTGATGCGCGTGCGGGTGCACCGCATGGAAAACCTGATCAGCGGCATTCTGGAGCTGGCCCGCATCGGGCGGGTAGAGCAGCTCGACGAGCGCGTGGACGTGCGCGAGCTGCTGACGGAAATTGTGGACGTGCTGGCCCCGCCCGCGGGCTTCCAGGTGCTGCTGCCCTCCTACCTGCCGGTGATGCTGGCCCCGCGCGTGGAGCTGCACCAGGTATTCAGCAACCTGCTCAGCAACGCCCTCAAGTACCACCACGACCCGGCCCACGGCCTGGCGCGCATCAATTACCGCGAAACCGCCGACGACTACGTGTTCACGGTGGGCGACAACGGCCCCGGCATCGCGCCCGAGTACCACGAGCGGGTGTTCGTGCTGTTTCAGACGCTCAACGAGCGCGACACTGTGGAAAGCACCGGCGTGGGGCTGGCCATCGTGCGCAAGATCGTGGAGCGCCACGGCGGTACCATCCGCCTCGATTCGGCCGAGGGCTTTGGCGCCACCTTCACGCTCTCCTGGCCCAAAAAACCAACCGCCGGCGTGGCCCGCCCGACCGTTGGATAACTTGTCGTGCCCCCCCTGTCGTATAACCCCGGCTTCCCTACTCATTTTCCTGCCTCTCTTCCTGCCGCCATGTCAACAGAATCCCCGACGTCCGCCAGCATCTTGCTGGTGGAGGACGACCAGATGGATACCATGAATGTGCAGCGCGAACTGCGCAAGCACAACATCGACGTGCCGCTTCACATTGCCCGCAACGGCCGCGAGGCCCTGAGCTTGCTGCGGGGTGAAAACGGTAAAACGCCCATTCCCAAGCCCAGCGTGGTGATGCTCGATTTGAACATGCCCCGCATGAACGGCCTGGAGCTGCTCGAAATCCTGCGCTCCGACCCCGAGTTCGTGGGTCTGAATGTGTTCATCATGACCACCTCCGACCTCGAGTCGGACCGCCTGAAAGCCCAGCAGCTGGCCGTGAGCGGCTACATCATCAAGCCCCTGAACTTCGACCGCTTCGGCGAGGGCGGCTCTACCGTCGACGGCTTCAGCTTGTTTCTCGACCTGCTCAAGCTCAAAGACCAAGAGCAGGCCTAGTGGTGAGGTGGTAGGTTGACACTCGGCTCGCGCCTCGCCTGATAACGCCAAACGGCCCCGGTAACGCTGGTTACCGGGGCCGTTCGACTTTGAAAGCAGGTTGACTTACAGCAGCCGGAAGCCCAGGCGGTGGTGCGGGGTGGGGCCGTGGGCACGAATGGCGGCGCGGTGTTCGGCGGTGGGGTAGCCCGCATTGCGGACCCAGCCGTAGGCCGGAAACTCGATGGCCAGGGCGTGCATGTGCTCGTCGCGGAAGGTTTTGGCCAGCACCGAAGCCGCGGCAATGTGCTGGTAAGTGGCGTCGCCGCGCACCACGCAGCTGTGCCCGATGCCGGGGTAGGCCTTGAATCGGTTGCCGTCGACGGCCAGGTGGGTGGGCGCTACGCTCAGCTGGGCCACGGCGCGGTGCATGGCCAGGTAGCTGGCCTGGGCAATGTTGTAAGCGGCAATTTCGTCGGGCGAGGCCTGGGCCACGGCCCAGTGCAGGGCTTCGCGGCAAATCAGCTCGCGCAGCTGCGCCCGGCGGCGCGCCGGAATGAGCTTGGAGTCGTTGAGGCCGGGCGCGTGGAAGTCGGGCGGCAGGATGACGGCGGCAGCGAAAACGGGCCCGGCCAGGCAGCCGCGGCCGGCTTCGTCGAGGCCGGCTTCGTGGGGCTGGTCGGTGCAGGAGGCAAGGAGCATAGCGCCGGCAAAGGTACGGCCCGCTTCAACCGCACTCCGGCCCGGCCATAAAAAAAACCGCCTCCCCGTGGTGGCGGGAAGGCGGCCGAATTGGGTGCAGGGCCGACTAGTGTTTGCCGGCCGTGCTACCCGTAATGTTATCCGGTTCGCCGCGGCGCAGGCCCTGGCTGTCGCGCGGGCCTTCGTCCAGCTCTCCGTCCTCGTCGGTGCTCATGTAGTCGTTGGTGATGGGCCCGAGGCCGCCGTTTTGCTGCTGCAGTTCGGCTTCGACCTGGGCGTGCTTCAGGTTGAAAAGCGGGTCGCCGGGTTGGGGAGTGTTCTGGTTGGTGGATTTTTGGTTGTTAGCCATAAAGGTGCGGTGCCGGCCGGAATGTTGGCGGCCGGCGTTACCTAAGGTACGGCCTGAAAGAATATGGAGTTAAGCCAATATTAAGGCCCCGCAAAAAAAACGGCCGCTACCCGGAGGTAGCGGCCGTTTGCCGTTCGTGAGGGGTCCATCCACCCTTATTGTTTCACGAAGCGGCGGGTAAAGTGCAGCCCGTTGGCGGTTTGCACTTTCAGCACGTAGGCGCCGGTGGGCAGCTGGCTCACGTCGAGCACCGTGCGCAGCGAGCTGCCCAGCTCCTGGGTCAGCAGCAGCGCCCCGGTGGTGGCGTACACCGTCACGGTAGCCTGCTGGGCCGGGGCCAGCACCTGCACGTTCAGCACGTCGGTTGCCGGGCTCGGGAACAGCCGCAGCTCAGCCTGGGCGGTCGTGCCCTCAAAGCTGACCGTGCGCGGCTGCGAGGTGCTGCTCGTGCCGTCGAAGTCGACCTGCTTGAGGCGGTAGTACACCGTGGCAGCCACGGCAGCCGCGTTGGCATCGACGAAGCTGTAGCGCTGCCGGGCCGCGGTGGTGCCGTTGCCGGCTACCTCCCCTACTTTCACGAAGCTGCGGCCATCGGTCGAGCGCTCCACTTCGAAGCGGGCGTTGTTTTTCTCCGATGCCGTTTCCCAGGTCAGCAGCGCATCCACGCCCTTGGCCCGGGCCTCGAACGTCACCAGCTCCACCGGCAGCGGCAGCAACCCGATGCTCACAGTCAGGGGCTGGGTGGTGGTGCCGCCAAACTCGTCGGTGGTGGTGATGTTCACCGTGTAGGTACCGGCCACCAGCAGCTGGCGGTTGGTCACGGTAATGGCTCCGGTAACCGGGTTGAGGCTGGTGCCGGGGGGCAGCGGGTTGCTGCCGGCCGCCAGCACGGCCGAGCGCACGCCGTTGTCGGTAACCTGAGCCGAGGCGTTGTAGGCCCCGCCGTTCACGTCAAACACGCTGCTGATCAGGTCGCCGTTCTGGTAGGCGTTGTTGGTACCGCCGCGCACCGGGGCGTTGGTGTACGTCGAGGCGTTGTCGAGGCCCACCGGAATGGTGTAGAACGCCGTGCCCGAGGTTGCCCCGCTGTTGTCGGTCACCGTGAAGGTGAAGAAGGCATTGCCCACGAAACCGGCCGCCGGCACGAAGCTCAGCTGCGCTGCCTCGGCGGGCGTGAGCTCCTGGTCATCTACCACGGCCACCCCGTTCAGGTACAGCACGCCACGGGTTGCCGGCGGCAGCGTGGCAATGGTGTAAGCGGTTATCGTACCGTCGGCGTCGCGGCCGGTCAGCGGCGACAGCGCCTGGGCTTCCACGGCCGTGTTGCCGTCGGGGGCCGTCACGCTATTGGTCACGGCCAGGGCCTGCGGGGCCAGGTTGGCCACGCTGGTCGTTACCGAAGCCGAGTTGCTGGTGCTGGTTTCGGTAGTGGTGGTCGTCACCGAAGCCACCGGCGTGATGCTGCTCGTGCCGAAGGTGAAGGTAATGGTATTGGTCAGCTGGCTGGCCGTACCCGGGGCCAGCGAGGCAATGGTCGGGAAGGTCACCAGCCCCGTGCCGGGGTCGTAGCTACCACCGCCCGATACTGTCACGCCGGTCAGGCCGGTGGGCAGCTGCACCGTTTGCACCACGTCGGCCGCGGCCGAAATCCCGCTGTTGAGCGTCACCACCGAGTAGGTTACCGGGGCGCCGGGCAGGGCCGAAGCCGGACCGTTGATGCGCGTGGCAGCGTTGGCGCGGGGCGAAATGGTCACCGTGCGCTGGGCCACGTTATTGGCGGGCACGTTGTCCGAGTTGTCGGAGCTCACGCTGGCCGTGGCTACCAGGGGGCCTTCGGCCGGCGCATCCACCATGAAGGTGAAGCTAACCGTGTTTGAGCCGCTGGCGGCTGCCAGGCTGGTAGTCGTGGGCAGCGTCACGATGCCGGTGACGGCGTCGTAGGTAGCCCCGCTGGTACCAGGGGCAAAGTCTACCAGGCCGGGGCGCAGGGCCACCTGCGAGGTGACGTTGCCGGCCGTCGTCGGCCCGTTGTTGGTCAGCGTCACGGTGTAGCTGATGACCTGAGCGGTGGGGCGCGTGGCGAAGTTCGAGGTAATGGCTACGGCCAGGTCGCTTACGTTGGTCGTCGGCTGGTTTACCGTCGTCGTCAGCGTAGCCGTGTTGTTGGCCAGCTGCTGGTCGTTGGTAGCCGCGCTGGTTACGGCCGTAGCCGTGGCGTTCAGGCTCGTGGCGTTGGGAGCCGTCAGCGAGATAGTGCTCGTCTGAGCGCCCGGGATGCCCACCGCCACGTCGGTACGGGCCGGGAAGGTCACCAGACCGGTAGCCGGGTTGTAGCTGCCGCCGTCGGAAACCACCACGTCAGCCAGCCCGGTGGCGAGCTGTACCTGCGTCGTCACCGAAGCTGCCGGCGAGGGGCCGTTGTTCACGGTCGTTACGGTGTATACGGCCGTGTTGCCGTTGACCACCGTGCTCGGGCCGGCCAGGGTTACGACCACGTCGGAGGTGCGGCTGGTAGTGGTTACCACCGAAGCCGCGTTGTTGCTGGCCACGTCGTCGACGCTGGTGCTGCGCACCGCCGCCGTGGTTACGAACGAGCTGGCGGGCGGCGCCACGTAGGTGACGGTGTAGGTGCGGCTGGCGCCGCTCAGCAAGGTAATGTTGCCAAAGGTTACCAGGCCCGAGGTAGCGCTGTAGGTGCCCGAGGAAAGCGTGGGCGCCACGGCCAGGTTGGCGGGCAAACTCACCGTTTGCACCACGCCGGTAGCCGAAGCCTCGCCGTTGTTGGTGGTCGTCACGGTATAGGTTACCAGCTGGCCGGCCACGGCCGTGGTCGGGCCGCTGATGGTCGTGGCCACGTCGGCCTGCGGGGTTACCGTTACCGTGGTAGTGGCCACGTTGTTGCCGGGCATGGGGTCGGCCGTGGCGGCGGCAATGCTGGCCGAAGCCACCACGCTGCCGTACTCGGGTGCTACCACCTGGAAGGTGTAGGCCTGCGAGCTGCCGCTGGGCAGGCTGGGCAGCGGGGCCGTGCTGGTGATTTCACCGGTGGCGGGGTTGTAGCTGCTGCCCGAGGGCAGGCCCGTCACGGTGAGACCGGGGGGTAGGAATACGCGGGCCGTAACGTTGGTAGCGGCGGCCGGGCCATCGTTGCCGAAGGTTACCGTGTAGCTGTACTGCTGACCCGGAGCCGGGTTGGCCTGCGAGGCCGCCAGGGCCACGAACAGGTTGGCTTGCTGCGTCGGCATCGGGCTCACCGTGGTAGCCGGGGCCGAGGCGGTGTTGTTGCCGAGGTTGGTATCAGCCGCGGTGGGCGTTACGCTGGCCGTGGCCGTGAAGCCAGTGGCCGGGGCCGTAAAGCTCACCGAGTTGTTCACGCTCTGGCCAGCGGCTAGGGTCACGTTCGGGAAGGTTACGCGGCCGTTGTTTGAGGTGTAAGTGCCGTTGTTGGTCACGTACACATTGGTCAGGCCAATGGGCAGCTGCACGGTCTGCACCACGCTGCTGACCGACGACGGGCCGTTGTTGCTCGTCACTACCCCGAAGGTCACCAGCTGGCCGGCTACGGTAGTGGTCGGACCGTTGATGGCCGTGGCCAGGTCGTAGCTGTTGCTCACGTTCACCAGCACCGAAGCGGCGTTGTTGGTAGCGTCGGACTCGTTGGTGGCAGTGCGGATGTTGGCCGCGCCGGTGAAGGGTCCCGAGGCCGGGGCGTTGAAGGTCACGCCGAACGTGGCGCTGCCGTTGCCGGCCAGCGAGGCAATGGTCGGGAAGGTCACCAGCCCGGTTGTTGGGTTGTAGCTGCCGCCGTTGCTGAAGCTGAGGCCCGTCAGGCCTGCGGGCAACTGCAGGGTTTGCACCACGTCGGCCGCGGCGGTGGCGCTGTTGTTGGTGGCCACCACCGTAAAGGTTACCGGCGAGCCGGCTACCACCGTCGAGCCGCCGGCCGGGGCCGTGATGCTCGTGGCTACGTCGGTCGTGGGGGCCTGCACGGTTACGGCGATGTTGGCCTGGTTCGATACCACGCCCGTCGCGCTGCTGATCTGGTAGGGCAGTGAAGCCGTGCCCACGAAGCCGGTCACGGGGGTGAAGGTTACGGCCCCGGTGCTGGTGTTCACCACGAAGGTACCCTGGCCCGTGAGGGTCCGGCTGGTTTGCTGGCCAGCCTGATTCGGGTCGAGGTCCACCGAGCCCGCCACGAAGCTGCCGGTGTCGTTCTGGGTGGGATTGAAGGTCAGCGCCGTGTTCAGCGGCGTCGTCAGCACATCGTTCACGGCCACCGGAGCCGTGCCCACCGGAATGGTGTAGGTAGCGGCCGTGTTGGAACGCTGCGGGGTGTTGTCGACGGCGTAGAAGGTGAACGTGGCCGAGCCGCTGAAGCCCAGCACCGGATCGAAGCGCAGCTGCGCGGCTTGGGCGGCCGTGAGTTGCTGCCCGGCTACTACGTTCACGCCGTTCAGCGAGAGCACGCCGGCCGAAGCCGCGGGCAGCGTGGCCACGATAAAGCCGTCCACGGTCCCGTCCTGGTCGGTGCCGGCCAGGGCCGCAATCAGCGTCGGACCGTTGGTGTTGGCTACCGGGGCGGTGGTTACGTTGCTGGCCAGCGGGGGCACGTTGGTGGCGCCGGCGCAGAAGGCCGTGTTCGGAATCACCTGGCGGGCAATGCCCGCGGCGGTGTTGCTGTATTCGAGCACCAGGCGGTTTTCACCGGCCTGCTCGCCGTAGAAAATCATCAGGTTGTGCAGGCCCGCCGACAGCTCCACCGTCACTTGGTCGGTGCGCACGGCGTGGGCACCGCTGGCGTTGATGGTGGCGTTGGTGGCAACCGGGGTGGTGGCCAGGGCTGCGCCGTCGAGCCAGAGGTAGGTGGCGTCGTCCGAAGTCAGGTAGAAGGTGTACTGGCCCGACACCGGCAAGTACACGCTGCCGCGGATGCGGGCGGTGTACTGCTCGGGGTTGGTGGCATCGGTAGCGGCGGCCGTGGCCGGCGGAATGATGCTGCCCCAACCCGTTACCGTGTTGGTGTTGTTGCTGGCGAAGTTCAGCTGCGCGTCGTTGCGCACCAGCCCCGGCGTGCGGGTATTGAAGTAGCTCAGGTTGTCGGCGTAGTAGCCCGCGTAGTACTGCGAGTACAGGCCGCTGGTGGGCGCACCGCCGGCGTAGGGCGTGCCGCAGCCCGCCGGACCCGCGGCGCGTACCGGAATGGTAAAGGCCGCCGTGTTGGCCGACACCGCGCCGTTGTTGTCGGTAGCGGTGAAGGTGAAGCGGTAGTCGCCGCCGGCGCCGGCTACGGGGTCAAAGGTGAGCTGCCCGGCCTGAGCGGCCAGCACTACCTGACCGTTGGTCACCGGGTTGCCGTTCAGTGCCAGCACCCCTTGGGTAGTAGCGTTGGGCACGTTGGTGATGGTGTACGAGCTAATGCTGCCGTCGGCGTCGGTGGCGTTCAGGGCCGACAGCGTGGTGGCAGGGGCCGCGTCGGAGAGCGTGGCGTTGGTCACGTTCAGGGCTACCGGAGCCACGTTGCCCACCGGAATGGTGTAGGTGGCCGTGTTGCCGCTGGCGCCCTGGTTGTCGACGGCGGTGTAGGTGAAGGTGAAGTTGCCGTTGCTGGTACCCGCCGGGTCAAACGTCAGCTGGGTAATCTGCGTGGCGTTCAGCGGCTGGCCCACCGTCGCCTGGGCGCCGTTCACGAACAGCGTACCGCCCGCGGGCAGGCTCAGGATGGTGTACGAGCTGATGCTGCCATCGGCATCGGTGGCGCTCAGGGGCAGAATGGCCGTGGCGCCCGCGCTGCTCGGAATAACCGGCGTGTTGGTCACGTTGGCCGCTACCGGGGGCGTGTTGCTCACCGGAATGGTGTAGGTAGCCACGTTCGATACGGCGCCCAGCGGATCCTGCGCGCGGTAGGTGAAGGTGAAGCTGCCGTTGCTGGTGCCCGTGGGGTCGAAGGTCAGCTGGGTAATCTGCGTGGCCGTCAGCGTCTGGCCCAGCGTGGCGGGCGTACCGTTCACCGCCAGGGTGCCGCCCGTGGGCAGTGTTACCAGGGTGTAGGTCAGCGTGCTGGCCGCGTCGTCGGGGTCGGTGGCGCTCAGGGGCAGAATGGCCGTGGCCGCCGCGCTGCTCGGAATAGCCGGGGAGGTAGTCACGTTGGCCGCTACCGGCGCCTGGTCCACCACCGTGGTGATGTTGGCGTTGGCAGCCGAGCCGTTGTTGTTAGCCAGCACCGCGTCGATGGCCAGCGTGGTGCTGGCGGCCCGGCCGGTGGTGTTGGTGGCGGGCATGGTGAAGCTCACCTGGTTGGTGAGGGTAGCGCCGCTGGCCAGGCCGTTCACGGCCGTAAACGTCACCAGACCGGTGCTGCTGCTGTAGGTGTAGTTGGGGCTGGCGGGTACCGTCAGGCCCGTGGCCAGCTGAATGGTAGCTACTACGTTGTCGGCCGCATCAGGACCAGCGTTGGTAGTCGTGGCGGTGTAGGTCACGGTGCTGCCGGCCAGGGCCCGGGTCGGGCCGCTGATGGTGGTGGCTAGGTTGGCCTCGGCGCACCAGGCCAGGGAGGTGATATCCAGGAACTGGAAGGCCGGGTCGGTGACGGCGGTGGTGTTGCGGTAGGTCAGCACCAGGCGCGACACGGCCTGCGGGAAAGTCACAATCACGTTGCCGGCCGCGCTGGTGTTGCTGGCCGAGCCGGTAATGCGGTTGCTGCCGCTGTACACGTTGGTGCTGTTCGAGCCCAGGGCCACGTCGGCAGCCGCCAGGGTAATGAGCGCGTTGGAGGCGTTGTAGCCGTCCACGGTCAGCTCGTCGATGTAGCCGGTGCCCAGGTCAATGTCGCCCACATTCAGCGAGAAGTTGGTGAGCGGGCGGCTGAAGGTCAGCGTGACCGTGGCGGTTTTGGTGGTGCCGGTGCCGTAGTCGGTCGACCACACCAGGCCTTTGCCGGGCAGGGCGGCCTGGTCGTCGACGACGAGGCTGGTGCCGGCCGGGGCGGTGTAGCCGCTCGAGGTGATGGTTACGCCCTGCACCGTTACGCTCTGGCCGGTAGCCCAGTTCTCGCCGGTGCTGCGGGTGGCGAAGTTCACTAGGTTTTCCTGGCCGCAGGTGGCCTTGCTCACCGGAATGGCGTAGGTAGCGGCCGCACTCACGGCGCCGCTGTTGTCGGTGGCGGTGTAGCCGAACGTGGCGTTGCCGAAGAAGCCGACCACGGGGTCAAAGGTCAGCTGCGCGGCCTGGGCCGGGTTGATGGGCTGACCCACCGTTACCGCGTTGCCGTTCAGGGCCAGTACGCCCTGAGTGGTGGTGTTCGGAATGCTGGTGATGGTGAAGCCCGTGATGGTGCCGTCGGTGTCGGCGCCGGCCAGGGCCGGGGTGAGCAGCGTGGGGCCGTAGCTGCTGAGCAGAATGGGCGCCGTCAGGTTGGCGGCCGTGGGGGCCACGTTGTTGACCGGGATGGTGTAGGTAGCCGTGTTCGAACTCAGCCCGCCGTTGTCGGTGGCCGAGTACTGGAAGGCCACGTTGCCCGACGAAGTGCCCGAGGGGTCAAACACCAGGTTGGGGTAGGTAGCGGCGTTAACCGTCTGCCCGGCCGTGGTAATCTGCACGAAGGCCGTGGAGGTGGCGTTGTAGGCGTACAGCAGGCCCTGCGCCGCGGTGGGTACCGACACGAAGGTGTAGGTAGCAATGGTGGCGTTGCCGTCGGGGTCGGTTACGTTGAAGTTGGCAATCTGGGTAGCGCCGTTGCTGCCCGGCAGGGCTGTGGTAGTTACGTTGGCGGCCACCGGCGCGCGGTTAATCACCGTCGTTACCGTGGCGGCCGGGGCCGTGCCGTTGTTGTTGGCAGCGTTCGACTCGTTGCTGGTCGTCGTGCTGCTGACTACGCCGCTGATGGGCGTGGTAGTGGGGGCCGTAAACTGGAAGCTGGTCACCACGCTGGCGCCGCTGTTCAGGGTGCTTACCGGTTCCAGGGTCAGCACGCCCGTGCCCGAATTGTAGGTGGCGTTGGTGGGCAGGGTTACGAAAGTGAGGCCGGTGGGCAGCTGCACGGTTTGCGCCACACCGCTGGCCGGGTTCGGGCCGTTGTTGGTGGTCGTTACGGTGTAGGTAATGGTGCTGCCGGCGTTGGCCGTGGCGGGGCCGCTGATGGTCGACACCAGGTCGACCGTCGCGGCGCACTGCAGACCGAAGCTGATGACGTCGGTCAGGCCGCTGTTGCCGCGGGTGGCGCCGTTGGGCGGAAACTCCGTGAGCGAGGTCGAGCTGGTGGTGCCGTTGGCGCCGCCCGCTACGCTCAAGGTCAGCGCGGTGCCGGCGTTGGTGTAGGCCAGGTAGCCGCCGCCGCCGCCGCCGCCGGGGCCCTCGGCCTCGGCACCGTTGGCCGCCTGCGAGCCGCCCGTGCCGCCCTGGGCCTGCACGGTCAGCGAGGAAATCGTGCCGGAGGCGTTCAGCACGATGGTGCCGCCGCCGCCGCCGCCGCCGGGCGCATCCTGCCCGTTGGAGTTGGTGGTGCCCACGCCGCTAGCCAGAATCTGGCTGCTGGTAGCATTTACGCCCCGCACGGTGCCCCCGCCCAGGATGTACACAATGCCGCCGCCGCGGCCGCCGGAGGTGGCGCCGCTGTTGTTGCCGTCGCCGGCGCCGCCGCCACCGCCCAGAAACAGGCGCCCGGTGCGGTCGAGCGGGCGGCCGCCGAAGCCACCCTTGCTCTGGCGGTTGTCGCCGCCCCAGCCCGTGTTGCCGGGGCCGGTGGTCAGCGCGTTTTGCTCCGCCGAAGAATACGAATAGCCGCCGCGGCCGCCGCCGGGCGAAGAAGAAGTGGCAAAGTTCGCGCCCTCCAGGTTCCAGGCCGCGTCGAAGGCGTTGCTGGTGCCGCGGTTGGGCACGCCGGTGCCGGTCCAGGTGCCGGTGCCCACGTTGGAGCCACCGCCGCCGCCGGCGTTGTGCGAGTTGCCGCCGCCGCCGCCGTTGGCCGGAGCGCCCCGGCCAAAGCGGCCGGTGGTGTAGTCGGCCGCGCTGCCGGCAATGCCCTCCCCTTTCTCGGCGCCGTAGGCGCTGGAGGTCGAGCGGTAGCCAAAGTTGGCGTTGCCGGACGCGTCGCTGTCGTTTTCGGCCGCGCCCCCGCGGAAGCCCAGGCCGGAGGCGTTGATGGTGGTGCCAGTGCCCAGCAATACTTCGCCGGTGGCATCAATGGCAATGACGCCGCCCTGGCTGCCGTTCCAGGCTTCACCCGTGATGGAGTTGCCCGCGCCCGTGATGGTGAGCGTGGTGTAGCGGGGCACGCGCACCACCTGGGTGCGGCCGGCGCTGGAGTAGCTGTTGGTCAGGCCGCAGGTGAGCGTGATGGTGGTACCGGTGGCCGAGGCCACTTCCACCAGCTCGTAGCGGCCGGCGCTGTTGTAAGCCGTTACGTTGCCGTAGGTAGCGTCGTCGGCAGTGCTGATGGTGGCCCCCTGCATCTGGATGATCATCACCAGGTCGCCGGCGGCCAGGTTGCCGCTGAAGCGCGCGTTGGCGTTCAGCAGGCCGTTGGCCACGTTCAGGGTGCGGGTACCCGCCGCGGCATTGGCCGTGAGCGTGGTGTACTCGTTGACGATGACGCCGACGGCCGAAACGCTGCGGGCGCCGTCTTTGCCGCGCTGGGCCTGGGCCGGCGCGAGGCTGCCCAGGGCAGTTGCCAGCAGCAGCAGGGTCCTGAGCAGCCAGCCAGGACCGGCGCGCCGGCCCCGCGGGGCTGTTAGATGCTCGTAAGCCGGGGAGACGCCTGACGGGCCACCGGCCGGTCGTTGCGCTCGGAAGCGTAGGAGTGTAACCATGAA
This sequence comes from Hymenobacter sp. B81, assembly GCF_044628455.1. Classification (NCBI taxonomy): domain Bacteria; kingdom Pseudomonadati; phylum Bacteroidota; class Cytophagia; order Cytophagales; family Hymenobacteraceae; genus Hymenobacter; species Hymenobacter sp. B81. The sequence goes on along the minus strand of NZ_JBIYZW010000003.1, from coordinate 532,590 downwards.
AAGAAGAAAAGGGTGAATGGACGCTTCAGGTGGAACTGTGAGCTGTGAAAAGCACAATTCGGCCGCAAAACTATTCTCCGTATAAATCCGCTAAGTATCTTTTCGATTAACCACGCTTTTGCGCCGATGAACTACGTAACCCGGCCGGAATTGGATCGTAGCCGGACCGATTTAATTTTCGGGTAACACGCGGGCCGCGCCGTCGGGCAACGGGGCTGGTTTGGTCCCGGCGGCGGCCGTTGCGCGGGGCCGGCCCACCGGGCTACCTTGCGCTTTTATGGGCCTCCCTTCCCCGGCATGAGCAGCTTCCCCGACGAAACCCGCAACCCCTGGCAGGTGCTCAGCACCGAGCTTAAGTACCGCAACCCCTGGATCAGCGTGCGCGAAGACCAGGTCATCAACCCCGGCGGCGGCCGCGGCATCTACGGGGTGGTGAGCATGCGCAACAAGGCCCTGGGCATCGTGCCCGTCGACGCCGAGGGCAACACCTGGCTGGTGGGCCAGTACCGCTACCCGCTCGACGAATACTCCTGGGAAATCCCGATGGGCGGCGGCCCCGTGGAGCAGGACATCCTGCTCTCGGCCCAGCGCGAGCTGAAGGAGGAAACCGGCCTCACGGCCCGGCGCTGGACCAACATTGCCCGCCTGCACACCTCCAACTCGGTGACCGACGAGGAGGGCTTCGTGTTTCTGGCCGAAGACCTGGAGCCCGGTGCCGTGGAGCCCGAGGAAACCGAGGAGCTGCACCTCTGGAAGCTGCCCCTGGCCGAGGCCGTGGAAATGGTGATGAGCAACCGCATTACCGATGCCATCAGCGTGGCGGGCCTGCTCAAGGCCGAGCGCGTGCTGGCCGCCCGCGCCGCCCAGGCGCCCGCGGCGGGCTGACCCCTCCCCCATCCGGTTGGCTTTCCGACCCCGCGCCTGCCAAAGCGGCAAAACCGCCCCGGCAGCTACGTCAGGGCCGTTTGGTGCCTGAAAAAATGCTCGCGCTGACGTTCCTACCGTTCGCGCTATCGTTCCTACCGCACGCGTTGAGGCTCCTACCGCTAGCGCCGGCGTTCCTACCGCACGCGCCGCGGCTCCTACCCCGCGCGGCAACGTTCCTACCCTTCGCGCTGCGTCTCCTACGGCTCGCGGGCAGGCTCCTACCCCTCGCGTCCCGGCCCGGGAGCCTCGCGCCGGCTGCCCGCCGCAGGGGGTGACGGGGGCGGCGGCCCGCGGCCGGGGCTCCTGAGCCAATGGGATGGAGCGGGGAAGCGGGGATTTTTGGTAGCGCCGGGGCTGTTACCTTTGTGCTATGCGTTCTGTGCTGCGCTTCATTGGCCACCGTTTGTACACCACCTGGGCAACCTTCTGGTTTGTGATGCCTTTTGTGGTGACCTACCCCCTGCAGGTGTTGCTGAGCCGTCGGCCGGCCTGGCACCGGCACCTGCACACGCTCAACCGGCTGTGGTCGAAGCTCTTCATTCGCATGTGGCTGGTGCCCGTGGAAGTGGTGCGCCACCAGCCCCAGCCGCAGGGCCAGCCCTGCGTGTACGTGCCCAACCACAGCTCCTACATCGACATTCCCCTGCTGTTTAAGGCCATTCCCGGGTTTCTGAACATTATGGGCAAAAGCTCCCTGGCCAAGGTACCGCTGTGGGGGCCGATTTTCGGGCGGGTGTACCTCACCGTCAACCGTGAAAGCGTCATCAGCCGGGCCCGCTCGCTGGTGCAGGCCCGCCAGAGCGTGGAAGAGGGGCGGTCGTTGGTCATCTTCCCCGAGGGCTCGATTTCGGCCCGGCCGGGCGAGGAAATGGGCGCCTTCAAGGACGGGCCGTTTCAGATAGCCGTGTCCTTGGGCGCACCCATCGTGCCCGTGACCATGCCCTACAACCACCGCTTCATGCCCGATGTGCCCGGCTCGCTGCGGGTGCGCTACGCCCGCCTGCGCATCGAGCTGCACCCAGCCATTCCCACCGTGGGACTCACCGCGGCCGATATTCCGGCCCTGAAGGAGCGTGTGCGCGCCATCATTGCCAGCGGCTTCGACCCGGCCGCGGCGGGCATTCCGGCCCCCAGCGGCCTACGCCCCGCCGCCGATGAGGCCCCCGCCCCTACCGGGGCAACGGCCCCCGACGCCGACGCGGCCCTGCACCCGGCGGGCACCCCGGGCCAGCCGCGCTGAGGCGCGTCGCCCCCCGTTTTTCGTTGTTTCTACCTTATTCCTTGCTGCCTTGAGTACCGACCTGAATACCCTGCGCCAACTGGCCCACCTAGCCCGCCTCGAGTTCGATGAGCGCCACGAGCAGAAGATGCTGGGCGACCTGAACGAGATTCTGAACTGGGTAGAGCAGCTGCGCGAGCTGGACACCGCCCAGGTAGAGCCCCTGGTGCACCTCTCGCGCGAGCTGAACGTGCTGCGCCCCGACGAGCCGCTCAACACGGTGTCGCACGCCGAGGGCCTGCAGAACGCCCCGCGCAAAGACACTGACTACTTCCGCGTACCCAAAGTACTGGAGTAAGGCGTGCCCGCTGCCCCCTCATCGCCCGATTCCGTAGCGCCGCGGCGCCCCTCGGCCTGGTGGCTGCTGCCCCTGCTGCTGGTGCTGGCCGCCACGCTCTACCAGTTTGTGGTGGGCCCCACCCACACCCTGCCCGTGGGCACGGTGGCGCAGCTGGGCCCCACCCCCGTGCCCGTGGCCTACGTGCCTGTGGGCCCCGACAGCCTCGTGCTGCAAGCCAACGGCTACCTGCTCAGCCAGACCCGCGACGTGGGCGGCCCCGAGCTGTGGCCGGCGGCGGCCGCGCTGTGGGTGGCGCTGCTGGGCCTGAGCCTCAGCCTCTGGCTGGCGGCGGTGAGCACCCTGCCCCGGCTGGCCTTCGTGGCCGGCACGGCGGCGGCCATCTTCCTGCTCATGTCGCTGAACCCCGACGCCCTGGAGGCGCTGGGCGGGCGACACTACGAGCTGGTGACGGTGCTGGTGGTGCTGGCCGGCGCGGCCTACCTGCTGCACGCCTTTCTGGAGGGGGTGCGCCTGGGCCCGCGGGTGCTCATCTTCGTGGCCCTCGTGGCCGGGCTGGGCGCGCTGCTGTATCTCGGCTCGCCCTACCCGGCGGCCTACGTGAGTTTGCACCTGGCGGGCTACGGCACCGTGGCCGGGGCCGCCGCCCTGGGGCTACTGGCCTTGTGGGTGGGCGGTGAGCTGGTGTTTGGCCTGCTGTGGCTGAACACCCAGGGCCCCACTCCGCAGAGCCGCTTCGGTCTCCTGCCCTTCGTGGCCGCCAGCGCCCTGCTGCTGGGCTCCTTGGTGCTGTACTACTGGAACGGCGGCCGCCTGATGCTGTTTCCTGGCGGCATCCACCTCGACCCTTATCTGCTGCTGCTGCTGGCTGCGCTGGTGGGTTGGTTTAGCATGCCGCTGCGCCGCCCCACCTACGCCGGCTGGGTGCCCGCCAAGGCCGCACCCCTGCTCTACCTGGCCCTGCTGACGCTGGCTATGGCCTCGGCGGGCTACGCGGCAGCCACCCACAACGAGCCGGTACTGGCGGCGGGCCGCCAGCTGGTGGCCCTGGCGCTGCTGTGCGTGGGGGTGCCGTTTCTGCTCTACGTGCTGATGAACTTCGCCCCGCTCATTCGGCAGCGGCTGCGGGTGTACCGGGTGGTGTACGAGCCGCGCCGTCTGCCCTACTACGCGGTGTACCTGCTGGCGCTGGGCGGCATCGTGGCAGTGCTGGTGCGCAACAACTTCGATTTGCTCGACCAGGCCCGGGCCGGCATGTACGTGCAGCTGGGCGATTTGACGCGCTTCCAGAGCGAGGGGCAGCCCGAAAACACCTACCTGCCGCTGCTGGCTGAGCGCTACTACGCCGAGGCCGACCAGCTGGACCCGCGCAACGCCCGTGCGGCCCTGGGCCGGGCTGCCCTGTACCAGCAGCTGAGCCAGCGCCAGAACGAAATCAACATCCTGCGCACCACGTTGCTGCGCGAGCCCCACGAGAAAGTGCTGCTGCGCCTGGCCGCCCGCTACGACCAGTCTTCGGATTTCTTCGACCGCCAGCAGGTGCTGCGCCAGGGCCTGCGCGCCTACCCGGCCAGCCGCTGGCTCAACGCCGAAATGGCGCAGCTCTACGCCCGCTCCTCGCTCACCGACTCGGTGGTGTACTACTACCAGCGCGCCACCGCCGCCGATGCCGACGATGCCGTGGCCCACACCAACTGGCTGGCGTTTCTGCTCAAGCAAAACCAACTGAACGCCGCCGCCCAGAGCGTGGCCGAGCACCCCTTCCCTCAGTGGCCGGCCTGGCAAAGCAACCAGCTGCTGTTTCAGCTGTTGCAGAAGCCCGCACAAACTGCCGCGGCCGCCCAGGCCACGCCCCAGCCCCTCACCGACTCGGTGCTGACGGTAGCGCAGTTTGCCCACCTCTACCACATCGGGCTGGCCCGCGCCGCCCGCCGCGACACCACGCTGCTGCCCCTGCTCACGGGCCTGCGCCGCCAGTCCGCCAACGACCCGTTTGCCGATCAGCTTCACTTTCTGCAGGGCCTCACCCGCCTGCGCGGCGGCGAGCCGGCCCGCGGATTCGATCAGCTCGAAACCCTGGCTACCGGCACCGGCGCCGGCTACTACCAGCAGCTACTGGGCTTGTACCTGCTGGAGCGCGGCCTCTACCCCTCGGCCGCCAGCCGCCTGGCGCTGGCCACCGCAGCCGGCAACCCCGCGGCCGCTCTGCCTCGGGCCTGGGCCTTCGCCTTCGGCAGCCGCCCCGACTCGGCCCGTACCCTGGCGCTGCGGGTGGCTGCCCTGCCAACCGAGGCGCGCTCGGCGCAGCAGCTGCTTAATGCGCTGCCGCAGCTTCCCGCTGCCCGCCCGCCAGCCTACCAGCCCTTCGCCGCGCAGTTTGCCCGGGCCGCCACGCTGGACAAACGGGCCGCCGAAAGCCAGTACCGCCGGCTGGTGGCGGCCGACCCCTTCGCCGAAACCGGTATAATCCAAGCGGCTGACTTTTTTGCGGGCCAAAGTCAGTACTTGGCCGCCTACGAGGCCCTGCGCCGGGCCTTGCAGTACAATCCGGAGTCGGTAGCACTGCTGCAGCGCTTCGCCCTCGCGGCAGCCGATGCCGGTTTGACCGATTACTCGGGGCAAACCCTGGAAAAACTGCGCACGTTGCTTCCTTCCGAAGAATACGCTACCTTTCAGAGCCAACTTTCTAAACGGCGTGCCATCCACCAGGCCGCCGCAGCACCCTGGGACTAACACCACGCGCCATGCTGCCGCCTGTTATCGACACGACCGAAATTTCCAAAGTGTACCAGATGGGTACCGAGCGCATTCACGCGCTCCGCTCCGTTACCATCCGCATTCAGCGGGGCGAGTACGTGGCGTTCATGGGGCCTTCGGGCTCGGGAAAGTCCACCCTTATGAATATTGTGGGCTGCCTCGACACGCCGACTTCCGGGGCCTACGTGCTCAACGGCAAGGACGTGAGCCGCATGACCGACAACCAGCTGGCGGAGGTGCGCAACCGTGAAATCGGCTTTGTATTCCAGACCTTCAACCTGTTGCCGCGCGCCACCTCGCTCGACAACGTGGCCCTGCCGCTGATTTACGCGGGCTACAGCAAGTCGGAGCGGGAGGAAAAGGCCATGGAAGCCCTGCGCTCGGTAGGCCTAGCCGACCGCGCCAAGCACAAGCCCAACGAGCTATCGGGCGGGCAGCGCCAGCGCGTAGCTATTGCCCGGGCCCTGGTCAACGACCCCAGCATCATCCTGGCCGACGAACCCACCGGCAACCTCGACTCCAAGACCAGCTACGAGATTATGGACTTGTTTGAGGCGCTCTACGCCAAGGGCAATACCATTATCATGGTAACCCACGAAGACGACATTGCCCATTACGCCCACCGCATCGTGCGCCTGCGCGACGGGCTGGTGGAAAGCGACCAGGTCAACGAAAACGTGGCCTCGCACCACGCGGCCATGCGCGGCGAATAAGCGTTTTGCTGCCTTTACGTCCGCACCTCAACCGTGCCCCAGCCCCAGCGGTTGGGGCATTGTTGTTACCTTCGGGGTAGGGTTGGCTATCTGCTCCCTGTCACTTACTGCCCTTCCGTGAAGATTTACACCCGCACCGGCGACAAAGGCCTGACTTCGCTTATCGGCGGCACCCGCGTGCCCAAATCCAGCTTGCGCATCGAATCCTACGGCACGGTCGACGAGTTGAACTCCTGGATGGGTTTGGTACGCGACCAGGAAGTAAACGCCCCGCGCCGCGAGCTGCTTAAGCAGGTGCAGGACCGCCTGTTCACCATCGGCGCCACCCTGGCCTCGGACCCGGAACGCTCGCGCATGCAGCTGCCCGACTTGCACGAGGCCGATGTGCTGGCACTGGAACAGGAAATGGATCGGCTCAACGACGGGCTGCCCGAGTTGCGCCACTTCATTTTGCCCGGTGGCCACCCCTCAGTTTCCTACGCCCACGTGGCCCGCTGCGTGTGCCGCCGCGCCGAGCGCCTGACCATTGCCCTGCGTGAAGAGTCGTTTGTGCCCGACCTGGTGGTGGTGTATTTGAACCGCCTCTCGGATTATCTGTTTGTACTGGCGCGTGGCATGAGCCACGACCTCGGCGCCGAAGAAGTGAAGTGGCAGCCCCGCGGCTAACTCGGCCGGCTCGCCACCCTTTTCCCCGCATTTCCCCCGAGTCTTTCCCTTTCCCCGTTTGTCATGACTGAAACCCTGACGATCAATACCCAGCCGACCACGGCCTCGCGCCTGGGTCAGCTGGACCCGGCCAACATTGAGTTTGGCAAGCTGTTCTCCGACCACATGTTCGCGGTAGACTACGTGAACGGCGAGTGGCAGGAGCCGCAGATTGTGCCCTACGGCGACATGGCCGTGAGCCCCGCCAACTCGGCTTTGCACTACGGTCAGGCTATTTTCGAAGGCATGAAGGCCTACCGCACCGCCCAGGGCGGCGTAGCTTTGTTCCGCCCCCTCGACAACCTGCACCGCCTCAACGCCTCGGCCGAACGCATGTGCATGCCCACCTTGCCCGAGGAGTTGTTTATGCAGGGCCTTACTCAGCTCATTCGCCTCGATGCGGGCTGGGTGCCGGCCGCCGATGGCACGGCGCTCTATATTCGTCCCTTCATGTTCGCTACCGACGGGCTGCTGGGCGTGCGTCCCTCCGATTCCTACCGCTTCATGATTATCACCTGCCCGGTGGGTGCCTTCTACAACAAGCCGCTGCGGGTGCGCTTCGAAGAGAAGTACGTACGCTCGGCCGAGGGCGGTGCGGGCTACGCCAAAAACGCCGGCAACTACGGCGCGGCCATGTATCCCACCAAGCTGGCGCAGCAGCAGGGCTACAACCAGCTCATCTGGACCGACGCCTCGGAGCACCGCTACGTGGAAGAATCGGGTACCATGAACGCCCTCTTCGTCATCGATGGCCGCGTGGTCACGCCCGCGCTCAGCTCGTCCATTCTCGACGGCATCACCCGCCGCAGCGTGCTGCAGCTGGCCCACGACTGGGGCATGCCGGTGGAAGAGCGCAAGGTTTCCGTGCACGAAATCGTGCAGGCGCTGGAAGCCGGTACTCTGCAGGAAGCCTTTGGCGTGGGCACCGCCGCTACCATCGCGCCCATCGCCGTCATTGGCAACGAGGGTCGCGACTATACCCTGCCGGAGGTGGATGACTCGGCCTTCTCGCGCCGCGCCAGCGCGGCTCTCACGGCTATCCGCACCGGCCAGGCCGCCGATGCACACGCCTGGATGGTGCAGGTATAGCGCCGCCATCTGCCGCCTTTTTCTGCCGCCCGTCGTGCGCTTTCCGGCCGCGACGGGCGGTTCGGCTTTGAGCGGCGTACCTTTGCCCGCCTTACTACCAGTGGCACCCGTCGGCTACGGCGTCAACCGCAGCTGACGGGCGCATTTTCTAACCCGCTACCCTTTCGCTCAATGACCCTAGAGCAAGTGAAAGACTTAAGAGGCCGTGTGGAGGCCTTGAGGAGGTATCTTTGACTACGATGCCCGCAAAGAACAGGTAACCGCCGTGGAGGCCCAGAGCCAGGCTCCGGGTTTCTGGGACGACTCGAAGAAGGCCGAAGCCACCCTGCGTGAGCTGAAGGCCGTGAAGGTGTGGACCGATGACTACGAGGCTGCCTCCCAGGCCGTCGACGACGTGGACGTGCTCTTCGACTTCTACAAGGAAGGCGAAGCCAACGAAGCCGAGATGCAGGCCGAGTTTGCCCGCGCCGTGCAGGCCGTGGAGCAATTGGAGTTCAAGCGCATGCTGTCCAACGAAGAAGATCAACTGTCGGCCATCGTCGAAATCAACCCCGGCGCGGGCGGCACCGAAAGCCAGGACTGGGCCGAGATGCTCATGCGCATGTACATCATGTGGGGCGAAAAGCACGGCTTCACGGTGCGCGAGGTCAACTACCAGCCCGGTGAAGGCGCTGGTATCAAGTCGGCCACGCTCGAAATCGAGGGGCAGTTTGCCTACGGCTACCTGAAAAGCGAAATCGGGGTGCACCGCTTGGTGCGCATGTCGCCCTTCGACAGCAGCGGCCGCCGTCACACCTCGTTTGCCTCGGTGTTTGCCTATCCCGTGGTCGACGACACCATCAACATCACCATCAACCCGGCCGACATCAGCTGGGACACGTTCCGGGCCGGCGGCGCGGGGGGCCAGAACGTGAACAAGGTGGAAACCGCCGTGCGCCTCACCCACGCGCCCTCCGGCATTATCATCGCCGTGCAGATCGAGCGCAGCCAGCTCATGAACAAGGAACACGCCCTGCGCATGCTTCGCTCGCGCCTCTACCAGATTGAACTCGACAAGCGCAACGCCGAGCGGGCCGTGGTAGAAGCCGGCAAGAAGCGCATTGATTTCGGCTCCCAGATCCGCAACTACGTGCTGCACCCCTACAAGCTGGTGAAGGACCTGCGCACCGGCGTGGAGCGCACCGATGTGCAGAACGTGCTCGACGGCGACCTGGACGAATTCATCCGCGCCTACCTGATGGAGAGCTAAGCCCTGCTGCTCATCACGCATAAAAAAAGGTCCCTCCGCAGCGGAGGGACCTTTTTTATGAGCGGTAAGCTACCGTTACGGGTTGGTGGCGTCCCAAGCTTTTTCGGCAGCCGGGCGCTCCATGCGGTCAAACAGCCGGTACTCGGTGGTGCCGATGGTGCTGCTGTACGCCAGCGTCTGCTTCTTGAACGGGAAGGGCATCACCCGATCAGGCAGGGGCGCTACCTGCACGTTCTGCGTTTGGGCAGTGGTGGGCAGGCGGCCCAGGCGGCGCAGGTCGACGAAGAAGTGACCTTCGTAGAACAGCGAGTAGCGGCGCTGACGGACGACTTCATCCATCGCATCATTCAGGTTCGTGAACGAGCCGGCGGGCAGCGCGGGCAGGTTGCCCGAGCGGGTGCGCACCGCGTTGATGTCGTCGAGGGCGCCGGCCAGGTTGCCGGTGTTGGCTTTAGCCTCGGCCGAAATCAGCACCAGTTCCTCATTGCGCATGATGTCCAGCGGTGCGGAGTTGGACGTAAACAGCCGCGGCTCGTAGTTGCCGGTGATGCCGCCGGTCGTGCGCGGCGTGGTGCGCAGGCCCACCTTGCTCAAACGGGCATCCCCGTCTTCAGCCTCCGTCACGAAGTTATCCGGCACGGACACAATAGTACCCGCCGGGCTGTTGTTGGGCTGAAAGTAAGCGTTGCCCTGGTCGCCGGCGTTGGCGGCGTTAAAGGTCAGCTTGGGTCCAGCCGCCAGGTTGCCGCCCTGGTCGTAGAACGAGTTGCCCAGCAGCGTCAGCGTGCCGGTGTAGTCCTTCTGGTACAGGGCCACCCGGGCAGCCAGGCCGCGGTTAAACTTCTTGAACGTGGCGGGCGTGTTGAAGCCCGCGTAGCCCGACGAAAGCGTGAAGCCAAACGTGGCACCCGCCGCATCCAACTCAGTGGCCCCCAGGTCGAGCAGGCGCCGGATTTCGGTCAGGGCCGCCTGCTGGGTCACGAACTTGCCGGGGCGCAGCACGTTGCTCACGTCGATACGGATGCCGTTCTCGCCCTGCATGTTCAGCAGCAGCAGCTGGGCCAGGGCCTCGTAGGTATGGGTGAAGCCGGCTACACCCTGCTTTTGCTCGGCGTTATAAGCCTGGCTGTTGTTGGCCGACTCGCGGAACACCTGGGCGGCGCGGCGCATCTGGGCCAGCGGCGTGTAGTAGCCGTTGTAGTAGGCGGCGTCGTCGAGCCGGCCGCGGGTGCCTTGCAGCTCGCCGTACCAGCGCGACTCAGTACCGGCCAATACCGTTACTTCCCGGCCCAGGGTGCCCATGAGCCAGTTGTAGGGCGCATTGGTGGTATGCTGTTGGCGGTAGGAAGCTTCTACGCCTACGCCCAAGGCATCAAGCTGCGCGCGCGAGGCGTTGCTGAGCACGGTGTCGAGCCCGGGGTTGTTGGGGTCGGGCACGTACTCGGTATCAAAGAAACCGCAGGAAGTGGTGCCCAGTAGCAGCACGGCGGTGGCCGCGGCTAGTTTGCTAGGTATGAATTGCATGAGAAAACCGTCAGGAAAGGTGGATTAAAAATCCAGGTTCAGGTGGAAGAAGATACGCCGGGTGTTGGGGTAGCTGGCTACGTCCACTTGGGCAAAGTTTGACACGGCCCCGAAGTTCGATACTTCCGGGTCGTAGCCGCGGTAGTCGGTCCAGGTAATCAGGTTGTTGCCCGATACGCCGACGCGCAGGTTCTTCACGTAATCTTTAAACAGGCTGGTGCGCAGGCTGGCCGGCAACGAGAAGTACAGGGAAGCTTCGCGCAGACGCACGTAGCCCGCATTCTGGATGAACTCGCGGGCCGACAGGCCCTGACGGTATTCGCCGAGGGGAATGGGCGAGCCGTCGGCATTTACCTGACCGCTGGGCTGGCTCCAGTCTTCGCTCGTACCGCCTTCGTCTTTCAGCAGGCTGCTCAGGTTACTGTTGTAGCCATCTTTCTTCCAGTGAAACAAGAATGAAAGCTCCAAGTTCCGCAGCAGCGTCACCGAGTTCAGGAACGACATCTGGAAGGTGGGCTGGGCATCCTCGTAGCGCGTCAGTCCGCTGAAGTTGTTGTTGGTGGCGAAGTTCACCGGCGTGCCAAACCAGCGCGAGGGCGACTCACCCACGATGAACAGGTTGCGGCCGAAGGTGTTGCCGAAACCCAGACCCGTGTTGAAGGGCGGCACCACCAGCGGATCCTGGTTCAGCTTGGTTACTTCGCTACGGTTAAACCAGAACTGGGTGGTCGAGTTCCAGGTGAAGTTGGTCTGGCGAACCGGGTTCACGTTCAGGGCCAGTTCGATGCCGCGGTTGCGCAAATCACCCACGTTGTAGGCCCGCAGCGAGGTAACGCCCACGCTCGGTGCCAGCACGTAGGTGTTGATCAGGTCGAACACCTCCTTGTTGTAGAACGACGTCTCCAGGCTGATGCGGTTGTCGAGGAAGCCCAGGTCGATGCCGGCTTCAAATTCCGAAGCCGTTTCGGGGCGCACGTCGGGGTTACCCAGCAGCGTCGAAGGCACCAGGCCGGGGCGGCCGCCGGTCGACAGGGCCGTCAGCGGCGAGTAGAGGGCGTTGAAGAAGGCCGGGCCGCCGGTTTCGCCGTAGGCCGCACGGAACTTCACCATGTTCACCGGCTCCAGCGTCCAGAAGTCGAACTTGGCCAGGTTCACGGCCAGCGAGGCTTTGGGGAAGGCGAAGTACTTGTCCGGGTCGCCGTTGCGGTTCGACTTATCGAAACGCACGCCGGCGGTGGCAATGATCTGGTCGCGGAAGTTGGCTTCCTGCTGCACCACAAAGCCCAGGTCAGCTTCCTCCTGAATCTGGGTATCCTGCGAGGTTACCGTGCCGCGGTTGGGCGAGTACGGCGGGCCGGGCGACAGGTTCTGGCCTTGGTTGAAGGTCAGATTTTGCTTTTGCGACAGGCGCACAATGCCGGCTTGCGAGGTCAGGTTCAGGGTTTCCCCTACCCGCCAGTCGTAGATCAGGAAGCCCTGCAGGTTGGAGTTGTAGTACTCGCTTTTGGCCTCGCGCGCCGCGCCCGGCAGGGCCAGGCCGCGCTGCGACTGCATGTCGGGGGGCAGGGCCAGCAGGGCGCGGCTGCTGGAGTAATCAACCCCGCCCTGGGCGTTGAAGCGCAGCGACGTGCGCTCGTTGTCGATGATGCGCAGCGTGGCGTTGCCCGTCTGCACGAAGCGGTTGGTGGTTTCCTCGTTGATGGCGCGCTCTACCACGGCCAGCGGGTTGTCGCCGGAGTAGGGCGAGTCCGGGAATTCACCGTTTGCGTTGGGGTGCAGCTCGGCGTAGCTCGGAATGTAGCCCAGCGCATAACCCAGGCCGAGGCCACGGTTGTCGTTGCCGGTAAAGCTGCGGCGGTTCTGCGAGTTGATGTAGTTGGAGCTGATGCCGATGTCCAGACGCTGGCCCAGCTTGTGGTCAATGTTGGCCCGGATGGAGTGGCGCTGGAAGCCGCTGTTCTTCACGATGCCCTCCTCGTCGGTGGTCGAGCCTGACACGAAGAAGCGCGTCTTTTCGTTGCCGCCCGATACGCTCAGGCCGGTGTTGCGCAGGAAGGCCGTGTTGCCGAAAACTTCCTTCTCGTAGTCGTAGATGCGGCCGGAAGCCTGGGCCTGGGCCAGCAGCTGCTTTTCCTGGGTGGCGCGGGCCCCGGTGTAGAAGCGGTCAATCTTTTCCGGCGTCCAGTCTTCCTTGCCCAGCAGGCGCCAGGCCTTGGCAAAGCCCAGATCCTGGGAGAAGCTCACCCGCGTCTGGCCGGCCTGGCCGCGCTTGGTGCGGATAATCACTACGCCGGCGTTGGCGCGGGTGCCGTAGATGGCCGCCGCGCTCGGGCCCTTCAGAATCTCGATGGACTCGATGTCGTTCGGGTTCAGGTCCGACAGGCGGTTGATGCCGTTGTCCTGGGTGGTGCGCGTGGTTACGGCCGAAGCGCCGGAGAAGGCGGCCGAACCCGCGCCGTTGCCCACCTCCGCGTTGACCGCGTACACCCCGTCGATGATGTAGAGGGGCTGTGACGAGCCGTTGATGGTGGAAATACCGCGCAGCTGCACCGATAGACCGCCGCCGGGGGCGCCGCTGGTCTGGGAGATGTTGGCCCCCACCACTTTGCCGCTCAGGGCGGCATCCACCGTTACCGGCCGGGTGCTGCCCACCAGCTCTTTCGAGGTGATGGTTGTTACGGCGTTGGCTAGGTTGGAGCGCTTCACCGTGGAAGCCAGACCCGATACCACTACCTCTTCCAGCTGCCGGGTATCGGTCTGCAATCCGATATCGATGGAGGAAGCATCGCCGATAACGCGGTCGATGGAGCGGTAGCCCACAAAGCTGAACGACAGCGCGCTGGCCGAAGCCGGTACGCTGAGCGAATACGAGCCGTCGGCGCTGGTAGTAGCCCCAATGGTCGTGCCTTTGACGATGACCGTGACGCCGGGCAGTCCCTGCCCGGTGGCCGCATCGGTCACGCGTCCGGTAATGCTTCGATTCTGCGCGGCGGCCTGCTGCATGAGCATGGGCGCAGTGAGAAGCGTGGTCAGTAAGAGTTTCCGCATGGGAATGGGTTTGGTTGAGTTTTGGTGAATGAACGCAGCCAAACGTAATGGTTTTTTCAAATAATGCAACTCTATGCTAGTGAATTAAAACCCAGACGGCATATCCGCTATGTAATTCTCAAATTATTAGGAATAAAAGACGTCCATTAAAATCAAATTAATGCACATGCAGTTTTATCTGTTATTATTGCCGCAAGCCGGTCGTTTTTCTGGCTTTTCACCCCGCTCCTCACCATTTCCCTCACCAAACCTTTACTCGAATGAAAAAACGTTTACTCTTGTCGGCGTTACCGCTGGCTATGGTCGTCCAGCAGGTTGCGGCCCAGGACCGCACCCTCACGGGCACGGTAACGGACCGGTCCACGGGCCAGGGTCTGCCGGGCGTCACGGTACTGGTAAAAGGCACGACTACCGGCACTTCCACCAACGCCGACGGCTCGTTTTCGCTCAGCGGCGTTTCGCAGAACGCCACCACCCTGGTGTTCAGCTTTGTGGGCTACACCACCCAGGAGCGCGCCATCGGCAGCTCCTCGGTATACTCGGTAGGCCTGGGCACCGACACCAAGATCATCGACGAGGTAGTAGTAACCGCCCTGGGCCTGGAAACCAGCCGCGACCGGCTGGGCACGGCGCAGTCGTCGCTGCAGGGCCAGCAGCTGGTCAGCTCGGGCGAAACCAGCGTCATCACCGCCATTTCGGGCAAAACGCCGGGGGTGCTCATCACCCGCTCCAGCGGCGACCCGGGCGCCAGCGCCAACATTCAGATTCGCGGCGCCAGCACCATTACCGGCAACCTGCAGCCGCTGATTGTGGTCGACGGCGTGCCGATTTCCAACTCGTCGGTGGGCGACGAGGGCATCATCACCAGCAACGGCGGGGCCGGCTCCAACCAGGTTGACGGTGTGGTGCAGGCTTCGCGCCTGAACGACATCAACCCCGACGACATTGCCTCGATGGAAATCCTGAAAGGCGCCGCCGCCGCCGCCCTCTGGGGTACGCGGGCGGCCAACGGGGTTATCGTCATCACCACCAAAAAAGGCCGCGGCGGCCTCGATAACCGCCTCAATGCCTCCTACCGCACGTCCTACGGCATCGACAAAATCAACCAGGCCCCCGAGCTGCAGAACCGCTACGGCCAGGGCGTCAACGGCCTTTACAGCCAGACGCAGCCGCGCAGCTGGGGCGACCGGATTGCCGACCGCAGCGGCGCCGCCGACAACTTCATTACCGACCCCAACGCCCCGGGCTACCTGGGCTTCATCACCTTCGGCGACGGCTCGCGGCGCTACGCCATTCCGGCCGGCACCGCCGCCAACCCGCACGGCGGCAAGAACAGCCGCGACACCTACGACCACTCCGACGACGTGTTCCGCACGGGCTACACCTGGGACAACATCGCCACGCTCTCGGGCGGCGACCAGCGCAGCTCGTTCTACATCAGCCTGGGCAACACCCACACCGAGGGCATTGCCCGCAACAACAGCGACAACGACCGCACCACTTTCCGCGTGAACGTGGACCGGCAGCTCAGCGACAAGTTCCGCGCCGCGGTGAATGCCACCTACGCCCGCACCAAGTCCAACCGCGTGCAGCAGGGCTCCAACGTGAGCGGTATTTACCTGGGCGGCCTGCGCAGTCCCGCCGACTTCGACAACTCCCGCTACATCGGCACCTACACCGACCCCGACGGCAACATCTTCCCCAACCGTCAGTCGTCGTACCGCAACCAGGTGGGCACCAGCACTTCGCCGGGCTTCGACAACCCGTTCTGGACCGTGGACTTCGTGGGCGACCAGACCCGGGTAAACCGCCTGCTGGGCGGCCTGGAGCTGACCTACGACGTGACGCCCTGGCTCAACATCCTGAACCGCACGGGCGTCGACACCTACACCGACCGTCGCTCGAGCTACTTCCCCATCGGCTCGGGCGCCTTCCCCTCGGGCCAGCTCACGGAGGAGTCCATCCAGGAAACCCAGATCAACAACGACCTGATTCTGCGGGCTACCTACAACTTCAGCGAGAACATCGGCGGCACGCTGCTGCTGGGCAACAACCTGAACGCCCGCCGCGACAACCAGGTGGGCGCCACGGCTTCGAACTTCGTGAACCCCTTCTCGCCGCCGCAGCTCTCCAACACCCTGGCTGACAGCCGCACGCCCTACAACCTGGTGCGGGAAATCCGCACCGGCGCCGTGTACGCCCAGGCCGACCTGTCGCTGTTTGACCAGCTGTTCCTGACCGGTACGGTGCGCGGGGAGCGTTCCTCTACCTTCGGCCCCGAGGCCGAGAGCGTGTTCATTTACCCGGCGGGTTCGGCAGCCTGGCAGTTTACCAAGCTCGCCGGCCTGAGCGACAACAAATTCCTGAGCTTCGGCAAGGTGCGGGCCAGCGTGGGCTCGGTGGGCGTGCAGCCCAGCCCCTACCTCACGCGCACCTACTACGTGCCGGCCGACGGCGTGCAGATTCTCGACGGCTGGGGCACTACCCTCGACGCGGCCAACTACGGCGGCGGCTTCATCCGCTCGGCCACCCAGGGCAACCCCCTGCTGAAGCCGGAGCGCAAGCGCGAAATTGAGCTGGGCACCGACCTGCGCTTCCTGGCCGACCGCATCAGCCTGAGCGCCACGGTGTACGACAACAAAACCACCGACGCCATTCTGAGCGTGCCGGTAGCCGCCACCACCGGCTTCACCTTCATCAACGCCAACGCGGCCGAAATCACCAACCGCGGCGTGGAGCTGAACCTGGATGCCGACATCGTGCGCACCAAGGACTTCACCTGGACCTTCTCGCCCAACTTCTCGCGCAACCGCAACGAGGTAACCGACCTGTCGGGCGCCGAGTCGATTTCGCTGAACGGCTTCACCGGCACCACCTCGCGCGCTGTGAAAGGCTACCAGCTCGGCACCCTGTGGGGCACCCGCTGGCAGCGCAACGAGGCCGGCAACCTGACCTTCGACGCCAACGGCTTCCCGCAGCTGGCCGAAACCGAAGGCGTGATTGGCGACCCCAACCCGACCTGGCGCGGTGGCCTCTACAACACCTTCCGCTTCAAGGGCATCAGCCTGAGCGTGCTCATCGACCACGTGCATAATCTGGACGTGTGGAACGGCACCAAGGGCGCGCTCTACTCCTACGGCACCGACATCGACACCGGCGAGGAAACCACCCTCACGGGTGCCCAGGCCGCGCAGCTGCGCCTGTGGAACGGCCAGACGGTGGCCCAGCGCTACGGCAGTACGACCAACCCCGGCGCGCCCATCACCTTCCGGGGCCGCGTGCACAACTTCGGCGCCGGCGACGTGGTGCTCGACGAACAGTGGTACCGCGTGGGTTTGGGCAACGGCTTCACCGGCCCGGCCGAGCAGTTCGTGGAAAACATCAACTACACCCGTCTGCGCGAAGTGACGCTGGCCTACAGCCTGGCGCCGCAGTGGCTGCGCGAGCGGGCCAAGCTCAGCTCGGTCGACTTCTCGGTGACCGGCCGTAACCTGGCCCTGTTCACCAAATACACTGGCGTTGACCCCGAAACCAATTTGACCGGCGTATCCAACGGCCGCGGGCTGGATTACTTCAACAACCCCAGCACCCGCTCGCTCATTTTCTCGGTGAAATTCACCTACTAACTTCCTGACTTTCCTTCCATGAAATACATTCAACGCCTCGTACTGCTGGCCACCATGGGCCTGACTTTCAGCAGCTGCGACAAGTTTATCGAGGGGTACGACGTGAACCCCAACCTGCCGCAGGATGCCCCCGCCGAGCAGCAGCTCACCGCCGTGCAAATCAACGAAGGGTTTGTGCTCAGCGGCGAAATGACCCGCGTAGCCGGCATCTGGAGCGACTACTTCACCGGCGCCGACCGCCAGTACCAGGGCCTGGACGTGTACACCACCGCCGCCGGCGACTACGACAACATGTGGGCCAACACCTACCAGCTCACCCTGGCCAACGCCCGCCTGGTGCAGGACAAGGCCCGCGCCGTGAACAACTTCTACCTGCTGGGCATTGCCCAGGTGCTGGAAGCCCAGATGATCGGTACGGCCACCGCCTTGTGGGGCGACGTGCCCTACTCGGAGGCTTTCCGCCCCAACCAGCCGCCCAAGTTCGACTCGCAGGCTTCCGTGTACGCGGCCGTGCAGACCCTGCTCGATCAGGCCATCCAGAACCTGGGCAAAACCGGTATCAACCCCGGCGACCGGGACATTTACTACGGCGGCGACCTGGGCCGCTGGCAGGCGGCGGCCCACTCGCTGAAGGCCCGCTACTACCTGCACACCAAAAACTACCAGCAGGCCGCCGTGGAAGCCCGCCTGGGCATTGGCTCGCCCGACGGCGACATGCTGATGCCCTACAACGGCAACTTCACCGTGGACGCCAACCCCTACGCCGACTTCCTCGACTACAACCGCGTGGGCTACATGTCGGCCGAGGGTGCCTACGCCGTGGACCTGCTTGACCCGGCGGGCAGCACGCCCCGCGCCAACGCCAAAACCAACGAGGCGGGCCGCTTCAACTACTTCTACACCACCAACGGCTACTTCAGCGTCGACCCGAACTTCCTCGACGGGGCGTTTGCCCCCGATGCCGATTTCCCGCTGATGTCGTACGTGGAGACGCAGGCCATTCTGGCCGAGGCCCTGGCCCGCACCGGCGACGCCGGCGGCGCCCTGATTGCGCTCAACAACATCCGCAGCACCAACGCCGCCTTCTTTGCCCAGATCGACCCCGCGGCCGACTACGATGCCTACACCCTGACGGACTTCGCGCCGGGCGGCATCATCAACGGCGGGGCCGCCACGGCCAACGACGCGCTGCTGAAGGAAATCCTGACGGAGAAGTACCTGAGCCTGGTGGGCCAGATCGAGCCCTTCAACGACATCCGCCGCACCAACAACCTGATCGGCGTACCCAAGAAGAACGCCAACTCGCCCAACCTGCCGCAGCGCTACCTCATTGCGCAAAGCGAGGTAAACACCAACCCCAAAACGCCGGCCTTCGCCGGGGGCGTGCTGTTCGAGAAAACCCCGATTAACCGGTAGGTCCACTCGCCCCGCATCCGCTTAAGTTCACAAGGCCGGTCAGTAGACCGGCCTTGTTGTATTCCGGGAGGCGGGCCCGATGCGGCCAGCGGCTGGGATAAGTTTTTGCCCCCCTCGGAAAATTATCCCAGCCCAATGCGGCTGCCCCCGCAGGCGGCTGCGCCGCGCGCACTGCTCGGCCCTGGACCAACCGCAGCGTGGCTTCCCGGCCGGCCCGTAGTAAAAATTTGCCCCCCTCGACATCTTACTACACAGCCAGGCACCTGGGACTTGTTGTAAAAATTTGCCCCTGGCGAAATCTTACTACACGCCCGGGCACCCGGGGCTTTTTGTAAAAATTTGACCCCGGCGAAATTTTACAAAGCCTTCCGGCGCCGGTACCAACTTTACCCCTGCTGCGGGAACGGGGGGGAGCCGGGGCCCAAGGCGGGCGGCAGGCAGGGCTTGGTTGAAGCGGGCCGGTGGGCTAATGGGCAGTCGGCGGGCGGGGTTGGTGCGGGGCTAGCGCCCTACTTCTAAGCAGCTTACCGATATTTTTTCCCGGGGTGGTTTATGCCATTTGCTGCGGCCCCGCATCCCTTAGTTAGGAGCCGCCCGCAGCGGGGCTGGCCGAGGGAGTATTAGGTTAATCTCAGCACATCCCCTACCTTGGGGAGTCTGAAGCTGTGCTCACCCGACTCCCTCCTCCATAATTCACCCATCAACCACCTTTTTTCTTTTCAATGAAGAAACCCTTACTCATGCAATTGCTGCTGACCGCCGCCGTGGCCCAGCATGCCGTTGCGCAAAACCGAACCATAACGGGTCGGGTTACGGACCGCAGCAACGGGGAAGGACTGCCCGGGGCCACGGTTTTGGTGAAAGGCACGACGGCCGGGGTTTCGACCAACGCCGACGGCACGTTCACCCTGGACGTTCCGGCGGGCGGCACTACCCTGGTCATCACCTCGGTGGGCTACACGGCCACGGAGCGCGTCATCGGCAACGACTCGCGCATCAACATTGGCCTGGCTACCGACACCAAGACCATCGGTGAGGTAGTGGTAACCGGCTACGGCGGCTCGCAGGATGTGAAAGACATCACCGGCTCCTACGCCAAGCTCGATCAAAGCAAGCTGACCTCGCAGCCCGTGCAGAGCGCCGACCAGGCGCTGGCCGGCCGCATTGCCGGGGTGCAGATTACCAACACCAGCGGCACGCTCGGCGACGCCGTGGCCGTGCGCATCCGCGGCATCAACTCCATCAACGGCTCGTCGCAGCCGCTGTACGTGGTGGACGGCGTGCCCATGACCGAGTTCGGCAACTTCAACATCCTGACCGCCGGCCTGAGCTACAACCCCCTGGCCGACATCAACCCCAACGACATTGAGTCGATGACGGTGCTCAAGGATGCTTCGGCGGCGGCCATCTACGGCTCGCGCGCCACCAACGGGGTAATTCTGATTACGACCAAGCGCGGCAAGGCCGGCCAGGTAAAGCTGAGCTTCAACGCCTCGGGGGGCTTCATGGAAGCCACCAAGCTGCCCAAGCTGCTCAACGCCACCGAATTCCGCGACATCAACAACGAGAAGTACTTCAACGCCTTCCCCACCCAGACCGACCCCATCATCGTGAACGGGGACGCCGACGGGGACGGCCAGGAAGACAACACCGACTGGCTGAACTCGGTGTACCACAAGGGCAAGATGCAGGACTACCAGATTGCCCTTTCCAGCGGCAACGACCGGGGTTCCTACTACGCCTCGGTGGGCTACTCCGACCTGAACGGCGCCATCAAGAACAACCGCCTGCGCCGCGCCAACGCCCGCCTGAACTTTGAGCTGACGCCCAAAACCTGGCTGAAGACCGGCGTGACCATGGGCTTCACCCACGCCAAGAACGAGGGCGTACTCACCAACCGCTACCTGGCCGGTGCCACCGTGGCCGCCTACAACGCTCCCCCCAACGTGCCGGCCTACGGCCGCGACGGGTGGTACTACCTCAACGACGCCGGCGACGTGGGCGAGGGCAACAACCGGTACGGCACCTACGTGCTCAACCGCTTCTTCCACCCCATTGCCAACCTGGAGCTGCAGCGCAACGGCAACACCCAGCGCCGCCTGCTGGGCAACGCCTATGCCACCATCACGCCCATCAAGGAGCTGAGCATCACCACCAAGTTCGGGGTCGATTACCTCAACAACTTCGAAGACCAATACAGCAGCCCCTTTATCTCGGGTCTGGGCCGCTCGTTCAACGGGCTGGTGCAGAAAATCCGGGCCGACAACACCCTCACGACCTGGCAGAACTACGCCACCTACGCCAAGCTGTTCGGGGAAAACCACAACGTGGACGCCACGGTGGGCTACGAGCAGAACATGGAGTACTACGAGTCGCTCTACGGCTCGGCCGCCAACATCGTCGACCCCAAGTTCCAGGACATCTACGACGGCCTGTTTGACCCCTCGCAGTCGGGCCAGGGCGGTTCGCGCGACGTAACGGCGTGGCAGTCGTTCTTCGGCCGGGCCAACTACGCCTTCTCCGACAAGTACTACGCCACCTTCACGGCCCGCTACGACGGCAGCTCGCGCTTCGGTCCCGACGAGCGGTATGGTTTCTTCCCGGGCGGCTCGCTGGGCTGGCGCATCTCGCGCGAGAACTTCATGAGCAACCTCTCGGTGGTGAACGACCTGAAACTGCGCGCCAGCTACGGCCTGACCGGCAACAGCGCCGGCATCGGGTCCTACGCCTCGGCCATCCTTATCGGCCAGGGCCAGTACGGCGACTACGGCGGCCTGGGCATCAACCAGCTCAACAACACCCGCCTGCGCTGGGAAACCGGCAAAAAGCTCGACGTGGGCTTCGACCTGTCGGTGCTGCAGGACCGCATCGGGGTGAACCTGGACGTGTTCAGCAACGACGTGGACAACCTGCTGCTGGCCGTACCGGCCATTCAGAGCACGGGCATTCCGCAGGGCGAGATTGTGCGCAACGTAGGCAAGATGTGGAACCGTGGCATCGAGGTAACGGTGAACACCACCAACCTGCAGCTGCCCAACGGCTTCAAGTGGACCTCGTCGTTCAACTACAGCTACGTCAAAAACCGCATCACCCAGCTCTCGGAAGGCGGCGACGTAACCACCAGCTACCCCTACCACAAAGCCAGCCAGGGCCACGCCATCACCGAGTACTACCTGCTCACCTGGGCCGGCGTGAACCCCGACAACGGCAACCCGCGCTGGTACGACCGCGCCGGCAACATCCGCGAGTACAACCCGCGCATTGCCGACGCCACCCAGCGCTGGTCGCAGAACGGCGAAACCACCATCAACGGCAAGGCCGTGCAGCCTTTGACCACCGCCTCGGATGGCGCCTGGACCGGCAAGCAGAGCTACCCCACCTTCTTTGGCGGCTTCGACAACACCTTCACCTACAAAGGCCTGCAGCTCGACTTGTTTCTGCAGTACTCGGGCGGCAACTACCTCTACAACGCCACCCGCGTGAGCATGCTGACCAACTACGTCAGCAACAACATCGACGAAATCAAGGAGCGTTGGACCACGCCGGGGCAGGTAACGAACGTTCCGCGCCTGCACATTGCCGACAACACCTTCGGCAACAGCTCAACCAACTGGTGGGAAAAAGGCGACTTCCTGCGGGTGCGCCAGATCCGTCTGTCCTACGCCCTGCCCACGGCCATCAGCCAGAAAATGGGTTCGTCGCGGGCCAACGTGTTTGCCATGGTGCAGAATGCTTTCGTGTTCACCAAGTACTCGGGACTTGATCCGGAAGTATCGTTTGCCGGCAACGAAGGCACCGACAGCAACGTGGCGTACGGCGTCGACAACCGTAGCAACCCCCAGACCCGCACCTTCACGGCGGGCATCAACCTGGACTTCTAAGTCTGTATCCGCTCTTTACCTTTCATGAAATACATCCCCAATCTGGTATGGCGGACCGCGCTCCTCGGTCTGCTGCTGACGGCAGCCCCCGGCTGCGACCTGCTGGAGCAGGAAAGCCCTTCGGCGCTTAGCCCGGAAGACGTGTTCAGCTCGCCTGACCGCATCGAAAAAGCCGCCAACGGCATGTACGACGCCCTGCAGGACGGCGAGTTCCTGGGCGGCCGTGCCCTGATCTACAACGACATCCGCTCGGACGACACCGACCCGGCCGGCTTCTTCGGGGGCCTGGCCCTGTCCAACGCCACCTCGGGCGACGCCAACGCGGCCGGCGCCTGGGTGGGCGGCTACCGCAGCATGTACATGGCCAACTACATGATGCAGGAGTTGGGCAAGCGCAGCAACAACGCAGGTCTGACGCAGGAGAAGTACAACCAGTACATCGGCGAAGCCAAGTTTATCCGGGCTCTGTGCCACTTCACCCTGGTAAACATGTTTGCCCAGCCCTACAACTACTCGGGCAACGGCTCCCACCCCGGCATTCCGATTCAGCTGAACGCGCCCAACGGCGAAGAAGCCTACCTGCCCGCGCAGCAGCTGCCCCGCTCGACGGTAGCCCAGGTGTATGATCAGATTGAGCGCGACCTGCTCGATGCGCTGGCCAAGCTGCCCGTTTCGCAGGGCAGCCAGCCCGTGAGCATTGCCCGCGCTACCCAGGATGCGGCCCGCGGCCTGCTCTCGCGCCTATACCTATATAAAGGCGACCTGGACAATGCCAAGCGTTACGCCGGGGAAATCATTGCCTCGGGCCGGCACGAGCTGAATACTTCGGCCTACGCCGAGTTCCGGGCTGTGCTGCCGGATGCTCCTCACCCGCAGCAGTTCACGTCGGAGTCCATCTTCTTCGTGGCCATGACCATCAACGACAACCCCAACACCAACAACGCCATTGGGGAACACTACTCCCCGCCTCCCGGCCGCGGCGACATCACGGTTACCCCGCTTTCGCGGGTGATTCCGGCGACCGACAAGCGACGCACGGAGTTGATGGTGCAGCGTTCGGGCCGTCTGTGGACGCGTAAATACTCGGCCGAAACGTCGACCGGGAGTTACGGCGGGGCTAATCGCGGCGCCTGGGTGCCCATTCTGCGCTACCCCGAAATCCTGCTGACCCGCGCCGAAGTGCTGGCCAAACAGCAGGCCGGCGACCAGGCTGACGCCGAAGCGCTGGAGTTGCTCAACAAAGTGCGCGACCGTTCGAAGCCCAGCACCGCGGCTTCCTACACGGTCGCCAGCTTCGCCACCAAGCAGGCCTTCATCGACGCCATCCTGCGGGAGCGGCGCTTCGAACTGGCCTTTGAGGGGCACCGCATCTTCGACCTTTTCCGCAACGGCCTCGATGTTCCGGCCCGCACGGGCTCGGCCCCGGCCCCGGGCATTCCGTGGAAGAGTGACCGCGCCGTATTGCCCATCCCGGCCAACGAAATTCTGCGCAACCCCAACCTGACGCAGAACCCGGGTTACTAATAGTGCCGGAACTGCCCGCTGAAAAACAAAAAACCTGGCTAAAAAACAGCCAGGTTTTTTGTTTAAATAATCCAAAATGACCCCGAAACCGAAAGAAAGTTGCGCCTCTTGGGGCTTGCAGTTTACATTTTGGTTGTCTCTTCGCTACATTTAAGAGGAATTTCTCACTTCACTCACATTCCAACCCGCATGAACAAACTTTTATTGGGTTTGATACCCCTGGTGGCTGTGGCTCACCATGCGGACGCCCAAAATCGCCAAATCACTGGCCGGGTTACCGACCGGTCGACCGGCGAAGGACTACCCGGTGCCACGGTGCTGCTTAAAGGCACGACCAACGGTGTTTCTACGAATGCCGACGGCACGTTTACCCTGAGCGTTCCTGGTGAAGGCGGTACTCTGCAGATCAGCTCGGTGGGCTACCTGCAGCTGGAGCGCGCCATTGGCACCGAGACGCAGATCAACATCGGCCTGGCTGCTGACACCAAGCAGCTGAGCGAAGTAGTTGTAACCGGCTACGGCGGCTCGCAGGACGTAAAAGACATTACCGGCTCGGTTGCCCAGGTTAAGGAAGAAAAGCTGCTGCTCCAGCCGGTGCAAAGCTTCGACCAAGCCCTGCAAGGCCGCGCGGCTGGTGTGCAGATCAACTCGACGGGTGGTACGCTGGCCGACCAGGGCGCCATCCGCATCCGCGGTACGAACACCATCAGCGGCAGCGCTCAACCGCTGGTTGTAATCGACGGTGTGCCGACCAACACGATCCAGAACGGCAACGTGTTCAACTCGGGTAACGGTACCCGCTACAACCCGCTGGCCGACATCAACCCCAACGATATCCAGTCGATCGACATCCTGAAGGATGCTGCAGCTTCGGCTATCTGGGGTTCGCGCGCTGCCAACGGCGTTATCATCATCACCACCAAGCGCGGCAAGAGCGGTCAGAACAAAGTTTCGGTTAACTCTTACGTTGGTTTCCAGGAGGCTGTACGCGTTCCGGAAATGCTGAACGGTGATGAGTTCATTGCCATCAACAACGAGAAGGCAGCCAACGCCCGCGCCGGTGGCAACAGCGGCGGCATCGGCAACACCAGCGTTCCGGCTGTTATTGCGGCCAACAGCGACGTGGACGGCGACGGTCAGCCCGACCGCACCGACTGGCTCGACAAGATCTTCCGTCGTGGTTCGATGCAGAACTACCAGGTGGCGCTGTCGGGTGGCAACGAAGCTGCCAGCTACTACGGCTCGGCTGACTGGAGCGACCAGAAAGGTATTCTGATTGCCAACCGCCTGAAGCGCGGCTCGGCTCGTCTGAACCTTGACCTGACGCCCAAGAAATGGCTGAAAGCTGGCCTCAGCTCCAGCTACTCGCGCACTGTCAACAACGGTGTACTGACCGACGGCTACCTGGCCGGCGCTACGGTTTCGGGTTTCAATGCCCCGCCCAACGTTGCTATCTACAACGCTTCGGGTAACTACAACCTGAACACGCTCGGTAACTTGGGCAACGGTGGCAACCAGGTTGGCTTTGTGCTCAACAACTACAACCACCCCATTGCGGTGGCTGAGCTGCAGCGCAACCAAAACATCGCGCAGCGCATCATTGCCAATGGTTACCTGACGGTAGAGCCGGTTTCGGGTCTGAAACTGACCAGCCGCTACGGCATCGACTTCTTCAACAACTTCGAAGACCAGTACAGCAGCCCCGTCATTTCGGGTCTGGGCCGCGCCTTGGGCGAAGGTCTGGTGCAGTTGAACGACCTGCGTCGTAACCAGTGGAACTGGCAGAACTACGCCAACTACGACAAAACTTTCGGTGAAAACCACACCGTTAGCCTGACGGTCGGTATCGAGTCGCAGGAGTGGCAGGAAAAGCAGATCTACACGGTAGCTGCTGACTTTGCTGACCCCAAGTACAAGGATATCCTCGACGGTCTGTTCACCTCGGAGCTGTCGGGCGGTGGCACCCAGTTCGGTCAGGGCTTCGCCTCGACCTTCGGCCGCGCTAGCTACACCTTCTCGAACAAGTACTACGCTAACTTCTCGCTCCGTCGCGACGGTTCGTCGATCTTCGGCTCGAACAACCAGTACGGTGTATTCCCGGCCGGTTCGATCGGTTGGCGTATCTCGGAGGAAGGGTTCATGCAGGGTATCAACTCGGCTGCCCGCATCTCCGACCTGAAACTGCGTGCCAGCTACGGTCTGGTGGGCAATAGCGCCGGCATCGGCTCGTACGCTTCGCGCACCCTGATCGGTGGCGGCCAGTACGCCGACGCCAACGGTTTCAGCATCACGCAGGTGGGCAACTCCGGCCTCGAGTGGGAAAGCTCCAAGAAGCTCGACATCGGGCTGGATGCTTCGTTCTTCGACGACCGCATCGGCCTGGTAGTTGACTACTTCAACACCGACATCAGCGGCCTGCTGCTGGCGGCTCCCACGCTGCGCACGACCGGTATTCCGAACTCGTCGATCAACCGCAACGTGGGCTCCATGACCAACAACGGTCTGGAAGTAAGCCTGAACACGGTGAACGTGCGCATGGACAACGGCTTCCAGTGGACCTCGAACATCAACGCTTCGTGGATCAAAAACGAAGTTACTTCCCTGGCGACGCCGAACGACATCATCTCGGGCACCCAGCGCGCCAGCGTAGGCAAACCCCTGGGTGTGTACTTCCTCCCCCAGTGGGCGGGCGTAAACCCGGCCAACGGTAACGCTCAGTTCTACGACAAGGACGGCAACATCAAGCAGTACGACGCAGCTTACACGACCCTGGCTACGGCCACGCAGGGCCGCTGGCTGAACGCCAATGGTGAGCCGACTACGGCTATCGGTGCAGCTGACTTCAAGTACCAGGACAAAGGTGGTTACCCCACTTGGTTCGGCGGCTTCGACAACACCTTCTCCTTCAAAGGCATCGAGCTGGGCGTATTCCTGCAGTACTCGGGCGGCAACATGATCCTGAACCAGACGCGTCAGGGCCTGATGACCACCTTCCTGAATAACAACCTGGCGGAAATCAAGGAGCGCTGGACCACCCCGGGCCAGCAAACCAACGTTCAGAAGCTGGTGCTGCGCGACAACCAGTCGACCCAGTCTTCGACCCGCTGGCTGGAGAAAGGCGACTTCTTGCGCATGCGTCAGATCAGCCTGGGCTACAACCTGCCCCAGTCGGTGCTGACCCGTGTGAACCTGAGCAATGTTCGCATCTACGGTCTGGTTCAGAACGCCTTCGTGATTACCGGCTACACCGGCACCGATCCTGAAGTAAACTCGAACCGAAACAACACCAACATTGGTTACGGTGTCGACAACCGCTCGGTGCCGCAGCCGCGTAGCTTCACGTTCGGTGTCAACATTGGTATCTAATTTCCGGACTCCCTAACAATGATGAAATTAAATAACCTGGGGAAAGCCGCTTTGCTGTGCGCTCTTCTCCTGACTGCTGCCACGAGCTGCGACGTAATCGAGCAGGAGCCGCCCACGGCTTTCACCGAAGCCGACGCGTTTTCTACTCCTGACCGCATCGCCAAATCGGCCATCGGCATGTACAATGGCCTCCAGAACCTGGAGTTCCTGGGTGGCCGCGCCCTGATCTACGGCGACGTTCGTTCGGACGACACCGATCCGTCGCCGTACTTCAACACCATCGCCAACTTCAACCCCCAGGCCAACGACGCCACGGTAACGCTGGCCTGGACCGGTGGCTACCAGACGCTCTACGGCGTGAACTTCTTCCTGCGGGAGCTGGCCAAGAACACCAGCAACACCACGCCGGAGCTGGCTGCCCAGTACACTGGTGAAGGCAAGTTCATCCGTGCGCTGACGAATTTCCAACTGGTGAACCTGTTCGCTCAGCCCTACAACTTCACGGCTGACGCTTCGCACCCCGGTATTCCGATTCAGTTGGTAGCGCCCGACGCGGCTGAGGCTTTCGAGCCCAGCCAGCAGCTCTCGCGCTCGACGGTAGCCCAGGTGTACGGCCAGATCGAGAAGGACCTGACCGAAGCCATCCAGGCCCTGCCGGAAAGCTACCCGGCTGGTGATACCTTCAGCAACACGGCTCGGGCCACCAAAGACGCCGCTCGCGGTCTGTTGTCGCGCGTGTACCTCTACAAAGGGGACTACGCCCGCGCCGCTACCCTGGCTGGTGAGGTTATTACCGGTGGCCGCCACGCACTGCTGGCTAGCCCGGACGGTCCGTTTAACACTGTTTCGGGTGCCGGCAAAAACGAGAACCGCGAGTCCATCTTCTCGGTGGCTCACAACTCGTCGGACAACCCGAACACCAACAACGCCCTGGGTCAGCACTACAGCGAGACGAAGCGCGGTGACATCACCGTAACGCCCTACGCCCGCATCGACACCAACCTGTTCCCCACCCGGGACAAGCGTCGTCTGTTGCTGCTGAGCGCCCAGACCTTCCCGGTGGCAGCTACCGCCCGTATCTTCACCAAAAAGTACGAAGACGCTCCGTTCGACTACGCCCCCATCGTGCGTTCGGCCGAGATGTACCTGACCCGTGCCGAGGCACTGGCTCGTACGACGGGCGTAACGGCCGAAGCTGTTGACCTGCTCAACGCCGTTCGCAACCGTTCGAAGCCCAACTACAAGGCTGCGTACACCACGGGCAGCTTCGCTGATGCCACGGCTCTGATCAACGCCATCCTGCTGGAGCGCCGCCTGGAGCTGGCCTTCGAAGGTCACCGCTACTACGACCTGCTGCGCACCAAGCAGAACCCGGGCCGTATCAACTACGGCGACGACAAGTCGATTCTGCCCATCCCGCTGGTGGACATTCAGCAGAACCCGAACCTGGCGCAGAACAAAGGCTACTAAGCCCCGCCTGCCTCAGTACAGAAAAGCCCCGGTCAGCACTGACCGGGGCTTTTTTATGTGCATTAGCGTCCGGGCTCAACCGGGCAGTTCATCGATGCGCAGCACTACCTCGGGGCCCGGGCAGCCCTGGGCCAGCCACGCGGCAATACGTCCGGCGGCCTGCTCCGGGTTGGCCAGCCGGCCTTCGGCGTGGTGGGCCACGAAGCGCTGCACCTCACTGAACTGCCCGGTTTCGGCGCCCCGGATCTGCTCCTGCATGTCGGTATCGACGATGCCCGGGGCCAGGCTGCGGATGCGCACGCCGCTGCTGCGCAGTTCCTGCTCTTTCTGCGCTACCTGGCTGAGCATGTCCAGCGCCGCCTTGGAAGCACAGTAGGCCCCCCAGCCGTCGACCGGGCGCTGGGCCGCACCGCTGCTGATGTTGAGCACGGTAAGCGGCACACCCAGGCCGCCATAGGCACTCAGGAAGGTGTTCATCAGCATGGCCGGCGCTACCAGGTTCACGTCGAACACGAAGCCGAAATGCTCGTTGGGCTGCCCGCCCAGGTAGCCGATGTCGCCCAGCACGGCCGCGTTGTTGATCAGCGTCAGCGCCGAGGCATCGGGGCGGGCCGGAAACACCTTGTGCAGGTTGTTTTCCACGGCCACGATGTCGGACAAGTCGAGCGGCTGGTGCTGGTAGCGCGGGTGCTCGATGGTGGCGTGGCGTGAAACGCCCAGCACGTGCGCGTCGGGCTGCTTCAGCACTTCTTCGGCCAGGGCCTTGCCCAGGCCGCGGCTGGCGCCGGTGATGATGTAGTAGTGCATCGGTGAGGTGGTGAGGTGGTGAGGTGGTGAGGTGGTGAGGTGGTGAGGTGGTGAGGTGGTGAGGTGGTGAGGTGGTGAGGGAATAAAACTGCCTACTGCGGAAAGACCTAAATCGTTGAATGAAAAAAGCCGGCGGCCCCAGACGTTGGGCGCAGCCGGCTTTTGGCAATTCGCAATTTCACTGTATCACCCAATCACAGAATGTACTGGCTCAGGTCGCGGTTTTTCACCATGCCCTGCAGGCGTTCATCCACCAGCGCGGCAGTGATTTGAATACGGGCGTGGGCCCCGATTTTGTCGGGCACGTCGAACAGAATGTCGTTGAGCAGGCGGCTCATGACCGTGTGCAGGCGGCGGGCCCCGATGTTTTCGACCTCGGCGTTGACCTCAAAGGCAATTTCGGCCAGGCGCTCCAGGGCCGCGTCGTCGAAGAGCAGTTCCACCTCCTCGGCCTGGAGCAGGGCTTCGTACTGCTTGGTGAGGGCGTTCTTGGGGTCCTTCAGAATGCGGTAGAAGTCGTCCTTGGTGAGGCTCTGCAGCTCCACGCGAATGGGAAAGCGCCCCTGTAGCTCGGGAATCAGGTCGGAGGGCTTGCTGACGTGGAAGGCACCGGCGGCAATGAACAGGATGTGGTCGGTGTGCAGGATGCCGTACTTGGTGCTCACGGCCGAGCCCTCCACTATCGGCAGCAGGTCGCGCTGCACGCCCTCGCGGCTCACGTCGGGCCCGCCCTTGTGGACGCTGCTGCTGGCCACCTTGTCGATTTCGTCGATGAAGATGATGCCCGCGTTTTCGGCCAGCCGCAGGGCTTCGTCCTTCACCTCGTCCATGTCGATGAGCTTGGCCGCTTCCTCATCGAGCAGTATACGGCGCGCTTCGGCGATGGTGACCTTGCGCTTGCGCGTCTTCTTGGGCATCATCGAGCCCAGCATGTCCTGCAAGCCGGCCAGCGAGGCTTCGTCGATGCCTGCCTGCCCGCCCATGAGGCCGATGCCGGGGGTGTTGCTTTGCTGCACCTTGATGTCGATGTGGCGGCTTTCCAGTTCGCCGTCGCGCAGCTTCTGCCGGAACCGTTCCCGGGTGCGCTCGTTCAGCTCCGTATCCGACTGCGGCATTTCCTCGGCGCCACCGAAGCCCACCGACGCGGGCTTCACCACCGAGCTGCCCGTGCCCTGAATGGGCGGAATGAGCGCGTCGAGGATGGCGTCTTCCACCAGCTGGGCGGCCTGGGCTTTCACGGCTTCCTTGCGGCGCTGCTTCACCAGGTTCACGGCCTGCTCGGCCAGGTCACGCACCATGCTTTCCACGTCGCGGCCCACGTAGCCCACCTCGGTGAACTTGCTGGCCTCGACCTTGGTGAAGGGCGCGTCGGCAATGGCGGCGAGGCGGCGGGCAATTTCGGTTTTGCCCACGCCCGTGGCCCCAATCATCAGGATGTTGTTGGGCACTATTTCGCGCTGCATGTCCAGGGGCGCGTGCAGGCGGCGCCAGCGGTTGCGCAGGGCAATGGCCACGTTGCGCTTGGCGTCGTGCTGCCCGATGATGTATTTATCGAGCTCGGCCACGATTTGGGCCGGCGTGGGAAAAGTGGCGGAATCCAGCATATCCAGAAAGAGAAGCCGCCGCAGCGGGCGGTCGGCGTGGGTAGATACTCAGCCCCGGGACGGGAGTTGCCTGGCTAGCAAAAACTGTGACGGGGTGCCGTTCTGGCAGAAACGCGCGGTGCCCCGGCGGGGAGGCCGGGGCACCGCGCTTGTTGGCTGGCGTGCAGCACGAACTATACCGTTTTGCGCTACGGCGCGGGTGGCTCTACTCCTTTTTGCCGAACATCTCGTCGAGGTTGCGGGCCAGGGTGAGGTAGTTGGAGGCGCCGGCCACGTGGTAGTAGGCGCGGGTGTACTCAAACTGGTACTTGCTGAGCTTCAGCATCACGCCAAAGGCCAGGCCGGCCCCGCCTGAGGTGTTGTCGAGGCGCAGCTCGCGGCGGCGCAGGTGGTTGTAGCTCACGCGCACGTTCAGGCCCTTGCCCAGCAGCAGCTCGCCGCCCACCACGAAGTGCCGGGCAATCTTGTCGCCCACGCTTTTCTTCTGGCTTTTGACCTGCCCGTCGAGGGTTTGGCGGTTGGTCTGGGCCGTGTCGAGATACACGATGTCGAACTGGGTGAGGTGGTGGGCCGTGACGGTGAAGCGCAGCGGCATGTGCTCGGGCTTGATGGTGGCACCCAGCTGCACGTCGAGGGGCATGGGCTCCCGGCTCGTGCCCTCGAAGGGCCGGATCTGGTAGCCCAGGTTCTTCACGGCCAGCCCCACCGAAAACTCCTGCTTGGGGTGCTTAAACACGCCGCCGATGTCGGTGAGCAGGGCCAGGGAGTGGTTGCCGGCAATGCCTGCCACCGCCAGCCGGGCCGTGCCGCCCAGCGTGATGGGCCCCAGCGTGTGCGCATTGGCCACGCTCAGGTGGTAGTCGTTGACCGAAAACTCGCCCTGGGGGTTGCCGGCCGGGTCGTACATGGGGAAGTCGCCGTAGCTCAGGTACGAGAGGCCGAAGCCCCAGCGGCCCATTTTCTGGGTGTTGCGCGCGTACACGGCCGTGCTCTGGCGGATGTCGGCCAGGTAGTCGCCGTAGCTGAGCGCCAGGCGCCCGTCGGTGTCGGCGTTCAGCAGGGCCGGGTTGCCGTAGAGCATGCCCGGGTCGTTGGAGAAGCCCGATACGGCTACCCCGCCCAGCGCCGCCAGCCGCGCCGTAGGCGGCAGGTGCAGCGACGAAAAGGCGCTCTGCCCCCCAATCTGGCCGTGGGCCGACAGCGCGACGGCCCACGCGGGCAACAACAAGGCAAACGAGCGGCGTAGGAGTCGAATCATCGTAGCTAAGATACAAGCGGAACGCGCGCCCCTAACGCCGCGGCCGCCGTTTTTATGCGGCCGCGCCGCCAAAATCCGCCGCCATCGGCCGAGCCTCGCCCCTACCGCGGCAGGCTCAACCCCGGGAACGGCCCGGCCATTCCCGGGAATGAACCCGTGAAACCTGGGATTGGAGCCACCATTCCCGGGAACGGTGCCGTCAATCCCGGGAATGAAGCTGCCATTCCTGGGAATGACCGAGCCGTTCCAAGGAATGAACGGACCATTCCCGGGGATGGCGGAGCCGTTCCCGCCGGCAGCACGGGCACGGCGGGCCGGGTGGGCACGAAAAACCCCGCCCGGCGCGGGGGCCAAGCGGGGTTTCAGTAGCTACGGGACGGGGGTTACTGCACCTCCACTTCGTGCACGGGCGTGGGCGTGTGCTGCTCGTCGCGCACGGTGAGCTTGAGGGGCTTGGCCACCAGCTCGTCGAGCAGGGCCACGCGCAGCACGTCGTCGACGCGGTCGACGTAGTGAATGTGCAGGCCCTTGACGTACTCGGCGGCAATTTCCTGCAGGTCCTTGCGGTTTTTCTCGCAGAGGATGATGTCGCGGATGCCGGCGCGTTTGGCCGCCAGAATCTTCTCCTTGATGCCGCCCACCGGCAGCACCTTGCCGCGCAGGGTGATTTCGCCGGTCATGGCCAAGTGCGAGCGGATTTTGCGCTGGGTAAACACCGAGGCAATGCTGGTGAAGATGGCAATGCCCGCGCTGGGCCCGTCCTTGGGCACGGCGCCCTCGGGGAAGTGGATGTGCAGGTCGTACTGATCGAAGAGACGGTAGTCGATGCCCAGCTCCTCGGCGCGGCTGCGCAGGTAGCTTAGCGCCGTCACGGCCGACTCCTTCATCACGTCGCCGAGCTGGCCCGAGAGGGTGAGCTTGCCGCGGCCCCGGCTCAGCAGGCTCTCCACGAACAGAATGTCGCCGCCCACGCTCGTCCAGGCCAGGCCCGTGACCACGCCGGCGGTTTCGTTGTCCTGGTACAGGTCGCGGTCGAACTGGGCCGCGCCCAGAATGCGGGAAACGTCCTGCGGCTCGAGCTTGGCCGGGAAAGGCTCTTCCATGGCCTTGTGCTTGGCCACGTTGCGCACCACCGCCCCCAGCTTGCGCTCCAGGCTGCGCACGCCCGATTCGCGGGTGTAGTCGTCGATGACGCGGGTGAGGGCGGCGTTGCTGATGCTCACGTCCTTGGGGCTGAGGCCGTGCTCGGCCACCAGCTTGGGCCAGAGGTGCTTTTTGGCAATCTGGGTTTTCTCCTCCAGCGTATAGCCCGTCACGTCGATGATTTCCATCCGGTCGCGCAGGGCGGGGTGAATGGTGTCGAGCGAGTTGGCCGTGGCAATGAAGAGCACCTTCGACAAATCGTACTCCACCTCCAGGTAGTTGTCGGTAAAGGTGGCGTTCTGCTCGGGGTCGAGCACTTCGAGCAGGGCCGACTGCGGGTCGCCGCGGAAGTCGGAGCCCACCTTGTCGATTTCGTCGAGGATGATGACGGGGTTCGACGCACCCGCCTTCTTGATCTGGGCGATGATGCGCCCGGGCATGGCCCCCACGTAGGTTTTGCGGTGCCCACGAATTTCGGCCTCGTCGCGCACCCCGCCCAGCGACATGCGCACGTACTTGCGTCCCAGCGACTCGGCCACCGAGCGGCCCAGGGAGGTTTTGCCCACGCCGGGCGGGCCGTAGAGGCACAGAATGGGCGCTTTCAGGTCGTTCTTGAGCTTGAGCACGGCCAAATACTCCAGGATGCGCTCCTTCACCTTTTCCAGCCCGTAGTGGTCCTGGTCGAGAATTTTGCGGGTGCGCTTGAGGTTGAAGTTGTCCTTGGTGTACTCGCCCCAGGGCAAATCGAGCAGGAACTCCACGTAGTTCAAGCTCACTGGGTACTCGGCGGCCATGGGGTTGAGGCGGGCCAGCTTGTCGAGCTCCTTGGTGAAGTGCTTGGCCACCGGCGCGGGCCAGAGCTTGGTTTTGGCCCGCTGCCGGAACTTGTCGACCTCCTGGTCGGGGCCTTCGTGGCCCAGCTCATCCTGCAGCACCTTCAGCTGCTGGCGCAGGAAGTAGTCGCGCTGCTGCTGGTCGATGTCGGTGTGGACCTTGCTTTGGATTTCGTGCTTGATTTCCAGCAGCTGGATTTCCTTGAGCAGCATTTCCAGCAGCTGGGTGCCGCGCTGCACGCCGTCGTTGATTTCAAGCAGGCGCTGCTTCTGGCCCACTTCCACGTTCAGGTTCGAGGCCAGGAAGTGAATCAGAAAGGCCGGCGACTCGATGTTGTCCAGCGCCACCTGGGCTTCCTGCGGAATTTCGGGGTTGAGGCGCAGCATCTTGGTGGCCGCGTCCTTGAGCGAGGCCATCAGGGCCTTGATTTCCTTGCTGATGCGCGCCGGCAGGCTTTCGGGCAGGTAGCTGACCCGGGCCGAGAGGTAGGGCACCTCGGAGGTGGCCTCGTCGAGCTGAAAGCGCTGCTGCCCCTGGATGATGATGGTGGTGTTGCCGTCGGGCAGCTCCAGCAGCTTCAGGATGCGGGCCAGGGTACCCACCGGGTGCAGGTCGGCCACGCCGGGGTCTTCGGCCCCGCTGGCTTTCTGGGCAATGACGCCCACCAGCTTGTTGCCGCGGTAGGCGCGGCGCACCAGCCGGATGCTTTTCTTGCGCGTGACGGTAACCGGCAGCACCACCCCGGGAAACAGCACCGTGTTGCGCACCGGCAGAATGGGCAGCACGTCGGGCGCTTCACTCACCTCGCTCTGGCTTTGCTCGGGGTCGGCCGACACCAGCGACACCAGCTCTTCGGGGCCGTCGGTCATAAGCAAAATCGAGTTGGTGAAGCGCGGGTCGGATTTTTTTGTCATAAATAGCGGAGGGCCGCCGCGCCGTGCCAGAGTGGCAGCCCCAGGGGCGGGGCGCGGCAGCCAACTTTCGAAGATACACCTTTGTCAAGAGCTATGCCACGCGCCCGGGAGCGGCAAAATTCGGCCACGGCGGCGCGCCCGGCCCCATTGCGCAGTCAGAGCGGCAGCCGCTCACAATTGCATGACCGAAAAGCTATATTTTTGATACCCCGTTCTGCCAAACCCGGCCGGGCGGGCTCGTTCTCACTATGCTTCCCCTGATTCGTCCGCTCTTCCTATTGCTGCTGCTCGGCGCGCTGCTGGCCGGCCCCGCGGCGGCGCAGCAACCGGCGCTGCGGCAACGCGCCCTCACCAGCAAGATTACCCGCCAGCTGCGCGTGCGCCCCGACGCCACGCCCGACTTCGTCAACGTCAACCGCCTGGCCTACTTCGAGGACAAAAAAGCCCTGAAGGCCATTCAGAAGGCCGAGAAGCGCAAAAACTGGAACGCGGCCCGGGGGATGTTGGAGCAGTACGTGGCCCGCTTCGGCATCGAGAACTTCTACAAGAACAACCAGATGCTGTGGCGGCTGGGCCAGCTGTTTGAGCGCGCCGGCAACGAGGAAAAAGCCAAGGCCTACTACCGCCTCGCCCTCAAGCACCACCGCCAGGACGTGCGCAAGATTCAGCTTTACTACGACTCGCTGGAGCAGAAAGACGCCGACCTGTACGTGCCGCTGAAGACCTACTACGAGATTGTGGAGTACCGGAAGAACATTGCCACCTTCCGGCCTCCCAAGGGCGTGTACACCAACATGGGCGACGGCATCAACTCGGAGGTAGAGGACTACGGCCCCACCTACAACGACGAAACCAGCCAGCTTATCTTCTCCTCCAAGCGCAAGCGCCGCGGCATTCACGGCATCATCGACGAGGACCTGTACGTGGCCCGGCGCGAGGGCGAGTCCTGGCTCGACGCCGAGCCGCTGCCCAAGCCCATCAACTCGCCCTACAACGAGGGCTCGGCCTGCCTCTCGAAGGACGGCACCACCATGTACTTCTCGCGCTGCGAGTGCCCCACCTGCCACGGCAACTGCGACCTGTTCGTGAGCACGTTCAAGAACGGGCAGTGGACGGTGCCCCAGAGCCTGGGCATGAACGTGAACTCCTCGGCCTGGGACTCGCAGCCCACGCTCTCGCGCACCGAAGACACCCTGTACTTTGCCTCCGACCGCATCGGCGGCTTCGGGCTGTCGGACATCTGGTTTACCTACAAGCTCAAGAGCGGGCAGTGGGCCAAGGCCCAGAACATGGGCCCCATCGTGAACACCCGCGAAAGTGAGGTGAGCCCCTTCTACCACCCGCTCTACAACGTGCTGTACTTCTCCTCGCGCGGGCAGCTGCTGAACTTCGGCGACTTCGACATCTACAAGGCCTACCGCGCCGCCGGGCGCTGGCAGGAGCCCATCAACATCGGCCCGCTGGTGAACGGACGGGGCTCGGAGTACTACTTCACCATCGACGCGGCCTCCAAGAACCTGTACTACGCCCGCTCCGAGGAAAAGCAGCTCAAGAACCTCGACCTCTACTCCTTCCCGCTGCCCATGGAGGCCCAGCCCCTGGCCACCACCCACGTCGAGGGCACGCTCATCGACTCGGTGACGCAGAAGCCCCTGGGCGGCATCGTGAGCATCGTCGACGTGGACAACGGCATTGAGGTAGCCTCGAAGTACATCCGCCCCGACGGCTCCTTCGACTTCGACCTGATTGACGGCTCGAAGTACGTGATGCTGATTCAGAGCCCCGATTACTTCACGGTGGAAAAGAAGTTCGACCTGCAGGCCGACACCGTGCTCAAGCTCATGACCACCAGCATCGACTACAACATTCCGCTCATCTTCCGCAACATCGAGTTCGATCCGGGCAAGGCCACCATTCGCCCCGAAATGCACTCCACCCTCGACCGCATCGTGGTGTTCCTGGTCGACCACCCCGAGACGCGCCTGCGCATTGCCGGCCACACCGATGCGCTGGGCGACCCCGACGTAAACGAGAAGCTCTCGGGCGACCGGGCCGACGCCATCCGCAAGTACATCGAAACCAAGGGCAAGCTGCAGCCCAACCGCATCGAAAGCTTCGGATACGGCAGCACCGAGCCGCTCAAGGACGAAGTAACCGAGGAAGACCGCCGCATCAACCGCCGCGTGGAGTTCCGCCTCATCAAACCCCAAGCCGACCAGAAGCCCGCCGACTCCGGCGCCGGCAGCGGCTGGTAACCCGTCCGGCCTCCTCAACGCTAAACCCCGCCCAAAAACGCATTTGTCGTTTGCCGGGCGGGGTTTGGCTTTACTGCTTCGGTTGAGCGGCCGGCGCTACCAGCTCAGCAGCTGGGTGTCGTGGCCGTCGCGGAACAGGGCGCTCTGCTTTTTGCCGCCGGCTTCTAGGTTCACGATGTTCATCTGGTCAGCAAAGTGCTCGAGCAGCAGGCGGTGTTGCAGCTGCACCCCGCGCAGGGGCCGTGGCAGCTTCACGGTGCAAAACAGCCAGTGCGCGTCGTTTTCGCGCTGCATGCCCAGGTAGCTGAGCGGCAGCGCCTCGCCGGGCTTGCCCGTGAAGCCGATGCGCTGGCGCAGGTAGGCAGCCAGCAGCGGCTGCACCGTACCGGCCGGGCTCTGCTCCAGGCTCACCGGGCGGGGCTGGCCTTCCGACAGGGCCTTCTCCAGGTCGTCGGTGAACACCTTCAGGGATATTTCCAGCTGCTGCTTATCCGGGTTCACGCGCAGCTCCATGATGCTGGCGTGGTAGGCGTGGGCCCAGGCCGCCAAGCTCAGCAAGAGCAGCGCGGCGGCAAAAACAAG
This sequence comes from Hymenobacter sp. B81, assembly GCF_044628455.1. Taxonomy (NCBI): domain Bacteria; kingdom Pseudomonadati; phylum Bacteroidota; class Cytophagia; order Cytophagales; family Hymenobacteraceae; genus Hymenobacter; species Hymenobacter sp. B81. The sequence continues at coordinate 494,321 of NZ_JBIYZW010000003.1, read as the reverse complement.
GGAACGACGAAGCATGAACGGGGAAAACCAGGTGAGCAGAAAAAGCCGGGGCCTTACCGCGGCCAAACGCTGCCGCGGGGGCAAGTCGTTCCGGCGGCGGTAAGGCCCGGGCAGCGCAGCCGCCGTGCTGCTTAGAAGAACGACTTGAAGATGTCGTTGAAGAACACGAACACCATCAGGCCCAGCAGCAGCACCATGCCCACTTTCTGGGCGTTTTCGAGGAAGCGGTCGGAGGGCTTGCGACCCGAGAGCATTTCGTAGGTCAGGAACACCACGTGGCCGCCGTCGAGGGCCGGAATGGGCAGCAGGTTCATGAAGGCCAGCACCATGGAGAGCATGCCGGTGAGCGTCCAGAACTTGATCCAGTCGAAGGTGCCGCCGTAAGTCTGGGCAATGGCAATGGGGCCGCCCAGCGACTTGCGGGCCGAGGCTTCGCCGCTGAAAATCTTGCCGAAGGCCTTGAGCTGGGCGCCCACGATGCCGAAGGCCTGCTTGGTGCCGGCCGGAATCGACTCGGCCAGGCTATACTCGCGGGTGGCGTAGTTGAGCAGCGACTTGGGCCGGAAGCCCACCTTGCCTTCCTCGTCCACGTTCACCGTGAGCGTAACCTGCCCGGCGCCGCGCTGCACCAGCAGCGGAGTGGGCTTGTTGGCGTTGGCCTTGAGGGCTTCCTGCAGCTCGGGAAAAAACTGAATAGCCTTGCTGCCCACCTTCAGAATCCGGTCGCCTACTTCCAGGCCGGCTTTCGAAGCCGGGCCAGCGGGCACCACCTCACCCACCACGAAGGGGTCGTTAGGCACCACAAACAGGGCCTGGTCGGCGTCGGCCATCTTGTCCATGAAGTCGGCGGGCACCGAGATGTCGACTAGCTGGCCGTTGCGCTCCACGGTGTAGTAGCTGCCCGAGCCCATCACCACGTCGGGGGCGTACACGTCGTTGAACTGCTCGAAGGGGCGGCCGTTGATCTTCACAATCTTGTCGCCGGGCTGGAAGCCAATCTGCTGGCCCAGCTGGTTGGGCACCACGCCGAAGCGCTGGGCCTCGGCGGCGGGCAGGTAACTCTCGCCGTAGTTGTAGGTGAGCAGGGTGAAGATGAGAATGCCCGTAAGCACGTTCACGATGATGCCGCCCAGCATCACAATCAGCCGCTGCCAGGCCGGCTTGGCCCGGAACTCGTAGGGCTGGGGCTCCTGCTTGAGCGCGTCGGTGTCGAGCGACTCGTCGACCATGCCGGTAATCTTGACGAAGCCGCCCAGGGGCACGGCCCCGATCATGTACTCGGTTTCACCGAAGGTCTTGCCGAAAATCTTGGGGGGGAAGCCGATGGAGAACTTCTCCACCCGCATGCCAAACCACTTGGCCGACAGCATGTGCCCGGCTTCGTGCACGCCCACCAGAATGGTGAGTCCCAGCAGAAGCTGCGCGGCCATTACCAGAATATCCATTTAAATCAGTTGTCAGTTGTTCTTTGAAAAAGGAGCGTCATTCCGAGCGAAGGCGAGGAATCTTGCCGGATAGTAATTTCTTATTTGAGGTTACTACCAGACAGCAACACGCGAGATGTCTCGGCTGCGCTCGACATGACGTTCTTACTTGGTGCCATCCGACACCATTTGCCCCTAAACCGTTGCCGGCCGCTGGTTATTTAACCAACTCGGCGGCTACGCGGCGGGTTTCGGCGTCGGTGTGCACGTAGTCGTCGAGCGACGGATCGGCAAGGTACGAAACCTTGGAGAGGCAGCTTTCCACCACCGCGGGCAGCTCCAGAAACCCGATTCGCTCGCGCAGGAAGGCATCGACGGCAATTTCGTTGGCGGCGTTGAGCACGCAGGGCGCGTTGCCGCCGCGGCGCATGGCCTCGAAGGCCAGCGACAGGTTGCGGAAGGTGTCGGTGTCGGGGCGCTCGAAGGTGAGCGTGGGGTAGTCGAGGAAGCTGAAGCGGGGAAAGTCGTTGGCCAGGCGCTCGGGGTAGCCCAGCGCGTACTGAATGGGCAGCTTCATGTCGGGCAAGCCCAGCTGGGCCTTCAGCGACCCGTCGCGGAACTGCACCAGGGAGTGAATGATGCTCTGCGGGTGCACCACCACCTCAATCTGCTCGTCGCGCAAGTCAAACAGCCACTTGGCCTCAATCACCTCCAGGCCCTTGTTCATGAGCGAGGCAGAGTCAATGGTGATTTTGGCGCCCATGTCCCAGTTGGGGTGCTTCAGGGCCTGGGCCTTGGTCACCCGGGCCAGCTCCTGGGCCGAGCGCCCGCGAAACGGTCCGCCCGAGGCCGTGAGAATGATTTTCTCGACCGACTCGGGGGCCTCCCCCACCAGGCACTGAAACAGGGCCGAGTGCTCGGAGTCGACGGGGTAGATGGCCGCGCCGTGCTTGCGGGCCAGGGCCGTGACCAGCTGCCCGGCCACTACCAGGGTTTCCTTGTTGGCCAAAGCCAGGGTTTTGCCGGCCTGCAGGGCGGCCACCGTAGGCAGCAGCCCGGCGTAGCCCACCAGGGCCGTGAGCACCACGTCGACGCCGGGGCGGGCGGCCACTTCGGCCAGGGCTGCGGCGCCGGCCAGCACCTGGGTTTCGGGCTGGGAGGCCAGGGCGGCCTTCACGGCCAGGTAGTTGCTCTCGTCGCCGATGACAACGACCTCGGGGCGAAACTCGCGGGCCTGCTGCACCAGCAAGTCGGCGCTGCGCTGGGCCGTGAGCACCGCCACGCGGAAGCGCCCGGGGTGGGCGCGCACCACGTCCAGGGTTTGGGTGCCGATGGAGCCGGTGGAGCCCAGCAGGGCCAGGGTACGGAAAGGTTGGGGAAACGACATGAACAAGGCCGCCCCCGCGGCATAGGGCGGCGGGGCTTCCGGCAAAGGTACTCGGTTCGGCCCGCCCCCGCTACCGCGCCGCGCGGGGCTGTCCCAAAGCTCTGGGGAAGTAGTACTCAGTGCTCTTGAACAGTCCCAGAGAGCTTAGGAAGTCGTGACCAAGCCTCTGGGACAGTCCCAGAAGGCTGAGGAAGTAGTGCTGAGTGCTCTGGGACTGTCCCGGAGCACGGAGGAAGTCGTGACCAAGGCTCCGGGACAGTCCCGAAGGACTGAGGAAGTCGTGACCAGTGCTCCGGGACACGTCCCGGCTCAGGCCACGGCCTCGATACGGATGGTTTTGCCGTTGAACGTGGCCTGCTCGCCCGCCCGCTTACCGCTCAGGACCGCCGCCACAGGTGCCGCCGTCGATACCGCGAAGTAGTCCACACCATCTACCGTGAGCTTGCCGGCGCTGATGCCGATGTAGAAGCGGCCCAGGCTGGTGCTGACCAACGCGCCGGGGTGCACCGCCTCGCAGGGGCGGGCAGGGTCGATGCGCTGCAGCTCGGCCAGCAGCTTGCGGGCTTCGGCCAGCTGCACCAGGTTTCGGTCGCGCTCGTTCTGGGCCATGGCGCGGCCGGTTTCGTACTTGTCGCCCGCGCTGCTCTTGGTTTCGGAGTTGGCCGATTCCTGCGCCGCATCGATGGCCGCCTGGCAGGTGCGGATGCGGGTTTCGGCGTAAGCCTTACATAATGCGAACAGTTTTTCCTTGGTCATAATCTGGCGCTGGCGGCAGCCACCCGTCGTTTATTCGCTGCAACAGTTCCAGGATACGCTCCTTGTACCGGCCGCTAAGGTCTAAACATACGATGAGGTGAATGGACTGCCGAGCATGTTGGGCTTTGGCAGTAGCAAACCAGAACCCTTCGTCAAAGTCGTAGTGAATGGTGCTTTGGGTACCGTATTCGTAATTGTACGCTGCTCCATGCCTGACTTCCCACGCCCTGGCCTGGGCTACGATTTCCTCGTCGAAGACATAATCCGCTTCCACCGCGCATAATCCGGCGCTGCACACTATTGCCGGTTGCCGCTTCATACACTCAGCCGCTACCCGGATCAGCTGCTCGTAATCGTAGTGGTCAGCTATGACGAACAGCAGCCAATCGGCCGGTGGTAGGCCGGCAGGCCAACTGGGCTGATGCACCGCATCGAGGTACCATACGGAGCGAAAATTAACCCTGCCAAGTGCTTCCATCATTGGCTAAGTAGCCTGGTTTTTACTGTCTCCACCCATTGCTCGTCGTCGGGCCGCACTACAATGACCCGAAAGCCGTGCCGCTCGCCTTCCAGCCCCACCCCGGGCGCGTCGTCGACTAGCACATCAATGCCAAAAGTGGGTGGGTGCTTGGAGCAGCGGGCCGTGACATCCCGCTCGTGGAGGGTCTGGTTCACCACGCCGTCGAGACCCAGGCCGTGCAGCCAGAACAGCCGCCGGATGTAGCCGCGGGAGCGGTACGAAGTGGTGTACACCCACACCTCCCAGCCCTGCTGCCGACAGTAGCGCATCAATTCCGGGGTACCTCGCCGCAGGCTCTCGTGGCCGAACAGCCGGGCCAGCCAGCCCAGCCGCGGCGTTTCCAGCGCAAACGGGTGGGCCGAGCGGATGAGGGTGTTGTCGAGGTCGAAGGCGACGCGCATCCGATCAGCGGGGATTTTGCCGGTTCAGCAGCCGCAGATCCTCCTGGTCTTTGGCACGGCCGGTACTGGCCTTGTTGCGCAATAAATCGGTGCGGTGAATTACGGCAATGGGCACTCCGTCGAGCACCGTTACTTCCCGGTTCGGAAAACACTCGGCAAACTGCACGCCATCCACCGTGGTGAGAATACCGATGCGCACGGGAGTCACGCCCAACTGCACGACCGTGTCAGGCTCGGTAAAGTCAGACAGTTGATAGCCCAGTCCGCTCACGCCAAAATCGGCCAAGACCTGCATCATGCGGGCGGCGTTTTCCGGGGTAGTATTGATCCAGATATCGATGTCGCCGGTGTTGCGCACCACGCCGTAACGAGCCACGGCATAGGCCCCTACCACCAGGTATTCAACGCCGCGGGCGTTTAAGAACTCGACAAACTCTTTGTAGTCGGGGCTCAGCTGGTTGGCTTGCATGGGAAGCAGAAGAGCAGAAAACCCAGCCCTGCCGGCGCAGAAATTCGACGGCGGCCATCCGCTCTTCGGGCGTTCTGGTCAGCCAATACGTCACGTCCTCGGCATCCTGGTCGTGGCGTAGGGAAGTTTTGCGGGAAGTAGTGCGGTCGAGGCGGAACATAATTCAATTTACGGATTCGGGGCGAGTGGTGCCGGAATACACGAGCTATAAAATTTGCCCTACCAATCCCTCGGCCAGCCCCCTGTCGTTGCTCAGGCGCGGCACCTTGTTCTGCCCGCCCAGCTTGCCCTGGCTTTTCATGTAGCGCTGAAACGCCCCGGCGGGCAGGCTGGTGAGCAGCAGCGGCGCCAGGATGTTGCCCGCGAGCAGGTCGTCGTAGTACACGTTGCGGCGGCGCAGGCCAGCATCGAGGGCGGCGGCGAAGGCGGCGGCATCCTCGGGCGGGCGGGCAAACTCCACCAGCCACTCGTGGCGCGACGGCTCAGTCTCGGTTTCGCTCACCCGCGGGGCCACGGTGAATTCGACTACCTCCGCCTCCGGAAACTGCTGCAGCACCTCGCGCAGCGTCTGCTCCACTTCCTCGCCGATGACGTGCTCGCCGAAAGCCGACAAAAAGTGCTTGATGCGCCCCGACACCACCACCCGGTGCGGCCGCAGGCTCACGAAGCGCACTGTGTCACCCACCGAGTAGCCCCACAGCCCGGCGTTGGATGATACCACGAGGGCGTAGTTCTTGTCCAGCTCTACTTCGGCCAGGGTGAGGCGCGGCGGGTTGGGCTCGAAAAACCGCTCGGCCGGGATAAACTCGTAGTAGATGCCCGCGTCGGCCAGCAGCAGCAGGCCCGGGTTGTCGGGCTGGTCCTGGAAAGCGAAGAAGCCCTCGGAAGCCGGAAACAGCTCCAGCGTATCCACGGGCCGCCCAATGCTGTCGAACAGCTTGCGGCGGTAGGGCTCGAAGTTGACGCCGCCGTACACGAACAGCTGAAACGCGGGGAACACCTCCCCCACCGGCCGCCCGGTGCGCTGGGTGAGGCGGTCGAAGTACATCTGCACCCAGGGCGGAATGCCCGAAATCAGCGACATGGGCTGGCCCAGGGTTTCCTCCACGATGCGGTCGAGCTTCTGCTCCCAGTCCTCGATGCAGTTGGTGGCGTAGCTGGGCAGCTGGTTGCGGCGCAGGTAGGCCGGCACGTGGTGGTTGCTGATGCCCGAGAGCCGCCCGGTTTTGATGCCGCCCACTTGCTCCAGCTCGGGCGAGCCCGACAAAAACATCAGCCGGCCGTCGAGAAACTGCGGCTTGCCCGAGTGGTGGATGTAGTGCAGCAGCGCGTCCTTGGCCCCGTTGATGTGGTTGGCTATGCTCGCCTCGGTGATGGGAATGTACTTGGTGCCGGAGGTGGTGCCCGAGGTTTTGGCCAGGTACAGCGGCCGGCCGGGCCAGAGCACGTCCCGCTCGCCCACTTTCACCCGCTCGAAGTACGCGCTCAGTGCCTCGTAGTCGCGCACCGGCACGCGCTGCTGGAAATCGGTCACGGTGCGCACGTCGGCCAAACCGTGCGCGTGCCCGAAGGCGGTGGCGGTGCCCTGCTGCACCAGATTTTGCAGAATGCGCTGCTGGGCGGCCTCGGGGTGCAGCGCCCACTTGCGGTACTGGTGGACGGTGTAGGCGGCTAGCGGACGACTTAGGAAGGACTTCAGGCCCATTCAGGGAGAGGGTTTTGGGAAAGGCGGGAAGGTAAATGTAGGGCTAACGGCTGACGCGCTGCCAGTGGGCAAAGTCGAGTGCGGCGGTATCAACGGGCTCTACCAGCTGCCACCAGCCCAGTGTGGGCGTGAGCTGCACCACCTGGTACGAGACCAGCCCAGGCTCATCCTCGTTGACCCTTCGTCGCTCAATCCGAACCTCCGGCCGAGTGCGGCTGCGAAACAGCGTTTCCGGCACCGATTGAGGTGCTTCATCCATTAGCACGCAGCCCAGGCAGCCCGTCAGCAGCCAGGGCAGCGCGGCTAGGGCACCCAACACCCGCACCACCCGCCGAACGAGGAGTGGCCACCGGCCGGCAAACTGCAGGTAGGCGCCCAGCGGCACAAACAAAAACAAAAAGAACACCAGCCGGGCCCACAGCACTGCCCACTCGCGGTCCGCCAGCTCCAGGTCCAGCCGGGCCAGCACAACGCTCAAACTGATGCAGCCCCAAGCCAACCAGCCCAGCCAGATGGGACTGCGCCGAACCAGCCGAGCCAGGTCCTCCAAATACGTATCGGGCGTGTGGGTGGGCGGCAAGCGTGAACGACTGGTGGTGGGAGGAAGCAGCGCGAAAGATAAGTTGCACAACCTCGCGCCCGGGCTGGTGGTATTTACCGCGAATAAGCTCATCTTTTCACCTTCTCAACCTCAAACTCCTCTCATCATGATCAACCAACGTGGCAATGCCGTGTGGAACGGCGACAGCAAAGGCAGCGGCGAAATCACCACCCAAAGCGGCACGGTGAAAGTGCCCTACTCCGTGGGCGCCCGCTTCGAGGGGCAGCGCGGCAGCAACCCCGAGGAGCTGATCGGGGCCGCGCACGCCGCCTGCTACACCATGTTCCTGAGCGTTATTCTGACCAAGGACGGCAAGCAGGTCAAGCAGCTCCGCTCCGAGTCGAAGGTGACCCTGGACACCTCGGGCGAAACGCCGCGGGTTACCAAGATTGCCCTGACCACCGAGGGCGAGGTGGAAGGCCTCACGCAGGAAGAGTTTCAGCGCTACGCCGAAACGGCCAAGGAGAAGTGCCCCATTTCGGCCCTGCTCCAGGGCGGGGTCGACGAGCTGACGCTGACCTCGGCCACGCTCAAAGCCTAAAGCGGCCGGCAACCGTCCGCGGGTCCGCCTCGTTTGCGCCCTGGCCGGGGCTGCGGCCTTTTGCGTAGTTTTGCGGCCTTTCCGACTTTCCGCCTATGCCCTCGTCCTTTACGCGCATCCGCCTCACGCCCGCCAACAACTCCCGCATTCCGTTTCTGGCCCAGCTGGCCATCGGCGGGTTCTGGATTGCCTACGCGCTGTTTTCGATGGCCTCGGGCCGGGGCCGCGGCGACAACAACTTCTTCCACTACGTCTTCCTCACGTTCGCCATCATCTACGTGCTCTACGTGCTGATTCAGAACGCGCCGGTATTCGGCACCCAAACCTACCTGGAAATCACGCCCGACTACATCGTGCACAAGGGCGGGCTGTTCAAGCCCAAGGAACCCTTCCAGGCCCGCGACATTCAGAGCATCGACGTGGCCCCGCGCGAGCTGCGCCTGCACCTGAAGGAAGGCGGCAGCTACAACCTGAGCCTGCGCCAGGTGCGCGGCCAGCGCCGCAAGCGCGAGCTGCGCCTGCTGCTCGACGAGTTTGCCCAGCGCAACCAGATCGGCCTGCGGCAGCTGTAGCCGAGAACTGGCCTGAAAAGAAAAGCGGGGTCCCGACGTCAACGTCAGGGCCCCGCTTTTTTGGGCTGGTTAATCGGTAAGCCGGCGCCGGAGCGGCGGCTTACTTGCTGGTAAACTTCTTGCGCAGCTCCTGAATGGTGGTGCGGAAGGTTTTGTCGGAGTCGATCAGGTCCGACACGGTCTGCACCGAGTGAATCACGGTGCTGTGGTCGCGGCCGCCGAAGTGGTAGCCGATGCTCTTGAGCGAGTGGTTGGTGTGCTCCTTGGCGAAGTACATGGCCACCTGCCGGGCCGTCACCACTTCCTTCTTGCGCGTTTTGGCCTTGAGCAAATCCACCGGAATGCTGAAGTGCTCGGCCACGGTTTTCTGAATGAAGTCCAGGTTCACCTCCGCTTCCACGTCCTCGATGATGTGGCGCAGCGCCTGCTTGGCCATTTCCAGGTCCACCTCCCGGCGCGTCAGGCTCGACTGGGCAATCAGGGAAATCAGCACGCCTTCCAGCTCGCGCACGTTCGTCTCGACTGAGTACGCCAGGTATTCGACCACCTGCGGCGGAATGTCGATGCCGTCGGCCATCATCTTGTTTTGGATAATGGCCACGCGCGTCTCGAAGTCGGGGCTCTGCAAATCGGCCGTGAGGCCCCACTTGAAGCGGCTCAGCAAACGCTCCTCGAAGCCCTTCAGTTCGCGCGGGGGCACGTCGGAAGTCATGATGACCTGCTTGCCGGCCTGGTGCAGGTGGTTGAAAACGTGGAAGAACATTTCCTGGGTGCGGTCCTTGCCCGCCAGGAACTGCACGTCGTCCAGAATCAGGATGTCGACCAGCAGGTAGAAGTTGCCGAAGTCCTGCACCGAGTTGTTGCGCAGGCTTTCGATGAACTGGTTGGTGAACTTCTCGGCCGAGACGTAGAGCACGAACTTGCCCGGCGCGTGCTCCTTGATGTGGTTGCCGATGGCCTGCACCAAATGGGTTTTGCCCAGCCCTACCCCGCCGTAAATCATCAGCGGGTTGAAGGAGGTGGTACCCGGCTTGTTGGCCACGGCGAAACCCGCCGAGCGGGCCAGGCGGTTGCACGAGCCCTCGATGTAGTTGTTGAACGAGTAGTTCTGGTTGAGCTGCGAGTCGAGGTAGCTGCGGTCGGCCACCGAGCGGGCTTCGAAGGGGTTGCGCAGCGGGGGCGGCGGGGCCAGCGCGGCCGCCGCGGCCTGCACGTTGGCGGCCTGCCGGGCCGCGTTGTTGGCCACGCTGCCGTTGCCGCCGAAGGCCGACACGGCCGGGTTCTGGCCCGAAGCCATGGGCCGCACCTGCGCGGCCGTGGGCGTATTCGAAGGAGGCCGCTGGCCGGTGGCCCGCGCCGCCGGCAAATTCACCGTGCGCGGCCGCGACTGTTCGTTGCCCTGGTCGACCACGATGGAGTACTCCAACTGCCCGTCGGCGCCCAGCTCCTGCACAATGGCTTTCTTGAGCACGTCGACGTAGTGCTCTTCCAGCCACTCGTAGAAGAACTGGCTGGGCACCTGAATAATGAGCAGGGCCCCTTGCAGGGCCACCGGCACAATGGGCTCAAACCACGTGCGGAAGCTCTGCTCCCCGACGTTGGCCCGGATGACGCGCAGACAGTTGGCCCAGACGGTTCGGCAATCCTTCTGCATTAGTCGAGCGGCGCAAGCGGTGTGCGGTGGGGTGGAACGGGGCGGGAGCAAAACCGCGGAAAAAGCCACGGTTCGGCGAAAGGGAGACAAAAATGTGGAAAAGTCGGCAGAGCGCCAAACCCATCTTGCCTACCCCAAAGCGGAAGCGTTGATACTCAGCGCTCCAGCCGCCGCAACGCCCAACTTCTTATTGGCGCGGTTAAATACGTAGTCGATGCGCCCGAGCTTGATGCCCGACCAGCCCACTTGGTTGACGAGGGTGCGGTGGTCCTGCCCACCCTCTACTACAGTGGGCGTGTCGAGGAAGGTGTGGGTATGGCCGCCGATGATCAAATCGATGCCGGGCACGGCGGCGGCCAGCTTGTGGTCGTCGACCTTGGCGCTTTCGTACTTGTAGCCCAAGTGCGAGAGGCAAATTACCAGGTCGCACCGCTCGGCCCCGCGCAGCTGCTGCACCTGCTCACGGGCCACGGCAATGGGGTCGAGGTACTTGGCGGCGCCGTAATTTTTGTCGGCCACCAGTCCGGCCATTTCGATGCCCACGCCGAACACGCCGATGCGCACGCCCTGCTTCTCGAACACCTTGTAGGGCTGGAAGCGGCCTTTCAGCGGGGTCTGCGAAAAGTCGTAGTTGGCGTTGATGAAGGGAAACTGCGCGTGGGGCAGCTGCTTGAGCAGGCCCTCCAGGCCGTTGTCGAAGTCGTGGTTGCCCAGGGTGGCCGCGTCGTAGCCCATCTGGCTCATGAGCTTGTATTCCAGCTCGCCGCCGAAGAAGTTGAAATAGGGCGTACCCTGCCAGATGTCGCCCGCGTCGAGCAGCAGCACGTTGGGCTCGGCTTGGCGAATGCTCTGCACCAGCGCCGCCCGCCGCGCCATGCCGCCCTGGTCGGCCCATTGCCGGTCGGCCGCCGGGAAGGGGTCGATGCGCGAGTGCATGTCGTTGGTGTGCAGAATGGTCAGGCGCACGGCGGCGCCTGCGGCCTCAGCCGAGGTCAGCAGCCCGGGGCCCAGCAGGCCCAGGCCGGCGGTGGTCAGGGCCGAAGATTTGATGAAGTCGCGACGATTCACTGCTCTCTGATGTGGTTAATGTGGGAAATGTGCTGCTCTGCGCGCTAATGTGGGTAATGTGAGTAATGTGCTGAATGTGCTAATGCCAGAACGACCTTTAGCATATCAGCCCATTGCCCACATTTTCCACATTAGCACATTCAAACACATTAAAACTTCACCCGGCCTTCTACTTTGGCTTCCACGGGCTTGCCGGCTTTGGTCAGGGCGCGGATGTGGTCGTTGATGGCGGAGCGCACCAGCACGCCGGTTTTGCGGGGCGCCAGGGGGCGGAAGAAGTCCAGCTTGTCGCCGCCACCGGCCAGGTAGTCGGAAATGGCAATGGTGTAGAGGCGCTCCTTGTTGGGGTCGAACAACTCCTTGCCGATGCGGATGTCGGTGGGCTTGCCCTCGGCCGTCACGGCGTAGGTGGCACCCGACAAGGCCATTTTGATGCGGGCGCAGTACTCAAACAGCTGCTGCACTACCGGGCCGGGCGCTTCCAGCACCACCAGCTCGTTTTCGAAGGGCATCAACTCGAACACCGAGCCCACGGTGAGCGGCCCGGCGGGCAGCTCGGCGCGCAGGCCGCCGTTGGTCATCACGCCCAGGTCGATGGGCTGGCCCAGGGCCGTGGCGGCCCGCTCGCGCATCAGGTCGGCGGCAAAGTTGGCCAGCGGCGACTCGCCCGGGTTCTTGCGAATGGGCTCGGGCGCCGTGCCGATGACCTCGCCCATCTGCTGCTGCACGCGCTGGCGGTAGGGTACGATAACGGCCTCGGCCCGCGGATCGGCGGGCTGGGCGGCTGTCACGGTCTGGGCCGTGGTGCTGAGCTGGGCCGTGGGCTGGTAGGTGCCGCGCTGGCAGGCCGGCGCAAGGGCCGTAGTCAGCAGCAGCAGCGAAAGGGAAAGTCGGGCAGAAAGAGAAGTCATCGACACGGAATGTTCGGAAAGACCGCCGGCAGCTTACGCCACCCGAGCGGCAACGCCGGCGCGGGAAAATTGATGCCCGCCGCCGTCAGAAACCGGGGAACGGAGCCGCCGTGGCGGCCCGCGCCAAGCCGCACAACCGGGTGCGGGGGCCGCCGCGGCGGACAAAGGCAAACACAAAGCTACGACAACTGCCCCCGCTTTGCCGGGGTCGGCTCCGGCCGCGCACTCTACCCCGAACCAGTATCTTTAAGCCGCAATCGTTTCGACCTACCCCCGGTTGTTGTATCTCATGGCTGATACGCCCCGTTCCGCTCCCCTTACCTTTTCCGAGTTCGAACCCCTCAGCACCGCGGCCTGGCAGGAGCGCATCCGCCGCGACCTGAAGGGCGCCGACCCCGACACGCTGCGCTGGCACTCCCCCGAAGGCCTCACCATCGAGCCGTTTTACCACCGCGAAGCCCTGAGCGCCTTGGGCGCGGAGCCCGCGCCGCTGCTGCGCCCCGCTCCCGGCCCCGACGCTGCCCCCAATGCTTGGCTGAACCTGCCCACCCTGCTGGTGCCGGCCCACACCGACGGCCACGCCCAGATCGACCACGCGGCCGAAGCCCTGCAGCGCGGCGCCGACGGCGTGCACTTCGATTTGGCCGACGCGGCCCGCTTCGACGTGGCCTACTTGGCCGCCCGCCTGCCGCTGGGCACCGCGCACCTGGGTTTTACCACCAGTCAGGCCCCCGATGCGCTGTTGCAGCGCCTGCTCGATGCCGCACCCGGCCTCAGCCTGCGCGGCTTTCTGCGCTACGTGCCCGGCCCCCACAGCTCGCCCGACGACTTCGCCCTGCACGCGGCCGGCCTGCGCCGCTGCGTGCAGCTGGCCCTGCCGCACCCCGAGTTTCGGACGCTGGCCGTAAACGGCACCTTCTTTGGCAACCGCGGCGCCGCAGCTACCCAGGAGCTGGCCTACACCCTGAGCACGGCCGTGAGCTTGCTCAGCAGCCTGCCCGAGGGCGAGCTGAGCGTGGCCAACGTGGCCGCCGCCCTGCACGTGCACCTGGTGGTGGGGCCCAGCTACTTCACTGAGCTGGCCAAGCTGCGCGCCCTGCGCCGCCTCTGGGCCACGCTGCTGCACGCCTACGGCCTGCCCGCCGAAACCGCCAACCGCCTGCGCCTGCACGTGAGCACCTCGTCGTGGGCGCAAACCACGCTCGACCCCCACACCAACCTGCTGCGCGTCACCACCGAGGCCATGAGCGCGGTGCTGGGCGGCGCCGACTCGGTTTCGGTGCTGCCCTTCGACAGCCTGTTTGCCGCGCCCAACGACTTCTCCGCCCGCATTGCCCGCAACGTGCCGGTAATGCTGCGCGAGGAGGCCTACCTCGACCGCGTGGCTGACCCCGCCGCCGGCTCCTACTACCTCGAAACCCTCACCGACCAGCTGGCCCGCGAAGCCTGGGCCCTGTTTCAGCGCACCGAGGCGGCCGGCGGCCTGCTCAGCAACCGCGCCCGCATGCTGGAGGACATTCGCCGCACGGCCCTGGAGAAGTTCCACGCCATTGCCACCGGCGAGCGGGTGATTGTGGGCACCAACCGCTTCCAGAACGCCCAGGAGCAATTCAGCTACGACCCCAAGGCCCTGCTGCGCAGCCGGCAGTTCGACACCACCCGGGCGGCCTACCCCTCCGAGGTGCTGCGCCTGGCCACGGCCCTGCACTTCATTCGCAAGGAGCAGCAAAAGAAAAAGGCGGCCGTGGTGCTGCTGGGCACCGAAACCATCGGCCTGATTCACGACCTGTACGTGCAGCTGATGCCGGAATCGGAGCGCCCCGCTTCCACCGACCTGCCGCCCGCCGGTACCCTGTCGCTGCTTTTTTCGACGCCCGACGCGGCCACGCTCATGTGGGCCAACGAAGACCAGGTGCGCGCCTTCGCCACTTTCATCAACAGCCTCGACGAGGCCGAAACGGCTGAAGGCGAAACCCCGGAAGCCCAGCTCGACCCGCCCGTGCTGATGACCGCCGACCTGGCCACCATGCAGGACGCCGTGCGCCACTTCGGCTTCCGCGAGTTCACCGTGCACGGCCACAGCACCGACGACGTGCTGGCCCGCCTGCAAGGGAGGTAACACGTGACACGTAACAGGTGACAGGTCAATCGTTCGTTATCAGGCAACAGGCAACGACATGCGGCGCGAGAAACCCCATTACTGGCTGGAGTGCTGGCGGCAGGCGTTTGACTTCGTTCCCATTGCTTATGAGCTGGCCAGCTCCTTTCCGTCAACTGAGCGGTTCGAACTGGCGTCGCAACTGCGGCGGGCGGCCACCTCGGTACCGCTTAACATTGCGGAAGGAGCCGGCCGCTACTCTCCTGCCGAGTTCAGCCGCTTCCTGTTAATTGCCCGCGGCTCCGTCACCGAACTTGACACCATTCTGCTACTGTCCGAACGCCTGGGCTACCTTACTCCAACACAAACTGACGATGCCATTGCAATTCTCGACCGCCTTACCGGCTTAATCAACGGCTTGTTGAAGTCCCTAAAACCCAAAGAATAACCGCACTCTTATTTTCATTACCTGTTACCTATGACTTGTCACTTGTTACCTGTTCCGTGTCCCGTGTGACCTGTCACCTAAACTAAAAACCTCTCACGTGTCACCTGTCACGTGTTACCCAGTAACTCCATGAAACCCGACTTCGCCCATATTCCCTACGACGCGGCCCCGCTGCCCGCGGCCCCGGCTGCGCCGGCTACTTCGGCCACGCCCGAAGGCATCGCGCTCAAAGGCTTCTACACTGCCCACGACGTAGCCCGCCTCGACCACCTCGGCTTTGGGGCCGGGCAGGCGCCCTACCTACGCGGGCCCTACTCCACCATGTACGTACAGAATCCCTGGACCATTCGGCAGTACGCGGGCTTCTCTACGGCCGAGGCCAGCAACGCCTTCTACCGCCGCAACCTGGCGGGCGGGCAGAAGGGTTTGTCGGTGGCCTTCGATTTGGCCACGCACCGCGGCTACGACTCTGACCACCCGCGGGTGGTGGGCGACGTGGGCAAGGCCGGCGTGGCCATCGACTCGGTGGAGGACATGAAGATTCTCTTCGACCAGATTCCGCTGGACCAGATGTCGGTGTCGATGACCATGAACGGGGCGGTGCTGCCCATCATGGCCTTCTACATTGTGGCGGCCGAGGAGCAGGGCGTGGCGCCGGAGAAGCTGGCGGGCACCATTCAGAACGACATTCTGAAGGAGTTCATGGTGCGCAACACCTACATCTACCCGCCCGAGCCTTCGATGCGCATCATTGCCGACATCTTCGCCTACACGGCCCAGAAGATGCCGCGCTTCAACTCCATCAGCATCTCGGGCTACCACATGCAGGAAGCCGGGGCCACGGCCGACCTGGAGCTGGCCTACACCCTGGCCGACGGCGTGGAGTACGTGCGCGCCGGCCTGAAGGCGGGCATGACCATCGACCAGTTTGCGCCGCGCCTCTCCTTCTTCTGGGCCATCGGCATGAACCACTTCATGGAAATTGCCAAGCTGCGCGCCGGCCGCCTGCTGTGGGCCAAGCTCATCAAGCAGTTCGGGGCCGAAAACCCCAAGTCGCTGGCCTTGCGCACCCACTGCCAGACCTCGGGCTACTCGCTCACCGAGCAGGACCCCTTCAACAACGTGGCGCGCACCTGCGTGGAGGCCCTGGCCGCCGCCCTGGGCGGCACCCAAAGCCTGCACACCAACGCCCTCGACGAGGCCATTGCCCTGCCCACCGACTTCTCGGCCCGCATTGCCCGCAACACCCAGCTCTACCTGCAGCACGAGACGGACATCACCAAGGTGGTAGACCCCTGGGGCGGCTCGTACTACGTGGAAACTCTCACCCACGAGCTGGCCGACAAGGCCTGGGCCCTCATTGAGGAGGTAGAGGCGCTGGGCGGCATGGCCAAGGCCATCGAGACCGGCCTGCCCAAGCTGCGCATCGAGGAGGCCGCCGCTCGCAAGCAGGCGCGCATCGACGCGGGCAAGGAGGTGATTGTGGGTGTGAACCGCTACCGCCTCTCCGACGAGGAAGCCGCCCGCGAAGCCCAGATTGAAATCCTCGACATCGACAACGCCGCCGTGCGCGAGTCGCAGATTGCCCGGCTCAACCAGATCAAGGCCACGCGCGACCATGCCGCCGTGCAGCAGGCCCTGCAAGCCCTCACAGACGCCGCGCGGCAGGTTTCTGGTTCCTCGTCTATGGGTTCTGGCTCGAACGACCAGCCCGAAGCCAACAACCAACAACCAACACCCAATAACTTATTGGACCTGGCCGTGCAGGCCGCCCGCCTGCGCGCTACGCTGGGCGAAATCTCCGACGCCCTGGAGGCCGTGTACGGCCGCCACCAGGCCACCATCCGCACCGTGTCGGGCGTGTACTCCGCCGAAATGGACTACGACCAGGAATTTGCCAAGGCCCGCCAGCTGGCCGACGTCTTTAGCCAGCAGGAAGGCCGCCGCCCCCGCATGATGGTGGCCAAAATGGGCCAGGACGGCCACGACCGCGGCGCCAAAGTCATTGCCACCTCCTTCGCCGACGTGGGCTTCGATGTGGACATTGCCCCCCTGTTTCAGACGCCCGAGGAAGTGGCCCGCCAGGCCGCCGAAAACGACGTGCACGTGGTGGGAGTATCCTCCCTGGCCGCCGGGCACAAAACCCTGGTGCCCCAGCTCATCGGGGAGCTGGCCAAGCTGGGCCGCGAAGACATCCTCGTCATTGCCGGTGGCGTGATTCCGGCCCAGGACTACGCCTTCCTCTACGAAGCCGGCGTCACGGGCATCTACGGCCCCGGCACCGTCATTGCCGTAGCCGCCCAGGAGATTCTAAGGAAACTTGTTTAACTAGCAGGCTTTATTTAAAAAATTCCGGCATGAAGGACTCCACGAACTTACCCGAACCAGACAAAGACAAAATTGTATTATTACCGACTAAACAACTCCAATTAGACACTAACAACCCTAGGTTAGCTTGGAGGGATGGAGGCAACAATCCTATTGATTTGGCAAAAGTAATGTGGTCTGAAATGGCGGTTGACGAAGTAGCTTTGTCAATCGCCAAAAATGGCTTTTTTCATTCCGAACCGTTATTCGTTATCATAGACGAATCTACCAAAAAAGGTGAAAGAAAATATATAGTTATTGAAGGAAATAGACGCCTTACAGCTGTACAGCTGCTACTGAATAGTGAGTTAAGAAAACAGATACGCGCTACCGATCTACCAATTATTAGCCGAGAGAGAGAAGAAGAATTACAAAATCTACCATGCGTTATTTATCCAAACAAAAAAGAACTTTGGGCCACATTAGGATTCAAGCATATCAACGGAAGTAAACCTTGGGACAGTTTCAGTAAAGCCAAATTTATTTCAGAAGTCAAAGAAGAATACCACAATTCATTAGAAGAAATTGCTGAAACCATTGGCGACCGTCACAAAACTGTTGCCAGGTTATATAGAGGTTACGCAGTATTGCAACAAGCAGAAAAAGAAGGCATATTTAGCACTGAAGACAGAGCAAAAAGTCACTTTTCTTTTTCACACCTATACACTGCATTAGATCAGCCAGACTTTCAAAAGTTTTTAGGAATTGAGAATAAAGAAATTTCAATAAAAGATCCTGTACCTAAAAACCATATTGACAATTTACAGGAGTTAATGATTTGGCTATTTGGAAAAAAATCTGAAAATATTCAACCAATCATAAGAAGTCAAAATCCTGACCTGAATCTACTACGTGAAATCATAAGCAAAGAGGACGGAATTGAAGCCTTAAGAAATGGCTATACTTTAGATGATGCTCACGATGTTGCGATAGGAGACAAAAAGCGCTTCCTATCTTATCTATCATCAATATCAATAGATTTAAGAAAGATGAAAGGCACTGTATCTACAGGCTACGATGGCTCAATAGAATACTTAAAATCAGCAAAGGACTGTGAAAAAATAATATCATCTATTATAAAAGAAATGGATGAAATAGCTCAGGAAAAAAACAAATAATATGTTCACTCTTCCTAAATCAGACCCAACAGACGCAATCAAATTAGCTGACTGGATAGAGTTGAACGCACTAATATCACCTGACCTAAACTACAGCAGAGGAGATTTAGAGCGAGCATTAAATGCAGCCGCACTGAAAGAATTACCCAATAACGAATCTATTGAAAGTAAATGCGTCGAGGTATTTTCAGAACTTAGTGACAGAGCTTTTTTTGCTTCAGATGGATATCCATTTGAATTAACTTCACCTAGCCTTTTACAGGCAAAAGACGATTATTTGAAATATACGCCTTATGTATTCTGCCTATGCTTATCATATTTTGGATGGAGTGCGCAAGACAATCCAGCAAAAATGTTCGAACGAATTGCAGGAATTGCCGCAAAAGAATATATAGGGGGTTATCTTCTTGAGTTCGGAGCCCCTAGGAGTGGAAGCCCCGTTCCCAAAGGTTTTGCTGATGCTGTCAAATATCTTTGCAAAATGCTTAAAGAAGGTGACTCTATTTCCGACTCCCCTCTTGAGGACGAAAAGGATGATGGCATAGACATTGTTGCATGGAAGCCATTTGTTGACGGGCTACCTGGCAAGCTCGTTCTATTTGGTCAATGTGCTACTGGGGAAAACTGGGACACGAAGCTTTCAGAGATGCAACCACAATCTTTTTGCAAAAAATGGATGCGTAAACCTTTAGAAAGTGAGCCTATTAGATCTTTTTTCATGCCGCATCGACTTAATCGGCGCTCATGGAGTAAGGCAACTCACGATGCTGGTATTATCTTTGAAAGATGCAGGATTGCCTTTTGGGCACAAAAAGAAGCTTCCCCTTCAATTGATTTTGCTCCTGTATCAGCATGGATACAGGCAAAATTAATAAGCATGTAACATCAGAAACACTTACACTAAAAGTGTCTAACGAGTCTTTCAAACGCGCACCTTTTCTAAGTCCGTTCAGATACCCTGGCGGTAAGACGTGGCTTGTCCCACTTGTAAAAAGATGGATTTCGTCCAGAGATAATAAGTGCATCAACTTCCATGAGCCATTTTGTGGAGGGGCAATAGTTGGTCTAAACGTATTGGTAGCAGATTTATGCGAAAATCTTTACATATGCGAACTAGACAGGAAGGTGGCAGCCGTCTGGCAAACCATTCTTTCTGAGGACGTAGCTATTTTAAAGCAAAGAATATCAGACTTTGATATAACTCCTGAGAACAGCAAATTAGTTTTATCACAGCATCCAGTAAACAAAATCGACCTAGCATTTTGGACTATATTAAAAAATAGAGTTAGTAGAGGTGGGGTAATTAAAGAACGAGCTGGGCTTCTCCTGAAGGGAGAGAATGGCAAGGGCATCTCTTCTAGGTGGTACCCACAAACACTAATTAACAGAATTGATAAAATCCACAGCTTAAGAAAAAATATAATATTCACAGAAACAGATGCTCTAAATTTTATCAAAAATCAAAACTTCAAAGCAAATGATTTGTTCTTCATTGACCCACCTTATACAGCTGATAATAAAAAAATTGGAAAACATCTTTATGATGTACACGAGTTGAATCACGATTTGTTATTTGAAATAATAAAAAGTAAAAATATAGATTTCATCATGACATATGACGACAATTTATCAGTAAGATATCTAACTAAAAAGCATGGATTTCACTCAATAGAGATAAGCACCTTAAACAGCCACAATATCAAGAAAAAGGAATTATTAATAGGAAAAGACTTAGATTGGGTATTTTGAATTAACGTAGTCATACTGTAAGAGTCTTTATCCGGCCCGCCGCCCAGCGGGCCGGTTTCTTTTTGCGCCCTCCCGCTTCCTCAGCCGCCGCAGCTACTCCAGCAGCGCGGGACGGGTGGGCCGTAGCCCGAATCGGATGCTGCTACGAGGAACCAGTGCGTTTCTACGTTGGCCGTGGGTGCTTCTACGTTCACCCCGAGTGCTTCTAAGACCGTTTCGGTCGCTTCTAAGACCGTTCGGGTCGTTTCTAAGACCGTTTCGGTCGCTTCTAAGAAGGCTTCGGTCGCATCTAAGACGGTTTCGGTCGCTTCTAAGCACATTTTCATAATTATAAGACGATTCTATAAAATTTATCCGGCTTATAAGTTGGAATTGCCTATACATAATACTATCGTAGCTCCACAATTCACCAAAACCCTTTTAATCTTTCAGCTCTATGGAACGGGCAAAAACCGAAGTTCGCTTATTCACTGGCTCCGATGCCGCCATGCGCAGCCGCATGCGCACCATGCACGGCCACTATCTCTCCGATGCGGCCAAGTTCGCCGCTTTTAACCCCGAGCTGGGCGGCAGCTTTGGCACCGACTGGCTGGCGGCCCTCGAAGCCGCCGACCTGGCCCCCAACGTGGACGTGCGCCGCGGTGAGCTGCGCCAGGACACGGTGGTGGTGGAAACCGAGATGGACCGCGCCCGCGCCATGGTGCAGCAGGTGTTTTACTACGTGAGCCAGGCCTTCCCCGGCAACAAGGGCCGCCTGAGCCAGTACGGCAAAGACCGCTACGCCAAGGCCGCCACCAACTCGGACGAGATGCGCGTGGTGCTGGATATGGCCGCCCAGGCCGCCGAGCGCGACCTGGCCGCCCTCACGACCAAAGGTTTCAGCGCCGCCAAGCTCGCCGAGCTGCAAGACCTGGCCGCTCAGCTCGACACCGTGGACACGGCCCAGCAAATGCAGAAGGGCCTCAACCAGGAAGACACCGATGCCTACGTGCGCCTGCAAAACGCGGCCTTCGGCTTCGGCCAGCGCCTGAATAAAGCCGCCAAGCTGCTCCTGGCCGATCAGCCCCTGCGCCAGCGCCTCTACCGCCTCACCGACCCCGCCCCCACTCCCACCGATACCCACGAATTGACGCTGGCCCTGGGCGAGCAGCAGGTGGTATCGATGGAAACCCGCCTGCTGCCCGATACCGTGCTGCGCCTGACGCTGCTGGAAGGCAGCGGGCCGGTGCGCCTGGGCCGGCTGCCCTTCCCGGCCGCCCCGCTGGGCAGCGGCGAGCTGCTCGACGCGGCCACCTCGCCCCGCTACGTATCGGCCGCCGAGCTGGGCCCCGAGGGCCAGTACCTGGCCGCCCACAACCTGGGCCCCGACGAAGTGCGGGTGAGCATCTCGCTGCCCCACCGCTAAGGCGGCCGCCCGGGTCGGCGCTTGCCGGTTCTTTTTCCGGCCCCCGCGCCTGCAAACCGGCCCGCCCAGGCAGCGGGCCGGTTTCTTTTCTGCTCGCCCTGCTTTGCCGGCAGCACCGCCGGGCCGGCCAATGGTGCCCGGGGCCTGCGGCTACCGGCGCCAGCAAGGACTGCTGAAGCCTCGCCCCCACCGATGCAGCCAGCAGCGCCAGGCATTGCCGGGGCAGTCCGCCGCCTTTGCACCGGCCCTATTTAAACCGGGTAGTTTGTTTCTGATGCAGGCCCCGGGTGCTTCTGGGGCCTGCATCGGGGGCCAGGCCCCGCAACATATCTGGGCACTTGGCTGCCATCCGGCAAGCAAGCGACCGGGCTCATCCGCCGGCCGCCTGTTCGGCTGCTGACGCTCATTCACGGCTAATCGTGCCACCCGCGGCTGCTGTACCTTTGGTAGCGGATAGCCGGTTGGTGTTCCTCGTCCAACTTCTATTCGGTGCCCAACTCCCTGCGTCTGCTGCTGCTCTTGTTATTGGCCACTGTGCTGCGCGGGGCGGCGCAGCCGGTGGGGGGCGCAGCAGCTCCATTGCCCAGTACCGTGGAGCGGGTGGGCGTGCTGGCAGACCGAAACTACTCCTGGGACCGGATCCGCACGGACCCTTCCCTGGCGTTTCGGCCGGCCGACTCGCTGCGGCCGGCGCAGGCCCGCCGGTTCTGGCTGAAAGTAACGCTGCGCAACCGTAGCCGCTACCCCGAGGCCGTGCGGCTCACGGTGCTGCCCAATCTCGACAACACGCTTTTCTATTTCGACGAGGATGCCCGCGCCTGGCGCAGCCGCCGGGCGGGCACGGCCGTGCCCACCGACCGGCAGCGGCTGAAAGGCGTGCTGCCCCTGCGGCTGTCGGGGCAGGCTACCACCACCGTCTACGTGCGGGTAAGTCTGGGCGAGCCGGCCGCCCTGCCGCCCGCCATTGGCCTGGCGGTGCGCCTGGAGCCGGCGGCGGCCGCGCAGCAGACCGACGCCTTTTTCGGTACGGCCTGGGCCGTGTCGCTGGCCGTGCTGGGGCTGCTGCTGCTCACCAATCTGCCCACCTATGCCCGTTTCCGCGACCGGGCTACTCTTTACTACATCTGTACCCAGGTGGGGGCCGTGCTGTACATTACGGCCTTCCGGGGGTATTTCAAGGTGTGGGTTGCGTCTCCGGTCTTCAGCCAGCTGGTGCGGCCCTCGGGCCTGAGCTACGCCTACACGCTCAACAACGTGCTGATGCACCTGAGCGTGGTGCTGCTGCTCACCGGCTTCGTGCAGATGACCCGCGCCTACCTGCCGCTGCGGGCCCGCCTGCCCCGGCTCGATGCGGCCCTGCGCTACGCGTTGTGGGGCTACGGCGCGTTTACCGTGTTGGTGGGGCTGGTGAACCTGAGCGGGTTTTACCTGAACTACTACTCCCTGCTGCTCGACAACGTGCTGGTGCTGGGGGTAATCGTGCTGCTGCTGGCCACTACCGCCGTGGCCTACCGCCGGCAGCTGCCGCTGGCCCGCACCTACCTGCTGGCCAATGCCCTGCCGCTGCTCTTCGTGCTGTTCATCGCGGGGCACCACGTCGTGGTGGGCGTCGACAACAACGGCAACCTGCTGCTGCCCGACCTGGCCATCGTGTCGCACGCGCTGGGCTTTTCGGCCGCCCTCAGTATTCGCCTCCAGCACGTGCAGCGCACCCTGCTGGCCCAGGAGCGGGAAGCCGCTTACCTGGTGCTGGACATTCAGCAGCAGCAGCTGCGCCACCGGGAAATCGTGCTGAAAAACCAGCACATTCAAACGGCGTTGCTGGAGATGCAGCGGCGACAGCAGGCCCGCGAGCAGCGCGTACAGCAGCTGAGCGAAGACAACCAGCAGCACGAAGCCACCAACCAGGACCTGCAGCAGCAGCTCGAAGCCAACCAGCGCGAGCTGGCCTCTACCACCCTGTACGTGCAGCAAAAGAACGCCCTGCTGGCCGAGCTCAAACAGCAGATTCAGGAGCTGAATGCGCAGAGCCCCGGCAAGCAAAAGGAGCTGTCGGGCATTCAGTCGCTGCTGCAGTCCAGCCTGTACCTAGACGAAGACTGGAGCAAGTTCAAGCGGCATTTCGAGCAGGTGCACCCGCGCTTCTTCGAGGAGCTGCAGGCGCGCTACCCGGCCCTCACCACCAACGAGCAGCGGCTGTACTGCTACTTCCACATCCGGCTTTCCACGAAGGAAATTGCCGCCCTGCTCAACATCGATCCGGCCAGCGTGCGGCGGGCCAAAACCCGGCTCTACAAAAAAATTGCTGCGGCCGACGAGGCTGCTGGCCGCACCCCGCCACCCGCCCTGCCCGGCGACTGACCCCAAGCTGCAGCGGCCGGCACCCCTCGCCCCGGCAAAAAAATGAATTGATAAACAGCCAGTTGACAAAGCTGTCTACACTTTGTCTACGCGCCCTTTTAGGAATACGGGCCTGCCGCGGCCCACTATTGCCCCGTGTTTCACGGGATTGTCTCTTCCATTGGTCTGGCCGTTGGCCGGCCCCGCCTCGGCTCCTGCGTGGGGCCGGCGGCACCCCGTCGCCAGAGGTTGGCCCTCGGCGGCGGGGCTGCCGCCACGCGGCGGCCCGGGCTGCCGCGTGGCGACCAGGGCCGGGTCGCCTCCCCCTGCGGCAAACCATCGACTCACCGCTGCCCCGGCCGGCTTGCGGCACCCTCATTTCTTCTGCTTCCTGTATGCTAAACCGTTACCTGCTTGCCCCGGTGCTGGCCCTGCTTGGGCTGCTGGCCACCGCTCCATTCGCTGCTCAGGCCCAGACGGGCTCAGTCGGCATCGGCACCGCCACGCCGAACAGCTCGGCCGCGCTCGACGTGAGCAGCACCAGCAAGGGCCTGTTGCCCCCGCGCATGAGCGAGGCCCAGCGCAATGCCATTGCCCCGGCCGCTACGGCCGCCGGCCTGACCATCTTCAACACCACCACCGGCAAAACCAACGTGTGGAACGGCACCGAATGGACCGAGATGCTGGGCACGGCCACGCTGGTCGTGCCCAGCCCGGCCGTCACGTTCAATTACACCGGTGGGGTGCAGATGTATACCGTGTCCTCCGGCGTGACAACCCTGATGGTGGATGCCTACGGTGCAGGAGGTGGCAACCGGGGCGGCTCGGGCTCCGGCGGGGGCGCCGGGGCGCGGGTGCAAACCCAGCTGACCGTGGTGCCGGGCCAGGTGCTGTACGTGTACGTGGGCGGCCGGGGCACCACGGCCCCCGGCGGCGGCGGCTACAACGGCGGCGGCAACGGCGGGGTGGATAACGGCCAGGGCGGCGGCGGCGGCGGCGCCACCGACATTCGCACCAGCGCCAGCGGCACGGCTTTCACCGACCGCCTGCTGGTGGCCGGCGGCGGCGGGGGCGGCAGCCTCAACGGCAACGGCGGCAACGGCGGCGCCCCGAACGGCGGCGCCGGCACCGGCAGCGGTGGCGGCGCCGGGGCCACCCAAACCAGCGGCAATGCCCTCGGCCAGGGCGGCAACAACTTCCCGAACACCTATTCGGCCGGCGGCGGCGGCGGCTACTACGGGGGCCGCTTCGGCCAGGCGTACGCCTACACCTCTACCTGGAGCGGCGGCTTCTGGTCGGGCGGTGGCGGCGGCGGGGGCGGCAGCTCCTGGGTAACGACCACCGGCACCACCGGCACCAGCTACACGGCCGGGGTGAATGCGGGCCACGGCAGCCTCACCCTCACCCCCATGCCGAACCAGCCGAACCCAGCCCCGGTGCTCGACGGCCGCAACTTCATCAACGTGCCCGGCGACAACCTGGGCGACCACACCGCCACCCGCGCCCTGAACCTGGGAGCCAACGCCTTGGTGGGCAACGGCGGCAGCACCGGCCTCACCATCAGCAGCGCCGGGGCCGTGACGGCGGCCGGCGGCCTGGCCGTAGCCGGGGCAACCCGGCTGGGTAGCCTGGCCGGCACCGGCAGCCGCGTGGTAACCACGGCCGCCGATGGTACGCTGGGCTCGGCGGCGCTGCCCACCGATGCCCAGCAGCTAAGCCTGACCGGCAGCACCCTGAGCATCAGCGGGGGCAACAGCGTGGTGCTGACCGGGCTGAACGACAACCTGGGCAACCACACCGCTACCCAGAACCTGAACCTGGCCGACAAGCTGCTGGTGGGCGGCACGGCCGCCGCGCCCGGCACCGCCGGCCTGGCCATCAGCAACGCCGGCAACGTGGGCATTGGCACCACCACGCCCCAGCAAAAGCTGGAAGTGAGCGGCCCGGCCGCCCCGTACACCACCATCAGTACGGCTGGAATGCTGCGCCTGAGCCGCCCCGGCACCCTCAACCAGAAGTGGAACAACACCGTGGACCTGGCGGTGGGCTCTTACGCGACGGGCGTCAACAGCCAGACCCGGCTTGACTTCAACCTCGGCAACGGGGGCAACGGCAACGCCGACCAAACGGTGCTGACCCTGCAAGGCAACGGCAACGTGGGCATCGGCACCAACAGCCCCGGCCACAAGCTGGAGGTAAACGGCAACGCCGCCGTGAGCGGCTCGGTGGGCATCGGCACCACTACGCCCAACAGCTCGGCTGCGCTCGACGTGAGTAGCACCAGCAAAGGCCTGCTGCCCCCGCGCCTGAGCACCACCCAGCGCGATGCCATTGCCGGCCCCGCGGCGGGTCTGGTCATCTACAACACCACCACCAACCGGCTCAACACCTGGAACGGCACCAGCTGGGAGTCCGGCCTGAGTGCCAACGAGCAGCCCCTGCCGGGAACCGCGGTGACCTTTGGCTACACCGGGGCGCCGCAAACCTATACCGTGCCGGCCGGCGTGTACAGCCTGACCGTGGAGGCCAAGGGGGCACAAGGCGGGAGCCATACCTATGCCCCGCCCTTTAACATGTCTGAGGCAGGCGGGCTCGGGGCGCGGGTGCAGGCCACCCTGGCCGTAACGCCGGGTCAGGTACTGGACATTCGGGTAGGCGGGGCCGGGGGGTACATTAACTCGGGCACGTTGGCCGGGGGCTACAACGGAGGTGGCGCCGTGAGTTCGATTGGGGGCGCGGGCGGCGGAGCAACGGATGTGCGCAGCAGCGGGGGCCAGCTGACCGACCGCCTGGTGGTGGCCGGCGGCGGCGGCGGCGGCGGCTACACGGGCCGAACTTCCCAAGGCGGAGCCGGGGGCGCGCCCGCGGGTGGCGACGGCACGGGTTGGTTCAATTTCAATACGTACATCACCAGCACCGGAGCCACGCAAACGGCCGGGGGCAGCGCGGACGGCAGCCTTGGCACGGGGGGCAGCCCCGTCCGGTCGGGCGGCGGCGGAGGCGGCGGGGGCGGCTACTATGGCGGCGGCGGGGGCGGCGGCCAGTCGGGTAGCGTCTCGGGCGGCGGCGGCGGCGGCTCGTCGTGGGTAACGCCCACCGGCAGCAGCAGCATCACCATGCAGGCGGGGGTAAACGGAGGCAATGGCTCCCTCACCATCACGCCCGGCGGCCAGTATGCCGCCCCGGCCCTCGACGGCTCGAACTTCGTGAACGTGCCCGGCGACCACCTGGGCAACCACACCGCCACCCAGAACCTGAACCTGGGGTTTCATCAGCTAGTGGGCAGCGGCAATACGGGTGGGCTGGGCGTAGCTGCCAACGGCAACGCGGAGCTCTATGGCAACCTGGACCTGAACCTGCACCGACTCGTCGGCGACGGGGGCAGCAGCGGCATCAGCATTGCCAACAACGGCACCGTCAGCACCGGCGCCGGGCTCACCGTGGGCGGCAACCTGAACCTGGGCACCAATCAGCTGGTGGGCAACGGCGGCAGCACCGGCCTGGCCATCACGGGCACGGGGCGGGTGGGCGTGGGCACTACGGCTCCGGTGTCGGCGCTGAGCATCAGCCAGGTAACGAGCGTGAGCAACACGGCTGGCCAGGACCTGGGCGAGCTGAGCTTTGTGGGTTTCAACCGTCCGCGGGCTTCGGCCGGCATCCAGGCCCTGAGCCGCGACTTCGACGACACGGGCCAGCTGCTCTTCAAGACCAGCCCCGGCGGCAACGGGGCCGTAGAGCGCCTGCGCATCACGGCCGACGGCAACGTGGGCATTGGCACGGCCACACCCGGCTACAAGCTGGAGGTAAATGGCACGGCCCTCATCAACGCCAGTAGCGAGCTGCTGTTGCGCGACGTGAACGTGGGCCTGGGCTGGTACGGCAGCACCGGCACGGGCAAGGTATTCACCCCCGTCACGGGCTTCGACGGCCCGGTGCTCTACGGCTATAGCAGCGGCATGCTGGGCACCAAAGATGGCGGCAACCGCTCGGTGCTGGTCTGGAACAGGAGCGGCCACGTGGGCATCGGCACCACCAGCCCATTGGCCGGCCTGCACGTCGACGCGCCCGAGAGCAGCAGCGGCTCGGCCCTGGGCGTACTTGTCAGCGGCGGCAGCAGCGGCAACCCCAGCATCGAGCTACGCGGCAACAACCGCACGCCCTACATCGACTTTGCCGAAACCAGCGGCGTGGACTACACCACCCGCCTGCTCTCGTACGGTGGGGCCCTCAACCTGCTCTACGGCGGCGCGTCCGGGGCCAAGCCCACCTACCTCTTGAGTGTGGATGGCGGCATCACCGCCAACGGCCAGGTGCGGGCCAACGGCGTGGTGCTGACCTCCGACGCCCGCTTCAAAACCGCCGTGCGCCCCCTTACCAGTGCCCTGGCCGCGGTGCTGGCGTTGCGCGGGGTGCGCTACGAGTGGAACGCGCTGGGCGTGCGGCACGGCGGCACGGCCGGCGCGCCCCAGGTGGGCCTGCTGGCCCAGGAGGTGGAGAAGATTTACCCCGAGCTGGTGAGTACCGACGCCCAGGGCTTCAAAGCGGTCAACTACGCCCAGCTCACCCCCATCCTGATTGAGGCCATCAAGGAGCTGAAAGCCGAAAACGACGCCCTCAAGGTCCGGGCCGCTACCAGCGAGGCCGCGGCCGCTGCCGACAGAACCCGGACCGCAGCCGCACTCGAAAGCCTGGCCCAGCGCCTGCGGGCCCTGGAAGCCGGCGGCGGGCAGGCCCGGGAGTAAGCATCCTTTCGTTTTCCGGCCCCTAGGCCCGGGCCTGGCTCGGTTCTTTACCACGGGCTGCTTCGGTCCTGCGCTCTGCCAACCGGCCCGCCTTTCAGGCGGGCCGGTTATGTGTTGGTGAGGCGGGCCGCTGCGTGGGGCGCTGCCCCGGGGGCTGATGGGGCGGGGTGCCCTGCCGGGGCAGGGCCGGGCGGCGGGTACAGGCCGCCCACCTACATCATCATGTGAAACCGCGCCTGCAACGTGCGGCTTGGTCCCAGGTCCATAGCCGCAACCGTTCGACATTTCGATTCCATGACTTCCCGCCGCGTGTTACGTGCAGTCCTTGTATCCTGCCTCATGGCCCTGACTGCCCTGGTTGGCAGCAGTTGCCGGCGCCTGCCAGGTACCAGGGTTGCCTCCAGGTCTACCTCTCCAGACTTTGGTGCGCTCATCACCGGCCCCGCCGAGCTGCTGGGGCCGGGCACCCTATCCACCTCCGCCAACGAGTACAATCCCAGCCTGACGCCCGATGGCCGTACCCTGGTATTTGCGCGCAGCAAGGCCGATTTTGCGGATGCCCACATCTTCGTCACCCGCCAGAAGGGCAGCCAATGGCAGGAGCCGCAGCCGGTGCCCTTCACCGATGCCCGCTATTCCGACTCCGACCCGAGCTTCACCCCCGACGGCCGCACCCTGTACTTTGCCTCCGACCGCCCCGCTCCAGGTCGCGACTCTACGCGCCGCGACCTGGACCTCTGGCAAGTATCGTGGGACGGCCGCCAGTGGGGCCAGCCCCAGCACCTGGGCCCGGCTATCAACGGCAAAGGCATGGAGCTGGGGCCCAGCTGGTCGGCAGGCGCCCTGCACTTTAGCTCGGCCCGGCGCAGCGGCCTGGGCGGCCTCGACGGCTACCGGGCCCGGCCGAAGGCCGGCGGCTTTGCTGCCCCCGACAACGTGGGCCCCACGCTCAACACCGCCGCCTCGGAAAGCGACCTGGAAATAACCGCCGATGGCCGCTGGGTGCTGTTTTGGAGCGACCGGCCCGGCGGCGCGGGCGGCGGCGACCTGTACGCTGCCCCCCGCACCGAAACCGGCTGGGGTACGGCCGTGCGCCTGCCCGGCGAGCTAAACTCGCCCCAGTTCGATTTCACCCCCACCCTTTCGGCCGACGGGCAGTGGCTTTACTTCGCCAGCACGCGCACGGCCGCCGACTCCGGCTCAGCCGCCGTCTTGAACGGTCAGGCCAATCTGTACCGGGTGCGCCTAAAGCTCCAGCCCTAGCCGGCCCCGGACGGCGCCGGTGGCTTGCCGGGCCGTGGCCGCCCTCGGGCTAAACCAGCCGGGGCAGGGGCAGCCACTCGCCGTCGGCGGGCACGTGCGCCCGGGCGCTCAGGCCCGCCTGCGCAAGCGAGGACTTGGTAGCGGCCCGGTCTTCGGCGCTGTGGTTGACGGTTTCGAGGTGCACGGCGTACACGGCGGCCTGCGGGGCGTGGCGGGCTACCTGCGCTACCTCGGCGGCAGTCATCACAATAGGGTCGCCCTGCAGGAACCGGGCGCCGCCCGCGTTCAGCACCACCGCGTCGGGGCGGTATTGGTCGAGGGCCTGGCTGACTTCCTCGCACCAGATAGTGTCGCCGGCCAGGTAGAGGCGCTGCCCGTCGGCCTCGAGCACGAAGCCCGACACGGCACCCATCATCTGCCCGATTTCGCCGGTGCCGTGCTGGCCGCCGGTACGGTTGATGCGGATGCCTTCCCAGTCGAGCTGGGTTTCGATGGGCTGAACGTGGGTGAAGCCTTGCGCCCGCACCGTCTCGGTATCGGCCGGCTGGCACAGGATGGGCAGGCTTTTATCCAGCAGTTGCTGGGCTACCGGGTCCCAATGGTCGGCGTGGGTGTGGGTGAGCAGCACGGCATCCACCGAAGCCAGCAGCCCGGGCAGCTCGTCGGACGGCAGCGGCAGATCGACCAGCGGAATACGGATTTGGTTGGCCGACCTGGGCACTGGGTCGTACTGGCCGTGCGGGGCCAGCATGGGGTCGACAAGCAGGGTTTTGCCGGCTGCTTTTACCAGGAGCGTGGCGTGGCGGATCAGTTGAACTTGCATAAGGGGAAGCTGGTTGCGTACTACCTTGGCGGCCGGTGCTACCGGCCGCGGCCGTCGACGTTCGACCAGGCAAAGGTGGCGCCCCCGGTGCGTCGGCTCAAGAAGTTCACCCGCCGGTTACCCGGTTACCTTTTCGTATCCCACGCATGCGCCTTACCTACCGCGACGTCGAGCAGTGCGCCACCAAAGTGGCCCTCGACCTGATTTCGGGCAAGTGGAAGCCGATGATCTTCTTCCACCTCTCGGCGGGGCCGCTGCGCTTCACGGAGCTCTGGCGCCAGATTCCGCGGGTGTCGAAGAAAGTGCTGCTGGAGCAGCTGCGCCAGCTGGAGCAGGCCGAGCTGGTGGAGCGCACCGTCCAGAACAACTTTCCGCCCGAAGTCAGCTACCACCTCACGGCCAAAGGCGCCGAGCTGGCCCCTATTCTGCACCGCCTCGACCAATGGGCGCTTAAGCACATTGCCGGGGTGGTGCAGATTTCCTGAGGGCTGGCCGCTTCGGCCGCTCGTGTGCGTTTAGCGCGTGAGCAATTGGCGCAGCCAGCCCGCGTAGAACTGCCGGTGGGGCCAGGCCAGCACCGCCACCAGGCTCAGCAATACCACGCCCATCCACAGGTTGGCGCGGTCGAAGCAGAGGTGAAAGAGCAGCACGTTGAGGGCCACGGGCGCTTCGAGGGCCAAAGCCAGCCGCGGGTAGCGGTTGAACAGCAGCAACAGTCCCGCCACCGTTTCCATGCCCTTCGCCGGCGCCAGGAAGCCGGAGCCGATCATCAGGTGCATGAACTCGACCGGCGCCACCGGAAACAACGATGCAAACCCCAGCACCACGCTCAAGCCGCTGAGGCCGGTGGCGAGTAGCAGCACGCCGGCGAAAACGCGCACGACGGTAAAGAGGACGCCGGGACGCCGCAGGACCACGGCGGGGACTTGGGCAGTTGGGTTCATGACAACGGGCGAAGGAAATTGCGCGCCGCGTTCCGAATCGGCTAAGCGGGTTCGGGGCGGTGGCCGAGGGGCCAAACCTATGAGCCAGGCGGGTTGCCAGCAATAGCATTATCATGTGGCCCGGGCCGGAGCGGCCGCGCGTCAGCTTAAGCCAACTTGCGGCGGCGGGCGAAACATCCCAGGAATCCTCGCCTACAACCCTGGAACTGAAGGTGGCTGCCGCAGTCAGGCCGGCACGCGGCGGTTCGTTGGACGGGCTGGTTCAGCCAGGCACAGCGGGCGGCCCCGAGCCGGCGCGCGGCTGTGGCCGCTCTTCTTACTTTGCGGCTGAACGCAGCTCTGCTCCCATGCCCCAAGCCCCCACGCAGCTCCAGTTTCTGGGCCACGCCAGCTTCCGCCTCACCACGCCCGAGGGCCGCATCGTGCTCATCGACCCCTGGCTCAACCACAACCCCTTCCTGCCCGAAGCCCTGCGCCCCTTGTTCGACGCGGCCGATTTGGTGCTGCAAACCCACGGCCACGGCGACCATTTCGACGCCGAGCTGCTGGCCCGGCTCACGCGTACCGGCGCCCGGGTGGCCGCGCCCGCCCCGATGCGCCTGTACCTGGGCCGCCAGGGCGTGCCGGCCGAGCAGTTGGAGCCCATGAACGTGGGCGGCAGCGTGCCGGTGCACGAGCTGGAGCTGACCATGACCCGCGCCCACCACCCGGCCCACATCGACCTGCCCGACGGCGGCACCGACTGCCCACACGAGTCCGTGGGCTTCGTGGTGCGCTGCTCCGACGGGGTGGTGCTGTACGCCGCCGGCGACACGGCCGTGTTCGGCGACATGCGCCTGCTGGCCGAGCTCTACCAGCCCACCGTGGCGCTGCTACCCACTGGGGGGCGCTATACCATGGGACCGCGGGAGGCCGCCTACGCCGCCCGCCTGCTGGGTGCGCCGCTGGTGGTGCCCTTCCACTACGGCACCTACCCCTCGCTCACCGGCACACCCGAGCAGCTGCGCGCCGCCCTCCCGCCCGAGGCTGGCATCACGGTGCAGGTGCTGCAGGCCGGCGAAACGCTGCGCCTCCCGGCTCCCGCTTCCGCGCAAGTGTAAGGCCCGAAGTCCCCGCTACACGAGGCTGATGGTGGCATCGATGCCCAGGGCATCGGCGAAGTACTGGTCGTGGGAGATGAGCAGCACCGAGCCGCTGAACTCCTTGACGGCGGCGGTAAGCACCTGCTGGCTGCGCAGGTCGAGGTTGTTGGTGGGCTCGTCCAGAATCAGCACGTCGGGGGCGTTGTTGCGCACCGTGAGGCAGCACAGAATGAGCTTCAGCTTCTCGCCCCCGCTCAGGTCGGCGCACTTTCGGTCCCAGGCCTCGCGCGGAAACTGGTGGTAGTGCAGCACGGTCTTGAGCTCGTGCTCGAGCAGCTGGCGCGAGTTGTAGTGCCCGATTTGCCCGAACACGGTCAGCGCGGGGTCGATGAGGGAGTAATCCTGGTCGATGTAGAAGGCCTCGAAATCAGCTACGAACACCTCCCCCACCGTGGGCGCCGCCTGGCCCGTCATCAGCCGGAGCAGGGTGGTTTTGCCGGCCCCGTTGCGCCCCGTAATGCGCACCCTATCGCCCGAGCGCAGCTGAAACGTGAGCGGCCGGGGCCATAGCAGCCGCGGGCCGTAGCCGAAGTTGATGCCCCGGGCCTCTACCAGCACCTTGCCCCGGTGCAGCTCCGATTGCCGCAGGTCGGTTTTCAGCGGCTGCCGCTCCTGCAGCTGCGTGCGCAGCTGGCGCAAATCATGGCCCAGGTCATTGATCTTGTCCTGATGGGTTTCCCGAAGCTGGGCCGACGTTTGCTCGGCCTGGCGTTTGAGGTTACCCGCCACGATGCGCGGCAGGGCCTTTTTCTGTCCCTGAGCCTTGCCGCGTACTTCCAGCTTGTGGCGCTGCTCGGCCAGGTCGCGGGCTTTCTGCTGGGCCTGGTGCAGAGTTTTCTGCTTTTCGTCGAGCTGCGCCTGCAGGGCCGCGAGCTGGCCCTGCTTCTGGGTGTGGTAGAAGTCGTAGTTGCCGCCGTAGGCCTCGAGGCCGGTGGGCGTGAGTTCCAGCGTAAGGGGCAGCAGGTTTAGCAGGGTGCGGTCGTGGCTCACCACCAGCACCGTGGCCCGGCTGCGGCGGATGAAATCATAGAGCAAAGCGCGGCTATCGGCGTCGAGGTGGTTGGAGGGTTCATCGAGCAGGATGACGCCGGGCTGGTGGATGAGGGCGCCGGCCAGGAATACCTTGGTTTTCTCGCCGCCGCTGAGCGCCCCCAGGAGCTGGGCCAGCGACAGGTGGTCGAGCTGCCAGAAAGCCAGGGCCGTCTGCACCCGCTCTTCCAGGGTCCAGTCGTCGTCGAGGCAGGCAAACTGCTCGGGGCGGGCGGCGCCGGCCAGGATAGCCTGCAGGGCCCGCAGCTTTTCGGCCACCCCCAGCGCCTGCGCCACCGTGAGGTCGTCGTACTGGCCCAGGTGCTGGGGCACGTAGTAGGGTGGTTCCGTAACCTGCACCGTGCCCTCGGCCGGGGCTCGGCGTCCGGCAATGAGCTGCAGCAGTGTGGATTTGCCCACGCCGTTGGCGCCCACAATTGAAGCCTGGGCGCCCGTTGCCAGGACCAGGTGCAGGTTGCGGAACAGGATTTCGCGGTCGGCGTGGCGGTACGCCAGCGCGTTGATCAGGATACTCATACAGGAAGGGAAAACGCGGCGCGCCGGCCGGCCACGCGCAACTGCCCCTGCACGGCGGCGGGCGCGGCTATAGCGGGCGTCGGGCCCGCCGCAGGGTTCGGGAAATATACCAGACGCACCAACCGGCAGCCAGCCCATTAAGGGAGCGGCGACCAGCGGTACAGGTCAATGAAGGCAGGAGGTCCGGCGGCGGGTAGCGGGCCGGAAGTGGGGGCCGGGGCGCAAGGACACGCGGTGGCCGGCAAGCAGAAAATCACATACGTCTGAGGCTGGTTGCCGACCCGCGGGGGTGGCAAGCTGGGCAACTAAGCGGCGCTGGTACCGGCTCGTTCCGGCAGCCGGAACGTGGGTGGGCCACCTTTAGGCTACCGTGCTCAGATGATTTCCATTGGGGTACTGCTGACGTGATTCCGCCGGCAAAGATAGGCAAGTCGGGAACAGCGTTGCAGCCCGGCCAGCGTGCACTTGCCCCGCGGGCCCTAGCTTTGCGCAGTCCTCTCAGCTCTTTTCCCATGCGCATCAGCCCCCTCGACCAGCAAGACGCCGACATCGACTGGTTTGCCGTCGACGCCGAAGGCCACGTGGTGCATTTTTCCTCCGGCGGCGGCCCGCTGCCCGAATCAGTCGCCGCGTCGGAGGAAGATTTGCTGACGCTGCACCAGTACTTTCTGCTACTGCCCGAAACCGCTGACGCGGCGCAAGTACAGCCCCAAACCAACGCCGCGCAGAGCGGCCGCAGCGCCGAGAGCTTCGTGCGCTATGCCCGCCGCGGGCTGTTTTCCTTCGACAAAACCCAGCTCCACGAAGCCGCCGACCGGCGCTACCACCTGGTAGCCCGCCCCGCCTGGCCGCTTACGCTGGCTGAGCTGCCCGGCCCGGTGGCCGCTCTGCTGCTGCGCACCCAGCTGTCCTTTTCCGCCGCCGACACCCCGGCAGCGGATATTGCCGGCGTCGGATAAGTCGCCCCGCCGCAACCGCTCCGCGTTGGCCAGCCCGCAGCCGGTCAGCCGCTGCCTAGCTCCTAAACGCAACAAGGCCGGGCAAGCTGCCCGGCCTTGTTGGCTTTGATGAGAACGATGCGGGCTAGCGCACCGTCAGGCGGGCCGTGGCTACCTGGCCGTTGCCCAGCGTGGCGCGCAGCTGGTAGAGGCCGGGCTGCAGGCCAGCCAGCGACACCTCGTGGGTGCCGGCCGTGGCGGGCAGCGCCTGCTGGCGCACGGTGCGGCCCAGCGCGTCGCTCATCGTCAGCTGGCCGCCGCCCTGGGGCAGCTGCAGCGTGGCGCGCTCGGCAGCTGGGTTGGGGTACACGCCCAGGGCCAGCTCGGTGGTCCGGCTGCGGGCCGCGGTGATGGTGCCGCCGGCGTTGAGCTTGGCCAGGAAGGCGCCGATGCCAGTGCCGGGGCTGGCAATGGGGCCAAACGAGATGTTGCCCAGCGCGCCACCGGCCACGTAGGCGTTGCCGGCTGCGTCGGTGGTCACGTCGAAGAACACCGACTGGTCGTCGACGGTGGCGCCGGTGGGCGCGTTCAGCCAAATGGCGCGGCCCTGGCCGTCGTAGCGGGCAATAAAGGGCGTTTCATCGGCCGCGGTGAGGGTGTTGCCATCCAGCGTGAGCGTGCCCGCGAAGGCACCGATGGCGTAGAGTCCGCCGCGGTTGTCAAAGGCCACGCCGCTGATGCCGTACTCGCCGCCCGTGCTGGGCGTGATGGTTTCCGTCCACATCGGGTTGCCCTGGGCATCGAAGCGGGCCAGGAAGGCGTCGCTTTCGAAGCTGGTGCCTACCTGCCGGTCGTTGGCGTACCCGCCTACCACTACGTTGCCCGCGGCGTCAACGGCAATGGTATTGGCGTTGTCGTCGGCCGCCGAGCCGGTGCGCTGCGCCCACAGCGCCGTGCCGCTGGGGTTGTACTTCACGGCGTAGATGTCCTCGTCGGTGTTGGCCGTATTCAGCGTTACGTTGCCAAACACTGCGGTACCGCGCATGCTGCCAGTGAGGTAGGTGTTGCCCGCCGCGTCGGCCGCCAGGTCGTAGTTGAAGTCCCCGTTGGTACCGCCACCCTGCCGGGCCCAGGCGGGTGTGCCGGTGGCCGAGAACTTGTAGAGAAACACGTTGCTGTTGCCCGACACCAGCTGGTTGGCCGCGCCACCGCCAAAGCTGATCTGCCCGCTGTAGTCGCCCGACACGTACACGTTGCCGGCCGCGTCGGTCGCTACGCCGCCCACGTAGGCGTCGCCGTTGCTGATGCCGCCGGTCTTGTACCACAGCGGCACGCCCTGCGGGTCGAGCTTGACGAGGAAGGCATCGGTCGAACCATCGGTCGGACCGTTAATCACCAGCGGGCCGAAGGTGATGCTGCCGGCGAAGTAACCGGCAATGTACACGTTGCCCTGGGGGTCGACGGCCAGCGAAGCGTCGGTGTCGCCGGAGGTTTCGTCGGCCGTACCGGCCCAGGCCAGCGTACCGTTGGGGTTGAACTTGGCCAGGAAGTAGTGGGTGTCGCCGGCCCCGGCCGTGAGC
The DNA here is from genome assembly GCF_044628455.1 of Hymenobacter sp. B81. NCBI lineage: Bacteria > Pseudomonadati > Bacteroidota > Cytophagia > Cytophagales > Hymenobacteraceae > Hymenobacter > Hymenobacter sp. B81. Next base: position 457,789 of record NZ_JBIYZW010000003.1, on the reverse strand, counting down.
GTGGTACCGCCAATGGTCATGGTACCCTCAAATACCCCACCCAGAATCTGGCTGCCGTCGGCGGCAACCACCGTCTTGCGGCCGATGTTCAGGTCGCCGGCGCCGCCGGTAGCCCGCTGCACCGAAGCCCAGGAAGGGGGAGTTACCTGCGCCTGGGCAGCAAATGAGGCCAGGCCCAGCATAGCGAGCAGCCCCAGTCGGGGCAAAAGGGCGAAACGCGAAGTAGAGCTACGCATAGAGCTTAAAGCGTATGATGAAAGGTGGAAAAGCTTGCCACGAAGATAGTTTCACCTCGCCAAAGGTTGCAGCATCCACATCAACATGTGGCCCAATTCAGCCTGCCAGGGTGCATGCAACCATCTTTCTGCTCTGCTACCGGAGCCGCTCCGGGCTCCAGAGCAGCTCATAAACGATTAAAATATTTATAAATAAAATTCATATTATTACACAATTGCCTGACCTTGTTCGACTCCGCTTTTCATGAGCACTTCTACCCTTCGCAGCCTGCTGGGCACCGGTTACCGTGCCGGCCAGCGGCTGCTGCACGACAGCCTGGGCCTGCACGAGGCCGAAGACAAAATCATTGCCGACGCGCAGCAGTACTGGGATGCCGTATCGGCGCCGGGGCAGGAAGGCGGCAACGCCCACTGGCGCGGCAACGGCGTGTTTGCCCACGACGACGCGCGCTGGCTGGCCATCGGCCGCAACAACCTCGACCGGTTTCGGCGACTGGCCGGGCCGCAGTGGCCGCCCCGTCAGCCAGCGTGCATTGTCGACTGGGGGTGCGGCGGTGGGGCCAATGCCGTGCACTTCGCGCCGGGCGCAGCCCGCTACTACGGCATCGACATCACGGGGACCACCCTGGCGGAGTGCGAGCGGCAGATGCGCGCCGCCGGGCTGCCGGGCTTCGTGCCGGTGCTGCTGCCGGCCGCGGCCCCCGAGCAGGTGCGGGCACTGATTACCGAGCCCTGCGACCTGCTGCTGTCGACTTATGTGTACGAGCTGTTTCCTTCGAAAGCCTACGGCCAACGCGTGCTACGGCTCACGGCCGAGCTGCTCGCCCCCGGTGGCCTGGCCTTTATTCAGATCAAGTACAGCGACCTGACGCTGGCCAGCCAGCCCTACCGCTGGGGCTACGCCCGCAACATGGCCAACATGACCACTTACCGCATCGAGGAATTTTGGACCCTGGCCGAGGCCTGCGGCCTGAGCCCCCAGGCGGTGGCGCTGGAGCCCGAGCAGCCCCTGGTGCACGACCGCCGCTACGCCTACTTTCTGCTGCGCAAGCCCGGTCCGGCTTAGCCGGCGGCTTCGGCGGGCAGCACCAGCAGGGCCGCTTCGTTGCCCTGCTGCAAAGCCAGGTCGCGGGCCGAGAGGCCACGCACGTCGCGCAGGGTAGCATCGGCACCGGCTTCGAGCAGCACGGGCAGCATGTTGTGGCGGCCAAACAGGGTGGCGAACATGAGCGCCGTGCCGCCGTTGCCGTTCTGCAGGTTTACGTCGGCCCCGTGCTGCAGCAGCAGCTCGGCCACTTCGGGGTAGCCCTTGAAGGAAACGCCCATCAGCGCCGAATTGCCGGCGTGGTCCTGCACGTTGGGGTCGGCGCCGGCTTCGAGCAGCAGCTGGGTGGCTTCGAGGTGGCCGTCGTAGGCCGCCACAATAAGCGGGGTGAAGCCCTTGCCGTTTTGGATGTTGAGGTCGACCTGGCTCTCAATCAGGTGCTTGAGGTAGGCAACGTCGCCGCGGCGGGCGGCGTCGAACAGCAGGTCTTCGGGGCGGGATGAGGAAAAGGACATGGCAACAGCACTAGGGTGACGGATGCAAGGCTACTGGGACAAGCATACCATTAACTAACCCAAATGCCAAGCGGAGGTTTGGCGGCGCCTGCCCGCAGCGGGAGCTTGGCCAAGCGAACTTCAATGACCAGTTGCCCCGGTTAGGCCGCATCCGATGAAATAGGCAACTCACATTCAAACGCTTAAAGAGACGATATATAGGCGAAGTACAATAAGCCCGTAGCTCGTCGTTATTTCGGCCCGCGCCGCTTCGTGCAAGCCCGCGCCCCGTTATTCTTATGTTACGCCCAATTTTGCTGCTCGCGCTGCTGACCGTCACGCTGGCGGCCCGCTCCACCGGCCCGAGCTTCCGCGACCAGCAGCTGCAGCATCCGCGCGTGCAGGCGGCTTACACCGAAGCCTGGCCCGCCCTGCGGCGGCAGCTGGCCCAGCAGGGCATCGACCCGGCCCGCCTGGAAGTGTTTTTCCGGGTGTTCAAAATCGGGCGGAAGCTGGAAGTGTGGGTGCGCAACGCCGGCGCGCCGGCCTTTCAGCTGCTGAAAACCTACCCCCTGGCCGGCAGCTCGGGTACGCTGGGGCCCAAGCGCCGCGAGGGCGACGGGCAGGTGCCCGAGGGCTTCTACCGCATCGACCGGTTCAACCCCGAAAGCCTCTACCACCTTTCCCTGGGCCTCGACTACCCCAACGCCGCCGACCGCCGGCTGGGCAGCGCCCGCCCCGGCGGCGACATTTTCATCCACGGCTCCAACGTGACCATCGGCTGCTTGCCCATTACCGACGCGGGCATCCGCGAGGTGTACGTGCTGGCTACCGAGGCCCGCCAGGCCGGCCAAACCGAGCAGTGGGTGCACATCTTTCCCTTCGAGCTGAGCGAGGAGCAGCTGCACAACCGGCGCGGCAGCGTGCACTATGCGTTCTGGCAAACCCTGGCCCCGGGCTACCAGCAGTTTGCCCGGCACCGCACGCTGCCCTGCGTGAGCACCGACGCGCAGGGTGCCTACGTGCTGGAATAGGACCCCGACAGCAGGTTCCATAATTCTGGGCATATCACTAGATTGCGCCGCCGCTCGTTGTGCAGTGCAGCCCGCCTAACCGCGCGCTGCACTGCACTCTTTTTATTCGCCGCCTCACCACCGCTCTGCCATGCCGCTGCTCCACGCCCGCTACGCCCACACCAACCTGACCGCCGAAGACTGGGAAGCCCTGGCTGCCTTCTACGAGCGGGTGTTCGGCTGCGAGCCGCTGCTACCCCGGCGCGACTACCACGACGAGGCGCTGACGACTGAGGGCAACGCCCGGCCCCGCCAACGGGGCGTGCACCTGCGCCTGCCGGGCCACGGCTCCGACGGCCCCACGCTGGAAATCTTCGGCTACGACCCGCTGAACAACCGCGCCCGCACCGCCCCCCACCGCCCGGGCTTCGGCCACATTGCCTTTGAGGTGGAAGACGTGGCGGCCGCCCGCGCCGTGGTCATTGCCGAGGGCGGCTCGGCGCTGGGCGAAGTGGCCACGCAGATGACTCCCCTGGGCCGCACCATCACCTGGGCCTACGTGGCCGACCCCGAGTGCAACGTGATTGAGCTGCAGCAGTGGGGGTAGGCGAAGCGGCGGGCTCGTTGGAGCCGGCCCTGCGCGCGGCCGCCGTGCTGGTGCCGGTGTTCCGCGACGAGGCCGGCGAACTGCGCCTGGTGCTGGTGCGCCGCGGCAACTTCGGCGTGCACGGCGGGCAGCTGGCTTTTCCCGGCGGCAAAACCGACCCCACCGACGCCTCGCCCCTGCACACGGCGCTGCGCGAGGCCGAAGAGGAAGTAGGCCTGCGCCCCGAGCAGGTGCGCGTGCTGGCCGCCCTGCCCGTGCTCAACACCTTCACCACCGGCTTCCGGGTGGCACCCTTTCTGGGCCGCATCGAGCGGCCGGAGGTATGGCGCTGGCAAACCGGCGAAATCGAGGAAGTGCTGGAAGTCCCCGTTTCCGCGCTGCTGGCCCCCGGGGCCCACGCCACCGAAACCTGGCAACTGCCCGACTGGCCCCGGGCGGCCCCGGTGTCGTTTTACCGCGTGGCCGGCGGCCACCAGCTCTGGGGCCTGAGCTACCGCATCGTGCGCGGGCTGCTGCCGCGGCTGCTGGCCGGCGAATGGGAGGTGTAAGGTCCGGGCGCTGATGCTGGCACCAATCTTTGGCACGGAATTGCGTTAAACGCTGCGGACGGCCCCGCTTTTCACCACCCCGCGGCGCCGCACCCTTTCTCCATGCACTACCGTTTTCTGCTTTTGCTCGGCCTGTGGCTGCTGAGCGCGCCGGTTTCGGCCCAACTGCAAAACGCCCTCTGGTACTTCGGCGGCGAGGCCGGCCTGGACTTCCGCCAGGGCGCCCCCGCGGTGCTGCTCGACGGCAAAATGAGCACCTACGAGGGCAGCGCCGTAGCCACCACTTCGCGCGGGCAGCTGCTGTTTTACACCAACGGCGTGAACGTGTGGAACCGCCAGCACCAGCTCATGCCCAACGGTAAAAATCTGATGGGCAGCAAGTCCAGCAGTCAGAGCGCGCTCATCGTGCCCGACCCGGGCAGCGGCAACGTGTTCTACATCTTCACCACCGGCGCCGAGGGCAGCTCCAACGGCCTGCGCTATTCGGTGGTCGACATGACCGACGCCGGGGGCCTGGGCGACGTGAAGCGCAGCAACGTGCTGCTCATCTCGCCCGTGGCCGAGAAGCTGGCCGCCGTGCGCCACCGCAACGGCCGCGACGTGTGGGTGGTGGGCCACCGCTGGAACTCCAACGCTTTCGTGAGCTACCTGGTAACGGCCGACGGCATCGACGCCAAGCCCAACCTGAGCAACGTGGGCAGCATGCACGCCGGCCCCGGCCGCAACGCCATCGGCACCATGAAATTCTCGCCCTCGGGCCGGCAGCTGGCCGTGGCCATCTGGCGCGAGGCCAACCGCGTGGAGGTGTTCGACTTCGACAACGCCACCGGCAAGGTGAGCAAGCCCAGGGCCTACAAGGGCTTCGAGGAAGCCTACGGCGTGGAGTTTTCGCCCAGCGGCACGAAGCTCTACGTGACCAGCAACGGCAACGGCGGCGGCAACGCCCAGGTGTGGCAGCTCGACCTGAAAACCGGCGACAAAACCGCCATCGGCAACTCGGCCAACCGCAAAATCGGCTCGTTGCAGCGCGGGCCCGACGGCCGCATCTACGTGGCCCGCGAAGACAACCCCTTCTTGGGCGTCATCCAGAACCCCGATGCCGCCGGCGCCGCCTGCCAGTACCAGGACAACGGCCTCAAGCTGGGCGGCCGCCGCAGCAAGCTGGGTTTGCCCAACTTCATCCAGCCGGCGGCCCCGTAAGGCGGCTCCAGAGTTAATCCAGGCTCCTACAAAAAACAGCGGTGCCCCGACTTCTGAGCCGGGGCACCGCTTGTTTCTAGCCAATCAGCCTCTTACTGGGTCTGGCCGATTTTGAAGCGCAAAAAGCCCATAGCCACCGACACGTAGGGGTTATCCTTTGAAATCAGCCCGGCCACGTCGCGGGTGCTGATGCCGGCTTCGTAGACCTTGCTGGTGAGGGTGATGCCCAGCGGAATGCCCACGTTGTAGCCCGCGCCGGCCGTGGCGCCCGAACTGAGGCGAATCCACTTTACCGGCTTGAAGTCGACGCCTACGCCCACGAACGGGGCGCTCAGGTTGCCGGCCACCTCGTTCAGCGGCAAAGTCACGTCGACGCCGGCCTCGAAATACTCGCTGATGCGCACCCCGGCGCCGGCCCGCAGCTTGGTGGGCAAATCGGCGGTGCGCTTGGTGCCGGGCTGGTACTGAAACAAACTGTCGGAGCCGGCGGCAAACAGTTCGGTGGCTTCCTTGATGAAGTTGTAGCTGCCCACGCCGGCCGAGCGCAGGCGCTTCAGCTTCTGGTCATTGGCCGTTACCAGGTTGCCTTCCCAGGTCATCTTGCCCAGGTCGGTCACGGCCAGGCCCAGACGCACCACCTTGCCCAGTTCGGCCGACAAACCCAGGTCGAAGCCGTTGCCCTTGCCCACGGGCTGCAGGCCGGAGTCGCGCTGGCGCAGGTTGAATTGCGGGTTGCTGGCCAGCTTGCCGTAGTTGATGTCGAACAGCGGCGACATGGACCCGTAGGCTTCCACCTTGCCGCCATTCACGCGCACGTCCACCACGCCCACGCCCTCGATGTAGCGGTAGCCGGCGCCGGCCATCAGCTGCACCTTGGGCAGGTCGAGCACGCGCACGCCGTAGGCCACGTTGAACTCGTTGAGCCAGGCCATCTGCAGTTCGGTACCCGCCAGCGCCTCCGATACCAGCGGCACCGTGGCCGGATTCTTGGGCGTGCCGTCGGCGTTGAAGTTCTGGGTGATGATGGGTGCGTTGTAGCCCAGAAACAGCAGCTCGGCGGCGTTGCGGTTCAGTCCCACGTGGGTGCTGATGCGCTGCTGGTTGCTGATGGCAATGCTACCGATGACGGGCAGCGACACCGACAAACCGAAGGTGGTCACGTCGATGTTGGCGTTGAGCGCGTTGGCGGAGGTGAACGAGGCGGCCAGCGCCAGCTTGTCGGCCTGGCTGAGCTTCTCGTCGGGGTGAAAGATAAACTGGTTGAGCTGGCTGCGCGTGAGCGACTGCGAGGCCGCGCCCACCCCGAACTGGCCGATGGTGAAGGCGACCTTGGGGCTGCCTACCCGGGCCAGGTTGGCGGGGTTGATGCCGATGGCCTGGTAGTCGCCGGCGAAGGTGGTGGCCACGCCGCCGCGCCCGGTGGCGGTAAAGTTGCTCAGCTCGTTCTGGGCCTGCGCGGCCTGGCTGCCAAGCGCCAGCGCCGGGAGCAGCAGCGCCCGTAAAAATGACTTCATCAAGGTAAACCGGGGAAGTGAAAAGCGTAACCACGGGCCGCCCCGAACGGCAACGCGGGGCAAGTAGCTACTTTTAAGCGTCGCAAACAACGACCGGCCCATCCCGCCAGCTGCCAGCGGCGCTTCTTTTTCGCTTTCCCTCTTCCTTCTTCGCTGCCTTGGCCAAACGCCTTTCCCCCGACGAGTACGTAGCCGGCCTGCTGGCCGGCAACCGCTTCGTGCTCAGCCGCGCCATCACTCTGGTCGAAAGCACCCTGCCCACCGACCGGGAGCTGGCTCGCCAACTGCTGGAACGGGTGCTGCCGCACACCGGCCGCTCGGTACGAATCGGTATTACGGGTGTACCGGGCGTGGGCAAAAGCACGTTTATCGAGGCGCTGGGCATGCACGTGGTGGCCGAGCGCGGGCAGCGCCTGGCCGTGCTGGCCGTCGACCCCACTTCGCAGCGCAGCGGGGGAAGCATCCTGGGCGACAAAACCCGCATGAACCAGCTGGCGGCCCACGAGCACGCCTTTATCCGCCCCTCCCCCGCCGGCCGTTCGCTGGGCGGCGTGGCCCGCGCCACCCGCGAGGCGCTGCTCTTGTGCGAGGCCGCGGGCTACGACGTGATTTTCGTGGAAACCGTGGGCGTGGGCCAGAGCGAAACCGCCGTGCACGGCATGGTCGACTTCTTTCTGCTGCTGATGCTGGCCGGCGCCGGCGACGAGCTGCAGGGCGTCAAGCGTGGCATCATGGAAATGGCCGACGCGGTGGTCATCACCAAGGCCGACTCGGGCAACGAACTGGCAGCCCGGCGCGCCCGGCGCGAGTACCAAGGCGCCTTGCAGCTGTTTCCGCACGCCGCCTCGGGCTGGGCGTCGGTGGCGCGCACCTGCTCGGCCCTCACGGGCGAGGGCGTGGCCGGGGTGTGGGAAGAAATCGGCCGCTACCTGGCGCTGACGCAGCCCAACGGCTTTTTCGATCAGCGGCGGCGCGAGCAAAATCTGCAGTGGCTGCAGCAAAGTGTTCGGGAAGCCCTGGAGGAACGCTTCTACGCCCGCCCCGAGGTGGCCCGGCGGCTGCCCGCCCTGCGCGAGCTGGTGGAGCAGGGCCGCACCTCGGCCTTCGGGGCCGCCGAGGAGCTGCTGGGGCTGGGCGACGCCTGACGGCTCAGACAGTGGCCGGGGCGGGCCCCAGCAAGTCCCAGCGGTTGCCGTAGCAGTCGGCAAAGACGACTACCGAGCCGTAGGATTCGTGGCGGGGCGCTTCCTGAAACGCCACGCCGGCGGCGTGCAGGCGGGCGTGGTCGGTGGCAAAATCGTCGGTACGCAGAAACAGCCACACCCGGCCCCCGCCCTGCCGGCCAATGGCGGCGCGCTGCTCGGGCGTGTCGGCCCGGGCCAGCAACAGCGCCGCCGACTCGGGGCCGGGACTCACCACCACCCAGCGTTTACCCGCGCCGCGGTCGGTGTCTTCGAGCAGTTGAAAGCCAAGCACGCCCACGTAGTAGGCCAGGGCTTCGTCGTAGTCGGGTACGAGCAGGGTGAGTTGGGCAAGATGCAGGGCCATTGGTAGCGGGTAAGGGACTGGGAAAAGTGAGGCAGTGAAACCGGTAGCTGCCGGGCGGGCCGCGGGGCCGCCGGCGGCAACTCGTCTTCGCCGTTGAGCGCGGAACCCGGGGCAAATTACGGTGACTTTGCTTGCGCTTGCGCCTGCCCGGCCTGGTTGGCCGCCCCGCCGGCCGCTTTAAACCGACCTCAGCCGGCGGGGGCCAGGAGGCTTAAACACGCAACCCGTCGGCCACCCGCTTGGTACGGGCAGCCGACGGGCTCAGCAAGCTACTGCGGGCTGCTACCCGCGCTTGGGGCGCAGGGCCAGGTAGTCGAGGTAGTAGAGGATTTTGATGGAAAGGGAGTTGTTGTGGGGGGTGTTGATGGTGTTGGCCAGGTTGTCGAAGTACAGCGGAGTGGCCTCGTTGGCGTCGCGCGAGAAGTCGCCGGCGTTTTTCCACACCACGCTCACCTGCGAGCCGGGCGCAAACCACCAGCCGTACACCGCGTCCACGTTGAAGGCATTATAGGTGTTGTCGCGGTTGCGCGGGTAGGCCACCACTTCCTCTGCCCCGCCGGGCCGCAGGCGAATGAACTCGTGGTAGTTGACGGTGCTGGTGTAGTGGCGCACGCGCACGGTGAGCGACATGCGGTTGTTGAAGGTGTAGCTGCCGTTGAGGGTGTTGACCACCGTTACCACGCGGCGGCGGCCCAGCAGCGGGTCGCCGGCGAGGCGCATGTCGCGCAGCGGGGGCCGCCCCACGGTGTCGGCGGCGCTGACGCTGCCGGCGTAGCCGATTTGGTTCTGGCTCAGGCTCCACTCGGCCGAATACCGGAAGCTGAGCTGGTTGTTGAAGCGGTAGCGCGGGCTCACGTTCAGGCCCCAGCCCAGGCGGCGCGGGCGCGGCAACCGGTCGTCGGCGGCAAACACGCGCAGGCCGCCGTTCACGTCAATGGCCACCTTCTTGCGGTAGTCGGAGGAGATGTAGCCGCCCAGGTTGCCGTTGGCGGGCTTGCGCACCCAGTACTGGCCCAGCGGAAAGCGCCGCGGCTCGTAGAAGTCGTTGGTTTCGGGGCTCCAGTCGAAGTCGAAGCCCGCGCTCAGGAAGTTCTTGGTAAAGGTGGTGTTGGCCCCGCCGTACAGGTACAGGTTCTGGTAGCGGGTGGGCCGGTACAGCAGCGAGTGCTCGATGCCGCCGTAGGTGTAGAGGTTGTTGACCTTCCAGAATGGCTTGTACTTGTTGTAGTTGAAGTACACGTTCTGGGCAATCTTGTTGTTGCCGAACAGAATGCCTAGGTCGTTGGGGTTGTAGCGGTCCGACTCGATGCCCTGGTTCAGTCCCCAGGTGAAGGCCCCGCTGATTTTGCCGAAGCCCAGCTGGTACTTGTAGCCGTCCTGGTCGCCGATGCGCTCCTCGGAGCCGAACACGGTGCCGCGGCGGCGCGAGTACACCAGCCGACCGTCTAGGGCGTACTCGTTTTTCTTGTTGGCGAAGCGAAACAGCCCGCCGGTCACGTTGGCGTCGTAGGTGCGGCCCCAGCGGGTGACGTTGGTGTTGATGAGCGAGACGTAGGAGTTGTTTTTCAGCGATTGGTCCAGCACCACGATGTTATAGTTCGAGAACGGCTGGGTCAGCACCTCCCGCTGAGCACCCGAGGCGCTGTCCTGAATCGTCGCGTACACGTTGTTGCTCAGGGCGTTGAACACGCCCACACCCAGGCCTTTGCTGGTGCGGCCCGAAATTTTGGTGGCGTTTAGCAGCTGGGTAGTGCCGGGGTTGCGCTTCACAAACTCGCCCGGAATGATGCGGCCCTCGTTGTCGCGCTGGCGCGGGCGCAACTGGCCCTCCACGTCGGAGTGGCCGATGGGCTGGGCGCCCACGCGGCGGGAGTAAAACAGCCCGCCCTTGTTAAACAGCTCGGTGCCCTCGGTGAAGAACTGGCGGTTTTCGGCGAACTGCACCTCGAAGGGCGACAAATTCAGCACCTGGTTGTCGCTCTGCACCTGGCCGAAGTCGGGCACCAGCGTCGCGTCGAGGGTGAAGCTCTCGTTGATGCCCCACTTCACGTCGGCCCCGCCGTTGAAGCTGGTGGTGGTGCGCCGCTCGTCCGCCTTGCTCAGCGGGTCGTGGTTGACGTAGCCCGACACGTAGGGCGTCAGCGACAGGCGCAGCGGCGGCTTCACGTCGCGCAGCCCCGTGAGCGTGCCCCACTGGTTCACGAAACCGTCGACGGCGGGCTTCACCTCGTTCCAGAAAAACGCCTGGTTTTCCTTTTTGCGCTGGCGCATGAAGTTCAGCCCCCAGAGCTGTTCGGGTTGCGCACTGAAGCGAATAGCCGAGTAGGGAATGCGCATTTCGGCCACCCAATCGGTGCCGCGCAAGGCGGTGCGGGCGTCCCACACGGCGTTCCAGTTGAAGTCTTCGCCGCTGGCGGGCGAGTAGCGCGCGTCCAGCTGCACCCCGCCGGGCGTCACAATAAAGCCGTAGCCGTTGAGCTTATCGTGGTAGGTATCGAAGAACACCCCGAAAAAATCGGTGTTGCCCAGGTTGTCGCGGGCGTTCAGCTCGCGCATGATCGAGTCGGGGCTCACGTCGTGCATGATGGCGCCGATGTAGAGGTTGGCGTCGTCGTAGAGGATGCGCACCTCGGTTTTGTGGCGCTCGGGCGGGCCGGGGTTGGGCCGGTTCTGGATGAAATCAGTGGCCACGGCCGCCTGCTGCCACTCCGGCTCGTCCAGCGCCCCGTCGAGCTTAATGCCCCCGGCCACGCGCAGCGCCGTCAGCTGCTTTTTCGGCGCCAGGCCCTTATCGGGTTTGGGGTCGTCGGAGGCGGCCCGGGCTGCGCTGGTGAGCAACAGCAGAAGCAGCAAACACAGCGTACGCGTGGGCATAGTGGTGGTGAGCAGAAAAGCGGGGCGAAAAGGCCGGAAGGGGGGCCGGATTGGGCGAATAGATGCAGGCGGCGGCCCGGGCGTTGCTTGCCCCCGAAACTAATTGTGGCGGCCACCTATGATGCTGGAATTGTGCTATCCGCAGCGGCAAAACAAAGCCGACCGGATCAGGAGTCCGGCCGGCCTTACCGCCTGCTTTTCACTCACCAAACCAGACGGGTTCAGAGCTTAGTCGTTGGTAATGGTCACGTTCATGTTGATGCTGCCGCCCTCGGTGCCGCCCAGCAGCTTGCGGTAGCGCTCGGCCACGTCGGCGGGCTGCTTTTTGCCGTTCACTACCATCTCCTTGCTGTTGAGCCGCAGCTGCAGGGTCTGGTCGGTTGCGCCGATGATGTTGTCGCGGATCAGCGCGGCGCGCACGTCGGTGGAATTGAATACGGCCTTGGGGGCACGGGGAGGACGCGGGGCGCGGGGGGCACGCAGCGCCTTGGGTGCCGCGGGAGCCAGGTTGGTGGGCGGGGTAGGCGGCGCCGGCGGCGCGGGCATGAACCCGTCGGAACTGGAGCTGCTGGTGTAGATGCGGTTCATGTTGCCGCCGCTGGCGTTGAGCAGCACCGTGCCGGTTTCGCTGATGGTGCGGCCGGTGCCTTCCTCGTACAGCCGGCGGTACTTGGCCGCCGTGGCCGCGGGCTGCTTCTGCCCATTCACCACCAGCTCACGGGCCGTGAGCGATAACTGAAACGTCTGCTTGTCCTTGATGAGGCCGTCTTTTACCAGCTCGGTGATGATGTCGTCTTCGGCTTTGCGGATGCGGGCATCGCGCTCAGCGCGCACCCGGTCACGTTCGGCCCGGGCCCGGTCCCGCTCGGCCCGCAGCCGGTCGCGCTCCACGCGCGCTTCGTCCTGCAGGCGCAGGGTTTCTTCCCGGCGCTGCTCCTCGGCTTCGTGGCGCTTTTCATCCAGCTCGTGGCGCTGCTCACGCACGCGCTCCAGCTCCTGCTCAATTTTGGCTTTGTCGGCCTCGCTCAGGTCGCCGCGCAGGCGGGCCTGCTCCAGGCCGCGCTCAGCCGAACGCAGTGCCTCACGCACGATGCGGTCGGTATCGGGGCTGGGGCCGTGGCCGCCGGCCAGGGCGTGCAGCTGGCTGCCGCTGCGGTGCAGCTCGGCCTGCAGCCGCGCCATTTCTTCCTGGAAGCGGGCCTGGTCGAAGTCCCGGCCCAGCTTGCCCGCGAGGTACTTATCGGCCGACTTGCCATCGGACCAGTAGGTGTAGGCGCGGGCGGGCGCGTAGCCGCGGCCCGGCTGGGGCAACTGGATAACTTCTACCCGCTCGTCGTCCTTTTTCCCGCCGCGGCGGTCGGGGGCGGCGGTTTCCACGCGCTGGCCGTCCACGTACAGGTCGGTCAGGCGGCCCTTCTTGTCTTTCTCGATGATAACCGAGCCGGCCTGCCCGCGGCGGCGCGGTGCGTCGGCTCCGTCGAGCACGATGACGCGGGTTTCGCCGCCCTTCCGGCGCTTGGCTTTGCGCTTGCGGTCCTTGTCGTCATCGTCGTCGGCGGCCACGGTGGGCGGCGCGGGAGCCAGCGCCGCTACCAACGCCGGGGCCGGACTGGCCGGGGCGCGTAGTACCGGCAGCACAGCCTGGCGCAGCAGGCGCGGGGCCGCGACGGCCAGCTGCGGGTGCGCCAGGGCCGTCACGGCGCTGATGCCCAGCAGCACCATGCCCATCATTACCACGCAGGCGGCCCAGAAACCTTCCGAGAAAGTAGGCGCCCCCCGGCCCTGCACCAGGCGGCGTACCCGGCCCAGCAGGGAGCCGCGCGGCCCCACGGCGGCCATGGTCAGGCGCGGCGCTACGGTGCGCTCCAGGCCCAGCTCGGCCAATGCAGCCAGGGCGCGGGCCAGCACCAGCGGGTCGCCGCAGAGCGAGGCGGCCACGTCGTCGCAGCAGTTTTCGCGCTCGGCGCGCAGCGTGGCCGTCAGAAACCACATGGCCGGGTGGTAGAAGAACAGGATTTCGGCCACCGACTGAATGATGTTGACCAGGTAGTCGCGCCGGGCCACGTGGGCCAGCTCGTGGGCCAGAATGGCTTCCATCTGTGCAGGGCTCAGGCCAGCCACGGCCCCCAGCGGCAGCAGAATCAGCGGCTTGAGGTGACCCACCACCACCGGCACCCGCACCAGGCTCGATTCCAGTAGGGTTACGGGGCGCTTGAGGCCGGCCCGGGCCGAGAGGCTGGCCAGCCGGTGCTGCCAGGCCAAGCCCAGCGGCCGGGTGCCGTAGTGGCGCAGGCGCTGCACGTAGGCCAGGCCGCCCAGCAGGCGCAGGCTCATGGTAAGCAAACCCAGCAGCCACACCGTCACAATCAGCGGCAGGTTGTGCTCGAAGTAGGCCAGCACCACCTGGGCGCTGAGCGGGTGCGCCGCCGCCGGGCTACTTGCCACGGCGGCCACCGGCGCCACGGCCGCCGAGAGCTGGGCCTGCCCGGCGGCCGTGACAATAGCAACCGGGGCCGTGAGGTAATAGCGCAGGAACGTGACGCCCGCCAGCAGCAGCAGTAGTCCCAGGGCCGCCGCCGTAACGGAGTAACGGACCCGGGCCGAGTGCCGGCGCAGCAGCAGCAGCAGCCCCGCCAGGGCCAGGGCCACCACGGCCCCCTGCCACAACGAATGCAGAATGGTATAGCCAACGGCGCGCACCAGCGCGGGCGTCAGCAGGTTCTCAAGCCAGTTCATCGGGGTTAGGGGAATTGGTTGGACGGGGTTCCTGGGGGTCTATCTGGTCGAGCAGGTCGCGAATCTGGCTGAGCTCCTCGCGGGAGGTGCGGCGGTTGCCCAGGGCCTGCTGCACCAGCTTCAGGGCCGAGCCGCCGAAGGCCGCTTCGAGCAGACGGTCGATGAGCACGCCCTGGGTTTCCTGCTCGCGCAGGGCGGGGCGGTACACGTGGGTGCGGCTGGAGTCGTCGCGCGCCACAATGCCCTTCTCGTGCATGAGCTGCAGCAGCTTGAGCGTGGTGGTGTAGCCCACTTCCCGCCGCTTGCTCAGCTCGTCGTTCACGAAGCGCACCGTACTCGGGCCGTTTTGCCAGAGCACCTGCAGAATTTCCAGCTCCGATTCCGTCGGGCGCGGTACGTTGGTTTTTCCCATCACACAAAACTGGTTACGCTACGAAGTCATTCGTAAACCCAAACATATACGAAACACCTCGTACTTGTCAAGCTCTGGCTACGAAATATTTCGTCAAACTAGTTAGCAGACGCTGAATCAGTTCAATGGCTGCGTTGCCGGCCACCCGATTTACCTTAAGCCGCCGATCCGAACCTGCCCCATATGCAACGCCCGCCGGCTGCGCGGGGCAGGCGGCGGGCGGGTATGCGGGCTTTGGAAAAGTTACAGGGCCGGCGCGGGCCGCTTGCGCTTGAGCGTAACGCGCGCCCGGTGGCAGATACCGCCCAGCGGGGGATTGAACTTGGATACGCTCACCTCTACGCGGCGCACGTGGGGCAACTCGTGCAGCACGCGGTCGATGATGCGGTGGGCCAGGTGTTCGAGCAGGCGCGCCGGGGCCTGCATTTCCTCGACCACCAGCTTGTAGAGCACCTCGTAGTTTACCGTTTCGGGCAGCAGGTCGGTAGCGCCGGCCCGGTACAGGTTGGTGCGCACCTTCAGGTCGACGCCGTACTTGTTGCCGATTTTCTGCTCCTCGTCGTAGTAGCCGTGGAACGCAAAAAACTCCAGTCCTTCCAGCGTAATCTGGCCCATGGGGTGAGGGGGTGAAATGGTGATAGGGTAGCTCGACCGGCTGGAACGATGGTTTATCAACTCAGGGGCCCGGGCCTTGCAAAGGAAACGAAAAAGCCCGCCCCGAGGGGCAGGCTTCCCGCTGGCTGGCGGCGCGGCAGCCGGGCAGGAGCGGTTAGATTTCGTCGAAGAAGGACTTCTCGGCTTCGGCTACGGCGGGCACCGCGGCCAGGCCGGGATGGGGCTGCGGCGTGGGCGGGGTAATTTCGGGCGAGGGCGGGCTCACCGGCTGAATATCGGGGCGCGGCGGCTCCACCGTGGGCGCATCGGGGCTGGGCACGCGGGCCGGCTCGGGCACATGAATGCGCGAGGGCTCGGCCACCCCGGGGTGCTCGTGCGGGCGCAGCGGGTCGATGTCGGGGCCGGGGGTGTGGGCCGGCTCCCCGGGCTGGGGCTGCTGGCCCGGCTGGGGACCGATGGGGCGGCTGGCCGGCTCGGCCGCCAGAGCGGCGCCGACCGTGGCCGAGGTAGCCGGAATGGCCGCGGCCGAAGAAGCGGACGGCGAGTGAACGAACATGGGCGTTTCGGTTTGGGGCGAGGCGGGTTCCTCACGGTTGACCTTTACGCTGGCCGCGCGCGAAAGGATGGCGGCCACCGAGCCGCGGGGGCGCTGCTGGGCCTTCTCCACTTTCTCCTGCACGCCGGCGGCCAGGTGCTGCAAGTCGCGCATGAGCGTGTCGAGCACGCTTTCCAAGCGCTGGTGCTCCTGGCCCAGGGTGTTCACCTCGGCCTGCATGTCGGCCACCGCTTTTTCGGCCTGCTGGTAGGCCTCGTCCACCACGCGACGGGCCTTCTGGCGGGCGTCGGCCAGCAGCTGCTCGGCCTGCAGCTGGGCTTCGCGTTGCTTGAGCTCGGCCGATTTCTGGGCCTGGTCGACGATGCTGGTGCTGGTGTCTTCGGCGGTTTTCAGGGTGCGGTAGAGCGAGGTTTCCACCTCGCGCATCTTCTGCACGTCGTGCTGGGCCTGGTCGAGCTGGCGGCGCAGCTCCCGGTTTTCGTCGGTGAGCCGCTCCCACTGCTGCGAAAGCGTCAGCAGAAAGGCGTCTACCTCGTCTTTGTCGACGCCACGAAAGGCGCGCTCAAAGGTTTTCTGCCGAATATCAAGCGGGGTGATTTTCATGAGTGGAGTCTTGAGTACAGAGTATGAAGTAGTAAGCCAAGGGTAGAAACTCGACCGGCTGGCGAAAACCACCAAGGGTTTACCAAGCGCGCGTCTTACTACTCGATACCAACTACTCGGTACTGCTAACCTGCCAAACGGCCAGGCTGCGGTCGTCGCTACACGAAACTAACCGATTCTGCCGGCCCGACCAAAACAAGCGGTTGACGGAGGTGCCGTGGCCCGCGTGCCGGGCGCGGTCGACCACGCGCAGCAGCCGCCCGCTGGCCGCGTCCCAGAGCTTGATGCTTTTATCCATGCTGCAGGTGGCCAGCAGCTGCCCGTCGGGGCTAAACGTCAGGTGGTTGATGGCAAACAGGTGGGCCACCACCGTCAGCACTTCGGCGTAGCCGGCGGCCACGTCGTAGGCCCGCAGGTGGGCGTCGCGGCCGGCGGCGTACAGGCGCCGGCCATCGGGGCTGTAGCCCAGGCCGAACACCGAGTTGCCGGCCTCGCTCAGGGTGTGGCGCACGGTTAGCGAGTCGGCGTCGAGCACGCGCACGGTGGCATCGGAGCTGCCGATGGCCAGCTCGCCGCGCTCCTCGTGCAGGGCCAGGCAGCGCAGGCTCTTGTGGGCCACGCGCACTAGCTTTTCCAGGCTGAAGTCGGCAGCCCGCAGAACCGCCAGCGTGCCGTCGGCCAGGGCCACGTACAGGCGCTGGCGCGGGGCTGAGTAGGCCAGATCGAAGATGGCCACCGGCGGCAGGGCCGTGGCCCGCCACAGCTGCTTTTCGCCCAGGGCAATGACCTGCACGCCCTGGTAGTTGTGGCCCACAAGCAGCAGGTCGCGCTCGGGCAGGTAGCGCAGGGCGTACACCGAGTTTTCGACCCGGGCCACCAGCTGCCCGTCCTGCTCGGGGGCGTCGACGCTCCAGGCCACTACCAGGCCATCGGCCCCGGCCGAGAAGAAGGCATCGTCGGCCGCACTGCCTGCCAGCGCGTACACGCAGTCGCGGTGGCCGGTGAGCGAGGCCAGCTTCTGTACTTGCGGGCGGGGGAGCGGGTTCATGCCGGGGAGAAAACGTGAGGGCCGGGAAAGTCGGCGGCGCGAAAGTACGGCCTGCGCCGTTGCCCGGAACCAGCCGCTTTCCGGCGCGTTGCCCGCGTTTTTCGCAACTTGGGCCGTAGCGGCACCATTTAGTTTGTGGCGCAGGCCCTCTTCCGGGCCCGCCGTTCCGTTTACCGCCCACGTACTGCCCGTCTCGTTTCCTACTCATGCCCCTGCACCGCCTCACTCCCCTACCCGATGGCCAGACCCTGCTGGGGCTGTGGCAGCTCAGCGAATCGGCCGACGAGCTGCTGGCCGCGCTGCCGGCAGCCGGCGGCTACCCCGGGTTGCTGCCCGCGGGGCGCGACCCGCAGCGGCCGCGGCAGTGGCTGGCGGGCCGCGCCCTGGTGCACACGCTGCTGCCCGAACTGACGGCTACGCCCGCCTTCGTGCGCAACGACGAGGCCACTAATCAGCCCCTGCTGGCTGGCCTGCCCGATTTCGGCGTTTCGCTTTCGCACTCGGGGCCCTGGGTGGCGGCCTTGCTCACGACCTCGGGGCGCGTTGGCATAGATGTTGAACTAGTGCGCCCCAAAGCCCGGTTGCTGGCGCCCAAGTTCCTCACCGAAACCGAGTTGGCCGACGCCGGCGACGACGACGTGAAGTACAGTCTGAACTGGAGCGCCAAGGAAACCCTCTACAAGCTTTACAGCCGCCGCCGCCTGCTGTTCAAGGAGCACATTCACCTCGACTCCTACACCCGTCACGAACAAGGCTCCTTTACCGGCCACCTGCTCACCGACCCGGCTCCCAGCCAGCACTGTATCCGCTACGAGCAGCTCGGCCCCGACTGCGTGCTGACCTGGAGCCATTCCCGCTGATTTTTCCCTTCCTATGTCCTTTCGCCGCCTCTCACTTCTTGCCGCTGCCCTGCTCATTGCCGCCACGGTGGCCGTTTCCTCGGCCCGCGCCCAGTCGGGCGTAGTGGCCGACTTCAGTTTGCGCGGCAGCGACAACGCCCCCGTGGCTCTGAGCTCCTTTGCCGGCAAGAAAGCCGTGGTAGTGGTGTTCGTCAACGGCAGTTGCCCCTTCTCCAAGCTCTACGAAAGCCGCCTGCAGGCGCTGGCCGGCCAGTACGCCGGCCAGGGTGTGCAGTTCTTGTTTGTGAATGCGCCCATCAACCTGGAGCAGGCACCCGCCGCCGCCGGAGCCGACAAAATCAAGGTTAAGGCCGAAACCGCGAACCTGAGCCAGTACACCGACGAGGGCCAGAAAGCGGCCACCCTGCTGGGCGTCAGCAAAACCCCCGAGGCCGTGGTGCTGCTGCCGGCGTCCGGCGGCTTCAGCCTGCGCTACCGCGGCGCCATCGACGACAACCCGCAGGTAGAAAGCTACGTGAAGGAACGCTACCTGCAGGTGGCGCTGGACGCGGCCCTGGCCGGCAAAAGCACCGGACTGGTGGAAAAGCGTGCCTCGGGCTGCCTGATTAAAAAGTAGTACCTGACCGATCGAAAAAACCCGTTTGCGCCGCAATGCCTCCCTTCTCCGGTGGAATCAGGAGGCGTTGCGGCGCGAACGTTTGCGGGTAGTTGGGCGCGTGGGAACCGGGCCGGCGGGGCTATTCTTCGGGCGCTTCGTCGCTGGCTTCCTCCTCGGCAGCGCGGGCCGGGGGCGTGCCGGGCTCGTCGGTGAGAATGCTCAGCAGCACGCCGATTTCGGCGGCTTTCTGGGGCTCCTGCATCTTCTCGAAGCTCACGGCCAGGTTGCGCAGGGCGCGGCGCACGATGTCGAGGTGCGAGCAGGGCTCGAAGAAGATGGCGTTGGCCGGCAGGTTGAGCTGGGCCACGTAGTGCTCGATGTCGGTGCGCGTCAGAATCAGGCCGCGGTTGTAGCAGTTGATGTAGAACGGGTCTTCGTCGGCCTCTGCTTCGGGGCGGAAAGTGAGAATGAACAGGTTGGGCAGGTTTACCCCCGCGACGGGCAAACCCAGGCGCTGGGCCACCAGCAGGTAAATCACGCACAGCGTGAGCGGGTTGCCGCGGCGCGTTTCCAGCACCAGGTGCAGCATGGAGTTGGCCGGGGCGTGGAAGTTCTGGGTGTTGGCCGAGAAGCGGTGCACCTTGAACAGCACGTGGTTGAGCGCCCGCACAATGTCGACCGGTCCCATCTGCGGCAACAGCAGCATCCAGGCCTCGTAGCGCAGCTGCTCCACGGCCCGGTTCAGAGCCTGCAGGTCGGCGTCGGGATACTGGTAGGAGTTGATGAGCCACATGCCTTCCAGCAGGTTTTCGCCGCCCGAATCGCGCCACACGCGCAGGCGCTCCTGCAAACCGGCAAACTGCAGGTCGTGAATCAGCTCTTCGAGGCGGTGCTGCTGGTCGGGGTCGAGGGTTTCTTCCCAGGCTTCTTCCAGAAACGGAATCACGCTTTCGCCCAGCTCCTGAATGCGGCCCTCCACGTGGGGGCGCACCTCCGCGTCGTCGAGCAGGGAAATGAGGGCTTTGATTTCTTTATTGGTCATGCCTAAAAGCAGAACCGTGCCGGGTTGCGGCACGGCCCGGGAATGCGGGATAAGTTCAAAGATACGGCTCCGGCTGCGGTAACACCGGTCGGGGCGGCATAATTCACCCGCCCCACCGGCGCACCTGCCCTACTCGGGCTGCCGGGCCGCGTTCGGCGCGGGGCCCAGCGCAGCCCGGTAGCTGAGCACAGCCAGCACCAGGGTAAGCGGGGTAAAAAAGGCCCGCTCGAAACCGTTGGTCGAAAACAGGTTGCCCACGGTGTTGGCCGCGAACAGCCCGCACATCACGGCCAGGGCCGTAGCCAGAATTTTGGGATTCAGCCGCAGCGGCAGCCAGCCGGCCCGGGCCGCCACCACGGCCAGCATCAGCAAATTCAGCGCTATGGACACCGTTTCGAAGCGGTACATCTGCTCTGGGCTTTGCAGGCGGCCGCCCCACACAATACTATAGGGAATGATGCCCAGCAGAATGAGCAGGTGAAACCCCACTACCAGGGACAGAATCAGCAGCAGGGCGCGCAGGGCCAGGCGCTCGGGAAGCCAGGTTTTCATAGTTGAGGCAGGTACTGGCGCAAAACAGCGCAACAAGGTGTACTGAGGAAAAACTGCTACAGGCGGCGCACGACGCGGGCGGGGTTGCCCACGGCCAGCGAGTCGTCGGGCACGTCGCGGGTGACCACGGCGCCGGCCCCGATGACGCAACGGTGGCCGATGGTCACGCCCGGGCAGATGATGGCCCCGCCCCCGATCCAGCAGTCGTCGCCGATGGTGATGGCGCGGGCCGACTCCACCGTGCGCCGGGCGGTGGCATCGAGCGGGTGGGTGGCGGTGTAGAGCTGCGCGCCGGGCCCAAACAGCACGTGGGAGCCAATGTGCACGGGCATCACGTCGAGCACCACGCAGTTGACGTTGAAGTACACATTTTCCCCGCAGTGAATATTGTAGCCGTAGTCGCAGTGAAAGGGTGGCTCGATGTAGAGGCTGCGGGGCGCGTGGGGCAGCAGCTCGCGCAGCACCGCGCGGGCCGCATCGGTGAGCAGGTACTCGGTGACGTTGAGGCGGTGCAGCAGCTGCTTGGCGCGGGTGCGCTCGGCCAGCAGTTCGGGGTCGTAGGCCAGGTACGGCTCCCCGGCCAGCATCTTTTCTTTCTCGGTTTTCATCGGCTCGGTCAGTTGGCGCGCCGCGGCCCACTAGGGGCCGGCGACGGGCAAGCGGCGTCAAAGAAAGCGAAATGCGGCCGCCTCACCCGGCCCGAACCCGCCGTTGGCGAGCCAAAAGCAACTGGCGGAATGCCGGTACCGAAACCGTAACGCCGGGGTAACATTCCAGTCATTTCTGCGCCCGAGCTTTGGGGTGAGTGAAGTGCCACCCGACGGGGTGTTACCCGCATGCTGAAGCAAAGCCCCGGTCTAAAGGGAGCCGGGGCTTTTGCGCTTTGCCGGGCAGCCCGGCCCGCACTCACGCGGGCTCGTCGGTGGCCGGCTGCAGCACTACTTCCAGGCCCCGGCGCAGGGTGTTGTGCACCTCGGCCACGCGGTCGGTGTGCTGAATCAGCTCGTCGATAGCGGCGGCGGGCGCGCCCGACTGCACCCGGGCGCGGTAGCGGAAGTTGCGGCCCGGCTCGCCCGCGGCGCCAAACTCGCCGGTTACTTCCACCTCTACCCCATCCAGCAGCAACCCGCGCCGGGCGGCTTCGCGGTAGAGGTCGTTGCAGAAGCAGGTAGCCAGGGCCAGCAGCAGCAGCTCTCCCCCGTTTACAACCGAGCCGTAGCCCTCGGGCTTGGGCACCAGCGTCAGGGTTTTGGCGACGCCGTTGGTTTGCACTTCAACTTCGTGCTGCTGGTAGCGGCTGCTGACGCGGGCGGAAAGCTGCATGGCACTGAGGGCTGGGGTTGACCTTCCCGGCCGGGGCCGGACTACCAAGTATACCACTCCGGGCAGTTATGGCCAAGCGCTGCCTAGCGCAAGTACCTGCCCACGGGCACCACCTTGTACTGAGGGTCGTGGGCGAAGATTTTGGGCAGCACGGCCGCGTGGCGCTGGCCCATGATAACCAGGATGCGCCGGCCTTTTTCGCGCTGCTGGGTGGTCACGATGTTGGAGTACACCTTCAGGTCGCGCTCGTAGAACAGCGAAATGTACTCGGCCCCGATGTAGCGCGGGTTCACGAAGGCCGTGTCGACGTACTGCGCGGGCGGGTTGGCAAACCGGCCGTGCTGCACCCGCGCCGGGTTCACGAACATTACCCGGTAGGTGAAGTCGAGTACGGCGGGGTCGTTGAGGAAAACCAGAAAGTCCTTCAGCGGCAGGTTACGCTCCCGAAACGCCGCATCGGGCTCCTTGCCCAGGGCCGAGAACTTGCCGGCTTCCCGCTGAAATTCCTCGATGTTGTCGCCCTGGGTCAGAATGCGGTTCGAAACGCTTTCGTAGCAATCGACTCCGAAAATGCGCGGGTGGCCCAGGGTTTTGGCCAGCTGGTAGCCAAACTGAAACCGCTCGGCGCGGCCGTACTCCAGGTCTTTCAGCTCAACCTTACCGGCCTGGTA
This sequence comes from Hymenobacter sp. B81, assembly GCF_044628455.1. Taxonomy (NCBI): domain Bacteria; kingdom Pseudomonadati; phylum Bacteroidota; class Cytophagia; order Cytophagales; family Hymenobacteraceae; genus Hymenobacter; species Hymenobacter sp. B81. The sequence goes on along the minus strand of NZ_JBIYZW010000003.1, from coordinate 435,694 downwards.
GAGCGCGTAGAGGCTGTCCACGCCGGGCTGCTCCTCGGGGGTATTTTCGATCATGATCAGGTCGGGCCGGAACTTGAGCAGCAGCCGGTTTATCTCGGCCACTTCGCGCTGCCGCGGCGCGCTGAGCAGGTCGCCGGTGGGGGCGTTTTTGTAGCTGTTCTGGCCGAAATGCGTGCTACCGAGCACCATCACTTCCACCGTGGGCTTGGGCCGGGCGGCGGCCACTTCGCGGGCAGTCTTTTTCAGATCCTGCCCGGAAGCAGCAACAACAGTCAGCGCGAGGCCGGCCAGCAGTACGAGGGTTTTCATCGCAGCGAAGGTAGGCGGCCGGGCACCAGGTTCGGCTGTTCCGCCGCTTTTGCTGTTCGCGGTAGTCAGCCTACACTTCGTCATCCTCCGCACCATCCAAAAACCTTCACTCCCCTGTCCAACCATTCTTCAGCCAACCGGAAAACTCTCGTTGGCTGAAGAATGGTTGTTTTATACCCCCGGAAAACTCCGGGTGGCAAAAACAACCTTGTTTCAGGCTTCCGGAAAACTTCGGGTGGCCGAAACAAGGTTGTTTTATGCCACCGAAAAACTCCGGATGGCCGAAACAACCTTGTTTGGGGCATCGAGAAAACTCCGGACGGTCCAATTAACCTTGTTTGGGGCATTGGGAAAACTCCGGAGGGCAAAAACAATCTTGTCTGGACCTTCCAGAGTTTTTCGGTTGGATTCAGCAACAAGCAGCAGGCCGCCGAGCAATACCGTTAGGCGAAGCCGTAACGCGCGTGTCCGGCATGAGGTGGAAGCTGGGCCTCCCCTGCCGCTCCAGCGGCAAGACAGGGCTGGGCCGTTTGGCCACAGAGTCGTTCTGGCGGAGGAGGCGCAGCCTCCCGGCAAAACTGGGCACGCGTTACGCTGCGCTAAATGCGTGCCTGATGGCGGGCTGACTTGGCACCCAGCATCCATCACGCAAGCATCACGCGCCGGCAACACCGGCTTCACACCCGCGCCCGAGCTTTGGGGCAGTGAAGGACGCGCTTAGAACGTGACCAATGCTTAGCTACTGTTAGCAAGCAAACGCCCCGGCTGGGTAGCCGGGGCGTTTGTGGCTGTAAGGGCCTGCAATCGGGTTGGGCCGGTGCAAGGCGCCGCCCCACAGCAAGGCTACAGGCAGTACTGGTCGGCTATCAGGCTGCGCAGGGCCTGGCGTTCCTCCGTGGTTACGCCTTCCAGCTTAAAGCAGATGTAGCCCAGTACTGCCGGCACCTGCTGCACAACCAGCTCCGCCGAACCGTCGTCGGCCAGCGCAAACTCCGCCAGGTACACGCCGCCTCGCTCCGCGGCCTCGGCTTCGGTGGCCTGCAGCTCGTGCAGGCTGTAATACACGTCATCGGGCCAGGTGTAGCGAATTTCCAGGTACAGCCGCCGGGCATCGTCGGCCCGCAACCGCAGATGGGTATACTTCTTGTTTTGCCACTGCTGCAAGCCGTCCCGGGTAAAGGGTGTCGCTACGTGGGTGCGCCGGGTAATGCGCCAGTCGTTGGAGGTGTATTGCCACTCGCCAGGGTTGTTCGGAATAAACTCGGGCGAGATGATGGCGTTGGCGGATGAGCGCACCCGACTGAACAAGCTCTGAATAGCCGATTTAAGATTCACGGGGTTGCTGATTTAGTGCGGCTGGGTGGCCGGGGCGTTTGTGGCTGCGGGCATCAGTAGCCTGAGGTCAGCGCCGCTATTTACGCATCCGCTTAGCCTCGGCACTGCGCTGAAAGTGTTTGCCATCCTTATCGAAGCCCCACACATTGCTCACCTCGCGCAGCGTCAGGTAAAGGCGTCCCTGCCGCACTTTGCGGCGTAGCACTCTGTTGGCGTCGCGCTTATTCTGCTTCTCCGAGTCGGCGTTGGTTACGGCTAAAATGGGGTTACGGCGGCGTGAGCGAGACATTGCCTGGGCAGATTTTTAGTGCAGTGAATTCTGGTTTGACAAGCGCCTGCTTACCCAAACTAGCGGAGTACTTCAAGTTACCTATTGTAGCTGGCGCGCCAGCTGGCCGAAGGCGGTGCAACAAGAATAGTCCAACGCACCTCCAATTCAGCTCCCTCAGCTTGCTGTATCTGCTCATCTAAAGCCAGAAACTCAGCTTGGGCTATCATGAAATTTTGCTCATTAATTACAAGCTGATACTCAAGCTGCTTTTTTAGCTCCTCTCCTCTTTCCCTGTCTTCCGGCAAGAAAGGATGCTGTTCAATACCAATCTGCCCCGCATGAAAGGCAGCTTCGTATTTGCGCCACAAAGCCCACTGCTCAATTTCTTGCTTAAAGACTTCCTCTGATATCGGGCTCAACTTAAACCAGTCGACGCCTTGCGAATAGATATCCACGCATTGACTTTCGAAGTAGCAGGGCTGCCCGTTGTACGTAGCTACCCCGCCTCTTACCCCGTCGTACCAGTCGAAGGAATAGACTTTGTCCATTGTCAGTGACGAAGTAGGTCAGGCAGCTTACAAAACTCTATTCAGCCGCAGAGCCTCGCATAATCTCTCCATCCGGGAATGATTCCAGAAACTGACGACCCAGCTCTTCATCCCGAAACTTTACGATAGTTGCGGAGCTATCGAAGCACACAATTTCTATTTCAGAATAAGCCAGTTGGAATGATTCGGGCTCAGTCCAAAGCTTTCGATTCCCATCAGCGTACGGGACTTCGTCTTTTGACAGTTCTGGCACGTTGCCTGGTACGCCGCAAAAAACACCCCACACTATTTGGAGGTCTTTACCGACGATAGTGTCGTACAGCGTCTTGCCGGGCACCACTATGTATGAATAGTAGTGCTCCATCTGTTCTCCCCAAACTGTCACCGCTGGCACAACGTCTTTGAGGTGCCAGCATTCCAGATTAGAAATAACCCAGTTCAACTCTTCAACTTGCAGACGAATTACCGGCAGCAGGTTGTCTACATCAGTTTGCCACCGAAACTGGGGCTCATTCTCCAGCAGAATGGTTATCACACCTGAATTACCCCCACGTTGTATTGCTTTTCAATGGGTGCGTGATTCGCCATTTCGATGCCCTGGGAGATGACGCGACGGGTTTCCAGCGGGTCAATCACGGCATCGACCCAGAGGCGGGCCGCCGCGTAGTAGGGCGAGAGTTGCTCCTCGTAGCGGGCCTTGATGCGGTCGAGCAGCTCCTTTTCGGCTTCGGGCGTGATTTGCTCGCCCTTGGCTTTGAGCGAGGCCACCTGAATCTGCAGCAGCGTGTTGGCCGCCGCCGCGCCGCTCATCACCGCCAGCTGGGCCGTGGGCCAGGCCACAATCAGGCGGGGGTCGTAGGCCTTGCCGCACATGGCGTAGTTGCCGGCCCCGTACGAGTTGCCGATGATGACCGAGAACTTGGGCACCACCGAGTTGGCCATGGCGTTGACCATTTTCGCCCCGTCCTTGATGATGCCGCCGTGCTCCGACTGCGAGCCGACCATGAAGCCCGATACGTCGTGCAGAAACACCAGCGGAATCTTCTTCTGGTTGCAGTTCATGATGAAGCGCGCCGCCTTGTCGGCCGAATCGGAGTAGATGACTCCGCCCATCTGCATGGCGCCCTTCTTGCTCTTCACGATTTTGCGCTGGTTGGCCACGATGCCCACGGCCCAGCCGTCGATACGCGCCAGCCCACAAATCAGCGTCTGGCCGTACAGGTCCTTGTAGGGCTCAAACTCCGAGTTGTCCACGAGACGATGGATAAGGTCCATCATGTCGTAGGGCTTCACGCGGTCGGAGGGCAGCAGGCCGTAGATTTCCTTTTCGTCGTGGGCCGGCGCCTGCGGGGCTTTGCGCGAGAAGCCGGCCGTGGCCTGCCCGCCCATCTTGTCGAAGATGTTGCGGATGTGGTCCAGGCACTCCTCGTCATTCTGGAACTTGTAGTCCGTTACGCCCGAAATTTCGGAGTGCGTGGTGGCCCCGCCCAGCGTCTCGTTGTCGATGCTTTCGCCGATGGCCGACTTCACCAGGTAGGAGCCCGCCAGAAACACCGAGCCGGTGCCGTCCACGATCATGGCCTCGTCGGACATAATGGGCAGGTAAGCGCCGCCGGCCACGCAGGGGCCCATGATGGCCGCCAGCTGCACAATGCCCATCGACGACATTACCGCGTTGTTGCGGAAGATGCGGCCGAAGTGCTCCTTGTCGGGGAAAATCTCGTCCTGCATGGGCAGGTACACGCCGGCCGAATCGACCAGGTAAATAATGGGCAGCTTGTTTTCGATGCTGATTTCCTGGGCCCGCAGGTTTTTCTTGGCCGTAATCGGGAACCAGGCCCCGGCCTTCACCGTCGCGTCGTTGGCCACGATGACGCACTGGCGGCCCTGCACGTGGCCGATAACCACCACCACGCCGCCGCTCGGGCAGCCGCCTTCTTCCGGGTACATGCCCTCACCGGCAAACGCGCCGATTTCGACGGTTTCCGAGCCTTTGTCGATGAGGTAGCTGATTCGCTCGCGGGCCGTGAGCTTGCCCTTGGCCTTGTGGGCCGCAATGCGCTTTTCGCCGCCGCCCAGCTCCACCTTCTTCAGGCGCTGGCGCAGCTGAAAGGAAAGCTGCTTGTTGCTGTCTTCGTTTTTGTTGAATTCGAGGTCCTGGCGGGAAGGGGCTGCGGGTTGGTTCACGGGGAAAGCGGAGGCAGTGGAAAACGGGGAAAAACCGCCGGGGCGGAAGCAGTTCAAAGGTAATTGATTTCGGGCATCAGCCTAACGAGCGTTAGGAGGCGTGAAGGCAGGTCGTTTCCTCTTGGTTTCAGGAGGAGCAGACGTTGGTTGGATCAGAACAGCTCAGCGCCTTCTGCGGAAGCTTCTGCGCCCTCTGCGGGCTAAACCTACCCGAATGCCCCAGGCATCAGCACCGACAAAACCACCCCTGCTCCGGCTAAAGCCGAAGCGTCTCCTCCTTCAAATAAGGAGAGGAGTTTGCCGTGCTTCAGCCACAAAAAAGCCCGCGCCGGGTGGCGCGGGCTTTTCATTCTGGTCAGGTAAAGCGCAGGGGCGTTAGGGCTTCACCACCGAGTCACCCGTCTGGGTAATGGTCTTGGTTTCGCGTTCCACGCTGCCGTTTTTCTTGACCTCGGTTTCGCTCTTTTTCTTCTCTTTCCCGCCCCCGCCAAACACCGAGAAGTGCACGTAGCGCTTGGGGTTGGCCTTCAGATCGATGAGCAGGGCGTTGGAGCTGGCGGCGGTGGCGTTCAGGTTGGTGTAAAGCGAGTCGTCGTTCATGAGCTTGCCCAGCGAGCCTTTGGTGCTGGTCAGCGACTGGTTGAGCGACTTCATGGCTATCTGCGCCTCGCCCACGGTGGTGTTGAGTCGGCGCACGGTGCTGGCCAGCGGCGCGGCCTTCAGCGTGTCGGTTATCAAAGCCAGGTTGTCGGCCAGGCGGTCGAACTTCTTCTCGGTGGCGTTGAGCGAGCGGGTCAGCTCGGCCATGTTGGCGGTAATCTGGTTGACGTTGCGCTGGTTCATGACCAGCAGGTTGCGCAGCGCCTCGGTCGAGCCCTGGGCGTTGAGCAGGGTCTGCTGCAGGCTGATGCGGGCTTCCTTGCTCAGAAAGCTGTTCACCTTCAGCAAAGTCGAGTCGACGGTGCCCAGCACGGGCAGGGCCTTGGCCTGAAAGGCGTCGGTGATGCTGGCCACGGTGTAGGACTTGAGCTCTTCGCCGCCCTCGAAGTTCTTGGAGTTGGGGCCGTGCTGAATGAGCACAATGGTTTTGGAGCCCAGCAACGAGCCGTTGAGGCTGGCTACGGTGGAGTCGCCCAGCACGATATCCTTGCGAATATCGAGGGAGGCCCGTACGCTGTTGCCCTTTTCGGGCTGCAGATCGAGGGCGCGCACCTGGCCCACCTGAATGCCGTTGAGCAGAATGGGCGCCGACAGCGGCAGCCCCTCCACGCTGGCATAGGTGGCGTAGTAGGTTTTATCGGACGAGAAAACGTTGCTGCCTTTCAGGAATTTAAAGCCGACGAACAAGGCCGCAAGGGCGACGATGGCCAGCAGGGCAACTTTAGCTTCTTTAGACACAGGAGCGCGGGGCAAGAGGGGTGAGAGGATACGGCGGGCGCCGGGCGCGGGCCCAAGCTAACACCCGGGCAGGCAACAGCAGCTAGTCGGCGGTGTTCATGGCCTCCAGCTCCTGCTTGTAAGTACGAAACGCCCGGTAAATGCCCGAGGCCATATACGACTGCCCCGACTTATCGTTCAGATACTGCTCCTCGGCCGGATTGGTCAGGAAACCGGCTTCGATGAGCACCGAGGGCATGGTCGACTTCCACAGCACCAGGAAGCCGGCCTGCTTGACTCCGCGCGAGTGGCGCTTCACCGAATGGCGGAACTCGTGGTCGACCTTGGCGGCCAGGCGCAGGGAGTTGTCGAGGTGGGCGCTCTGGTAAAGCGAAAACAAAATGTGGCTCTGCGGCGAGCGGGGGTCGAAGCCGTTGTAGCGGGTTTTGTAGTTGTCTTCCTGCAGAATAACGGCGTTTTCGCGCTTGGCCACGTCCAGGTTGGCGTCGGTCTTGTGCGGGCCCATGGTCCACACCTCGGTGCCGCGGGCGGCGGCGGGGCCAGCGTTGCAGTGCACCGAGATAAACACGTCGGCGTTGTGCCGGTTGGCAATGCCGGCGCGGTCGGCCAGCTCCACGAACACGTCGGTTTTGCGGGTGTACACCACCTTCACGTCGGGCAGGTGCTCCTCGATGAGGCGGCCCAGCTCCAGCACGATCTTCAGCGACACGTCGGCCTCGCGGGCCGAGCGGCCGGCGCAGCCGCGGTCCTTGCCGCCGTGGCCCGCGTCGAGCACCACCGTGCGCAGGCGGTAGCCGGCCGGCGTGTCGCGGCGCGGCGGGGTATGCAGGGAGTCGGAGGCGGGCTCCTGGGCCACGCTGGCCGCCGGGCCCGAAAACAGGGCCAGCAGGACGGCGCCAAGAAGGACAATATTCCGCACGGAGTTCGTTAGATGGGGCGCTAACCCGCTACTTTTGCACACTTAGCCACAAAATAAGCGAATAAATCTGCGTGAAGGGCGTTGCGCTATTGGGTGAAAACAGGACTGCCGGCGCCGGAACGCGCTGGCGGGGGCTGCTGCTGGGCATCGCCCTGCTGCTAAGCCTGACGGCCGCGGCTCAGCAAACTCCCGGCCAAGCCCGTCCGGCCCGGCCCGCGGCGGCCCGCCCCGATACCGCCGTGGCCGTGAGCGGCTCGCCCGATTCGCTGCGCGTGGGCGTGGGCGGCCCCAAGGGCGACATCGAAACCACCGTCAAGTACAAGGCCCAGGACTCGATTCGCTTCGACGTGCAGACCCGGGTGGCCGACCTCTACCGCGAGGCCGTCATTAACTACGGCGATATGAACCTGGAGGCGGCCCGCATCACCGTCAACTACGGCCAGAACCTGATTACGGCCGAGGGCCAGGCCGACTCCACCGGCAAGGTGCAGGGCCGTCCCTTCTTCAAGAGCGGGGCCGAGGCCTACCAGGCCGGGCGCATTGCCTACAACCTCAAAACCAAGCGCGGGCGCATCACCGACGCCATTACCCAGCAGGGCGAGGGATTCGTGCACGCCGGGGTGGTAAAGAAAAACGAGCTCAACGAAATCTTCGGCCGCAACGGGCGCTACACCACCTGCAATCTGGAGCATCCGCACTTCTTCATCAACGCCAGCAAGATGAAGGTGATACCCAAGGAAAAGGTGGTTACCGGGCCATTCAACCTCATCATCGGCGACATTCCCACGCCTCTGGGCTTTTTGTTCGGCTACTTCCCCACCCCGGGCAAGAGCCGTGCCTCGGGCCTGATCATTCCCACCTTCGGGCAGGCCATCGACCGGGGCTTCTTCCTGCGCAATGGCGGCTACTACTGGGCGGCCAACGAGTACATCGGCGTGCGCGTGACCGGCGACATCTACTCCGGCGCGGCCGATGCCTTCGGGGGCTGGAACGTGACCACCGAGCTGACCTACCGCAAGCGCTACACCTACGACGGCCGCCTGAGCTTCGACTACGCCGAGCGGCCCGGCCAGCCCCTGCTGCCCCGCGGCGCGGTGAGCCCCGACGTGGCGCCGCTGCAAACCTTTAAGCCGCGCACCTTCTGGCTGAACTGGAGCCACAACCCGGTGGCCCGCCCCGGCGGCGGCCGCTTTTCGGCCAGCGTGCAAACCGGGGCCGCGGCCTACAACCAGCAGAACTCGCTGAACGTGCGCAACTACCTCACGCCCTCGTTCAACTCGTCCATCAACTACTCCAAGCAGCTGCGCAACCTGCCCATCAACTACTCGGTGGTGCTCAACCAGACGCTCAATACCCAGACCGGCGACATCAGCGCTACGCTGCCGAGCGTGACCCTGGGCGTGGCCCGCCAGTATTTCTACGACCTGCTGGGTTTGCCCGCCCGCGGCAAGTGGTTCGAGCAGCTCTCGGTGGGCTACGACTTCACGGGGCAGAACCGGGTGTCGAACACCATTGCGGCCCGCAACCTGGAGGGTGGTTTGCCGGTGCTGGGCGGCAGCGCCACCTCGCGGCAGGTGCCGGTGCGCCTGGGCAACCTGGGCACCCTGCTGCGCAACAGCCAGACCGACCTGCAGCACAACTTCCAGATTGCGCTGGGCAACTACCCCATCCTGAAGCACCTCAACTTCACGCCCTCGGCGCGCTACAGCCAGGCCTGGTTTCTCAAGCGCCTGAACTACGAGTACCTGCCCGAGGCCCAGGCTGTGCGCGTAGATACCACCCGCGGCTTCTACGCCGTGGGCAGCTACTCGGCGGGGGCCTCGCTGCAAACCAACCTGTTCGGCACGGTGGTGCGCAAGGGCACGCGCAAGATTCAGGCCCTGCGCCACCGCCTCTCCCCCAGCATCGACTACAGCTACTCGCCCAACTACACGGCCAACGAGCGGCTGTATGAGCGCAGCCTGTTCCTGGGCGACCTCACCGACGCCACCGGCCGCCTCTACGGCAAGCGCAGCTTCTCGCGCTTTGCCGGCCTGGGTGGGGGCGTACCCACCGGCACCCGCTCCAGCCGCCTCTCGTTCGGCATCACCAACCAGGTGGAAATGAAGGTGCGCAACCAGCGCGACACCACCGGCACCGAGCCCTTCAAGAAAGTGAGTCTGCTCGACGGGCTCGACTTCCGCGGCGGCTACGACTTTGCCGCTATTGGCGACTCATTGAACTGGCAGCCCATCGACGTGAACATGCGCACCCAGGTGGCCCAGAAGCTGAATTTGAACGTGGGCGCCAGCTTCAACCTCTACCAGCGCGATACCCTGGGCCGCCCCTACGACCAGCTGCTGATCAGCCAGGCCCGGCCGCGCCTGGCCCGCCTCGAGCGCGCCAACTTCAACCTGACCTACCAGTTCGACAGCAACCAGCGCAGCAAGCGCGCCGCCGACCGCGAGCCGCGCGTGGCCCCGGCCAACAACCCCGAGCTGGGCAACCCCAACCCCGTGGACCCCTACGAGGACTACGTGGACTTCACCATTCCCTGGTCGCTGAACGCCTCGCTGAACACCAGCTTCACCAACCCCGCCCCGGTGCCCCGCGGCCAGCCGCGGCCCCGCTCGTGGTCAGTGGTGACGCTGGGCTTGCAGGGCCAGCTCAAGCTCACCGACAAGATGCGCATCGGCTACAGCACGGGCTACGACTTCACCAACCGCAACGTGTCGTTTACCAACCTCGACTTCTTCCGCGACCTGCACTGCTGGCAGATTTCGGGGCAGTGGTTTGATTTGTTCGGCGCCCGCCAGGGCTTCAACGTGACCATCGGCGCCAAGTCGTCGCTGCTGCAGGACCTGAAGCTGAACCGCAACCGCACGTTCCTGAACCGTTAAGCGGGTGACAGTTGCCAGTTGCCAGTTGCCAGTTGCCAGTTGCCAGTTGCCAGTTGCCAGTTGCCAGGGTGGTACTGGCCCGGGGGCAGGGGGTTGCGGCGGGGGCGGGTTTCACGTCGTCTCGCGGGGCATTTCCGCACTTCCGAAAGGCCGTCGCGAGTTGACGCGAGGCGCTTCCGGAATTACTGAAGCCTCTCGTGAGTTGACGCGGACCGTTTTTGCAACTGCGGAAGCCCCTCGTGAGTTGGCGCGGGGCACTTCCGCACTCCCGGAAGCCCCTCGTGAGTTGGCATGGGCCACTCCCGCAGTTGCGTAAGGCCCTCACGAGTTGACGGCGGGCACTTTTCGGACTGGTGAACCCCTTGCGGCCTGGGCGGGGGCAATATTTCCACCTGATGAGGCCCCCTGCCGCCTGGGCGGGGGCGACACTTTCAACTGCGGAAGCCTCTGCCGCCGGGGCGGGAGCCGCATTTATAACTGCGTGCACCCGGCGCGAGTAGTCGCACCGGGCTTTTGTGGTATTGTAAGAGCCTCAGGTCTGGCCGCGAACCGGGCGCCCTGCTTCGGGCAGCCCGCGGTCCGAAGAATAATCGGCAGTTTTGCGGGGGCGGCAAGGTTGTTTGCGCGCCAAGCCCCCAGACCCTAAGCCCCCAACAAAGCCCCCAACAAAGCCCCCCAAGACCATGTCGCAGCACAAGGAAATCAAGCGCGTGACCACCCACCAGCTGCAAACCATGAAGCAGCGCGGCGAGAAAATCTCCATGCTCACGGCCTACGACTACTCGATGGCCCAGATTCTGGACGGCGCCGGCGTGGACGTGTTGCTGGTGGGCGACTCGGCCTCCAACGTGATGGCCGGCCACGAAACCACGCTGCCCATCACCCTCGACCAGATGATCTACCACGCCGCCTCGGTGGTGCGGGCCGTCAAGCGCGCCTTCGTGGTGGTCGACCTGCCTTTCGGCTCGTACCAGGGCAACTCGTCGGAGGCCCTGCGCTCGGCCATCCGCATCATGAAGGAGTCGGGCGCGCACGGCATCAAGCTCGAGGGCGGCGCCGAAATCAAGGAAAGCATCATCCGCATTCTCACGGCCGGCATTCCAGTGATGGGCCACCTGGGCCTCACCCCGCAGAGCATCTACAAGTTTGGCACCTACACCGTGCGCGCCAAGGAAGAAACCGAGGCCCAGAAACTGATCGAGGACGCCAAGCTGCTGGAGGAAATCGGCTGCTTCTCGCTGGTGCTGGAAAAAATTCCCTCCACCCTGGCCAAGCAGGTGGCCGAGCAGCTTACCATCCCGGTTATCGGCATCGGCGCCGGCCCCGACGTGGACGGGCAGGTGCTGGTGGTGCACGACATGCTGGGCATTACCAAGGAATTCAAGCCCCGCTTCCTGCGTCGCTACGCCGAGCTGGGTGACCTGATGCACGACGCGGTGCAGCGCTACATTGCCGACGTGAAAAGCCGCGACTTCCCCACCGCCGACGAGGCGTACTAAGGCCTGCGCGTATTTAGCATCCGGAAACGGTCAGGCTGAGCGCAGCCTATTTACTGCTGACGCCTGATTCTATCGGGCTTCAATGTATAAGAGGCTGCGGCTGCGCTCAGGGCGCTTTGCCGGCTTGGTACCGATTAACCAATGGACAAAAGCATGCTGCTCGTTCCGGGCACGACCTACGTATTCATCGACGCGCTAAACACCGACGACTTCTGCAGCTTACCCCGTGACGAGTGGCGCAGTGAAAACCTGTTGGCCGCCAGAGCCAAAGTCTTTCCTTATTGCGATGATCCATATGCCTTATTCCAGGCCGACCACCGCGTATTTGAACTCGCCAGGATTGTGCATAGCGCCACGGCTACCCCCGACGACCTGCACGAATTCTGTTCGGACAGTGGATTAATGCTGGTTATTGAGACAGCGCAGTTCTTCGAATTCATTGGCCAGACCGATTTCGATACGCTGGCTGACCTTATCGAGGATAACGACACGCTGAGCCAATGGCCCGAACCGTTGCAGCGCTACACGGGAAAAGCTTACTTGTTTCGCACCAGCGAAATAGCTGAGCATTTTGCCGGAGGCGGCAATTTCAGGATTCAGTAGGCAGTTCCCTTTAGCATGCACCCCACTCCTCCCTCCTTCTTCGAGCGCCTGAACGCCTGGCTGCGCCAGTCCGTCACCATCAAGCTGCTCAGCCTGGCCATTCTGATGCTGCTGTTGCTGATTCCGGCCTCGATGGTGGAAAACCTCATTGCCGAGCGCGCCCAGACCCGCGACCAGGCCACCGCCGAGGTCAGCGCCAAATGGGGTGGGCCGCAGCAGCTCACCGGGCCGGTACTGGTGCTGCCCTACCGCCGCCTCGAGCGCGACGACAAGAACCGCCTGCTCGAAACCACCGCCTACGCCTGTTTCCTGCCCGACACGCTCGCCGTAACCGGCACGCTCGCCCCCGAAAAGCGCCGCCGCGGCATCTACGACGTGGTGGTGTATCGCTCGCAGCTGCAGGTGAGCGGCTCGTTCAACACCGCCTCGCTGGCCGACTGGAATCTGCCCGCCGCCGACATCCGCTGGAACGAGGCCTTCGTGGCCGTGGGGCTGAGCGACATGAAGGGTATTCGCACAGGGCTGAGTTTGCGCTGGAACGGCGCGGCCTACCCCTTCGAGCCGGGCGTGGCCTCGCCCGACGCCCTGCCCGCCGCCTCGGCGCCGCAGTTCGGCACCCTGGCCGACGAAACCCGGCAGCTGGAGCGCTATGCCTCGGCCGCGGTGAGCATCGACGTAACGCCGGCCGGCGGCGCGGCCACCGAGGCCATGAGCGCCCGCGTGCCCCTGCCCGATGCAGCCGCCCTGCAGGCCCGCCACCGCTTTTCCTTCGCGCTCGATCTTAACGGCAGCTCGGCCCTGTTTTTTGCCCCGCTGGGCCGCGAAACCCGCGTGCACCTCTCCGCCCCCTGGCCCGACCCCAGCTTCGCGGGCGCCTTTCTGCCCCGCGCCCGCACCGTATCGGCCCAGGGCTTCACGGCCGACTGGCAGGTGCTGCACCTGAACCGCAGCTACCCCCAGCGCTGGCGCACCGCCGACTACCGCCCCCAGATCGACGGCTCCACCTTCGGCACCCGCCTGATTGTGCCGGTGGACGAGTACCAGAAAAACATGCGCGCCGCCAAGTACGCCCTGCTGCCCATCACACTCACCTTCCTCATCTTTTTCTTCGTGGAAGTGCTCAACCGGCGGCGCATTCACCCCTTCCAGTACATTCTGGTGGGCCTGGCCCTGATTATTTTTTATACCCTGCTGCTGGCCTTCTCCGAACATATGGCGTTTAATGTGGCATATTTGCTGGCCGGAGCCGCCATCATCGGGCTGGTTACTGCCTATGCCGCCAGCATTTTCCGCCGGCGGCAGCTCACCCTGGTCACGGCCGGGGTGCTGGTGCTGGTTTACGGCTTCGTGTTTGTGGTGCTGCAGCTGCAGGATTACGCCCTGCTGATTGGCAGCCTCGGGTTGCTGGGGGTACTGGCCACCGTGATGCTGCTCTCGCGGCGCATCGACTGGTACGCCCCACCCGCGCCGGCCGACGATTCGGCCACTTAACCTACGTACCCCGGCGGCCTGCGCGGCCGCTTCATTCCGGGCCTCGTGCCCGGGAGCCGGCTCTCCCCTCTCCGCCCGCCCTGGCGGACGACAGACGCCGCTTCCGGCGCCGGGCTTTAAGCTTCCTACCCTCAGTGAACAGACCTGCCATCTGGTCGGAGCAGAAAGAAATTCTGTTCGAAGACAACCACCTGCTCATCGTCAACAAAACCGCCGGCACCCTGGTGCAGGCCGACGACACCGGCGACGAGCCCCTTTCCTCGAAAGCCGCCGAATACCTGCGGCTCAAGTACAAAAAGCCCGGCAACGCCTTCGTGGGCGTGTGCCACCGCATCGACCGCCCCGTAACGGGCATCGTGGTGCTGGCCAAAACCAGCAAGGCCCTGAGCCGCCTGAACGAGATGTTCCGCGACAACCACATGCACAAAACCTACTGGGCGCTGGTGGGCAAGGCGCCCGAGCCCAGCGAGGGGACCCTGGTGCACTGGCTGCTGAAGGACCCCATGCGCAACGTAACCAAGGCCTATCCGCAGAAGCACGCCCAGGGCCAGCGCGCCGAGCTGCACTACAAAACCCTGGCCCAGGCCGGCCACCGCTACCTGCTCGAAATCAACCCCATCACCGGCCGCCCGCACCAGATTCGGGTGCAGCTGGCCACCGGCCTGGGCACGCCCATTGCCGGCGACGTGAAATACGGCGCCATGGCTCCGCTGCCCGACATCAGCATTGCCCTGCACGCCCGGCGCCTGCAGTTCAAGCACCCGGTTACCAACCAGGAAATGACCATCGAGGCCCCACTACCCGACGCGCCGGTGTGGGACGTAGTGCGCGAGCTGACGCTGTCGTAGGCCGAGCCAGGAACCACTTGGCCGGTCGTTGCGGGTGGCGGCCAGCGGCCTGAGCAACTGGGAATCAGGCCGAAGCCCGCGGGGCTGATGAAAGTCAGCTTTTTAAGTGGGCGGGGCGGCCGTAGGTTTGCGGGGCGCAATGAACCAAACGTCCGCGGGCGTGTTGTTAGGCGCGTCAACCGGCTTTTCCATCTTTTCTTGTTTCACCCATGCCGATCCTGCTGTTCTTCGTCGGGCACTGGTATTTGTCGCTGTTCGTGCAGACGTTTTACCTGCACCGCTACGCCGCGCACAAGATGTACACCATGAGCCGCTTCTGGGAGCGATTCTTCTTCGGGCTGACCTACGTGGCGCAGGGCTCTTCGTACCTCTCGCCGCGGGCCTACGCGCTACTGCACCGCATGCACCACGCCTTCTCCGACACCGAGAAAGACCCCCACTCGCCCCACTACTCGTCGAACGCCTTCACGATGATGTGGAAGACCAAGAACATCTACAACTCGGTGCTCAACAACGAGTACGAGCTGGCCAAGCGCTTCGAGGGCGACTACCCCACCTGGCGCTTCGTGGAGCGCATCGGCGACCATTGGGCCTCGCGGGTGGCCTGGGGCGCGGCCTACGTGCTTTTTTACGTGGCCTTCGCTACCCAGTGGTGGATGTTCCTGCTGCTGCCCATTCACTTCCTGATGGGCCCCATTCACGGCGCCATTGTGAACTGGAGCGGCCACAAGTACGGCTACCAGAACTTCGACAACCACGACAAGTCGCGCAACTCGCTGTTTTTCGACTTTCTGACCGGCGGCGAGCTGTTTCAGAACAACCACCACAAGCTGCCTATGCGGGTGAACTTTGGGGTGAAGTGGTGGGAGCTGGACCCCACCTACCCCGTCATCTGGACCTTGGATAAAGTCGGCATCATCCGGCTCAAGAAACAGAAGTCGGCCCAGGAGCCCGAGCGCATGGCCGCCTAGCCGGCCGTTTTGTTGGTACCGAAGGCCCCGCCACCAAGCTGCGGGGCCTTTTGCTTTTATAGTAGCTGGGGCCTTCGCAAAGCCGGGGCTTTTGCCTACCTTTGCCGTCCCAAATCTTTTTTCACCCGACGCACGGGATGCGTCACCTAACCACTACGGTTTATGGCAGTTAAAATCCGCCTCGCCCGCCGCGGCCGCAAAAAGGCCGCTATGTACGACATCGTTGTTGCTGACTCGCGCGCTCCGCGTGACGGCCGCTTCATCGAGAAGATCGGTACGTACAACCCCCTGACCAACCCCGCCAGCATCAACTTCGACGCCGACAAGGCTTTCGATTGGATCATGAAGGGTGCCCAGCCCACCGATACGGTACGCGCCATGTTGTCGTACCGCGGCGTGCTGATGCGCAAGCACCTGCAGCTGGGCGTAATCAAAGGCGCCATCACGCAGGACGCCGCCGACCAGCGCTACCAGCAGTGGATCGACGAGAAGAACGCCAAGATTGAGGACAAGCGCACCAACGTAGGTGCCGCCAAGGACGAAGTGCGCAAGCAGCAGCTGGCCGCCGAAACCAAGGTACGCGAAGCCCGCGCCGAGGCCCTGCGCGCTAAGCAAGCCGCCGCTCAGGCTGCCCTGAACCCGGCTCCGGCCGCCGAAGAGGCTGCCGAGAACACCGAAGCTCCGGCCGAAACCGCCGAAGAAAACGCCTAAGCGCCGGTTTAAGAGTTAATGAGGTTAGGAGTTTGAGAGTTTTCCCTGGTGGAGGCTCTCAGACTCCTACTCTTTTTACCCGCCCGGCGCATCTTGTTTCCCTCCTTAAGCCTTTCCATGAACCTTGACGAAAGCTACGAGCTGGGCTACGTGGTGAAAACCCACGGCCTGCGCGGCCAGGTAGTGGCCGAGCTCGACGTAGACAACCCCGCCGATTACCTCGGCGTGCAGGAAGTCTACCTGGAGCGGCCCGTGGGCTCGGGCAAGCTCTACCGCTTCGGCGTGGAGCGCCTCAGCCCCCAGAACGGCACCCGGGTGCTGCTCAAGCTCCAGGGCGTCGACCGCATTGAAGACGCCGAGCTGCTGCGCGGCCTCAAGCTGTTCCGCCCCCTGGAAGCGCTGCCCGAGCTGGAAGACGACCAGTTTTACTTCCACGACGTGGTGGGCTTCGCCGTTGTCGACGCCAACCTGGGCCGGCTGGGTACCGTGGAAGCCTTCTACGAGATGCCCGAGCAGGATTTGCTGGCCATGCGCTACCAGGGCCAGGAAGTACTGATTCCGGTGGTCGACGCGCTGATTCAGCACGCCGATGAAGACGCCCGCGAGCTGCACGTAACCCTGCCCGAAGGCTTGCTGGAAGTGTACCTGACGCCGCCCTCGCGCGAGCGGGACGAGCCCGACGAAGCCTAACCCGGCTGGCTGGCCCCTGGCCGCCCGCCGCTAGCACCCTTTCTCATGCGCTTCGACATCGTTACCTGCCAGCCCGAGCTGTTGCGCAGCCCGCTGGGTTACTCCATCGTGCAGCGCGCCCAGGACAAGGGCCTGGCCGAAATACACCTGCACGACCTGCGCCAGTTTGCCATCAACAAGCACGGACAGATCGACGACTACGTGTTTGGCGGCGGGGCCGGCATGGTGCTGCGCCCCGAGCCCATTGCCGCCTGCCTCGACGGCCTTCTGGCCCAGCGCCCCTACGACGCCATCATCTACCTCACGCCCGACGGGCCCACGTTCAACCAGCGCACGGCCAACCGCCTTTCGCTGCTGCAAAACGTGATTCTGCTCTGCGGACACTACAAGGGCGTGGATGAGCGCATCCGCGAGGAGTACGTAACCGAGGAAATCAGCATCGGCGACTTCGTGCTCAGCGGCGGCGAGCTGGGCGCGGCCGTGGTAGCCGATGCCGTGGTGCGCCTGCTGCCGGGCGTGCTGGGCAACGAGGAGTCGGCATTGAGCGACTCGTTTCAGGACAACCTGCTGGCCCCGCCGGTGTACACGCGCCCGGCCGAGTGGCGGGGCCGCGCAGTACCGGCCGTGCTGCTCTCGGGCGACACTCCCCGCGTGGAGGACTGGCGGCAGGAGCAGGCGCTGGAGCGCACCCGCCAGCGCCGCCCTGATTTGCTGGCTGATTTGCCCGCTGAAGCCTTCGAGGCCCCCCGCCCCGGGCGGAGCCGCCGCAAGCCTCGCAAAAATCCTTAAGGCCTAGTGTTGTAGCTACGCCTCAATCTCGTATATTTGCGCCTCCTTACCGAACCCATGTGGGCGGCGGCGCCGTCCCTCTGAATTTTTTGCCGTCATGAGCCAACTAATCGACCTCATCAACCAGGAATCCAAAGAGCGCCGCGCTAGCTTTCCTGAATTCGCCGCCGGCGACACCATCAACGTCCACGTGAAAATCCGCGAGGGCAACAAGGAGCGCATTCAGCAGTTCCAGGGCGTGGTTATCCAGCGCCGCAACGCCAACACCAACGGCGAAACCTTCACGGTGCGGAAAGTATCGAACCAGATCGGTACCGAGCGTATTTTCCCGATCATCTCGCCCAACATCGACAAAATCGAGCTGGTGCGCCGCGGCAAAGTACGTCGCGCCCGTCTGTTCTACCTGCGCGGCCTGTCGGGCAAAGCGGCTCGCATCAAAGAAAAGCGCGCTTAAGCTGCAGAGCTACCCGCCTCAAGCCGGGCTTCCCCAAGCGGGAAGCCCGGCTTTTTTGTGCCCTGGCGCGCAACGGTACTTGCAGCAGCCTGCTCAACGGCATCGGCCCCGAAGCCGTACTTTCGCCGTGCCTTTCCTTACCCGCTCCCCTATGGCCAAGTTTCTGGTCGGCCTGCTCCTGGCCGCCCTGCCCCTCGCCGCGCTGGCCCAGACGCCCGCCGCGCCCTACTTTCAGCAGGAAGTCAACTACTCCATCGACGTGGCCCTCGACGACCGGCAGCATGTGCTCACGGGCCGCGAAGAAATCGAGTACATCAACAACTCGCCCGACGCGCTGCCCTTCATCTGGCTGCACCTCTGGCCCAATGCCTACCGCGACAACGGCACCGCTTTTGCCCGCCAGCAGCGCCAGCAGGGCAAGCGCCGCTTTGAGTTTGCCCCCGCCCAGGACCGCGGCTTCATCGACCAGCTCGACTTCAAGGTAAACGGCCAGCCGGCCCGCCTCGAGTATGACCCGCAGAACCCCGATATGGCCCGCCTGCTGCTGCCCACGCCGCTGGCACCCGGGCAGCGCGCCTCCCTCAGCACGCCGTTTCGCGTAAAGCTGCCGGCCTCGTTTTCGCGCCTGGGCCACGTCGACCAGAGCTACCAGATCAGCCAGTGGTACCCCAAGCCGGCCGTGTACGACCGCCGCGGCTGGCACCCCATGCCCTACCTCGACCAGGGCGAGTTCTATTCCGAGTTTGGCTCGTTTGACGTGCGCATCACCCTGCCCGAAAATTACGTGGTGGGCGCCACCGGCCAGCTGCAGAACCCCGACGAGCAGCAGCGCCTCGACCAGCTGGCCACCGCTACGGCCCGCAAAACCAAGGCCGAGGACTTCGGCACCGACCTGAGCTTTCCGCCCTCATCGGCCAACACCAAAACGCTGCGCTTCACCCAAAGCCAGGTGCACGACTTCGCCTGGTTTGCCGACAAGCGCTTCAACGTGCTCAAGGACACGGTTACCATTCCCGGCGCGGCGCAGCCCGTTACAACCTGGCTGCTGTTTACCAACCGCAACGCTGGCGACTGGCTTAGCCGCCGCGACGACATCAAAAAGGCCTTGCTGGGCTACTCGCAGTGGGTGGGTCCCTACCCGTACCCGGCTGCCACGGCCGTGGATGCGGCCCTGAGCGCGGGCGCGGGCATGGAATACCCCATGGTGACGGTGACCGAACCCATGGCCATCATCCACGAAGTGGGCCACAACTGGTTTTACGGCATGCTGGCGTCCAACGAGCGGGAGCAGCCCTGGCTGGATGAGGGTCTGAACAGCTACGTGGAAACCCGCGTCCAACGCGTTGACGAGCCCAACAAAAGCTTTTTGGGCGCCCTGGATGCCATGCCGCTGAAAAAGCTGGGCCTCGACGGCGTTCCGGCCGACGCCCTGGAGCACGCCGCCTGGCAGGTGGCCGCCAGTCGGGGCCTCGACCAGCCCGTGGGCAACACGGCGGCTACGCGCTACCCCAGCTACAACTACGGCGCCATCGTGTACCAGAAAACCGCCGGGTTGCTGCGCTACCTGGCCGGCTACCTGGGTCAGGAAAAGTTCGACGCGGGCATGCGCCTGTACTTCGAGCGGTGGAAGTTCCGCCACCCGGCGCCGGCCGATATGCAGGCGGCCTTCGAGGAAGCCGCGGGCCAGAAGCTGGACTGGTTTTTCGGGCCCATGCTCACCACCACCAACCGCTACAACGCCACCGTAGCCGACGTGCTGCAAACCCCTGACCAAGTGAAGGTGCTGGTGCGCAACGAGTCGAACGCGCCGTTTGCGGTACCCGTGGCTACCGTCGGTGCCCAGGGCAAGGTGCTGGAGCTGCTTTGGACGCCGGCCTTCGGCGGGCCCGAAGCTGAAGCCAACGCCTCGGAACTGCTCGACACCGACGTCACCCAGCTCAACTTCCGCCGCACGCCCGAGGTGGCCGCCGTGGTGGTCGACCCCCACTACCTTACGCCCCAGCTCAACCGCCGCGACGACCGGTACCGCCTCACCGGCGCCTTCAAGGGCCTCGAGCCGCTGAAGCTGCGCCCCTTGGCGGGGCTGGAACGCTGGGACCAGGCCAGCCTGTACTGGCTGCCGGTGCTGGGCGCCAACACCCACGACAAGCTGATGCTGGGCGCCGCGTTCTACAACAACCCGCTGGTTCCCAAAAAGCTGAGCTACCTGCTCATGCCCATGTACAGCTTCAACCGCAACGACCTGAAGGGCCTGGGCCAGCTTAAGCTGACGTCGATTTCGAACAATCGCGTGCTGCAGCGCGTGACGACCGCGCTGCTGGCCACGCGCTTCGAGCGCTACACCAAGATTGAGCCCAGCCTGACCCTGGACTTTCAGCCGGCCACGGCGGCCCGACTGCGCCAGCAGGTGCAGCTGGCCTACACCAGCATCAGCCAGCCCAGCCGCCGCGCCTTCGATGGCAGCAAGCTCGACCAGGGCTACTTCGTGCCCACGCTGCGCTACGTGCTGAGCGGGGGCGACGCCGTGCGCCGCTTCGGGGCCGACCTCGAGCTGAACGTGCTGGTGCCCGACTCGCTGGGCCTGAATTCGCAGGCCACTCAGTTGCTGCGCGCCGCCGCTACCTACGAGCAGCACTACGCGCCCAAGCGCAGCGTGCGCGTGCGGCTGTTCGGCGGGCGCTTCCTGCACCAGTTTGCCGGTTCGCCCTTCGTGCTGGGCCTCTCGGGCAGCCCCGACTACCGCCGCCAGGCTACCTTCCTCGACCGGCAGCAGATTTCCCACACCTGGACGGCCCAGCGCCACCAGACCGACGACCGCGACGGAGCCTTCAAGGCTTATCTGCCGGTGGTTAGTCAGCGCTGGCTAGCCACGCTCAACCTCGAAGCCGACCTGCCCAAAACTCCGCTCATCGTCTTTGCCGACTTCGGCGCCACCGACGCGCGCCAGCTGCTGCGCCCCGACCGCAGCCAGCGCCTGTTCTACGACGCGGGCCTGGCCTTATCGACTCTCGACGGGGCCCTGCGCCTGTACCTGCCGCTGGCCGGCTCGCAGTACGACAACGGCTTGCCCGGCAGCGGGAAGGACTTCACCCAGCGCATCCGCTTCGTGTTCAACCTGCAACAACTCAACCCGCTGCGCCTGCTCGACCAGACCTTTCAATAGCCGATGCGTTTTCGTCTGCCTTGTTCCGTAGTGGCGCACCTGACCGGGGTTGGGTGCGCCACGCTGCTGCTGGCCGGTTGCGGCACCCCGCGCTACGATGAGCTGCCCACTTACTCCGAGGAGCGCCATTTACTGCAGGTGGTGGTGGAAACGCCGGCCGGCAGCAACCACCCGCAGCGGTACTCGCTCCCTGAGCGCGCTTTCGTACCCGAGCAGCACGCCGGCACCGACCGCTTGGTGCAGTTCCTGCCCTACCCCGTCAACGCAGGCTTTATTCCTGCTACCCGCCGGCCCGGAAGCGCGTCAACCAGCTTCCGCCCCCAGTCTGCGCTGGTGCTGGCCGAAAGCCAGCCCGCCGGCACGGTACTCGAAGTGGTGCCGCTGGCCCTGTTGCTGCTCGACAACGCGGGTGAGCTGGAATCGGTGGTAGTGACGGTGCCGGCCCGCCCCAGCCAGCAGGTGCTGCCCGTGGGCTCCTGGGACGAGCTGAACCGCCAGTACCCGGCCGTGCGCGAGTTGCTGCGCCTGTGGTATCAGCACCACGCCGGGCCGGGCCGCGTGCGCGTGATGGGCTGGCGCAACGAGCAGGCTGCCGCCGAGCACATCCGTAAAGTCCGGCTGCCGCAGCCTTAGCACCTCCGCTACCCGCGCTGATTTCAGCCCTGCTGACCAAAGAAAAGGCCCCGCCGGCAAACCGGCGGGGCCTTTTCGGGTAGAACCAACGCGAGCAGGTCGCGTGGCGGCACTACTCAATTTTGTTCATGCGCTCCTTTACCGACTCCAGCTGCACGCGCATGTTCACAATGTCGGCGCGGGCGGCTTCCTGCTCTTTCAGGTTGGCGTCTACCAGGTTGTTGAGCTTCACCAGTTCGGCGGCGTTTTCGGCCAGCATCTGCTGAATCTCGGTTTTCTTCAGCTTGTTTTTCTCGATGTCCTTTTTGATGGCGTCCTGCTTGCCGATAACGGCCATGTGGTTGTTCTGCGAGTTCACCAGGGCACGCTCGGCTTCCTGTACCTGCAGGGCAATGTCTTCGCGGTACAGGCTGCGGGCAAAGTCCTTCAGGTAGTTTTCGGCCGACTTCCACTGCTGGGGCGTGGCATCCTTGCTCAGGTAGGCGTTGCCCAGGTCAATCGACCACCATACCGTGGTGCCGGTGGGAACGGCGTCTACTTTGGTAATGATGCGGATCGGGGTTTTGGAAATGGCGTCAACCAGCACACCGTCCATGCTGTACACGCCTTTGTCGACTTTAACCTTGCCGATTTTTTCGTTGATGTATTTCACCCACGAGTCTTCGACGCGCTTGCTGTCGAGCTGAATGGTGACGCGCTGACCCTTGCGGGGAATGCCTTTGATGGCCATTTCGGTCTCGTCAACGGGCGAGCGTTGGGCAAAGCCGGCGGTCGTCAGGACGAACAAAAGCAACGAGAGGAGTACGCCTGATTTCATACGATGCAAAATGAGGTGTGTAAGTAAGTGTGTGAGCGTGAAAAGCTTTCCGACTTGTTTGGGGAGGTTTTCATCAAATTTAACCACGCCGTTGCAATGCACCAGTCGATATACCTGATTTTTTTGCGAGGATTGTGCTTTTATTAGATATTTCATGTTAAAATATAAATAAGTACCATTAAAGAGCCGGTTTTTGGCAAATTCATTCCCCGGATTTCCCAATGCGGAATTTGCTGAAACAAAAGCGCTAAGCGGTAAGTTAGGGCGCGTATGAAGGTAACCATTGGCCGCACCGAGCACTTCAACGCCGCGCACCGGCTCTACCACCCCGAGTGGACTGACCAGCAGAACGTTGCCGTGTTTGGCCCCTGCAGCAACCCGCACTACCACGGCCATAACTACGTACTCACGGTGCGCCTCACCGGGCAGCCCCACCCCGACACGGGCTACGTGTACGACCTGAAGGATTTGAGCGCCCTCATCAAGCGCGAGATTCTGGATACCTTTGACCACCGAAACCTCAACCTCGACACCGAGGATTTCCGCCAGCTCAACCCCACGGCCGAGAACATTGCCGTGGTGTGCTGGAACCGGCTGCGCCCGCACCTGGCTCCCGAGTTGGCTCTATCGGTCACGCTCCACGAGACGGACCGCAACGTAGCAGAATACCATGGCTAACCAGCCCGACCCCGCGGCGGCCCCTTCGGCTGCCGACGCCCACCTGACCCCGAGCCTGCGCACGCCCCTGCGCTCCGACGCCTTCGCCCTGAGCGAGGAAGACAAAATCAACGGCATCGAGCAGCACTTCCGCCACATCATGGATTTGCTGGGCCTCGACCTCACCGACGACAGCCTGAAAGGCACGCCCCGGCGCGTGGCCAAGATGTTCGTGCACGAGTGGTTCCGCGGCCTCGATCCGGCCCACCGCCCCGACGTGCGTTTGTTTGAGAACCGCTACGACTACCACCAGATGCTGGTCGAGCGCGACATCACCGTGTTTTCCTGCTGCGAGCATCACTTCGTGCCCATCGTGGGCAAGGCGCACGTGGCTTACCTGCCCGGGGAACACGTGGTGGGCCTCTCCAAGCTCAACCGCGTGGTGCAGTACTATGCCCGCCGCCCGCAGGTGCAGGAGCGCCTCACCCGCCAGATTGCCGAGGAGCTCAAGCAGGCCCTGCACACCGACAACGTAGCCGTGCTCATCGAAGCCGACCACCTGTGCGTGATGAGCCGCGGCGTGAACGATACGAGCAGCGCCACCATCACGGCCGATTACGGCGGCGTATTTGGCCAGGACGAGCACCTGCGCCGCGAGTTTCTGCGCCTGATCGGCAAGTAAGCCCCGGCATGCGGGCCCGCGCCGGCCGGGGCCCGGATATTATGTTTTGCACCTGCACGAATTTCGCCAGCCACCGAGTAGCTTTGCGGCCCTTTCGCGCTGACGCTCAAGCCAAGCGCGGTCCTTACCTATGAAACAGTCGTTGCGTAAAGTGTTGATTTCGGGCGGACGCGGCCTGATTGGGATGCGCCTGTCGGAAATGCTGATTGACGCGGGCTACGAGGTAGCGCACCTGAGCCGGCAAACCTCGCACGGGCACTACTGCTCGTTTCGCTGGGACCCGACCACCGGGCAAATCGACGAAGCTGCGCTTAACTACCCCGACTACATCGTGAACCTGGCCGGCGCCAGCGTGTCGGACGAGAAGTGGAGCGAGGAGCGCAAGCGCGAAATCATGACCAGCCGCGTGGCCGCCACCAACCTGCTGGCCCGCGAGTTGCGCACCCGCCCCCACCACGTAAAGGCGTTCATCTCGGCTTCGGCCATTGGCATTTACGGCGACGCCGACGACCGCATGCTGGTGGAAACTAACCCGCCCGCCCCGGCCGACGACTTCCTGGCCCAGGTAGCTACCCAGTGGGAGCAGGCCGCCCAGCAGGTGCAGGAGCTGGGCGTGCGCACCGTGGTCACGCGCATCGGCATCGTGCTCAGCAACGAGGGCGGCGCCCTGCCGCAGCTGGCGCGCCCCATCAAGCTGATGGCCGGCGCAGCCCTGGGCTCGGGCCGGCAGTACATGTCGTGGATTCACATCGACGATTTGTGCCGGCTGCTGATTCAGATGATGGAGGAAACCGAGTGGCAGGGCACCTACAACGCCGTGACACCCAACCCGGTCACCAACAAGGAATTTACCACCCTGCTGGCCGAGGTGCTGCACCGCCCGTTGGTGCTGCCCAAGGTGCCCGAATTCGGCCTGAAGCTGGTGATGGGCGAGATGAGCGAGATTGTGCTGGCCTCGCAGCGCGTGAGTGCCCAGAAAGTGCTGGAGCAGGGCTTCCGCTTCGAGTACCCCGAACTGCGCGCCGCCCTGGAGTCGTTTTACCAGCGCGAGGCCGAATAGCCAACGCCGGATTTCAATAACCACCATCAACGGCTCCTGCTTGCGGGAGCCGTTGGCGTTTGGGGCCGGCTCAGGCAGCTACCAGTCAGGCCACGAAGGAGACCTTCCCGCATGCAACTTTTCCGCCAGGCGCGGGCCTCCCCGGTACATGAAACCAACTTGCTACGCCCTGCTACTGCTCGCGGCCAGCACCCTGCTGCCCGCCTGCCAAGAAGAATCGGACCAGTGCCCCCAACCCGAGCTGCCCAAGCGCTGCCTGCTCAAGCCCGACCCCGGGGTGTGCAATGCCGCCATGCCGCGCTACTACTACGACCCCGTGGACAAGCGCTGCAAGGAGTTTATCTGGGGCGGCTGCGGCGGCATCGTGCCGTTTCAGACGCTGCAGGAATGCAAAGACTGCGGCGGCGAGGAGCCCTCTACCACGAACAACCCCTCGTAGCTTTTCCGGCCAATGTATTCACCGTGCCCGGCGGCCGGCGGCGTTACGGGGCCTGCAGGCTGTCGGGCACGGCTACTTCGCCGCTGTTGATGCGCTCGAGCAGGTTGTCCACGGCAATGGAGTCGATCTGCACGGCTTCGCGGCGGGGCCGGGTGTAGTCCTCGGTGTAGCAGATGTACTTCTTGCTGATTTTGCCGGGGTATTTGGGGAAGGGTCCGGGCGTGATGTCGAGGTTGCGGTCCTGGTAGAGCTTTTCCATGTACATGCCGAACACGGGCAGGGCCATGCGCCCGCCTTCGCCCTGCTGGCTGCGGAAAAAGTGAATGGAGCGGTCTTCGCCGCCCACCCACACGCCGGTCACCAAATCCTTGGTCACGCCCATGTACCAGCCGTCGGAGTAGTTGGAGGTGGTGCCGGTTTTGCCGCCGATCTGGTTGTTGTTGCGCCACAGCTCGTACTCCCACAGGGCCTGCGAAGTGCCGCCGGGCTCGTCCATGCCGCCGCGCAGCATGTACAGCATCAGCCAGGCGGTTTCGGCCGGAATCACCCGTTTCTGCACCGGGTCAAACTGCTTGATCACGTTGCCGTTGCGGTCTTCGATGCGCGTGACGATGAGCGGCTCGGTGCGGAAGCCGCCGTTGGCGAAGGTGCTGTAGGCATTCACCATCTCATACACGCTCACGTCGCCGCCCGAGCCCAGGCCGATGCTGGGCACCGACAGCAAGGGGCTGCGAATGCCCACGCGGTTGGCATACTTGGCCACTTCGCCCCAGCCCACGCGCTCGGTGAGCTGGGCCGTCACGGAATTTACCGAGCGGGCCATGGCGTGGCGCAGGGTCATGTTCATGCCCGTGTACTCGCGCGTCACGTTGTCGGGCTGCCACTGCATGGGCTTGCCGTTTTCCACGTAGTTGATGGTCACCCGCTCGTCCCGAATCCGGTCGCAGGGCGCGTAGCCCTTGTCAATGGCCGTCAGGTACACGAAGGGCTTGAAAGTGGAGCCGGCCTGGCGGCGGCCCTGCTTCACGTGGTCGTACTGAAAAAAGCGGTAGTTCAGCCCCCCCACCCAGGCTTTGATGTGGCCGGTGTAGGGGTCCATGCTCATCATGCCCGCGTGCAGGAAGTGCTTGTAGTAAGCCAGCGAGTCGAGCGGGGAAAGCAGCAGGGTGGTGTCGCCGTCGCCCTTCCAGGTAAACACCTTCATGGGGCGCTTGGCGTTCAGGGCCGAATCCAGCCGGGCCGGCTGCCCTTGGTAGCGCGCAGCCAGGCGCTTGTACTGGTCGGTGCGCTTCATCTGGGTTTCGATGAAGCCGGGAATTTCCTTGCCATCCTCGTCCACCCAGGGGTTGGAGTCGCGGTTGCGCCAGAACCGGTCGAACTGCTGCTGGAGCTGCTTCATGCGCTTCTGCACGGCTGCCTCGGCGTGCTCCTGCACCCGCGAGTCGATGGTGGTGTAGATGCGCAGCCCGTCGCGGTACATGTCGTAGCCGTTCTTTTCGCACCAGCGGTTCACAAACGAGCTGACGGCGCCGCGGAAGTAGGTTTCGGGGCCGTCCACGTGCTTTTCCACCTGGTACTTCACTTCCAGGGGCTTGGCTTGCAGGGCGGCTACCTCGGCTTCGGTGAGAAAGCCGGCCTGGCCCATGCGCTCCAGCACCAGGTTGCGGCGCTTGCGCGAGGCCTCGGGCCGGAAGCGCGGGTTGTAGGTGGTGGGCGCGTTCAGGGCCCCGATGAGGGTGGCGGCCTGCTCGGTCGTGAGGCTGTCGGGCGAGGTGCTGAAGAAGGTCTTGGCGGCCACTTTGATGCCGAACGCGTTGGAGCCGTAGTCCACCGTGTTCAGGTACATGCGCAGGATTTCCTCCTTGGTGTAGCGGCGCTCCAGCTCCACGGCCGTGAGCCACTCCTTCATCTTGGCAATGAGGGTGCTCACCACCGGCACGTGGCCCAGCAGGCCGCGGGTTTCGCCGCGGCGGGTTTTGTAGAGGTTTTTGGCCAGCTGCTGGGTGATGGTGGAGCCGCCGCGCTTGTCGCCGCGCAGG
Organism: Hymenobacter sp. B81; assembly: GCF_044628455.1. Lineage (NCBI taxonomy): Bacteria > Pseudomonadati > Bacteroidota > Cytophagia > Cytophagales > Hymenobacteraceae > Hymenobacter > Hymenobacter sp. B81. The sequence goes on along the minus strand of NZ_JBIYZW010000003.1, from coordinate 408,302 downwards.
GCCGCGTACACGGCGCCCACCATGGCCTCGGGGTCGATGCCCGCATGCTCGTAGTAGCGCACGTCTTCGGTAGCTACCAGGGCCTTGATGAGCATGGGCGACATGCCGCTGAGCGGCACCGGCACCCGGTTTTCGCGGTAGTAGCGCCCAATCAGCACCCCGTCGGCGGTGTACAGCTCCGAGGGCTGCTCCACCCGCGGGTTTTCCAGCTCTTCCAGCCCCGGCGACTTGCCGAACAGGAACAAAAAGTTGGTGGACACCAGAATGGGCAGCAGCAGAAAAAAGCCCGCCGCCGCCGCAAAACCGGCCCACAGCACGCGCGAGAGGCGGTTGGGCCAGCTGCGCCGGGGGCGGCTGGGTTTCGGGCTCGACGAGGACTTGGGCGGGGTATCGGCTGAGGGCATTGGCACGGACTAAGGCCGGACGCGGGGCAAAGGCCCAACTCCGGCGATACTACAAATATACCGGATGCCGCCGGGCCGCGCGCACCGCCGCCCACCCGGCGCCGGCTCAGCTACTTGCCGCCGCGGGCCCCGGCCCCCGCGGCCGTGCCGCCGGCGGCCAGGCACCCGGCCCCGCCCAGCCGCCGCGCTGCAACTCGGGCAGCGTTCAGCGCTAGGCCCCCGGGCCCGCAGCAACCGTTTCCAGCGCCCCAAGCTCCGAAATCAGCAACCAAAGCGCCATCGATAGCAACCGAAGAGCCATCTATAACGACCGAAGCTCCATCCCTAGCAACCAAAGCTCCGTCGATAGTAACCGAAGAGGTATCCCTAGCAACCGAAGCTTCAACCATAACGACCGAAGAGCCATCTATAGGACCCGAAGCTCCATCTATAGGATTTTTTCGTTCTTCGGTCGGTATAGCTGCTCCTTCAGCTCGTATCGACGTCGCTTCAGCCGCTATCCGCTCGGCTTAGCTGAGCAGTGGTGCTGCCTGGGTTGACAGAACTGGGGGTTGAGTTGCTATGGCCGGCGGTTCGGGAAGAGTTAAGTAGCCGTCAGCGGCCGGGTCCGGGGCTTCGGCAATGGTGGTTGCTTTCGCGGCCGGAGCCGACCAGCCGCGGATAGCACCGGGCGCCTTTCAGGAAGCGGCCGCCGTCAGGTTCGTGGGCGAGGCCGCGGCCGGGTGGCCGATGGTCGGCGAGCCGGCCGGCTGCGCGCCGCGAATGTCGATGGTGTGGGGGTGGCGCAGCATGGCGCACACCCGGTCCCACTGCGCGGCTACCTCGGCCGCGAAGCCGATGGGGCCCATGCCGCCGGCCCAGAGCGTGCGGTTGTAGCTCAGCCACACCAGGGCGGCGGTGCCCACCAGCAGGCCCCGGTGCAGCTGCTGGCGCAGCCACCAGCCCGGGCCGCTGCTGCGGGCCCGCTCCTTGGCCAGCGTGAAGCACTGGAAGTTGAGGTGCATGTGCTCGTCGCGCAGGATGCGCAGGCAGATTTGCTGGAGCAGGCTGGAATACGTGGCCCGAAACAGCGCCTGGTAGTACACCGCCGCAATGATTTCGGCCGTGAGCAGCACCCGCACCGTGTGCTCGAGCCCGCCCCACTGGCGCAGGCGCCGAAACGCCCGGTCGATCCAGGTGCTGCGCAGGCAGGCCAGGCCTTGCTGTTGCAGAAAGCGGCCCAGCACGCGGGCGTGGTTTTGCTCTTCGGCAATAAACAGGCGCACCGCCTCCAGGTAGCCGGAGTGGCCGCTGGCCTGGGCGCGCCGGTACAGGTGCTGGCCCTCGGAGCTTTCGCCCCGCTGAAAATGCTGCAGCGAGCGAACCACGGCCCGCCGCTCGTGGTCGGACAGGCGGTAGGCTTCGTCCCAGCTCAAGGCGTCGAGGTGGGTGCGGTTGCGGCGGAAGTAGGCCGTCCAGTCGGCAAAAGTCATGGCAGTGGGGCTTGGCGTGAGGGGTGGGAAAGGCGGGAGTCAGCGGCGCGGCGGCGCAGTCAGCGCCCGGTAGGCGGCCCAGTCGGCGTAGGTCCAGTCGTGCCAGCTGGCCTGGGTTTGGTAGTGGGTTAGCCAGTCGGCCACCCGGGCATCGAGGGCGCGCTGCGCGGCGGCGGGCGTGAGGCGCGTGGCCTGCGGCTGGTAGGGCGCACGCACGGCCAGGTGCGGGTAGTCGTTGAGGGCGGCGCGCTGCCGCACCAGTGTGGGCAGCACCCGGCCGGGCATGTTCAGCAGAAAGCCCAGGTCGAGGTGGCGCGGGTCTTTGCGCGGGCGCTCCTGCCGGCTGCTCAGGTTGTAGCCGGCAATCCAGATTTCCCAGTTGCCCAGGGCCAGCAGCAGCAGCACCGCGTAGGCCGCCAGGCTGTTGAGGCGCAGCAAGCTGAAGGTGGAGCGCCGCTGCCAGATCTTGAGCAGGATGGTGCCCAGCCCGAACAAGGTCAGCAGCAGGAAAAAGCACACGCCCACCCGCTTGTAGGCCAGGCCCATGTGCGAGATGTAGTAGTAGTTGCGCAGCCCCACCGAGGCAGCCAGCACCGCGTTCTGCAGTACCCACACCGTGGCGCCCCAGCGCAGCGCGGGCAGCCCCGGCTGGTAGAAGTTGAGGTTGCGCCGGAAAAACCACAGCACGATGCCCATGGCCAGCAGAATGCTGAAGATGAGCACGTAGGTACCCTCGTGCACGAACTGCGCCAGGTCGAAGTCCGGCGCGGGCACGAAGCCAAACCAGAGCCACTGGATATCGATGACGTTGACGGCCAGCAGCAGCAGGTTTACCAGCCCGAACACGGCCAGCGCCGCCAGGTACTCCTTGCGCAGATCGGCCACCCGAAACCGCCCGGCCCGGAAGTCGGGGTTGCGCACGCCAAACGAAGCCACCCCGTCGCGCCGGCGGCGGATGAACTCGGCAAAGCGCGCCTCCCACTGCGCCAGCCCGGGTACCGGCACCCGTAGCAGGGCGCCCGCCGTGAGCACCAGTCCCAGCAGCAGAAACAGGCCGTGGGCTACCAGATCTACCGGCAGCAGCGCCGCCAGCCACTCCCCTACCCAGTTGGCTGCCGCCGCCAGGGCCCGCTGCGTGAGGTCGGCGTACACGGGGTTGGCCAGCGAGAACAGCACGTGAAACACCAGCAGCACCAGCGCGGGCACCACCAGCAGGCGCACGTACCACACTACCCGCTCGGTGCGGTCCAGCCACTTGGGCCGGTGGGCCAGCAGCTGCGGCAGCCCCGTGGCTACCATCAGCGCGCTGTGCAGGCTGGTGAGCAGGGCCAGCGCCAGCTGCTTCAGGTGGGGCTGATTGGCGTAGCCCAGCAGCATGGCCAGCGAGGCCACGCAGGCCAGCCCGGCCACGGCCGAGCCGTAGAGCAGCACGGCCGCGCAGCTCAGCCCCGTGCCCGCCAGCAGCAGCCGAAAGTAGCCCGAGCGCCACGCCGCCCGGGGCCGCGTGGTCAGCAGCGCCGCCCCCGCCAGCAGGGTGTACATGGCCAGGTTCAGCCCCACGCCCTGTCGCCAGAACAGCAGGTCGAACAGCAGCACACCCAGGGGCAGCAGCAGTTTCTGCGCGGCAGTCAGCACCAGTGGCGGGCGGGTGGCGGCGGGCCCGGCCCAGCGCAGCGGAAATACCGAAGATGTAGCCATGATTTGAAAGTGCTTTGAATTACAAAGTTTATGGGCAAAAAAAATCAGCCGTCCTGGCGGAGCAGCTTTTCGAGGGTGCTCAGGTGGTCCTGAAACGCCTGCCGGCCCTCGGCCGTGGCGTGGTAGGTAGTGTTGGGCTTCTTGCCCACAAACTGCTTGGTTACCTGCACGTAACCCGCTTTTTCCAGCGCCGCCACGTGGCTGGCCAGGTTGCCATCGGTCAGGTCCAGGGTTTCCTTCAGGTCGTTGAAACTCACCGCCTCGCCCGCCATGAGCACGGCCATGACGCCCAGCCGCACGCGGTGGTCAAAGGCCTTGTTGAGCTGGTGGATGGCATGCTTCACGAGCGAGGGGCGCGTTCGTAGCGGTTGTACATCAGCAAACCGTAGCCGATGTGGCCCAACCCGAACCCGAGCGCAAAGAACAGGAATGCGTAGTTGGGAAGGAAACTGGCCACCAACCCCAGAGCCAGCAGCGTCAGGGCCAGCAGCTTAATTTCGTCGACGGTGTACTTGCTGGCGTTGAGCAGGGCCAGGCCGTAGAACAGCAGCATGGCGGGTACCACCAGGCCGGCCGTGCCGTGCAGGTACAGCTGCAGGCAGAACAAACCGCCCACCACCAGCGGAATGGCCATGCTCCAGAACAGGCGCCGGGCTGCCCCGTCCCACAACGAGCGCCCCTCCTGCCGGGCCCGGCGGCGCGTAAACCAGAACGCCGCCACTACGGCCAGCAACACGGTGCCCACGGCCAGCCCCAGCAGAAACGGCAGGGCGCTCAGGCGCATCTCGGACGAGCCTTCGAGCAGCCGCACAAACCCGGCTTCGCCGTACTCGCTGCGCAGGTACCAGTGCCCGAAAGCCGCTCCGGCCAGGGCAGCTACCCCTGCCCCAATGCCCGAGAGGCCGCTGAGCGAGATAAAGCGCGAAGAGCGCTCCATGATGGCGCGAATCTCGGTGAGTTGGGCGAGCGGGTCGACGGCGGGCTTCATACTTTCAGAGCGCTTTGAGCTGCAAAGCTGAGGTAAAGCGAGCACTCCGCCAACTTTTGCGCGTACTTTATTTCCAACTACCCCAGCCTGTTTCTGATTCCGGCTGGCCACAGATCTTCTTCCCGGCAATCCGCCGCTCGGGGTTTACCCATTGTCTGGCATGAAGCTACGCCTGCATTTGTTTGAGTTTGAAGACCAACCCTGGTTTCCCGGAGTTATCCGGGCGGGCATGATGGACTACCTGCGCTTCATGATTACCCGGCTGCATACCTACCGGCCCATTGCCCCGCTGATGGCCGAAGGCCTGCGCCGCAGCGGCCAAAGTCAGGTACTGGAGCTGTGCGCCGGCGCCGGCGGCGGGGCCGAGGACGTGCTCCGGGCTCTGCGCGCCGTAGGCCTGACTGACGCCCGCATTACTCTCACCGACCTGTACCCGCAGCCCACGGCCTGGCAATACCAGCAAACGGCTACGGCCGGCGCCATCGGTTTTGTGCCCGCCCCGGTAAATGCCCTGCAGGTGCCAGCCGATTTGCCGGGCTTTCGGGCGGTGTTTTCGGCCTTTCACCATTTTCGGCCGGCCCTGGGTGAGGCGCTGCTGCGCGACGCGGTGCAGGCCGGCCGGGGCATCGGCGTGTTCGAGGGTGCGGGCAAGCACTGGCTGGAATTGTTGCTGGCCCTCACCCTGATGCCCGTGATTCAGCTGCTCATCACCCCGCTCATCCGCCCGTTCCGGTTCAGCCGACTGTTTTTCACCTACCTCGTGCCGCTGATTCCGCTGTGCACCATGTGGGACGGGGCCGTGAGCATTCTACGCCTGTATTCGCCCGAAGCCCTGCTGGCTATGGCCCGGCGCGCCGACCCCGCGGGCCACTATGCCTGGCAGGCCGGCAAGGTGCGCCACGCCTGGGGGCCGCAGGTTACCTACCTGGTGGGCTGGCCGAAAAGCCAATGAGCAATCGACAAGGAGCCATGGGAGGGCGTAGCCGGAGAATGATAAAGCGGGGCAGAATCGGTTTCTTGCCCTGCCTGAAGCCACCAGGTTGTTGTAGCTAACCGATTTTGCCGCGCCGGTCACCTCGTTCACTCTTCATTGTTCATTGCTCATTGATCGTTACCCCTTACCTAAAGGCGCTGCCGCTGCTGCGTATTCCGTTTTCGGTGTACCTGATGCCGGTGTATTGGTTTGCCCTCAGCGCGCTGCCGCCGCCGTTTTCCCCCGGCCGGGCCGCGGCGGTGTTCCTGGTGCTGCACCTGCTGGCTTACCCGGCCTCCAACGGCTACAACTCCTGGTTCGACCGCGACGAAGGCAGCATCGGCGGGCTGGAGCGGCCGCCGCGGGTAACGCCCGAACTGTGGCAGCTGGTGGTCCTGTTTGATGTGCTGGCCGTGCTGGGTGCCCTGCTGGTGTCGCTGCCGTTTGCCCTGCTGCTGACGCTGTACCTGCTGGTATCGAAGGCCTACAGCTACGACCGGATCCGCCTCAAGAAGTACCCCATCCTCAGCACCCTGGTGGTGGTGGTGTTTCAGGGCGCCTTTACGTTTCTGATGACGCAGGTGGGCGTGGGCGCTGACTCCGCCGCCATTCTGGCGCCGCCCAACCTGGCGCTGGCCCTGGTCAGCAGTTTGTTTCTGAGCGGCTCCTACCCCCTCACGCAGGTGTACCAGCACCAGGAAGACGCCCGCCGCGGCGACCGGACGCTGAGCTTGCTGCTGGGCATCCGCGGCACGTTTGTGTTTGCCGGCGCGGGGCTGCTGCTGGGCGCGGCGGTGCTGGGCGCGGTGTACTGGTGGCGGGGCGAATTGCTGTTTCTGGCGGTATTTGCCCTGGCTACCCTGCCCGTGGTCACCTTGTTCGGCCGCTGGGTCTGGCAGGTGTGGCGCAACGCCGCCGCCGCCGATTTTCGCCGCACCATGCGCATGAACCAGGTATCGTCGCTGTGCCTGAGCGCCGCCTTTATGCTGATGCTGGCCCTGCGGCTCTGGTTTTAGATCCAGCCGCCCCACCTGGCAACCCAACGCCGGAACGGCAGTCGTCGTACCACTGCGCATGACACGCCGCACCCATCTTCTGCTGCTGAGCGGGCTGCTGGCCGCCTGCTCGGCGCCCAACGACCGTTCGACCAGCGCGCCGGTTACCACCACCGATTCGACCGATGTGGCTGCTCCCGAGCCGCTGGACACGGCCACGGCATCGGTGGCCCACGCGCAGTCCGACACGCTGAAGGCCGTGCGCGCCCGGCACCTGTTTTCGTCCCCTTCGGCCCCCGACCTGTTCCAGCTAGTGCTGCGCGGCGACTCCCTGCTCAGCAGCGAGGCCACCTTCAGCATCACGGCCGCCGACGGCACGGTGATTTTCCGCGAAACGCTCAGCTCGGCCGATCTGGAAGCCGCCCTGGTCTATGAAATGACCCGGCCCGGCGCCACCAAGGCCGAACGCGAAGCCTACCTGCGCCGCCGCATGGACGAGTTTTTTGCCGAAAAGAATTTCCGGCGCCCGGCCATCGGCCCCCAGGAAAATTACCAGCCCGGCCTCACCGACCGCGCTACCTGGGACGATTTACGCCGCCGCCCCGACGCCTGGAGCTTCCGCTACCTGGTGGGCAAGGAAGACGGCCGCCGCATTGCCTGGTCGCCGCTGAAAAAGCAAGTGGTGCGCTACGGCAGCTTAGGCGGCTAGGACTGGCTCAGGCGGATTATGGAGGCGGCTATACGCCCGCAGTACCGCGCTTCAGGTTGGCCGATGAAGCTTACTTCGCTTCGTTGGCTACGTCGGCCAGCAGTTGCTCCAGCCCGGCTTGCAGCTGCTCGTAGGGCTGGTAGCCGCGGGCCAGCACGTGGCCCTGCTGGCCGTGGGCGAAAATCAGCGTGGGAAAGCCCTGCACGCCCATGCGCCGCACCACATCGAACTCGTGCCGGGTAGCCTGCCGGGCGGCGTCGCTGTCCCACCACCGGCGAAATTCCGCGGCCTCGAGGCCAAAGGCCGGCAGCAGGGCCTGGTAGGTGGCAAAGTCGTTCAGATCCTGCCCCTGGCCGAAATGAGCCTGTTGCACGGCGTGGGCAAAAGCCATTTCGCGGCCCAGCGGGTCGAGCTGCTTGAACACCTGCAGGGCCCGGCTCGGCGGCTCCGAGTCGTTGCGGTAGCTGCCGGCCGCACCCAGCTCCCGGAAGTCCGCCCCGAACTGCACGCCCGTCACCTGCTCGACCTGCGCCAGAGCCTGACTGATGTAGGGCCACATCCGGCTCATGGGCCCGGCATCGTCGCCGGTCATCATGCCGCCGCTGAGCACCGTTACGGGCAGGCGGTCAGCATATTCCTCGGCCAGGCGTTTCATCACCGGGCTCATGCCGTAGCACCAGCCGCAAAGCGGGTCGAAAATGTACAGCAGCTGGGTATCGGGCAGGGCGCGTGGTTCCATAAAGCAAAGGTTGACAGCGGACGATGGGGAAACAAGCCCGCCGAGCCGTGGTTTGCCACGTGGTCGGGCGCAGGGCAAGCGAGCCGGGACAGCGTCGCGCCGCAAACGTTTCATCACAGAAAACCACTCACTACGAAAAAGCCCTTCCGACTACTAAATCGAAAGGGCTTTTATGCGTTGCGGGCGGCGTGGGTTAGCCGTTCATCGACACCAGGAACTCCAGGTTGTCCTTGGTACCGCGCATGCGGTCCTTGAGGAATTCCATGGCTTCGGTGGCCGACATGTCGGACATAAACTTGCGCAGCACCCAGGTACGGCTCAGCTCTTCCTTGCCCATCAGCAGGTCTTCGCGGCGGGTACCCGAGGCGGGCACGTCGATGGCCGGGAAAATGCGCTTGTTGGCCAGCTTGCGGTCCAGCTGCAGTTCCATGTTGCCGGTACCCTTGAATTCCTCGAAGATAACCTCGTCCATCTTCGAGCCGGTGTCGATCAGGGCGGTGGCAATGATGGTGAGCGAGCCGCCATTCTCCACGTTGCGGGCCGCGCCGAAGAATCGCTTGGGTTTCTGCAGCGCGCCGGCGTCGATACCGCCCGACAGGATGCGGCTGCTGGAGGGCTGCACCGTGTTGTAGGCGCGGGCCAGGCGGGTGATGGAGTCGAGCAGAATCACCACGTCGTGGCCACACTCCACCAGGCGCTTGGCCTTGTCCAGCGCCATCGAGGCGATTTTGACGTGGCGGTCGGCCGTTTCGTCGAAGGTCGAGCTAAGCACTTCGGCCTTCACCGTGCGCTGCATCTCGGTTACCTCCTCGGGGCGTTCGTCGATGAGCAGAATCATCAGGTACACCTCGGGGTGGTTTTCGGCAATGGAGTTGGCAATTTCCTGCAGCAGCACCGTCTTACCCGTTTTGGGCTGGGCCACAATCAGGCCGCGCTGCCCCTTGCCGATGGGGGCAAACAAATCGAGAATGCGGGTGCTCAGCTGCGAGGGCGTGGTAGTCAGCTTCAGGCGCTCATTGGCGAAGAGCGGCGTCAGGTGCGAGAAGGAAATCCGGTCGCGCACGTCGTCCACGGTGCGGCCGTTGATGCTTTCCACCGACACCAGGGCGTAGTACTTCTCACCTTCCTTGGGCGGGCGCACGGTGCATTTTACGGTGTCGCCGGCCTTGAGCGAGTACTGCTTTACCTGCTGGGGCGACACGTAAATGTCGTCGGGCGAGGCCAGGTAGTTGTAGTAGGGCGAGCGAAGGAAGCCGTAGCCGCCGTCGGGCATCATTTCCAGGGCGCCCTCGCTCGGAATGGTAATGTCGAGCGACTCGACGCGCGGCGCCTGCTGCCGGGCCTGGTCGTTGCGCTGGGGCTGCTCGCTCCGGTCGCCGCGCTCCTGTCGGGGCTGATCGGGGCGCTGCTCCGGGCGTTCGGGCCGGTCGGGTCGATCCATGCGGGGCTGCTGGGGCTGGCGCGGGTCGCGGCCGAGGCGTTCCTCGCGGCGCGGGTCACGGTCGTCGCGGCGCATTTCGCGCGGGTCGCGGCCACCTTCCCGGGGCGGCAGCTGGCTCGGTCCGCCGGGGCGGGGCTGCTCCATGGGGCGCGATGCGGGTTGCTCGGTGCCGGGTGCGGCGGGCTGCTCGCGGTTGTCGCGTAGTTCCCCGGGCTGCTCGGCCGGAGCCTGGGGGTTGCGGCGGAAATCGTCGCGGCGGCCTTCGCGGGGCTCGCGCATGGTGCGGCCGGGCTGGGGCACTACGAAGCGCTGCACGGGGCGGTTTTCGCGGGGCGCTTCAGCCGCCACGGCCGGGCCGGTGCTGTCGACGAGCTGCATGGGCGGGGCCTCCACCGGCTGGGCAGGAGTAGGCACCTCGGGCACGGCAATGGTCACGCCGGTGGCCTCGGGAGCTACGACTTCAGCCGCAGCGGCCTCGACCGGAGCCGCTTCAGCCACTGGGGCGGAGCGGCGACGCTCGGGGCGCTGCCCGGCGCGGGGGGCGCGACCGTTGACCGGCGCTGCCGGGGCGGCTTCGGCGGCCGGGGCGGGGGAATCGACGGCCGCAGCGGCTGCGGGTGCGGCGGGGGCAGCAGCGGCGCGGACCGGTGCCGGGCGGGCGGCCCGGCGCTCGGGGCGGGCGGGCGCGGGCGCGGCAGCTTCGGCGGCCGGGGCGGCCTCATCAGCGGCGCGGCGCTTGCCGGGCAGCTGCTCGGGCGGCGTAATGGCCTGCTGGTCGAGAATCTTGTAGATGAGGTCTTGCTTGCTGAGGCGGCGGAAGTTGCCCACGTTCAACGATTCGGCAACTTCTTTCAGTTCGGACAGCAAACGGTCCTTCAGCTCATCAATAGTGTACATACTGGGGTACGGGGAGGGGAATATGGGTAGGCAGTCCCCAAGGACCGCGGCGGCGCAACGGCCACCGGAATCAACGGAAAGAGCCCAACCGGGGGGCGGCGCCAAGGCGCCGGGCAAGGTGACAAATCAGGTAGAGACTCCGGCGCTGGAATTAATCGGGCCGCTTCAGCACAAGGGCAGCATCGCGTTTGGCCGGGGCTGCTATCGAAGGCGAGGCCCGGCATCAGCTGCCGGCTTGCTAGCGCAATGTTACACATTACGCCTAAATCGCCCAACAAGATACACCGTTTTTGTGATTGGCGCCGGGAAGTTTGATTTTTCCGCGGTAGCCGCCGGTTGCGGTTGGGGCACCCAATCGGCGGGGCGGCTTGTACGCTGTTGATTCTACGGGTTACTTTTGCCCACTTCTACCGCGCAACCCCGCCCTCCTATGCTGCAAGTATCCGTTCTGAAAGAGCAAACCGACCGCGTGCTGGCCGGTCTGGCCAAAAAGCACTACGCCAACGCCGAAGCCGAGGTGCAAGCCATTCTGGAGCTGGATCAGCGTCGCCGCCAGCTGCAAACCCAGCACGACCAGGCCCAGGCCGAGGCCAACAAGCTGGCCCAGCAGATCGGGGGACTGATGAAAAGCGGCGACAAAGCCGGAGCCGAGGAACTGAAGGCGCGCACCGCCACGCTCAAGGCCCACACCAAAACGGCCTCGGAAGAGCTGGCGCAGGTGGAAAAAACCCTGCAGGATGCGCTCTACCGCCTGCCCAACCTGCCCCACGAGAGCGTACCTGTAGGCCGCACGCCGGAGGAGAACGAGGTGGTGCGCGAAGTGGGCCGCCGCCCCGAGCTGGGCGCCGGCGCCCTGCCCCACTGGGACTTGATCAAGCAGCTCGACATCATCGACTTTGAGCTGGGCAACAAGATTACCGGCGCCGGTTTTCCGGTCTACAAAGGCCCGGGCGCCCGCCTGCAGCGCGCCCTCATCAACTTTTTCCTCGACGAGGCGCTGGCCGCCGGCTACACCGAGATTCAGCCGCCCATTCTCATCAACGAGGCCTCGGGCTACGGCACCGGTCAGCTGCCCGACAAGGAAGGCCAGATGTACCACGCTACCGCCGACGACCTGTACCTGATTCCCACGGCGGAGGTACCCATCACCAACCTGTACCGCGACGAGGTCATCAATCCCGAGCGCCTGCCCATTCGCAACACCGGCTACACGCCCTGCTTCCGCCGCGAGGCCGGCTCCTGGGGCGCCCACGTGCGCGGCCTCAACCGACTGCACCAGTTCGACAAGGTGGAAATCGTGGAAATTGACCTGCCCGAGCGCAGCTACGCCACGCTGGAGCGCATGCTGGGCCACATCGAGCAGCTGCTGCAGAAGCTGGAGCTGCCCTACCGCGTGCTGCGCCTGTGCGGCGGCGACATGGGCTTTACCTCGGCCCTCACCTACGACCTGGAAGTGTGGAGCGCGGCGCAGGGCCGCTGGCTGGAAGTGTCGTCGTGCTCGAACTTCGAAACCTACCAAGCCAACCGCCTGAAGCTGCGCTACAAGGACCAGGGTGGCAAAATGCAGCTGCTGCACACCCTCAACGGCTCGGCCCTGGCGCTGCCGCGCATCGTGGCGGCGTTGCTGGAAAACAACCAGCAGCCCGACGGCAGCATCCGCCTGCCCCAGGTGCTGCACCGCTACTGCGGCTTCGAGCAGCTCGGGTAATTGTTCCGCTGCTTTCCACAAAAAAAGCCCTTCGCCACGCGGCAAAGGGCTTTTTTTATCAGGGACTGGTTGCGGGCTTATTCGTGGGGCATCTGCAGCTTGTGCATCAGCTCGTCGGCCCAGGGTTCGGAGTAGGGACCAAAGGCGCTGACCAGCACCCCGCAGATACCATCGTCGGACTCAATGGCGTACACCACCGACTCGTCGCCGGGGTCGGAAGTGCCCTCGAAGCGGTGGAACTCGCGCACGTGAAACTCCTGGGGGTGCAGACTCAGGTCGAGTCCCGGGCAGTAGAGGCGGTCGTCGACCACGTTGAAGTCGGCGGTGTACCCGCGGCGGTTCAGGTCGCGCACGGCCTGTAGCAGGGTATCGTAGTGTTTGGCTTGCGTTTCCATGAGCAGATGGGTTTGGCCTCAGCGGAAGATAGGCATTTTCCAAGGTTTTATTGCCTCTGAAAAGACCCGCCCTCAGCCCAATGGCTGCAAGAAAACCGGCCCAGCTGCGCCCGGGCACCCGGCGTCAGGCCGAAAGCGCCGCTGAATTCAGCCTTGGCCCCCGGGAGCGGCCGGCGGCACGTCGAGGTCGAAGCGGATGTCGCGCATGCAGCGGAAATGGCCCTGGGGGCACTTGGCGTAGCCGATTTTGGAGCAGGGCCGGCAGGCCAGCCCCGGCACCTCTAAAGCGCGGAACGGGGTGCGAAAGGGATACATGCCGAAGGCCGGCACGGTGTTGCCCCACACGCTCACGATGGGCTTGCGGAAGGCCGCGGCAATGTGCATCAGCCCGGTATCGTGGCTGACCACCAGCTGCGCCTGCCGCACCAGCGAAGCCGATTGGTGCAGCGAAAATCGTCCGCAGGCGTTGTACACTACGGTTGCTTGGACGGCCGGGCCCTGAAAAGCCAGCTCCACCACGTGGCCAGTGGTTTCGTCTTCGGGGCCGCCCAGCAGCACCACGGGTTGGCGTAGCTGCCTGCACAGCTCGATGATGCGCTCCACGGGCAGGCGCTTGGTGGCGTGCTGCGCCCCAATGGCAAAGGCCACGTAGCCCCCCCGAAACGCCGCCGGCAATACCGCCGCCACCTCCACTTCCTGGGCGGGCGGAATAAAGTAGTCGAGGCCGCGGCCGTCGTCCTGCACGCCCAGCAGCGCGGCGGCGGCGAGGTAGCGCTGCACGATGTGCACGGGCGGCAGCACGTTCACTTTCGTGTTTACCAGCAGCCACTTCTGCCAGTTCAGCTTGTCGAAGCTGGCGCCGGGGCGGCCCAGGCGCAGTTTGATGAGCGCGGTGCGCAGGTTGTGGTGCAGGTCGATGATGAAGTCGAACTCCTCGGCCTGCAGCTCGCGCACCAGCTCGCCCAGCGTACCCGTGAGGCAGTGCACCCGGTCGACGTAGGGATTGGCTTCGAGCAGGCCGCGGTAGGCGGGCTTGGTGGCAAAGTGCACCCGCGCGCCCGGCACCTGCTGCTTCACGCAGCGCACCACGGGCGTGGTCAGCACAATGTCGCCGATGGAGGAAAAGCGCAGAATCAGGATTTTCACGGCAGCAAAGGTCGGACGGGCCGGCGGGAACGAAAAGCCGGCGGCCCGTTGGCAAGAAGGCCGCGGCGGCCGGTTTGGTTGCAGCGCCCCGGCCGGGCGCCAGCTTCTTACCCGAACAGCGGGCCGAAATCGGTGGGCTTTTTGGCGGGGGCCGGTCCGGCGAATTTCAGGGCCTGCTCGCGGCGCTGGCGGAAAAATGCGTCCAGCTCGTCCCCGGTCAGCGCGTTCAGGGTCATGGCGGCGGTGAGGCCGCCCTTGCGGCCCTGCAGCACGCCAAAGCGCATGTCGGCGTAGCCGTCGGTGTGGTGGGCGTCGGGGTTGATGCTCAGGCGCACGCCCTGGTCCAGGGCGTAGCGCACCCACTGCCAGTCCAAGTCGAGGCGCCAGGGGTTGGAGTTGATTTCGATGACCACGCGGTGCTCGGCGCAGGCGTTGATGACGGCTTCGTAGTCGATGGGGTAGCCTTCACGGCGCAGCAGCAGGCGGCCGGTGGGGTGGCCCAGCATGGTGCAGAAGGGGTTGGCAATGGCGCGCAGCAGCCGCTCGGTGGCCCGCTCCTTGTCCATCTTCAGCCCGCTGTGCACCGAGGCCACCACGAAGTCGAAGCCGGCCAGCACCTCGTCGGGGTAGTCGAGCGAGCCGTCGGAGAGAATGTCGGACTCGATGCCCTTGAAGATGCGGAACGGCCCAAGCTGCTGGTTGAGCTGGTCGATTTCGCGGTGCTGCTCCTGCACCCGCTCGATGCTCAAGCCCCCGGCGTAGTGCGCGGCCCGCGAATGGTCGCAGATGCCCAGGTACTGGTAGCCTTGGTCGCGCAGAAACTCGGCCATCTGCCGCAGCGAGTGGGCCCCGTCGGAGTAGGTGCTGTGGTTGTGCAGCGAGCCGCGCAGGTCTTTTTCTTCGAGCAGCACGGGCAGCTGGCGGGCCTGGGCCTGCGCCACTTCGCCGGCGCCCTCGCGCATTTCGGGCACCACGTACTGCAGGCCGGCAGCCTCGTAAATGGCTTCTTCGGTGAAAAAGCGCGTGCGTCGCACCAGCTCGCGCAGGGTGCCGGCCGGGGCTTTTTCCAGCGGCGCGGCCAGGTGAGCGTCGGCGCCGGTTTGCAGAAACAGGCAGGCGGTAAAATCCTCGGGCTTGGCCAGCTGCACCTCTACCCGCACGCCCGAGGCGGCGGCGGTGCCGCGCCAGGCAAACGGCCCCGAGTGGGCGTCGTCGGCCACCAGCCCCTCGGTGGCGTTGAGCGCCTCGTGGGCCTGCCAGGGCTGGGTGGTGGCCGCCACCACGCGCACGGTTTCCACCACGGGCAGGGCCCGGCGCACTTCGCCGGCGGCGGCTACCTGCTCGGTGCCCAGGGCGCGGCGCAGCAGCTCTACCAGCTGGGCGGCCAGCTGCTCGGCCTGGGGCAGCAGCAGCTTGCCCTGGCTTTGGGCCGTGAACTCGAGGGCCTGCAGAATGGCCTCCTGGGTTTTCTGGCCGAAGCCCTTGAGCTGGCTGACGCGGTTTTGCTCGGCGGCTTCGCGCAGGGCCTCTACGCTCTCCACGCCCAACTCGCGCCACAGCACCCGCAGCTTTTTCGGGCCCAGCCCCTTGATGCCGAGCATGTCGACCACGCCGGCCGGGGTTTGCTCGCGCAGCCGCGTCAGCTCGGGAAAGGAGCCGGTGCGCAACAGCTCCTGGGCGGCCACGGCGGCGCTTTTGCCCAGCCCGGCCGTGGTGGTAAACTCGGCGGCGGGCAGCCCGGCCAGCGGCACTTCCAGCCGCTCGAGGGCCGCGGCGGCGCCCTCGTAGGCGCGCACCTTAAAGGGATTTTCGTCGTGCAGCTCCAGCAGCTGGGCCATCAGGCGAAAGGCACGAATCAGGGCACGGTTTTCCACGGCAGAAAGAAGCTAGGGCGGGCAGAAAGAGCGGCAAAGCTAGGCCCAAAACGGCAGCCACCCGCCCCGCGTTGGCCCGGGGCTCGGCAAAAGAGGCCGGGTTTGCGTATGTTACCGGCTATGCGACTCACCGCCTTCCTTTTTGCGCTGAGCATGCTGCTGCTCGCCGGCACCTGCTATACCAACACGGGCTCGGCCCGCCCCGAATTGAAACCCCTCTACCGCACCTGGCTGCACGCCCACGAAGAAGACCAGGGCGACGTGCTCGTGTACCGCCCCAACACCTACGCCTTTCCGCCCTCGCGCGGCCGCACGGGCTTTGCCTTCGACGCCAATGGCCTGTTCACCCAGTACGACATAGCCCCCACCGACGGGCTGGAGGGCCACAAGGGCCAGTGGCGCGGCCAGAGCGACCGGATGCTGCGCATTTCCCTGGCCGATGGCCGCGAGCCCGATTACCTGCTGGAAATTGTGTCGCTGGAGCCCGAGCTGCTGAAGGTGCGCCGCCTGCCCGTGCCGGACGTGAAGTAGCCTAGTGGTGACAAGTGACAAGTGACAAGTGACAAGTGACAAGTGACAAGTGGTACTGTCCCGGCTTAACCGGGTTGCGGCTCGGGCCGGCTAACTGCCGTGCACTAATGGCCGGCGTTGCTAGCGGGCGGCGCGGGTTGCGGCGGCGCCGTACTTTTGCGCCCGTCTTTTCCCGGGTTCCGGCGCGTTGCGCGTGTTACCTGTCTCCTCATCACCTGTTACCTGTTACCCCCTTTGAACTACTGGCTTGTAAAATCGGAACCGGAAGCGTACAGCTGGAGCGACCTGGAGCGCGACGGCCAGACCGACTGGACCGGCGTGCGCAACTACCAGGCCCGCAACTGCCTGGCCCAGATGCAGCCCGGCGACCAGGTGCTGCTGTACCACAGCGTATCGGACAAGGAAGTGGTGGGCGTGGCCGAGGTGGTGCGCGCCGCCTACCCCGACCGCACCGCCGAGCCCGGCAGCCCCTGGGTGGCCGTGGACCTGCGCCCGGCCCTGCGCCTGCCCCGCCCCGTGCCGCTGGCCGCCATCAAGGCCGATGCGCGCCTGCACCAGATTGGCCTGCTGCGCCAGTCCCGCCTGTCGGTAATGGCGCTGCAGCCGGCCGAGTTCGACGTGCTGCTCGAACTTGCCCATTAGGCATTACCATCTGCCGGCTTCGCCGTATCTTGGGGAGTGCTGCCGCTTTTGCCCTGGCCCGTCCCTTCTATGAAACCACTGCTGCTTTGGATCATGCTCCTGCTGGCGCCGGGAGCCGCCCTGCGGGCCCAGCCCACGCAGCCCCACCGCCTCGAACTGGCCCTCGACCCCGACGAAAGCGCGGTGCACGTGCTGCCGCTGGCCGACACCACCTTGGCCCTGCTGGTGGAGCGCTACCCGCCCAGCCTGGCCCGCCAGCAGTTTTCGCTGCTGCACTACGACCGCGAGCTGCAAACCCGGCAGGAAATCAAGCTGCCCGTGCCGCGCGACTACGAGTTTGCCGAAACCTGCGCCGAGCTGCCCTACGCCTACGCCCTGTTTCGCGCCGACTACACCGCCGCCAAGCTGCTGCTGCTGCGCGTAGACCTGCAAACCGGCGCCCTGCGCCAGTATAGCTTCGACACCAAGACGGTCGACGACATCTACCACCTGGAGGCCCTCGACGGCAAGCTCTTTGCCACCGTCGAAGTAAACGGGCACCTCACCGTGCTGCACCTCGACATGGAGCAGGAGCAGTTCCGGCTGCTGGCCTCGCTCTACGAGCCGCTGCCCGCCCGCCTCACCTTCCTGGCCGACTCCGTGAACAAGCGGCTGGCCTTCGTGCTCAGCGAAAGCAACGGCCTTCGGTCGCGCCTGCAAATCAAGCAGCTCTCGGCCCAGGGGCAGCTGGTCGGCTCGCAGTTTGTGCAGGCCGAAAGTGAGCGGGGGCTGATAACGGCCGAGCTGAGCCCCGGCGACACCACCTCCCGCCTGCTCACCGGCACTTACACCCTGCGCGACCCACGCTACTCCCAGGGCCTGTTTGCCACCGACCTCACGCCCCGCGGCGAGCTGCGCGCCCCGCTGCGCTTCTACGATTTTCTCACCCTCAAGCACTTCCTCGACTTTATGCGGCCGCAGCGGGCCGAGCGGCTGCGGGCCCGCAGCGCCCGGCGCCGGGCTGCGGGCCGGCCGTTTCGCCTGCACTACCGCCTGCTTACTCACCGGCTGATTCCCTTTCAGGGCGGCTACGTGCTGGTGGCCGAGGTGTACTACCCGCGCTACCGCTACGACTCAATGGGCGGCTTCATGCTGTACTCCATGCGCACCTTCGACGGCTACCGCTCGACCCAGGCCGTGGTGTGCGGGTTCGACAGCAACGGTACCCTGCTGTGGGACAACACCTTCGTGCTGAAGAACGCCGAGCGCTACGACTTGGCTGAAACCGTGCGCCTGCGCCCCATGCCCGACGGCCAGCGCCTGGCCATGGCCTACCTCGACGACGAGCAGATTCGCTATAAGATCATCGACCGGACCGCGCCGGCGCCGAATGACTTGCAGGTGCCGGTGCAAACCAACCACGAAGGGCAGCGCGAGAAAATCGTGTCGACCAGCCGGGAGGGCATTTTGCCCTGGTACGGCAGCCGCTTTCTGGCCTACGGCTACCAGCGCGTACGCCCCGACCGCGGCGACAACCGGCTGGTGTTTTTCGTGAATACGGTGGCCTTTGACTAAACCCCACCCCCACCCCGGCGCGTAGGCAGGGCGGGCGCGTCCTTTCCCCGCCTACCTTCGCTGCCATGAACAACCGTTTGTTTCGCCTACTGCCGCTGCTGGTGCTGCTGTGGCTGGGCGCCTGCCGCGCCGCCGGCCCCGAAAAACCCGCCCGCACGGTGGCCGAGTTTTTCGGCAAGTACGAAAACCGCTCGGGCTTCAATGCCACCACTTTCGAGCCCAACTTCCTGACCCGCATTCTGCTGGCCCGCGTGGGCAAGCTCTCCGATGCCGACGCCTTGCAGGCGCTGACCCAGGTGCGCAGCATCCGGGCCCTCACCTTCACGCCTACCTCGGCCGGAGCCCGCGACCTAACGGAGCGCGGCCTGCTGAATGAAGTGGACGGCCTGCTGCGCAACGAGCGGTACGAGCCACTGCCCACCAAGGAGCTGAGCGGCGGCAACGCGGCCTACCGCTACGCCGTGCGCCGTAGCGGCGACCGGATTCGCGAGGTGGTGGCCACCGGCCGCCAGACCGACGCGCCCGACTCGTTTGTGATGCTGGCCGTGAGCGGCGACTTCACCCAGAGCCAGTTCGACCAGCTCACC
Organism: Hymenobacter sp. B81; assembly: GCF_044628455.1. Classification (NCBI taxonomy): domain Bacteria; kingdom Pseudomonadati; phylum Bacteroidota; class Cytophagia; order Cytophagales; family Hymenobacteraceae; genus Hymenobacter; species Hymenobacter sp. B81. The sequence goes on along the minus strand of NZ_JBIYZW010000003.1, from coordinate 389,549 downwards.
AAAATCCTGCCCGGCCTTTCGGGCGAAATCACGAAGTAAACGGCTCCACCGGCTGTCATTGCGAGGACGAAGGACGAAGCAATCCTTCCCCTCGTAGTAGAAGCCGAGTGTGCCTGACGAGCCGAAAACCCGCTGTCATTGCGAGCAGAGCGAAGCAATCTTTCCTCTAGTAGCAGAAGCCGAATGAGCCTGGCCAACCGGAATAGTTTTCGGTTGCCCAGGCTCATTTGATTGTGCCGCGTGAGAAAAGATTGCTTCGCCCTCCGTCCTCGCAATGACAGTTAGCGCTGCATCAGGCGCTCGATGTCGTCGGCTTCGAGGGGGATGTCGGCCATGAGGTCTTCGCACTGGGAGCGGGTGATGACCACGTCGTTTTCGAGGCGGATGCCCAGGCCTTCTTCGCGGATGTAGATGCCGGGCTCGACGGTGTAGACCATGCCGGGCTCGAAGACCCGGTACTTGGCGCCCACGTCGTGCACGTCAAGGCCGAGGTAGTGGCTGGTGCCGTGCATGAAGTACTTCTTGTAGAGCGGGGCGGCGGGGTCCTGGTTGTTCACGTCGCCCTGGCTGAGCAGGCCGAGGCCGATGAGCTGCTCTTCCATGAAGCGGCCCACGCCGGCGTGGTACTCCTCGATGTTGTTGCCGGCCACGAGCTGGGACTTGGCGTACTGCATCACGCGCAGCACGGCGTTGTAGACTTCGCGCTGGCGGGGGGTGAACTTGCCGTTGACGGGAATGGAGCGGGAGAGGTCGGCGGCGTAGTTGGCGTACTCGGCGCCGAAGTCGAGCAGCAGCACGTCGCCGTCCTGGCAGGGCCGGTCGTTGCTGACGTAGTGCAGAATGCAGGCGTTTTCGCCGGAGGCGATGATGGAGCCGTAGGCGGGGCCGCGCGAGCCGCTGCGTAGGAACTCGTGCACGATTTCGGCCTCGATTTCATACTCCATGACGCCGGGCTTGACAAACCCGAGCAGGCGGCGGAAGGCGTTGCCGGTGATTTCGCAGGCGCGGCGCATGAGGCGGATTTCCTCAGGGTGCTTGATGGCGCGCAGCTGGTGCAGGATGGGAGCGGCGCGCTTGTAGCTGTGCAGGGGGTACTGCTCGCGAATTTCCTTGATGAAGCGGGCGTCGCGGGTCTGGACTTCGACGACGGCGCGGATGTGCTCGTTGGTGTTGAGGTAGACGTGCTCGGCCTCGTTCATGAGCGCGTGCAGCACCTGCTTGAAGGAGTCGAGCCAGAGGATGGTGCGGATGCCGGACTGCTCGCGGGCCTGCTCCTTGGTGAGCTTGTAGCCTTCCCAGATGAGAATATGCTCGCTGGTTTCCTTCAGGAAGAGGATTTCGCGGTACTGGGGCAGCTTGGCATCGGGGAAGATGAGCAGGATGCTTTCTTCCTGGTCGACGCCGGAGAGGTAGAACAGGTCGTTGTTTTGCCGGAACGCCAGGGTGCCGTCGGCGTTGGTGGGCATCACATCATTGGAATGAAAGATGGCCAGGGAGCCGGGCAGCAGCTGCCGCTCGAAGTTGCGGCGGTTTTGGGTGAACAGGTCGGGGGAGATGGAGCCGTAGCGCATGGAAGGGGGCGAAAATGCGGGAAAGACGGCCGCGGGGGCGGCGGGCTGCAAGTTAGAAGGAGTTGGCGGCTGTTGGGCGAGGGTCGGAAGCTTGTCGGCGTGGGTAGAAATCGTTTCGGCATGGGGAGGAAGCTTGTCGGCAGAGGTCGGAATCGTTTTGGCGTGGGGAGGACTTGCTTCGGCGTGGGTAGAAACGGTTTCGGCATGGGTGGGAAGTATTCCCCCGGGGGTAGGAAGTATTTCCCCCGGGGTAGAAAGTATTCTCCCCGCCCTTGATTGCCTCACCCCCCAGCCCCCTCTCCGGGGGGGGAGCCGCGGCGACGCATGGAAGGGGATGGGAAGCGCGTTAACCAAAGCGCCAGAGCGGCTGGTTGCCAGCCTGGCAGATTGCTCGGGTGACAATTGGCGGGGCCGCTTATCTTGCGTAGGCTGATGCTTCCTGCCGAATTGATGATAAGGCCTGTCCTCTTCTTAGGTGCCACCCTGCTGCTGAGCTGCCCGCTTTGCGCCCAGTCAACGGTGGCGGAGCCGCTTAAAGCTGCTACCACCGGCCCCTTTAGGATTATGAGAATTCAGCGCCCGCAACCTTCGAAGCCCGCCGAGCCACCGGTACTTATTCTTGACGGGTTTCTGCTACCGCCCACCAACACGCCGGATCAGCTTAATTCGGCTCAGCTTGTGCGGGTGGAGGTGCTGAAAGACGTGACGAGGCTGGGCCTGGTAGTCTGCAAGCCTTTTCGCGAGGTCCTCATCGTTAGCAGCCGCATTCCGTGGGTGGTGCCGGGTCGGCCGCCGCGCATCTACGCCAACCAGAAGGCGGCCCGGCGGCGCATTGGCAAGCAACTCGGCGACATTCGGCTGCTGACGGTGGCTGAATCGGCCGGATACGGGGCCGAGCCGGGCACGCAGCTGGTGCTGGTGACGCTGAAGCAACCGGAGTAGCGCCACGGCGGTGCGGGGTAAATGTAGTGGTGGCACGGCTCGGAGCCGTGGCACCACTTGTTTTAAGCGCTTCTACGGGTGTTCCGCGCCAGCCGGCCGTGCGGTATCTTTGCGGTCCGCCCTACCTGCCCATGCCCCACCCCGCTGCTGCCGCGCCCATCCTGCTGATTCAGACCGCCTTTATCGGCGACGTTATTCTGGCTACCGCGCTGCTGGAGCGCCTGCACGAGACCGAGCCGCAGACGCCGGTGGACGTGCTGGTGCGCCGCGGCAACGAGGGGCTGCTGCAGGGCCACCCGCACGTGCGGCGGGTGCTGGTGTGGGATAAGAAGCAGGAAAAGTACCGGGGGCTGTGGCGGCTGCTGGGCCAGATTCGGGCCGGGGGCTACGGGCGGGTGTACAACCTGCAGCGCTTTGCCTCCACGGGGCTGCTGACGGCGCTTTCGGGGGCCACGGAGCGGGTGGGCTTCGACAAAAACCCCCTGAGCTGGGCCTTTACGCGGCGGGTGCCGCACGGCTTTGCGGCGGGCCTGCACGAGGTGGGGCGCAACCTGAGCTTGCTGGACCCGCACAGCGTGGGGCTGCTGCTGCGCCCGCGCCTCTACCCCACCGCGGCCGACGAGGCGGCGGCGGCCCCCTACGCGGCCGGGGGGCCTTACCTGTGCATTGCGCCGACTTCGGTGTGGTTTACCAAGCAGTTTCCGCGCGAGCAGTGGGTGAAGCTGCTGCGGGCCCTGCCCCCCCACTACACGGTGTACCTGCTGGGCGGACCGCCCGACGCGGCCGAGTGCGCGGCGCTGCTGCAGGAAGCGGGCCGGCCGGGGGTGGTGAACCTGGCGGGGCAGCTCTCGCTGCTGGCCTCGGCGGCGCTGATGCGCGGGGCGGTGCTCACGTACGTGAACGACTCGGCCCCGCAGCACCTGGCCTCGGCGGTGGATGCGCCCACCTGCGCGGTGTTTTGCTCGACGGTGCCCTACTTCGGGTTTGGGCCGCTGAGCTCGTTTGCGCGGGTAGTGGAGCTGCCCGAGGAGCTGGCCTGCCGGCCCTGCGGGCTGCACGGCTACCCCAAATGCCCGCTGGGCCACTTCCACTGCGCCCACGGCATTCAGACCCAGCAGCTGCTGGCGGTGCTGGCCGAGGCGGAGCAGTGGGTGGGGGCCTCTCCCCCGGCACCTTCTGCGGGGGAGAGGGAGCATTGCGGCGGCGCGGGTAGCCTCGGCTGAGGCGAGTCGCCTGAAACGGTTGGGCTTCCCCTGGAATGGGCCAACCAAAACGGCGGTGGGCTTGTTGAACTCTGCACGCCCGGGAGCGACCCAACGCGCACCGGGACCGGGACCGGGGCGCGGGGCTATCTTTGTAGACCGGCCGCCTTCACCCGGGCCACGTTTCTTTTTTGTTTTTGTACGCGCCACCCCGCCTGGGGCGGCCTGCCTGCTATACATGCTCGATTACGACCTGCACGAATACCCCAACGGCATCCGGCTGCTGCACAAGCAGGTGCCGCACACCAAAGTGGCCCACTGCGGCTTTTTGCTCGACATCGGCTCGCGCGACGAGCAGCCCGAGCAGTACGGGCTGGCGCACTTCTGGGAGCACATGGCCTTCAAGGGCACCGAGAAGCGCAAGTCGTTTCACATTCTGAACCGGCTGGAAAACGTGGGCGGCGAGCTGAACGCCTACACCACCAAGGAGAAAATCTGCTTCTACGCCTCGCTGCTGAGCACCCACTTCGAGCGGGCGTTTGAGCTGCTGACGGATTTGACGTTTCACTCCGTGTTTCCGCTGAAGGAGATTGAGAAGGAGCGCGGGGTGATTCTGGAGGAAATGGCCATGTACCACGACGCGCCCGAGGACGCCATCATCGACGACTTCGACGCGGTGGTGTTTGGGCAGCACGCGCTGGGCCACAACATCCTGGGCACCCGCGAAAGCGTGTCGGGCTTTCAGCAGGCCGACTTCCGCCGGTTTCTGGGCGAGCAGGTGCGCACCGACCGGCTGGTGTTCAGCTCGGTGAGCAACCTGCCGTTTAAGCAGGTGAAGCGGCTGGCCGATAAGTACCTGGCCCCGCTGCCGGCCCAGACCGGGGCGCGGCCGCGGGTGCCGTTTGCGGTGCACGCCCCCACCCGGCAAACGGTGGAGAAGCCCATTACCCAGGCCCACTCGCTCATTGGCTGCGCGGCCTACTCGCTGCCCGACGCCCGGCGCCTGCCGTTTTTCATGCTCACCAACATTCTGGGGGGGCCCGGCATGAACTCGCGCCTGAACATGGGCGTGCGCGAGAAGTACGGCCTGGTGTACAGCATCGACGCGAGCTACTCGCCCTACACCGACACGGGTTTGTTCGGCATTTACTTCGCCACCGAGAAACGGCAGCTGGAGCGCACCACCGGCCTGGTACTGAAAGAGCTGCGTACCCTGCGCGAAAAGCCCCTGACCAGCTCGCAGCTGCACGTAGCCAAGGAGCAGCTGATGGGCCAGCTGGCCATGGCCGAGGAAAGCAACGGCGGCATGATGCAGCTGCTGGGCAAGAGCACCCTGGATTTGGGCCGGGTGGAGTCGCTCAACGAAATCTTCGGGCGCATTCAGCAGGTTACTTCGCCGGAGCTGCAGGAGCTGGCCAACGAGGTGCTGCGCGAGGAACAGCTGAGCATGCTGCAGTACGTGCCGGAGGGCAAGAAAGCCCGGGGCTAAGACCAGTAGCCAGGCTATGTCACCAGCGCCTCCGCCTACTTTCGGCTCCATTTCGGGCATTTTGCCAGGCCACGAATTCCGCAACCGTATGGAACTGTGGAGCGCGGGGGTCCACCGCCAAACCCAGGCCGGCATCAGCGCTCGGCAAGGAGTGGGCGCTGAATCCATTGTGCTGTCGGGCGGCTACGAAGATGACGCCGACTACGGCTCGGTCATCATCTACACCGGCAAGGGAGGGCGGAGCGCCGAATCAGGGCAGCAGGTAGCCGACCAGACCCTGACCGGGGCCAACCTGGAACTGGCGCGCAACCAAACCACGGGACTGCCGCTGCGCGTGACGCGCAAAGTGACCGAAAACCGGCAAAGCTTTTACCGTTACGCCGGACTTTACCGGGTAGTGCGCTTCTGGCATGAGCCGGGCAAGTCGGGCCACGGGGTGTGGCGCTTTGAGCTGGAGCAACTGCCGGAAACCACTGCCGAGCCGCCGGCCCTGCATCCGGGAACAACTGATCTGTTCACCCAGGTGCAGGAGCCAGCGGCCGGGTACGGCCGGCCCGAACGCCGGGAAACCACCACGCTGCGCATTGTGCGCGATACAGCCCTGACGCGGGAAGTCAAGCGCCTTTACGATTTCCATTGCCAAGTCTGCCAAGCACGGCTGCAAGGTTCGGCCGGTCCGTACGCCGAAGCCGCGCACATTCGGCCACTGGGGGCGCCGCACCACGGCCCCGACGTGCTGGCCAATGCCCTGTGTCTTTGCCCTAACCACCACGTGTTGTTTGACCTGGGTGCGTGGACTTTTAAGAACGATTTGGAGCTACTGGGAATGCCGGGGAAACTGCAACTGCACCAGCGGCACACGCTGAACCTGGAATGCGTAGCCTACCACCGGGAGCATTTCTTCGTAGCCAACGGGCCGCTGCAAGCCTGAACGGTCCCTTAAATCCGGCAAGCAGAACAGAACAGGAGGGCCAGGCCCGGGCGCGGCAGCATCTTTGGTTGCCGCGCCCGGGTCCACCGTTTACGTAATTCAAGAAAACCCATGAATGTGAGTGAAGCCGAGGTTCAGCAGTACGCCGACGCGCATACCTCGCCCGAGCCGGCGCTGCTGGGGCAGCTGGTGCGCGAAACCCACCTGCAGACGCTGATGCCACGCATGCTTTCGGGCCATTTTCAGGGCCGACTCCTGAGCATGCTCAGCCACATGGTACGCCCGCGCCGGGTGCTGGAGCTGGGCACGTTCACCGGCTACTCGGCCCTGTGCTTGGCCGAGGGCCTGGCCGAGGACGGCGAGCTGCACACCGTGGAGCAAAACCCCGAATTGCGCAGCCGGGTGGAGCGCTACGTACAGCAGGCTGGGCTGCGGGGGCGCGTGCACCTGCACATCGGCGATGCCGAGCAGCTGATTCCCGCGCTAACCGAAACCTGGGATATGGTGTTCATCGACGCCGACAAGATTCGCAACCGCGTGTACTACGAGCTGGTGCTGCCCCGGGTACGCCCCGGCGGCTTCGTGCTGGTCGACAACGTGCTGTGGAGCGGCAAGGTGCTGCCCGCTTACCCGCTCAAGGCCGCCGACAAGGACGGGCAGGCCGTGCGCGACTTCAACGACTTCGTGCAGCAGGACGAGCGGGTGGAAAACGTGTTTTTGCCCCTGCGCGACGGACTTTTCCTGGTCCGCAAACGCTGAGGCCGGTTAGCCACGAGCCCCTGGCTTTCAGCCGGCTGCCGCTCGGCTCCCCCTACTTGCAAGCTTGGGCGGACCCTGCCAACCGGCCCTGCGTATACAACGCCCGTTAAACATTGGGGCCGCCGACCTGTCAGAGGGCGGTGGCTCACTCCGCCGGATACTCATGAAACAACGCCTACTTTGGCTGCTGACCTGCCTGCTCGTGGCCGGCCAGGCCGCAGCCCAGTCTTTTCCCGTCAGCGGCCGCGTGGTCGACAGCAAAGACCAGTCGCCGCTGATTGGCGCCAACGTGCTGCTGACCCGCCTCGCCCCCGACTCGGCCCGCACCGGCGCCCCCGTCGACCCCGAGGGCAACTTCACCATTCCCGGCAACGCGCCCGGCCGCTACCGGCTCACGGTGTCGTTTCTGGGCTACCAGGCCATCAAGCGCGCCGTAACGGTGAACAGCGGGCCGGTGGTGCTGGGCACGCTGGGCCTCAGCAGCGGCGGCATCACGCTCAAGGGCGTGGAAGTGACGGGCCAGGCCGCGGCGGCGGTGCAGAAGGGCGACACGGCCCAGTTTGACTCGCGGGCCTTCAAAACCAACCCCGACGCCAACGCCCAGGACCTCATCACCAAGATGCCCGGCGTGACGGTGGGCGCCGACGGCAAGGTACAGGCCCAGGGCGAGCAGGTGCAGCGCATCCTGGTCGACGGCAAGGAGTTTTTCGGCAACGACCCCGACGCGGTGCTGCGCAACTTGCCGGCCGAGGTCATCGACAAGATTCAGGTGTATGACCGCTCGTCGGACCAGGCCCAGTTTACCGGCTTCGACGACGGCAACCAGCAGAAAACCATCAACATCGTGACCAAGCCGCAGTTTCGCAACGGCAAGTTTGGGCGCGTGCAGGCCGGCTACGGCCCCGACAACGGCAACGACAAGTACCGGGTGGGCGGCAACATCAACTCGTTCCGGGGCAAGGAGCGTTTCTCGGTGCTGGCCCAGTCCAACAACGTGAACGAGCAGAACTTCGGCACCGAGGACTTGCTGGGCGTGGTGGGCAGCTCGCGCCAGGGCGGCGGAGGTGGGGGCGGCAACCGCGGCGGCGGGGGCGGCCGGCCCGGCGGCCAGGGCGGCGGCAACCCCGGGGGCGGAGGCGGCGGCAATGCCAGCGACTTTCTGGTAAACCAGAGCAACGGCATTTCGCGCACCCACGCGCTGGGCATCAACTACTCCAACACCCTGGGCACCAAAACCGAGGTGCAGGGCAGCTACTTCTTCAACCTGGCCGACAATACCCTCGGCAGCAGCACCAACCGCAGCTTCATTCTGCCCGACACGGTGTCGCCCCTGCTCTACCGCGAAGAGGCCCAGGGCAGCAGCCGCAACATCAACAACCGGGTGAACCTGCGCGTGGAGCACAAGTTTGACTCGCTGAACTCGCTGCTGTGGCAGCCCCGCCTGACGGTGCAGCGCAACACCAACCGCAGCGCCCTCGACGGGCAGGCCTTCCGCCCCGGCATCGGCGACATTCCCGACTCGCTGCGCAGCACCAACGGCAGCGACTACCGCGCGGCCCAGACCGGCATCACCTTCGGCAACCAGCTGCTCTACCGCCACCGCTTCCTGAAGCGCGGGCGCACCCTCTCGCTGGGGCTGAACACGACCTACAACAGCCGCAACGGCAGCAACTACCTCTACTCCGACAACGAGGACTTCACCCGCACCCCGGTGCGCCGCAGCATCACCGACCAGTACACCCGCCTCGACCAGGTGGGCTGGGCCTGGAACGGCAACGTGAACTACACCGAGCCGCTGAGCCCCAAAAGCCAGCTGCAGGCCACCTACCGCCTCGCCTACACCCCCAACGACTCGGAGCGGCCGGCCTTCAACTACAACGCCCAGACCGGGCGCTACGATTTGCCTAACCTGCCGCTGAGCAACGTGTTTGAGAGCCGCTACCTGACCAACGCCGGGGAGCTGAGCTACCGCTACAACAGCGAGCAGCTGCAGTGGATGGTGGGCACCGCGGTGCAGCAGGCCGAGCTGCGCAACGAGCAGACCTTCCCGGTAGCCGCCTCCACCCGCCGCACGTTCGTGAACGTGCTGCCCAACGCCATGCTGCGCTACAACTTCTCCAAGCAGCAGAACCTGCGCCTGATGTACCGCTCGCGCACCCAGGCCCCGAGCATCAGCCAGCTGCAGGAGGTGGTCAACAATGCCAACCCGCTGCAGATTACCACCGGCAACGCCAACCTGCGCCAGGAGTACGGCCACAACCTGTTTGCCCGCTACTCCTCGGCCCAGCCCGAGAAGTCCCGCTCGTTTTTCGCCCTGCTCGGCGGCTCCTACACCAACAACTACATCACCAACAGCACCCGCGTGGTGGACCGCCCCACGGCCATCGGCGGGGTGGTGGTGCCGGCGGGCGGGCAGGTTACCCAGCCCATCAACCTCAACGAGCAGTACTCGCTGCGCTCCTTCGTCAACTACAGTTTGCCGCTGGCCTTGCTCAAGTCCAACCTGAATTTGAACGCCTCGGGCAGCTACACCCAGACGCCGGGCATCGTGAACCAGGAGCTGAACTACAACCGCACGCCTACCCTGGGGCTGGGCGTGGCCCTGAGCAGCAACATCAGCCCGCAGTTCGACTTCACTCTTTCCTCGAACTCGCAGCAGAGCTACGTGCGCAACTCGCTCGAGGGGCAGGTCGACAACCAGTACTTCCGCCAGAACACCACCCTGCGCTTTAGCTGGATCGTGGCCCGCGGCATCACCATCAAGTCCGACGTGAACCACATTTCCTTCTCGGGCTTGTCGGCGGGCTTCAACCAGAACTTCGTGCTCTGGAACGGCAGCATCGGCAAGAAGGTGTTCAAGAAGCAGAACGGCGAGCTGCAGCTCTACGCCTTCGACCTGCTGGGCCAGAACAACAGCATTCAGCGCAACATCACGGCCGCCTACACCGAGGACGTGCGCACCAACATCCTGCAGCGCTACCTGATGCTGATGTTCACCTACAACATCCGCAGCTTCGGCAGCGGCCCCGCCGGCCCCGACGAGCCCGGCGCCGACCGCCCCGGCCGCCCCGACGGCTTCGGTCCCGGCCGCCCCGGTGGTGGCCCCGGCGGCGCGCCGTTCTAAGCACCCGCTCTTCCTGGCTGACTGGTCAGGCCAGCCCGAAAACCCTTCAGGACCTTGCCGCGCCGGTACTGCCCGGGCCCCGCGGCAAGGTCCTGTTGCGTTGGCTGGCGGTTCATCCGCGCCGCTACGGCCGGCCGAATGGTCCCGCGCCTGGGTTAGAGTGTGCGGCCGCGGCCCCAAACAATCCGGCATAAACAACTTGAAATTGTTTGTCCCGAATTGTTTGGGGCCGCGGTTTCGGCGGAGCGTCGGCAAGGGCTTGTTACCGCCGAGGCTTTGGGCCGCGGCGGGAGCGGTAGCGGCCTATTTCTGAGCCCTCAGCGCCGCAGGCCCGGGTTTTTTTCGCCTATTTTGTAGGCTGAGGACTCCCGCCCCGCCCGCCGTGGCGCGGCCCCCACCCGCTCTGCCCGCTTATGAAACGATTGTTGCCCCTGCTGCTGTGGCTGCTGCCCCTGCTGGCGGCTGCCCAACCTGCTTCCCCGGCCCTGCCCAGCGTGGTGGTGCCCGCCGAAATTGCCTTTGCCGGCCTGCGCCTGCGCCTCAACGACGGCGCCCGCGCCGCGGTGCAGCAGAAAGTCGATGCCCTGCGCCGCCACCCCACCTCCTTTCTCACCCGCGTGGCCCTGGCCGACGCGGCCTTCCCGCTCATCGACCGGGTGTTTCAGGAAGAGGGCGTGCCGCTGGACTTTCGCTACCTGAGCTTGCAGGAAAGCGGCCTGCAGGGCGACGCGCAGAGCATTCACGACGCGGTGGGCTACTGGCAGTTCAAAATCGAGTCGGCCTCGGACTTCGGCCTGCTCGTCAACGACCAGGTGGATGAGCGCAAGCACCTGGTAACGGCCACCCGCGGGGCGGCCAAGTACCTGCAGCGCAGCCAGCGCCTGTACCAGAACTGGCTGCACACGCTGCTGAGCTACAACCTGGGCCCCACCGGCGTGAAGCCCTACACCCTGCCCACCGACGCCAACGCCACCGAAATGGCGCTGACCGAGAAAACCCACCAGTACATTCTCACCTTCCTGGCCCACAAGCTGGCCTACGAGCCCGCCGTGGGGGCCAACCCGCGCCCGCCCATGCGCCTGCGCGAGTACCCGGCCGTGGCGGGCCAGTCGCTGGCGGTGCTGGCCCAGGCCCTGCAAACCAACCCCGCCGAGCTGGCCCGCCACAACCGCTGGCTGCTGGCCGCCGCGGTGCCCACCGACAAAACCTACACTGCCCTGGTGCCCGTGACCGACTCGCTGCAGCTGCTGGCCATGGCCGTGCAGCAGAAGCAGAACGCCACCAAGCTGATCAGCAAGCCCGAAACGGACGCCAAGAACGCGGCGTTTGTGAGCGTGAACGGCATTCGGGCCGTCATTGCCCTGCCCAACGAGTCGAAGGAGGAGCTGGCCCGCCGGGCCGGGGTGAAGCTGCGCAAGTTTATGCAGTTCAACGACCTGATGCCCTTCGACAACATCGTGGTGGGCCAGCCTTACTTCGTGCAGAAAAAGCGCGACAAGGCCGCCACCGAGTACCACGTAGCCCAGGCCAGCGAAAGCGTGGCCTCGGTGTCGCAGAAGTACGGGGTGCGCGCCAAGGCCATCCGCGGTAAAAACCGCATGGCGCAGAACGAGGCCTTGCAGCCCGGCCGGGTGCTGTGGCTGCAGCACACCCGCCCGCGCGAGGTGGCCGTGGAGTTTGTGCAGGCCGACGGGGCCCGGGTAGCCGCGCTGGAGCGCCCCCTGGGCGAGCCGGCCCCGGCGGCGCCCGCCGCCCCGGCCCCCGCCAAGCGTAAGCCGGTGGAAGCCGACGTGTACACCGGCCGCACCGCCGCCGCCCAGCGCGTGCTCGACGACGCGGTGGAAGCCGAGGAGGCCGACAGCAGCGCCAGCAAAGGCTTGCTCGGCCGCCTGCGCCGCCCCGCTGCCAACGAAACCACCGAAGCCGCGGCCGACAGCACCGTCGACAACCTCAACGAGGTGGGCACCGAGCCCGGCTCGGCCGCTCCCAAGCCCCAGCCCCCGGTTTCGCGCGGCGTATACACCGGTACCGCGGCCCGCAAGCCCCTGCCCGCCTCCGCCCCCATTGCCGACGAGCCCGCCGCCGATTCGTCCGCCGAGCCGGCGCCCGTAGTAGTAGCCGCCGCGCCGGCCAAGCCGGCCGCCAAACCTGTGGCCACCCCGGCACCTCAGCCCAAGCCAACCGCTACGGCCACTCCGGCAGCCCCGACCTCGACGGCTCCCGCCCCGAAAACCACGGCTACCACGGCTTCGGCAGCTGCCGCGCCCGCCGCAACTCCTGCTCCGGTGAAAGCACCGGCCGCTGCGGCCCCGACGGCCGCCGCCAAGCCCGCCGTGGTGCCGCCGGCCTACCCGGCGCCCAGCGTAACGGTAGTGCCCGTGCCCGCCGACGGCCGCCACACGGTGCAGCCCGGCGAAACGCTCTACGGAGTGGCCCGCCGCTACGCCCTGCGCCCCGCCGACCTGGTAGCTTGGAACACCCTGCCCACCAACCCCGCGCTGCGCACCGGCCAGGTGCTGCGCCTGACCGCCCCCGATGCGCCCGCTCCCACGGCTGCTCCGGCCGCGGCGCCGGCGCCGACTTCGGCGGCTGCGCCGGCGTCGGCGGGCGGAGTGGTGAAGCACACGGTGGCCGCGGGCGAGTCGATGTACGCCATTTCGCGCAAGTACGGCGTCACCATCAAGCAGATCATGGAGTGGAACAACAAGCCCGATTTCAACGTGCGCCCCGGCGAAGTGCTGACGCTGCGCCCCACGAAATAGGCTGCGCCCCCGCTTTTTTCCGGCAACAAGGTGGTCCTCGGGCCACCTTGTTGCATTTCCGCCGGGTGGGATTTAGCTTGCCCGGCCCGCCCCGATGCGCCCTGCTCAGTTCCTTCCCGATGAAACGACTTGCCCTGCTTGGCCTGCTGCTGAGTTTGCTCAGCCTGAGTGCCCGCGCCCAGATGCTCAAGGAAAAGGACGTACCGGCGGCCGTGCGTGCCGCGGCCACAGCCCAAAATAACGGCCAGAAGCCCGCCAGCTGGCTGCTCGATGAGCAACGCGGCTACTACGTGGCCATTGCCGCGGCCCCCGCGCTGCGCCAGCTCATCATCGGCCAGGATGGCAAGTGGCAGCGCACCTCCGAAATCGTGGCCCTGGAGAAATTTCCGGCGGCCGTGCGCCAGGACCTGCAGACCCGGTTTCTGAGCAAGGGCTACGAGCCCAGCAACCCGCTGCTGGTGCACACCCGCACTGCCGGCAGCTACTACTCGCTCGATTTGTCGTCGGACGAAGCCGAGCTGCAGGTGCACTACTCGGCCGCCGGCAAGCTGCTGCGGCAGGAAAACCGCTAGCCCGCCGCCGGTAGCGCTTGGGTCAGGCGGCCGCCGCCAGGGCGGGCGTGCGGGCAATGCGGCAGGTGCGCGCCTTCAGCAGCTCGATTACCTCGGCGTCGGAGTGGTACCGCTCGCCCAGGTTCACGAAGTGGCGAGCCAGCAAGTCGTAGCGCTTGGTCATGAGCCAGGCAAACACGTGCAGGAAGTGAATGCCGTCGAACACAATGGCGTCGTGCTGCACGTACTTGGGCAGGGTTTTCAGGAAGTGGGCCGGATGCTCGCTCCAGTGCAGGGCCGGGCGCACGTGGTGGCTGGTGTGGTAGCCGTCGTTCCAGCACTTGTGGTTGTAGCGGGTGTTCAGGCAGGTAACGCTGTTGCGGTAGGCGTTGCCGGGGTCGGCGGCGTCCACGAAGGCGTGCTGGGTCCAGTTGCCCAGCATCATGATGACGCGCGAGATGAGGAAGGGCAGTCCGAACACCACCAGCGTGGCCGGCCAGTTGAGCAGCCACAGCCCGACGAAGAGGCCGAAAAACAGCAGCTCGCCGCGCAGGGAGCGGAACAGCAGCTTGAGCTTGCGCCGCTGAATGAAGTAGTGCGCCAGCTGAAAGATGCCCACGAACATGAACGTGCCCAGGTAGCGCGCAAACCCGCGCCAGGAGTCGCGCTGGTAGTGCATGGTGGAGCTGCGGTCGTGTTCCTGGTTGTTTTCGGCGTGGTGCATGCCCATGTGGTGGGTGAAGTAGGTTTCGGGCGTTTGCCCGAACAGCGGCCCGATCACCCAGGGCAGGTAGTGGTTCAGCCAGCCGTACTGCTTCTTGAAAATGGGCCGGTGGCAGCTGCAGTGCAGCATCAGCCCGAAGGGCCCTTTGAAGGTGATGTTGTTCAGGAACAGGTAGGCCACCGCCAGCCCGCCCCACAGCCAGCCCGGCAGCCCCGGCAGGTACAGCAGCACCGCCAGCGGAATCAGCGTGGCGCTGATTTGCAGGATGAGGTAGAGAAACGGCAGGTCGCGCGGGTCCTGGGTGAAACGCAGCAGCCCGCGGCCCAGGGCCGAAACCGGCTCGTCGGGTTGATGCGTCCGGTCGGTAAGGGCAGTCAAAGGTTTCATGGGACAGGGCTGGTGGTTGGGGGCGCAAGCTGACGGGGTGGCAGCGGCCACCACGGCGCAGCTCCCTTATCAACAACGACGAGAGTCGGCGGTTGCTTGCCTAAAGGTGACTATTTCCCCGGCAGCATCGGCGCAGGCAGCTCAACAGCGCGGCCCCGCCCGCCGTAAGGGAGAAGCTGCCGAATCCACCGGCCCGCTTCCCGGCCCCATTCATTGCTATGATTCTGACTACCGGCCAACCCTTTTGGCTAACCCTGCAGGGGCTCGTGCGCTACCCCGTGCTCGACGCCGACCTGCACTGCGACGTTGCCATCGTGGGCGGCGGCATCACCGGCGCGCTGGTCGGCTACTACCTCGCCCAGGCCGGCGTGTCAGCCGCCGTATTCGACGCGGCCTACGTGGGCGCGGGCAGCACCTCGGCCAGCACTGCCATGTGCCAGTACGAGCTCGACGTGGACCTGCACCAGCTCCGGGAGCAGATCGGCATCAAGCGCGCCAACGACGCCTACCTGGCCAACCGCTACGCCGTGCACGAGCTGGGCCGCCTCTGCCACCGGCTGCCCGACGACTGCGACTATCAGCCCTGCCGCAGCCTGTACCTGGCCAGCTCGCGCCGGCAGGTGGCCGCGCTGGAAACCGAGGGCGACGCCCGCCGTGGCCTGGGCATTGCGGCCGAGTTCCTACCCGAAACCGAGCTGCAGCGCCGCTGGCGGCTAAAAGCTTCGGCGGCCCTGCTCTCCGGCGACACGGCCCAGGTCAACTCCTACCAGCTGACTCACACGCTGCTGCGCGCGGCCACGGGCCAGGGTCTGCGCGTGTTCGAGCGCACGCCCGTGGCCACTTACGAGCTGGCGCCCGACGGGCAAAGCGTGACGCTGCGGGCCGGCAACCACCGCGTGCGGGCCCGGTACGTGGTGATGTGCACCGGCTACTACGCCGAGAAGCTGGTCCCGCAGGACCTCGTGAGTCTGCACTCCACCTACGTGGTGGTGAGCCGGCCCGGCGAAACGGAAGCAGGGCTGCCGCGCGACCTGCAGATCTGGGAAACCGCCCGGCCCTACCTCTACACCCGCACCACGCCCGACGGCCGCATTATGGTGGGCGGGGCCGACGAGCCGGTGAGCGGGGCTTCCATCCGCAATGCCCTGCTCGAAAGCAAGGTCGATACCCTGGAAAAGAAATTCCGCGGTTTGTTCGACCAGCCCGTGCCATTCACCCGCGACTTCGTGTGGGGCGGCATCTACGGCAAAACCCGCGACGGGCTGCCCTACATCGGCCGGCACCGGGACTTTCCGCGCACCTGGTTTGCCCTGGGCTACGGCGGCAACGGCACCACCTACAGCTTGCTGGCCGCCGAAATCATCCGCGACGCCCTCACCGGCCGGCCGCACCCCTACGCCGATACCTTCGGCTTCGACCGGGTGGGCGCGGCGGCCTCCTAGTCGCCCAGGTTTTTGCCGTAACTTCTGCGGGTCGTCGGCCCACCTTGCCTGCCTATGAAACTGCTTGCTTTGGTTGTATTCGCGCTGCTGGCCTGGTCCCGGCCGGTGGCGGCGCAAGCGCCGGCCGCGGCCCTGGCCGCTTACCGCGCCAGCCTGGAAGCCCGCGTGCAGCAATACTATGCCGACCTGGCCCGGCGGCTGCGGGAGGCGTACTTCGCGTCCAGCGACGGCCGCGCCATTGCCCTGCTGAGCACCGCCGTCGACGAATTCGGGGCCCGCCGCCGCGCCCTGCGCCAGGAGCTGGGCCAGCTGCGGCCGCCACTGGCTACGGCCCCCGACGCTGACTGGACCCGCGAGCAGCAAGCCGTACTCAGCAGCCCCGCCGCGGTCAAGATGGCTGAGCGCGCCGCCCGCAACCCCGCCCTGGAAACGGCCCTGAATCGGTTCAACGCGGCTCAGCTGGAGGTGCTGGTTCCTACCGAACAGCCTTGAGGCGCTGTACCGGCCAAAATGCCCTTTGGCAATGCAAAATCCCGTCTCAACGGCTTACTTGCGCCGTACCATTTACTCCCGCTATGCTTCGTCGACTACTCTGCTTGCTTTTGCTGCTCCTACCCGGGCTGGCGACGGCTCAATCTTTGGGTGCGCCAACGCCAGCCAGTGTCCTGTCGGCCTGGCTCCCCAGTTCAGCTGCTGAAATTCATCTGCTTACTTACCTCGACGATTATCTCACCCATACTATCCGCCTGCACGAAACACGCAGCGACTCCGCCGCTCTGCGCGTCATCAGTCAGATGCATAGCTCTTTGAATACCCGCAAGCCCGCTTTAAAAGCCGAAGTGCAGCAGTGGCACACTTCTCTTACGGCCCAACAAAAGCAGGAAGCCAAAGCCCGCCTGATGCGTAGTTCGCAGTGGCGTAGAATGAACGAAATAGCGGCCAGCCGGGCGCTAAAGAAATTTTACCGGCGCGTCGAGACTAATCCGGCGCTGGCCGAAGCCATGCGCCAGCTCGACCAGGCTGAGCTCCTTAACGTGCTTGACTAATTCGTGGCGGGAACTGCTCTTCCAGGTTAGGGTATTACACAAAAACAACCGCCGGCGCAAGGTTTCCTTTCCCCGGCCGCGGCGGTAACTTTACCTTCTGTTCGGCTCACTAAGGCGCCCGAGCAACGCTTGCCCATGCCCGTATTCTCGCACCTGCACTGCCACACCCAATACTCCCTGCTCGACGGCCAGGCCAGCATTTCGGCCCTGATGAAAAAGGCCCAGAAGGATGGCATGCCGGCCGTGGCGCTGACCGACCACGGCAACATGTTCGGGGCGTTCAACTTCGTGGCCGAGGCCAACAAGTACAACGTGAAGCCCATCGTGGGCTGCGAGTTTTACCTGGTAGAAGACCGGCACAAAAAAAGCTTCAGCCGCGAGAAGGGCGAGCGGGACGTGCGCCACCACCAGCTGCTGCTGGCCAAGGACCAGGCCGGCTACCAGAACCTGGCCAAGCTCTGCTCCATGAGCTTTATCGAGGGTGTGTACAGCAAGTACCCGCGCATCGACAAGGAGCTGCTGCTGCAGTACCATGAGGGGCTGATTGCCACCAGCTGCTGCATCGGGGCGGAGATTCCGCAGGCGTTGCTGTGGAAATCGGAGGCCGAGGCCGAACAGCAGCTGAAGTGGTGGCTCGACGTGTTCGGCGACGACTACTACATCGAGATTCAGCGCCACGGCATCGAGAACATCGACAACACGGGCAAGAGCCAGGAAGACCTGAACCAGATTCTGCTGCGCTGGGCCCGGAAGTACAACGTGAAGGTTATCTGCACCAACGATTCGCACTACGTGGATCAGCAGGACTTCGCGCCCCACGACCTGCTCTTGTGTGTGAATACCGGCGAGGAGCACAGCATTCCGGTAGGGGACTTTCAGACCAAGTACTTCCGCCTGATGTCGCAGGACAACCAGGTGCTCTACGACCACCTCGACCGCCTGCGCCCCCTGGCCGCTACCGACGCGCAGGTGCGCCGCCAGCTCATGCGCATCGACGAGGAGGCGCAGATGCCCAAGCCCCGCTCCCGCTTCGGCTTCCCCAACGACCAGTTCTACTTCAAGACCCAGGCCGAGATGGAAGCCCTCTTCCACGACGTGCCCGAGAGCCTGGATAATACGAACGAAATCGTCGATAAAATCACGCCGCCCAAGCTGCAGCGCGATATTCTGCTGCCCAACTTCCCCATTCCGGCGGCGTTTGCCAACGCCGACGAGTTTCTGCGTGAGCTGACGTACGTGGGGGCGTTTGGGCCGAGTGCCGGCAAGGGGGTCGTGACGATGACTAAGCCGCCCCGCTACTCCGAGCGGACGCCCGAAATTGAGGAGCGCCTGGACTACGAGCTGCGCATCATCCAGACGATGGGCTTCGCCGGCTACTTCCTCATCACGCAGGATTTTATCAACAAGGGCCGCGAAATGGGCGTGGCCGTGGGCCCGGGCCGCGGCTCGGCCGCCGGCTCGGCGGTGGCCTACTGCGTGGGCATCACCAACATCGACCCCATTAAGTACTCCTTGCTGTTCGAGCGTTTTCTGAACCCGGAGCGCGTGTCGATGCCCGATATCGACATCGACTTCGACGACGTGAACCGCCAGCGCGTCATCGACTACGTGGTGGACAAGTACGGCAAGACGCAGGTGGCCCAGATCATCACCTTCGGCACCATGGCCGCCAAGTCCAGCATCAAGGACGTGGCCCGGGCCATGGAGCTGCCGCTGCCGCTCACCAACGAGCTGGCCAAGATGGTACCCGAAAAGCCCGGCACCACGCTGGCCGGGGCCTTCGCCGAAAACCAGGAGCTGGACATGATCCGCCGCGACGACGCGCCGGACAACCTGCGCGGGCAGATTCTGCGCCTGGCCGAAAAGCTGGAGGGCTCGGTGCGCAACACCGGCATCCACGCCGCCGGCGTCATCATCGCTCCCGACGACATCACTAAGTACATCCCGGTCTCGACATCGAAAGATTCGGACCTCTTGGTGACGCAGTTCGACGGCAAGGTCATCGAGTCGGCCGGGATGCTGAAGATGGACTTTCTGGGGCTCAAGACGCTCACGATTATCGTGGATGCGCTGGCCCTGATCAAGAAGAACCACGGCGTCGACATCAACATCGACGACATTCCGCTCGACGACCCGAAAACCTACGAGCTGTACCAGCGCGGCGACACCATCGGCACGTTCCAGTTCGAGTCGGAGGGCATGCGCATGTACCTCAAGGACCTCAAGCCCACCAACATCGAGGACCTGATTGCCATGAACGCCCTCTACCGCCCGGGCCCGATGCAGTTCATTCCGAACTTCATCAACCGCAAGCACGGGCGCGAGGAAATCGAGTACCCGCATGATCTGCTGGAGCCCATCCTGAACTACTCCCAGGGCATCATGGTGTACCAGGAGCAGATCATGCAGGCCGCCCAGATTCTGGCTGGCTACTCCCTGGGCGGCGCCGACCTCTTGCGCCGCGCCATGGGCAAGAAGGACATGAAGAAGATGGCCCAGGAGCGGGAGAAATTCTGCAAGGGCGCCAAGGAACTGCACAACATTCCCGAGAAGAAAGCCAACGAGGTGTTCGACGTGATGGAGAAGTTTGCGGCCTACGGCTTCAACCGCTCCCACTCCGCCGCCTACTCGGTGGTGGCCTACCAGACCGGCTACCTCAAGGCCAACTACCCAGCCGAGTACATGGCCGCGGTGCTGACTAACAACATGTCGGACATCAAGAAGGTAACTTTCTTCATCGAGGAAGCCCGCCGCCAGAACGTGGAGGTGCTGGGCCCCGACGTGAACGAATCCATCCTGAAGTTCAACGTAAACGAGAAGGGGCAGATTCGCTTCGGCATGGCCGCGGTGAAGGGCGCGGGCGAAGCGGCCATCGAGAACATCGTGGCCGAGCGCGACAAAAAAGGTCCATACTCCGATATTTTCGACTTCTCGAAGCGCGTGAACCTGCGCGCCGTCAACAAGAAAACTTTCGAAAGCCTGGCCCTGGCCGGCGCCTTCGACTCTTTTGAGCGCTACCACCGCCGGCAGTTTGTGGAAGCCCCCACGGGCGACCAGAACCTGATCGACAAGGCCGTGAAACTGGGCCAGCAGTACCAGGCCGACCAGGATTCGGCCCAGCAGAGCTTGTTTGGCGGTGGGGCCTTCGGGGCCGTGGCCATGCCCCTGCCCAAGGTGCAGGACATGGAGCCCTGGCCCGCTACCGAGCAGCTGCGCCGCGAAAAGGAAGTGGTGGGCTTTTACCTCTCGGGCCACCCGCTCGACGAGTTCAAGCTAGAAATCGACTCGTACTGCACCTGCGGGCTGGACAAGATCGAAACCTACAAAAACCGCGACATCACGGTCGCGGGGCTGATTTCCAACGTGATGTTCAAAACCACCAAGACCGGCCAGCCCTTCGTGTCGTTCAACGTGGAAGACTACGACTCAAGCATCAACCTGGCTTTGTTCCGCGACGACTACAGCAAGTTTTCGGCCCTGATCAACCCGCGCAACTACGACAAGGAGCAGGTGCCGCCCATGTTCATCCGCGGCAAATACGCCCAGCGCTTCCGCGACTCCGACCAGTTCGAATTCAAGATCCTGACCATGGAGCCCTTGTTCAACGTGGCCGAGAAGCTGGCCAACGGCGTGCGTGTGCAGCTGGATCTGCGCACCATCACCGAGCCCTTCATGGACCGCTTCATGGAGGCCGTGGAGGGTTGCCAGGGCTCCAAGAAGCTGGAAATCAAGTTCGCCGAGCCCCACGAGCAGCTCACCGTGGACACCTACTCGCGCCGCTACCGCATCGAGCCCAAGGAGTTTATCCGCCGCATGCGCGAGATGGAAATCGAGGCCTGCCAGCTGATTTAAACCGGCCGCAGGCTCCGCTGAACTTTCCCGCGCCGCGCATGTTTGACACCCAATCTGCTACCTTGCGCGCCCAACTCGCGTAAGCAGACTGTAACTTCTTCTGACACCCACTTCAAACCTGAATACGACAATGGGACACAAAGCCATTGAAATCACCGACGCCAACTTCGACGAAATCATTAACTCGGATAAACCCGTGCTGGTGGACTTCTGGGCCGAATGGTGCGGCCCCTGCCGCATGGTCGGCCCGGTAGTAGAAGAGCTGGCCGGCGAATACGAAGGCCGCGCCGTTATCGGCAAAGTAGACGTGGACGCCAACCCCCAGACCTCGGCCAAATTCGGCATCCGCAGCATTCCCACGCTGCTGGTGTTCAAGAACGGTCAGGTAGTTGACAAGCAGGTTGGCGCGGTGCCCAAGCACGTGCTGGCCCAGAAGCTGGAAGCCCAGGTAACGGCTTAAGCTCGCCCAGGCCCCATTAAACGCCCGACGGCCCCGCCCTGCATGCAGGTGCGGGGCCGTCGGGCGTTTGCCGTGGACGCAACCAGCCCCAGGCCGGCTGCGCAGGCACTGCTGTTACTGCCGGATTCTACCAGTTGGCGCGGGCTTCCACGGGAGGAACCGGCGCGGGCTTGGGTCCGCCGAACAGGCGGAAGTCGGGGGCGAAGTAAATCGGCACGGTGTAGGTGAAGGCAGTAGGCACGTTGTATTCGCGCCCCGGCGTGAAGCGCGGCAAGCTCCTGACCACCCGCAGCGCCTCCTTGTCTACATCGGCCGACAGGCCGTTTACAATCCGCACCTGCCCCACCCGGCCGTCTTCCCCCACGGTGTAGCTCACGTATACTTTGCCGGTAATGCCTTTGCGGCGGGCTTCCTTGGGGTATTCGGTGTGCGTACGCAGGTACTCGAGCAGGGCTGCTTCGCCGCCAGGAAACTCCGGGGCTTCCCGCCGCTTGAGCAGGCCGTCGAAGCGGGTGCCGTTGGGATTGTAGAACGTCAGGGCCGTGGGCAGGCCCCGCTCAATGTTTTCGACCGCAGCCAACTGCCCGGAATCGTAGTAGTAGCGCCATTCCCCCAGGGGGCGGCTGGCTACGTAGCGACCCTCGGAGCGTTTCTGCCCGTTGCGGTGCACACTCAGCCAGCGGCCCGTGCGCTGCCCGTCGTGGTACTCGCCCCGCTCCCGCACGCGCCCGTCTTCGTACCAGGCCACGAACAGCCCGTCCACTTCGTCGTTTTGAAAATGCACCTGACTGGCCTTGGCGCCATTGGGATGGTACCACGTAAACAGCCCAGTGCGTACGGGCGGCTCCTGAGGAGTCAGAAAGCCGCGCAGCAACAGGGTGCCGTTGAGGGTATACTCGCGCATTGGCAGCAGTCCGCCGGCTTCGGGGCGCCGGTCGACCACGCGGTAGTGACTGGCACTGTCGGGCACGGTTTCCTCGTCCCGCTCATTCAGATATACCGCGGGCAGGCTCTGCGCTGCAACCTGGAATGCTCCGCCGAGCAGCAATACAAGGAGCAAGGCTTTCATGGCCGTAGGGAGGAAAAGTGCCGCTACCAGACAACGGTTTCGAAATATACGGCCCTTGAACAGCTTAGGAGTCAAGCTTCTGGGATTTTTACAAAAAATAGTACCGGCCGCGGCGCCACCCACGGCCGGTACCGGGCGCCTCACAATTTCTGGAAGCGCACCTGCACGTGTCCCTGCTTCGTCTCCACCTGCACGAAGTAGAGTCCACGGTGCAATTGACCCACATCGAGGCGCAGCAATGCTGGCTGGCCCGTGGCGGGATAGGTATGCGTGAGGCAGGTGCGCCCCACTGCGTCAATGACATTGAGCCGGACCTCGCCCTGCTCGACGGCGGGCACCTGCACGTTCAGCCAGTCGGCCGCCGGTCGGGGCCAGGCCTGCACGTCCATTTTAGCGGCGGAGGCTGGTGTGGCGCTGACGGGCAGCACTGCCGAGAAATAGAATTGACCGTCGAAGTCAACCTGTCGCAGGCGGTAGTAGCG
Source organism: Hymenobacter sp. B81 (assembly GCF_044628455.1). Taxonomy (NCBI): domain Bacteria; kingdom Pseudomonadati; phylum Bacteroidota; class Cytophagia; order Cytophagales; family Hymenobacteraceae; genus Hymenobacter; species Hymenobacter sp. B81. The sequence continues at coordinate 366,756 of NZ_JBIYZW010000003.1, read as the reverse complement.
CACTCTGGGTCCGCTGGCAAAAGCGCCGGCGTGCAGGTGCCCGTAGCTGGTAGGGGTGGCGGAATTTCCCTGGCCCGGGTAGCTACTGAGCACCTCAAACTGCAGCCCGTCAACCGAGGTTTGCACCTCAAACTTCTCGCAGTCTTTCTCCTGGGCCGTACGCCACACCAGCTGCACGTCGCTACCCTGCACTTTTGCGCGGAACTCCACCAACTGCACCGGTAGCGGATTGCGGTCGGAAGTCGAGCCGAAAGTTGTGCTCACCACCGAGTTGGTGGCGAGGGCCACGGCCGTACCGGCTTCGAGGTAGCGCTGGGTGGTATTAGGCAGGGTGGCCTGTCCGTAGCTGCTCCACTGCCCGCTCACCAGCGCGGCAATGCGCAGGTCCTGCAGCGCGGCCGTGGTTTCGGTAATTCCGCTGAAGGGCACGGTGTAGTACAGCCGCACGGTGGCATTGGCCGTACCCACGGTGCGCGTCAGGTCCCAGTACTCGCGGCTGCTGACTTTGTACAACCCGGAAACCGGGTTAAGGCTGTTCAGGCTCGGTGCAGCTGCTACGTAGGCCAGGTAGCGGAACGTGCTCAGGTTGTTGGCGGTGGGCTTCACGCCGGCAACTTTCAGGCGGTTACCGCTGCCTACCGGGAAAGTATACACCACCGCCGTATTGTTGGTCTGGCGGGCCAGCGGGCCGGCTACGTAGCTGAGGTCGGAAGCGTCCTGCCAGGTTGCGGTCGGCGTCATCGTCAGCAAGTTGGTGTTGGTTGTGAGCAGGCGGCCCTTTTTCAGTCCCAGCACGCCGGCTAGTTGCGTGGCCTGGCTTAGGGTTACGTTGCTGCCGCTGTTATCCATTTCCAGCCGGCCGCCCGCCCCCAATGTAGCGGGCAACCCATTGCCGGTAATCTGGTTGGTAGTACCGGTATAGCGGTAGGTAGCTCCCGCGTTAAAGGTGCGGGTGCCGGTAACCTGAATGTTTCCCGTGGCGGATGTGCCCGCAGAAATGCCTTGAAAGTGGCCGATTTGCAAGGCTCCGCCGTTATTTACGGTAAAAGTACCGCTCCCAATCAGGGTCTGGTCGGCCATGTCCAGCGTTGCGCCGCTGATGACGGCCACATTCACCGCTCCCACAATGGCCGCCGAAGAAGCGCGGCGGAAGCGCTGCACCGAGGTGCCCGAAATTCGCACGGCGGCGGTACCGCCAACGGCTTCCCGGCGCAACGTACTACCGGTGTTCAGCAGCAGGTCGCCCTGCAAATCCAGGGTACCATTGGCGGAGGCGCCGCTCAGCAGCAGCGTCGCGTTGGTCAGTTCCAGGGCACCTGCCACCTGCAGGGTACCCGGCCCCGAAGAAGAGGTATTGCTCAGCTCGAACCGGCCGCCGCTCATCGTAAAGTTGCCCGCCACGTTGACTACCCGGTTGCGCGACGAACCAAAGCGGGAAATGCAGACCTGGCCACCGGTTTGCTCGTAGCTGCCCAGCCAGGTAGTGGTCAGGCCCGAGCCGACGGGTGGGGAAAGCTGCAGTCGCCCGAGCCCGGTACTGCGCACGGTCAGCCGCCCCGCAATGCGCAGGGTACCCATTGAGTTGAGGTAGAAGGTGCTGCTGCCCGAGCTCGACGTGCCGTAATCGGGCGTTTCCCACACCACGTTGCCGAAAATCTGGTTGTCGTTGCCGAAGCTGCTTGCGTCAACTACCTGACGTATTTCCAGCGTCGACTGGGGGTCCCATTCGGCTATGGGCAGGGAGCCACCGTTGGCCGAATGAGTGTAAACCGCACCGGCGCCTACTTTCATGGAAGCGCCCAGCTCGAACTGAATATCGTGCGAGTCGCTCTGGTTGCGGAACTGGCCCAGCATCATCAGATCCGGCAGGGTCGAGCCTGTGGTATGCGAAATGGTAATGGCACCGGCCGGCAGTTGCACCAGTAGCCCTCCGCTCTCCACTCTAGCTTCCGTAAGCGTTACCCCGGCATTGACCAGCATCTGCCCGCCGGATTTCACCGTCAGGGCCTCGAAGGTTGGCCCGTCGGCATCCACGCTCAGCGTTCCGCCGTCGTCTACTATTGTTGGCCCCAGCACCGTGAATGGCGTTACCCCGAGCGCCAGCTTGACTTCGCCGTCGTCCTGTACGGTGACGCTGCCCAAGCGGCCCTCACTCGCCAACGTCACCAAACCGTTGTCTTTAACCAGCGTGCTGCCAATATTTGCCAGTTCGGAGTTGACCCACATCTGCGCTCCGCTCCCGGCCACCTCAACGGCACCGCACTGCAGCCGGCTGTTGACCGTGAGAGTTCCCAAGGTTAACCCGTTGTTAGAAGGCTCAATGACAATGCGCCCGATGGTGGAGGGAATGCCGGCGCCGCCAATGTTTTTGCTGTGCTGCACGTAAAACGTTTTGGAGAAGTCCAGGGCGCGGGTGTTGTTAGCCACCCAGCCGGTAGCCGTTCGGCGCTGCCAGCCGGCGGTATTGGCAAAGCCCACCGGGCTACTCAAGGATCGATAGTCGCCCACATTTTGGGCCTGAGCTGTGAAAAAAGGCCCAATCAGCAGACCAAACAGCAGCAGCAACCACAGGCCACAACGGTATGGCCGGGCACCTTTCGGCGTAGCAGAAGGGTTCATAATGCATGGAATTGGTGGAGAAAATCAACTAGATCTGCGGATGGCTGCCACAGACCACCCAGCTCCGCTTGTTTTTCATTCTACAGCCGGAGCTAGTTGATGTAATTATATAAATATACTTTTGGACTTCTTTACTTATATAAGTCAATTCCTGATCTTTATTTTAATATGTCCAACTACGTCAGCAATGTCCTAAAACCGTTACCATAAAAAACAGCCCCCTGGAGTTTCAACTCCAGGGGGCTGTCGTGTCAAGCAGACAATCCTTGTAGGCAAACCTAGATTAGCTGAATGGGACGGTTGAGGGTTTCCTCCAGCGAAATCAGGGTTTCCGTGCGCTCGATACCTTCGATCAGCTGGATGCGGTCGTGCAGCACGTCGCGCAGGTGCTGGGTGTCGCGGCACACCAGTCGGGCAAAAACACCGTAGGCTCCGGTAGTGAAGTGAATGCTCACCACTTCTGGGATGGTCCGGAGCTGCTCCGCTACGCTGTGATAAACCGAACTCTTGAGCAGGTAGATGCCCAGGAAAGCATGGACCCCATAGCCCAGTTTGGGATAGTCGATCTTGAGCGTTGCTCCCTGTACAATGCCCAATTCCTCAAGGCGAGCCATGCGCACGTGTACCGTGCCCCCCGATACGTGGACCTTGCGGGCAATTTCGGTGTAGGGCGTCTTGGCGTCGTCAAGCAACAAAGCCAGAATCTTACGGTCGGTGTCGTCAAGTTCGTAATTCCGGGCCATTTTGGAAGGAGTTAGTTGAAGAAGTGTCAAGGCAACTAGGTCTAGAATAAATTTATCAAAATAATTAGGTGTTTTGAATGCAAAAATTTTACATCATCAATCCTTCTATTACATTTGTTACAACACAACGCAGTCGGCGTTGAAGATTTGGTAGAACAAAGGCATTCCGCTTATCGACTTTAGCAGTCGGGCTTGTAAAGCAGAATCGAACGGGAGCTTGGCCTATTGCCTTGCGGAGGTTCAACTCCTCCTTCTACCGCTAGGGATGATAAGTGAGGAGGGAAAAAAGCAGAACGTATCTGGGTGGGTACGTTCTTTTTAAGAGGCGGCATCTGGGTGGGTGCCGCCTTTTTTGTGCCCTTACAGTTCAGTTAGGCGAGGTTCCGGCAACCAAGCCAAGAACCTGGTACGGAGCAAAAACCCACTAAACGGAAAGGTATGACCGCAAAAATGGGGTTTTGTTATGTAACCCGCAGGATTTTTCTGCAGAATTGGGATTTTAATAGCTGTTCTCATCAGCGGACGTCACTGGATACCCGCTGATGAAGCCTTGGCTTTACTTGTATATCAGTACATTGCTTTGCCCGTTGGCTTTGATGTAGCCGCGGTACATACCCTCGGTATTGAAAGGCATTGCCACGTTACCGGCGGCGTCCACAGCCACCAAGCCCCCATCGCCGCCCAGCCGGGCAACCTTGTCAAGCGTGGCTTGCGCGGCCGCAGTTAGAGGTTGCTGCTGATACTCCACGCGGGCGGCAACGTCGCGGGCTACAGTAGCGCGAATAAAGAACTCGCCCCAGCCGGTACATGACACAGCGCAGGACTGGTTATCGGCGTAGGTGCCAGCGCCGATCAGGGGCGCATCACCCACCCGGCCGTAGCGTTTGTTGGTCATGCCCCCGGTGGAGGTAGCTGCGGCCAGGTTACCGTACTGGTCCAGCGCCACGGCGCCTACCGTGCCGTACTTGCGCCCCTCAATAAACACCGGCGGCTCGGCGTAGCCCTGGGGTTTGCGGCCCCCACTGCTTTTGCTACGCTTGCCGGACGGCAAAACCTTGGCAGGAGGCGTGGCCGCTTTAGTGGGCGTGTTCAACTGGTCGCCCACGCTGCCCTGGCTGGTACGCAAGGCTTTCTGCAGCTGCTGGTAGCGGGCTTCGGTGTAGAAGTAGCTCGGGTCGACCAGTACCAGCCCCTGGTCTTTGGCAAACTGCTCGGCTCCTGCTCCTACCATCATCACGTGCTCCGACTTTTCCATTACGCTGCGGGCTGCGCTGATAGGGTTGCGGATGGTGGTAACGCCGGCCACTGAACCGGCCTTGAGGGTGCTGCCGTCCATGATGGCAGCATCGAGTTCATTGCGGCCGTCGTGGGTAAACACGGCTCCTTTGCCGGCGTTGAACAAGGGCGAGTCTTCCATCACCCGCACCGTGGCTTCCACGGCGTCGAGCGAGGTGCCGCCTTTTTTCAGGATGGCATAGCCCGTCTGCAAGGCCTGGTTCAGCACTTCCCGGTAGGCCTGTTCCTGCTCCGGCGTCATATTCTGCCGGGTAATGGTGCCCGCCCCGCCGTGGATAGCCAGGGTGATGCGCGTTGGATCAACCGGGCGAGAGGCGGGATTCTGGGCCGGGGCGTAGCCGGTGGCCAGCAGGAGCAAAACAAGCAGTAAGGGCTTCATGGCTTCGGCAGCAAGAAAGAGTAAGCAAACTAGCGGACCACCACCGGCTGCGTGCGGCGGTGCTGCTGCAGGCCGCGGTCAAGGAATTCCACGAAGCGGCCGGCGTCGGCCTCGTAGGCCACGGGCTCGACGAGGGGTTGGCCCTCGGGCGAAAGCAGCACGTAGTACGGCTGGGCATTGGCCTGGAAGCGGGTGATTTCAAAATCCAGGTTTTGCTCGCCAATGGCCTTTTTCACCCGCTGGTCGCGGGGCGAAGTGTACCACTCGGCTGCGGGCAGCTCGGTTTTGTCGTCGACGTACAGGGCCACCACGATGTAGTCGTTGCGCAGGCGCTGCAGCACGCGCGGGTCGCTCCATACCGAGGCTTCCATCAGGCGGCAGTTGCCGCAGTTGTGACCCGTGAAGTCCACGAACACCGGCTTGTTCTGCTCGCGGGCGCAGCGCAAAGCCTGCTTCAGGTCGAAGTAGCCCGTCAGGTTGTGGGGCAGTTCCAGGAAATCGGCGTGGCGCGGCGGCTCGCACAGGGTATTGGCGGTAGCGGCGGCCGGCAAGCCGGGTGCCGCCGCGCTGGCGTTGGCCGCAATGGTGAAGTCGTGGCGCGTGGGCGGGGGCAGCAGGGCCGACAAGGCGGGCAGCGGCGCGCCAAACAGGCCGGGCACCAGGTAGAACATAAACGTGAGGGCCACGCCGGCAAGCAGCAGGCGCGGCACGCTCACGCGGGTGCTTTCGTCGTCGTGGGGCAGGCGGATGAAGCCCAGCAGGTACAAGCCCAGCAGCCCCGCCAGCACCACCCAGATGGCCACGAACAGCCCGCGCGGCAGCAGCCCCCAGTGGTACGAAAGGTCAGCCGAGCTCAGAAACTTAAACGCCAGGGCCAGCTCCACGAAGCCCATGGTGACCTTGAGCGTGTTCAGCCAGCCCCCCGAGCGCGGCAGCCCTTTCAGCCACGACGGGAACAAGGCGAAGAGCATGAAGGGCAGCGCAAAGGCCAGCGCGAAGCTGAGCATGCCCAGCGTGGGGCGCAGCAGCTCGCCGCCGGCCGAGGCAATGGCCACCGAGCCCACAAACGGCACCGTGCACGAAAACGACACCAGCACCAGCGTAGCCGCCATAAAAAACAGTCCCGACCAGCCGCCCTTGTCGGCCTGCCGGTCCACCTTGTTCACCAGCCCCGTGGGCGCCTGAATCTCGAACAAGCCCAGAAACGAGAGGCCGAACAGCACGAAGATGACGAAGGACAGCACGTTAGGCAGCCAGTGCGAGCTGATGACGTTGGCCGCATCGGCGCCCAGCAACAAGCTCAGCAGCACCCCTACCCCGGTGTAGATGGCAATGATGCTGAGCCCGTATACCACGGCTTTGGCAATGGACTGCCCCCGCGAGCCGCCGGTACTGGTGAAGTACGACACCGTCATGGGCAGCATGGGATACACGCAGGGCATGAGCACGGCCAGCAGCCCCGCCCCGAAGGCCAGGGCCAGGTACTGCCACAAGCCCAGCGCCGTGGCGCCGGCCGGCTTCTCGGCTCCGGCGGCCACGGGTGCTCCGTCCAGGTCCTGCGGGGCGGCGGGCGCCGCGGCTACCGCAGCTTCGGCAACCGAGTCGGCGGGCGAAGCCAGGGCCACGGCACTGTCGGGGGCCAGGGCGGGAGCGGCTGCTGTGGGCGGCGCGGCAGTTGGGTCAGTCTGGGCAGTGGGGCCGGGCGCGGTAGCCGGAGCAGCCGCCGGGGCGGCGGGCGTCACGGGAGTTGCTGCGGCGGTGCCGGTCACCTCAATGGGCCCGAAGGCGAGGCTTTGCTGCCCGGGAATGCAGCGCCCGTCTACGTCGGTGCAGCTCTGAAAGTCGGTTTCGGCCTTGATGGTGAGCGGGCCGGGTTGCAACAGCCGGATGCGCTGGCGAATCTGCCCGGTGGTTTCGAAGTAGGTAACGTCACCCTTAAATACGGGGTCGAACTTCTTTTTCGAGCTGACCGATTTGGGCGCGCCCACCAGCTCGTAGGCGGGGCTTTTGGTGAAGTTGAAGGTGAAGACCGTGGGCCCCAGGTCGGGGTCGAAGTCGGTGGCGTAGAGGTGCCAGCTGGGTTCGATGCGGGCGTTGACGATGAGCTCCACTTCCTCGCCCACCCGGGCTGTGGGCTTGCTCACGGCCGCACTCAGCTTGGTGGGCTCCAGCACCTGCGCCCAGGCAGTGATGGTGGCCAGCAGCAACCACAAACTCAGCAGGGCAGTTTTTTGAAATGACATGGCGGCAGGGAATATTTCCGGAGAGTAAACAAAGTTACGCCAAGGGTTGCACTCGGTAGCCGCAAACCGGGCCGAACCGCTTGGGCGGATTCTCGTACTTTTGCAGCACAATGGTAGCTAGGCCGACTGCGCCGTGGCTACCGCATCTATGGTCTTATTAAAGGTTCTTCTCACCCTGCTGCTGGTTTTGGCAAACGGGTTTTTCGTGGCGGCCGAATTCGCTATCGTTAAGGTCCGCATGTCCCAGATGGAGCTGCGGGCACAGGAGGGCAGCCGCTGGGCGCCCCTCTCCCTGAAAATCCTTCGTGACCTTGACGCCTACCTCTCGGCTACCCAGCTCGGTATTACGCTGGCTTCGCTGGGGTTGGGCTGGATCGGTGAAAGCGTCGTTTCCGACATTATCATTTCCCTTTTCGAGCTGGCCAACTGGAACATTTCTCCGGTCTTGGCCCACAGCATCGCGCTGCCCATCTCGTTTGCGCTCATCACCATCATGCACATCGTGTTTGGTGAGCTAGCCCCCAAGTCGCTGGCTATCCAACGCCCCGAAGCCACCACGCTGGCGCTGGCCGCGCCGCTCTACGCCTTTGCCTGGCTCTTTACCTGGCCCATCCGCTTTCTGAACTGGCTGTCGAGCCTGCTGTTGCGGGCCGTGGGCCTCACGCCCATTCACGGTTCCGAGGTGCACACGGCCGAGGAGCTACGCCTGCTCATCGACCAAAGCAAGCAGAGCGGCGAAATTCAGGACTCGGAGCACGAGCTGATCGAGAACGTGTTTCAGTTCAACGACCGCATGGTCAAGCAGATCATGGTGCCGCGCACCCGCATTGCGGCCATCGACGTGGACACCCCGCAGGACGAGCTGTTCGAGACCGTGTACAACGAGGGCTACTCGCGCATTCCGGTCTACGAGGGCAACATCGACAACATCGTGGGCGTGCTCTACGTGAAGGATCTGCTCACCCTGGTGCGCCGGCAGGAAACCATTGAGCTGCCCAAGATCATGCGGCCGCCCTTCTTCGTGCCCGAAACCAAGAAAATCAACCGCCTGCTGCGCCAGTTTCAGCGCAAGCACATGCACATGGCCATCGTCTCCGACGAGTTCGGCGGCGTGTCGGGCATCGTTACCATTGAGGACATTATGGAGGAGCTGGTGGGCGAAATCCAGGACGAGTACGACAACGAGGTACCGGTAGTAGAGAAAGTCTCCGAGGTGGAATACCGCGTGAGTGCTTCCACCGCCATTCCCGACGCCAACGAGTTTCTGCCCTACCCCCTGCCCGAAGGCGAGGACTACGAAACCGTGGGCGGCCTGCTCAACGTGCTCTACGGCACCATTCCCGAAACCGGCGACGTGGCCGTGTTCGAGCACTACGAGTTCCGCATTCTGCAACGCTCGCGCCGCGCCGTGGAGCTGGTGCAGCTGCGCGTGCTGCAGCCCACCGAGCGCGAAGCCATCAGCGACTTCCCCGACCTGGGCGAGTAGGTGGTTTTTGGTTAGTGGTTGGTGTTTATTCGTTTTTGGGGTTTCGGTTTTCGTGAACGAAACCAAAAACCATCAACCAATAACCAACAACCATTTCACCGCAGCCAGCCGGCGTACATCACGTAGTTGTCGGCCGTGCGGCTCATGTTGGCTGCCTGTACCTCGGTCACGGGCTTGATTTTCTTGGCGGGCACTCCGGCGTAGAGGTAGCCCGGCTCGCACTGGGTGTTTTCCAGCACAATGGCGCCGGCGGCCACAATGCAGCCCCGGCCCACCACCGCGCCGTCCATCACGATGGCGCCCATGCCGATGAGCACGTCGTCTTCCACCGTGCAGCCGTGCACGATGGCGTTGTGCCCGATGCTCACCCGCGCCCCGATGGTGGTGGCCGCCTTCTGGTAGGTGCAGTGAATCACGGCCCCGTCCTGGATGTTGGTCTTCTCCCCCACCCGAATGCTGTTCACGTCGCCGCGCACCACGGCGTTGAACCACACGGTGCAGTCGGCGCCCAGCACCACGTCGCCCACGATGGTGGCGTTGTCGGCCACGTAGCAGTTGGCCCCGAGCTGGGGGTGTTGGCCGTTGACGGGGAGAATGAGCGGGGGCATACCGGCAGATAGTTGATGAGGGACGCGAAGGTAGCAGCAGTAGCTACTTCGCCGGACGAGGATACGCTTGTTGCAGGGCGTCAAGGTAGCCGGGGGCCAGGGCGCCGGGGGCAAGGGCTTCTACCTTTGCCACGTAGGTCCAGGCCTGTGCGTAGTCGCGCTTACGGTAATGGGCAATGCTCAGGTTGGTGTACACCGAAACGGCCTGCTGATCGTTGGGGGTAGCGCGGTCCAGAAATTCCTTCAGGTAAGCAATGCTGCGGTCCAGATCGGTTGGCACGTGTAGCTCATCGTAGCGGCGTAGCAGGGTGTTGCCCAGATCAGCCAGCAGGCTAGGGTCGCGGATGCCTGCGCGGCGGCTGCGCTCCAGGAAGTACACCGACGCATCGTGGCGGCCCTGAATACCGCACCAGGCTCCGAAGCCCCAGTACACGCCGGCATTCGTGCTATCGAGCAGCCAAGCCTGGTTGAAGCGCTTGATGGCCGTGGGGTATTGCTGCTGGCTCAGGTGCTGCCAGCCGGCGGCCAGCATGGCGCGGGCGGCACTGTCGCGGCTGGGGAAACGCTGGTCGCAGTCGGCCAGAAAGGCCTGATCGGCTTTCAGTGCTGCCTTGGTTTTGCGGGCTCCGCCGTAGCGCGGCAGCTCATTGATGGGCACGCCCCCCACCTGCATCTGCGCCGCGCAGGTGATGCTGAAACCCAGTAGCCCCGCCAGCAGCAATGCGGCTTTCCGAATTGGATGCATATTCATGGTCATTACGCTGGATTGGCCCCTCTTCCCCCGCCGCGCTTCACCACCTTGGTAGCGGCCTGAAAGCGCTGCCAGAGGTCGGGGTCGTCGGCTTTGTAGAGGTCGAAGTACACTTTCATTTCCTCCAGCAGCCGGGCCGATTCTTTGATGAGGCGTTCGAGGGCCTGGCGGCCGGTGCTGCCGTTGGTGTCGTTGAGGCGGCCTTCGGTAGTGGTGGCGGTGAATTCCTGGAGCAGCTGCCGGGCCTCGCGGGCGTGGTCGGCCGAGAAGCGGCGCTTGGTGAAGGCCGGTTCGCGGCCCGGAATCAGCCCCAGCAGGCGGGTAGCTTCTTCCTGAAAGGTGCTTTCGTTGAGGTTGCGCAGGTCGTCGAGGTTGCCCAGCGTGGCGCGCAGCTCGGCATCCTTGCTGCTCTGGGCGGCGGCGCGGCCCGCCAGAATGAGGCGCTGCAACAGGGCCGTGAGCTGGTTGCGCAGGCCTTTTTTGCGGGCGGGGTTGCCGTCGTTGTCGGCCCCGAGCACCTGCTGGGCCAGCTCGCCGGCCCGCGTCAGGTTGGCCCCGAGTTGGTCGCGCAACGGGGCCACGTCGGCTTCGATGTCGGCATAGTCGGCTGTGGCCTGGGCCAGGAAGGCGGCAGCGGTGGTGTCGCGGCGCAGACGCGCCTCAATCAAATCGTTTTTCATGGAAGGGATGAGCGGGAAAAGATGAGTCGAACGCAATGCCTTCAAGGTAGCGAATGGCCCGAAGCTGATCAAGTTCCGCACCGTACCCGGGGCTTCCCGGCGGCTGCATCGGGTTTCCGGGGGCTTGGGCGGCGGTTCCGGGCGGTCGACCACTGCTTCCAGGCCCCTGCGCGAGGATTCCGGGAGCATGGCCAGGGCTTCCGGGCCCTTGCGCGAGGCTTCCGGGCCTATGCCGGTGGCCTCCGGGGGTATGCGCGGTGGTTCCAGCCCCATGCGCGGGGCTTCCGGGTGGTCAACCGACTTTCCCGGTGGTCAACCGAGCTTCCGGGTGGTCAACCGAACAGCCTCCCCTACCCGTCCGAATCTGCTACGTTGCCCGCATGGAACCTAGTGCCGCCACTTCCCTACCCGTCTTCACCGAGCGGCAACGCCTCCTGCGTCACTGGTGAGCCCTGCCGTTGCTGGCGTTGCTGCCTGGGGCGCGGCTGGCACCCAATGGGGACGTGTTTTGAAGAACGGCCGCTGATTCTGAGGTAGCGGGGCAACGATAATCGACCTCCCCGGCGGGCGCGTGCAACGCGCTCCTACCGCGCCAGCAGCCGCTTCCAGGTGCCCTTGTGCCAGTTGTACTTGAGCGTGCTGGGCAGCGCCTGCCAGAAGTACTTGCTGGTTTCCACCGCGAAGCTGGGCTGCATGTAGCAGTTAATGGTGCAGCCCTCGCACTGGGGCAGGCGCCCCTCCAGCGCGGCCAACTGCTGCACCTCGTCGGAGCGGTACAGCTCGTAGAGGCGGCCCTCAATGGGGAAGCGTTTGGTGCCGAGGTGGTAGCAGGGCAGCACCAGCTCGTTCGACGGCGAGATGACCAGTGTGGTGCTGGCCGCCCGGCACACGGGCGCGGCCACGTGGTTGCCGCCGTCGCGCCGCAGGGCCATAAAACCCTCGTTGAGGTACACCCCCGGCCGCTTGCCAAACGCCGACACGTAGTCCAGCTCGGCGGCCGTGAGCTGCTCGCCCGCGTCCACGGCGTTGTACTCGAAGGCCGGGTTCAGAATCAGCATCAGCCCGTTGGGCCGGCAGATGTCGCGGTACACCGCCTCTATCTGGTCGAGGTTTTCGCGGAACACCGTCAGCAGAATGTCGGGCCGCTCGCCCAGCTCCCGCGCCACCCGGATGCTTTCGAGCACGAAATCGAAGCAGGCCACGCCGCGGCCGCGGTCGTGCTGCTCCTTTTCCGAAGAGTCGAGCGAGAAGTGCAGCATGTCGACCTTGCCGCGCAGCCGCTCGGCGTACTTGGGGTAGAGCAGCCCGTTGGTCGTGACGGTGGTGATGAAGCCCAGCTCGTGGGCCAGGGCCAGAAACTCGGGCAGCTGCCGGTGCAGCAGCGGCTCGCCGCCGGTAAAGTCAATCACCGACACGCCCAGGCGCTTCAAATCGCGCAGGTTGCGCTCCACGTCGGCCAGCTCAATATAGGGCGAGGGTTTCTCCCAGATGTCGCAGAACGAGCACTTGGCATTGCACCGGTAGGTGACGTAGTAGTTGCACAAAACCGGATGACGAACCAGGCGCATGGCAATGGTTTTTTGGTTGTTGGTTTTTCGTTGTTCGTAGGTGGCGTTGGCTTGCCCGATCAAGCGCCCCGTGCCCGGGCGCCGCAAGTTACGCTCTTTGCCCCTGCCCAATCCGGCTGTGCTTACCAACCGCGCCACCCCTCCCCGGTTTGCGGCGCGGGCCTCCCCGGCCAAAAACAAACAACCAACAACCAAAAACCAGCAACTACCCTAGTGCAGCTTCTCCCCTTCCCACTCCGTGGGTGTGGCGGCCAGCGCCTCGGCGGTGGCGGGGCCGTAGTGCTCGAGGTAGTAGTTGCAGAAGCCTTTGAGCGGGCAGGCCGGGCAGTTGGGCCGGGCAAAAAAGCAGATGTGCTGCCCCAGCCAGTAGTTGTGCTTGTGAAAGTTGAACAGCACCTCCGCGTCGGGCGGCAGCAAAGCCAGCAGCAGCTGGTGCGCCTTCTCCACTGACGCCTTCGGCCCGATGAGCCCCACGCGCTGGGCCACGCGGTGCACGTGGGTATCTACCGGCAGCAAAGGCTTGCGGAAGTTGAAGAGCAGCACCAGCGAAGCCGTTTTCAGTCCGATGCCCGGCATGTCCGTCAGCCAGGCCAGCGCCCGGTCAGTGGGCCACTCGGCCAGGAAGTCCAGCGTGTAGTCGCCCGCCTCGGCCCGGATGCGGCGCAAAATCTCCTGAATGCGCGGCGCCTGGGTATCGGGCCAGCGCGTGGTCCGGATGGCGTGGGCCAGCTCCTGGGTTGGCGCCGCCTCCACCCCCGCCCAGTCGCCGAAGGTTTCCAGCATACGCGCATAGGCCTGCTCCTCGTCGCGGTGCGTGGTGCGGTGCGAGAGTACCGTGCTGATCAGCTCGCGCATAGGAGTGCGCCGCGGCGCCCGCGGCAGCGGCCCATAGAACGTGTTCAGCACAAGATGGTCCTGCCAGGCCTTTTGGGCCGGCTCGGCGGTGTAGGTAACGGCGGGGTCGGTGGGCATGCGCGGTTGTACCCCGCCCGGCCGCGGCGGGTTGCGCCGCAGCAAGCCGGTTTCGTGCCCATTCATACAGCGCCCGGAGCGAAAAGCAGCCGCAAAAAAATCCGGCGGCCCCCACCTGAGTGGAAGACCGCCGGATCAGCATCGGGACTGCGGCGTTGGCCGGCCCGGCTTAGATGGTGCCTTTTTCGGCTGCTTTCTTGAGCTTCTCGTTGGCGTAGATGGCTACTTCCACGCGGCGGTTCTGGCGCTGGCCTTCCAGGGTCGAGTTGTCGGCAATGGGCTGCTTCGAGCCGTAGCCTTTCACCTCGAAGCGCGACGACTCCACGCCCTGGTTCATGGCGTAGTTGGCGACCGACTGGGCCCGGCGCACCGACAGCGGGTCGTTGATGCGGTCGGAGCCGGTGATGTCGGTGTGGCCCTCGATCAGCACGTTGGTGTCGCCGTACTTCTTCAGGGTTTCGGCCAGGGTAGCAATGTTGCTCTGGGCCTCAGCCGTCAGCGTCGACGAGTTCTTGGCGAACAGGATGCCCGAGTCGAAGGTAATCTTGATGCCTTCGCCCACGCGCTCTACGCGGGCCCCGGCCATGTCGCGGCGCAGTTCCTCGGCCTGCTTGTCCATCCGACGCCCGATGAGGGCACCGGCGCCACCACCTACTGCCGCACCAATGACGGCCCCGGCGGCAGTGCCTTTTTTACCACCGATTACGCGGCCCAATACGGCGCCACCAGCAGCCCCACCCAGACCGCCGATAATGGCGCCTTTAGCGGTTTTGCTCATCGGCTTCTTGGTTTTGGTGGTAGTGGTTTGCGCCTGCGAAAAGGTCGAGCCAAGCAGCAGCACGAGGGCCAGCAGAAACGCCAGGGGGGAACGGAGGGTGTTCATGGGAAGGAAAATTGAGAATGGGTTCGAGGTGAAAAGCGGCCGGCAGCCGCTTGTGTTGGGGGAGTATGCAACCACCTTGCCAGAAACCGACGCACGGTGCTACTAGCAGGCGGAAGCAGCTGACCGTTAGCCAGAAAAAGGCTTCTCCAGGCATTACGACCTTTACTGGCCACCTGGCGTATTCGGCCGGTCCTGCTATCAGAACTGCGCCTTCAACGCACGGCAGGCCGGCTGGTTGCCCGCCGCCGACCAGCAAAAAGGCCGCTTCAGTGCTGAAACGGCCTTTTTGCCCTGATACTGTTGACCTTGGACTCCGGTGTTAATCGCGCCGCGAGTACTGCTCGTAGCGCGCCCGGTCCTTCTTCTTGTCTTTCTTGCGGCCAATAAGCGCGCCGCCGACCGCACCGGCCGCGCCGCCGATAATGGCGCCCTTGCCCCGGTCGCCTTTGCCGGCAATGACGGCCCCGGCTACGGCCCCGCTGCCGGCCCCGATGGCCGCGCCCTTACCTTTTTTGCTCCAGCCTTTTTTGGTGGTCTGGGCTTCGGCCGTAACCGTGGCCCCGCCTAGCAGCGATACGCTGAGGACGGCGGCGATGAAAGCTTTATGGAAGTTCATGTCGATTCGCGTTTAGCTCCCGGCCGGGCGGCAACCCGGCCGCAAGAGAAGTGAAATGTTAGCCTTAAAACGAGAATCCAGGACTCGGCGGTTACAAAAAGCGGTGCCTTTCAGGGAAGTAGCGCCGAAAACGCGCAAAAAAAGGCCGCACCAAGCGGTGCGGCCTTTATCAGCCGAAGCTGGCAGAAAGCTTATAGGGTGCCGTTTTCGGCGGCTTTCTTCATTTTCTCGTTGGCGAAGATGGCCACCTCCACGCGGCGGTTGGCCTGCTTGCCTTCGGCAGTGGTGTTGTCGGCTACCGGCTGCGACGAGCCGTAGCCCTTGGTGCTGATGCGGGCGGCCTCAACGCCCTGCTGAATGGTGTAGTTGGCTACCGACTGCGCGCGGCGCTCCGACAGCGGCTGGTTGATGGCATCCGAGCCCGAAGCGTCGGTGTGGCCTTCCACGATGATGTTGGTGTCGGGGTACTTTTTCAGCACCTCGGCCATTTTCATAATCTCGGTTTGCGAAGCGGCGCGCAGGTCCGACTTGTTGGTGTCGAACAGGATGCCGGCGTCGAAGGTAATCTTGATGCCTTCGCCCACGCGCTCTACGCGGGCGTTCTTCATGTCGCGCTGCAGTTCTTCGGCCTGCTTGTCCATTTTACGGCCGATGACGGCGCCGGTAGCACCGCCCACGGCGGCCCCGGTGATGGCCCCGATAGCGGTGCCCGATTTGCCACCGATGACGCGGCCCAGCACGGCTCCAGCCGCGGCGCCGGCACCGGCGCCAATCAGCCCGCCCTTAGCGGTTTTGCTCATGCCGGTTTTCCGTTCGCCGGTGCCGTTGCTCGACGGCAGGTCGCTGCTAGCGGCCGTTTGCGACGACTTACAGGCGCTGAACAGCACGGTGCACAACAGCAGCAGTGCCAGGAGGGATTTGAATGATTTCATGGAGTTGGGGGTGAAAAAGGTGGTGAGAGAGTGTTCGAATTGTCTTTTGCCGGCTTTTACTGCTTCCAATGACGAAACCTGCGCCAAATATAGAAGCCCAGCTATTATGCGGCTTGCCGGCCCGCTGCCGGCAGTTGCCCCGGGTCTTTAACGGCAAAGCCCGCCCGGCGTTCAGCTGAACAGCCGGGCGGGCTTTAGGCAAGAAGCATGCCGCCTGCGAAGCGCTACGGGCCCTAGCGCGGCAGGTCAGCCGCTACCGGGGCCGGTTTCAGCATCTTAAGTAAATCGGCGAGCTGCTGCTTGAGCTGCTTGCGGTCGACGATGAAGTCGAGAAAGCCGTGCTCGAGCACGAACTCGGCACTCTGGAAGCCCTTGGGCAAATCCTTGCCGATGGTTTCCTTGATGACGCGCGGCCCGGCAAAGCCGATGAGCGCCCCCGGCTCGGAGATGTTGAAGTCGCCGAGCATGGCGTAGGAGGCCGTTACGCCGCCGGTGGTCGGGTCGGTGAGCATGGAGATGTAGGGCAGGCCGGCTTCGGCCAGCAAAGCCAGCTTGGCCGAGGTCTTGGCCATCTGCATCAGCGAGTAACCGGCTTCCATCATGCGCGCCCCGCCCGACTTGCTGATCATCAGAAAGGGTAGGCGGTTCTGGCGGGCGTAGTCGATGGCGCGGGCAATTTTCTCGCCCACCACCGAGCCCATGGAGCCGCCGATGAAGCGGAAGTCCATGCAGGCCACCACCAGCTCCTGGCCGTGCAGCTGCCCGTGGGCCGTGCGCACGGCATCGCGCAGGCCGGTCTGGCGCTGGGTGCTGGCAATGCGCTGCGGGTAGGCCTTGGTGTCGACGAAGTGCAGTGGGTCGCCCGAAGTCAGGTTGGCGTCCAGCTCGGTGAACTGGTTGCCGTCGAACAGAATCTCGAAGTACTCAGCCGAGTCGATGCGGGCGTGGTAGTTGCACTTGCCGCAGGTGTAGAGCAGGCGCCGATGTTCGCCGGTGTCGGTAACGGTGCCGCACTCGGGGCACTTGTACCAAAGGCCGTCGGGCGTCTCCTTCTTCTGCTCCGTCGGCGTGATGATGCCTTTCTCCTGACGCTTAAACCAAGCCATTTGCATGTAAGCTATTTGCTATCAGCCCGTAGCTGACGTGAAAACGAAATAAACACAACAGCTGCTGACCAGTAGCGCCGCTTTCCTTCTGCAAAGAAAGCTAACGGCTAACAGTCAGCAGCTATTGACCTCAAAAACTTACGCAATCGTGATTTCCTCGTCGAGGTACACGTCCTGAATGGCGTTGAGCAAATCCACGCCCTCGGCGAAGGGCCGCTGGAAGGCTTTGCGGCCCGAAATCAGGCCCTGCCCGCCGGCGCGCTTGTTGATGATGGCCGTGCGCACGGCTTCTTCGCGGTCGGTGGCGCCTTTGCTTTCGCCGCCCGAGTTGATGAGGCCGATGCGGCCCATGTAGCAGTTGGCCACCTGGTAGCGGGCCAGGTCGATGGGGTTGTCGGAGGCCAGCGTGTCGTACATGGCCTTGTGAGTTTTGCCGAACTTGATGGCCGAGAAGCCGCCGTTGTTTTCGGGCAGCTTCTGCTTGATGATGTCGGCCCCAATGGTCACGCCCAGGTGGTTGGCCTGGCCGGTGAGGTCGGCGGCCACGTGGTAGTCCTTATCGGTTTTGAAGGCGTTATTGCGGGTGTAGCACCACAGCACCGTGGCCATGCCCAGCTCGTGGGCGCGCTCGAAGGCCTCGGCCACTTCCACGATCTGGCGGTTCGACTCTTCCGAGCCAAAGTAAATGGTGGCGCCCACGGCCGTAGCGCCCAGGTTCCAGGCCTGCTCCACCGAGCCAAACATGATCTGGTCGAACTTGTTGGGGTAGGTCAGCAGCTCGTTGTGGTTGATCTTGACCAGGAAGGGAATCTTGTGGGCGTACTTGCGCGCCACCGTGCCGAAGGTGCCGAAGGTGGTAGCCACGGCGTTGCAGCCGCCTTCCACGGCCAGCTTGATGATGTTTTCCGGGTCGAAGTACATCGGGTTGGGGCCGAACGAGGCGCCGGCCGTGTGCTCGATGCCCTGGTCGACGGGCAGGATGCTCATGTAGCCGGTGCCGGCGAGGCGGCCGGTGTTGTAGAGCTGGCCCAGGCTGCGCAGCACCTGCGGCGAGCGGCTCGACTGCAGGAAGCAGCGGTCGATGAAATCGGCGCCGGGCTGGTGAATCTGGTCCTTGGTAATGGTTTGACACTCGTGCTGGAGCAGCGCTTCAATTTCGGCGCTAACCTGGAGGGTGCTGGTAGCCATGCTCAGGGAAAAAAGTAGATGAAGGTTGGGGAAAAAGGTGGGCAAATATAGATTGAAAACCGGTTGAGCCGGGGCCGTTGGTTGAAGTTGCGGCCGGGGCTGGCTACCTTGCCGGGGCCGTATGCCGGGTTGGCCGGCGCCGCTCTTTTGCCCGATTTTATCGTGAAAAACTCCTCTTCCACCCTGCTGCTGCTGGCGGGCCTGCTCACCGCCTCGGCGCTGCCGGGCTGCACCACGCTCAAGAAATACGAAGACCTGCAGGCCCGCCAGAAAGCCACCGACCAGTCGCGCGAGGCGGCCGAGCGCCAGGCCCGCGAAGCCGTGGCCGAGCTGAAGAAAGCCACCGAAACCCTCAACGAGCTGCGCCTGGAAAACCGCCGCCTCGTCAACGACTCGGCCCAGACCGGCACCATCCTGCGCAAAACCCAGGGCTTGTACCGCGAGCTGAGCGACACCTACGACAAGCTCATTCGCAACAACGAGAAGGTGCTAGCCAACAAAACGGCCGATTACCAGAAAGTCGCCCAGGATCTGGCCCGCCGCGAGGCCGAGCTAGGCGATTTGGCCAACAACCTCAACAAGAGCCGCGGCGAAATCGACAAGCTGGCCGCCGACGTGAAGTCGCGCGAGGCGCGGCTGGCCGAGCTGGAAAAGGCCCTGGCCGAGAAGGATGCCGCCGTCGACGCCCTCAAGGCCAAGGTCAGCAACGCCCTGCTGGCCTTCAAGGCCAGCGACCTGCAGGTGAAGGTGAAGGACGGCAAGGTGTACGTGTCGCTTTCCGAGCAGCTCTTGTTCAAGTCGGGCTCCACCAAGGTCGACCCCAAAGGCCAGGAGGCCCTGACCAAGCTGGCGGGCGTGCTCAAGGATCAGCGCGACGTGAACGTGGTGGTGGAAGGCCACACCGACAACGTGCCCATCCTGAAAGGCACCGCGGGAATGGCCGACAACTGGGATTTGAGCGTGCTGCGCGCCACCGAAATTTCGCGCCTGCTCACCAGCGGCGGCGTGCCGGCCGAGCGCATCACCGCCTCGGGCCGCTCGCAGTACGTACCGGTAGCCGCCAACGACAACGCCGCCAACAAGGCCCTGAACCGCCGCACCGAAATCATCCTCACGCCCAAGCTCGACGAGCTGTTCAAAATCCTGGACAGCGGCTCGCAACCGACGAAGTAATCTGGCGCTGTACCTGCGCCGCGTAACTCAAGCGGGGCCGGAAGCGGCCCGACCGCACCTGTGGTTGGGCCGCTTCCGGCTTTTTCATGGAATGCCCGTCAGTCTTCCCACCAGCGCGAATTGTAAGCGCCTCCCGTTGGTACTGCGGGCTCACCCGGGCGCGGAAGCAGCAACCCCACGCCGTGAGATTCGGCCGCTACCTGCAGGCGTTCTACCGGTTCGGTCCACCCGTGGAAAGCCAAGTTGAACGTCCCCCAATGCAGCGGCAGCAATACCTTGCCTCGCAGCGCCAGGTGCGCCTGCACGGCGTGTTCGGGCCCCATGTGGATGTCGGCCCACATATCGTCGTAGGCACCGACTTCAAGCAGCGTCACGTCAAAGGGCCCGTATGCCTGGCCTATTTCGCGAAAGCCTGACTCGTACGGGCCAGAATCGCCGCCGAAAAAAGCTCGGTGCACAGGGCCCAGGATGCACCACGAAGCCCACAGCGTATTGTCGCGGGCGAGGGTACGGCCCGAAAAATGCCGGGCGGGCGTGGCAACCAGCCTGTGTCTTTTGCCTACCTGCACCTCCTGCCACCAATCCAGCTCCGTCACTTGCCCGGCCCCGATGCCCCAACGGCGTAAGTGACGGCCCACGCCCAGGGGGCAATAAAATGGCACTCCGGTGCGGCCCAATTCCCGAACCGCCTCTTTGTCGAGGTGGTCGTAGTGGTCGTGCGAGAGAATGACGGCGTCTAGCCGGGGCAGTTCGGCCAGCGGCAACGGCGGGGCAAAAAACCGCTTCGGCCCCACCAGTGTGGAGGGGGAGGCCCGCTCACTCCACACGGGGTCCGTCAGGAACCGCTGGCCGTCGACTTCAATGAGCGTGGAGGAATGCCCCAACCACGTCACGCGCAGGCCGGTAGCGGGCAGCGCCTCAGCCAGGGCCGTGGCGTCGGCCCGGAACGGTCCCAGCGCCTTGGCTGGCTCCCGCAGCTCTTTGCCCAGCAGCCAGCGCTGCGCCATGCGCCGGTAGTCGCTCGACATGCCGGTGGCAATGGTGTTCAGGTATTTTTTACCGTTGAAGCGGGAAGGTGTTTTCATGGCAGTGAAACAGGCGGCCGCAAGCCACCGTCTTGGGTAAGACGGCTCGGGCGGTCGTTTACTTTACTTCTGCCGCATTCAACGACAAAGCCGCCTGCCCCGCGGGGGACAGGCGGCTTGCCAAGCCATAAAGCGGGGTTGTAACCAAGCCGGGCTTAGCCCAGGGCCTGGGCCAGATCTTCGATCAGGTCCTCGGCGTCTTCCACGCCCACGCTCAGACGAATCAGCGAGTCGGACAGGCCGGCCTTGCGGCGCTCTTCGGCCGGAATGCTGGCGTGCGTCATGGTGGCGGGGTGGCCCGAGAGGCTTTCCACGCCGCCCAGGCTTTCGGCCAATGAGAACAGCTTGAACTTCTCCAGCACGGCCACCGCGTCTTCGATCTTGTCGGTTTTGAGCACGAAGGAAATCATGCCGCCGAAGTCGCGCATCTGCTGCCGGGCCACCTGGTGGTTGGGGTGCGACTCGAAGCCGGGCCAGTACACCTGCCCCACTTTGGGGTGCTGGCGCAGGTACTCGGCCACGGCGCGGCCGTTTTCGGCGTGGCGCTGCATGCGCAGGTGCAGGGTTTTCAGGCCGCGCAGCACCAAGAAGCAGTCCTGGGGCCCCGGCGTGCCGCCGCAGGCGTTCTGAATAAAGGCCAGCCGCTCGGCCAGGGCAGCGTCCTTCACGATGAGGGCGCCCATCACCACGTCGCTGTGGCCGCCCATGTACTTGGTCAGGGAGTGCATCACCACGTCGGCACCCAGGTCGAGCGGCGTCTGCAGGTAGGGCGTGGCGAAGGTGTTGTCGACCACCAGCAGGGCGCCGCCCTCGTGGGCCACCTCGGCCATGGCCTTGATGTCGATGATGTGCAGCAGCGGGTTGGTGGGCGTTTCGGCCCACACCAGCTTGGTGCGCTCGGTCACGGCCGCGCGCACGGCGGCCACGTCGTGCATGGGCACGAAGGTGAACTTGATGCCGTACTTGGCGAAGACCTTGGTGAAGATGCGGTACGACCCGCCGTACAGGTCGTTGGTAGCTACCACCTCGTCGCCGGGCTCGAGCAGCTTGATCATGCAGTCGATGGCGGCCATGCCGGTGGCGAAGCACAGGCCGTGGGTGCCGTTTTCGAGCGCGGCCAACGAGTCCTGCAGCTGGGTGCGGGTGGGGTTGTGGGTGCGCGAGTACTCGTAGCCCTTATGGTCGCCCGGCGAGCGTTGCACGTAGGTCGAGGTCTGGTAAATGGGCGTCATGATGGCGCCGGTGGTGGGGTCCGGATGGACGCCGGCGTGAATGGCTTTGGTGCCGAATTTCATAGCGGGGTCTGGGGGTCTTAAAGTCTGGGGAACTGAGCGCCCGGAAAAGTTGCGCCAAAGGTAGCGGACCAGATTTTCTCGGCGCCCTCGGCGCAGCTTTTGGGATGACGGAATTAACTTGCGCGAGTTTGTCCCTACCCTTCACTCCCACCTTTTTCGTTCTTGAAACAACTTTTACGCATTCTGCTCCTGCTGCTGGCCCCGGTTTTCGCCGCCCAGGCCGCCAGCCAGCCCGTCGACTCGGCCGCCCTCTACCGCGCCCGCCTCGACTCCATCAACGCCAGCTTCCGCTACCAGAGCGGGGCCATTGAGCTGAGCGAAGGCCTGGGCCGCCTCACGGTGCCCGCGGGCATGCGCTTTCTCGACGCCGCCCAAAGCCGCCAGGTGCTGGTGAACCTGTGGGGCAACCCCGAAACCGCCATCGAAGGCCTCAAGGGCATGCTGTTTCCGGCCGACAAGGGCCCGCTCGACCAGAACAGCTGGGCCTTCGTGGTGAGCTACGAGCCCATGGGCTACGTGAAGGACGACGACGCGGAGGACATCGACTACGCCGAGCTGCTGACTACCCTGCAGGAGGAAACCCGCGAGGCTAACGCCGCCCGCAAGGAAGCCGGCTACCCCACCACCGAACTGCTGGGCTGGGCCGTGACGCCGCACTACGACAAAGCCAGCCACGCCCTGCACTGGGCCAAGAAGCTGCAGTTTGAGGATACCGATGGCCCCACGCTCAACTACGACGTGCGCCTGCTGGGCCGCAAGGGCGTGCTGAGCCTGAACGCCGTGGCCGACCCCATGCAGCTGGGCCTCATTCAGGCCCAGATTCCGGCCGTGGTGAAAGGCACCGACTTTGCCCAGGGTTTGCGCTACGCCGACTTCAACCCCGACCTGGACGAGGTGGCGGCCTATTCAATTGGCGGATTGGTGGCCGGCAAGGTGCTGGCCAAGGCCGGCGCCTTCGTGCTGCTGGCTAAGTTCTGGAAGGTGATTCTGGCCGTGCTGGCCGGGGGCTTCACCTTCCTGCGCCGCTTTTTCACCGGCCGCGGCAAAGCCGCTGAGCAACCGGCCCTGGCCCTCGACGAAGCCCCGGCGCCCGGCAATCCGCCCAGCGAAGTGTAGCTTCGGCCTCCCGTTTTGCGTTAGAGTCCCCAGTAAGCGGGCCGGCCGGTGGCCGGCCCGCTTTGCTTTGCCGCCCGCCTATGCGCCTACTCCGCGACCTGCTTCGTACCAACTTTTCCACCCTGCTTTCGATGGGGCTGCTGGTGGCCGCGCCGGTCATTGGCAGCTCGTCGCTGAGCTGGGTGCTGCTTCAGAATCAGCAATGGCTTACCCAGCTTTCCTCGGCGCAGAGTCTGGCCTACTTCGCCGTCATTGCCTTTACCATGGCGTTTGCCCTCACGCCCACCACCTTCGTGGCGCTGGTCACGGGCTTTTACTTTGGCTGGCTGGCCTTCCCGGGCATGGTACTCAGCTACGCCCTGGCGGCTATGGTGGGCTACCTCATTGCCACCGCCCTCGACCACGGCAAGATGCTGCGGTTTTTGCACCACTTCCCCAAGGCCGAGGCCGTGATGCAGGAGCTCAAGCACGAAAGCTGGCAGCTGATTTTGCTCACGCGCATTTCGCCGGTGCTGCCCTTTGCCCTGATGACCTTCGTGCTGGCCGTGATGCGCGTGGAGAAAAAGCGCTTTTTACTGGCCTCAGTGGTGGGCATGCTGCCGCGCAGCCTGTTTTTCTATTGGCTGGGCACCAAGGCCCAGGACGTGATGAACCTGATAAACGACCCCGACACCGGCACCGCTGGCAAGCTGCTGGTAGCGGGCCTGATTGCGGTATCGGTCTTCGGCCTGTACTGGCTTTTCAACCGGGCGCTGAACCGGGCGCTGCAAAAAGGGCAAAAAAATTCTTCCTGACTTTCAGCCGCTTGAAGCCCGCAAGGCCGTAAGCTCCGCCGAAATGTTAGCGCCTCATTTGCAGAAGCCGTCTACGGCCGCCTATCTTTGCACCACAATAACGGAAACGGTCACGTAGCTCAACTGGATAGAGCACCTGGCTACGAACCAGGAGGTTTGGGGTTCGACTCCCTACGTGACCACAAAAAAAGGCCCTCAGCACTGCGCTGAGGGCCTTTTTGTTTTCCTGCGTGCAAAGAGCTGCGCTGCATAAAACTCCAAATGCGCCGCTCCAATGCGATTTTCCCGAACGGTTTGTTAAGCCGTTACCAGTTCAGCTCACTATCCAACTCTTACGTTGGTCCTGCCGATGTGCGCGGCGCACACAGATCATTCTACCTACTGATTCAACTTACACATAACTTGTTTTAGCCAGTACCTTGCATAACAAGGTTGTCGGGGTATATTTGTGCCGTTCCCTCCGGCGCGAGGCCTTGAGTTGACCGGACATCTATTAATCGCAACCCATGAAGAATTTTCGGTTTGCCGGCGGAATCCGCGCCCTGGGCATTGTTGGCCTGCTGCTTGGTCTGGCCAGTCGTGGACAGGCGCAGGCAGGGCCCGACAGCGTGGACGTGCTCGTGCGCCAGGCCATGCAGCAGCTGCGCATTCCCGGATTGCAGCTGGCCGTGGTGCGCCACGGCCAGATCGTGAAGCTGGGCAACTACGGCCTAGCCAACGTGCAGGACTCGGTGCCGGTAGCTACGCCGACGCGGTTTTTCCTGAACTCCATTACCAAAGCTTTCGTGGGTGTGGCCGTGATGCAGCTGGCGGAAGCGGGTAAGCTCGACGTGGCCGCGCCGGTGGGCGGCTACCTGCCCGAGCTGCCCGCTGCCTGGCACCCGGTTACTGTGCGGCAGCTGCTCACGCACACCTCGGGCCTGCCCGATATCATGCCCGAGGATGCGCTGGTAACCGCCAACAACGAGCAAGCCGCCTGGGCCCAGGTGCAAACCCAACCGCTGGACTTCCCGGCCGGGCAGCGCTTCGCCTACAACCAAACCAACTACCTGCTGCTGGGCCGCCTCATCGATAAGCTCAGCGGCCAGCCCTTCGCCGAGTTTATTCGGCAGCGCCAGCTCGAGGTGGTGGGCATGCCCCGCACCACTTCCGGCGACGCCCACGACGTGCTGCCCCGCGGGGCCCGCGGCTACACCTTCACCCAGTATGCCGACGGGCAGGTGCGCCGCGGCAAGCAGCTGCGCAACCTTTTTGAAGTTTTTCCGCCCTCCCTGCGCCCGGCTGCGGGTATGAGCTCCACCGCCGAGGAAATGGCCCGCTGGCTGATAGCCCTGCAGCAGGGCAAGCTGCTGCAACCGGCCAGCCTGGCTACGCTCTGGACGCCCGGCCGCCTCAACGATGGCTCGCAGCGCGGCTTTGGTGGTAAGCTCAACGGCTACGCCCTGGGTTGGCCCACCGTCACGCGGCCCGAGCACCCGGCCGTGGCGCCAGTGGGCGGCGGCCGCTCCGCCGTATTCCTTTATCCCCAGGATGAGCTGGCCATTGTGGTTCTCAGCAACCTGCAGGGCGCCAACCCCGAGCGGTTCGTCGACGCGCTGGCCGCCTGCTACCTGCCCGACATGCGCGTGGCCGACGGCTTTGGCCTGCCGCCCACGCTGCGCGCCCTGCACCGCACCCTGCGCCAGCGCGGCTTCAGCCACCTGGGAACGGAAGTGAAAAAGGCTCGCCGCCGCGACCCGGCCTACGCCCTGCCCGAGGAAGCCGTCAATGCCTGGGGCTATTCCCTGGTAGAACAGGGCCAGCTGAACGACGCCCTGGCCGTATTTCAGCTCAACGTGCAGCTTTACCCCGGCAGCGCCAACACCTACGACAGTCTGGCCGAAACCTACGCCGCGCTGGGCAACCGGAAGCTGGCCGCCCAGCACTACGCCCGCGCCCTGGCCCTGAACCCGCAGAACCGCACGGCCGCCGAATACCTAAAGCAGCCCTGATTCGCGCTGCCTGCCGGCTGTTCCTCGAGCAGTAGCCACCGCTGCCCTGCTCCAGCGCGGCTGACGGTGAATCAACAATTCCCAAAGCCCGGTTTCGGACGACGCCCGGCCTTGCGCCTTGCCAACTAAGCAAACCAGACCCGTAACTCCGAGCGGCTGTGCGCCGGGCACAACGCAAAAAACCGCCCCCAGCTTGGCACTGGGGGCGGTTTTGAATACGTTTTTTAGCTAATCATCGGTTGCGGCCCGACGCTGAGCCTGAATAAACACCGCTTCCTGCCACGGCCCATTGCCCGGACCGCGGAGCCTTGTGTTGGGGTTAGGCCTGCTCGGCCACGGCTTCGGCAGCCTGCACCAGGGCGGCGC
Source organism: Hymenobacter sp. B81 (assembly GCF_044628455.1). Taxonomy (NCBI): domain Bacteria; kingdom Pseudomonadati; phylum Bacteroidota; class Cytophagia; order Cytophagales; family Hymenobacteraceae; genus Hymenobacter; species Hymenobacter sp. B81. The sequence continues at coordinate 340,866 of NZ_JBIYZW010000003.1, read as the reverse complement.
GGGCCGTGGTGTTCTGCAGAATGGTGTGGGCGTTGCTGAAGTAGCCAATTTCCAGGTCTTCGGTGATGGTGAACGAGGTGGGACGACCTGCCGCCTGCAGCAGTCCGCTGATGTCCAGCGCCCAGAAGTGGTGGTCCTTGAAGGTGGGATTGTAATTCACGGCCGAGACGCCCTCCAGGCTCACCTGGTAGGTGATGCGCACCTTGAGCGTGCCGCGGCTGGCAGTGAGCACCGCCGTTACCGATTCACCCGGCTGCAATTCCACGCTCACGTCCTGCTGCGAGCCCACCGTTACCGAAGTGCTCTGCGAGCCGCCCTGGCCGAAGCTGGCGCTGAACGACAGCGACGTTTCGCCGCCGCCGCCCGAGCCCAGGAACGACACGCCGTAGCTGATGCTCTGGCTGGCTTCCAACCCGTAGGTTTGCGACCAGTTGCTTTCCACCGTGTCGGTTACCGAATCGGACACGCCGGCCGAGAAGACGCCGGGCAGGTCGCTGTTATTCGTGAACGTGTTCTGAGCCACCACTACCGGCTCCGAGGTCAAACCCACGATTTCGGCCCCCACCACGCGCAGAATGGTTTGCACCTGCGGCCAGTTGTAGGTGCTGTAAAGGTTGTTCCAGGGCGTGGGGTCGTGCAGAAAGGCGTCGTTGGGGCGCTTGCCGAAGTAAGCCTCCACGGCCGATTTCAGGTCGCCGTCCTGCAGCTTGAACACGTTGCGCTCCTCGTCGGTGATGATGTGCTGTACGTAGCCCGAGGCGCTTACTTTCGAGGACTCCTTGTCTTTGCCCGCGGTTACGATTACGCTGATGCCTGCCATGCTGGTAAACGGTTAAAAGGGTGAAGTAATTGACTGGGACAAAGCAACGACCGGCGGCGGCGGCGCACACGAGCGTTTTCACCCGTTTTGCCCAACCACGTAGTTCTACCTGCCTGCCCCGCCGACCACCGCCGCCCTCGCCTACCGCTTCCGCTCAATTTTTCCCCGGCAGAAGTCCATCGCGCATTGGCTTATATGGCCAAACATTTATCTTGTAGCAAGCCCACCTAGGCCAACGCGCTAGCCACTAGCCGCTTGTCCGTTTCGGGCTGCTCTTTTTCCCGCTCTTCCCGGTCCGGCACCGGCCTGCACCCTCCCCGCGGCCGACGCCGGCGGTTATCTTTTCATGAAGCATTCTTACTATTTCCATCCCCGCCTGGTCGTGCGCACGCCGGCCCTGCCCTTCGACAGTGCGTTCGACCAGACCCATATCGGCCGGCTGGTAGCCGAGCCGGCCTTTGCTGAAGCTCTGTACCTGGCCTCGCCGGTGCTGTACCAGGAAAGCCGCAAGTGGCAGGCCGACGGGCCGACCGCCGCCCCGGGGGACGCGCGCAAAACTGCCCGCCTTGGCGGCAGCCTGGCCCGCTACTACGCCCGCATGAGCAGCCGCAGCACGCCCTTCGGCTTGTTTGCGGGCTGCGGCGTACTGCGCTGGGGCGCGGCCAGCCAGGTGCGGCGCAGCCCGGCCAACGACCGCCGCCACACCCGCCTCGACATGCACTACCTCTGCGCGCTGGCGCAGGCGCTGAGCCGGCAGCCGGTGGTGCGGGCGCGCCTGCACTACCGGCCCAACAGCAGCCTCTACCGCCTGCACCAGGAGCTGCGCTACACCGAGTTTCGCGTAGCCGCCGGCCAGCCCGAGCACCAGCTCAGCGCCGTGGCCGCCACGCCCGCCCTGCAGCAGGTGCTGGCCGCCAGCCGCGGCGGCGCTACCCGGCAGCAGCTGGCGCAGACTTTGGTCGACGCGGAAACGTCCCTGGAAGCAGCCCTGGCCTTCGTCGACGAGCTGATTGAGGCCCAGCTGCTGGTGAGCGAGCTGGAGCCCACGGTAACCGGAATCGAGTTCATGCCGCACCTCGTGGCCGTGCTCGGCCGCCTGCAGGCGGCTAGCCCCCACCCCGAGCTGGCGCGGCTGCTGCAGGTGCTGGCGGAAGTAGCAGCCGGCCTGCAGGCCCTCGACCAAGCCAGTCAGCCCAATCCGCCCGCGGCCTACGAGCGGGTGGTGGCGGCGCTGCAGGCCCTGGAAGTACCCGTGGAAGCCGGCAAGCTGTTCCAGACCGACCTGCTGCACGAGCTGCCCGGCGCCACCCTCGACCAGCAGCTGCAGCCCCGGCTGCTGGCCGCCCTCGACGCGCTGCGCTACCTGGCCCCGCCCGCCCGAACCGAGCGACTGGAGCAGTTCAAGCAGCGCTTTCAGGCCCGCTACGAAGACCAGGAAGTGCCGCTGCTCGAAGCCCTCGACAGTGAAAGCGGCCTGAGCTACGCCACCGAAGCCCCGGGCTTTTCGTCGCTGGTGCACGACCTGGACTGCCCCCCGCCCGCCGCGGCCGCGCGCACCGTGAGTCAGACCGACGCGCAGCTGCTGCTGTACCGCAAGCTGCGCGCTGCCGAGCGCGCCGGCGACTACGAAGTAGAGCTGCGGCCCGAGGAGCTGGCCCCGTTCAAGCCGCTGGCCGCCGAGCTGCCGCCCTCGGTGTCGGTGATGTTTCGGGTGCTCGACGGGCAGCGGCTGGTGCTCGACAGCGTGGGCGGCTCGAGCGGGGCCAACCTGCTGGGGCGCTTTGCCCACGCCGAGCCGCGCATCGCGGCGCTGGTGCGCGAGGTGGCCGCGCTGGAGCAGCAGCACAACCCCGCCGTGCGCTTCGCCGAAATCTGTCACCTGCCGGCCAGCCGCATCGGCAACATCCTGCTGCGGCCCTGTTTTCGGGAGCTGGAAATTCCCTACCTGGCGCAGTCGGGCCTGCCGGCCGGCCAGCAGCTGCCCCTGCAGGACTTGCGCTTGTCGCTGCGCCGCGGGCAGCTGCTGCTGCGCTCAGCCAGCCGCAACCAGTACATCGTGCCGCGGCTGAGCTCGGCCCACAACTACTCGACCCAGGCCCTGCCGGTGTACCAGTTTCTGTGCGACCTGCAAACCCAGGGCCTGCAGGCCAGCCTGAACTTCAGCTGGGCCGCCATTTCGCCCTGCACGCAGTTTCTGCCGCGCCTCAGCTACCAGCAGGTCATTCTGCAGCCCGCGGCCTGGCAGCTCGACGCGGCCGAGCTGCAGCCGCTGCTGGCCGCGGCCGAGCCCGAGCGGGAGCTGCCGGCTTTCCGGGCCCGCTGGCGCCTGCCGCAGCTGTTTACCCTGGCCGACGGCGACAACGAGCTGCTGGTGGATGCTCACAACCCGGTAACCGTGCGCGCCTGGCTCGAGGCCATTCGCGGACGGCCCAGCATCCGCCTCCGCGAGTTTCTGTTCGACCCCGCCGCCAGCCCGGTATCCGACGCGGCGGGCCGCGGCTACGTGCACCAGTTCGTGGCTACGCTGCTGCGCCACACGCCCAGCTACGCGCCGCCGGCGCCCCGCCCGGCACCCGACCAGGTCGCGCAACGGGAGTTTGCCCTGGGCTCGGAGTGGCTGTACGTGAAGCTCTACTGCGGGCCGAAAGTGGCCAATCGTCTGCTCACGGAAGTAGTAGCGCCGCTGACGGCGGAGCTGCAGGCGCGGGAGCTGGTGGATAAGTGGTTTTTCATTCGCTACGCCGACCCCGACCATCACCTGCGCGTGCGCCTGCACCTGCCCACGCCGGCGCGCATCGGCGAGGTGGTGCGCCTGCTCGACGCGTACGCCGCGCCGGCCCGGCAGGCGGGCAGCATCTGGAAGCTGCAAACTGATACCTACCGCCGCGAGCTGGAGCGCTACGGCGCGCCAACCATTGCGCTGGCCGAAGACCTGTTCTGCGCCGACAGCGCGGCCGCCGTGCAGCTGCTCGCGCGCACCGCCGAAGCCCCCGACGCCGACCGCCTGCACTGGCTCGGCGGCCTGTATTTGATTGAAGCCCTGCTCACGGCCTGCGACTACTCCCCGGAGCAGAAGCTGACCCTGCTCACGCCCATCAAGGAGTCGTTTGCCCGCGAGTTTCACGCCGGCAAAGACCTGAAGCTGCAGCTCGACGCCAAGTACCGCGCCCACCGCCCGGCCATTCAGCGGGTGCTGGCCGGCCTGCCCCCCGACGACGAGACGGAGTTTCCCTTCGACGTGCTGGGCTACCACGCCGCGGCCCCGGTAGCGGCGCTGACCGGGCGCCTGCGCGAGCTGGCCGCCGCCGATGCGCTGGCAGTACCCCTCGACCAGCTGCTGGGCAGCTACGTGCACATGCTGCTCAACCGCCTCGTAGCCGTGCAGCCACGGCTGCACGAGCTGGTGGTCTACGACTTCCTGCACCGCCACTACGTTTCGGAGCAGGCGCGCAGCCGGGCGGCTATTTCTTGCCTCCGCCCATGATCTTTTCCTGCAGGGCCGCGAAAAAGGCGTTGCGGTAGGTTTCGCCCAGCGGCACGTAGGCTTTCATGTCCTTGAGCAGAATCTGGTTGCCGTCGAGCGCCCGGATTTTGTTCAGCGACACGATGTAGGACTTGTGCACCCGCATGAACTGCTTGGCCGGCAGCTTGTCTTCCAGGTCCTTGATGTTGAGCAGGGTCACGATGCGGTCGTCGGCGGTGAAGATGGAAATGTAGTTCTTCATGCCCTCCACGTACACGATTTCGTCGAAGTTGACCTTGCTCATCTTGCCCTTGTTTTCGGTCTTGACGAAGATGTAGTCGTCTTCCTTCTCGGGCAGCTGCCACTTGGCCGAGGGTTCCACAAACGCGTTCAGGGCCTTTTGCGCGGCCTTCAGAAACCGCTCGAAGGCAATGGGCTTGAGCAGGTAGTCCAGCGCCTCCAGCTCGAAGCCCTCCACGGCAAACTCGCTGTAGGCCGTGGTCAGAATCACCTTGCTCTTGCCCCCGAGCAGCCGCATGAAGTCGATGCCCGAGAGCTGGGGCATGTGGATGTCGAGGAAAATCAAATCGATCTGCTGGTTCTGCACCAGGCTGATGGCTTCGATGGGATTGGTAGTCGTGCCGCTCAGCGAGAGAAACGGGGTTTTGTGGATGAACGTGGTCAAGATGTCCAGAGCACCTTGCTCATCGTCCACAATGAGGCAGCTGATCATGCGCTTACAGGTCTAGGGTGAGGGTGCAGGTGTAGTGGTCGGGAGCGTTGTCGACTTGCAGGGAATAGCGGTTGGGGTAGATGACGTCCAGGCGCTTGCGGGTATTGGCCAGGCCGATGCCCGTGGTTTTTTCCTTGGGCCCGTGGCGCTTGCGGTTGTGGGTGTAGAAGTACAGCTGGCCCGCTTCCACGCGCAGCCGAATCAGCAGCGGCTCGCGCGCATCCGACAACTCGCCGTGCTTGAAACAGTTTTCGACGAAGGTGATGAGCACCAGGGGCAGAATCATCAGGAACTGGCAGCTGCCTTCCTGCTCGAAGCGAATCTGCAGGCTGTTGCTGAAGCGCAATTGATTGATGGCAATGTAGTTCTGCAGGTGGTGTACCTCCTCCTCCAGCATCACCTTGCCGTTGTCGCCGGCCTCCTTCAGGGCGTAGCGCATGATGTCGGAGAGCAGCAGAATGCCCTTGGCCGAGCTTTCCGACAGCGGGTAGACCTGGGCGTAGAGGAAGTTGAGGGCGTTGAAGAGAAAGTGCGGGTTGATCTGGCTGCGTAGAAAGGCCACTTCGGCTTCGAGCAGGCTTTTCTCGGTAAGGCGCAGCTGCTCTTCCTGCAGGCGCTTCTGCTTTTCGAGCCGGATGGCGTTGCGGGCAAACCAGTAGGCGCAGCTCAGCAGCAGGAAGTAGATGCCGCGCGACAGTGTTTGGGCCCAGAACATCTTCAGCGAGTCGACCGGCCGCAGCATGGGCTCGGCCAGCGCCGGCAGCAGCTCGCCGTTGATAAAGTAGCGTAGCAGGGCGTAGAGGCCGAATACAGCCAGCAAAGCCAGCGCGTAGAGCAGGTAGCGGCCGCGCTTGTAGAAGGCGGGCAGCAGCCAGTGGCTGTTGGCGTAGAACAAAAACGCGTACAGGCCGAAATTCAGGCCGGTTTCCCAATAATTAAACTTGGATCCGTCAACAAAGAGCAGCAGGAACGATTCATATATGATGTAAAATATCCATATTGAAAGGTGAATAAGTATAAGTTTGACCCACTTCGAATTGACTTGCATAGAGTTGACAGATACGTGCAATGTCCGACCCAAAACGACCGGCAGCATCTTGGCCTACAAACAGATAGCGCCGAAAAAGTTAGCACCAACGGCTCCTCATAAAGCCCGAAAATAGCGCCGTATGGCGGATCAGTCGCCCCGACTGCCTCCGCTGAGCCGGCGAAATTTAAAGTAAAAAGCCGAACCGCCCTGCCCCGCGCGTAGCCGGGGTTCATCCCGTGAAACGCCCGGTTGGTGTAATATTTTACCCCCGGCCCGCGGCCTGCCCTATGTTTGTTTCATCCCCGCCCAACCAGGCCTTCTTTTCCACAACCTGTTCACACTCAATGCGCATGAAAACCACTGCTACTGCCTCCAAACTCAGCCTGAAAAAAACCATCATTACCCGCTTCTCGCAGGCATCGGCCGGCCGCGGCCACAAGGCCCCGGGCGCGCCCATGCCCACCACTTCGCTCGACACCTGGACGTCGGTGGCCTAACCGGGCCGTCTTTCCGACGCCACCATGCATAAGGGGCGCTGCTGCCGGGCCGTTGGGACGGCGGCAGCGCCCCGCTGCTTGGGGCCTGCATCCGCTGTAGTATCATTTAGCCCCCCGCTGCGTATGCTTTCCCCACTAGCCGTTCCATCCTTCCGTGCCAGCACCGTTCGCCCTGCTCCGCCCGCCTACGCCCCGAACTCCGCGCCCGTGACCGGTTGGGACGCCATCCCCGCTCTTCTTGAGGCGCGCCTGAGCACGCCCGAGCCGCTGGCCAATCCGGGGGGACTGGCTGCCTATTACTACCTGCTTTACCGCCAGCACGGCCAGCTCGGCTACCTGGAGCGCGCCCACGCACTGTTCAACCAGCAGCTGGCTTACAGCCAAGCCCCCGCCGCCGGAGCTGGTAGCCCCGCGGCCCTGGCCTGGCTGGGCGCCCGCGCCGACGTGCAAACCCAGGCCTCGTACGCCACCTGCCCGCTACGCCCGCTCGACGCCACGCTGTTCAACCGCCTGCAGCAGCTCGGCTCCCAGGCCCAGCCGGCCGACCGCGCCGAGCTGCTGCACCTGGTGCGCTACTTCCGCCTGCGCGCCGGTTGCGGCGAGTCGGCAACCTACCTGTCCCGGATTGTTGAGCTGCTCGGCACCCCCGCCTACCTGGTGCCGGCGGCCAATTCAGTCAGCCCGGCCGCTCAGTCGCTGGCGTTGCCCGATGGCCTTACCGGCGAGCTGCTGTTGCTGACCGAGGTGTACCAGGCCGCCGGCCGCCCCCCGACCCTGGCCGGCCTGATTCGGGCTCGGGTAGCGGTGCTGCTGGCCACCCGCCGCGAAACCGACTTCTCGGCCGGCCACTACTCCATTTTCCCCGACACCGCCGCCGAACCCGGCCAGCCGGCCTGCTTTTCCAATCACCTGAGCTGGGGCCGCGGCAGCGACCTGGCGGCTTCCCTGGCCCTGTACCGCGCGCAGGCCGTGCTCCACGATGCCGAGCTGGGCCGCATTGCCGAGCTGGTGGGCCTGAACACCCTGCTGCGCACTGCGCCCGAAACCACCGGAATCGGCAGCGCGCAGTTCTTCCAGGGCGCGTTCGGCGTGGCTTACCTGTACCGGCAGCTGCATTTTCTGAGCGGCCACCCGGCCTACCAGCACGGCCACGCCTACTGGCTGCAGGCCGCCGAGCGGTACCTGAGCCAGGAGCTGGCTGCGGGCTTCTACCACACCCAGCCCGCCGATTCGCTGAGCGGCGCCCTGGGCATCGGGTTGGCGCTGCTGCAGTTATCACCCGCCTCCACCGTGGCCGGCGAGGCCCGCGGCGCCCTCGAAGTCGTTTAGCCGGCCCGGATTCATTGCATTTCTCACGTTGCTTTCCCCGGCGGGCCCTCCGGGGCTTTTTTCGTTTACGCCTAACGCCCGGCGTCGGCGCATTCCATTCGCCGGTAGCCCGGGATGGGCCTAGCAAAAGCCCGGCCCGGTGCCGGAGGTATCCTGCGCCGGGCCGGGCTTTTGCCGGGAACCACGTCAGCCGCTCAGGCCAGGGCTGCCGCGTAGGAGGCCGGCGCTTTCGCCCGCTGCGGCAGCCAGCTGCCGGCCGCAAACAGCTCCTGGTTCAGGGCCCGCAGGGTGCGCTCCTTGTCGGCCGAATGCACCAGCACGCTCACGTTGTGGGCCGAGCCGCCGTAGCTGATCATGCGCAGCGGCACCCGGCGCAGGGCCCGGAAGATGGCGTTGGCCAGCCCGGGCTGCTCCTGTACCAAGTTGCCCACCAGGCAGATGATGGTTTGCTGCTCGTCGACTTCCACCTCGCCGATGCGGCGCAGCTCGTCGAGGATGGCGGGCAGGTGGGTGGCGTCGTCGATGGTGAGCGACACGGCTACTTCCGAGGTGGTAATCATATCAATCGACGTGCGGTGTCGCTCGAACACGCCGAATACGCACCCCAGAAAGTGCGGCGTTGGTAGCCGGCGGCTGCTCTTGACCTTGAGGGCGGTGAGCCCGTCCTTGGCGGCCACGGCCTTGATGGCGTCGTGGCCGGTGCGGGCGGAGATGAGCGTGCCCGGGGCTTGGGGCTGGAGCGTGTTCAGCAGGCGCACCGGAATGCCGTGCTCCCGCGCGGGCAGTACCGAGCTCGGGTGCAGGATCTTGGCCCCGAAGTAGGCCAGCTCGGCCGCCTCGTCGAACGACAGCTCCCGGATGGGGTAGGTGCCCTCCACCACGCGCGGGTCGTTGTTGTGCAGCCCGTCGATGTCGGTCCAGATCTGGATTTCCTGCGCCCGCACCGCCGCCCCGATCAGCGAGGCCGAGTAGTCCGAGCCCCCGCGCTTGAGGTTGTCCACCTGCCCCTGCGCGTTGCGGCAGATGTAGCCCTGAGTGATGAACAGCTGCTGTCCCGCGTGCCGGGCCAGCAAGGACGTCAGCTGCTCTTGGATGAAGCCGGCGGCGGGCTCGGCGTTTTCGTCGAGGCGCATGAACTCCAGCGCGGGCAGCAGCACGGCCTCCCGGCCCAGCATGGCGGTGCAGTAGCGGTGAAACAGCAAGGTGCTCAGCAGCTCGCCCTGGGCCAGAATCACCCGCTCGCCGGCGGCCGTCAGCGGCTGGCGCGCGAGGGCCTGCACGGTATCGAAGGCCGTATCGAGCTGGGTGCAGGCCTCGGCGGCCACGGCGGCCTCGGGCAGCAGCTCCCAGGCCAGCTGCCGGTAGTGCTGGCGCAGGTTTTCGATCTGCTGAATGGCCCCGCTCAGGTCGGCTGCGTACAGGCGACGGGCAATGTCGACCAGGGCATTGGTGGTGCCGGCCATGGCCGACAGCACCACGATAATGGGCTCGTGGGTGGGCAGCAGCGCCGGCAGGGCGCGCATGCGCTGCGCCGAGCCGACGGAGGTGCCGCCGAATTTGAGAACTTTCATAACAGGTAAGGAAATGAAGTCAGGTGATGGAAAGCGGCGGGCTTAGTCGGCGCCCACCCGGTTGTTTTCTTCCTCGCTGGCCGACTGGCGCGTGCGCGGCGCCACTTTCAGGCCCTTGTTGAAGCGGTAGGTGAAGGTGAGCTTCACCTGCCGGGTCTGCCAGTTGTTGCGCAGGGTCACGTCCACGTCCTGGTAGCGGCTCACCCCCACGAAGCGGTTCCAGCCAAACAAGTCGGTGGCGCTCAGGCGCAGGGTGCCGCGCTTGCCCAGCACGGCTTTGGAGGCGCCCAGGGCCAGCATGCCGTAGGGCTGCTGAATAAAGGTGCCCGCGATGGAGCGCGAGGTGTACCAGCCGGCCAGCTCCAGGCCCCAGCCGTTGTCGAGCTTGGCCTGGTGTAGCATGTTGCCCTTGAGCGTAGTGGCCTCGAGGGAAAAGGGCTGGTCGTTGAGCTGGCCGGCGTAGCGGTTGTGGGTCAGCTGCACGTCGAAGCTGGAGGTAATCAGCTCCGACACCGGCACCTCGGCGCTGACGCTCACCCCGCGCACCACGCGGGTGCTCAGGTTTTCGGGCCGCTCGAAGGCAAATGAGCCGTCCTGGCCGAACACTTCCTGAATGATGTTGGTGGTGCGGTTGTAAAGCAGCGTGGTGGTGAGCAGGCCATCCTTGAAGCTGTGGCTCAGCTCGGCGTTGTGGGTGAACTGGGGCAGCAGGCCGGGGTTGCCTTCCTCGTAGGTATAGGGGTCGAGGTACACGCGGAAGGGGTTCAGGTCGCCGTACTCGGGCCGCTCGATGCGGCGGGCGTAGCTCACACCCAGCTTGTGGGTTTCGCCCAGCGTGTAGGCCACGGCGGCCGAGGGAAACAGCTGGGTGTAGTCGCGGGTAAAGGCTTGGCCGGTGCGGCGCTGCTCGCCCTCGGCGCGGGTGTTTTCGAGGCGCAGGCCCAACTGCACCGACCACTTGCCGGTTTCCTGGCTGTAGTTGGCGTAGCCCGCGTTGATGTTTTCCTCATACAGAAAGCGGTTGCTGCGCGTAGTGTTGGCTACCCAGCCCTGACTGAGCCAGTTGTCAAAGGGCGCGTCGTTGTCGGTGCGCACGTAGCTGGCCTTCAAGCCCAGCTCCAGCTTGCGGTTCTCGCCCAGCGGGTGCAGGTAGTCGGCCTTGGCGGTGTAGATGGCAATGCGCCGGTCGATGCCCTGGCGGAAGCGCGCGTCGGGGCGCCCGGCCTCGCCGCCGGCCGTGCGGTAGGAGTTGGTGAAGTCCTGGCTGAGCTGCGAGTGGTACTGCACGTAAGCCAGGTCGGCGCTCAGCTCGCGGCCTGTGGTGTCGAGCTTCTGCTGCAAACTGAGCGTACCGCCCAGGTTCTGCCAGCGGCCGCGGCTGCTGGCCGGGGCCTGCACCAGCAGCAAATCCTGGCCCGCAGCGTTCTGAAACCGCGTCAGGTTGCGGGTGGTCGAGTGGTTGGGGTTGTGGTAGCCGTTGACGGAGGCACCAATGACGGTCTTTTCGCCCAGGGCGTAGTCCACTCCTACCCGCCCGTTGAAGGTGCGGTTGTGGGTTTTCATAAAGGTGTTCTGCTGGTAAAGCGCCGTGTCGGGGGTGGCACCGCGCAGGCGGCGCTGGCCCAGAAACTCCTGGTAGCCGTTGCGCAGGCCGGCGCCCAGCGAGCTGTAGAGCGTCAGCGGGCCGCTGCGGTAGTTCAGGTTCAGGTTCTGCACCGCGCCGGCGTATCGGCCCTGGGTGTAGGTGCTCGTGGCGCTGCCGCTCAGGCCCTTGAGCTGGCTTTTGGCAGTGGTGATGTTGATGACGCCGTTGCCGGCCGCGTCGTACTTGGCCGAGGGGTTGGTCATGATTTCCACCTGGTTGACCTGGCTGGCCTGCATGCTGCGCAGCAGCGCGGCCAGGTCGGACCCGGTCAGGTAGGTGGGTCGCCCGTCGAGGTACACGCTCACGCCTTCCTTGCCGCGCAGCCCGAGGTTGCCGTCCTTGTCGACCGACACGCCGGGCGACTTTTCCAGCACTTCGAGCACGCTGCTGCCGGCGCTGGTGATGGAGGCGTCCACGTTCACCACGGTGCGGTCGAGCTGGCGCTCCACCAGGGGTTTCTTGGCCACCACCTGCACTTCGCCCAGCAAGGTCTGGGCCGTGAGCATGGTTAGCGCGGGCTGCTGGTGCTGGGGCTGGTTGAGGTCGAAGGGCTCGGGCGTGGCGTCCTGAAAGCCCACGCTGGTGATGAGCAGGGAGTAGCGACCGTAGGTTACTTCGGGCAGCTCGTAGGCGCCCTCCACGTCGGTGAGGGCAATTTTGGCCACTTTCAGGTTCTCGGCCTGGCGCAGCACCACGGTGGCAAACGGCACCGGCTGGCGGCTGGCGTCGAGCACCTGGCCGCGCACGGTTCCGGTAAGTTGCTGGGCCGCCGCGGTCAACGACCACAGGCCGGCCAGCAGCAGCAATACGACGGCAATGGAGCGTCTCATGAAGTTGAAGAGTTAGAATTTCGGCTTCCGCGGGGCGGAGAATTCAGAAAATCGGTGGATGAAAAGGGTGCGGCGCCCGCGGGTTGGGGTCCTCAGATGCGGGCCGCCACGTACTCGATGTCGAGGCCCGCGCCCTGGGTGCAGAGCGTGGCCACGTAGGCCGCGTCGATGGGCAGGCTGTAGTACCACCACTGCTCCTGGCGGCGGCCGTTGTGGTAGAGGCAGCGGTCGGCTTCCACGTAGATGTGCTGGAGGCGCAGGTCGGAAATCAGGCCCACGCCCTTGGCCTTCACCAGGCTTTCCTTCTTGGTCCACAGCTCGCAGAACACGCGTTCCATGCCGCCGCGACCCAAGGCTTCCACCTCGTCGGGCCGCAAAAACGAGCGGAAGTCGTCGAGGTCGTAGGCGCGGATCTGCTCCACGTCGAGGCCCACCGGGTACTGGTCCGACATGGCGCAGGCCACCACGGTGCCCGAGTGCGAGATGGTAAAGTCCAGGGGGCCGGGCAGGCGGGGCTTGCCCAGCGCGTCGCGGTAAAAGCCGCGCAGGCCGTCGTGGGGCTGGTCGAAGCAGTCGAGCAGGCCGCGCACCAGCAGCTTGCCCAGCAGCGAGGCGTGCTGGTCCTGCCAGCGCCGGTAGCGCAGCACTTCCTGCTGCAGGGCGGGCGGCAGCGAGTGCAGCAGGTCCATAAACGACCGGGCAGCCAGACGATCCTGAAAATCGAAGCTGGAGTACCGGATCATCTCAGCAGGCTATTTCCAGCGCCACAGCCTCCTTCATCAAAGCCGCGATGACGGGGTATTGCTGGTGAATGAAGAAATGGTTGCCGGGCAGGCGCAGGGCGCGGAAGCCGCCGCGGGTTTCGGCGGCCCAGTCGGCCACGTCTTCCTCGCTCAGACCCTCGGCGCGGCCCACAATCACCGTCAGCGGCACGGGGCTGGCCGCGGGGCCGGGGTAGCGGTGGGTTTCCAGGGCGCGGATGTCGGCGCGGATGATGGGCAAACAGAAGCTCATCAGCTCGTCGGAGGCCAGTACCTCGGCCGGCAGCCCGCCCAGTTTGGTGAGCTCGTGGGTGAGCAGCCCGTCGCTGAGGCGGTGGCGGCCCCGGCGGTAGCGCTCGGCCGCGGGGGCGGCGCAGCCGGTGGCGAAGAAGTGCAGCGGCAGCTCCATGCCCGAAACCTGCATGCGGCGCAACAGCTCGTTGCCCAGGATGCCGCCCATGGAGTGGCCGTAGAGTAGGTAGGGCCCGGCCACCTTGGCCAGCAGCTGCTGGTAGAGGTCTTCCACCATCTCGCCCAGGTCGGTGAGCAGGGTTTCGGTTACGCGCTGCCCGCGGCCGGGCAGCTCCAGGGCTACGTGCTCGATTTCGGGCGAGAGAAAGGGCTTGAGGCCGCAGAACGAGTACTTGCCGCCACCGGCGTAGGGAATGCTGAACAGTTGAATCTTTTGCATGGTCGGGGCCAGCCGGGCTGGCGGGTTGAGGTTGTGGAAGAGGGCGCAGGGGCGACAGGCGGAGCCGGAACGGGTCGGGCGCGGCCCACTGCACCCCTGATAAATCTGCTTGCGGAAGGCTCTAAGGCCAATTTTATTACACCAATGCCCCGTTGGCCGGGATTAACCCGCGGGGCGGGCCGGGGGCGGATTTTCCGGTCCGGCTAGGAGGGCTTAGCCCACGCTCACGCGCTCCTGGGCGCGGGCCCTGATCTGCTCGAGGTAGTGGGCAAATTCCTGCAGGGCGGCGTCGCTGCCGAAGGCTTTGAAGTAGCCGGCCTGCTCCAGCTCCAGGGCGTAGAGGTGCGAGAGGGTGGCGTCGGTGCTGAGCTTGCCGCCGATGAAGAAGGGCGTCTCGGCCAGGGCCGGCTCGCGGCGGGCTTCCTCGATGAGCGCCTTGCCCTCGATGAAGCCGTGGCCGTTGATGGTGGACACCACCACGGCGTCGGGCTGGTGGGCGCGGCCGGCCTCGGCCAGCAGCGCCGGCGGCACGCAGGGGCCCAGGTTGACCACGGTGAAGCCGCTTTCCTCCAGCAGCAGCTGCATAAAAATCAGGTTCCAGTTGTGCGCGTCGGAGGGCACGGTAGTCAGCAGGATGACGGGTTTCATGGGGTGAGTTGGTTGAGAGTAGTTCGGAGTAGCAGAAAGCGGCTCAGCCGGCCAGCGCGGGCACCGCGTCGTAGCGCAGCTGGTTGTAGGAAAGCATGTCGAACAGGGCGCCGGAGGTGAGCGGGCGCTGGCGGCCGGCGGCTACCAGCTGGCGCGGGAAAGGAATGCGCCCGGTGGCGGCCCAGCCGGTGTAGCCCCGCTCGTCGATGCAGGCGAAGGAGCGGCGGCGGTTGTCGGGGTGCAGGCAGAAGGGCACGTCCCAATAGCCCCGGGCAAAGGCCAGCTCGATGCCCCGGCCGATGTTGCTGCCCAGGTTGAGCAGGGTGTGCAGCAGGCAGCGCGCCTCGGCTACGATGACCTCGGTGGCGGCCTGCACCTCGGCCTCGTCGAGCGGCAGGGCGGCTGGCTCACAAGCAGCCTGGTACGACCAGCACAAGGCGTCGAGGTTGTCCTGGATCTGGGGAATCTGGTGGGCTTCCTTCACCGTTTTCACGATGAGGCGCTCGGCCCCGCCGGCGCGGGCAATGCGGGCGCTTTCCTCCATCAGCGCCCGGGCGCCGGGGTAGGTCTGCGGAAACTTGCCCATGAAGGTGTAAAACACGATGTGCCAGTGCTCGGCCGGCCCCAGGTACTCTTCGCCCAGCTGGCGCAGGGCGCGCAGGGCGGCCACATCCTGCCGGGCGTTGGTGCCCTGGGCCAGGCTTACCGACAAGGAGCGCAGGCCGTTTTCCTGAAAAAACAGCGCCTCAATCAGGGTAATGGCAATGAGCATGGACGGCGGGCAGAGCTGGCCCATCATGCAGCCGCCGAAGCTTTCGATGTGGTGGCTGGGGCTGGCGGCGGCAAACAGCTGGGTGCAGCGGCGCCAGGCCTCGATGCTGTGGGCCAGCGGCACGCGGCCGTAGGGCAGGCAGTAGGAAATGGGGCCGCCCTCGGTGGCGTCGAGGCCGGCGCGCACGATGGCGCGGAAGATTTCCTCGGGCAGAGAGCTGCCGTGGCGCACCTGCACCGGGAAGTCGGGGCCACGCAGGCCGGCCAGCAGCTGGCGGTTCTGCGCGTCGCTGTAGGTCACAATGGGGTAGCCGTTGAGGGCCTTGCCTTCCTGCACCGCGCGGCGGGCGCTGGCGAAGTCGCCGGTGCGGGTGAAGCTGTCGAGGGTGATGGTGCCGATGGCGGGCACCCGCGCGGCGGCCACGGCCTCCAGGCCCCGGCGCATGGCGGCCGCGTCGCTGAAGCCCATGCGCGGCTGCACCACCAGCTGGCCCTGCCGGGCGCGTGCCTTTACGAAGTCATGAAAAAACGCGTGCGTCTGAGTCATAATACAATTCCGTTGGCGCCCGCGGCGGCGGGCAAACGCTGCAATTCAAACCAATCCTTCCCCACCCTTTCGCGCCGCCCTTTCCCCCGCCCCGGTCTGATATTCAGAGCAAATCCAGTCTCAGCACCCTTTGAACCCGGGCAAGGCAGTAGCCAGCAGCCGGGCAGAACGCGGCTTGCGGGCGGGCGGTTAAAGCGGGGCGGCGGGCCAGCCGGGGCTACGGAATCATCCTAAACTACCGGCTGGCCAGTTGGCCGCGGGGAGGCGCCGGCTCAGGCTACTTCCAGCTCGGCCTCCAGCACTTTCTGGTCGGTGGCAATCCGGCCGTAGTCGAACTTGAGCACGCGGCGGGCGCAGTCGAAGTAGGCGTCGTCGTGGGTCACGGCAATGACGGTCTTGCCCGCCTCGCGCAGCTCGGGAATAATCTTCTTGTAGAAGTAGCCGCGGAACACCGGGTCCTGCTCGGCGGCCCACTCGTCGAGCACCAGGATGTCCTTGTCCTCGAGCAGGGCGTTGATGAGGGCCAGGCGCTTCTGCTGGCCCTTGGAGAGCGTGACCTTGAGCTTGGTGGCCGAGTCACCCAGCGGAATCACGTCGGTGAGCTGCATTTTCTTGAGCAGGGCCACCAGGCGGTGGTTGTTGGTGGTCAAATCCAGCTTGTCGTAGTTTTCGCCGAACAGGTGGCAGTCGGTGAAGATGGCGCAGATCTGGTTGCGGTAGGCCGGGTAGTTGCGCGCGTCGATGCGCTGGCCGTTGAGGTAGATGTTGCCCGAGTGGGGCAGGTAGAGGCCGGTGAGCAGGTTGATGAAGGTGCTCTTGCCCGAGCCGTTGCCGCCGGTTACGAAGATGCTTTCCCCGCGCTTGATTTCCAGGTTCAGCGGCAGCAGGCGGAAGGTCTCAGCCCGCTTCTCGTCGTAGTACTCGAAGGTCACGTTCTCGAAGCGCAGGCTCTCGAACTCCTGGCCCAGGCCCTTCACCTCGCCGTGGCCGGTGCTCACGGCCGCGTAGCCGTCCACCACCTCGTTGAACTCGTTGAGCCGCTCGATGGCAATGCGCATCTGGAAGAACTCGTGCATCTCGCTGATGACCACGTTGGCCGGCCCCATCAGGTAGAGCAGCGTCACCACGAAGCTGCCGCTCAGGGCCGCGTTGGTGTTGAGCAGCGCGGGCAGCAGAAACAGCACCAGCCCGATGCCCAGGTACCAGGAGTAGGTGCCCAGCAGCTCGTTCATCATGTGGCGCACCAGGGTGCGCACGGTCAGGGTCTTCACCTTGTTGCGGTTTTCGGTGAGGTAGTCGAGGTAGAGCGTGTCGCTGCGCTCGATGCTCATCTTCACTTCCTTGAAGCCGCGCAGAAAGTCGTTGACGTTGCGCTGGTACACGTTGGCCAGGTTGCGGGCCGTGTTCAGATCCTGCTGAATGGCGCGGCTGCGCAGGTTGTAGAACAGGATGAGCGCGGCCAGCACGGCCATGATGGCCAGCGCCCCCAGCGGGTTGCTCCAGAACAGGTAGCTGACGCCAATCACCACCATGATGCCGGCGTTGAAGGTTTCGATGAAGGCCTGCGGAAAGCGCTGCAGGGTGTTCACGTCGCTCATGGCCGTGCGCACCCGCTCCTCGCCCAGGCGCAGGTAGTCCTCGTAGTTGGTAAAGCGCAGCTTGTTGAAGATGGACAAATTCAGCTCGTTGCCCATGTCGTAGGTGAGCTGAATCATGTAGCCCTGGAAAAAGCGCGCCATGCCGAAGGCGGCCACGATGAGCACCGCGTACACCAGCCAGTCGTGCTCGTTGAGGAAGGGCAGCGGCGTGCCGTTGATCTTGTGGTTGATGAGCAGCAGCAGGGCGCTGGCCCAGATGCTGTTGACCAGGCCCAGCAGCAGCAGCAGGGCGTAGAAGTACTTCGATTTCTTTTGCAGAATGGCAAACAGTTCCATGTGCGGAGGTGCTTTGGGAGTGACGAAGAGAGAAGGGCGCCGCGACGGGCAGGAGTAGTAAGCAAGGGGCCGCAGGGGCCGAATCAGGCAAGGTTGAGGCTGCTGGTGTTCAGAATGGAGGTGGCCTGCAGCAGGTGGCGGGCCAGGCCCGGCAGGCGCTCCTCGTCGAGCAGGCTGAAGTGGTGGCCGGGCACGCGCTGCAGCGTCACGGGGCCGCGGGTAAAGCCCTGCCAGCTGCGCATGCGCTCCGGCCGCGCCCCTTCCTCGGCCTCCAGGGCCAGAATGGGGGCCGTGAGCTGCACCTGCGGACGGTAGTGGCGCAGCAGCCCGAGGTTGTGGCGCAGCAGCCGGCGCATCCGCTCGCCCAGGCCGTCGACCTCGCCGGCCGCGGTGGGCAGGTGGGCGTGCAGCAGCTCGTCGAGCAGCTCGTCGCCCAGGGCCTCGGCGTCGGCCTCGGCAGCGGTGAAGCGGGCGTGGTCGGCCAGCGGGTCGCTATCAAGCAGCACCAGCTCTACCTGGTAGCGGGCGGCTTCGAGCAGCTGGGCGGTTTCGGCGGCCAGCAGCGCGCCCATGGAGTAGCCCAGCAGGTAAATCACCTGCCCGGCCGGCGCCTGGGCCGTAATTTCGCGGGCAAACGAGCGGGCCATCTGCGCCAGGCTCTGGTCGAAGGGCTCGTCGTAGTCGAAGCCCCGGTGCTGCAGGCCGTAGCAGTTGATACCGGCCGGCTCGAGCACCGCCGCCAGCGGCCGGAACACCGACGACGAGCCCACCACCGGCGGCACCATGAACAGGGTGGGCTGGCCGGCCTGCAGGCGGTTGAGCGGCAGCAGCAGGCCGCGGTCGGAGCCGCCGCCCAGCAGCAGGGCGGCCTGCTCGCGAATGGTGGGGCAGCGCATCAGGTCCCGGATGCTCACGTTGATGCCGAAGGTTTTCCAGATGCCCGCAATCAGGCGCATGGCCAGGATGCTTTGCCCACCCAGGTCGTAGAAGTTGTCGGTGACGCCCACCTGACGCAGCTGCAGCACCTGCTGCCAGAGCGCGGCCAGGGCCTGCTCGGTTTCGCTGGCCGGGGCCACCACTTCGGCCGCGGCGGCCAGGGCGGCGCCGGGCCGGGGCAGAGCGCGCAGATCCACCTTGCCGTTCACCGTCACGGGCACTTCGGCCAGCTGGCAGTAGTAGCCGGGCACCATGTACTGGGGCAGGCGGGCGGCAAGGTAGTTTTTCAGCTCGGCCGGGGCCACGGCCTCGGCGGCCACCACGTAGGCGCTGAGCTGGTCGAGGCCCGGGCCGGCCTGCTCGTAGGTCACAATGGCCTGGCTCACGTCCGGGTAAGTCAGCAGCGCCTGCTCGATTTCGGCTAGCTCCACCCGGTAGCCGCGAATCTTGACCATGTTATCGAGGCGGCCGCGGAACTCCAGCTGGCCGTCGGGGCGCCAGCGGGCCTGGTCGCCGGTGCGGTACAGGCGCTGGCCCGGGGCCCAGGGGTGCGCTACGAAGCGCTGGGCCGTCAGCTCGGGGCGGTTCACGTAGCCGCGGGCCAGGCCGGCGCCGGCCAGGTGCAGCTCGCCCCAGAAGCCCGCCGGTAGCAGTTGGCCGCTGGCGTCCAAAATGAGCGCCTGGGTGTTGTCGATGGGCTGCCCGATAGGGATGCTGGTTTCGTCGCCCCGCACGCGGTAGGTGGTGGCGCACACGCTGTACTCGGTGGGGCCATAGGCGTTGTAGTAAGCCAGGTGGCGGCTCAGGGCCAGCGCGTCGGGCAGGTTGGGCGCCTCGCCGGCGGTGATGAGCACGCGCAGAGCGTGCAGCTTTTCGCGCTCGAGACTGGCCAGGTATACCGGCGGCAGCGTGGCCACCGTCACGCGCTGGCGCAGCACGTAGTCGAGGAACCGCTCGGGGTTGGCAATGAGGCCGGGCGTGAGCAGCACCAGCGCGCTGCCGGCGTACAGGGCCATGAAGGTTTCGTACACCGAGGCGTCGAACGAGATGGAGGCGAACTGCAGGCAGCGGTCGGCGGGGCCCACGGCGAAGCGGCGCACCTGGTCGCGCACCATGTTCAGGCTGCCGCCGTGCTCCACCATCACGCCCTTGGGGGCCCCGGTCGAGCCCGAGGTGTAGATGACGTAGGCCAGGTCGCTGGCCTGGGTGCGGTCTGCCGGGTTGGCCGTGGACTGCCCAGCCAGGGCGGGCAGCAGCTCAGGCAGGCACTCCACCGCGCCGGGCAGGGCCGCGTCGAAGTCGGCGGGGCGCTCTACCAGCGTGAGCACGGGGCGGGCGTCTTCGAGGATGAAGCGGATGCGCCCGGCCGGGTACGCGGGGTCGATGGGCAGGAAGGCGGCGCCGGTTTTCAGGATGGCCAGCAGCGTAATCACCTGCCACTCGCTGCGCTCCAGCACGAAGGCCACCAGCTGATCGGGGCCGACCTGGTAGTTGGTCTGAATCCAGTGAGCCAGCTGGTTGGCCTGCTCGTTGAGCTGCTGGTAGCTGAGCTGGCCGTGGGGAAACAGCAGGGCCGGCCGCGTGGGGTTCAGGGCCACCTGCCGCTCGAAGCAGGCCTGCACCGAGCCGGCGGGCAGCGGCTCCGCGTTGCCGGTTTGGTTGAAGCCGCTCAGCAGCAGCTCTTCTTCCACCGGGCTCAGGTAGCCGAGCTGGGTGAGCGGCGTCTCGGCGCGGGCGGCCACGCTGGCTAGCAGGGCGTTGAGGTGGTCGAGCATGCGCTCCAGGGTGGCCGGGCGGTACAGGTCGGTGTTGTACTCGACGTGGAACTGCAAACCCTCGGCGGTGCGCCGCGCCACGAAGGTCAGGTCGAACTTGCTGCCCTTGAACTCCTCGGTCAGCTCTTCCAGCTGCAGGCCCTCCAGGGCCAGCTCGCGGCCGTCCACCTCGTCGTTGTTCTGGTACACCAGCATCACGTCGAACAAAGCCGAGCGGCTGGGGTCGAACTGCACGCCCAACTCGCTCACCACCCGGTCGAAGGGGTAGTGCTGGTGCTCGAAGGCTTCCAGCACGCCGTCCTTCACCTGGTCGAGCAAGGCGGCGAAGGTTTGCCCGGGTGTGAGCTGGGTGCGCAGCGCCAGGGTGTTCACGTAGAAACCCAGCTGCTCGTTGAGCTCGGCCTTCTCGCGCCCGGCCACCGGCGTGCCGATGATGAGGTCGGTGGCCCCGGTGTAGCGGAAAAACAGGGTCTTGAGGGCAGCCAGCAGCAGCATGAAGGGGCTGGCCTGGTGGCGGGCGGCCAGGGCTTCGAGCCGTTCGGCCAGCGCGGGACTGATCACGTACTGGAAGTAGTCGCCGTTGAAGGTTTTCACGGCCGGGCGCGGGAAGTCCGCGGGCAAAGCCAGGCTGGGCAGCTCGCCGGCCAGCTTGTCCTGCCAGTAGGCCGCGTGCGCGGCGCCGCGGCCGCCGGCCAGGGTTTCGTGCTGCCAGTAGGCGTAGTCCTTGTACTGAATGGGCAGCGGGGCCAGCTCGGCTTCCGGCCCGCGACGGCCGGCGTTGTAGCGCATCAGCAGCTCGCGCTGCAGCAGGCCGGCCGACCAGCCGTCGGACACGATGTGGTGAATGTTGAGGGCCAGCACGGCTTCGTCGGCGCCCAGCTGCAGCAGCTGCACGCGCAGCAGCGGGCCCTGGGCCAGGTCGAACACCTGGTTGGCCTGCCGGGCCAGCAGCTCGCGGGCCGCTTCCCAGGGCTCCGCCTCCGGGCGCAGGTCGAGCACCTCGAAGAAGGCCGGCAGCTCGTCCAGCCCCAGCACCACCTGGCGCGGCTCGCCGTCGATGAGGCGGAACACGGTGCGCAGAATTTCGTGGCGCTGCAGCAGGCCGCGGAAGCTGGCTTCAAGCAAGGCCAGGTCGAGCGGGCCGCGCAGGCGGAAAGCCGAAGGAACGTTGTAGGAGGTCTGCTGCTCGTCGAGCTGCTGCAGCACCCACAGGCGCATCTGGGCGTGGGACAGCGGGTAGTGGGGCAAAGCCGGCGCCGGGACAATGGCCTCGTAGGTCTGGCGCGTCTGGCCCGCGGCCCAGGCCGCCTGCTGCCGGATGGTGGGCAGGCGGAAAAAGGTTTTCAGCGGGATGTTCACCCCGGTTTCGCGCTGCAGAAGCGTGGTGGCCTTGAGGGCCTTGAGCGAGTGGCCGCCGATTTCAAAGAAGCTAGCCGTTACGCTCACCGGGCCCTGGCCGAGCACGGCTTCCCATACCTGCTGCAGCTGGGCTTCCAGCGGCGTGGCGGCGGGCTCGTAGTCGGCGGCAGGCGCGCTGGCCGCCGCTTCCAGGGGCATGGTGGTCAGCAGCTGGCGGTCGAGCTTGCCGTTGGGCGTGAGCGGCAGCGCGGGCAGCTGGCGCAGCACCGCGGGCACCATGTACTCGGGCAGCTGGGCTTTCAGGCTGCGGCGCAGCTCACTTAGATCGAGGGCCGCGGCTCCGGCCACGAAGGCGGCCAGCAGCAGGTCGCCGTCGGCGTCGCGGCGCACGCACACGCAGGCTTCGTTTACCAACTCGCAGGCCGCCAGCACGCGCTCAATCTCGCCCAGCTCCACGCGGTAGCCGCGAATCTTGATCTGGTGGTCGGCGCGGCCCAAACACACGAGGTTGCCGTCGGGCAGCCAGCGGGCCAGGTCGCCGGTGGCGTAGAGCGTGTCGCCGGCCGCGAAGGGGCTGGGCACAAACCGCTCCCGCGTCAGCGCGGGCTGGTGCAGGTAGCCGGGCGAGACGCCCGCGCCGGCCAGGTACAGCTGCCCCACCGCGCCCACGGGCACCGGCTGCCGGCTGGCATCGAGCACGTAGGCGCGCAGGTTGCTGATGGGCTTGCCGATGATGGGCGCGCCGTCGAGGGCGGCCAGGTCGGCGGCCGTGAAGGTGCGCGACACGCAGCCCACGGTGGTTTCGGTGGGGCCGTAGTGGTTGATGACGGGCTTGTCGGGGTAGAGTGCGAAGAAGGTGCGCAGGTCGGCCACGTTGATGACTTCGCCGCCCAGCATCAGGTGGCGCAGGCCGGCCAGCCACTCGGGGCGGAAGGCCGCGCTCTTGAGCAGCACCGAAAACAGCGTGGGCGTAATTTTCAGGTAGCTGATGGCGTGCTGCTGCAGGTAGGCCGCCAGGTGCTCGGGCGAGAGGTAGGTTTCCTTGGCCACCACGTGCAGCTGCCCGCCCACCGTGAGGATGGGGAACATCAGCGTGTGGGCAAAGTCGAAGGAGTACGACGAGGTGAGAATGGTGCGGTCGGTGGGGCGGCAGTCGGTGCGGGCCACGTACCAGCCGATGTAGTTTACCAGGCTGCGCTGCTGAATCATTACGCCCTTGGGCTTGCCGGTCGAGCCCGAGGTGTAGATGACGTAGGCCAGGTCTTCGGGCGAGTTCACGGCGGGCTGGTTGTCGGCCGGTTCCAGCAGCAGCGCCGGGTCGTGCACGTCGAGCACCTCGGCGGCCGCGCCCAGCTCGGCCCGGCCGTCGGCGTCGGACAAAAGCACCTTCACCCCGCTGTCGTCGAGGATGTGGCGGATGCGGCCGGTGGGCAGGGCCGTGTCGAGGGGCACGTAGGCGCCGCCGGCCTTGTACACGGCCAGCACGGCGACCATAATCTGTACCGTGGGCGGCAGCAGAATGCCCACCAGCGCGCCGGGCCCTACGCCGCGGCGGCGCAGCCCCGCCGCGAGGCGGTTGGCAGCCTGGTTCAGCTCCCGGTACGTCAGCCGGCCCTGCTCGTCGACCAGCGCCACCGCTTCGGGGCGCAATTCCGCCTGGGCTTCGATGAGCTGGTTGACGGTGGCCGTAGCCGTGGCGAAGTCGACGGCGGTCTGGTTGTTGGCCACCAGCAGCTGCTCGCGCTCGGCGGCGCTGAGCACGCTCAGCTCGGCCAGGGTCGGGTTGGCCTCGGCGGTAGCGGCGGCGGTCAGCAGCTGGCGCAGACCGGCCAGCAGGCGGCCGATGGTGGCGCGGCCGAACAGGCGGGTGGAGTACGTCAGGCTCAGGTAGAGGCCGCGCTCCAGCTCCAGGGCGCGCAGGTTCAGGTCGAACTTCGACACCACGGCCTGCTCGTCGAAGCAGGACTCCGAGCTGCTGCCGTCGACTTCCTGGGCAAACTCGTCGCGGCTCAGCAGGCCGAACACGGTATCGAACAAGGGGTTGCGGCTCAGGTCGCGGCCCGCGCCCACCAGCTCCACCAACTCCTCGAAGGGAAAGTCCTGATGGTCGAAGGCGGCCAGGGTAGCGGCTTTCACTTCCCGCAGGTAGTCGGCCAGGGTTTTGTCGGGCGCCGGCTGGCTGCGCATGGGCAGCGTGTTCACGAACAGGCCCACGATGGACTTCAGCCCGGGGTGGGCGCGGCCGGCCACCGGGGTGCCCACCGTGATGTCGTGCTGCCCGCTGAACTTGGAGAGCAGCAGCGTCCACACCGCCAGCAAGGCCATGTAGGGCGTCACGTCGTGGCGGCGGCAGAGCGCGTGCAGGCTCTGGGTTTCGGCTTCGCTCAGCGTCAGGCTTACTTCGGCGCCTTCGAAGCTGTGGGTTTCGGGGCGGGCAAAATCGGTGGGCAGTTGCAGGGTGGGTCGCTCATCGGCGAAGCGTGCCAGCCAGTACTGCTGCTGCTCCTGCAGCCGGGCGCGCTGCGCGGGGCTCTGCTGCCAGCACACGTAGTCCTTGTACTGGTGGGCCACCGGCGGCAGGGTTTCGCCGCGCAGCAAAGCCTGCAACTCGGCCTGCAGCAAAGCCTGCGAGAGGCCGTCGGTGATGATGTGGTGGAAGTCGAGCAGCAGCACCGGCTCCTCCCCTGCTGCCGCCGGCAGCCAGCCGGCGCGGAACAGCGGCGCCTGGTTCAGGTTGAAGGGCCGCACGAAGAGGTCGAGAGCAGTCTGCGGGTCGGCCGGGGCGGGCAGCTCTTGCAGCTGCACCGGCACGCTGGCGTGAATGCGCTGCACCGGCGTGCCGTCCTGGTCTTCAAACGAGGTGCGCAGGCTGTCGTGGCGGTCGGTGAGGGTTTGCAGGGCCCGCTGCGCCTGGGCGTAGGTGGTGCCGGCGGGCAGGGCCAGCGTGCCGGGCACGTTGTAGGCCGTGGCCGCGGGCTCGAACTGCTGCAGGAAGTACATGCGGCTCTGGGCCGAGGAAAGCGGGTACGTTTCCTGAGCGGGCGCCGGAGCTAGGGGCCGGTAGGCGCGGCCGGCGGCGGGCAGCTCGGCCAGCAGCCCGCGCAGGGTGGGCGCGGCAAACACGCGGGCCAGCGGCACTTCGGCGCCGAAGTGGCGGTGAATCAGGCCCACCAGCTTGATGGCCTTGAGCGAGTGGCCGCCCAGCTCAAAGAAGTTGGCCTCGGCCGACACCGCGTCGGCGTCGAGGTTCAGCACCTCGGCCCAGAGGCGGGCCATGGCCTGCTCGGCTTCGGTGGCCGGAGCCACGTAGGCAGCATCGGCGGTAAAGTCGGGGGCGGGCAGGGCGCGGCGGTCCACCTTGCCGTTGGCGTTGAGCGGCATCAGGGGCAGCTCCATCAGTACCGTGGGCACCATGTAGGCGGGCAGCAGTTCGAGCAGGTAGGCCCGCAGCGCAGCGGCGGCCAGCGGCGCGTCGGCGGTGTAGTAGGCCACCAGGGCTTTGTCGCCGCTTTCGGCCACATGCACCGTCACCACCGCGTCGGTTACCAGGGGGTGGCGCTTGATGACGTTGCCGATTTCGGCCGGCTCGACGCGGAAGCCGCGGATTTTGACCTGGTCGTCGAGTCGGCCCAGGAACTCGAGCTGGCCGTCTTCGCGCCAGCAGGCCACGTCGCCCGAGCGGTAGAGGCGGCCGTGGCCGAAGGGGTTGGCCACGAACTGCCGGGCCGTGCGCGCCTCGTCCTGCCAGTAGCCGCGGGCCAGGCCCGGGCCGCCCAGCCACAGCTCGCCGGCCACGCCCGGGGGCACCAGCCGCCCGCGCCCGTCCACCACGTAGGCCGTGCTGCGGGCAATGGGCCGGCCCAAGGGAATCTGCGCACCAGCGGGCGCGGGAATCAGCCCGGCCAGCGAGAAGGTGGTGTTTTCGGTGGGGCCGTACACGTGCACCAGCTCCAGGCCGGGGCAGTGCTGCTGCACGCGGCGCACGTGCCCGGGCGAGATTTTCTCGCCGCCCGTGAGCACGCGTTCCAAGCCTTGAAACACCTCCACGTGCTGATCAGCCAGCTGGTTGAACCAGGAAGTGGTGAAGAACATCTGCGTGATGCCCTTCTGCTCGATGGCCGCTTTCAGGTGCTGGGTGTCGAGCAGGTGGGTGAGGGAAAGCAGGTGCACCTGTCCGCCGTTGAGCAGCGGGCCCCAGATTTCGTAGGTAGCCGCGTCGAAGGCCAGGGAGCCGGTTTGCAGGGTGCGCTGGCGGGCGTCGAAGCAGGTGTAGTCGGTGTCACGCACCAGCCGCACCACGCCCTGGTGCTCGATCATCACGCCCTTGGGCTTGCCGGTCGAGCCCGAGGTAAACATCACGTAGGCCAGCGAAGCGGCCGTGGCCTGGCTGGCCGGCAGCTGCTCTTCCCCGGCCGCGCCGCTCAGGTCGAGCTCGGGCAGCAGCACGGTGGCTACTTCGCCGGTGAGGTGGGCGGCCAGCTCGGCGCTATCCGTCACCACCACGCGGGCCTGGGTGTAGCCCAGCAGCTCGCGAATGCGCTCCAGCGGGGTGTGGGCCTCCAGCGGCAGGTAGACCGCGTCGGCTTTCAGGGTGGCCAGCATGCTCAGCACGAAGCCGGTGCCGCGCTGCATCACGGTGGCCACCACTTCCCCGGGCTGCACCTGGTGCTGCCGGCGCAGGCGGGCGGCCAGGCGGCTGCTTTGCGCGCTGAGCTGGGCGTAGGTCAGCTCCCGGGTTTCGTCGGCCACGGCCAGGTCGGCGGCGTGGCGGCGGGCTACCTGCTCAAACAGGCCGTGGATGGTGTCGGTGGCCGGCACCGCGCCGGCTTCGCCGGCCCAGCTCAGCAGTTGCTGCTGCTCGGCTTCGGCCAGGTAGGGAATGTCGTCGAGGGCGGTTGCGGGGTGAGCCGCTACGTGGCGCAGCAGGTTGGCCAGGTGGCCCAGCATGCGCTCGATGCGGGCGGCGGCGAACAGGCTGGTGCGGTACTCGATGCCCAGCACCAGGCCCTCGCGCTCCTCGCAGCAGTCCACGGTGAGGTCGAATTTGCTGACGGGGTTTTCGTTGCTGTAGGGGTGGGCTTCCAGCTCGCTTTGCTCGAACAGGTCGCTGCGCTCCGAGCCGTTGTTTTGCATCACCACCAGCACGTCGAACAAAGGCGAGCGGCCATTGTCGCGGCTCAGGTTCAGCTGGTCGATCAGCTCGTCGAAGGGCAGGGCCTGGTGCTGGTAACCTTCGAGCAGCCGCTCGC
Organism: Hymenobacter sp. B81; assembly: GCF_044628455.1. Lineage (NCBI taxonomy): Bacteria > Pseudomonadati > Bacteroidota > Cytophagia > Cytophagales > Hymenobacteraceae > Hymenobacter > Hymenobacter sp. B81. Next base: position 314,277 of record NZ_JBIYZW010000003.1, on the reverse strand, counting down.
GCACCACCTGCAGGTAGTCATCAAACGACTGCGGGCCGCTGAGCTGCGAGCGAATGGCCAGGGTATTGACGTAGAAGCCCACCTGGTTTTCGAGGTCGGCGTGCTCGCGGCCGGCAATGGGGCTGCCCACGATGAGGTCCTGCTGGCCGGTGTAGCGGTAGAGCAGGGTTTTGACGGCCGCCAGCAGCACCATGAACAAGCTCACGCCGCGCTCGGCGGCCAGCCGGCTCAGCTCGGCCGACAGCGCCGGGTCGAGGGTCAGGGTGCGGTAGTCGCCGGCGTAGTCGGCGGTTTTGGGGCGGGCAAAGTCCAGGGGCAGCTCCAGCACGGGCAGCTCGCCGGCAAACTGCTGGGCCCAGTAGGCGCGGTGGGTTTGCATGGCCTCGGAGCGCAGCAGCTGGTTTTGCCAGGCGGCCACGTCCTTGTACTGAATGGGCAGGGGCGCGAGCGGGCTGGCCTCGCCGCGGCTGAAGGCGCGGTACAAAGTCAGGATGTCGCGGAACAGCACCTGGGTCGACCAGCCGTCGGACACGATGTGGTGCAGGGTGAGCAGGAACACGCTGCGCTCGTCGGCCAGCTGCAGCAGGCGGGCTTTCACCAGCGGGCCGCGGGCCAGGTCGAACACGGTTTCGGCGTCCTGGCGGGCCAGGCGGGCCGCTTCACTTTCGGCGTCGGCGTGGCCGCGCAAATCGTCGTAGCGCAGGGCAAAGCCGAAGTCGGCCACCGGCACCACGCGCTGGCGCGGCTCGCCGTCAATCACTGGAAACACCGTGCGCAGCACGTCGTGGCGGGCCACCAGGGCTTCGAGGGCGCCGGCAAAGGCCACCGGGTTGAGGCGGCCGCGCAGCTCCACGGCGTGGGGAATGTTGTAGGCAATCTGCTCGTCCTGCAGGCTGGCAATAACCCAGAGGCGCTTCTGGGCGTGCGACAACTCGTAGTGCGGCTGCTCGGCCACGGGCCGGATCTGCTCGTACTGCTCGGTGCCTGCCTCAGCCAGCACCTGGGCCAGCTCGCGGATGGTGGGCTGTAGAAACACGGTGCGCAGCGGCAGGCGCACGTGGAACTCGCGGTGCAGCAGCGACACCAGCTGGGTGGCCTTGAGCGAGTGGCCGCCGATTTCAAAGAAGTTGTCGGTGCAGCCCACCTGCTCGAGGCCCAGCAGCTCCTGCCACAGCTCGGCCAGTCGCGCCTCTACCGGCGTAGCAGGCGCCACGCGCACTCGCTCGGGGCGCAGGCGGTGGGTTTCGGGGTCGGGCAGTCCGCGCTTGTCGAGCTTGCCGTTGGGCGTGAGCGGAATGGTGTGCACGGGCACGTAGGCCGCCGGCAGCATGTACTCGGGCAGGCGGCTTTTCATGTGCTCCTGCAGCTGAGTCAGCTCCGGGGCGCCGTCGAGCACGCAGTACACCGTAAGCTGGGGCTGGCCGTCGGGCTCGTGCAGCAAAGCTACCGCGTCGCGCACCGGGCCAAACTCCTTGAGGGTTTCGGCCACCTCGTCCAGCTCCACGCGGTAGCCGCGGATTTTCACCTGGTTGTCGATGCGGCCCGAGAAGGCCAGGGTGCCGTCGGGCAGCCAGCGGCCCTGGTCGCCGGTTTTGTAGAGCCGGCCGGGGCCGAAGGGGTTGTCGATGAACTTGTGGGCCGTGAGCTCCTCGCGGCGGTAGTAGCCCGCGCCCACGCCCACCCCGCCGATGCAGATCTGCCCCGACACGCCTACCGGCAAGAGCTGATTGTGCTGGTCGAGCACGTACACGCGCTGGTTGTCGAAGGGCGAGCCCACCACCGGGCGCTCGGCAAAGGCGTCGATGCTGTCCTTGGTTATCCAGTGGGCTACCGAGCCGATGGTAGCCTCGGTGGCGCCGTAGTGGTTGCCCAGCACCACGTTGGGGTAGTGGCTCAGGTACTTGCGCAGGTTCTTGACGTTGATGGTTTCGCCGCCCTGCTTGATGATGCGCACCGAGCGGCAGGCCGCGGGGTCTTCGTCGAAGGTGCGGGAGTTGACCAGCACGCCGAAGGTGGAGGGCACCACTTTCAGGAAGGTGATGCCCTCCTGCTTGATGTAGGCCAGCGTTTTGTCGGGGTCGAAGAAGCTGTCGGTGGGCACGTGCAGGGTGCCGCCGCCGGTGAGCGTGGCCCAGATGTAGCTGTAGCAGCCGTCGAAGCTGTAGGAGTTGATCAGGATGGTGCTGTCCTGCGGGGTGAGGGCAAACTGGCGGCGGAACCAGCTCACGTGGTTGGCCAGCGAGAGGTGGTACACCATGGCGCCCTTGGGCTTGCCCGTCGTGCCCGAGGTGTAAATCATGTAAGCCAGGTCGAAGTCGGCCAGCTGGCGCTCGGGCGTGTGGGTGGGCTGCGCGTGGCAGTGGTCGAGCGAGAACAGGCGGCCGGCGGTGCGCACCAGGCCGGCGTCGAGCAGCTCGGTTTCCGTCAGCACCAGGCGGCACTGGCTGTCGTCGACGAAAAACTGAATGCGCTCGGGCGGGGAGCTGAGGTCGACGGGAATGTACCAGCCGCCGGCCTTCAGGATGCCGATGATGCCGATGATGATGCGCTCGGAGCGGTTCACCATCACGGCCACCTTTTCCTGATGCTGCAGCCCGCACTCCCGCAGCAGGTAGTGGGCCAGCTGGTTGCCGCGCTCATTCAGCTCGCGGTAGGTCAGCACCGTGCCGTTGCTTTTCACGGCCACCGCGTCGGGCGTGGCCGCGGCCTGGCGCTCAAACTGCTCGATGACGGAGTCGCAGCAAAAGTCGCGGTCGGTGGCGTTGAAGGGACCGAAAATCAGCTCCTGGTCGAGGGCCGACAGCACGTTCAGCGAGTCGAGGCGGGTGGTCAGGTCGGCGCTCATCAGCTCCAGGGCGCGCAGCAGCTGCTGGCCCAGCAGCTCCACGGCCCGGCGCGAGTAGCAGTCCACCTGGTAGTCGATTTCCAGGCGCAGCTGCTGCCCGTCGCGGTAGAGCTTGCAGAGCCAGTCCACCTTTTCCAGGTCGGGGTGGTACACGTTCAGCGGTTCGTAGTAGAAGCCGGTGGCGAAGGCCAGCTGGGCCAGGGCGGGCTGGCTGAGCCAGTTTTCGGCCAGCTCCTCGTAGTCGAACTCCTGCCGGGCCAGGTTCATTTCCAGCTCCTGGTGCACGCGTCCCAACAAGGTTTTGGCCGTGTCGTCGTCGGCCACGCTCACCTGGAAAAACTGCAGCCCCAGCAGGGCCAGCGGGGCCGTGTGGCCGGGCAGCTGCACGCCCGGGGTGGTCAGCAGCACGTCCTGGCGCAGGGTGTACTTGTGCAGCAGCACGCCCAGGGCGGCCAGCACCAGCTTGTACACGTTCAGGTCCTTGCCCTTGCACACGCCCAGCACCTGGGCGGCCAGCGCGGCCGGCACCTCTAGCGGCAGCTGGGCCCGCTCGGTCAGGCGCAGGCTGGGGTCGTCGAGGGTCAGCTCGTAGAAGGCGCTGCCGCCGGCGGCCTGGAGCTTGTCGAGCCAGTAGGAAACTTTTTTATCGGGCTGAATGAGCGCGTCGTTCATGGTGGTCAATAGCAAGTGGGAAAGGTTGGGCGCGGCGGCGGGGCTTAGTTGAAGTCGTCTTCCAGGCTCACGGCCTCCGACAGGGCGGCGGTGGGCAGCTGGTTGAGGGGTTGGTCAGGCTGCTCCAGCACCTGGTCGAGCAAATCGAGCAGGGCGGTTTGCAGGGCGGCGGCGGTGGCGGGCAGCAGCAGGTCGGTGGCGTAGGTCAGCTCGCCGGCTATGCCGCCCCCGGGCCGGCTCTGGAAGGCCAGCGTCAGGTCGTACTTGTTGGTGCTTTCCTGCCCGTCGGGGCGCCAGTCGCGCCAGCCCAGGCCGTCGGCCGGGTCGTCGCCCTCGAAGCCGTCGAGGTAGGTCAGCATCACGTCGAAGAGCAGGTTGCGGCTCAGGTCGCGGCGCACGTTGAGCTTCTCGATGAGCAAGTCGAAGGGGTAGGCCTGGTGCTCGAAGGCTTCGAGCGTGTCCTCTCGCACCGTGGTCAGCAGCTCGCGGAACGAGGCGCCGGCCGCAAAGCGGGTGCGCAGAGCCAGCACGTTCACGTAGCAGCCGATTTGCCCGGCCAGCTCGGGCTGGTCGCGGCCCGCAGTGGTGGTGCCCACGGTCACGTCGCCGTTGCGCAGATACTGGTTGAGCCAGGCTTTCACCAGCGCCTGCAGGCCGGTAAACAAGCTCGCGTCGTGCGCCCGGCACAGGCGGCGCAGGGCCTCGGCCTGCGGGGCGCTGAGCTCGAAGAGCAGCACCTCGCAGGCGTAGCTGCGCAGCGCGGCCCGGGGCCGGTCGAGCGGCAGCTCGGGGCGGGCGTCGGGGGCACCCAGCTTCTGCACCCAGTATTGGCGGTGAGCTTCAAACGCGGGGCTGGCGAGCTGCTCGTTGTGCCAGGCGGCGTAGTCCTTGTACTGAATGGGCAGCGCGGGCAGCGCGTCGGCCCGGCCCTGGGCGGCGCGGTAGTGGGCGGCCAGCTCGTCGAGCAGCAGCTGCAACGACCACCCGTCGCCGATGATGTGGTGCAGGTTGAGCACCAGGGCCTGCTGCCCCGGAGCCGCAATCAGGCACAAACGCAGCAGGGGCAGCTGGTCGAGGGCAAACTCGTGGGTCTGCTCCTGGTCGAGGGCCAGCTGCACGGCCTCGGCGAAGTCCTCGTCGGCGCTTAGCTCAGTTACCGTCAGCGGCAAAGCCAGGCCTTCGGCGGGGCTGATGTGCTGGTAGGGCTGGCCGCCGTCTTCCACGAAGCAAGTGCGCAGAATCTCGTGGCGGGCCAGCAGGCGGCGCAGCGCCTCGCTGAGCAAGGGCGCGGTCAGCTCCTCGGCCGGCACGTAGGCCCCGCAGATGTTGTAGGCCGCGCGCTCGGCTTCGAGCTGGTCCATGATCCAGAGGCGCTTCTGGGCCCGCGACACCTCGTAGCGCGCGGCCGGGGCCGCCGGCGCAATGCCGGCGAGCGGCGCGGCCGGCTGCTGGTCGATGGCGGCGGCCAGCTGCTGCACCGTGGGGCCCTGGAAGAAGGCCGCCAGGCCCAGGTTGCGGTGCAGCTCGGTCTGGATGCGCGCGAGGATGCGCACGGCCTTGAGCGAGTTGCCGCCCACCTCGAAGAAGTTGTCGGTGGTGCCCAGGCCGCCGCGGCCCAGCACGCTTTCCCAGATGGCCAGCAGCTGCGCCTCGGTAGCAGTAGTGGGCTGTTGGCGGCCCGCCGCGGCCTGGCTGAGCAGGGGCTGGATGTCGGGCAAAGCCTGCTTGTCGAGCTTGCCGTTGCGGTTGAGCGGCAGGGCGGGCAGCGGCAGCAGCAGCGCGGGCACCATGTAGGCGGGCAGCTGCTCCTGCAGGTAGGCTTTCAGCGCCGCCGGCGTTACCGCTTGCGTTGCCACGTAGTAGCCCGCCAGCAGCTTGTCGCCGGCCGCGTCGGCGTGCACCAGCACGGCCGCGTCGGCTACGCCCTCGAAGCTGCGCAGCACGCCGGCAATGCCGTCGGGCTCGACGCGGAAGCCGCGGATTTTGACTTGGTCGTCGAGTCGGCCCAGGAACTCCAGCTGGCCATCCTCGCGCCAGCGGGCCACGTCGCCCGAGCGGTACAGGCGGCCTTGGCCGAAAGGGTTGGCCACGAACTGCCGGGCCGTGCGCGCCTCGTCCTGCCAGTAGCCGCGGGCCAGGCCCGGGCCGCCCAGCCACAGCTCCCCGGCCACGCCCGGGGGCACCAGCCGCCCGCGCCCGTCCACCACGTAGGCCGTGCTGCGGGCGATGGGCCGGCCCAGCGGAATGTGCTCGGGCGCGGGCGCCGGCACCAGGCAGTAAGTCGACAGCGCGGTGTTTTCGGTGGGGCCGTAGAGGTTTACCACCTCCAGGCCGGGGCAGTGCTGCTGCACGCGGCGCACGTGGCCGACCGACATCTTCTCGCCGCCCGTGAGCACCCGCTGCAGGCCGGCAAACAGGCCGGGGGCCTCATCGGCGAGCTGGTTGAACCAGGAAGTGGTGAAGAACGCCTGGGTGATGCCGTGCTCCTGGATGATGGCCCGCAGGCGCTGGGTGTCGAGCAGGTGGGTGAGGGAAAGCAGGTGCACCTGTCCGCCGTTGAGCAGCGGGCCCCAGATTTCAAAGGTGGCCGCGTCGAAGGCCAGGGAACCGGTTTGCAGCAGGCGCTGACCGGGGCCGTAGCCGGTGTAGTCGGTGTCGCGCACCAGCCGCACCACGCCCTGGTGCTCGATCATCACGCCCTTGGGCTTGCCGGTCGAGCCCGAAGTGTACATCAGGTAAGCCAGCGAGCTAGCGTTGAGGCCCGGGTTGGGCTGATTTTCGGCGCTGAACTGGCTCAGGTCCAGGTCGTCGATGCCCAGGCAGGGCTGGGTGTTGCCCAGGATTTCGAGCAGGTCGGGCTGGTCGGTGATGAGCACCCGGGCGCCGGTTTCGGCCAGCAGCTCGGCTACCCGGCCGGCGGGCGTGGCGGCTTCCAGCGGCAGGTAAGCCCCGCCGGCCTTGAGCGCGGCCAGAATCACCGTCACAAACTCCACCCGGCGCGTCATGGCCACCACCACGATGTCCTCGGCGCCCACCCGGTAGCGCCGGCGCAGGCAGTCGGCCAGCTGGTTGGCTTCGGCGTTGAGTTGCTGGTAGCTGAGCGCGCGGTTTTCGTCGACGGCGGCGGTAGCGGCGGCGTGCTGCGCGGCTACCTGCTCAAACAGGGCCGGAATGGTGTCAACAGCCAGCACCGCGCCGGCCTCGCCGGCCAGGGCCAGCAGCTCGGTTTGCTCGGCGGCGGGCAGGTAGTCGAGGGCCGCCACGGCGGTTTGCGCGTCGGCCACGATGGCGCGCAGCAGCTGGGTGTAGTGGCCGGCCATGCGCCCGATGCGGGCGGGCGTGAATAAATCGGTGCTGTACTCCAGGGCCACGGTGAGCGTGCCGGCGGCGTTTTCCCAGGCTTCCACCGTGAGGTCGAACTTGCTGTACTCCTGGGCCACGTCGGCGCCGGCAATGCGCAGTTCGGGCAGGCCGGCGAAGGCGTCGTCCCCGCCGCCGTTGTTTTGCAGCACCACCAGCACGTCGAACAAGGGCGAGCGGCTCAGCTCGCGGCCGATGCTCAGGTCGTCGACCAGCTGATCGAAGGGGTAGGCCTGGTGCTCAAAGGCCGCCAGCGTGTTGTCCTTCACCTGGTCGAGCAGCTGCTCAAACGAAGCGGCCGCGTCGAAGCGGGTGCGCAAAGCCAGGGTGTTCACGTAGAAGCCGATCTGCTCTTCCAGGTCGCTGTGGTCGCGGCCCGACACCACGGTACCCACCACCAAATCCTGCTGGCCGGTGTAGCGGTAAAGCAGGGCTTTCACCGAGGCCAGCAAACCCATGAACAGCGTGGCGCCGCGTCGGGCGCTGAGCTGCTTGAGGCCCGCCGTAGTGGCCGCGTCGATTTCGATTTCCAGGGCCGCGCCGCGCTGGCTGCGCCGCGCCGGGCGGGCAAAGTCGGTGGGCAGCTCCAGCACCGGCACCGCGTCGGCAAACTGGCTGGTCCAGTAGGCGCGCAGCTGCTCGGCGCGGGCACCGCTCAGCTCCTGGTTGTGCCACACGGCAAAGTCCTTGTACTGCAAAGCCAGCGGGGCCAGCTCGGCCGCCACGCTGTGCTGGGCGGCGCGGTAATAGGCAAACAGGTCGCCGATGAGAATGTCGGCCGACCAGCCGTCGGCCACCAAATGGTGCAGTACCAGCACCAGCACAAACTGTTGGTCGGCGAGCTGAATCAGGCGGGTGCGCAGCAGCGGGCCCCGGGCCAGGTCGAACACGGTTTTGAAGTCCTGCTGGGCTTGGGCTAGCGCGGCACCTTGGTCGAGGCCGCGGCCGCGCCAGTCGTCGTAGCGCAGGCCGCGGGCCGAGTCGGCGGGCAGCACGCGCTGGCGCGGCTCGCCGGCTTCGGTCAGGAACACGGTGCGCAGAATCTCGTGGCGGCCCACCAGCTGGCGCAGGGCGTGGTCGAGGGCGGCTGGATTCAGCACCCCGTCGATGGCGTACACCGCCGTCATGTTGTAGCTGTACTGGTCCTGGTCGAGCTGGTTGACCAGCCACAGGCGCTGCTGGGCGTGCGAGAGCGGGTAGCTGGGCTGCGCGGGCGCCGGCGGAATGGGCTGGTAGCGGCTGGTGCCGGCGGCCAGCTGCCGGCTTAGCTGCTGAATGGTGGGCGCGGCGAAAATGGTGCGCACCGAGATGCCCGCGTCGAAGGCTTTGTTGATTTGGGCCGCCAGGCGCGTGGCCTTGAGCGAGTGGCCGCCGATTTCAAAGAAGTTTTCGTCGGTGCCGATGCTTTCGCGCTCCAGCACTTTCTGCCACAGGGTCAGCAGGCGGGCTTCGGTGTCGTTGGCTGGGGCCAGCCGGGCGCGGCGCGGGGCGGCACCGGGCTCGGGCAGGGCCTTGCGGTCGACTTTGTCGCTGAGGTTGAGCGGAAAGGCGGCCAGCAGCACGTACTCGGCCGGGTGCATGTAGGCGGCCAGGTGCTGCTGCACGAAGCTTTGCACCGTGCGGCGCAGCTCCTGCCGGGTGGCCTCGTCGTGCAGCGCCTCGGGCTGGCGCGGCACCAGGTAGGCAATGGGCTGCCGCTCGCCCTGGTAGGGCCGGATGACCACGGCCGCGTCGTGCACCGCGGGGCAGGCGCGCAGGCGGTTTTCGATTTCGCCCAGCTCCACGCGGTAGCCGCGGATTTTCACCTGCGAGTCGATGCGGCCCAGGAATTCCAGCAGGCCGTCGGGGCGCCAGCGGGCCAAATCGCCGGTGCGGTAGAGCGTGTCGCCCAGGGTGCCCTCGAAGGGGTTGGGCAGGAAGCTGGCGGCGGTTTTTTCCGGCTCCTGCCAGTAGCCCGCCCCCACGCCCACGCCCGACACCACCAGCTCGCCGGGCAGCCCCGTGGGCAGCAGCTTGCCGTGGCGGTCGACCACGAAGATGTTCATGTTGGCCAGGGGTCGGCCGATGGGCACCTTGCGGAACGCAGCCGGCAGCGGCGCGTCGATCAGGAACTGGGCAATGTCGTCGGAGGCTTCGCAGGGGCCGTAGCCGTTTACCACCCGGCAGCCGGGCAGCAGCGCCAGCCACTGGTTGACCAGCGGCACGGGCACCTCCTCCCCCACCATCATCATCCACTGCAAAGCCGGCAGCGGGTTGGCCGGCGCGCTCAGGCCTTCCACGTACTCGGCCAGGCCCAGCAGGTACGAGGGCACAAACTCGGCAATGGTTACCTGCTGCCGGGCCATGATGCGCAGCACCGCCGCGTAGTCGAGCAGATCGTCCTTGTCGATGATGACGGTGGCGCCGCCGTGCAGGATGGGCCCCAGAATCTGCCACACGGATACGTCGGACGAGATGCTGGCGCTCTGCAGGAAGCGGAAGCCCACGGGCAGCTGCAGCTCGTCGATTTCAGCCAGCAGGTGGTTCATGGCCCCGTCGTGGCGGGTGATGGCGCCCTTGGGCTGGCCCGTGGAGCCCGAGGTGTAGAGCATGTAGGCCCAGGAGTCGAGCTGGTTCTGGTTGGGCAGGTTGTGGGTGGCGGCTTGGCACAGCTCGGTGGCATCGGCGCAGCGCAGGCCCCTTGCGGCGGCTTGCTCGCGCACGGCGGCCGGCAGCGCGTCCACGCTCAGCACCCGGGGCCAGGCGGCCTCGTTTTCGGCGGGGTCGGCGGCGAGCAGGGCCCGCAGGCCGGCGGCATCGGTTACCACGCCCTGCATCTGGCTGCCGGTCATCAGCTCGCGGGTGCGGCTCACCGGGTTCTGCACGTCGAGGGGCACGTAGTGGGCACCCAGCTTCAGAATGCCCAGCAGGGCGGCTACCAGCTCGGGGCCACGCTCCAGGTGCACGCCCACAAACGCGCCGGCCGCCACGCCCAGGGCCCCCAGCTGGTGGCCGATGCGGTTGGCCGCTTCGTTGAGCTGGGCGTAGCTCCAGGTCGTGTCGCGGTGCAGCACGGCGGGCGCCGCGGGCCAGCGGGCGGCCTGCTGCTCGAAGCGCAGGTTGATGGGCTGGTCGTTGCCCAACGCCACGGCGCCGCGGTTCAGGCCCGCGAGCTGCTCGGCGCGCTCCTGGGGCGTAATCAGCTCCAGCTCGCTGATGACGGCCTCGGGGTTGGCCAGCACCTGCTCGAGCAGCTGATTGAGGTGCCGGGTGAGGCGCTGGATGTAGGCCGGCGAGTAGTGCTGGGGGTTGAAGTACAGCGTGACGGTCAGCTCGCGGCCGATTTCCACGTCCACGTCGAGCTGGTAGCTGGTTTGCTCGAAGCCGCCCACGTTGCCCAGGCTGAAAGGGTCGTCGCCCTCGGGGGCCTCCAGCAGGTCGTCCTGCACCGGGTAGTTCTCAAAGGCCACCACGTGCTGAATCAGCTGGCTTTTCAGCTCGGTGCCGGCCTGGATGTCGACCAGCGGGTGGTGGTGGTGGGTTACGGCCTCCACGGCGTCGTGGTGCAGCTGGCGCACCAGCTCGGCAAAGCGCGTGGCGGCCGTGAAGCGCACCCGCAGCGGCACGGTGTTGATGAACAGCCCGATCATCTGGTCGGCGCCGGGCAAGTCGGCGGGGCGGCCCGACACCACATTGCCGTACACCACGTCGGTCACGTTGGTGTAGCGGGCCAGCAAGATTCCCCACACGGCCTGGAACACGGTGTTCAGGGTGGTGTGCTGGCGGCGGGCCCAGGCTTCGAGCTGGCGGGTCTGCTCGGCGCCGAGCGTGAGCGAGGCCACCTCGGGCGCGGTGAAGGGCACCCCGGGCTGGGCCTCGCGGTCGGGCGGAATGGCGGCCAGGGTTTCGTAGCCGCGCAGGTACTGCTGCCAGTAGGCGGCCGCGGCCGGCTTGTCCTGCTGCCCCAGCCACTTGATGTAGCGGCTGAAGGGCTGGGCCGGCGGCAGCTGGGCGGGCCGCCCGGCCTGAGCGGCGCGGTAGATTTCGCGCAGCTCGGTGAGCAAAGTCGAGAGGCACCAGCCGTCCATGAGCATGTGGTGGTAGCTCCACACGAACTCGTGGCGGCGCTCGGCCGTGCGCAGCACGCTCAGCCGAATCAGCGGGTCGCGGGTCAGGTCGAAGCCCCGGGCCACGTCGCGCCGGCGGAAGTCGGCCAGGTAGGCGGCGGCTTCGGCTTCGCTCAGGTGGCTGATATCCTCGACGTGCAGGGCAATGCGGCGGTTGCGCAGCACCACCTGCAGGGGCTGCTCCACCTTCTCGTACACGAAGGAGGTGCGCAGCATGTCGTGGCGCCGGGCCAGCTCGTCGAGGCTGCGCTCGAGCAGGTCGGCACGCAGCTCGCCGCGGGCCGTGTAAGTGGTTTGCGAGAAGTAGGCGTTCGACGCGTCGCGCAGCGTGTGGAAGAGCATGCCTTCCTGCATCGACGTCAGCGGGTAAATCTGCTGGATATTCTCTTTTTCGCTCATGGCAGTGCAGCTGGCGGCCGGGCCCAAGGCCCCCCGCATTTTTTGACCTTCCGAAAGATCAGGCACCGCCTTAGGCAGCTAAACTTTATTACACCAATGCCCCGTTGGCCGGGATAAACCCCGCCGCGGCGCCCACCCAACGCCAGCGGCCCCGCCGGCACCGACCACGGGGGCCGGCACCGACGGGGCCGCGAAAAGCTGCTGCAGCTCCCTAGCTGACGTAGTTCAGGTAGGACTTGTAGCGCGGAAAAATGTAGCGCGGGGGCACTTTCAGCGAGAGGCCGGCCCAGATGAGCATGTTGTAGTAGCCGTTTTGCCGGGGCGCGCCGCGAAACACCGAGAGCATGCCCTTGCGGGCGGTTTTGGCCGTGTGCCAGTCGATATTGAACGACACCGAGTAGCTCAGCCCGTGCACCTGGTGCAGGGTGCCCGAGGGCATGAACAGGATGTCGCCGGGGCCCAGCACCACCTCCATTGGCTCCACGCCGCGGGCCCGGGGAAACTTGTCGTAATCGGGGCGGCTGGGGTCAAACTTGGCCCAGCGCCAGCCCTCCACGTAGCACTGGTCTTTCTGATCGGGCGGAATCAGGATGAAGCGCTTGTGGCCGGCCACCTGGAAGAACAGGTTGTGGGTGTAAAGCGTGTCGAAGTGCAGGGGCGTGAGGCTACCGGTGGCGCCCATGAAGAACTGGATGTAGTTGTACCACTTGTCGTGGTACCACTCGGGCAGCAGTTCCTTGGGGAAGGGCTCGATGTCTTTGATGAGGGCCGGCAGCAGGTGAAAGATGGGCACGTCGTGCAGGTAGGGCGGCTTGGGCGGCTTCTCGCCGTTGCTGAGCTGCTGCTCGTAGCCCTGCAGCAGGCGCACGTACTCGCTCAGCAGCATGGACTTCCGCTCCCCTTTCGACACGTCGCCCACCTTGGTGGCCATCTGCACGCCGCCCTCAATTTCCTTGAAGTAGTCGGCCTGCCAAGCGTGCAGCGCGTCCCAGCCCTGGGTCATCTTGCGGATGAGCACGGGCGTGTTGGTTTTCACGAACCGCTCGTGAAACTCGCGGCCGGAGATGGTGTCGACAACCTGAATCTTTTTCATGACGGGGCGGGAAGGTTAAGCGAGGGTGAGGGATTGATCGGCCCGGGCAAACTCGGGCTCGGTGGCCAGCAGGAAGGTCAGCGCGTCGCGCATGATGTCCACGGCCGCGTCCACGATGGCGGGCGTGATGATGAGCGGGGGCACCAGGCGCACCACGTTGTTGTAGTGCCCGCCCACCTCAAACAGCAGCCCGCGCTGCAGGCAGGCCGCGCGGAAGGCCTTCACGAAGCTGGGGAAGGGCTCCTTGGTGTCGGCGTCGCGCACAAACTCCATCCCGATCATCAGCCCGCGGCCGCGCACCTGGCCCAGGTAGGGGCAGTCGGCCTTCAGGGTTTCGAGGCGCTCCATCAGGTAGGCCCCCATTTCCTTGGTGTGCTGGCGCACGTCGTGGCGCTCGATGAAGTCGAAGGCGCCGTTGGCGGCGGCCAAGCTCACCTGGTTGCCGCGGAAGGTGCCGATGTGCGCGCCCGGGCCCCAGGCCTCCACGTCCTTGCGGTAGATGAGCCCCGAGATGGGGAAGCCTACGCCGCCCAGGCCCTTGGAAATGGCAATGATGTCGGGCACGGCGTCGGTGTGCATCCACGAGAGGAACTCGCCCGAGCGGAAAAAGCCGCTTTGAATCTCGTCGAAGATGACCAGCACGTCGTGCTGGTGGGCCAGGCGCACCAGGTCTTCGAGGTAGCCCTCCGGCGGCACAATGTTGCCGCCCTCGCCCTGAATGGGCTCGATGATGATGGCCGCCGGCTTGGGCACGCCCGAGTGGGAGTTTTCGAGCACCTGCCGCAGGTAGTCCACGCACTGGTTCTGGCAGGCGCCGGGCTTTTGCTTGAAGGCGCAGCGGTAGCAGTAGCTGTAGGGCACGTAGTGCACGTTGGGAATTAAGGAGGGCAGCTTGCTGCGGAAGCCCACGTTCGAGGTCAGGGCCAGCGCCCCCGAGGTCATGCCGTGGTAGCCGCCGGTGAAGGCAATGATGGTGTCGCGCCCGGTCTTGATCTTGGCCAGCTTGATGGCCGCCTCGATGGCGTCGGAGCCGGTGGGGCCGCCGAAGCTCACCTTGTACTGGTCGCGCAGCGCCTCGGGCAGGCAGCCCAGGATTTTGCGAATGGCCGAGAGCTTGTTTTCGGTGGGAAAGTCGAGGGCGTGCACCAGGTGCTTCTGCTGCTCCACGGCGTAGGCCATTACCTCCTCGTTGGAATGGCCCACGTTCAGCACGCCGGCGCCGGCAAAGAAGTCGATGAACTGGTTGCCGTCCACGTCTTCCACAATGGCGCCCTTGGCGCGCTTGAGGGCAATGGGAATGCTGCGCGGGTACGACACCACGCTGCCTTCCAGTTCTATCTGCTGCTGAATCAGCTCCCTGGACCGCTCGCCGGGAATCGATTCGCTCACGATGCGGGCCTCTTCGGAAAAATGGTAATTGGTAAAATCGGTCATGGTACGCGGGGGGTTGGCGGGTTGAAGAGAAAGTTGAGTAGTCGGGCTGGGTTGAGTTGGGGGCCGGCAGCCGGGCGGCCGGCCGCAGTCAGGCGGGTTGAGAAATCAGGGCGGGCTTAGTCGAACAGGGACTTGAGCGCGTCCAGGTCGTCGAACGACAGCTCGCTGTAGGCGAAGTCGCTGGGCGTCAGCTCGCGGGTGTCGCGCTGGGTGCAGAAGTCCACGAGCTGCCCGAGCTGCTGGCGGTAGGCCTGCATCCAGGCCTCGATGGTGGCGGGCAAGAAGTGCGGGCGGTGGTAGTGCAGGGTGAGCGTGAGGCGGCCCTGCTGCACGCTGCCAATCAGCTCCAGCTCGTAGTCGCTGCGGTTTTCCGGGGCTTCGTCGCGGCCCAGGCTGCGCTCTTCGAAGCGGAAGAAAGCGTCTGCCTCGTCGTTGCCCAGCTGGCCCAGGTAGTTGAACACCAGCTGCGGGCGGGGCCGCTCAGTGGCTAGGGCATCGGGGGCGAAGCGCAGCAAACCGTAGCCGGTGCCGTTGTGGGGCACTTTGTGCAGGTTCTCCTTCACTTCCTTGAGCTGCCGCGCCAAATCGAAGGCTGGGTTCAGGTCGAGGTGCACCGGGTACTCGGCGGTAAACCAGCCCACGGTGCGGTCCACGCTCAGCTCGGGCAGCTGCTGGCTGCGGCCGTGGCTTTCCAGCATCAGCCGCAGCTGGGTGGTGCCGAAGGTCTGGCGCGTGGCCAGCCCCAGGGCCGTCAGCAGCAGGTCGTTGACCTCGGTGCCGAAGGCCTGGTGGGCCTGGGTGAGCAGGCGCTCGGTGGTGGCCGCGTCCAGCTCCACGCTCACCTGCCCCAGGTCGGCCACCGTGCCCGGCGCGGCGCTGGGCAAATCGTGGGGAATGGCGTCGGCGGGCAAGTCAACTACTCGCTGCCAGTAAAGCTGCTCGGCGGTGAAGGCCGGCGAGTGGGCGTAGGCGCGCAGCTGCTCGGCCCAGAGCTTAAACGAGTCGGTCTTGACGGGCAGCTCCGGTGCCTCGCCCCGGGCCGCGGCCTGGTAGAAGGCGGTCAGGTCTTCGAGCAGAATGCGCCACGACACGCCGTCGACCACCAAATGGTGCGCGCACAGCAGCAGGTAGTCCTGGGTGGCGGTGCGCAGGTGCAGGGCCTTGAGCAGCGGACCGGTGGCCAGGTTGTAGCCGGCCTGCAGCTCCAGGGCCAGCTGCTCCATGCGCGGCCAGGGGTCGGCTTCGGCGCGCAAATCGTGGCTGCGCAGCTCGGCCTCGAGGCCCGGCGCGGCGTTGAACTGCCGCAGCTCGCCGGCCTGCTGCGCAAACTGCAGGCGCAGCGCGTCGTGGCAGGTCAGCAGCTGATTGAGCGCCGTGCGCAGGGCGGCTGCCTGCAGGGGCTCGGCGGCCGTCAGCAGCAGGGACTGGTGGTAGTGCTCGGGGTTGGTTTTGGCGGTGGAAAAGAAGTCGGCTTGAATGGGGGTCAGCGGCACCGGGCCGGTTACGGGGCCCTGCTCGGCCACGCGCTGCAGGGGGCGCAGGCAGCCGGCTAGTTCGCGGATGGTGGGCTGGCGCATGATGTCGCGGATGTCGACGCGGTAGCCCTGCTTGTAGAGGCGCGAGGCCACCTGAATGGCGCTGATGGAGTCGCCGCCGGCGTCGTAGAAGTTCTCGGTCACGCCCATCCGCTCGCGGCGCAGCACGGCGGCCCAGGCTTCAGCCAGCAGCTCTTCGGCTTCGGTGGCGGGGGCGCAGTAGCTGGTTTCCTCGTCGGCGGCGGGCGCTTCCCAGCGGGCCAGCAGCTTGCGGTCAATCTTGCCGTTGGCCGTTACCGGCAGCGCGTCAAGCAAATGGAAGCGGCGCGGAATCATGTAGGGCGGCAGCTCACGGCCCAGCGCCTCCTTGATGCGGGCGGCACTGGCTTGGGCCGGGTCGGCGGGCACCACGAAGGCCGTCAGGTAGCGGCGCCCGGTGGCGTCCTCGCGGTCGATGACCACGGCGTCGGCCACAGCGCTGAGCTCGGTGAGGCGGGTTTCAATTTCGCCCAGCTCGATGCGCTGGCCGTTCACCTTCACCTGGTAGTCTTTGCGGCCGTGGAACTCCAGCAGGCCGTCGGGGCGCCAGCGGGCCAGGTCGCCGGTGCGGTACAGGCGCTGGTTTTTCTCGGGGGCGAAGGGGTCGGTCATGAAGGCCCGGGCAGTCCGCTCCGGGTCGTTCACGTAGCCGCGGCCCACGCCCACGCCGGCCACGCACAGCTCGCCCAGGGCGCCTATCGGGCACAGGTTCAGGTGCTCGTCGACCACGTAGTTGGTGATGTTGTGCACCGACCAGCCGATGGGAATGGTGCTTTCGCCCTCGGGCACCGCGTCGAACACGTACCAGGAAGTGCCGTCGGAGGCTTCGGCCGGACCGTAGTCGTTGACCATGCGCACGGCGGGGTAACTGGCAAACCAGCGCTGGGCCAGGGCCGGGGGCAGCCGCTCGCCGCAGCTGATGAGGTGGCGCAAAGCAAAGTCGTAGGCCGGGCGGTCTTTCTCAATCAAGTCGAGCAGCACGCTCAGGTACGAGGGCACCACCTGCAGCACCGTGGCGCGGTTGCGCAGCAAGTCCTGCAGCAGCAGCTCGGGCTGGGCCACCAGCTCGTCGTCGTAGATGAGGGTGGTGCCACCGGTAACGAAGGCGTTGAACGACTGCCACACCGAGATGTCGAAGCCGTGGGAGGCGTTCTGCACCAGCACCGTGTCGGCGTCCTGGCCCAGGTAGGCGGCCGTGGCCAGGGCGTGGTTCATGCGCCCGCGGTGCTCGTTCATGGCCCCTTTCGGTTTGCCCGTCGAGCCCGAGGTGAAGATGACGAAGGCCAGGCTGTCGGGGTTGATGACGCGCTCCAGGTTGGCCTGCGACTCGGCTTCGGCCGCAGCCAGCAGCTCGTCGAGGAACAGCACCGGGCACTGGCCCCACAGGCGCTGGCGCAGCTCCAGCGCCTCGGCGCTGCGCTGGGCCACCACGAGCTTGGCGCCGGCGTCGTGCACGATGCCCTCGACGCGGTTGAGCGGGAACTTGGTTTCGACCGGGATGTAGGCCGCGGCGCTTTTCCACACGGCCAGAATCGAGGCCAGCATGTTTTCCGAGCGGTCCATGTACACGGCCACCAGGTCGTCTTCGCCCAGGGCCACGTGCCGGCCGATGGCGCGGGCCAGCTGGTTAGCGCGGGCGTTCAGCTCCTGGTAGCTCAGGCGGGCCTCGCGGCAGATAACGGCGGTTTTAGCCGGCGTTTCCCGCGCAAACCGTTCCACGTACTGGTGGTAGGTCAGGTCCAGCGCAAAGTCGCGGGCGTTGTCGTTGAAGGCGGCCAGCTGGCGGCGGTCGGCGTCGGTGAGCACGTCGAAGTGGGCCAGGGGCTGGTCGGTGGCCGCGGCTACTTTGCCAATCAGGGCTTCGAAGTGGCGCAGCAGGGCCGCCATCTGCGCGTCCTCGTAGAGGTCGGTGTTGTAGGAGAGCTGCAGCGCCAGGCCGGCCGAGCTTTCGGTGAAGTCGAAGTCGAGGTCGAAAACCGTGCTGCGGCCTTCGATGTCGAGCGGCTCGATCTGCAGGCGGCGCAGGTGCTGGTGCAGCAGGCCGGTTTCGTCCTGGTCGAAGTTCTGCAGGATGATGAGCACGTCGAACACCGGGTTGCGGCTGGGGTCGCGCGGGCCGTCGAGCTGGCTGATGAGCAAATCGAAGGGATAGTCCTGGTGCTCGAAGGCTTCGAGCATGTTCTGGCGCACGCCGCGCAGCAGCTGCTCGAAGGAGCCGGCGGGCTGCACCTCGTTGCGCAGCGCCACGGTGTTGAGGTAGTAGCCGATCTGGTTTTCCAGGTCGGGGTGGCTGCGGCCGGCGGTGGCCGCGCCCACTACCAGGTCGGCTTGGCCGGTGTACTTGTAGAGCAGCAGGTTGAGCAGCGCGGTCAGCGTCATGAACAGGCTGGCGTCGGCGCGGGCGCCGAGCTGGCGCAGGGCTTGCAGGGCTTCGGGGGCAAACTGGTGCTCGAGGGTGCGGCCGTTGAAGGTTTGCACCGCGGGGCGCGGGCGGTAGCTGGGGAAGTTGAGCACCGGCAGCTCGCCGCCGAGCTTCCGCAGCCAGTATTGGCGGTGGGCCTCAAACTCGGGCGTGGCCAGCTGCGCAGTCTGCCAGGCGGCGTAGTCCTTGTACTGCAGCGGCAGGGCGGGCAGCGGCACGGCGTGGCCGTCGGCCAGGGCCTGATAGGCGGTCAGCAGCTCGTCGATGAGCAGGTTGTTCGACCACCCGTCGCAGATGATGTGGTGCATCACGCAGAACAGGTAGTACGACTGGTCGGGCAGGCGGTAGAGGGCCATCTGGAACAGCGGGCCGGTGGCCAGGTTCATAGGGGCTCGGCCGCGGCGCGCCAGCTCGGCGGCCACCTCCTCGGCCGACTTCGTGGTGCGGCGGTAGTCCACCACGTCGAGGCTGGTGGGCAGCTCGCCGGGCAGGTGAATGCGCTGCTTCGGCTCGCCGCCCACGGCCACGAAGGTGGTGCGCAGGCTTTCGTGGCGGGCCACCAGCACGTCTACCGCGGCCTGCAGGGCTTCCACGTTCAGCTCGCCGCGCAGGCGGTAGGCGCGGAAGGAGTTGTAGGCCACCAGGTCGTCGGCCAGCTGATCGATAATCCAGAGGCGCTTTTGGGCGTTGGACGTTTCGTACACCGGCTGCTCGGCCACCCGCGGAATGGGGGCATAGGCCGAGTAGCGGGCCTGGCCCACGGCGGCGGCCACGCCTTCCAGGGTGGGAGCCGCAAACACGGCCCGCAGCGGCAGCTTCACGCCGAACTCGCGGTAGATGCGCGCCGTGAGCTGGGTGACCTTGAGCGAGTGGCCGCCCAGGGCAAAGAAGTTGTCGGTGACGCTGATGTCGGACTGGCCCAGCAGCTCGCGCCAGATGGCGGCGAGGCGGATTTCCAGCTCGGTGCGCGGGGCTACCAGCGCCGGGCCTTCGGCAGCGACGGCGGCTTCGGGGGCCGGCAGGGCGCGGCGGTCAACCTTGCCGTTGGGCGTGAGCGGCAGCGCGGGCAGCTCCATCAGGTAGGTGGGCAGCATGTAGCCGGGCAGACGGGCGGCCAGGGCCTGGGTCAGCGCGGCGGGCTCGAGGCCGGGCGCGTCGGCGGTGAAGTAGGCGCACAGGTAGGTGTGCCCACCGGCGTCGCGGCGGTCCACCACTACGGCCTCCTTCACCCCAGCCGTGGCCACCAGATGCTGCTCGATTTCGCCCAGCTCGATGCGGTGCCCGCGGATTTTCACCTGGTAGTCCCGGCGCCCGAAAAACTCGATGCTGCCGTCGGGCAGCCAGCGGCCCAGGTCGCCGGTGCGGTACAGGGGCACGCCGGCTTCGCCGCCGAAAGGGTCGAAGCCGAAGGCGGCGGCGGTTTTGGCGGCGTCGTTGACGTAGCCGCGGCCCACACCCGCGCCGGCCACCCAGATTTCGCCCTTCACACCCAGTGGGCACAGCTGCCCCCGCTCATTCACGATGTAGATGCGCGTATTCTGAATGGGTTTGCCGATGGGCACCACGGCCCGTTCGGGCAGGGCATGGATGTGGTGCAGAGTCACGTCGTCGGCGGCTTCGGTGGGGCCGTAGGCGTTGACCACGGGCACCTGCGGGAACTGCCGGAACCAGCGCGCCAGCAGGGGGCGCGTTACGGTTTCGCCGGTAACAAGCAGCTGGCGCAGGCTGGCGAAGGGCGCATCGGCGGCGGAGCTACCGGTTTCCTCCAGCAGCACCGAGAGGTAGCTCGGCACCACTTCCAGCACCGTCACGCCTTTAGCCGTGACTTCAGCCACGAAATCGGCCGGCTGCTGCACCACTTCGGGCCCCAGAATGACGGTTTGTCCGCCCACAATCAGGGCCACAAACATCTGCCACACCGACACGTCGAAGCTCTGCGAGGCGTTCTGGGCCATGCGGCTGTCGGCGCTCATCTGCAGCTCGTCGATCATGCCCAGCAAGTGGTTGAGCATGCCTTTGTGCTCGACCATGGCGCCCTTGGGCCGGCCCGTCGAGCCGGAGGTGTAGAGCACGTAGGCCAGGCCGTCGTTGCCCGGGCCGGCCGGGCGGCCGCTCCAAGCCGGAACTTCCGTTGGCAGCGCGTGGCTGTGCTGGCTGGCCGAAGCCGGCGCGGGCACGGGGCCGCGGGCGTCGAGGCACACGAGGTGCCGCAGGCCGGCGCAGCGCTGCTGCACTGAGCGGGCCAGGGCAGCGTACTTTTCTTCGTAGAGCAGCACGGCTACCTGCGCGTCGTCGAGCACCACGGCGAGGCGGTCGGCGGGCAGCTCGGGGTGCAGGGGCACGTAAGCGCCGCCGGCCTTCCACACGCCGTAGATGCCGGCCAGCATGGAAATAGAGCGGTCGGTGAGCACGCCCACGATGGCCTGCGGCGGCAGCTGCAACTCGTGGTGCAAAAAGGCCGCGGTTTGCTCGGCCCGTTCGCGCAGGGCACCGTAGCTGATGCTTTCCTGGCCGTGCACGATTGCGGTCCGGTCAGGCGTGGCATCGGCCACGGCGTCGATGAGCTGATCGACGGTTCGGTCCAGCGGCAGCGGCCGGGCCGTGTCGTTGAACGCGTGTACCAGCTGCCGGCGCTCGGCGGCCGAGAGCAGGTCCACGTCGAGAATGGTTTGCGCGGGGTCGGTGGCCAGGGCCGTGAGCAACTGCTGGTAGTGGCCCAGCAGGCGCGCAATGGTGGCCTCGTCGAACAGGTCGCGGCTGTACTCGATGCTGAGCACCAGGCCCTCGGGCGTGTGGTCCACGTCGAAGCCCAGGTCGAACTTGCTGCTGGCCCAGGGTACTTCCTCGGTGCTGAGCTCCAGCACCTGGCCCCAGCGCTGTGCTTCGGGCACGGCCGGCGCGTTGTAGAGGCTGAACATGACCTGGAAGAGCGGGTTGCGGCTCAAATCGCGCTCGGGCGCCGCCACTTCCACCACCCGCTCGAAGGGCACGTGCTGGTGAGCGAAGGCCGCGAGGGTGGTTTGCTTGACGCGCTGCAGCAGCTCGCTGAAGGAAGGGTTGCCGCTCACGTCGCCGCGCAGCGCCAGCGTGTTCACGAGCAGGCCCACCATGGTTTCCTCGCGGGCCTGGGTGCGGCCCGCCACCGGCGTGCCCACGCAGATGTCGGTCTGGCCGCTGTAGCGCGCCAGCAAGGCCTGGAAGCCCGCCAGCAAGCCCATGAACAACGTCGCGCCGGCCTGCTGGCTCACCTGCTCCAGCTGCTGCTGCAGCTCGCGGGGCAGCGTGGTTTGCAGCAGACCGCCCTGGCCGCTGGGCACAGCGGGCCGCTCGTGGTCGGTGGGCAGCTGCAGGGCGCTCAGGCCGTTGAGCTGGTTTTTCCAGTAGCGCAGCCCATCGGCCAGGGCCTCGTCGGTGAGGTGCTGGCGCTGCCAGAGGGCGTAGTCGGCGTACTGCACGTCGAGGGCCGGCAGGGCGGCCGGGCGGTTTTCCGCGGCGGCCAGGTACAGCGCTTCCAGCTCGCGCACCATGATGCCCAGCGACCATCCGTCGCAGGCAATGTGGTGCACTACCAAAGCCAGCAGGTGCTCCTGCTCGCTTAGCTGCAGCCGGTGGGCGCGCAGCATATAGTCGCGGCTCAGATCAAACTCCGCAGCCAGCCAGCCGGCCAGCACCTCGGCTTCGGTTTGCTCGGCGCCGAGCACCAGCGCGGGCTCGGGCTGCCAGCCCTCAGCGGGCAGTACCCGTTGGCAGGCGCCCTCGGCGTCGGCGCCGATGACGGTGCGCAGGGCTTCGTGGCGGGCCACCAGCTGACGCAGGGCCGTGGTCAGGGCCGCCTCGTGCAGCTCGCCGCGCAGGCGCAGCACCAGCGGAATGGTGTAGCTGCCGCTGCCTTCGAGCTGGTCGATAAACCAGAGGCGCTCCTGGGCAAACGAGAGCGGCAGGCGGTCGGGCCGGGGCTGGGCCGTGAGCGGGGCAATCAGCTTGAGGTCGGTGGCCTGGTCGAGCAGCTCGGCCAGCCCGGCAATGGTGGGCCGGCTGAAAATCTGGCGGATGGTTACCGGCCGGCCCAGCTGGTGGCGAATGGCCGCCACCAGGCGCGTGGCCAGCAGGGAGTGGCCGCCCAGGGCGAAGAAGTTGTCCTCCACGCCTACCCGCTCCCGCTTCAGCAGCTGCTGCCATACCTCGGCCAGGGCCTGCTCGGTGGTGGTGCGCGGGGCCACGTAGGCCTCGGCTTCAGTCACCTGCTGCGGCTCGGGCAGGGCTTTCTTGTCGACCTTGCCGTTGGGCGTGAGCGGCAGCACGTCCAGCTCCACCCAGGCCGCGGGCACCATGTACTCGGGCAGGCGCTGGCGCAGGTGGCGGCTGGCTTCGGCCACGCTGAAGCCGGCTTCGGGCACCACGTGGGCCACCAGTTGCAGGGTGCCCGAGGCGTCGCGCCGGGCTGTGACCACGGCCTGGGCCACGGCGGGCGCGGTTTGCAGCAGGGTTTCGATTTCGCCCAGCTCCACGCGGTAGCCGCGGATTTTCACCTGGTCGTCGAGGCGGCCGAGGTAGCTGAGCGCGCCGTCGGGCTGCCAGCGCACCAAATCGCCGGTGCGGTAGAGGCGGCCCAGGCCGGCCACGTCCACGAAGCGCTCCGCCGTCAGCTCGGGCTTGTTGAGGTAGCCTGGGGCCACGCCCGCGCCGCCGATGTACAGCTCGCCGGGGCAGCCCACCGGCACGGGCCGCCGCTGCGCGTCGAGCACGTAGGCCTGGGTGTTGGCCAGCGGGTAACCGATGGGCACAGTGCCCGCGCTGCCCGCGGCGCGCACGGCGTAGCTGGTGGCGTAGGTGGTGGTTTCGGTGGGGCCGTACACGTGCACGATTTTGTCGGGCCCCAGGGCCCGCAGGGCGCGCTGCACGTGGGGCACCGACACCAGCTCGCCGCCGAACAGCACCTTGCGCAGTCCGCGCAGGGCCGTCAGCTGGGTGTCGGCCAGGGCGTTGAACAAGGCCGTGGTCACGAAGGCCACGCTCACCTGGTGCTCGGTGATGATGGCGGCCAGCTCGTCGGCATCGGCGGCGGCCGACTCGGGAATCAGCTGCAAACAGGCCCCGCACAGCAGGCTGCCGTAGATGTCGTAGGTCGAGCCGTCGAAGGCGAAGTTGGACCACTGCAGCACCGTGTCGGTGGGCTGCACCTGAATGGGGCCCGGGTCGAAGGCCAGCTTGATGACGTTGCGGTGGGTAACCTGAATGCCCTTGGCCTGGCCGGTGGTACCCGAGGTGTACATCACGTACACGCCGGCTTCGGGGTCGAGGGCCAGCGGCGGGTTGGTGGTGGGGTACGGCGCGGCCTCGGCGGGGCTGAGCAGCGGGCCGGGGTAGTCGGGCAGCACCGTGCGCAGCTCGGGGTGGGTGCACACCACGGCTTGAAGGGCCGCGTCCTGAGCAATGTAGCGCAGGCGGCTGGCGGGGTAGTCGGTGTTGAGCGGCACGTACACGGCCCCGCTTTTCAGGATGCCCAGCAAAGCCACCAGCATATCGGGGCTGCGGCGGGCCAGCACGCCCACCCGCTCGCCCGGCCGGATGGCCTGGGCGCGCAGCAGGTAAGCCAGCTGGTTGGCCTGCTCGTTCAGCTCGCGGTAGCTGAGGGTGGCGGCGCCGAAGCGCAGGGCCGGCCGCTCGGGCGTGCGGGCCACCTGCTGCTCAAACAAGCTCACCAGCGTCTCGGTCTGCGGGTAGTCGGCGCGGGTATCGTTAAACTGGTGCAGCAGCTGGTGCTGCTCGGCGGCGGTGAGCAGCTCCAGCTCCTGCACGCGCCGCTGCGGGTCGGCGGCCAGCTGGGTGAGCACCTGCCGGAAGTGGCCCACGAGGCGGTGAATGGTGGCTTCCTCGAACAGGTCGCGGCTGTACTCGATGCGCAGCAGGCAGCCCGCGCCGGTGGGGTCTACTTCCACCGTCAGGTCGCACTTGGCGTGGTTCCACTCGTAGGGCTGGCCCTGCACCCGCAGGCCGCCGAACTCGCTGAGCGGCACCTCGGGAATGTTCTGCAAGGCAAACATGACCTGGAAGAGCGGGTTGCGGCTCAAATCGCGCTCGGGCGCTACGGCCGCCACAATCTGCTCCACCGGCACGTGCTGGTGGGCGTAGGCCGCGAGGGTGGTTTGCTTGACGCGCTGCAAGAGTTCCGCAAACGAAGGGTTGCCGCTCACGTCGCCGCGCAGCACCAGCGTGTTCACCAGCAGGCCTACCATGGTTTCCTCCCGGGCCTGGGTGCGGCCGGCCACCGGCGTGCCCACGCAGATGTCGGTCTGGCCGCTGTAGCGCGCCAGCAAGGCCTGGAAGCCCGCCAGCAAGCCCATGAACAACGTCGCGCCGGCCTGCTGACTCACCTGCTCCAGCTGCTGCTGCAGACCGGCGGGCAGCTCCACGCGGATGAGGCCACCGCGGCGGCTGGGCACGGCGGGCCGCTCGTAGTCGGTGGGCAGCTGCAGAGGGCTGAGGCCGTGGAGCTGGTTTTTCCAGTAATCCAGGCTGGGGGCCAGGGCCTCGGCCGTGAGGTGGCGGCGCTGCCAGAGGGCGTAGTCGGCAAACTGCACGTCGAGGGCCGGCAGGGCGGGCGCGGCGCCGGTCAGCGTGGCTTCGTAGAGCGCGGCCAGGTCGCGCACCATCACGCCCAACGACCATCCGTCGCAGGCAATGTGGTGCACGCTGAACGCGAGTAGGTGCTCCTGCTCGGCTACGCGCAGCAGGTGGGCGCGCATCATGTAGTCGTGGGCCAAATCGAAGGGCGCTTCCAGCCAGGGGCGCAGCACGTCGGCCTCGGTCTGGTTTTCGGCCAGCACCGTCAGTGGCTCGGGCTGCCAGTCCTCGGCGGGCAGCACCTGCTGGTAGGCGCCCTGCTCGTCGGTGAGCACCACGGTGCGCAGGGCTTCGTGGCGGACTACCAACTGGCGCAGGGCCGTGGTCAGGGCCGCTATGTGCAGCTCGCCGTGCAGGCGCAGCACCAGGGGCACGTTGTAGTGCACGCTGCCCTCCATCTGGTCGACCAGCCACAACCCTTCCTGCATGAAGGCCAGCGGCAGGCGCGCGGGGCGCTCCTGGGGAACCAGCTCCTCTTCGGCTGCCGAGGCCTGGCCCAGCTGCCGGGCCAGCTGTTCCACGGTGGGGTTGGCCAGCACCGTGCGCAGCGGCAGGCGCGTGCCGGTTTGCTTTTCGATGGCTACCATCAGCCGGGCCGCCAGCAGGGAGTGGCCGCCCAGGGCGAAGAAGTCGTCGTGGACGCCCACCTGCTCTACTTCGAGCAGGCGCTGCCAGATGCCGGCCAGGGTTTGCTCGGTTTCGGTGCGCGGGGCCACGTAGGGCTGCTGGCGCCACACGTTGAGCTGGGGCTCGGGCAAAGCTTTCTTGTCGACCTTGCCGTTGGGCGTGAGCGGCAGCACGTCCAGCTCCACCCAGGCCGCGGGCACCATGTACTCGGGCAGCGTCACGCGCAGGTGGCTTTGCACGGCGACCGGGTCGTAGCCGGCGCCGGGCACCACGTAGCCCACCAGCTGCAGGGCACCCGCGGCGTCGGGGCGGGCCAGCACCACGGCCTGGGCCACGCCGGGGGCCTGCTGCAGGCGGGTTTCCACCTCGCCCAGTTCGATGCGGTAGCCGCGGATTTTCACCTGCGTGTCGAGGCGGCCGAGGTACTCGATGATGCCGTCGGGGCGCCAGCGGGCCAAATCGCCGGTGCGGTAGAGCCGGTCGCCGCCGGGGAAGGGGTTGGGCAGAAACTTCTCGCGGGTGAGCTCGGCCTTGTTGAGGTAGCCGCGCGAGAGGCCGTCGCCGGCCAGGCACAGCTCGCCCACGGCGCCCAGCGGCAACAGCTGCAGGTGCTCGTTGACGATGTAGGCCTGGGTGTTGGCAATGGGCCGACCGATGAGCACCGGCTCGCCGGGCAGCAGGCGCTGGCAGGTGCTGTAGGTGGTGTCTTCGGAGGGGCCGTAGAGGTTGCGCACCTCAATGCGGGCCAGGTCCACGCGCTGGTGCACGTCGACGGGAATGGGCTCCCCGGCCATGTTGATGACGGTGACCTTCTGCCAGTCGATGCCCTCGTTGAGCAGGTGACGGATGATGCTGGGCACGGTGTTGAGCAGCACCGCTCGCGAGGTTTCGCGCTCCAGCGCTTCGGCAATGGCCAGCCCGCTGTCGAGCAGGCGAATTACGCGGCCGATGCTGAGCGTGTAGAAGATTTCGTAGATGGACAGATCGAAGCAGATCGACGTGCCCGCGTACACCACCTCGAAGGAGCTGGCGGCGTACTCCTGCTGGCACCAGCGCACGAAGGTGTAGGCGTTGCCGTGCTCGATCATCACGCCCTTGGGCTGGCCCGTGGAGCCGGAGGTGTAGATGACGTAGGCCAGCTCGTGCCAGCCGCTGGCGGGCAGCGCCAGCTCGGTCGACTCCCAGGCCAGCTCGTCGGCCAGCGTGTCCAGGCACACCACGGCCGCGTCGCTGTTGCCCGCCAGCAGCACCTGCTCCTGGGTGGTGGTCAGCACCAGCGCCGACTGGCTGTCCTGCAGCATGTACTGAATTCGTTCGCGCGGGTAGGCCGGGTCGATGGGCACGTAGGCGCCGCCGGCTTTCAGGATGGCCAGCAAACTCACCACCAGCTCCACGGTGCGCGGCATGCACACGCTCACCAGCGTCTGCGCCCCGATGCCGCGCCCGCGCAGGTAGTTGGCCAGCTGGTTCACGCGCTGCTGCAGCTCCCGGTAGCTCAGCTGCTGGTCGCCGCAGAGCAGGGCCGGCTGGTCGGGCGTGCGGGCCACCTGCTGCTCAAACAGGCTGATCATGGTTTCGTGCCGCGGATAGTCGGCCCAGGTGTCGTTGAACACCGTGAGCAGTTGGCGTTCATCAGCGGGGGTCAGCACGATGGGCGGTTCGGGGGCGGGAAGCTGCGTGGACATGAAAGGGAGTAGCAAGAGCCGTTGGAGAGCGGGGAGAACGTGACCGACCGGCCGCCACTTGGCGCGCCGGAGCACGGAATGCAAGCCGGGTTGGCGGTCCGCCAGCCGTTGGCCGCGAGCAGCTCACTCGGGCCCGGGGCCGCCGGCCTTTCTCACATTCCTGACAGAAAGGTTGATTGCGGCGCCGCGGCCCGAAATTTTTTTACACCAATGCCCCGTTGGCCGGGATAAACCCGGCGTTGGCGCCCCCCAGCGGCGCCCGCTCTCCCGCCTCGCTCATGGGCCCAGCGGGCCCGGTAACCGCCGCGCCCGGGCACGAAAAAACCCCGGCGCAACAGCGGCGGGGTTTTCGGGGGGCGAAACGGCGGGCCCTCAGGCCATCTGGGTTATTCGTTCACGGTTGGCAGTGGCTTCAAACACGCGGGTTTCGGGCCGGGGCGGGTGCCCCAACCGTGCCAGCTCCTCCAGACTCAGTTCACCATCGATGTAGCGTTGCAGCTCGGTCAGCGCGGCTTCGCTGGGCGTGGTACCGCCCATTGCCGCCACGGCAATGCCCCACTCGGCGTGCTGCTGCCGCTTGCGCCGGGCGGCGCCTTCGGCCTCAGACAGCCCCGGGGGCAAATCTTTGAAATATTTACTTTCCATTGATTCAGAAGCAATTGTCTCAGCAATCCTGTACGTATTCACCGCAAATTTGGATACCCTTGGCCGCCGTTCCGCCCCGAAAAAAGCTGGCGCGGGCGCGGCCTGGGGCGGGGCGCCGGGGCCGGGAAGCCGGTTTTGGTTCCCGAAACCGGCTTCGGGCCGGCCCAACAATTTTTACCGCTCGGCGCTTACATTGGCAAGCTCAACTTCACTCCGACGCGTATGGCACTCCGTTTAGGCGACACCGCCCCCGATTTCTCGGCCGATACCACCCAGGGCCGCCTCAATTTCTACGACTACCTCGGCAACAGCTGGGGCATCCTGTTTTCGCACCCGGCCGACTTCACGCCCGTGTGCACCACCGAGCTGGGCCGCGCCGCCAACCTGGCCAGCGAGTTTGCCCGCCGCAACACCAAGATGATTGCCCTGAGCGTGGACGCGCTCGACAACCACCACCAGTGGGCCCAGGACATCGCCGAAACCCAGGGCGCGGCGGTCGACTACCCCATCGTGGCCGACCACGACCACAAGGTGGCCGAGCTCTACGACATGATTCACCCCAACGCCTCGGAGAAGTTCACCGTGCGCTCGGTGTTCATCATCGACCCCAACAAGAAGGTGCGCCTCACCCTTACCTACCCCGCCGCCGTGGGCCGCAACTTCGACGAGCTGCTGCGCGTGATTGACGCCCTGCAGCTGGGCGACCAGCACCCCGTGGCTACGCCCGTCGACTGGCGCCCCGGCGACGAGGTCATCATCGGCCTGGGGGTGAAGGACGAGGACCTCGAGAGCAAGTTTCCGCAGGGTCACCGCCGCGTGAAGCCCTACCTGCGCTACACCACCCTGCCCGCCTAAGCCCGCGGGCCCGCTGCCCCCGTCGGCCCGGCTGCGCTTTGTGCGGCCGGGCCGACGCGTTTGTGGGGCGCAGGCCCTACCTTTGCGCGCGATTTTTCCGTGCAAGGCAACCACCGGCCCCGCGCCGCGGTTACCCTGCTGCTACCGACTGAGCGCAAGGCCGCTGCGGCCCGCTCCCGACTGTTTTCACCTCTCAATGCACTCCACCATTTCCACTGATATCTGCATCATCGGCGCCGGCCCCGTGGGCTTGTTCGCCGTGTTCGAAGCCGGTTTGCTCAAGCTGCGCTGCCACGTGGTCGATGCCCTGCCCCAGGTGGGTGGGCAACTGTCGGAAATCTACCCCAAGAAGCCCATCTACGACATTCCGGGCTTTCCCGAGGTGCTGGCCGGCGACCTGATTCAGAACCTGATGCGCCAGATCGAGCCCTTCCACCCCACCTTCACCCTGGGCGAGCGGGTCGAGAAGTTCGAGAAGCTCGACGACGGCTCCTTCGTGCTCACCACCACCGACGGCACCGAGGTGCGCTGCAAGGCCATTGCCATTGCCGGCGGCCTGGGCTCGTTTGAGCCCCGCAAGCCCGCCATCGACGAGCTGGAGAAGTACGAGGGCGGCCGCGGCGTGTACTACATGGTGCGCGACCCGGAAACCTTCCGCGACCAGCGCCTGGTCATTGCCGGCGGCGGTGACTCGGCCCTGGACTGGACCATCTTCTTGGCCAACGTGGCCAAGGAAGTCACCCTGGTGCACCGCGGCACCACCTTCCGCGGGGCCGCCGACTCGGCCGAGAAGGTGAAGCTGCTCCACGAGGCGGGCAAGGTAAACCTGGTGCTGAGCTCCAACGTGACCCACGTGCACGGCCAGGAGCGTCTCGAAGCCGTGACCATCACCGCCAACGACGGCTCGACGCGCAGCGTGGAAGTCGACAGCTTTATTCCCCTGTTCGGCCTCACGCCCAAGCTAGGGCCCATCGGCGAGTGGGGCCTGGAGCTGGAAGACGACGCGGTGAAGGTGAACACGCTGGACTACAGCACCTCGGTGCCCGGCGTGTACGCCATCGGCGACATCAACACCTACCCGGGCAAGCTCAAGCTGATTCTGTGCGGCTTCCACGAGGCTGCGCTCATGGCCCAGGGCGCCTACAAGCACATCTTCCCCGACAAGCGCTACGTGCTCAAATACACCACCGTCAACGGGGTGCCCACTCTCTAGTTTTTGGTTATTGGTTGTTGGTTGTTGGTACACACTGGGGTGGTATCGAGGCCAACAACCAATAACCAACAACCAAAAACCAAACAAATGACCGACGAAGTACGCGTGTACGTGGAAGAGGCACCGGGGCAGCGCACCGAGCTGGTGGCGCCCACCGATATGGGCCTGAGCTTGATGGAAGTAATGAAGGCCTCGGGCTACGACATCCAGGCCACCTGCGGCGGCATGGCGTTGTGCGGCACCTGCCACGTGGAGGTGCTGGCCGGCCCCGAGCTGCCCGAGCCCTCGGACGATGAAATGGCCATGCTCGAGTCGTTGCCCATCATGAGCCAGGGCAGCCGCCTCTCCTGCCAGATCCGCATTTCCGAGCGCCTCGACGGCTTGGTGGTACGCCTGATGCCCCAGAACGTGTAGCTTCGGCTGCTCACTAAGTCCCGACGGTCGGCAGTGGCACTGCGCTTCGTGCGCAGCCACTGGCCGACCGTTTTGCTTGCGTCGCGTGGGAGCGGCCGGCTGCGCAGCGCAAGTGCAGCAGCAAAAAGCGGCGTCCCGTTGCCGGAACGCCGCTTGTGCTCTTGGCTGCCAACGGGCTTAACGCCGGCGCTTCGTGGTGGTTTTTTTCTTGGCAGTCGAGCTGCTGCGGCGCACCACGGCTTTCTTTTTGCTGCTGGTCCGGCGGTGGTAGGTGCGCTTGGGCGCGGCCTTGGTGGTCGTTTTGGGCGCTACGGCGTTTTCCTCAGCCATTTCCTCCACTGTGGGCGGCCCGATGGCCATGGCTTCGCTGCTGCTGGGGTCGTGCTGGGGCTGCGGAGCTGCGGCGCGCACAGAGGGCATTTTCTTGCGCGGTGGCATCAGGAAGGTACGCTCGGCCCGCTCCTGGGCGCTGAGTTTTTCCTCGCCGGGCAGGATGGGCCCTACCGGCACCGCCACCTTGCCGCCCGCTTCGGCGGCCGACTTGGCACTGGGCTGTTGCTGAGCCTGGGCCGCGGAAGTCAGCGCCAGCCCCAGCGCCATCGACAGAAGGTATTTATACATACGTAGTCCTCCGGTTATTTCAACAGGACCGCGAAAGTACCAGCCTTGGGGCGGAAAGACAACCCCCTGATAATCCAATCCCCTCGTTTTGAGGCGCAAATCGGCTTCAGCGCGGCCGCACGCGCAGGTTGGCGAAGTCGCCGTCGGAGTTGTCGCCCACGAAAAAACCCAGCTGCCGGCCAGCGGCGGGCCGCAGCGGCACTACGCGCAGGGCCGGCACGGGGGCTTCATCTACGTACACGGCCACTTCGGTTGGGCGCACCTCCAGCCGCACGTGCAGCCAGCCGCCGGGGTCGGGCGCGGGCTGCACGGGGGCTTCGTAGCGGCCCGGGAACTCGCGGCGCAGGCGGTTCCAGGGATGCTCCGGCATGGCCACGTACTGCACCGCGTGGCGGCGCCGCAGGCTATCGGCGTGGCGGAAGTTGAAGGGCCGGAAGTACACGGCCTCAAAGGCGGAGTCGTTCAGGCCGTGGAAGGCCAGCCCCACGAAGCTGCGCTGCAGCACGTCCTTGCCGCGCACGTCGAACTCCACCGTGCCCTCGGCAAACGCCACGTTGGGCAGCCAGGCCAGGCCGTCGAGCGGCCTCGAATCGAAGCGCAGTCCCGACCTGCCAGCTTCCCGCAGCGCCGTGGCCGCGCGGTTGACCACCCGCACCTTACCGGCTTCCACCAGCGCGGCCACGTCGGCAGGCGCGGCGCGGCCAGCCGGGCGGCCCGGCGCGCAGCCGGCCAGCAGCGGCAGCAGGCAAATCAGAAAAGCCGAAGGCACAGTAAAGCGCGGCATAGCATTGGGAAAAGAACCACGGAATAGTCGGGCCGGCGGCGGCGCTGTTGCGCCGCCGCCCATCATCAGGCCGGGCAACGGCCGCAACGACAGTGGTCCTACAACTTGGGAGTTGTAGGACCACTATGCCCTGCTGGGTTACTGGCGCGCTACTGCCCCCCGATTTTCAGGCGCTGGCCGGCCGAGTGGCTGGTGAAATCGGGCGCGTAGAGGCACTGCACCTGGCTGATGCCGGAGGAAAAGTCGCCGGCCTGGGCGGCCCGCAGGCGGTACTCAAATACGTGGGTACCGCGCGGCAGCACGTCCATGAAAAAGTTGGTGGCCGCGTCGCGGGGGCTTTCGTAGTAGCCCAGGCCCTGCTGGTAGCGGTAGCCCGAGGTCTGGCCGATGAGCTCCAGGCCGGCGGCGCGGGTGTCCTTCAGGTGCACGAATTCCAGCTCCCGGTCGGTTTTGAGCACCAGGCGCACCACCAGCACCTCTCCTACTTTCAGCGGCGTGCCCGTGGTCATGGGCGTGAGCACCGGGCCGCTGGCGCCGGTGGTTTCGCGGAAGAGCTGGCGCGTCAGGCCCAGCGGGGCGTTATCGGCCCGGGTAATCTTGTCGAGCTGCTCGAAGTACTGCCAGTACAGCCCGCCCCAGGCCACGCCGGCATCGGTTTTCTGCACGCGCACCTTGCCCATGGCGGGCTTCACCTCGGCGGCCGGGAAGCTGCGCTTCAGGTAGCCAGTACCGGCTTCGGCACCCTCGGTGGTGTTGAGGGCCTGCCCGCCGAGCGTCACCTGCAGGGGCTTCGTCGGTTCCAGCCAGTTGCGCGAGCCCTGCAGCAGCAGGGCGTAGCAGGCATCGGCAGTGGCGCGGGTGCTTTCCCAGTTGTGGGTGCGCTTCTGGGCCAGCAGCCACAGCTTCATTTCCTCTACCGCTTTCTGGTCGTTGCTGACCTCATTGAACGCCTCGATGAGCTGGGTCTGGGTTTCGGTGGGCGCCTGCTGCCAGTAGAAGCCTGCGCGCACGTCTTTCCAGTACATACCCAGCTCGTCAGTCTGCAGCGCATTCTGGCGCAGGGCTTCCATGATGTCGCGGGCGGGTTTGGTTTGCCCCGCGCGGTGCAGCGTGATGGCGGCCAGGCCCTGCAGGTAGCGGTTGCGCTTGAGCCAGTGCTGGCCGGCCTGGGTGCGGTAGTAGTCGTAGGCGGTTTTGCTGGCGGCGGGCAGCGGCAGCTCCGCGGTCCAGAACGAGCGGGCGTAGAGCGCGTGCAGGGTGGCGTCGCCGAGGTGGTCGTCGGTTAGCTTCACGTTTTTGCGCTTGCGCAGCTGGTCGTACTCGCGCTGGATTTCGCGGTCGAGGTAGGCCACGGCCTGCCGCAGCACATCCGCCGTGCGCGCATCCTGCCGGGCATCAAAGGCGCCCAGCTTGCGCAGGCGGCCGAAGCCGGCCACGATGAGCTGGGTGATGTAGCGGTTGTCGGGCATCTGCTTAAACCAGGGGAAGGCGCCGCTGGGGCTTTGCAGCTCGGCCAGCTTCTGCACCGCGCGCTGGGTTTCGGCCTGCAGGCGGGCTTCGTCGAAGAGGTCGGCGAGGCGGCGCATGCGCTCGGTGTCGCTCTGGCCCTCGCGCACCCAGGGCGTTTCCTGCAGCAGCAGGGCTTTCAGCTCCTGGTTTTGCTCCAGCTTCGAGCGCAGCGCGTTCGGGTCGCCGCTGGCAGCGGCCTTCTTCCACTCGTCCAGCACGGGGCGGATGCGCGGGTTCTGCTGCACGATGCGGGCGGCCAGGGTATTGGCGTAGAGGCGCGAGAATACCTGCTCCGAGCACTCGTAGGGGTACTCCATCAGGTAGGGCAAGGCCTGCACGGCGTACCAGGCGGGGTTGGCGGTCAGCTCCAGCGTGAGACTTTGGTTCTGGCGCGTGGGCGAGCTGGTGCTGGTGAGCTTCTTTAGCTCGAATTCACGGGTGGTGTTGCCGCGCACGGCCAACGGCACCGCTTCCAGCACCAGCAAACGGTTGGGCAGCACCGGCAGGGTGTTTTCCTCGCCATCTGAAAAAGATGACAGCTGCGAATTGTCAGTTGTCTGCTTCTTGGCTTTGCGGCGGGCTTTTTTCTCCTGGCCCGACAACTTCTTACTGTCAACTGCCAACTGCCCAGAGGCCACCACGCGATAGGTCACGGCCTCGAGGCCGGCGGGAATGCTGAGGTCCCAGGTGGCGGTGGTGCTTTGGCTGGCGGCAGTATTGAAAGCCACCTGGGCCGGGCTTTGCAGCAGCTGCTTATCCAGGGGCTGATTGGTGCGGGCGTCGAAGAGCAGCAATTGGGCGGTGCCGCTCAGGGCCTGGCCGCTGAGGTTGCTGATTTTGGCCGAAAAGCGCAGCTGGTCGCCTTCGCGGAAAAAGCGCGGGGCGTTGGGCGTCACCATCAGCTCTTTCTGCGTCACGAGCTGGCGCGCCAGCAGGCCGGTTTGCAGGTCGGGCGTGTGGGCCAGGGTCAGCAGCTGCCAGCGCGTGACGGCCTCGGGCATCTGGAACTCCAGCACCACTTCGCCCTGGGCGTTGGTGCGCACGGCGGGCATCCACATGGCCGTTTCGCGGAAATCGGCGCGTACGGGCACGCTGGCCAGGTCGGTGGGCTTCTGACCGTCCTGAGCAGACACGGCATTGCCGGCGGCGCTTTCTTCTTCCACCAGACCCGCCGCATCAGCCGACATTTTCATTTCCGCCCCTGGCGCCATTAGAGGAGGTGGAGCAACGGGAGCCGACATACGCATAACTGCCCGTCCAGCATTTCCTTTTACCGACTGAGTCATTTCGGCTGCGCCATACATCCCTTCCTCGTCACGCTTAATAACCGGCGGCGTAAACTTGACGGCGCTGCGTTTTTCCAGATTCGCCCAGTCCCAGTAATCCAGCCGCAAACCCGGATAGAGGTAATACTGCTGGCCGGTAGCCTTGCCGGAGAATTCTGCAAACAATGTCTCCCACTGCTCTGCCCCGAAGCGCGCCGACCAGTTGAACCGCTCCCCGACGTAGGGCTGCGGCAGCTCGGGTCGCTCGAAGGCGTGCGGGCGGAAGTAATCCAGCGACTGGTCGTAGAGCGAGGCCAGCAGCTCGGCCGCGGCGGGCTGGTTCTGGCTGTTCCTGATGGTCACGCGCCAGGTTTCCTTTTGACCGGGCTGCAGCTTGTCGCGGAAGGTGCTGATGTCCAGGCGCAGCGGACGCACTGGCTCGGCCACCTGCACCGTGACTTCGCGCTGGTAGAAGCGGCCGGCGTGCACGAACACCAGCCGCACGTGCAGGGGCCCGGCGTTGGCCGCCGCGGTGGGCAGACTGATGGCGCGCTGCTCGCGGCGCAAGGTCAGCCACTCGGCGCGCAGCAGCTGGCCCTGGCTTTCCACTTCCAGCCGGGCCTGTACCTGCTCGAAGCCGGTACCGATGAGCAGTTGCGCGGCTTGGCCGGGCGCTACGCTGTCCTGCAAGCTCACCAGCCAGCTGGGCACGGGCAGCGGCGGCTGGGCCGCCGTGGGGCTATACAGCGTGAAGCCAAGCCGGGCCTTGGCCGTATCGGCACCCAGCACGCTTTGGGCTTCGAGCAGGTAGGCGCCGGGCGCTTGCGCGGTCAGGACGCGCACCATTTCCGGCAACTCGCCGCTGTGTTGCGTGTCAAACTTCCACTCGCCGGCCACCGTGCGCGGCCAGGTAGCCGGGTCGTCTTCCCGCAGCCAGGCATCGAGCGGAAACAGCTGCTGGTGCTGCTCGCGGCTCAGGCCGGGCTGGTCGGGGCGCGGGCCGAAGCGCGGGCGCAGGGTGCGGGCCGGCGGCGTGAGGCGGTACAGGCGCAGCGTACCGGTGGCGGGTACGGCTTCGCCGGTGGCGTTCTGGCTGCGCACCGCGAACGGCGCCCGCGCCGCGTTGGCCTGGTTTACTTCGCGCGGACCGCTCAAGCTCAAATTCAGCGCCGGCCCGCCGAGCGACACGCCGCGCTGCTGCGAGCGGGTCTCGCCGTTGGGGTCGGTCACGTCGGCCGTTACCTCAAATACATACGTCGGGCGCCCGGGGCGGGGCGGGCGGTAGCCGCCGTCTTCGTCGTCGGGGTTGCGGTCTTCCTCGTTCAGCGCCTCATCGGGCGGAGTGGCGGTAAAGGCTACGCGGAAGCGACCGGCTTCGTCGGTAGTTACCGTGCCGCTGGCAATCTGCTGCTGCTCGCCCCCACCGGGAAAGTACGGCCGGCGCATACCGCCCCCGCTGCCTTCTCGGCCGAAGCCGAAGTCCAGTTCGTGCCAGCCAAACATGGGCCACACCGTGCGGCGCACCACGCGGTACTGCACCTGCGCCCCGTCGATGGCCTGGCCGGCGTAGGCCGTGGCCGTGCCGCGCACCGAAAGCGTGTCGCCCAGCTTGGGCGTGCCGCCTACCGGGTCGAGGGTTACGAAGAACGTGGGCCGCTTGTAGTCTTCCACTGCGAAACCGGCGCGACCCAGCCACTCTTCCTTGCCGAAATGCGTGGTTTGCACCGTGAGCTGCATCTCGCCGTTGAGCAGACCCGTGGGCAGTGTAACGGAGCCGTGGAAGGAGCCGAAATCGGAAGTGGTGAAGGGCAGCTCCAGCACCTGCTGGCCGTTCACGTCGAGCAGGCGCACCCGCAGCGGCACGTTCTTGCTCACCTGGCTGCGGCCCTTCTGCTCTTCGGCCAGAATGCCCTTGAAGTACAGGGTCTGGCCCGGGCGGTAAATGGCGCGGTCGGTGTACACAAAGGCGCGGCGCTGCACCCGCTCGGCTTCAGGCGGCAGGGGCGGACGGTAGCCGCCCAGGCTTTCGCCCAGCACCAGCGAGTCGCGGCCGCGGCTCAGCAGCAGGGCCTGCATGTAGCGGCGTTGCCCGGCTTCCACCGGCACGGTCAGGTGGCCGTCGGCGGCGGTGGTGAGCTTACTGCCGGCTACGTGCTGGGTTTTACCGTTGAGGTACTGCTGGTACCAGGGCTGCACCGTCACGCCGCCCTCGGGCTGGCCGCTGCGGCGGTTCACCGTCCACAGATCGGTGCCGCCGGTCGGCGCGGCGCGGTGCACGCTGCCCAGCTCACTCACCGATACAAAGGCGTACACCGTGGTGACGTTGGCGCGCTGCTTGGTGGGCTGCGCGGCGGCGCTGCTCACGGCCAGCAGGTAGTGCCCCGGCGCCAGCTTCGGCCCGGCCAGCTCGGCGCGATGACTCCGGTAGTCGGTGGGGCCGGGCAGCGCCAGCGCCCAAGTAGCGGCGGGCGCGGTGGCCAGGCGCTTGGCGTATGCTTTCGGAATCTCGGTTTCGCGCTGGCCGGTCAGCTCGCGCAGCACGGCCGCGGCGGGCAGTTTCCAGGCGAAGCCGTGGGCCTGCTTGAGGTTGCGGAAGCCCACGTTGAGCAGCAGCGGCTCGTCGGGCAGCTGCACCTCGGTGGTTTGCACGCTCAACTCGGGCTGCTCCAGCTCGTTGATCAGGGCCTGGGCCCGCTGCCCGCCCACCGATTTGGAAAAGCGTTTCACCGCCTCGCGGGCCAGAGTCATGGCCTCGGTCGGCCGGTTCTGCTGCCGGGCCAGCTCGGCCAGCTCGGCCTGAAAGTCGGCCCAGGCGGACAGGGCTGCGTACTGGCCGGCGGCGCGGCGCAGGGCGGCTTCGTAGGCTTTGGTTTTGTCAGGGAAGGCGGCGTGCTGGTACACAAAGGCCAGGCGCAGGCGCTCCACGTCGGCGCGGGCGGCCGCGGGGCCCGCCTGGCGGAAGCGCGTGAGCTGCTGCCACAGGCGCAGGGCATGCCAGGGACCGTTGAGCGAGTCGGCGGCAGGGGCCGTGAGCGGCAGGGCCAGAAATTCCGCCTCGGCGCCCAGCAGGCGTGCGTCGGTAAAGCGAAACTGCTCGGCGGGGCGCGTGAGGTACAGCTCGTCGTCGTTCAGGCCTTCGATGGCGCGGTGCACGAGCAGGTCGTAGAGCGTGGGGCGCAGCTGCTGGCCGGCGGCATCAGCGGGCGTCACCAGCTGGCCCAGCTCGCGCAGGGTGGTTTGCTGCTGGCGGGCCGTTTCGCTTTCCACCGAGGCGCGGTAGTGGCGCACCACCTGGGCGGCCAGCCGGGCGGCATCCCAGGTTTGCAGGTCATTGACTCCAAGCTCGTCGTTGACGGGCTGCACCTGAGTACGGTCGTAGAGGCGGTAGCGGTTCTGGCGCAGGTACTGGTGATATTCCTGGGCCAGCAGGCTGTGCAGCAGCGGCCGCGCCGGGAAGGTGGCGCTGCGCAAATCTTCTTCCAGCAGCTTGATGCCCTTCACATCGGCGTCTTCCTCCCGGCGCTCCAGCAGGTGCAGGCGGTACGTCAGGGCGCGCACGTGGTCGGCGGGCTGGCGGCCGGCGCGGGCCTTCTGGTAGATGTCGAGCACCAGCTTTTCGGCCGCGGCGGTCTGGTCCTTGCTTAGCAGCGCGTCGATTTTCTTCCACTGGGCGGCGTAGGGGCCGCCGGCCGCCGGGGCCGAGGCGTTGGAGGGAATTACCATGCAGAGCAGCCAGGCGGCGAGCAACAAAAGCGAAAAACGCATAAGGCAGAAGGTAGAGGAAAGGCAGCAGGCTAGCAGCTCAACAACGAGCTGATGCGCCGTTCCGCGTGAATCCACACGCGAAAAACCACCCTGGGGGCGCGGCAAGTTAGTTCCTGCCCAAAACCGGGCCGAACCGGGCGCTATTTCTTAATATTTCCTTGAAGCCCCCGGCCGTAGCCGCTACCTTGCCCCTTGCCACCGGGATACTCCGGCTTCGCGGCGTGCCGCTCAAGCGCAGATACTCCTGATAAGCAGTCTGCTACCCACTAGATTATGAATTCCGCCAGCACCGCGGCGCATCTGCGCCTTACTTCGTCCCAGCGCATAGTCGAGCTGGCCCGTCCCTGGGTATTGCTGGCCCTGTATGTCGCTGCGGCCTCCCCGGGCTGGTGGTGGCTGGCCGGGCCGCTCGCGGTAGCCGTGTGTCTGGCGGCCTTCGTGCAGATGCACGATGCCATGCACAACGCCCTGGAGCTGCCGAAAGCCGCCAACGACCGGCTGCTGACCCTTAGCGGCCTGCTGCTGCTCAAAAGCGGCCACGCCCTGCAAGTCACTCACCTGCGCCACCACGCCCGTTGCCTCAGCCCCGACGACCCCGAGGGCGCGCCGGCTACCTGGAGCTTTGCCCGGGTGCTGTGGCAGGGTCCTTACCACATTCTGATGCTGCGCCGTGAGTCACTGCGCATGGCCCCGCACACGCACCGCATTCAGCTGCTCGAAACCGGCCTTACCCTGCTGTTGCTAGCGGGTTTTGTGGCGCTGTACGTAAGGACCGGATCGGCAGTGGGACTGGTTTACTGGGCCGTGGCTTTTGCGATGAGCGCCACGCTGCCCATCTGGGCGGCCTACATTCCGCATCACCTGGCTGCCGAGCACCCAGCCGCCCGGGCCGCTTCGGCCGTGGCGCAGGTCTGGACGCCGGTGGTGGCTTCGTTTGCCTTTCACCACGTGCATCACCAGTATCCGCGGGTGCCCACGGCTTTACTGCCGCGGGCGGCTGCGGAGCTGCCTCCTCCCCCCGCCGGGCACGGCCACTAGCGCGGGCGGCTGTTCAGTACGCGCTCGGCTTGGGCGGTATGGCGCTGCAGGTGGGCAATCATAAATGCAAACTGATCGGTCAGGCGCAGCCGGATCAGTGGAATGACGGCGTTGGGAATGCGCACAGCATTGGCGTTGACGTCGCGGGCCATGCGCAGCAGATTCAGCAGCTCGTCGAGCTGGCGCAGGTACACCTCTACTACCGTGCGCGGCAGGCGCGAGCCGCTGGGCGCAAACTGCTGGGGGGTCTTCAGCGGCTTTTCCCGGGCCGGCACCAGCATGGCCTGGGTGAGCCGCCGCCCAATCGGCCCCGATTTCACGAATTCGGCCGGGCGGCTGTCACGCTCCTTGGCTCGGCGCAGCCGCTGCCCCATTTCCGGCAGGTAAAAGCCGCCGATAATGTTGAGGTGTTCCAGGCACTGGCCCACGCTCCACTTGTCGGGCGCCGGTCGGCGGTTCAGGTCGTCCTCGTTCAGCGCCCGGAACCGCTGCTGGGCCACCTCACGCACTTCTTCTACGGAGCGGGTGAGCTGGTTGAGGAAGTCGACGGTGCGAACGGGGGCTGAGGACATAGCAGGGAAGATAGCGGCGGCGTGTACCGTTCGGCCAAAATACGGCGGTCCGGGCGTTCTGCCAACGAACCCGGCTGCCCGGCCCCATAATACCGCCCGGGCACCGCCCCGCCAGCGCCGGCCACCACTAGCGCCCGCAGCGGTTGACTTATTCGGCCAGAATTGCAAAATGCCTGAGCAAGAACACCAGCCGCAAAGTAGTCACTATCAAAAAATTACCCTAACTGATGCTACTCCAGATGGGTAGCGCGATGCTTCCCAAATGGGCTAGCTCAGGGGTGAAGTTTTACAGGCCGTTTATAGCATTACAAACGTTTTATTTAAGGATACCGAGAATATTTTTCATCAATATGTATTTTTCCTCTAATTTTTTGTTTTCATTTGCACAGTCATCAGTAAGTCTTCCGGCTTAAATCCCACCGTTTAGCCATGAAACGTTTCGTACTCTTCCTCGCCCTTTGCTGCAGCACCGCCAGTATTTCCCAAGCCCAGAGTGGCTCGGAGCCTCTGCGTCAGCGCGCCGCCGAAATGACCCGCCAACTGGCACCCCAGCTTAACCTCGACGAGGCCCGCCAGATGCAGGTCCGCCGCCTGCTGGTTGAGCGCCTGCAGCAGGAGGCCGAAGTCGAGCAGATGTACGCCGGCGACCAAACCGTACTGACCGCCAAGCTGCGCGAAGTGGTGAGCGGCTACGAAACCCGGCTGCAGCAGGTACTCACGCCTACCCAACTGCAGCGCTACCAGCAGCTTTCGGCCGCCAGCACGGCCCACGCTACGGTTCGGCCCTAGGCCAATGCCCCGCGTCCCTGATAATTCGGGCACCGCACCTAGCTGAATACGCGGCCACCAGACTCCCGTTGAGGAGTTCTGGCCTGCGGCTCAGTCAGGCGAGGTCGCATTTGCCGGTAGTTCTCGGCTGGCCCGGCTACCGGGCTTCGGCTTTCCGCTGCCGCAGGATGCCCAGGGTGAGCCGCCAGAGGTTTTCGTAGGGAATGATTTCGATTTCGGAGTATGCCTCGCCGGGCGGCGGGGCATCGCGCAGGCGCTCAAAGAGCGCCTGTCCTTTTTCCTCCACGGCCACCGGATCAAAATTCTGCTTGACGGTGAGCTGCAGCAGCCGAAACAGCAGCCTGCTGCGCAGGGTGGAGGCGTCGCGCAGGTAAGCCGTTTCGTACTTACGCAACCCCTCCAGCCGCGCCAGCAGGGCCTCGTCGTGGCCCTGGCGCAGGTAGTGCAGAAACTGCAGAATCAGGATAGCCACGTTGTAGCCGCGCTTGTCGCGGCTGTGGTCGGGAATGCTCTGCACCAGCTGAGCGAATTGCAGGGTGCGCCGCCCCGCCTCTTCGGGGCGTACAAAGTACAGATAGGCCCGCATCAGCTCCCAGCGCTGCACGGCCGGGCGCGTGAGCCGCGTCACGAACGGGTTCTGCTGCATGCGCTTCAGCAGTTCGCCGGCCTTCACGTACTCGCCGCTGTGCATAGCCAGCAGAAAGTAGTTTTCGAGCATGCTGAACCAGTTGCCGGTCGAGCGGCTGAAGGCCTTCATATAGTTTTCGCCCAGGGCCAGGCCTTCGTCGAGGCGCCGGGCCCGCAGGTGGGCGTATAGGCTGTAGAACTTGGTGAAGCGGCTATCAAACCGTTTGCGGTTGAGCTTGCCCTTGGCGTACAGGTCTTCAGCTTCGGCCGTGATGGTGATGATTTCCTCGAAGTTGCCCAGCAGTTCCTGGTGCATGAGCTGCAGCTTCAGCAGCGCGTCGTAGATGACGTAGGAGCGGGTAGCGCGGCTGCTTTCTTCGAGCTTACCAATCACCTCGGGTAAGTACTGCAACAGCCGGCGCCGGGCCTGGACCGAGCGCATCAAATCCATTTTGGCGCCCCAGAACAGGTGCAGGGCCTCCCGCTCCTTTTCCAGCACTTCCTGGTAACGCTCGCTGAGGCGCACCGTTGCCCGGTACTTTGCGAAGTCGTTGGACTCCACGTAGAGGTTGCGCATCAGATCCAGGGTGCTCACCACGTGCTGCGTGAAGTCGCCGTCCTGGGCTAGGCGCAAAGTTTTGCGCAGCAGCTGCGGCAGCAGGCTTCGTTCGCTTTCCCACCACAGCACCCGGGCCTGCTGCAGCAAATCGAGGCACTGCTGCTCGTAGCGGCGAAAGACGGGGTGACGCGGGTCGGAGTAATCCAGAAAATAGAGATGATTGAGCAGCTTTTCCTGCAGCCGCTGCTTGAGCTTGCGCACCGCCGCCCGGCTTTGGGCCGAGGTGCTGCCGTAGAGCATTTTAGCCGCCTGCAGACTGGTCAGGTTGGTTTCGGTCGTAAGCAGGTGCAGCAGCTCCTCTTCGCGGTTGCGGCCCTTGCCTTTGCCCTTCGCCACCCCCAGCAAAGGCAGATTGGCGAGGCGACGGTTGGTCACAATCTTGGCTAGATTTGTCAGCTCAATCATCGTAAAACATCGTTATTCTGAAAACTAAAGCGCTTTTATAGCAGGTATACTACCCGATCTTCCCGTCACAGATACCGCGGGTCTTTCCTTTTTACCCGGCAAGGCCCGCTCCACATTTGTAATGTGGATTACTGGGCTAAATCTAAAGCTATTGTCACATAACTATAAACGATTCACCGTAGCCGGTTAACAAAAACACGCAATAAAGCCGTTAAAGCATCTTTTCAAAACCATAGTAATACAAATTAATACAAATAATCCTAGTCACCCCTATTGGCATCTGTGCCTTTATTTCGGCGAAACCCTGGCAGAAGTTTGTGTCAGTCAATGACTTGACGACCACCCACCTGCTGCCATGTTAGAAATCTTTACCCTCGCCCTGCTTCAGTTTCACCTGCTTTTTTCGCCCCCCCCCACCCAACCAGGAGCTCCCGTAGCCGAACTTAGCTCCAACGCTCAGCTTGAGGTCAGCCTCGAATCGACCAACGACACCGGTGGCGGCTCCTGGGGTGACGGCGGCATTGCCGGGCAGACGCCTAAGCCCTAACCCGGAGCCCGGCCTTATCTTGGCCCCACTTCATCCCCGGCCTTTTCCGCCCCGCCCGCCGCGCCTCCCCTTATGCCCCGTTTCGTATTGCTCGTGGCAGTCCTGCTGCTGAGCCAGTTGTTGCTTGTTGGCTGCGGCCCGTCGGCTACCACCACGCCGGCCCCGGCCGTGCGCGTTTGCTGGCCCCAGGACCCCGAGTCGCTGAACCCCGTGGCCTTGCCCAATGCCTTTGCCATGCAGCTCAACAACCTGCTCTACCAGAGTTTGCTGGTGGTCGATGGGCCTCAGCGCCGCTACGTGCCCTGGCTGGCTGAAGCGCTGCCGCGGGTACAGGTGCAGGACTCGCTCACGCGGCTGAGCTACCGGCTGCGGCCCCAGGCGACCTGGGACAACGGCCAGCCCATCACCGGCCGGGACGTGCTCTTTACGCTGCGCGCCCTGCGCTGCCCGGGCCTGCCCAATGAGCTGCTGAGCAACATGGTGGGCTTTATTGACGAGGTTCAGCTCGATTCCACCGATGCCCGGCGGTTTACTTTCGTCTGCCGCGGGGCGGCGCCCGAATACCGCACGTCCAGCGGCGACTTCCCCATTCTGCCCGAGTACCTGCTCGACCCCCAGCACCTGCTGCGCCAGGTGCCCCTGGCCGGGCTCACCGATTCGGTGCTGGCCCCCGCCCAGCAAGCAGCCGTGCGGGAGTTTGCGCGGCAGTTCAACGACCCGCTGCGCTGGCGCCGGCCGGATCAGGTGCGGGGCAGCGGCCCCTACGAACTGGTTTCGTGGCAGGCGGGCCAGCGGCTGGTGCTGCGCCGCAAGGCCCGCTGGTGGGCCGACGGGCTACAGCCGGCCGAGCCCAAGCTGCTGGCCCACCCCGCCCGGCTGGAGTTCCACATCATTCCCGACCCGGCCACGGCCCTGCTGGCTCTGCGCCGCGGCGACGTGGACCTGTACCCCAACATGGCGGCGGCCGACTTCGACAAGCTTCGGACTTCGCCCCAGGCCGGGGAGTTTCAGCTGTATTCGCCGCCCTCCTACCGCATGGTGGTGCTGGAAATGAACACCCGGCAGCCGCTGCTGCGCCAGCCGGCCACCCGGCAGGCACTGCTGCATTTGCTCGACGTACCCCAGCTGATTGAGGCTACCCAGTACGGACTGGGCCAGCGCAGCGTGGGTCTCGTGAGCCCTAACGAGCGGTGGGCCTACCACGACAGCCTGCCGCTGCGCCGCTACGACCCGGGCCGGGCTGCCGAGCTGCTGCGCGTAGCCGGCTGGCAACGCGCGCGCCCGAACCAGTGGCAGCGCCCCACCGACCAGGCCCAGCTGGCCCTGAAAGTGCACTACCGCGCCGGCGACCGGCTTATGGAAACCGCCGCGCTGCTGCTGCAGCAAAACGCCGCTCAGCTGGGCATTCCCCTGCAGCTGCAGCCCACCGAGGCCTCCGTGCTGTCGGAGCTGCGCCGCAACGGGCAGCACGAGCTGGTGCTGCGCAAGGTGTACGGCAACCCTTTCGCCTACGACCTGCGCCCCCTGCTGCACACGGCCAGCATCGGCGTAGCGGGCGGCAACACCTCCGGGTTTGGCTCGGCCACTTCCGACCGCGTGCTGGAAGAAATTGTGGCAGCCCAGGACTCGGCCCGCAAAGCCCGGCTGCTGCGCCGGCTGCAGCTGATCATGCACGAGGCGGCAG
Source organism: Hymenobacter sp. B81 (assembly GCF_044628455.1). Lineage (NCBI taxonomy): Bacteria > Pseudomonadati > Bacteroidota > Cytophagia > Cytophagales > Hymenobacteraceae > Hymenobacter > Hymenobacter sp. B81. The sequence continues at coordinate 270,084 of NZ_JBIYZW010000003.1, read as the reverse complement.
CCCTGAATGTGCTGTACTACGAACCCAACCGGCTGGCCGTAACCAAGCGCCTGATCAACCTGCAGCCGGCCGGCCTGGAGCCCGGCTACGATCTGACCACCCTGCGCGCCGCGGCGCCCGGCAGCAAATAGCGGCGTTATGGGGGGCAACCTGCTCGTCCGCCTGCTGCGCGTGCTGGCCGCCGCCTGGCTGATCGTATCGGTGCTATTCCTGCTGAGCCGCAGCCTGCCCGCCCCGCGCCTGATGGCCGCCGAGTTGGTACGTACTTCGTCAACCCGCCAGCTGCAAGCCAGTGAGCAGCGCTACGCCCAACGCCTCGGCCTCGCGGTGCCCGTGTTTTACGTGGGCGTGTGGCCCTGGCGCTGGCACGGCCTCGACAACCAATACCACCACTGGCTGCGCGGGCTGACCCGCGGCAGCCTGGGCTACTCCTACCGCGACGGGCGCTCGGTCGCCCAGCTGCTGAGGGAGGCTCTGGCCGTGACGCTGCCCCTGGTAGTCCTAGCCCTCGCGCTGACGGGCAGTCTGGCCGGGGCGGCGGCGCTGGCGCTGGCCCGCCGGCCCAAGTGGCGTCGTCGTCTGATGCCCGGCCTGCTGCTGCTCGATGCCCTGCCCCTGTTTGTGGTAGCTATGCTGCTGCTGTGGCTGCTGGCCAGCCCCGAAGGGCTGGCCCTTCTGCCCGCCTACGGCCTGGGCGCCGCTGCCGGTCAACTACCGGGGCTGATCTACCTGATTCTGCCGGCCAGCAGCCTGGTGCTGGCTGCTTTGCCGGGGCTGGTTCTGCCGCTGACGGCGGCCCTGGGTCAGGAGCAGCACCAGCCCTACGCCGTCACGGCCCGGGCCAAGGGAGCCCCGGCCGACCGCCTGTGGCACCGACACCTGCTGCCCAATGCCCTGCCGCCCTTCATCACCCGCTTTACCGATCTGCTGCCGGCCCTGACCGCCGGCGCGGTGGTGGTGGAGGTAGTGTTTGCCCTACCGGGAATGGGCCGCCTGCTGCTCGAAGCCGCCGCCGCCCGCGACTATCCCGTGCTGCTGGGCGGCGTACTGCTCACGGCGGCGGCGCGCCTGCTGGCCTGGCTCCTGGCCGACGTGGTTTCAGCTCTGGCCTATCCCCGTCTACGGCCAACCATATGAGTTCGACGCGGCGCCAACCCATCCCGCGCAGACTGGCTAGCGGCTGGCTGCTGATCCTGCTGCTGGCGGCGCTACTGGCGGAGTTGCTGCTCGGGCCGACCCCGGCGCTCAACCCGCTGCTGGCCACGCGCCCGCCCAGCGCCGCGCACTGGCTGGGCACCGACCCGTACGGCCGCGACGTGCTGGCCCTATGCGTAGGCGGTGCCCGCAGCCTGCTGCTGGTCAGCCTGCCGGCGGCGGCGCTCATGTCGGTGCTCGGCCTGCTGCTGGGCGCGGCGGCGGGCTGGTGGGGAAACCGCGGTCCGCGGCTGACCTGCTCCGACGGGCTGGTGGCGCTGGTAGCGTTGAGCCTGATGGGCTGGCAGCCGCCCTCGTGGAACTGGCTGCCGGCGGCCAGTTTACTGTTATTGCTGGCGGGCGGTCTGCGGCGCCTGTGGCCCGCGCAGCCTGCTTGGTTTCTACCGCTCGACGCCCTGCTGCTGTCCTCCACGCTGCTGCTGGGCGCGCTACCCCGCCTGGTGCTGGTACTCGCGTTCTGTGCGCTGGGGTCACCTGCCCCGGGTTTGCTGGTCGCTGTGCTGACCCTCACCGGCTGGCAGGCTACCGCCCGTCTGGCCCGGAGCCAGGTTCGCCAGCTTAGCGTCCTGGGCTTCATCGAAGCTGGGCGGGCGCAGGGCTTCAGCGCCAGCCGGCTGCTGCGGTACCACGTGCTGCCCAACAGCTGGCCGGTGCTGCGGGCGGTGCTGCCGCTGAACCTGCACACCTGCCTCGGCCTGCAAACCACCCTGGCTTTCCTGGGCCTGGGTTTGCCGCCCGAGGCGGCCGACTGGGGCCGACTGCTGGCATTGGCCCGGCTTGAGCCGGGTGCCTGGTGGCTAGTGCTGTTTCCGCTCCTGGCGCTGGCGGCCACTTCCATCGCGCTTCATACCCTGCTACCAGCCGCTTTGAATAAGGAAAGCAACTAGCATACTCCGTCACAAACAGGCCGAAATTAATTCTACCATGCAACTACAGATCCTACGCTAACTAGCTCAATCAGTCAATTATCAACCTTGTTCTGCTCCATAATCCAATATAGCCACCGCCATTTTACTAGTCACCGGCGAGCGGGTTCCTTCCTTTCCATAGCTTCCTGAGCGCCGTAATCTTGTAAGGACAACGGCATTACGCAGGCTGCAACTAGCAGCCTCACCACTACGAACTGACTCGGCACTACACCTAACCCATTAACGTGTCTATCCGGCGGATGCGCTCAGGGGTAATGGGCTCATCTGCGGTGAAATATTGGACCAATAGGTGTGTGGAAAAACCGCGGGCTTTGCCAGCGGTTTTTTTGCGTTTCCCCTAAAAAAGCAATGGCCGCTCCCGGTTGGGAAGCGGCCGTTGCTTGGGTACTGCGCCTACTACTACGAAACGGCGGTGCCGCTCGGGACGCTCTGGCCCGGCAGGGGGCCGCCCGCGGGCTGCTCGTCGCCCGACGACAGCGGCTGGCCCGGCAGGTTCAGCTCGGGCAGGTCGTTGCTCAGGGGCGTGCCGGTGGGGTGCTCCTGCTTCCGCTCGCTCAGCGTCTCGCTGCGGTCGGTGCCGGCGGTGTGAGCCTGGTAGGCGGTCTGGGTATCGAAGGGACGCTTGCCCACGAGGCGCTCGAGGTCGTCCTGCAGCAGAATTTCCTTTTCCAGCAGCTCCTGGGCCACAATCTCCAGCTCGCGGCTGCGCAGGGTAAGCAGCTGCTTGGTGCGGATGTAGGCGTTTTCGATGATGGTGCGCACTTCCTCGTCGATCATCTGCGCGGTAGCTTCGGAGTAAGGCTTGGTGAAGCCGTACTCATTGCTGCTCTTCGAGTCGTAGAACGAGATATTGCCCAGCTTCGGGTTCATGCCGTACATGGTCACGATGCTGTAGGCCATCTTGGTGATGCGCTCCAGGTCGGACAAAGCGCCGGTGGAAATCTTGCCAAACACCAGCTCTTCGGCGGCGCGGCCGCCCAGGGCCATGCACATCTCGTCGGTGAGCTGCTCGGTGTTGTAGAGGAACTGCTCCTTGGGCAGGTACTGCGCGTAGCCCAGCGCGGCCACGCCGCGGGGCACGATGCTAACCTTCACCAGGGGGTCGGCGTGCTCCAGGAACCAGCCGGCAATGGCGTGACCGGCTTCGTGGTAGGCCACGATTTTCTTTTCCTCAGGGCTGATAATCTTGTTTTTCTTCTCCAGGCCGCCAATCACGCGGTCGACGGCATCGGTGAAGTCCTGCATGGTCACCATTTTCTTGTCGCGGCGGGCGGCGATGAGGGCGGCTTCGTTGCAGACGTTGGCAATTTCGGCGCCGGCAAAGCCGGGCGTCTGGGCCGCCAGCTTCCGGGCATCCACGTCGGGGCCCAGGGTAAGCGGCTTCAGGTGCACGCGGAAAATCTCGGTGCGGCCCACGATGTCGGGCTTGTCGATGCTGATCTGCCGGTCGAAGCGACCGGGGCGCAGCAGGGCCGAGTCCAAGGTGTCGGGGCGGTTGGTGGCGGCCAGGATGATGACGCCGGAGTCGGTGCCGAAGCCGTCCATTTCCACCAGCAGTGAGTTCAGGGTGTTTTCGCGCTCGTCGTTGCCGCCGGGCACGTTGCCGCGCGAACGGCTGCGGCCAATGGCGTCAATTTCGTCGATGAAAATGATGCAGGGCGCCTTGGCCTTGGCCTGCTTGAACAGGTCGCGCACCCGAGCCGCGCCCACGCCCACGAACATTTCCACGAAGTCGGAGCCCGAGAGCGAGAAGAAGGGCACGTCGGCCTCGCCGGCTACGGCTTTCGCCAGCAGGGTTTTGCCGGTACCGGGGGGGCCAACCAGCAGCGCGCCCTTGGGAATTTTGCCGCCGAGGATGGTGAACTTCGAGGGGTTTTTGAGGAACTCCACGATTTCCTGTACTTCCTCCTTGGCCTCTTCCAGGCCGGCCACGTCCTTGAAGGTAATCTTCACTTTGTCGCCGCCCTCAAACAAGGCCGCGCGCGACTTGCCGATGCTGAAAATCTGCCCGCCGGGTCCGGCCGCGCCGCTCATGCGGCGCATCAGGAACCAGAAGCCCACCAGCAGCAGCAGGAAGAAGCCCCAGCTGGCAATAATGTCGCTGATGCTGGTGCGGGAGTTGTCCACGTCGAGGCCCACCTGCTGATCGGGCGGGATGGTGGCGCGCAGCTTGTCGTAGTCCTCCTTAAAGGTCTTGCCGTCGACGACGTTGAAGGTGTATTGCGGACCCTGTTCGAAGGCCAGCGGGCTGCGGTTGCGCAGCTCGCGGCGGTACTGGTCTTTCTGCAGTGCCTCCTGCTTGAGCGTCACCTCCACGGCCCGGTCGTTGACCAGCGTGACGGTGCGCACGTCGCCGTCGCGCACAATCTGTTCGAACCGTTTCTGGTTGATTTTAAGGGCTGAGCTGCTTTTGTTCAGGTAGAATAACCCAAACACCAGCACGGCCAGCCCGAGCAATACCCACAGCTGCATGCCGGGGCGCGGGGCGCCGGGCGTGGGCAGCATGGGTTTTTTCTTTTTCGGGGAAGGAGTGTTATCTGGCATGTACAAGAAAAGTCTGCGACGTGGAAGAGGCCCCGCAGCCAACAAGCCGCTCGAATGGTTTGTTGGGGGCGGCGTTGGGGAGGCTAACGCCCGCCGGCCGGAATTACTTTAAAGCAATTCGGCGCGGCGGCTATTTTACCGCGGTTTCCTCTTCGATGTAGGAAATTTCGGCGTCGCCCCACAGCTCCTCGAGCGCGTAGAACTGGCGCCGGTCGCGCAGGAACACGTGCACCACCACGTCCACGTAGTCGAGCAGGATCCATTCGCGGTTCAGGCGGCCTTCGCTCTGCCAGGGGTTTTGGCCGGTAGCTTTTTCTACCTCCTCTTCCACCGAGCGGGCAATGGCGTCGAGCTGAGTATCGGACGAGGCCGAGCAGATGACGAAGTAATCGGCTACGGCGTTTTTAAGATGTTTAAGATTGAGCACCACGATGTCCACGGCTTTCTTTTCCTGCATGCCGCGGACCACCAGGTCTGCCAAGTTGTCCGAATCCAGCCGAACCGGGGAAATTTTCATAAGAGAAGGTAGGTTTGTCAACACAAAGTAGGAAAAATCGGGTGGAGCAAATCAGTCCCCAAACCCTCTTCACGGGCCGGCAGGTGCAGTGGTTGCCGCAATGCGACTCCACCAACACCGTGGCCCGGGAGTTAATCGGCCAAAACCGCGCCACCGAGGGCTGCACCGTCATAACCGACCATCAGCGGGCCGGGCGCGGCCAACGTGGCAACGTTTGGGAGGCCGCCCCGGGCGAGAACCTGACAGTATCGGTGGTGTGGCGGCCCACCTTCCTGCCGGCGGCGGCGCAGTTCCGGCTGAACCTGGCCGTGGCCCTGGCCGCCCACGACTGGGCCCGCGAGCTGCTGGGCCCCGACCCCGCCCTGCGCGTGAAGTGGCCCAACGACCTCTATTACTACGACCAGAAGCTGGGGGGCATCCTGATTGAGAACACGCTCAGCGGCGCACAAATTCACTGGAGCGTGGTTGGTTTGGGGCTGAACGTAAATCAGACGGCGTTTGGGGTGCCCACGGCTACCTCCCTGGCCTGTCTCACCGGCCGGCCCTACCAGCTGGCGCCGCTGGCCAGCCGCCTGCTCGAGTGCCTGGAGCAGCGCTACCTGCAGCTGCGCGGCGGCCACCACGCCGCCCTGCACCGCGACTATCTGGCCCGCCTCTACCGCTACGACGAGTGGCATTCCTACGAGGTGAGCGGGCGCCGCCTGGCCGGCCGCATCGTGGACGTGCTCGACAGCGGGCACCTGGTGCTGGAGCAGGACAACGGCACCACCCGCCACTTCGACCTGCAGGAAATCCGCCACGTGTAGCGGCGCGGGCAGGCAACCTTTTTGGCCGGGGCCTCCGAGTAAGCAGGCAACCCACCGGCCCGCTGCCATGCCCGCACCCTGACGTTAAACCTTCGCCCCGCCGGCTGCTCCAAGCAGCCGGGGCGCGCCGCCGCGGCCCGCACTCGGGCACGGTGCTTGCCTTACCCGGCCCAGCGGCTTGCCCCCTCTCCTCTTTCTTTTTTGCGCCCCGTGGGGGCGTCCGGCTTCAGACCTTCTCCCATGAAAACCTTTACCCGCTTGTTTGTCGCCCTGAGCTTGTGGCTGGCCGCCGGCTCGGCCTACGCGGCCACCCACATCGTGACGGTGGGCGACTTTGAATACTCCCCGCAGTTTTTGGTGGTGGCGCCCGGCGACCAGGTAACCTTCCAGTGGCAGTCGGGCAGCCACCCCACCATGTCGGACAGCAGCCCGGCCGCGTTTCCCACCTTTCAGATGAACGCGTCGAGCCCGCAGCGCACCATCACGCTCACGGCCCTGGGTCAGTACGACTACCACTGCATGGCCCACGGCGGGCCGCAGTCGGGCATGTGGGGCAGCATCACGGTGAGCATTCCCACGGCGTCGGCCAGTGCCCGCGCCCTGGCTTCGGCCCTGAATGTGTACCCCAACCCGGCCCGCGGCGGGCAGATTACCGTGTCGGCCCCCGAAAGCAAAGCCGGCACCGCCTACCGCCTGCGCGTGACCAACGTCATTGGCCGCGAAGTGCGCTCGGTGGTGCTGCGCCCCGAGCTGGTGGCCAACGGCCACCCGGTTGACCTCTCGTCGCTGCCGGCCGGGGTGTACTTCTGCAGCCTGCTGGTGGGCGACAAAGCCGTGGCCACCAAGCGCGTGACCTTACAGGACTGACTTGCAGGACTGACTTGCCTTTTTGCTTCGGCAACCCGGCTCCTGGGTTGCCTGCGGCAGCCGCCCCACCGGGCGGCTGCTTTTTTGTGTTCGGGAGCCTGCGACGCGGCGGGCTGGGCGCGTGGGGGATTTATGCCTACTTTTGGCTTCTCTGAAAAAGCCTCTATGCAGCGATACCATCGTCTGAATAACCTGGTGGGCTGGCTGGTTTTCGCCATTGCCACCGTCACCTTCCTGCTCACGCTCGAGCCCACGGCCTCCTTCTGGGACTGCGGCGAGTTCATCGCCTGCTCCTACAAACTGCTGGTGCCACACCCGCCCGGGGCGCCCACCTTCCTGCTGCTGGGCCGCATCTTCTCCCTGTTTTCCTTCGGCGACGTCACCAAGGTATCGGTGCTGATTAACGCGCTGTCGGCGCTGAGCAGCTCGTTTACCGTGCTGTTTCTGTTCTGGACCATCACCATGCTGGCCAAGAAGCTGGTGCTGGGCCGCCCCGGCATGCACGACGACCGCGGCCTGGAGCCCAGCGGCGGGCAAACGCTGCTCATCCTGGGCAGCGGCGTGGTGGGCGCCCTGGCGCTGACCTTCTCCGACTCGTTCTGGTTCAACGCCGTCGAGGCCGAGGTCTACGCCATGTCGTCGCTGTGCACGGCGGTGGTAGTGTGGCTGATGCTCAAGTGGGAAAACCGCGCCCACGAGGCCGACTCCGACAAGTGGCTGATTCTGATTGCCTACGTAATGGGCCTCTCCATCGGGGTGCACTTGCTCAACCTACTGGCCATTCCGGCCCTGGGGCTCATCTACTACTTCCGCCGCACCACCAACGCCAACTGGACGGGGGGCATTATCACCCTGGTGATTTGCAGCCTCATTGTGGGGCTGATTCTGGTGGGCATCATCCCCGGCCTGCCCACGCTGGCGGGCATGTTCGAGGTGTTCTTCGTCAACTCGGTGGGCCTGCCCTTCAACTGGGGCGTCATCATCTTCCTGGTGCTGTTCCTGGGCCTGATCTGGTTTGGCTTCCGCTACTCCTTCCGCGCCCAGAACCGCGTGCTGAACACGGCCCTGCTGGCCTTCGTGTTCATTTTGATCGGCTACTCCTCGTACCTGATCATTCCCATCCGCTCGTCGTTTTTGCCCACCATCAACGAGAACGAGCCCAAGGACGTGCTCTCGTTCGTGAGCTACCTCAAGCGCGAGCAGTACGGCGACCGGCCTTTGCTCTACGGCCCGCAGTTCAGCGCCGAGCCTATCGACCAGAAGCAGGGCGCCCCGCGCTACGTGCGCCGCGGCGATAAGTACGTCATTGCCGAGTACAAGCTCGAAACCATCTACCGCCCCGAAGACAAGATGCTGCTGCCGCGCCTCTACAGCCCGGCCCCCGAGCACATCCGCCAGTACCAGAAGTGGGTGGACATCCGCGAGGGGCAGCGCCCGAGCATGGGCCAGAACCTGGCCTTCCTGACCAAGTACCAGATGGGCCACATGTACTGGCGCTACTTCCTGTGGAACTTCGTGGGTCGCGAGAGCGACGTGCAGCAGGCGGGTGTGCTCTGGCCCACCGACAGCAATAAGAACGGCCTGCCCGAGCGCATTGCCGACAGCGCCGCCCGCAACAACTTTTTCGCCATTCCCCTGATTTTCGGCCTGGTGGGCTTGTTCTTCCACGTGCGCCGCGACGGCCGCAACGCCCTCATTGTGGGTTTGCTGTTCTTGTTCACCGGCCTGGCCATCGTCATCTACCTCAACCAGCCGCCCATCGAGCCGCGCGAGCGGGACTACACCTTCACCGGTGCCACCTACGCCTTCGCCATCTGGATCGGGCTGGGCGTGCTGGGCCTGGCCGAAGGGCTGCGCGCCCTGCTCAAGGCCGATAGCCTGCGCGGCGGCGTGGCCGTGGCCCTGGGCTTGGTGGCCCCCGCGCTGATGGCCGCCCAGGGCTGGGACGACCACGACCGCTCCGACCGCTACAACTCGGTGGACTCGGCCAAGAACCTGCTGAACTCCCTGGCCCCGAACGCGGTGCTGTTCACCAACGGCGACAACGACACCTTCCCGCTCTGGTACGCCCAGGAAGTGGAGGGCGTGCGCACCGACGTGCGCGTGGCCGTGCTCAGCTACCTCAACACCGACTGGTACATCGACCAGATGAAGCGCCGCGCCTACAAGTCGCAGCCGCTGCCCATCTCGCTGCAGAACCCGAACTACGTGCAGGGCACCAACGACTACCTGCCCTTCGTGGAAAACCCCTCGGTGAGCCAGGTAAACCTGCGCGAGTTCATCGAGCTGGTGAAGCAGAACTCGCCCCTGCTGCAGGTGCAGACCCAGAGCGGCCACGCCCTGCTTTCCTTCCCCACCCGCAAGTTCTTTTTGCCCGTCGATACCTCGGCCGTGCAGAAGCTGGGCATCGTGCCGGCCGAGCGCCGCGGGCAGCTCGTCTCGCGCATGGAGTGGGACATGGGCCGCGGCGCCATCGAGAAAAAGAACTTGGTAATTCTGGACATGCTGGCCACCAACAACTGGGAGCGGCCCATCTACTTCTCGTCCACCGTCAACCAGCAGGACTTTATGAGCCTACAGCCCTACTTCCAGCTCGAGGGCATGGCCTACCGCATTCTGCCCCTGCGCGACCCCAACTACCAGCCCCAGGGCGAGGAAGGCTACGTGGCCACCGACCTGATGTATGAGAACCTGATGAAGAAGTTTGCCTACCGCAACCTCGACCGGGCCGACATCTTCTACGACGAAAACCAGCTGCGCTTCCCGGCCAACTACCGCGACAAGTTTGCCCGCCTGGCCCAGACGCTGGTGGCCCAGGGCGACCTGGCCCGCGCCAAGGAAGTGGTCAACTACTGCCTGAAGGTGATGCCCGACAAGGCTATTCCCTTCGACTACTACACTCCCCAGCTGGTGGAGCCACTGGTGCGCGTGGGCGAAACCCAGAAAGCCAACGACATCATGGACACCATGACCAACCGCGCCCAGCAGGCCCTGGCCTACTACAGCACCAGCCCGGGCAGCGGCCTGTTCGACATGGAAGTGCAGTTGCAGCTGCTCACCCTGCAGAGCGTGTACCGCGCCGCCGAGAAAACCGGCGACCGGGCCCGCGCCACCAAGGCCCTGCAGTTGCTCCAGCAATACTACCCGCAACAATAGCCCACCGCTAGCTTGTTGCTGCCTGCCAACGCCGCCTGGTTCGCGCCGGGCGGCGTTGCTGTTTCCGCTGCTGGAGCTTGCAACAAAAAATCTGCAACATTCTGAATTGTTGTAGATTTTTTGTTGCAGCTGACCGACCTTTCTCCCCTCCTCCCTGCGGACGGACTACCCGGGAAGAATCACGTGCTACCAGCGGCGTTGGGCGGCTCGTTTACTAGCCGGCCCAGGGCGGCTCGGCCAGCTTCTGGAACTTGGGAAACGCCAACCGGTACATCGCCTGCGTCGACTTCGCGTTATTAGCCTTGATGCGCTACGTGATTCTGCTTACCGCCTTGCTGCTTGGGGCCGCGGCCTGGCCGGCCCGGGCCCAGCGCCCGCCGGTGCCCGCCCGCCTCGATCTAGGCGGCCTTTACCACCCGCAGCGCCGCCCCCAGGCCGAGGTGCGCCGCGAGGGCGACAGCCTGCGCCTGTACCTGCGCCTGCCCGACGCGGGCGCGCTGCGGGCCGGCGAGTCGCTGCAGCTGCTGGGCTGGGCCGGCTACTCGGCCCGGGTGCCGCTCTGGCAGCACACTCGGGTGCTGCGGGCCGCCGACCTGCGCCGCGAGGGCGCGGCTTTGTGGGTGGAGCTGCGCGTGTCGGCCGCGGCCCTCGCCCCGGTGCGCGTGCTGGCCCTCTGGCCCGCCCGCCAGCTGCCCGACAACCCCGGGGCCGCCGCCTGGCTGAGCCTCACGCCCGCGGATCTGCAGCGCCCCTACCTGCTCACCGACTCGCTGGGCCAGCCGCTGCTGCGCCGCTACGTGCGGGTGGGTGAGCCATTCGGCGTGGCTGGCTACGGCCCCGAGCAGGAGCTGACCCTGCGCCGCTACGCCGCCGACTTCGCCCCAGCCCGCCCGCCCCACGCTCGACCCGCTGCCCCCGAACCCAAAGCCCGCACCCTGCGCCCCGACGGCGAGGAAACCCTGCGGCCGGGGCAGCTCGTTCGGCTGGCTGGCCCGGGCCTCTACACCGTGCAGCCCGCCGCGGGCGGCCCCGCGCTGGGTTTGCTGGCCCCCGACGGCGACTACCCCAACCTGAGCACGGCCCAGGAGCTGATTGCCCCGCTGCGCTACCTGACCACCAGCGAGGAGCGCGCCCGGCTGGAAAAAGCCGAGGTCCCCAAGCGGGCCGTGGATGCCTTCTGGCTCCGCGCCGCCCGCGACCAGCCCGAAACGGCACGGCTGCTCATTCGCCGGTTCTACGAGCGCGTGGAAGATGCCAACCAGCTTTTTTCGGCCCACAAGCCCGGCTGGATGACTGACCGCGGCTTGCTTTACATCGTGCTGGGGCCGCCCGAGCGGGTGGTGCGCAGCGGCGCCGAGGAGCACTGGCACTACGCCAACACGGGCTATGGCAGCGCCACCTACGTGTTGCGCGCCAAACCCAGTACCTTTGCCCCTGATTACTACGAACTGGTGCGCCGCCCCGAGTACGAACCGCTCTGGTACGCCGCCGTGCAACAATGGAGAACAGGTCTGAACGCCCCTCGGGCGGAGGCCGGCCGCTGAACGAGCGCCGCCCCGCCTTCCAAGCCAAGAAGCATTACCCGCCGCGCCCCGCCGCCGACCGCAGCATCGAGATGATCTTCGGTTTGCGGCCCATCATGGAGGCCCTGCAGGCGGGCCGCACCCTGGAAAAGATTTTCCTGCTGAAAGGAACGCGCAACTCGCTCACCCAGGACATCAGCGAACTGGCCCGCGGGGCCGGCACACCCGTGTCGCTGGTGCCCAGCGAGAAGCTCGACAACCTCACCCGCAAAAACCACCAGGGCGCGGTAGCCTTCCTCTCCCCCATCGACTACGTGCCGCTCGACTCGCTGCTGGCCGGTTTGTTTGAGCAGGGCAAGAGTCCCCTGGTGCTGGTGCTCGACCGCATCACCGACGTGCGCAACTTCGGCGCCATTGCCCGCTCGGCCGAGTGCCTGGGCGTCGATGCCATTGTGGTGCCGGCCCATGGCGCGGCCCAGATGAACGGCGACGCCCTCAAGACCTCGGCCGGGGCCCTCACCCGCGTGCCGGTGAGCCGCGAGCCGAACCTGCACAGCACCCTGCGCCGCCTCAAAGACTCGGGCCTGCAGGTGGTGGCCTGCACCGAGAAGGGCGACGCCAGCCTGGAGCGCGCCCCGCTGGACATGACCGGCCCGCTGGCCGTGGTGATGGGCAGCGAGGAAGACGGCATCAGTCCCGAGCTACTGGCCCTGGCCGACGCCAAGCTACGCATTCCCATGATCGGCCAGATTGGCTCCCTGAACGTGTCGGTCGCCAGCGGCATCTTGCTCTACGAAGTGCTGCGCCAGCGTTTGGTAACGGAAGGCAAGTGACGGGTTTGGGGTGACACGTAACACCTGACAAGCCACACGTCCCATCCAACTAAAAGGCCGGCCGCTCATCAGAGCAGCCGGCCTTTTAGTTGCAGTCGGCAGCAACGCCTGACCGAAAATCTGTCACGTGTCACCGCATCACCTGGCAGCCCTAATTATACCCCTGGCCCTTTTTCGACTTCACGTCGGCCACGAAGTCTTTGACGCGCTGCTCCTCGGTGCGCTTGCAGATGAGCAGCACATTGTCGTACTCGGCCACGATGTAGCCTTCGAGGCCCTGCACCACCACCAGGCGCTCGGAGGGCGTTTTGATGACGCACTCTTTGGTGTCGTACAGGATGGCGTCGCCGTCGACCACGTTGCCGTCGGCGTCGTGGTGGCCCATGCGGTGCAGCGAGTCCCAGGTGCCCAGGTCGCTCCAGCCAAAGTCGGCGGGCAGCACGTACACGTTATCAGCCTTCTCCATCACCCCGTAGTCGATGCTGATGTTGCGGCAGCGCGAGTAGGCCCCCTGCACGAAGGTGCTTTCCATGGCCGTGCCCAGCATCAGCTTGCCCTCGTCGAACACCTCGGCAATGTCGGAGAGGTAGTGGTGAAAGGCGTGCAGAATCACGTCGGCGCGCCAGATGAACAGGCCGGAGTTCCACAGGAAGTCGCCGCTGTCGACGAACATCTGGGCCAGCTCCAGGTTGGGCTTCTCGGTAAAGGTTTTCACCTTCTTGAGGCCCGCCAGCTCCTGGGTCTTGCCGTCGTCGTGAAACTGAATGTAGCCGTAGCCGGTGTCGGGGCGCGAGGGCTGAATGCCCAGGGTGATGAGAATGTCGTGGTTGCGGGCCGCATCGACGGCGCGGCGAATGTCGTCGCGGAACTCGTCTTCCTTGAGCACGGCGTGGTCGGCCGGCGTCACCACAATCACGCCGCGCGGGTCGAGCTGGGCAATGCGGTAGCTGGCGTAGGCGATGCAGGGGGCCGTGTTGCGCCCGATGGGCTCGGCCAAGATGTGGTCGAGGGCCAGCTCGGGCAGGTGCTGGTGCACCAGGTCCACGTAGTCGCGGTTGGTGACCACAAAGATGTTCTCGGGCGGGCAGATGCCGGCGAAGCGGTCGACGGTGAGGCGCAACATGGACTTGCCCACGCCCAGCACGTCGTGAAACTGCTTGGGGTGCTGGGTGCGGCTGAACGGCCAGAAGCGGCTGCCAATGCCACCGGCCATGACCACGAGATAAGGAGCAGCGGAAGAAGGCATACGAGGTGTCAGTTGCGGAAGGAAGGCGCGCCGGGTTCGACGCGCAGCTAATATCAGGTTTCGGCGGTAAACTCAACGCGGCGGCGCGCCGAAGTTTGGCGCCGCGGTTTGGGCCGGGCGCGAGGGCCGGTAAAGCCGGCGCGGCCCGGTGCTACACCAGCCCCTCGCGCAGCAGGTCGTGCAGGTGAATGAAGCCGGCGAAGCGGCCGGCCTCCGTCACCACCAGCTGGGTGATGTTGCGGGCCTGCATGCGGGCCAGGGCTTCGGCCGCCATTTCCTCCACGTCGATGGTTACCGGCCGGGGCGTCATGATGTCGTGGGCGCGCACGGCGGCCAGCCGCTCGGGGGCGAAGTTGGTGAGCATGCGCCGCAGGTCGCCGTCGGTGACGATGCCCAGCAGCTGGCCCGCCTCGTCGAGCACGGCGGTGGCGCCCAGGCGCTTGCCGGAAATTTCGAGGATGACATCGCGCAGCCCGGCGCCGGTGGGCACCTGCGGGGCCTGGTTTTGCCGGCTCAGGTCGCCCACCTTCAGGTAGAGCTTCTTGCCGAGCGTGCCGCCGGGGTGCAGGTGGGCAAAGTCCTGGGAGCTGAACCCGCGCGACTCCAGCAAGGCCACCGCCAGCGCGTCGCCCAGCGCCAGGGCGGCGGTGGTGCTGGTGGTGGGCGCCAGGTTGTGGGGGCAGGCCTCGCGCTCGACCGGGGCGTGCAGGATAAAGTCGGCCTGCACGGCCAGGTAGGAGTCGCGGTTGCTCACCAGCGCGGCCATGGGCACGCGCTTGCGGCGCAGCAGCGGCACCAGCACCTTGATTTCGGGCGTGTCGCCGCTCTTGCTGATGCACACCACGAAGTCCTCGGGCTGAATCATGCCCAGGTCGCCGTGAATGGCATCGGCGGCGTGCATGAACAGCGCGGGCGTACCCGTGGAGTTGAGCGTGGCCACGATTTTGCCGGCGATGTGGGCGCTCTTGCCGATGCCGGTGACCACCACGCGGCCGCGCAGCTGCAGGATGGCGCGCACGCAATCTTGGAAATCTCCGGTTCGGCCAATGGCATCGGCTACCCCGCGAATGGCTTCAGCTTCTTGCAGAAGCACTTTTTTTCCGATAGAAGTAATGTCCGTCTGGGCTTTCAATCTAACTTTGTTTAGATTGAGCAGTAAACCCCTTCCCAAGTTTCCGCCCGGTTTGCACCCTTTGCTCAAAGAGGAAGAACGATGATGTCAGCAGAAGCCAACACAGCAGAGCCGGTAGCCCGTAAGAAGGCTGCCCAGCCCGTCGGGGCCGATTTGAAAGCCAAGTTAAAGGAAGTTTTTGGCTACGGTCAGTTCCGCGGCACGCAGGAAGCCATCATTCAGAACGTCATCGAGGGCCACAACACCTTCGTGATTATGCCCACCGGGGCCGGTAAGTCGCTGTGCTACCAGCTGCCCGCGCTGGTGCTGCCGGGCACGGCCATCGTGATTTCGCCCCTCATTGCCCTGATGAAAAATCAGGTCGACCAGCTCAATGCCTTCGGCGTGAATGCCCAGGTGATGAACTCCACGCTGACCAAGACGGAGGCCAACCGGGTGAAGAAGGACGTCATCAACGGCGAGGTGAAGCTGCTCTACGTGGCGCCCGAGTCCTTGACCAAGGAAGAAACCCTGGACTTTCTGCAGAAGGCCACCATCTCGTTTGTGGCCATCGACGAGGCGCACTGCATTTCGGAGTGGGGCCACGACTTTCGCCCCGAGTACCGCAAGATTCGCGGCATCATTGACAACCTCGGCGCGGGCATTCCCATCATTGCCCTCACGGCTACGGCCACGCCCAAGGTGCAGCAGGACATCCAGAAAAACCTGCAGATGGACGACGCGTCGGTGTTCAAGACCTCGTTCAACCGCACCAACCTCTACTACGAGGTGCGGCCCAAGCACCAGACCAAGAAGCAGCTGATTCAGTACGTGAAGCAGCGCAAGGGCCAGGCCGGCATCGTGTACTGCCTGAGCCGCAAGAAAGTGGAAGAAATTGCCGAGCTGCTGAAGGTCAACGACGTGCGGGCCCTGCCCTATCACGCCGGCCTCGACCCGCAGACCCGCATGAACAACCAGGATGCCTTCCTGAGCGAGGAGTGCGACGTTATCGTGGCCACCATTGCCTTCGGCATGGGCATCGACAAGCCCGACGTGCGCTTCGTGATTCACTACGACACGCCCAAGAGCATTGAGGGCTACTACCAGGAAACCGGCCGCGGCGGCCGCGACGGGCTGGAGGGCGACTGTCTGATGTTCTACAGCTACGACGACATCGTGAAGCTGGAGAAGTTCAACAAGGACAAGCCCGTTACCGAGCGCGACAACAGCAAGGTGCTGCTGCAGGAAATGGCCAACTACGCCGATTCGGCCGTGTGCCGGCGCAAGCAGCTGCTGCACTACTTCGGCGAGGTGTACGAGAAGGACTGCGGCTTCTGCGACAACTGCCGCCACCCGCGCGAGAAGTTCGAGGCCAAGGAGTTTGTGAAGCTGGCCCTGCAGGCCGTGGTGCAAACCGAGCAGCGCTTTGGCATCGAGCACCTGACGGCCGTGCTCACGGGCATGACCAGCCCCCACGTGGAAAGCTACGGCCACAACCAGCTGCCGGTGTACGGGGCGGGCAAGGACCACGACGTGGCTTTCTGGCACTCCATCATCCGCCAGTGCATGATTTCGGGCTTCCTGGGCAAGGACATCGAAAGCTTCGGCGTCATCCGCATCTGCGACAAGGGCGAGGACTTCCTGGTGGAGCCCTACAGCCTGAAGTTTGCCAAGGACCACGACTACGAGCAGGAAGTGCAGCAGGAAGAGCAGAAGGAGGAAGTGCAGCAGTCGGCCGGCCACGACGCGGCCCTGTTCGACATGCTCAAGGCCCTGCGCAAAAAGCTGGCCCAGCAGAAAAACCTGCCGCCCTACGTGCTGTTCCAGGACCCCTCGCTCAAGGAAATGGCCACCACCTTCCCCACGAAGATGGACGATCTGGCCCACGTGTCGGGCGTGGGCCAGGGCAAGGCCCACAAGTTCGGCGCGCCCTTCCTGGAGCTGATCAAGAAGTACGTGCAGGACAACGACATCGAAACCGCGGCCGACGTGGTGGTGAAGTCGGCGGTGAACAAGTCCAAGATCAAAATCTACATCATCCAGCAGATCGACAAGAAGATGGACCTGGAGGAGATTGCCGCCTCCAAGAGCATCGACATGCGCGAGCTGATGGAGGAAATTGAGCACATCTGCTATTCCGGTACCAAGCTCAACCTCGACTACTACATCGACTCGGTGCTCGACCAGGACCGGCAGGAGGAAATCTACGACTACTTCATGCAGGCGCCAACTGACAACATTGCCGTGGCCCTCAAGGAACTGGGTACCGATGACTACACCGAGGAAGATCTGCGCCTGATGCGCATCAAGTTCCTGAGCGAAGTGGCCAACTAGGGCCCCGGATTTCTCGGATTTTTCGGATGTTGGGGACGCCCGCGGTCATGGTGGCCACGGGCGTTTTTCTGTTTGGCCCGTGCAGCGTTGCCGGGCCTGCGGCGTCCTTTCGGCTCCGCCGAATTTCCTTTCTCACCCTTACTATTCCTTGGCATGCTTCCCTCCTACTGCCGCGCCACCGCCCGCCTCGGGCTGGCCCTGGCGCTGACCTGCACCGCGCTGGCGCCCGCCGCGGCCGGCAACGGCCCGGCCCCCAAGCCCGCCACCACGGTCCTGCTGCCCACCTTCAACCAAACCGTGGCCTTCGGCAAGGCCACCAAGGCCGACGTGAAGCGCACCGCCGAGCTGGCCGTGTTCGAAGCCAAAGCCTCCCTGGCCGCCATTTACCTGGTGCCGGCTGGCAAACGCACCTTCACCAACACCCTGCTGGCCCTCGACAACCTCTCGGCCCGGCTGGGGCAGGCCGGCGGCTCCATCAACATCCTGGCCAACGCCAGCCCCGACTCGGCCATCCGCAACCAGGCCCAGCGCAGCATTGCCGAGCTGAGCCGCTACGGCAACCAGCTGGAGCTCGACGAGCAGCTCTACAAGGCTGTGAAGGATTACGCCCAGACCGCCGAGGCCAAGGCCCTGAAAGGTCCGCGCAAGAAGTTCCTGACCGAAACCATTGAGGACTACGAGCGCAGCGGCTTCGCCCTGAGCTCGGAAAAGCGCCAGGAGCTGCAGAAAATCAACGACCGGATTTCGGAGCTGAGTTTGACGTTCGGCAACAACATCGCCGCCTACAAGGACTTTCTGCTGGTGAGCGAGGCCGACATGAAGGGCCTGCCCGAGGACTACAAGAAGGCCCGCCCCCGCGAAGGCGACAAGTACAAGATCGGCCTCGACGGCCCCTCGTACAGCACCTTCATGAAGTACGCCGCCTCCGACGAGGCCCGGCGCCAGCTGTTCATCAAGTACAACAACCGCGCGGCCGACAAAAACCTGGACGTGCTGCAGCAGGTGCTGCTGGAGCGCCAGAAAAAGGCCAAGCTGCTGGGCTACCCCAGCTACGCGGCCTACCAGATCAGCAGCCGCATGGCCAAAACCCCGCAAACGGTGTGGGACTTCGAGGCCAAGCTGGTGGAGCGCGTGAAGCAGAAAACCGCCCAAGACGTGCAGGAGCTGCTGGCCGTGAAGCGCACCGCACACAACGACCCCGCGGCGGCCACGCTCAACCCCTGGGAGGTGAGCTACTACAACGAGCTGCTGATGAAAAACAAGTACCAGCTCGACGCCGAACAGGTGAAGGAGTACTTCGAGCTGAACCGCGTGATGGCCGGCCTGTTTCAGACCACCCAGCACTTGTTCGGCCTCAAGTTCTCGGAGGTAAAGGACGCCTCGGTGTGGCACGCCGACGCCCGCATGTTTGAAGTGCAGCGCGACGGAAAACTGGTGGGCCGCTTCTACCTCGACCTGCACCCGCGCGACAACAAGTACACCCACGCCGCCTGCTTTGGCGTGGTGCCGGGCAAGGCCACGCCCCAGGGCTACCAGATTCCCACTGCCGTGCTGCTGTGCAACTTCAACGCCCCCACGGCCGGCAAGCCCGCCCTCATGTCGCACTCGCAGGTGGTGACCTTCTTCCACGAGTTTGGTCACGTGATGCACAACCTGCTGACCACGGCGGAGCTGTCGTCGCAGTCGGGCACCAGCGTCAAGCGCGACTTTGTGGAGGCCCCTTCGCAGATTCTGGAAAACTGGGCCTGGAACTACGAGGCCCTCAAGGGCTTCGCCAAGCACTACCAGACCGGTGAGGTGCTGCCCAAGGCGCTTTACGACAAGATGTGGGCCGCCCGCAACGTGGGCTCGGGCATTGCCGCCTCGGCCCAGATCTTCTACGGTACCCTCGACATGACCCTGCACGATAAGTTTGACCCCACCGGCCGGGAAACGACCACCGACGTGGTGAAGCGCGTGCAAAATCAGGTGATGCCCTACCCTTACCTCGACGGCACCCACATGCAGGCCGCCTTTGGTCACCTCACCGGCTACGGCGCGGGCTACTACGGCTACATGTGGTCGAAGGTGTACGCCGAGGACATGTTCTCGGTGTTCGAGAAAAACGGCGTGATGGACCAGAAAACCGGCCTGCGCTACCGCGACATCGTGCTGGCCCAGGGCGGTACCCAGGAAGAGCTGGAGCTGGTCCGGCAGTTCCTGGGCCGCGAACCCAACCAGGAAGCCTTCTTCAAGTCGCTGGGGCTATAAGATTTAGGTATTAGGGTTTAGGTATTCGGTTTTGGGGCTAAAACCATTGTCAGCGAGGATTCCTGAACCGCAAGCCAGCCCCGGGCCCTCCACCCCCATACTTGGCTCCTCATACCTAATACCAAGTACCTGTCACATGCGCGAAACCGTCCTTTACATTGCTGCTTCCCTCGACGGCTACATCGCCGACGAGCAGGGCGGCGTCGACTTTCTGCACGCCTTCGAGCAGCCCGACGAAGACTATGGCTACGCCGAGTTGCTGGCCTCGCTCAGCGCCGTGGTGATGGGCGCCCGTACCTACGAGCAGGTGCTGGGCTTCGGCATTGCCTGGCCCTACGCCGGCCTGCCCACCTACGTGTGCACCAGCCGCGAGCTGCCCACCGACGCCGACCCCGACATCCGCCTGTGGCACGGCTCGGTAGCCGAGCTGGCGGCCACGCTGCCCGCCGGCCGCACCTGGCTGGTGGGCGGCGGCCAGCTCATCGACGCGTTCAACGCGGCTGGCCTTATTGACCAGCTACTGCTGGCGGTGATGCCGGTTTTCCTGGGCCGGGGCATCAAGCTGCTGAGCACGCCGCCCCCGCAGAAATTACGGCTGCAGGACGTAAAAAAATACAGCAACGGCGTGCTGATGCTCGACTATCGGCTCGACAAGTAGCGCGGTGGCCAAAAAGCAAAAAGGCCCGTGGCAGGTGCCGCGGGCCTTTTTCGCACGAAAAACTTACTATTCTTAGCAGTATTCGGCAAAGGCACCCTGAAGGTTATCCACAATGCGCATCAGGTCGTTGCCTTCGATGTGGTAACGCTCGATCATGTGCACCAGCTCGCCGTCCTTGAACAGGGCAATGCTTGGCGACGAGGGCGGGTAGGGCAGCATATGCTCGCGCACCTTGGCCACGGCTTCAGTTTCCATGCCGGCAAACACGGTTACCAGCTTGGCCGGTTTCTTATCGGAGCTCGACAAAGCCATTTTCAGGGCCGGGCGGGCTTTGGCAGCGGCGCAGCCGCACACCGAGTTCACGGCTACCAGCACCGTGCCGCTGGCGGGCTTGAGGGCGGCTTCTACTTCTTCGGGCGACATGAGCTGCTCGAAACCAGCTTCGGTGAGGTCCTGGCGGATGGGAGCCACCATGTATTCGGGGTACATTGCCATAGTAGTTGACAAACTTGGGTTACAGGGAGAAAGCGGGCGAGGCGGGGCGTCGCACCGGACGCAAAATTACGCAAACTCCGGCACGCCGCGCTCTATAACCACCGAAGCGGGGTAGTTGGTTTTGCCCAGTGCGCAGTAACTACTCGGTTGGCCGGTCGGCAGCCCGCGGTGGCCGCCGTACCGGCGGGCCCGGGCCGTTGGTCCCGGCCGGGGCTTCTGCGGGAAATTCTGCCGGGGCAGCGGCGGTAGCTGCGGAAAAATCCAATATATTTCGGCACGGCCCGCCTCCCGGCGCTGCGCCGGCTCCCCAGGATGATGCGAAAAATACTCTTTACTCTTGCCCTTTCGGCCGCAGGTTTGACGGCTCAGGCGCAGGTGGATACCGTGCGGGCCACTACCCTGCCGCCTGCTCAGGTAGCTGAGAAATATTACAATAGCGGCGTGGCGAAGTTCAACCAGAAAAGCTACCAGGCCGCTCTGCTCGACTTCGACCAGGCCATCAAAGCCAAGGCCGACTTCAGCAAAGCCTACTACAACCGCGCGGCCACCCGCTACGAGCTGAAGCAGTACGCCCCGGCCGTGCAGGACTACAACGAGGCCATCCGCCTCGAGCCCGGCAGCTTCACGGCCTGGTACGGCCGCGCCCAGGCCAAGCAGGCCCAAAGCGACAACGACGGCGCCGAGCAGGACTACGGCAAGGTTACCGAGCTGAAGCCCGATTACGCCCCGGCCTGGTACTACCGCGGCGACCTGCGCTTCGAGAAAGGCGACTACCAGGCTGCCCTGGCCGACTTCAGCGCCGCCCTCAAAGCCGACCCCAAGTACGCCTACGCCCTGCACGACCGCGGCAGCGCCCAGCGCCAGCTCGGCAACTACGCCGCCGCCGTGCAGGATTACTCCGAGGCCCTGCGCCTGCAGCCCGAGCTGGAAGTGGCCCTGCTCAACCGCGGCGCTGCCAAGCGCCGGCAGGGCGACGCCAAGGGTGCCCTGGCCGACTACAACACCTACATCGGGCGCAACGCCGACAACCCCGTGGCCTACCTGGGCCGGGGCCAGGCCCGCTTCGAGGCCGAGGACTACAAGGGCGCGGTGGAAGACTTCTCGAAGGCTTTGCAGCTGAAGTCGGGCTACGCGCTGGCGCTCAACAACCGCGCCGCCGCCAAGCTCAAGCTCGACGACTACAAGGGCGCCGAAGCCGACGCCACGGCGGCCCTGCAGGCCAACGGCCAGTACGCCGAAGCCTACCTCAACCGCGGCCACGCCCGCGAAATGCTGCGCAACCCCAAGGGCGCCTGCGCCGACTGGCGCAAGGCCGCCGAGCTGGGTCTGCAGGCCGGCAACAGCTACGCCGCCGCGGCGGGCTGCGAATAAACACGGGCCGATTGATTTCTCCGCAGATGATCCTGACTTCTTCTTACCCGGCCAACTTCGTGGCCCTGCGCCACGCTTTCCTGGGCCGCGCCCTGGCCCTGAGCGTGGCTTTTTCCCTGGGCAGCGCGCTGCTGGCTTCGGCGCAGAGCGTGGAATTTACCAAAGACCGGTTTTCGGGCGACAAAGAGGGGCTGAAGACGGCCCAGAAGGAAATCAAGCTGGGCGATGAGTGGTACGACGCCGACCCGCCGCGCTTTGAGCAGGCCCTGCCCCACTACCTGGCCGCCCAGCAGTTCAACCCCAACAACGCCCGCCTCAACTACCGCATCGGCCACTGCTACCTCGGCTCGGCCGGTCTCAAAGCCAAGGCCCTGCCTTACCTGCAGAAAGCCTACCAGCTCGACCCGCAGGTGGACGCCAACGTGCACTACCTGCTGGGCCGGGCCCTGCACATGAATGCCAAGTGGACCGAGGCCATTGCCGAGTACAAGGCCGCCCAGCCGCCGGCCGGCGCCAAGAATGCCACGGCCACCCAGAACGACATTCGCAAGAAGATTCAGGAGTGCGAGTCGGGCCTGGCGCTGCAGAAGAACCCCACCCGCGCCTTCATCGACAACGTGGGGCCGGCCGTGAACTCGGTGGCGGCCGACTACGGCCCGGTCATCACGGCCGACGAGTCGGTGATGCTGTTTACCTCGCGGCGCGAGGGCGGCACCGGCGACGACAAGGACCCCGAAACCGGCGGCTACTTCGAGGACATCTGGATGACCCAGCGCAACGCCGACGGCAGCTGGCGCCCGGCCCGCAACCTGGGACCCACCGTGAACACCAAGGGCCACGACGCGGTGGTGGCCCTGGCGCCCGACGGCCAGCGCCTCATTACCTACGTGGAAGACGGCGCCGGCGACCTGCACGAGGCCTCGCTCAAGGGCGCCGAGTGGCGCAAGCCCCAGGAGCTGGGCCGGCGCATCAACGGCGGTCAGTCGCACGAGTCATCGGCGGCCTACGCCCCCAACGGCCGCACGCTGTACTTCGTGAGCAACGGCTCGGTGGAAAGCGGCCGCGGCGGCCACGACATCTGGCGCCTCGACATCGAAGGCCGCGGCAAGGCCGAAAACCTGGGCTCGGTCATCAACACGCCCTACAACGAGGACGGCATCTTCGTGCACCCTGACGGCAAAACCATCTACTTCTCGTCGGAAGGCCACAACTCCATGGGTGGCTACGACATCTTCCGCTCGGAGTGGAAAAACGGTCAGTGGACCAAGCCCGAAAACCTGGGCTGGCCCATCAACACCCCCGACGACGACGTGTTCTTTGTGCTTTCAGCCTCGGGCCGCCACGGCTACTACTCCAGCACCCGCGAAGACGACGGCCTGGGCAGCCGCGACATCTACCAGATTACCTTCCTGGGCCCCGAGAAGCCGCCGGTGCTGTCGGGCGAAGACCAGCTGCTGGCCTCGCGGGCCGCGCCGCTGCGCGAAACCCTACTGGCCCCGCCGGTAGCCATTGCCTCGGCCCAGGTAACCATTCTGAAGGGCGTGGTAACCGATGCCGACTCGAAGGCGCCGCTGGAAGCCACCATCGACCTGGTCGACAACTCCCTGGCCCAGACCATTGCCTCGTTCCAAAGCAACTCGCAGTCGGGCCGCTACCTGGTGTCGCTGCCCTCGGGCACCAACTACGGCATTGTGGTGCGCAAGGATGGCTACCTGTTCCACTCCGAGAACTTCGACCTGCCCGCCGGCGCGGCCTACGCCCAGGTGGTCAAGGACATTCCGCTTAAGAAGCTCGATGTGGGCGCCAAAGTGGTGCTCAACAACATCTTCTTCGACTTCAACAAGGCCACGCTGCGCAAGGAAAGCACCGCCGAACTGGAGCGCATGGTGCAGCTGCTGACCACCGAGTATCCCAACCTGCGCATTGAAATTTCGGGCCACACCGACAACGTGGGCAAAGCCGAGTACAACAAGGACCTCTCGCAGCGCCGCGCCAAGGCCGTGGTCGACTACCTCACCGGCAAGGGTGTGGCCGCCGCCCGCCTCACTTCCGCCGGCTTCGGCGACACCCAACCCGTGGCCCCCAACACCACCGACGCCGGCCGCCAGCTCAACCGCCGCACCGAGTTCAAGGTAGTGGCCAAGTAAGGCAGCCCACTTCGCACACACTGAGACGGGCCCCTGCAGTAGCTGGGGCCCGTTCTTGTTGGCATCCGCTTAAGCCAGGCCTCAGACCGGAGCCACCACCGAGTTGACAAAATCCGTCATCAGCCCCAGCGTAGCGGCGGGAGCTTCCTTGTGGGGCGTGTGGCCCACGCCCGGCAGCCGCTCACTGCGGGACGGCCCTCCCGTTTGCGCGGTAATGGCATCGACCTGCGCCCAGGTGCCGTACTCGTCGGCGGCACCCTGCAGCACCAGCACCGGGCACTGCACGCGCGGCAGGTACTCCTCCACGTTCCAGCTTCGGAAGTCGGGTCGCAGCCAGGTATCGGTCCAGGCCCGGAACACGGCCTCGGTTTTGGGCCCGTGGTAGCGGGCCAGCCGGGCGGGCAAATCGGTGGTTTGGTAGAGCTGCCGGGCCTGCCGGATGCCGGCCAGCGTTTCCTCTTCCACGAACACGTGTGCGCCCTCGGTTACCACGCCCGACACGCGCTCGGGCCCCAGCGCCGCCGCCTGCAGGGCAATGGTGCCGCCGTCGGAGTGGCCTACCAGTACCGCCCGCTCGATGCCGTGTAAATCGAGCACCCGCCAGAGGTCGGGCACTTCGGCCGCGTGGTAGTCGTGGGGCCGCGGCCCTTCCCCCAGCGGCGCCGACTGCCCGTAGCCGCGGCGGTCGTACACCAGCGCGTGGCAGCTGGTGGCCGCGGCCAGCCGCACCGGGAAGTCGCGCCACAGGGCAATGCAGCCCAGCGAGTCGTGCAGAAACACCAGCCAGGGGCGCTGGTCGGCGGCCGGGTCGGGCCCGCGCAGGGTGAGTACGCGCAGGAAATAATCGGCCCCGGCTAGGTTAGTTTCGTGGCGGGCAACGGTTTCGGCAGCAGTCATCGGCAAATCGCAAGGACACAACGGGCGGTGCGCCGTGCCGCGGCAAAGGTACCCCTGCGCGCTGCCAGGCCCGCTCAACGGCACCGGCAGCGGGCCCGAAACGGTGGTTCCGGCCCGGCTTGCCGGGCGGAAATCATCCCCGGATTCGGGGGAATCCGAAAAATCCGCCGGAATCCGTGATTTTTGTAGTCTATGCCGTCCGAAACTTCCCGCGACATCGTGCTGCGCCGCATCCGCGAGGCTTTGCAAAAGCCCAGCCCCGGCACGCCCGCGACGCCCAACTTCACGGCCCCGCTGTTTGCCCCGCCGGCCGACGATCTGACGGTGGTCTTTGCCGAAAGCTTCGTGCGGGTGGGCGGCACCTTCATTTACTGCGCCTCCGAAAACGACTTCTTCGACCAGCTCTTCGCCCTGAAAAAGGAGCGCAACCTCGAGCACCTCTACGTGTGGGAGCCGGAGCTCAAGAAGCTGCTGCACGCGGGCGGCATCGTGTTCACCGGCGACGAGGCCGGCTTTATTGCCCACGCCGACGCGGGGCTGACCAGCTGCGAGGCCCTGGTGGCGCGCACCGGCTCGGTGGTGCTGAGCTCGGCCACGGCCAGCGGGCGGCGCCTGAGCATCTACCCCGATCAGCAGTTGGTGCTGGCCCGCGCCTCGCAGATTGTGGCCGACATCGGCGACGCCCTGGCCCGGCTCACCCGGCATTACGGCGCCGACAAGCTGCCTTCCATGCTGGGGTTGGCCACCGGCCCGAGCCGCACGGCCGACATTGAAAAAACGCTGGTGCTGGGTGCCCACGGCCCGCGCAGCATCACCTTGTTTCTGATTGATGACCTCGGCGCCTAAGCTGCTGCCCACCCTGCCTGACGTGCCGCTGCGGCCGGGTCAGCGCGTGTACTTCGCCTCCGACTTTCACCTCGGCGCGCCCTCGGCGGCGGCCTCGCAGGAGCGGGAGCGGCGCATCGTGCGCTGGCTGGATATGGCGGCCCGCGACGCGGCGGCCATTTACCTGGTGGGCGACATCTTCGACTTCTGGTTTGAGTACCGCCACGCCATTCCCCGCGGCTTCATTCGCCTGCAGGGCAAGCTGGCCGAGCTCACCGACGCGGGCCTGCCCATCACCTTCTTCACCGGCAACCACGACATGTGGATGTTTGGCTACTTCACCGAGGAGCTGGGCATTCCGGTGCTGCGCCACCCGGTGAGCCTGACCATCGGCGCGCAGCGCTTCCACATCGGCCATGGCGACGGGCTCGGGCCCAAGGACTACACCTACAAGATGCTCAAGCGCGTGTTTGCCTCGCCGGTGGCCCAGTGGCTGTTTGCGCGCCTGCACCCCAACCTGGGCATCGGCATTGCCAACCGCTGGAGCCAGCGCAGCCGCATCAGCAACGCGGGCAAGGACGACCACTACTTCGGCGACGAGGAGTGGCTGCTGGTGTACTGCCGCGAGCTGGAAAAGCGCCTGCACCACGACTACTACGTGTTTGGCCACCGCCACCTGCCCCTCGACGTGGAAGTCGGCCCGGGCAGCCGCTACGTGAACCTGGGCGAATGGGTCAATTATTGCAGCTACGCGGTGTATGACGGACAGCAGCTGGCCCTTGAGCATTTCCGCGGGTAACCGCCCCGCCGCCCGGGTGCTGGCGGGGGCCTTGCTGCTAGCTTTCCCCCTGACGCTGGCGGCCCAGACGGCCACTACTCCGCCCTCGGCCCCGGCCGCGGTGCGCCCACCGGCTCAGGCGCTGCCCGCCGCCACCGCGGCGCCGGCCGCCGCCGATGCCTGGACGCTGGTGCGCACCATCGAACTGCCCCGGCCCGGCCCGGCCTCGCTCGACCGCCGCGGCAACCTCTACGTGGCCGACGCCAAAAACAACCTGCGCCAGTTCGCCCCCGACGGGCAGCCGCTGGCCGTGTACTCGCCGCCGCTGCCCGGCCACACCGCCCAAGTAGAAGCCTGGAACACCACCAAGGTGCTGGTGTTCTACGACGACCGGCAGGAGCTGGTATTCCTGGACCGCTTCCTGGCCCCGATTTCCAGCACCCGCCTCTCCGAGCTGACCGACGGGCAGATTCGCACCGCCACGCTGGCCCCCGACGAGAACCTGTGGCTGCTCAACGAAAGCGACCTGCGCCTGTCGCAGTTCAGCCCCCGCCAGCAGCGCTTCAGTATTCAGACGCCGCTGGACTTGCTGCTGGGCCGCCAGAAGCCCGACTTCCGCTTTCTGCGCGAGTACCAGAACAACCTCTATTTGGTCGACCGCAACTCCGACGTGTGGGTGTTCGACAACCTGGGCAACTTCCGCAAGCGCCTGCCCTTTACCGGCCTGAGCACCATCGGCTTCCGCGGCGACGAGCTGTACTACCTGAAAGACAACCGCCTGCACTTCTTTCACCTCTACCAGCTGCAGGAGCGCACCCAGCCCCTGCCCACGCCCCCCGATGCGCCGGTAAGCCAGGTGCTGGTGGGCGAGCAGTACGCCTACTGCTTTGTGCCGGCCGGCATTCAGGTGTATCGCCTGCCGCAGTTGAAGTAGGCTGAGCCGGCCGCCCCGCTTCGGGCAGCATCCCGGCTGGCCGCGCCGACCATTGCCCCGGCCCCATCGTGCCGCAGACGGTGAGCGTGACCCGTGCCAACTCCGCGCACTTCCTGCGCACGGAGTACGCGTACTTGCCTTTCTCTCCCACAGTCCCGGCGGCGGCTGGCTCCCGGCCTCTATAGCCCCGGAGCGGGTAGCCGCCGATTGCATTCTGCCGATAGCCTGCCTCCGGCGTGGGTATACTCTGAGTACGGAGTGCCTATACGGTGCCTATACGGAAATGGGAACTTGACCCCGGCCCGGGTACTGAACAGCTGTTTAGGATAAAACCCATACCGCACATCCGCCAAGGCTCCGTCGCCCAGCGCAGTCAGGGCTGGGCCGCGGGATACTGGTTGAGCAGGCGCCGCCGCACGCCGCTGGTTCGGCTGAAGCCGTCCTGTAGAAAGCCGCGCTTCAGTCCCAGGCAGCCCGCCCCTGCTGCGCGGCAGCCCCTCTAGGTATTATCCCGCTGATTTCTTTACTTTATTTCAGCCCCTTGCGCCCCGTGGCGCCGGCGGCTTTATTCCGACGACGCTTTTTTTAGTGACTTATCATGCTGTTTATTACGCCTCTGCGCCGGGCAGTGCGCCGGCATTTCGGGTTTTCCCGCACCGAAACCAACGGCTTTGCGGTGCTGCTCCTGCTGCTGCTGGCCCTGCTGGCCGCCCCCCTGCTGCTACGGCCCGCCCTGCCCCGCTACCATTCGGCCCAGGACCGGCGCGCGCTCAACCAGCTGACGGCCGAGCTGGCCGCCCAGCGGCCGGCCGCGCGCCGCTACCCGCCGCGCCAGTCGCGCTACCCCGCCGTGCCGCAGGTTGCGCTGGCGCCCTTCGACCCCAACACCTTGGATGAAGCCGGCTGGCAGGCCCGGGGGCTGCCGCACTTTCTGGCCCGACGGCTGGTACGCTACCGCGAGGTCATCGGTGGGTTCCGGGCCAAGGAGCAGGTGCGCAAAGCCTATGGGCTGAGTCCTGAACAGTACGCCCGCCTCGCTCCCTACCTGCAGCTGCCCGAAACCCTGCCTGCCCGCTCCGACCAGCCCTACACCAGCCGCTACCCCCGCCGCGACTCTGCCCGGCGCGAGTGGCCCAAAAGCCGGTTCGTGAGCAAGCCGCGCAACCTGCAGCCCTTCGACCTGAATGTGGCCGACACCACCCAGCTCATGCAGATTCGCGGCGTGGGGCGGCGACTGGCCGCGCGGCTGGTGGACTACCGCGAGCGGCTGGGCGGCTTCACCTCGCCCGGTCAGGCCGCCGAAATCTACGTGCTGCGCGACGCGCCCGACCTGGTCGACAGCCTGCGCAAGTACACCTTCGTGCGCGCCGGCTACCAGCCCGCGCCGCTGAACGTGAACGGCGGCGCTTTCGAGGAGCTGTGCCAGCACCCCTACCTGGGCAAGCGCCTGGCGCGGGTGCTGGTGGCCTACCGCGCCCAGCACGGCCCCTTCCGCGAGCCCGCCGACCTGCGCCAGATCCGCATTATCGACGACGAAACTTACCAGAAGCTGCTGCCCTACCTGCGCTTTTGAAAGCCGGCAGCACCCTACGGGCATCCGTCGCCTGGCTTGATTGCCGGTCCCGGAAATCGGCCGGCCCTGCCCGGCGGCTGAACGCCTGCGGCCGGATGCAGCCGGTAAATACAGCCGCCGGGCTATACTTTGCGTAAGCGCCCCGTAGGCTTGGTAGCCGCATCCGCTCACTCAACTCCTCCGCTCATGCTTTTCGTCTTACGCGACAAGCTGGTTCCCCTCTTTATCTTTCTGCAGTCGGTGCTCTGCGGCTGTGCCGACGACCAGGGGCGCGGCAACTTCGACCGCGTGTCGCAGAACTACGCGGTGCAGCAGGTGGGGCGCATGGTACGCGACGAGGTGGTGGAAAGCTCGGGGCTGGCCCAGGCCAACGCCGAGGGTGACCTGTGGACCCACGGCGACGGGGGCAACACCAACAACCTCTACCTGGTGACGCCCCAGGGCGATTTGCTGCGCACGCTGCCGGTACGCGGGGCATCCAACGTGGACTGGGAAGACCTGGCCCTGGACCGGCAGCGCGGGCACCTCTACATCGGCGACTTCGGCAACAACGCCAACAAGCGCCGCGACCTGCGCATCTTCCGCCTCAGCGGCCCGCAGTTCACCCGGGTCGACACCATCACGTTCCGCTACCCCGACCAGCGCAAGTTTCCGCCCAAGAAGCCCCGGCGCAACTTCGACTGCGAGGCGTTTTTCTTCCGCGACGACAGCCTCTACCTGTTCACCAAAAACCGCGGCAAGGGCAACTGGGTGAAGGAATACCACCTGCCGGCCCGTCCTGGCCAGCACGTGGCCCGCCTAGCCGACAGCATCCGCATCAACACCTGGATTACCTCGGCCGACATCAGCCCCGACGGCCGCACGGTGGCGTTGTTGGGCTACGGCCATGTGTACCTGATTGCGCCCCAGCCCGGCCGCCGCCTGTTCGACGGCGCCAAAAGCTGCCTGCCGGTGGCCGTCAGCGGCCAGGCCGAGGCGCTGACCTTCGTCAACGACACCGATTTCGTGTTCAGCAACGAGAAAGGCCGCCTGTACCGCGCCACCCGTAAGCCAGCCAATTAACCAACTGCGGTGCTCGGCACCACGGTGGCTTTGGGGCTTGAGTGTGGTAGCCGTTTGTCCGAAGCCAATGGCGTCGCCTTCCCGGAACAGACTGTATCAGCGCCCGCGCGTTGCGGCCCTCGCGCGCAGCCTGAATCAGGCAGGTTGACTTCGCTTAACTGGCTTAGCAGCCCGACTTCAGGCAACAGCAAAAAGGCTCCCCGCAATGCGGGGAGCCTTTTTCACAAACTACTCAAAATCGTTAGTACCGGTCGTCTTCGTCGCGGCCGCGGTTGCGGCGGGGCGCCGAGCCGTAGTCCGAGTCGTCGCCCGACTGGTTGCGGTAATTGCCGCGGTTTTCCTGGCCGTAGTTGCGGCCGCGGTCCTGCGAGTCGTAGTCGCCGCGCGAGGCCGAGCCCTGCCGCGAGTTACGGTTCGACGAATCGTACTCGTCGTTGTAGGAGCCCCCGCGCGAGCCGTAGCCCTCGCCCGAGTTGCCGCCGTAGCCGCCGCGGCCTTCGTTGTAGCCGCTGCGCTGACCGTAGCTGTCCTGGCTCGACGAGTGCGACGAGCCCGAGCGGCCCGAGCCGTACCGGTCGTCGTTGTAGCCGCCGCCGTAGCCACCGCCCATGTTGCCGCCGCTCATGCCGCGGGAACCCCGGCCGTAGTCGTCGCGGCCCTGGCCGTAGCCACTGCCCTGCTGCGAGCCACCGTAGTTGCGGCCGCCGTAGTCGCCACCCTGCGAACCGTAGCTGTCCTGGTAGCCGCCACCCATGTTCTGCGAGCGGCCCGAGCCCTGGCTGCCGGAACCGCCCTGCGACGGGCGGTAATCTTCGCGCTGGTTGCGGTTGCCGTACTGGCTGTCGTCGTCTTGGCCGTAGCCGCCGCGCATGCCCTGGTTGCCGCGGTTCATGGTGCCGCCGCCCTGCGACGAGCGGCCGTAGTCTTCGCTGTAGCCCTGGCCGCGGCCGTAGCGCGAACCGTTATCATTGTTGTAGTCGTCGCCGCGGCCCATGCTGCTGCCCTGGTTGCCGCGGTTCATCATACCGCCCTGGCCTTCGTAGCCGCGCTCCTGGTAGCCGTAGGAGTCGCGCTGGCCGAAGCCGCTGTTCATGCTGTTCTGCATGCCGCCGCCCCGGCCGTAGCTGCCGCTGTAGCCGCCCTGGTTGCCGTAGCCACCCTGGCCGCCCTGGTACTCGTCGCGGCCGCCGTACTGGCCGTAGGAGTTGCCCTCACGGCCACGATTGTACTCGTCCTGGCCGTAGTTACCGCCGCGCGAGCGGGTGTCGTAGTCGCGGTTCTGGTTGCCGTAGCCACCCTGGGTGTTGCCCTGGCCCTGGCTGCCGTACTCGCCGCGCCCAGCGCCGCTGTACATGTTCTCGTCCCGGTCGCGGTCCTGGTAGCTGCCCTGGGTGCTGTTGCCGAAGTTGCCGCCGTAGTTACCGCGGTTTTCCTCGTTGCTGCTCCCCTCCTGCTGACCGCGCGAGAACGACTGCGACGACTGCATGTCCGCGTCCTGGCCTTTGCTGCCGCGGCTGCTCGACGTGGAGGTGCTGGAGCCTTTCGAGCTGCTGCCCGACTTCTTGGCCGTGGCCGACGAAGCGGTGCTGCCCGTGGCCGAGCCCGATTTGGCGCCGGTCGATTTGCCGGCCGAAGCCGAGCCGGACTTGCTGCCCGAGGCCGAGCCGCCCGACTTGCTCGTGGTGCTGCGGCTGCTGCCCGACACCCCACCCTGGCCCATGCTCGTTTGCGAATCAGCCAGCGACTGGCTGGAAACACTCGAGCCTGACGAGCGGCTGCTATCGGTGCTGCCACTGGTCAGGCCCGACGAGGAACCAGACTGATTGAGGCCGGAGCTGGAGCCGCCGGCATTCATCGAGCCAGAGGCCGAAGTACCAGCCTGCATCGAACCGGAATTCTGACCCTTGGCGTCATTCTGATTTTTGGTGTTGTCTGCCATGGTTGGGGTGTTTTGGGTTGGAAGATGGGGAAATACAAAAAGCGCTAACCCTATACGCGCCGGGCGCGGCCGAGTTGAGTTTTTTTGTCCGGTTTTCCTGCGCTCCATTCCTATATTCTCGCCCCGTTATTTTTCTGGTTCCAACTCGTTTTCAGCTTCTACCAAAAAAACGGGCCGGTCGCTTTCCGGGGAAAGCGACCGGCCCGAAGTTGGGCTACCAGACCTTGTTCAGGGCTTGGCAGCTGGCTTTTCAGCGGCTTTGGCCACGCGCACACCCACCGCCATAATGCCGGGCAGCACATCCTGGCGCATGTACTGCTCCAGCACAATGCGGTAGGTGCCGGCCGTCCCGAACCGCTGCTTGGGCAGGGCCAGAAACTGGTGGTCGAAGATGTCGCCGGTACCGTCACCCAACGGCTCACCGGTCTTGGGGTCCATCAGAATCATGTGGTGCAGCAGCTGCGAGCGTACCCGGCCCTGGGGGTCGGTGAGCGTATGCTTGGCGTACAGGTTGTAGTAACCGTAAGCCGAGGCGTTGCGCACGTTGAAGTACACGTCGTACACCTGCGTGGTGTCCTCAATCTGAAACTCAAACGCCGGCTTGTTCTGCACCGACCAGGAGTAGTCGGGCAGATCGGTGTTGGTTTCGTACACCCGGGCCGGGTCGCAGGCAGCCAGGGGCAGCAGCAAAGCCAGCCACAGGCGGCGGCGGAAAGCAAAGCGCAGCGTCATCATCAGGAAGCCGTTGGAGGAGTAGCACCCACGCCCGCCTCACCGGCCCCGCCGCGGCGGGAGCCCCGCCGGGAGCGGCCCGAGCGTCCGGCACGCTCCCCGTCCGGCGCCGGGCCGTCGGGGGGCGGCGGGCTGCCCCCGGCGTTGGGTGCGGGCCGGAAGCGCGGGTCGAAGCGGGGCGTGGGGCGCTCGGGTCGGGGGGCGTCGCTGCTGGCGTTGCGCCCCGGCCGGCGGTTGGCGCCCCGGCTTCCACCGCGGGGCGGACGGGCGTCGCCTTCAGTGGGCGAGGCGGTGGCTACCGGCTCGGCTTTCGGCCGCGGCTCGGGCCGCGGCGCGGGCGCCGACCGCGGAGCGGCCCCCTGGGGCTTGGGCTGGTTGGTAACCGGGGCCGTGCTGGTGGGCGCTTTCTTCTTGCGCTTGCCGCGCTTGCTGCCCTTAATCTTGTCGTCGAGGCGGTCGAGCGAGCCTTCCACGTGCTCCTGCACGCTGGGGGTCACCGCCTCCTCCACCACCGGCGCCAGCAGCACGTCGGGCTTTTCGCCGGCCTTGTTCAGGGCCTGAATCTCGCGCACCCGCTCGGTGGAGAGCATGTGCCAGTTGTTGTCGCCGCGGTAGGCAAACCACATGCGCTTGCGGAAGATGTCGGTCTTCTGCAGGAAGGCCTCACCCTGCGCGGTTTGCAGCGGGCGCTGCACCTGCGGAATGTCCTTGAGCGCGTCGAGGTAGGTTTCCAGCTCGTAGTTCAGGCAGCACTTGAGGCGGCCGCACTGCCCCGAAAGCTTGGCGGGGTTCAGGCTCAGGTTCTGGTAGCGGGCGGCGGTGGTGCTCACGCTCTTGAACTCGGTGAGCCAGGTAGAGCAGCACAGCTCGCGGCCGCAGGAGCCGATGCCGCCGAGGCGGCCGGCCTCGTGGCGCAGCGAAATCTGGCGCATCTCCACCCGCACCCGAAACTCATCGGCCAGGCGCTTGATCAGGTCGCGGAAGTCCACGCGGTCTTCGGCCGAGTAGAAGAAAGTGGCGCGGGTGCGGTCGGCCTGATACTCCACGTCGGAGAGCTTCATCTTCAGGCGCAGCTCGTCGACCAGGGAGCGGGCCTTGAACATGGTGTTCAGCTCCAGCTCCCGGGCAGCTTCGTAGCGCTCCACGTCGTCGGGCGTGGCAATGCGCAGGATGCCGCGGATGTCCTTGTGGTCGGCGGGCACCTTTTTCTTGCGCATCTGCAGGCGCACCAGTTCGCCTTTCAGCGAGACGTAGCCCAGATGCCAGCCGTTGCCGCCGGCTTCTACTACCACGGCGTCGCCGGTGGTCAGGCGCAGGCGGTGGGTATTGCGGAAAAACTCTTTGCGTCCGCCCTTGAAGCGGATTTCAACGAGGTCAAATTCTTTAAAATCGACGGGCAGGTCCAAGTCCTGCAGCCAGTCGAATACATTGAGGCGGGTACAGCCGCCCGAGCTACAGCCCCCTTTGGAGCCGCAACCCGACGTTGAGCAACCGCCCCCGCTGGAACATGATGTGCAAGCCACGGGCAGAAAGATCTATAAGTAAACAAGGGCCAACGGCTCTTGTGGGAAGAACGGTTCCTAACAAAGATAAGAAAAGCCGGTGGGCGGCCCCTGTTCAGCCCGGCACCAGCCGCTACGGGCGAGACAGGGTCATAATCCTTCCGGGAGCCCCGCCTCTGCCCTCCACAAGATCCAGCACGGCAGCACCCAGTAATGCAGGGCGTACCCACCCCAACAAGGCACTAGCAGACTGACATCGGTTTTATACAAATATTAATATAAGCAAATGTTCAATGGCAAAGCGGCCAACTCCTTAATGGTTTAACCCGCGTAGGAGCGTGCGTACTGTTACAACATCAATAAAGTTTCGTTATTTTTTTGTTGACATTTCAAATTTTTATTCGCAATTTTTGCCCGTTCTTCAACCAAACCAACCAAAACCCCAAAACACTTTTATGAAATTCCCCCAACTCCTACCTGCCCTCACCGTTGCCGCTTTCTCAATGGTAGCCTTTTCCTCGTGCTCCAAAAAAGAGGAAGTTCTTGCCAAAGATCAACTTTCGACTGAAACACTCAGCCAGATTCAGAAGCTCGGCTTCAGCACCCACAACGCTACCAAGGTAGACGGCGGCGTGCTGGTAGAGGGCGACATCCTGCTCAAGAACGAAGACCTGCAGGGCAACCCAGAGTACAAAATGCTGCGCGTGGGCGACGAAGAGCAGTACCGCACCAATAACCTGGTGAGCGTGGGCTCGACTGCCCGCACCATCAACATTGCCGTGTCGAGCACCCTGCCTTCGGCCTACGTAACGGCTACCGACGAACTGATTCGCCGCTACAACGCCGAAAACCTGCGGCTGCGCTTTCGCCGCGTAACCTCGGGCGCCAACATCACCCTGACCAAGGCCCCGAGCGGCGCCGGCTACCTGGCTTCGGCGGGCTTCCCGACTTCGGCCGGCAACCCCCACAGCCAAGTGCTGGTGAACTCGACTTACCTGGGCTCTAACCCCGGCACCAACTACCTGGCCACCATCCTGGCCCACGAAGTTGGTCACTGCATCGGCTTCCGCCACACTGACTACGCCAACCGCGCTTACAGCTGCGGCGGGGCCTACACCAACGAAGGCGCCAGCACGGTGGGTGCCGTCCACATTCCCGGCACGCCCACGGCTTACAACGGCGACGCTACCTCGTGGATGCTGGCTTGCATCGGCACCGGTGCCAACCGTCCGTTCAACACCAACGACCGCACGGCCCTCAACTACCTGTACTAACGGGCTGAGTTAGTCCGTTCAACCTGAGGCCCGGTTCCCGCAAAGGAGCCGGGCCTCTTTGCGTTCCTGGCTTCCGTTCGCAGGCCGCACAGTGCTAGTGCTCCTCGGGGCACGCAGCGGGAGCCGCCCAGGCCGTACCAGGACCAAGCCGGCATTCGGGGCGTACTGGGCTAGGCCGCCTGAGCGGCCCGAAGTTGCGCTTCGAGCGGTAATTTCATGGCGCAGTCCGCAGTGCCTGGACTGATGCTGCTCGATTCGGGGGCAAGTTGCGTCGGAGCATGCCGAGCCGGGCCCCTTGGCAGCGGGCGACAGAAAAAAGCACTGCCCGCTGCCAGGCTACAGCACCACTATCCGCCGCACCGTAGTTTGCCCCCGCGGCGTGCGCACGTGTACCAGATAGGTGCCCTGCGGCAGGCCGGCGGGGTTTAAGCTGATGATGGCGCTGGCCTCGGTGCTGCGGCGCAGCAGGCGGCCGCGCAGGTCGTATATGCTCAACTCCACCCCGTCGCTTTCGGTAGTCACAATGTTCAGCAGCTGCCCACTGGGCACGGGGTTAGGGAATACCAGCACGTCGCCGGCCAGGGCCTGAAAGATGGGCTCGGTCTGGGAGTAGTACTGCCGCCCGTCGGTGGTTTCGAGGCGCACGCGGTACTCGTAGCGGCCAGAAGCCGGCAGCCGATCAGCCAGGCTCAGGCGCAGCTGCGTCACGGGCGCCACCGTCTGTACCGGCACAAAGCCCGCGCCGCTGCGCCGCTCCAGGGTGGCCGACTGCAGCCGGAACGTGCTGCCGAGCTCCAGGTCGAAGACGGCCGTGTCGTTGACCAGCTGGCGGGGCTGAAAGCTTTTCACGTAGCAGCTGGTTTCCTGCTCGTTGTAGCCCACGGTGTAGCTGCGGCTGCCTTCCAGGCCCTGCAGGATGGGCGCCACGGCCACGTAGGTCTCGGGCTGCTGCCGGCGGTCGATGACGAGCACTGTGTCGGCGGTCAAAGCCAGCGGCTCAAGGTGGGTAGCCCCCACGCGGTAAAGCTGGTACTGGGTAGCGCCGGTCGTGCGGGGCCAGTACAGCAGAACTTCTTCGGGGCAGGCGTAACCCACCTGCGGCAGGGGCCGGCGGGTGAGAGTGAATTTCTCCGAAGTCCAGGCGCTGCTGCCCACGCTCAGGCGCAGCTCGGCTACCTGCTCGGCCGCCGGCGGCGTCCAGGCCCACTGCTCGTCGGCTAGGTTCACCGCGGCCTCAACCAACTGCCAGGCCGTGCTGCCGACGGGGCGGTACTCCAGCCGGCCCGTCGCGGCTGGCCCGCGCCACTGCCAGCGCAGCGTATTTCTTTCTTCGGGACGCAGGTCGTCGCCGGCCTGGGGGCGGGTCCAGCTCAGGCCGGTGGCCTCCCACTCGTAGGCCAGGCTGAAGGCCTGCGGACCCACGGGCACGTCGAAGCCGCGCACCTGCACCTCGTAGCTGCCTGCGTCGGGCAAAGCCAGGGTTACCTGTTCCACGTTGTTGAGGTGGTCGGCACGGCGGCGGGCGGGCAGCTGCAGCGAGTCGGCGTGGGGGTAGCTGCTCAGCACCCAGGGCCGCCAGCGCCGGCCGGTAGCGGGCTGCACCAGTTCCAGGTCGAGGTCGTTGACCAGGGCGCGCGGGGCGTTGGCGGCCGCCTCGGCGTCGGGCCACACCAGGGTTACCTTCAGCTGCCGCATGCCCGCGGGCACGGTGAGTGGAAACGTCTGCGTGGCACCGGGGCTGCTGCTGCCGGCGGCAAAGCGGCCTTCGCGAATGGTTTGCACGGCGCCCAGGGCGTCGGCGCGGCCGAAGCCGGTGGCAAAGTCTACTTCCGGCCGGCCGGCGTCGTCGGCGCTGTTGAGCAGCGCGGCCTTCACCAGGGCGGCCGTCGGCAGGGCGCCGCCGTGCCCGTCGCGGTAGGCCTGCTGCACCAGCAGGGCAATGCCCGACACCATGGCCGCCGCCTCGGAAGTGCCGCCGTCGCCGTAGGCCACCAGTTCGGGCTTCACGCGGCCGTCGTAGGCCGGGCCGCGGGAGCTGCGCGCGGCCACCTGCCCCAGCGCATCGGTGGCACCCACGCTCAGCACGTTCTTGGCCATCTTAAACTGCCCGGTGAGGTTGGCAAAGCCCGGCACCGCTGCATAAGGGCCGCTGGGGCTGGTATCGGTGCCCGAGTTGCCGGCCGAGAATACGTGCAGCAA
Source organism: Hymenobacter sp. B81 (assembly GCF_044628455.1). NCBI lineage: Bacteria > Pseudomonadati > Bacteroidota > Cytophagia > Cytophagales > Hymenobacteraceae > Hymenobacter > Hymenobacter sp. B81. The sequence continues at coordinate 232,367 of NZ_JBIYZW010000003.1, read as the reverse complement.
GCCCGGAAACAGGCGGGTGTGCCGGTCGTACTCGCGCGCTTCCAGCCCGTACCAGTTTTCGATGCCCGCACTCGAGCCGTAGGAGTGGTTCTGCACCGACACGCCGGCCTGCGTCAGCGCCTGGCCGTCGTCGGGCAGAAAGGAGGCGAAGCTGGCCGGAGTCAGCCGCGCCTGCCAGGCCACGCCTTTGCCCGTGGGGCCCGAGTTGCCGGCCCCGGCCACGATGGTGGCCATGATGGTGGCGTGCGGCGAGACGGGCGCGCCGCTGGGGGCCGCCAGCACCCGGCCCTTGAAGTCGATGTCGGCCGGGTCGAAGGCGTTTTCCTTGACCGACACCGTGAGGCCCGCGCCGCTGAGCTGGGGCAGCTGCTGGTGCACCACACTGGCCCGGTTGGCGCTCAGGTCGTTGAAGCTGATAAGCCGCTCTTCCCGCCCCGGGCGCCGGGCCACATCGACGAAGGTGAGGAAGGGCGAAGCGGCCAGCGCGGGCAGCTGCGCGGCACTTAGCCCCGACACCTCCAGCACCTCGGGCGTGAGCGGCCGAAAGCGGGCTTGGGGCAGCTCTCGCGCCGCCCACTCGCGCAGCGCCGCAGGCTGGGCAGAACTCACGCGCACCGTTTGCGCCGGGCTTTTGCTGCCGCGGGCGGCCAGGTTCTGCAGGGCCGGCGCCAGCTTATCGGCCGGGCTGGCCGACTGGGCCGCGGCAGCCGCCCCGCAGAGCAGCAGCCAGCAACTCAGCAACCCGCGTTTCCAGGATGAGCGGAATTCGCGGGGCGGCTGGGGAAAGGTCATCGGTGGTTTTGGTTGGGTTGGTGGCGCGAGTGGACTTTACCTGACGGCAGTGTCCATCGTTAAAGATAGCCCGCGCGGGCGAAAAACGTCCGCCCCACCCACTCCCTTATGGTGCCTGGGCCGCCACGATGTCGATACCCTCGGCGAAGGAGTGCGGGCGGTAACCCAGTTCCTGCTCGGCTTTGCCAATGACGAAGCCGGTGCGCGGCGGCCGCCGGGCGGGCTGGGTGAAAGTCGAGCCGTCGGCTTCCTCGATGAGCGAGGCCTCGAGGCCGAAGTGGGCGGCTACTTGCCGGGCAATGGCGTAGGGCGTGAGCAGCTCGCGGCCCGAGATGTTGTAGACGCCCCGGGCGCTCTGGCGGGCTATCAGCCAGCAGCCCTGGGCCAGGTCCTCGGCCAGGGTGGGCGTGCGCCACTGGTCGTTGACGACCTTTATCTGCTTGCCGGCGCGCAGCGAGTCGCGCACCCAGAGCACGATGTTGGTGCGCCCGCCCCCGTGGAGCACGCCGTACACCAGCACCGTGCGGGCAATGGCCCAGCGCAGGCCGGCGGTTGCCTGCACGGCCTGCTCGGCGGCCAGCTTGCTGCGGCCGTAGTGGCTGATGGGGTTGGGCGCGGCGTCCTCGGTGAGCGGCCCGTGCGAGCCGTCGAAGATGAAATCGGTGCTCAGGTGGGTCAGGTGCGCGGCATGGGCGGCGCAGGCGTGGGCCAGGTGGGCGGTGGCCGTTACGTTCTGGAGCCAGCAGGCGTCCTGGTTCAGCTCGCACTCGTCCACGTTGGTCATGGCCGCAGTGTGAATGACGTGGCTGGGCCGCACCCGCCCGATGACTTCCTCCACCTGCGCCGCGTCGGTCACGTCGAGGGTTTCGAAGCGCAGCGCGGGGTAGCGGTCGGCCAGGCGGTTGTGGCCGCGCGAGCTGGCTACTAGTTCCACTTCGGGCTGGCGGTGCAGCAACTCCACCAGCTTCTGGCCCAGCAGGCCGTTGGCTCCGGTGATCAGCAGACGCATGAGTTTATCATTAGTTGATAGCTATGATTAATTGCCGTAGGTGTAGCCGTAGAGCTTGGTGATTTTCTTTTTGCTGAGCTTTTCCACCTTCACCGTCATTTTCACGGCCTCGGTGGGGCGGTCCATTTCGTTGCGGGGCGTCTGGGCAATCTTATCGACTACCTCCTGCCCCTGGATGACCTGGCCGAACACGGTGTACTGGCCGTCGAGGTGGGGCGTGCCCTTGGGGTTCTGCACGATGTAGAACTGGCTGCTGCTGCTGGCGCGGGTGGGGTTCACGAAGTCGCCCTGGCGGGCGGCGGCCAGCGCGCCGCGCTTGTGTTTGAGTTCGGGGCGGATTTCGGCCGTAATGGTTGGGTCATTGGGCTGGCCCATGCCGTCGTTGTTGGGGTCCTCGTCCTTGGAGTTGAAGTCGCCGCCCTGCACCATGAAGTCGGGAATAACGCGGTGGAAGGTAGTGCCGGAGTAAAAGCCGCTTTTGGCCTTAGCCAGGAAGTTGGCGCGGTGCAGGGGCGTCTGCTCGTAGGTCAGCAGGCGAATCTCGCCCAGCGCGGTGCCGTTCTGGGTCACAGTCAGCGTCACCAGCTCGTCTTTTTTGCTGGGTTTGGGCGCCTTCACCTTGGTTTTAGTCTTGGTTTCGGTGGCAGCGGCGGGCTGCTGGGCCTGCACGGCCGGGGCGGCGGCCAGCAACAGGGCGGCTATTGTGGCGGTAAGACGCAGGGAAGCAAACATAAGTGGAAGGTCGGGTGGCAGAATAAAAGCCGGCGGAAGCGGCAGATAACGGGGCCGCTTTGCCATTGCGAAGCTACGCGGTTTCGGGAAGGCGGGCCAGCCCCGGTTGTTCCGGTATTCCGTTGCCCGAGCGGCCCCCGCGTAGATGAAACGTTTTTTCACCGGCTCGTCAAAACGTTTCAGACGGAATGAAACGTTTTGGGCCATTGCGCTGAAAACGTTTCAAGCAGCGTGAAACGCTTTAGTCGCCGGGCGGAAAAACGTTTCATCATGCACTGACTGGTAGTCCCCGGCCTTGCCGATTGCCCCCGTGGCCCTACCCGCGGCGGCGCGGGCCGTACACGGCGCAGCTTTACCTTCCGCCATGCCCTCTTCTTCCCCCTCTGCCTGGTTTCCCAAGCTGCTGCTGGCAGCCTACCTCGTGTTGTTTGCGGCCCTGGCCATTACGCCCCACGAGCGCGGCACCTGGGTAGCCGAAAACCTGCCCATCGTGCTCATTGTGGCCGCGCTGGTGCTGCTGTACCGGCGCGGCACGCGCTTTTCCAACCTGGCCTACGCGCTGATGAGCGTGCTGATTTACCTGCACACCATCGGCGGCTACTACACCTTCGAGCGGGTGCCCTTCGACTGGTTCAACCAGCTACTGGGCTTCGAGCGCAACATGTACGATAGGGTAGCGCACGTGAGCGTGGGCTTTTTTGCCTACGCCATTCTGGAGCAGCTCGACCGCACCCGCACGGTGCGGGTGCGCTGGGTGGCCTACCTGCTGGCGCTCTGCGTTATCGGCACAGTGGCCATGAGCTACGAAATCATCGAGTGGCTCTACGCCGCCACGGCCGGCGGCGACGCCGGCGCCGCGTTCCTGGGCAGCCAGGGCGACATCTGGGACGCACAGAAGGACATGCTGGCCGACACCAGCGGGGCCGTGCTGGCCCTGGGGCTGTACGCAGTTACCGGCTCGGCGCCCGCCGAGCCGGAGCCGGCACGGCATTAGTCCCGCTTCCAAAGCGCTAGGTTTACTTTCTGGCTAGCGCATAAATGCGCCGCTCATTCCGTTCCGGCGGCTATCCGTAGCGGCCTTACTTGCTGTGCAGGAACCGCACCACCCGGCCGTCCTTGGCATCGAGCACGATTTCAAGGAACCCTCCAACGTCATAGGGCTCTGGCAAGCGCCCATAAATTACCCAGTACCCGTTTATCAGCTCCACGTGGTAGGGGCGCTGTTCCTTAATTTGCTTTTCGCCGTAAACGCTGAAGGCATAGGCTTCGGCAATTGCCACTGCCATCTTTTCGTTTCGGATGACCGGCCGTACCAGAATCCGCCGCTCCACCGGCTCCTGCAGCATCTCGGCCAGCCACTTTTCCCGCGCCTGCTTGCGGTTTTGATCAGCCGGCTGCTGCCCGAATGCGGAGGCGCTGAGCAGTATCATGCCAAGGGTGCAGATGGGCGAAAACCGGCGCATGAGCTTGTAATTGGTTGGAACGGGCAGCTTAAACGTAGTAGTGCCACGACTTTGAGTCGTGCCACCACCGCGGGCTAAAACGTAGCCGATTCCGAGTCGCGGTGCTGACGGATGTCGGCCAGAATTTGCACGCCGCCGCGGCTGAGCACGGCCTGGGCGGTGGCGTGGCCCAGCTCCTCGGCGGCGGCGGGGTCAGTGGTGCTGCGGATTTCCTCCACGTACTGCTGGCCGTCGAGGCTGATGAGGCCGCCGTGCAGCTGCAGGGTGCCTTCGTCGGTATAGGTGGCCAGGGCAAACGAGGGAATGCTGCAGCCGCCCTCCATGGTGCGCAAGAAGGCGCGCTCGGCCTGCAGGCAGGTATGGGTGTCGGGGTCGTCGAGCAGATTGCGCAGGGCCAGCTTGCGGGGCAGGTCGAGGCTCTTGGCGCACTCGATGGCCACCGAGCCCTGGCCGGCAGCGGGAATAAACTGCGTCTGGGGCAGCACGCTCACGATCAGCTCGTCGTACTCCATGCGGTGCACGCCGGCGTAGGCCAGCACCAGCGCGTCGTACTGGCCTTCTTCGAGCTTGCGCAGGCGCGTTTGCAGGTTGCCGCGGGCCTCGGCCGTAATGGCATGGGGGTAGTGGCGCTTGAGCAGGGCGCGGCGGCGGGTGCTGCTGGTGCCCAGCACGATGTCGGGCCGGTCGAGCGAGAAGCCCGGGTCGAAGCTCACCACCACGTCGTTGACCTGCTCGCGCTTCATGAAAGCCAGCAGCTCCAGGTCGTCGGGCAAATGGCTTTGCACGTCCTTGGCGCTGTGCACGGCAATGTCGATCTGGCCGGTGCGCAGGCTTTCCTCCAACTCCTCGGTAAACACGCCCTTGGCCCCAATCTTATCGAGCGAGCGGTCGAGCACCACGTCGCCCTTGGTGGTAATGATGACGATTTCGGTGCGCAGGCCGGCGGCGTGCAGGGTATCGGCCACGTGATTGGCCTGCCACAAAGCCAGCTTGCTGCCGCGGGTGCCGATGCGAATGGGGAAGTGGGACATAGCGATGAGTGAATGATTGAATGGGTGAATGATTGAATGGGTGAATGAGCGAGGTGGTGACTTAGTGATTGACGTTCGGGAGGCGCGGAGCCGCGCGGCTGGCGCAGTCAGAACGACATTCAATCATTCAGTCATTTCTTCATTCAATCATTCGCTGGGGCGCGCAGGTAGTCGGCTAGCTGCAGGGAAGCGTCCACGAACACCATGCGCGGGTTGGCGTTGCGCTCGATGTGAAAGTGCGCGTCGTTCAGCTCGCGGGTCAGGTCGTCGGCGTTGTGGCGGTGCACAAACTGGCAGAAGCGGCTGATGAAGGTTTGCTCCTGGGCCGGCAGGTGGGGCACCAGCTGCGGGTCGAGGCCGTAGAGCAGCACCTTGCGGGTAAGGCCCAGGGCATACTGCAAAAACTCCTTCTGGTTTTCGCGGCCCATTTTCTGAAAGGCATCGGCCGCGGCCACGATTTTCTCCAGGCTCGGGGCGTAGCAGGCGCGCATCCAGTCGGCGTAGGTGCCGAAGTAGTCGTTGCCGCCGTCGTGGCTGCGGGCCGAGAGGGCCGCGCCCAGGTGGCCTTCGCTGATCTGGGCCAGCTGCCGGGCCTTCACCTCGGGCACCGCGTACTGCCCGGCCAGGTGCTGGGTAATTTCCTCGTCGCGGAACTGGCGCACCGGCACCAGCTGCACCCGGCTCAGGATGGTGGGCAGCAGCTTGTCGGGCTGCTGGCACACCAGCAGAAACACGGTGGCGGGCGGCGGCTCTTCCAGCAGCTTGAGTACGGCGTTGGCCGCGGCCGGGTGCATCAGCTCGGGCAGCCAGATAACTACCAGCTTGAACTGGGCTTCGAAGGCCTTGAGCGACACCAGCCGCAGCAGCTGCACGGCCTCGTCCTTGGAGATGTTGCCCTGCTTGTTTTCGGCCCCAATGTGCTGCATCCAGTCGTTCAGCCCCTGATAGGCGCCGCCCTCGGTCAGCACGAAGCTGCGCCACTCGGCCGCGAACTTGTGGCTGAGCGCGTCCTTGCTGACTTGCTTGGTGGTGGTTACCGGCAGAATGAAGTTCAGGTCGGGGTGCACCAGCCGGTCGATTTTGCGGCAGCTGGGGCAGAGGCCGCAGGAGTCCTGGGGCTGGCGGTCTTCGCAGTTGAGGTAGGCCGCGTAGGCCAAAGCCAGGGCCAGCGCCCCCGAGCCTTCGCGCCCGCGAAACAGCTGGGCGTGGGCCACGTGCTGGCGCTGCACGCTCTGCACCAGCACCTGCTTTACTTCTTCCAGCCCGGGAATATCAGCGAAACGCATAGTAGCCAGTCGGGGAAAGCCGCTTACTGCAAATATTTGCGCAGCAGCGTGAAGGCGCCGATGCGCAAGGCCATGGTGAGCATGGCAATGCCCAGCGCGTACAGGGCTTTTTTGGAAATGGGCAGCGGCCGGCGCAGCACTTTCAGCAGCAGCCAGATGCCCGCCGCCGTAATTACCAGCGACACCAGCCCGATGCGCCACGAGGTGACGAAATCCAGGAAGTTGCCGCCCACCAGCGCGGCGACCAGAAAGGCGGCCATGCCGTAATCGGCCCCGCGCAACGGCTGTTGTTCCTCGGCCATATCAGCTCAGAAAATCAGTTGTTCTACAGTTCAAAGCTTACCTCGCCGCCCGCGGGCGCCGCCGTTCGCTCCCACACGCGGTCTTTCACCGTCAGCTCGTACACCTTGGCCATGATGGCCTGCTCCACCTCGTCGTAGGGCAGGTGGCGGCGGGCCATGACGCGCTCGGCCACCTCGCCGGCCTTGGGCAGGCGGAAGGTTTCGAAGCCCGAAGCCCCGCCCCAGCTGAAGGAAGGAATAAACTGCCTGGGGAAACCCGCCCCGAATACGTTGGCCGCCACGCCCACCACCGTGCCGGTGTTGAACATGGTGTTGATGCCGCACTTGCTGTGGTCGCCCATCATCAGCCCGCAGAACTGCTGGCCGGTGTTCACGAAGCGGCCGGCGGCGTGGCTCCACACCTTCACCGGGGCGTAGTTGTTTTTCAGGTTCGAGGTGTTGGTGTCGGCCCCCAGGTTGCACCACTCGCCGATAACCGAGTTGCCCAGGTAGCCATCGTGGCCCTTGTTGGAGTAACCCAGCAGGATGGAGTTGCCTACCTCACCACCCACCTTGCAGTGCGGTCCTACGGTGTTGTCGCCGCGCATCTTGGCGCCGGGGTTGATGTGGGCGCCCTCGCCCAGGGCCAGCGGCCCGCTGATGATGGCGCCCTCGTGCACCTGCGAGTTGCGGCCCAGGTAAATGGGGCCGTTTTCGGCGTTGAGAATAGCCGCCCGGATCTTCACGCCTTCCTCGATGAAGATGTTTTCGGGAGCGTACACGATGGTGTGCGCATCGCCCACCGGCTGCGACTCGCGGCCTTGGGTGAGCAGGGCAAAGTCGCGGCGGATTTCGGCGCCGTTGCGCAGAAACAGGTGCCAGGGCCGGCTGATGACGGTGACCGGCTCGGCCGTTTCCGTGGTTTTGGCAAAGCCGTCCTGGATCAGCTCGGCAACTTTCGTAGCGTCGGCCAGGTGGGCGGCTACCAGCACCTCGTCGGAATAGAGCGCCTCGCCGGGCTGCAGCCCCTGCACCTGCCGGGTCAGCACGTCGTCGGGGCACACGGCCCCGTTGATAACCAGGGCTGGGCCCTGGGCCGGGGCGGCGGGGAACTTGGCCTGCAGGTAAGGCTCGGTGAGGTAGTGTACCTCGCTGCCGAGGCGGTGCTGCCACTTTTCGGCGATGGTGAGAATGCCGCAGCGCAGTGCCGCCACGGGCCGCGTGAAGGTGAAGGGCAGCAGGTGGGGCCGGATAGCCGGGTCGTCAAAGAGCAGAACGGTCATCAGGGAAGTCAGTTACCGGTAGACGGGGCGCGCCGCTAGCTGGTTGTTGGCCGCGCACCGGGCGCAAAGGTCGCGTTCCGGCGCCAGTTGAAAAACAAAAACTCCCGCCGGCAGGGCCGGCGGGAGTTTTCGGTGCGAGGTTGCCGGCGAAACAAGGCCGCCGCCAACCCGCAACAAGCAGCTTGCTTAAGCTTTTTTGGCGTAGCGGGTGCGGAATTTCTCCACGCGACCAGCGGTGTCGATGAACATGTTCTTGCCCGTGTAGAACGGGTGCGACTGGCTGCTAACTTCCACCTTGATGACGGGGTAGGTTTTGCCGTCTTCCATCGTGATGGTCTCATTCGAGGTCATCGTCGAACGGGTGATGAATTTAAAGTCGCTCGAGGTGTCCTGGAACACTACCTCGCGGTACTCGGGGTGGATGTCTTTTTTCATGACGCGAAAAGCGGTTAATGCCTTGGGGCCCTGCCGATTTTGCGGAAGGGAGGGCAAAGGTACATGCTTGGCGCTGAAATCAAAAGCGTTGAGGCTTTTTTCCGCCCTCCCCTCTTTGTGTGGTGCTGGTAATTCCCGGAATTGGTTATTTTTGGTCCGCTTCGGCCCGTTGTCCCCGCCCTTCCCCACCCTCTCCGCCGCGCGCCGCATGATCCGCAAACCGCTACTCCTGCTCTTTCTGGCCCTGCTGGTGGCCGTGCCGGCGGCCTGGGCCGTCACCGTCACGCTGTTTCAAGCCACGCCCGACGGTACCTCCGTGCGCATCGAGTGGGAGGTGGTCAGCGAAAGCGGCGTCAACTCCTTCGACCTGCACCGGCGCAGCGGCAACGAGCCCTTCGAGCGCGTTATCAACGTGACGCCCACCGGGCAGCGCCGCTACCAGTACACCGACGCCAACCTGTACCGCGGCGGCACGGCCACTACCACCAGCGGGGGGCCCTATACCTACCGCCTCACCGTGCACGCCAGCACCGGCGACCAAACCTACACCACCAACCTTACCCAGACGCCCAGCGCCGTGCAGCGCTCCTGGGGCAGCATCAAGTCGATGTTCCGGTAAGCCAGGTGACAGGTGACAGGTGACAGGTGACAGGTGACAGGGTGGTACTCCTGGGGAGTTAGATCAGATAACCGGCACGGCCGGTTTTTTTGTGCGCGGTCGGCAACGGTACTTTTGCCCCACGGCCGTTGCGCTTCCCTGGTCCCCGCAACCTGTCACGTGTCACCTGTCACCTGTCACCTCATTACCCCACCCCATGCGCCTCTGCTTTGCTTCCAACAATGCCCACAAGCTGGAGGAAATCCGGCCCCTGCTGCCGGCCGGCACCGAGCTGCTGAGCCTGGCCGACATTGGCTGCCAGGAGGAGCTGCCCGAAACCCAGGATACCCTGGAGGGTAACGCCCGCCAGAAGGCCCGCTACGTGTGGGAGCATTACGGCGTACCCTGCTTTGCCGACGACACCGGCCTGGAAGTAACCGCCCTGCACGGCGCCCCCGGGGTGTACTCGGCCCGCTACGCCGGCCCGCAGCGCTCGGCCGCCGACAACGTGCAGAAGCTGCTCCACGAGCTGCGGCCCCACGCCGACCGATCGGCCCGCTTCCGCACGGTGGTGGCCCTGGTGCTCAGTGAAACCGACGAGCACCTGTTTGCGGGCGAGGTGCTGGGCCAGATTTCCCCGGAGCAGCGCGGCAGCGGCGGCTTTGGCTACGACCCGGTATTCGTGCCCGCCGAGGGCGACGGGCGCAGCTTCGCCGAAATGGCGCTGAACGAGAAAAACCAGCTCAGTCACCGCGCCCGCGCCGTCGGCCAGCTGGTGGCGTTCCTCAACCGGCTGCCGCGCCTGGCCTAGGCCGCCCGTAAGCGCGTGCCCGCCGCCAGGGCGGCTTTCTGGGAGCGGCCGACACACATTTTCCCGGTTCTTCGGGGGCGGCTCCGTACTTTTGCAAGGTTGAACCAGCCACAGGTCCGGTATTTCCCCCATGCAAAAACCTTTCATCGTCGGCATTACCGGGGGCAGCGCCTCGGGCAAGACCACCTTCCTGCGCCGCCTGCTTTCCTCGTTTTCCGAAGACGAAATCTGCCTGATTTCCCAGGACAACTACTACCACCCGCGGGAAAGCCAGCAGGTAGATGACCAGGGCGTCACCAACTTCGATTTGCCCGGTTCCATCGACTCGGCCGCCTACGCCGCCGACGTGCTGCGCATCAGCCAGGGCCTGGAGGTGCGCCGCCCCGAGTACACTTTCAACAACCCCGGCGCCACGCCCAAGGAGCTGGTGTTCAATCCGGCCCCCATCGTGGTGGTGGAGGGCATCTTCGTGTTCTATTTCGAGGAAGTGGCCAAGCTGCTCGACCTGAAGGTATACATCGACGCCCGGGAGCACGTGAAAGTGCTGCGCCGCATCGTGCGCGACCGGGACGAGCGCGGCTACGACCTGGAGGACGTGCTCTACCGCTACACCCACCACGTGGCCCCCACCTACGAGAAGTACATCAAGCCCTTCAAGCACGACGCCGACCTGATCATTCCCAACAACCGCCACTTCGACCGCGGCCTCGACGTGCTCGTGTCGTTCCTGAAAACCAAGGTGCATCAGCAGCCGGCTTAGCAGCAAGCCGCCGCTAGGGCAAAAACCGTGTTAAACGGCCCGCTTCTTTTCCGAAGCGGGCCGTTTGGCTATATTTGCAACCCTACTGCCCCAACGTGTTGTTGTTCACCGCCATATTGCCCCGTCTGCGCTTCAGCCTGCTGGCTGTCACGCTGCTGTTGGTAGTGGGGCTGAACAACCAGGCCGTAGCCACCTTCCGTGCGGCCCCCGCCAAGGCCAACGTGCCCCAGCTGCAGGGCGCCCCCAAGGGCACGGTGGTCAAGCAGAAAGTAACCCTCGAAGCCACGGCCTCGCTGGCTCCCTGGCTGCTGCCCGCCGTCGATGGCTGGCTGCCGCCCGCGCCCGAGGCCCGGCTGTTTGCTACCTACCGCCCCCAGCCCGCAGCCCCGCGCCCCCGGCCCGAGGCCCGGCCCAACTGGTTTGGCGCCCGCCTGCTGGGCTCGGCGCTGTCGCCGCACGCGCCCTAAACAGGCAGCCGCCTTTAACAATCGACTACGGGCAATTGGCCAGGTGCGTCCACGCACTGCGCCGCTCCCCGGCCCCAGCCGGGCCCGGAGCCTCTGACCGTCGATTGGGGCTGGCACCGGCCAATTGCTCCCGTTCATTGCTCATTACTTAGTACCCCTTACATGCGTAACAAAGGTTTGGTCATTGCGCTGACGCTTATCGTGTCGGCGTTGTGCTTCTACTTCCTCTACTTCACCTTCATTTCGCGGCGCGTGCAGAACGACGCCGTGCAGTACGCCACTCAGAACGGCAAGGTCGACCAGCAGCAGCGCCAGCACTACCTCGACTCGGTGTGGCGCGCCCCAGTCACCAACATTCTCGGCGTCGACTACACCTACCGCGACGTGCGCGCCTCGGAGCTGGGCCTCGGCCTCGACCTGAAAGGCGGCATGCACGTGACGCTGGAAGTGTCGCCGGTGGAGATTGTGCGGGCCATGGCCGGCAACTCCAAGGACCCCAAGTTCAACCAGGCCCTCACCCGCGCCCAGCAGCTGCAGAAGCAGAACCCCTCCACCTCGTTCACCGCCCTGTTTGCCCAGGCCTTCCGCGAGGTAGCGCCCGGCGACAAGCTGGCCCGCATCTTCGCCAACACCACCAACAAGAGCCGCGGCATTGACTACAACTCGACCGACCAGAAAGTGCTGGCCGAAGTCGACAAGGAAGTGGAGGAAGCCATTGAGCGCGCCTTCCGCATCCTGCGCACCCGCGTCGATAAGTTCGGTGTGAACCAGCCCAACATCCAGCGCGTGAAAGGCACCGGCCGCATCCAGATTGAGCTGCCGGGCGTCGACAACCCCGACCGCGTGCGCAAGCTGCTCCAGGGCCAGGCCAAGCTGGAGTTCTGGGAAGTGTGGCCCCAGCAGGACTTCTTCCCCTACCTGCAGCAGCTCGACGAAATCATCAAGGCCCGCGACGCCGCCGGCAGCGCCGGCGCTACCGCCGCCGCTGCTCCGCCCGCCGCTGCCGTCGACACCGCCGCAACTGCCGCCGACTCGACCTCGCTGGCCAGCCAGCTGGCCAAGAAAAACGCTAAAACCGACACGGCCGCCACGGCCCAGCAGGCCGGCACCGGCTTGGCCAAGTACTTCACTATGCCCGGCACGCTGGGCGCCAACATCCGCGACACCGCCCGCGTGAACGACCTGCTCCGCTCGCCCGAAGTACGCGCCGTGCTGCCCGCCAACCTCACGTTCCTCTGGGACGTGAAGCCCACCACCATCGACAAGCAGGAATACCTGCAGCTGAACGCCATCCGCAAGCAGGCCGGCGGCAACGCCCCCATGGGCGGCGACGTGGTATCGGACGCCCGCCAGGACTACGACCAGGGTGGCCGCCCCGAAGTGAGCATGCAGATGAACCCCTCGGGCGCCAAGAAGTGGCAGAAGCTCACCGCCGCCAGCATCGGCAAGCAGGTGGCCATCGTGCTCGACGACTACGTGTACTCGGCCCCGGTGGTGCAGTCGGAAATTGCCGGCGGCAACTCCAGCATCTCGGGCAACTTCACCATCGAGGAAGCCCAGGATTTGGCCAACGTGCTCAAGGCCGGTAAGCTACCCGCCCCCACGCGCATCGTGGAAGAAGCCGTAGTGGGTCCCTCGCTCGGCCAGGAAGCCATCAACCAGGGCCTCTACTCCTCGCTGGCCGGCCTGGCCGTCATCATGATCTTCATGGCCTTCTACTACGGCCGTGCCGGTCTGGTAGCCGATGCCGCCCTGCTGTTCAACATGTTCCTGATTCTGGGCGTACTGGCCCAGTTCAGCACCGCCCTCACCCTGCCTGGCATTGCCGGTATGGTACTCGTTATCGGCACCTCGGTCGATGCCAACGTACTGATCTTCGAGCGCATCCGCGAAGAGCTCAGCCACGGCCTGCTCGTTAAGGACGCCATCAACAAGGGCTACTCGCGCGCCTTCTCGGCCATCTTCGACTCCAACGTCACCACCCTCATCGTAGCCATCATTCTGGGCTTCTTCGGTACGGGCCCGGTGCAGAACTTCGCCATTACCCTGGGCATCGGCGTGTTCACCTCGTTCCTGTCGGCCGTATTCGTGTCGCGCCTCATCATCGAGTGGCTCACCAAGGGCAAGGAAAGCTCGGCCATCACCTTCTCCACCTTCCTTTCGCGCAAGCTGTTCCAGGGCGTCAACTTCGACATCGTGGGCAAGCGCAAGCTGGCCTACATTGGTTCGGCCGTGTACATCACCATCGGCTTCGTGCTGATGGCCATTCAGGGCGGCCCCAACCTGGGCGTAGACTTCCGCGGCGGCCGCGCCTACGTGGTCGACTTCAACAAGGCCGAAGTATCGTCGGACGTGCGCGAAGCTTTGCTCGACGACTTCCAGAACGCCGGCACCGAAGTGAAAACCTACGGCTCGAACAGCCGCCTGCGCATCACCACCGGCTACCTGGCCGACGACGAGAGCGTGGAAGCCGACAAGAAAGTCGAATCGGCCCTGCTCAAAGGCCTGGCCGAGTTCGGCGCCGACGACCCGCAGATCCGCAGCTCCTCGAAAGTGGGCGCCACCATTGCCGACGACATTAAGCGCACCTCCATCCTGAGCCTGGGCCTGACGCTGGTCGCCATCTTCGTGTACGTGCTGTTCCGCTTCGAAAAGTGGCAGTACTCCATGGCCGCCGTAGTGGCCCTGTTCCACGATGCTCTGTTCATCATTGCCACCTACCCCATTGCCCGCGCCCTGGGCCTGAACCTGGAAATGGATCAGGTGTTCGTGGCCGCCGTGCTCTCGGTGCTGGGCTACTCCATGAACGACACCGTGGTTATCTACGACCGCATCCGCGAGTACCTGCACGAGAACCCCAAACTCACCTTCGCCCAGGTAGTCAACCCCGCCCTGGTGAGCACCTTCTCGCGCACCATGATTACGGCCACCACCGTGCTGATGGTAGTAGTAGTGCTGTTCATCTTCGGCGGTGAAACGCTGCGCTCGTTCTCCTTCGCCATGATTATCGGCATGCTGGCGGGTACCTACTCCTCGCTGTTCATCGCCGCCCCGCTGATTCTGGACACCTACGGCGACAAGGAAAAGCAGCACCTCGGCAACACCCCCGCCGACGCGCCCAAGCTTTCCACCGCCGTGCAGTAAAAACCACGGATTCGACGGGTCCCCAGGATTTCGGGGACGATTTGGCAAACCGCCCGGCCCCAGTGGCCGGGCGGTTTTGTTTTGTCCCGCCACGGCATTTGTTGCCGCGCCGCCCGTTTGAGCCGCCGCTCCCTGGGGTTGAAACGGGCCGTTGCCGCGCGGCAAGCTTGATTTTGCATTGTCGCACCCGGGGCTTTCGCCATCGGTAGTGGGCATTGCGCCCAAATGCGTAACTTTTTACAGATCCGGGCAACCTTTTTACCTGCCGCCGCCGAGTAGGCAGTAACTCTCCCCCGTAGCCGTGTCCCCCCAGCCCGACCACGTCGCCGCCGAAGCCTTACTGGCCATCCTGGCCGGCTGCCGCCGTGCCGATCGGGTATGCCAGCGGCAGCTGTATCTGCGCTACTACAGCTACGCCATGAGCGTGTGCCTGCGCTACACCCGCACCCGCGACGAGGCCATGGAAGCCGTAAACGACGGCTTTATGAAAATCTACCGCGACATCATCCGCTTCGACGTTACCAAGCACGAGCTCAACGGCTCGTTCCGCGGCTGGCTCAAGCGCATCATGATTCACACCGCCATCGACCACTACCGCGCCACCGAAAAGCACCAGCACCAGCAGGACCTCGACGAGGTCAGCAACTACCACCCCGACACCGGCGCCAGCGCCCTCGATTCCCTGGCCTACGACGAGCTGCTGCAGCTTATCCAGCGCCTCACCCCCGGCTACCGCACCGTGTTCAACCTCTACGTCATCGACGGCTTCACCCACGAGGAAATTGCCCAGCAGCTGGGCATTTCCGTCGGAGCCTCCAAATCCAATCTGTCCAAAGCCCGGGCCCACCTCAAGGCCATGCTGCTTAAAACCGCCCACCATGCCTACGCCTGACTTGTCGGATGAAGAACTGGACGCACTGTTCCGGCGGGGGGCCCACGACTACCCGGACGACGAAGTGCCCCTGGGCGCGTGGCTGCGCATGGAGCAGCAGCTCGAAGCCGCCGACGCCCAGCGCCTGGCCCGCCGCCGGGTAGCGCGCCTGTTCGCCGCCGAAATAGCGGCCGTGGGCTTGCTGCTGCTGCTGTGGCTGGGCTTCCGCGAACTGGCCCCTTCCCAGCCGCTGGCCGCGACGTCTTCGGCCGCTACCCCATCCGCCGCCGCTACCCGCCTCGATTCGCCCAACCAGTCGGCTGCGCCCGCCCTGGCCCAGGTTCAGCCCGCCCCGGCGGCGTCTACTGCCGCAGCCTCTGCTGCTGCCGCTGCTTCGCGGGCAACCCAGCCGCCGTCCGTAATGGCTCCGGCCGCTGCCTCTCCGGCCACTATTGCTTCGCCCCGGCAACCCACCGCTACCCACGCACTGCTGGCCGCCCGCAGCCGTCCGCCCGCAGTTGTCCGCCTGGCCCCAGCTACGCCGCCGGCCAAGCCAGCTTTGGTAGCTACCAAGCCGGCACAACCTGAATTGGCAGCGTTGGCGAGCAGGGCTGCCGCTGGTGAGTCCGCGGCCGGCACGGCACCGGCCGCGGCGGGGCTGACGTCCCCTGAGTCGGCGGCCCTTTCCGGGCCCCCCGGTAGTGCCGATACCAACACCCTGGCTCAACAGGCTTCCAGTAGCGCAGCCCGGCAAGGTGAGGCGCCCCCGGTAGCCGCCCGCGAATCCGCCGCCCACCGCCCCGCCGCCCCTGCAACGGATCAGTCCGGCGCCGCTGATCAGAATGCAAGCAGTACTTCAGCCACGGCCAGAAGCGGCATGCCCGCCGCTGCCGCCCCGGCTGCTTCTTCTCCGGAAAACCCAACGGCACCCGCCGAAATAGCGGCCGATCCGGCCGCGGCCAGCTCGTACCCGTTGCTGGCGTTTCGCATTAGCCAGCCGGAGCTACCTGCCGGAACCGGGCTGCCGGTCCTGACCGCTCATCCGTTGCCCGCGGTCGATTCGCTTGTGGTTGAGCCGGCACCGCGGCGCCCACTGGGCCACCGCCTCGTGCTGGGCCTGCTGTACTCGCCCGACTTCAGTACCGTCAAGTTTGCCGACGTGAAGTCACCAGGCACCAACTTCGGCGCCCTGCTGGAGTATCGCTTCAACTCCCGCCTGCGCCTGAGCACCGGGCTGATTCGCTCCGACAAGGACTACCGCGCCCGCCGCGAAGATTACCGGCTACCCTACTCGCCCCCCAGCCCCTACCCGGTCAACTACGACTGGGTGCAGGGCACCTGCACCATCCTCGACGTGCCGCTGAACCTGCGCTACGACTGGCTCAGCGACCAGCGCCAGCAGGCCTTCGTCAGCCTGGGCCTGTCGTCGTTTTTCATGCGGCGCGAGCATTACTACTACCACTACGTGGTGCGCGGCCGCTACAACGAGCCCGTGACCTACACCTGGGACAAGCGCCTGAGCAACGGCGGCCGCCACCTGCTGAGCGTGCTCAACCTCTCGGCGGGCTACGAGCGGCAGCTCGGCGGGCGCTGGAGCCTGCAGGCCGAGCCCTTCGTCAAAGTTCCCCTCGGTGGGGTGGGCTACGGCCAGATCCGCCTGCTGAGCGGCGGCCTGTTCCTCGGCGTGAAATACGGCCTGTAAACGGCCCCGCCTTACTTCCTGCTTTGCGTCATCCGGTCTGCTGGCCCGGCCGCTGCCTTATTGTCCATCCGTTTCCGCCCCACTGCCATGTCCCGAGCGCTCCTCTTGCTGCTGTTACTGACTGCTGCCGGGCTGGGCAGCTGCACCTACCAAACCGAGGAAGAGCTGTTTGCGCCGGCCTGCGAGCCGGCAATGGTTACCTACGCGGGCCACGTGCAGCCCCTGCTCCAACAGCACTGCTACAACCAGAACGGGGTTTCCTGCCACAGCGGCCCCGCCCCCGAAGCCGGCATCGACCTGAGCGACTACGCTACCGTGAAAGTGTATGCCGGCCTGCCCAGCCTGCTGGGCGTAGTGAGCCACGCGCCCGGCTACCCCGCCATGCCCAAAAACGCCCCCAAGCTGGCCGACTGCGACGTGGCCCGCCTGCGCGCCTGGGTACAGGCCGGGGCCCCCAATAACTAATCCGGCTGCCGTATGAAACCGCTGCTGATTGCCCTGGCCGCCGGCCTGCTGCTCGTTTTGCCGGCGGTGGCCCAGAAATACGCCGCCCGGGCGGGCACCGTCACGTTCTTTTCGTCGGCCCCGCTCGAGGACATTTCGGCCCGCAACACCCAGGTCGCGGCGTCCATCGACCTGGGCACGCAGCAGCTCGCTTTCGTGGTGCCCATGAAGGAGTTCGTGTTTGCCAACGGGCTGATGCAGCAGCACTTCAACGAGAACTATGTGGAGTCGGACAAGTACCCGCGGGCCACGTTCAGCGGACGTCTGCTCGACTGGCCCGCCGCCGGGCTGCCGGCCAGCGGCGCGGTGCCCGTGCAGGTGGAGGGCGAGCTAACCATTCGCGGCGTGAAGCGCCGCATTCGGGTGCCCGGTACCCTGGAGCGGCAAGGCGCCCAACTGGTGGCCACCACCCGCTTCGACGTAGCCCCGGCCGATTACCACATCGAGATTCCGGCCCTGGTGCGGGAACACATTGCCAAGTCGGTAACCGTGCGCGTGCAGGCGGTGTGCGCGCCCCAACCCTGATTCCGTTACGCCGATGACCTGTTTATCCATTATCAAAAGCGCTCCGGGCGGCCGGCTTCCGGCACTGCTGCTGCTGGCCCTGCTGCTGCGCGCCGCGCCGGCCGCAGCCCAGGACGACCTGCTCCGCCAGCTCGAGCAGCAGGCCGCCGACAGCACCGCGCCCGATTTTGCCACGGCCACCTTCAAGGGTACGCGCATCGTCAACGGCCACTCCGTAGAAACGCCGCCGGGCCGCACGCTGGTGTTTCTGATCGGCCACCGCTTCGGCACGCTCAACAGCGGCGCCTACAACCTGTTCGGCCTTGACCAGGCCACCATCCGGTTGGGGCTGGAATACGGTCTGACCGACCGCCTGGCCTTGGGTGCGGGGCGCAGCTCCCTCGACAAAACCTACGACGCCTTCCTCAAATACAAGCTGCTGCGCCAGCACACCGGCCCGCGCGCCACCCCGGTTACCGTGACGCTGATGGCAGCCAGCACGCTCAACACGCTCAAATACAGCACCGGCGCCGACCGGAAGCTGGGTACCCGGCTGGCCTACGCCTATCAGGCGCTGGTGGCCCGCAAGTTCAGCCCGGGGCTGTCGGTGCAGCTGATGCCCACGCTGGTGCACCGCAACCTGGTACCGCGCACCACCGACGACCACGACGTGCTGGCCCTGGGCGGGGCCGTGCGCCAGAAGCTTACCCGCCGCCTGGCCCTCACGGCCGAGTACTACTACGTGCTGTCGGAGCAGGCCGCGGCGCAGGGGCGCAACCCGCTGGCGCTGGGCTTCGACATCGAAACCGGTGGCCACGTGTTTCAGCTGCACCTGACCAATGCCCAGGCCATGGTGGAGCCGCTGTTTCTGCCCCGCACCGCCGGCGACTTTTTCGACGGCGACATCTACTTCGGCTTCAACATCAGCCGTTCGTTTGCCACCGGCAGGCTCCGCGAGTAACGCCTCGACGATTGCCTGAAACGCACAACGCCCGACCAGGCCGGCCGGGCGTTGTGCGTTGGGGAGCGGTACCGAAACAGGTTACCGGAAGCCGGAGGAATCCTGGGGCTAGAACGTGGTTACACCTTCGGCAACCACCTCGGTTACCTGCGGCACCATGCGCTTGAGCAGGTTCTCGATGCCCGATTTGAGCGTGACGGTGGCCGAGGGGCAGCCCGAGCACGAGCCTTGCAGGTTCACCGTCACCACGCCTTCGCGGTAGCTTTTGAAGGTGATGTTGCCCCCGTCCTGCTCCACGGCGGGGCGCACGTAGTTGTCGAGCAGATCGATGATCTTCTGGGCCGTTTCCTGGTCTTCGGCCGAATGTCCTTCGCTGGCAGCCTGCTGGGCCGAGCGTTGCTCAGCGGCGGGGTCGACCAGGAAAATGGGGCCACCCGACTCCACGTACGACTTCAGGAAGGTGCGCAGCTCGGGAATGAGCTGGGTCCAGGCGTGGTCGGTGGTCTTGGTGACCGTCACGAAGTTGGCGGCAATGAACACGCGGCCTACGTAATCGAACTTGAACAGCTCCTGGGCCAGGGGCGAGTTGCTGGCTTCGGCCGCCGAGGGATAATCCACGCTCACGCCCTCGCTCACGAGCTGGGCGTTAAGCACGAACTTCATCGACTCGGGGTTGGGCGAGGCTTCGGCGTAAATGGAAACCGAGCCGGCGGGGGCAGTAGTATTCATGGTAGTAACGAGCTGCTTACGGGAGAGAGAGAAGGCAACCGCAGGGTGGCCGGGACTATAACCGCGACACCGGCCCTGCGGTTGCAAAAGTAGCAGATTGTGTGGCCTGCCGCCTAGCCCGGCAGCACGGGGCGGCTTCCCAGCAGCAAGGTGGTTTCGGCGTTGCGCAGGGCTGCGCGCAGCTCGCGTTTAACGCCGGCCCAGAAGTGGGCTTGGTCTTGGTGGAAGCTGGTTTCACGCTGAGTGCGCAACGCCGCCGTACTCAAGTCGGCACAGGCACAGGCCACATCGTATTGTTTCCAGAATACCTTCATGCCTTGTAAACCCCCGATTCGGTGGAATAGTGCAAACTTGCCTGGTTTATAGTCAGCTGAACAGCCCTTATTTCTTGCCGCAACTACCGAACCGGGCACCCCCTCAGAGCCGGCTGGCGCGGGCGCGCAGCAGCATGTCGGCCAGCACCAGCGCGGTCATGGCGTCCACGATGGGCACGGCGCGGGGCAGCACGCAGGCGTCGTGGCGGCCGCGGCCGGCCAGCTCCACGGCCCGGCCCTGGTCGTCGATGGTTTGCTGGGGCTGCAGGATGGTAGCCACCGGCTTGAAGGCCACGCGGAAGTAAATGTCCTGCCCGTTGCTGATGCCGCCCTGCACCCCACCCGAGTGGTTGGTGCGGGTGCGTACCCGGCCGGCTTCGTCGGTGTAAAATGCGTCGTTGTGCTCCGAGCCGAACAGCAGCGTACCTGCGAAGCCCGAGCCGTACTCGAATGCTTTCACGGCGTTGATGCTCAGCATGGCCTTGCCTAGCTCGGCGTGCAGCTTATCGAACACCGGCTCACCCAGCCCGGCTGGTACGCCGGTGGCCACGCCCGTCACGATGCCGCCCACCGTGTCGTGCCGGTCGCGGGTCTGCCGGATCAGCTCGGCCATGCGCTCGGCCGTTTCGGGGTGGGGGCAGCGCACGGGGTTCGAGTCAATCAGGCCCAGGTCGAGCTGCTCGTAGCCCAGGGGCACGGCCACCGCCCCCACCTGCGACACGTAGCTGCGCACTTCGATGCCGTGGTGGCGCAGCAGCAGTGTGGCCACGGCCCCGGCGGCCACTCGCGCCGCCGTTTCGCGGGCCGACGAGCGGCCGCCGCCGCGGTGGTCGCGCCGGCCGTACTTCTGGTCGTAGGTGTAGTCGGCATGCGAGGGGCGGTAGGCGTGCTGGGTGTGCGTGTAGTCGTGGCTGCGCTGATCCTGGTTGCGAATCAGCAGGCTGATGGGCGTGCCGGTGGTAACGCCCTCAAAAAGCCCCGACAGGATTTCGACTTGGTCGGCCTCATTGCGCGGCGTCGTCAGCTCCGACTGGCCCGGGCGGCGGCGGTCCAGCGCGGCCTGAATGTCGGCCACCGCCACCGGCAGCCCGGCCGGGCAGCCGTCGATAACGACGCCAATGCCGGGGCCATGCGACTCGCCGAAGGTGCTGATGCGAAACAGGGTGCCAAAAGAATTGCTCATGCGAAGGATTGCGGAAGGAAAAGAGCCCGGCCCCGGGCGGGTAGCTACTAAAAGCTGGCGGCAACACTACCGGCAGCGGACGCCATTGTTGCGGCCCCAGCAGGCATCAGCCGCGCGGCAGGCCAGCCCGCCACCAGCCCAGCACGGCCAGCATGCCCAGTACGCCCAGCACGGCGTAGGTGTAGCGGCGCACCTGCCGGGGCGTATCGCGGGCCTGCAGGGTGTTGTCGGCGGTGGGAATGTGCTGGGCGTAAAACGGATCGGTGCGAATGAAGGCAGCGGCCTCGGTGGCCGGGCGCACCGGGCGGCCCTGCACGGTGAGCACCAGCTCGGGCCGCAGTGCGGCGTAGCGCCCGGTTTCGGGGTCGAACACCGGTACGGCCAGCAGGCTGTCGAGGCGGTAGGTACCGGGCTGGCGGGCCACCAGCCGGTAGCGCAGCACCTTGCGGCCGCCCACGCGCCCGTTCTGACGGGTTATTTCCTGGCGCACCTCGGGGCCGAACAGCTCCAGGCCCGGCAGCACCAGCGCCGTGGGCAGCGGCAGGGCAGTAAGGTTGCCTTCGCCTTCCAGCGTTATCGTGTAGCCAATGCTCTGGCCGGTGCGGAAGGTGGTGCGGTCGATGCCTTCGAGCAGGCGGTAGCGGCCCACGGCCACCGCCGGGGCGTTGGCATTGGGGGGCAAGGGCTGCACCGGCACCGTGCGCGCCGCGCTGCGGTAGGTTTTGTAGCCCACCAGGCGATTATCAGCGCCTTCCACCGGGCTCTTGGCCACCCGGTACTTTTTCATCTGCAGGCTCAGCTCCGGAAACTGCAGGGGGCGGGCATTCAGCGGGTAGTACACCGCCTCGTAGAGGCGGTAGCGCAGAAACGGCTTGCCCCCCACCCGCACCGAGTCGGGCACGATGTCGGTTTCGTCGAAGGTTTCCTGCCAGGCCGAGGGCTGCCGCAGCTGGCGCAGCAGGGCGGGCAGCTGCTCGGCAAAGCGGTGAAAGTCGAGCAGGCCCTGGTCGGCGGGCGCCAGGTAGAAGTACAAGCCCACGTGCAGCGGCTCGCCCACCCATACCCTAGCTTTGTCGGGCACCAACGCCAGGAAGGCGTTGTCGCGCGGCTCGATGTAATCCTGCGGTTTAGGCTTGCCAAACAGCTGATCGAGCGACCCAATGCCCTGCAGGGGCGGCTTGGCGGCTGCGCTCGGCGCAGCGGGTGCTACCTGCGCCCCCACGTGCAGCGTGGCGCCCACCGAGCGCACTACCTGGCCGTTGACGGTGAGCGAAAACGGCTTCAGCTCGAAGTCACCCTCGGCGAAGGCGGCGTAGCGCTGGGTGAGCAGCAGCTCCACCGTGGCCCGCCCGCCCACGATGCGCGTGGTAGTGGTCGACGACTTGCCGCTTTTCTTGAACCCCTCGATGTCGGGGAAGGCCGAGTACCGCTCGAGCGGGGCCCCGCGCAGGCGCAGGGCAATGGTAAAGTACTCGTTGATGGGAAAGGTGGTGCGGCCCAGCACCAGTTCGGCCTGCTGCCCCACGGGCGGGGTGGCGGCCGCCCCACCCGGCACCGGGGCTACGGGCACGGGAGCCGGGGGCACCGCCGGCTGCTGGGCCGCAACGGGGCCAACCAGGATCAGCAGCCCAGCTAACAGGACCGCAACCAGGCCCCACACCCAGAAAAACACTCGGAATGGCATTCAGTCAAAACTACGCAGAAATGCCAGTTATGCCCCGCGGCCGCAAGCTCGGCAGAGGTAGTGTTTATTGCTGAGCTTATAATTTTTTTAAGTAGAAATTGACCGAATTCGACACCGATTTTCTACGGGGGGCGT
This sequence comes from Hymenobacter sp. B81, assembly GCF_044628455.1. Classification (NCBI taxonomy): domain Bacteria; kingdom Pseudomonadati; phylum Bacteroidota; class Cytophagia; order Cytophagales; family Hymenobacteraceae; genus Hymenobacter; species Hymenobacter sp. B81. The sequence continues at coordinate 209,688 of NZ_JBIYZW010000003.1, read as the reverse complement.
AAAAGCTGGCACACTTCCCCCCGCCAATCCTCTGGTTACCCACTGGCTTCCACTCAGAAGCAGCCGGGCTGCGCTTTGCCTTTTACCAACCAAAACATTTAGCTCATGAATCACCAACCGCTTACCCCTAACCCGCAAGCCGAGCCGGCCGACGCCCTGCAGCGGCCTATGCAACGCCGCTCGTTTTTGCGCTACACCAGCGCGGCCGTAGCCGTTACTAGCTTGGCGCTGGCGGGCTGCGACGACGACAACAACGACCCGGCGGAAACCGTGGATGTGGGCAGCGGCGATGTGGGCGTGCTGAACTACGCCTACGCCCTGGAGCAACTCGAGGCGGCCTTCTACACGGCGGTGCTGGGTGGCAACTACTACAAAGGGCTGGCCGCGGGCAGCGCCGAGAAGCAGGTTCTGGACGATCTAGCCCTGCACGAGCAGATTCACGCCGACTTCTTCCGAAAGGCCATTCCCGCCAACGGCGGCACGCTCATCAAGAATCTGGAGCCCGACTTCAACAGCATCGACTTCAGCAGCCGGGACTCGGTGCTGAAGGCGGCCCGCGACTTCGAGGACCTGGGCGTGGCGGCCTACAACGGCGCGGGGCGCTACCTCACCAATCCCCTGTTTCTGTCGCTGGCGGGCAAAATCGTGTCGGTAGAGGCCCGGCACGCCGCCCTCATCCGCGACCTGCTTGCCTACAACACCTTTGTAGCGCCCGAAGTGGTAGACCTGTTTACGCCCACCTCGGCCACCTCGGCCCCGGGCGAGGGCACTGGTACCGGGCTGGAGCGCTCCAAAACGCCTAGCCAGGTGGTTGACATAGCCAATCAGTTTCTGCGCGAAGGCTCCAAACTGCGCGCTTCCAGCCTCGGCTAATTTCTCGGTTTCATCTGTTTCGCCTCATCTCTTTTGCCTCTTTCGCAATGGATATCTTCCAACTCATTTCCGACATCGAGAAAGTCGACCCCGAAGTATACGCCCGCCTCGACACGCGGCGCCGGGCTTTCCGGCACCTCAGCGGCATGGGCAAAAAGCTCACGGCCGCTGCCCTGCCAGCATTTTTCGGCACCGTGTTCACCAAAGCCTATGGTCAGGGGGCCTCGCTGCCGGCCGAAATTGTGGCCGTGCTGAACCTGGCCTTGCAGCTGGAATACCTGGAGTACCACTTCTACAACACGGCGCTCAATGCCGGCACCCTCATCAATGCCGCCGACCGCCCCGCCCTAACCTTGATCCGCAACGACGAGTCGGGCCACATCAAGGTGCTGCGCACGGCGCTGGGCTCCCAGGCCTTCAGCCAAGCCGACCCCACCGCCGCCGCCTTTGACTACACCGGCATGGGCAGCTACGCCGATGTGTTTACCAACCCGGCCACTTTCTATGGAGTAGCTCAGGCCTTTGTCGATACCGGCATCCGAGCCTACAAGGGCGGCGCCCCGCTGTTGATGGCCAACAAGGACATTCTGCAGGCGGCCCTCAACATTCACTCGGTGGAGGCCCGTCATTGCTCGCACGTGCGCACCATCCGACGCGGCCTCACCCAAAGCAAATTCGGCCAGGAGGCTACCACCGTTCCGGGTGGCACTGCCCCGGCCGAGCTGAACCTACGGCCCAAAAGCTGGATTTCAGGTACCGACAACGGCGGCCCGGGCGCGGATAAGCCCGTTTCGACCCGGCCGGTATATGGCCCTGGCGCGGCCGTCGTGGTCGGCGGGGTATCACTGCCTAGCCCTGCCGAGGACAACATTATCCATGCTACCATCAACGTGCAAACCAGCACCACCGCGCCAGGCGGGCTGACCGTGACCACGGCCGCTGCTTCCGAGGCCTTCGACGAGCCGCTTGATGCGGCTACGGTCAAAGCCATTGCCCGAAACTTCCGCTCTCCCTTGGGAGTCAGCCTCGGGCTCTTTAGCTAGGAGACGTGCTATTCAGGGTTTAAAGCCGGCTGCTCGATGGAGCAGCCGGCTTTTTTTATGGGCCTGTTTCGGTTTTTGCTTTCCCCAAGCTGCCGCTATAAAAGCCGTTTGCAGGCCCGAAATGCGGTTTTTAGAATTGAATGGCTGGCCCTACGGCAGAAAACCGCCAAATGTTTCTTGCAGCTCGGCACAATCCAGTAGCTATCCGGCTACCGTAAGTGCCGACAAATCCCACTTCGCCTTGCTTTTCTGCTATGCAACCGCCCTGCCCGGGGCTGGAAGGGGATGCTTTGACTTTTTCATTCACGCTAACCTCACCCTACGCCATGTCCAGACACCTTCCCGCGCCCGAGACCGGCTCCTCCGACCTCGGCCCCACCCTGCAGCAGCCCATGCGCCGCCGCTCCTTTCTGCTTTACTCCAGCGCCGCGGTAGCTGCCACCGGCCTGCTGCTGGCCGGCTGCGACGACGATGACAACAACGTGGATGCGCCCGGCACGGTAGATCTGGGCAGCGGCGACATCGGCATTCTGAACTACGCCTACGCCCTCGAGCAGTTGGAGGCCGCCTTCTATACCGAGGTGAAGCGCGGGGCCTACTACGCCGGCGCCTCGGCCGCCGAAAAATCGGTGCTCGACGATTTGGCTGCCCACGAGATTATCCACCGCGAGTTTCTGAAGGCCGCCATTTCGGCCAACGGCGGCACGCCCATCAAGGCCCTGGAAGTGGACTTCTCGGCCATCAACTTCGGCAACAAAACCAGCGTGCTCGAAACCGCCCGCACTTTCGAAGACCTGGGGGTGGCCGCCTACAACGGCGCTGGCAAGCTGTTCAGCGCCACTACTCTGGGAGCTACCCTGCTCACCATTGCCGGCAAAATCGTGTCGGTGGAAGCGCGGCACGCCGCCCTGATCCGCGACCTGATCAGCAACGGCTCGTTTGTGGCCAGCAACGTGGTAAATGCCCAGGGCCTGGAGCTGTCCAAGGCCCCGGCCGACGTGGCCGCCGCCGCTAATGGCTTTCTGAAGGAAGGCTCGAAACTAAACGGCGCCAACCTGCCCAAAGAATAGTTGGCGCCCGGCGCCTTTTCTACCCCCACCTGCCTTACCGTCATGAACGTCTTCCAGATAATCACCGAAATCGAAAAAGTAGACCCCGAGGTGTACGAACGCCTGGACTCGCGCCGGCGCATGTTCAAGCACTTCGCGGGCTTTGGCAAAACCCTGGCCGCCGCGGCCGTACCGCTGGCCCTGGGTTCCATGTTTAACAAGGCCTACGGGCAGGGCAGCGGCCTGCCCCAGAACATCCGCGACGTGCTCAACTTCGCCCTTACGCTGGAGTGGCTTGAATACCACTACTACAACGAGGCCCTGAGCAAGGGCGCGGCCCTGATTCCGACCGGTGCCGCCACCACGGCCATTACCGACATTCGCAACAACGAGCTGGCTCACGTCAACTTCCTTAAGGACGTGCTCAAGACCGACGTGGACCCCACGCTGGTAACCGTGCCGGCGTCGCGGTTCGACTTTACCGCCGACGGCAACTTCGCCACGGTATTCAGCAACTACGACACCTTCCTGGCCGTGGCGCAGGCCTTCGAGGATACCGGCGTGCGGGCCTACAAGGGCCAGGCCGCCGAGCTGATTAGCAACAACACCGTGTTGGAGGCCGCCCTCAACATTCACTCGGTGGAGGCCCGCCACGCCTCGCACATCCGCACCATGCGCCGGGTGCGCGCCAATGCCGTCGGCGCCACGCCCAACACGGCTACGGCCGGCTCGCCCAGCTTCAGCGCCTCGCCCAAAAGCTGGATTGTGGGCAACGACGGCAACGGTCCGGCCCCGGGCAAAACCGACGCCATCTACGCTGGCGAGGAGCTGACCACCCAGGCCGGCGTCAGCCTGGCCGGCATTGCCACGGCCAACAGCCTTTCGGCCACGGCGGCCTCCGAGGCCTTCGACGAGCCGCTGACCAAGGCCCAGGTGCTGAGCATTGTCACGCCGTTCCTCAATTAATTAGCAGAGCTCGGCACAAAAAAGGCAGCCCTTCGGGGCTGCCTTTTTTGTGGCCCGGCGTGCAACCACGGCGGCCGGCCCGGCCTCGTTTTGGCAGAACCCGGTTTGGCCGTTTACGGCTACCTTTGTTTACTGATGCCGCTGGTACGAACCGGCGGCCCGCTTGACTTAGCCATGTCTTCTTCTCTTATCCCCGCCGCTGAACCGCCCCGTCGCCGGTTTTTGCGTTCGGCCGGCACGGCCGTAGCGGCTTCCCTGGTGCTGGCCGCATGCGGCGACGACCCTCAGGTTGAGCCCACGAGCAGTGCCCTTATTAGCCTCGGCAGCGGCGACGCGGGCCTGCTGCACTACCTGTTCCGCCTGAAGCAGTGGCAGGCCGCCTTCTATCAGAAGGTAACCACCACTCCCCCGGCCGACCTGCGCGCCGGCGAGCTGGACACGCTCAAGGAAATTACCCTGCACGAGCAGATTCAGCGCGACTACCTGCTGGCCGTGGGCGCCCAGAACAACCAGACCGATCTGTTCGCCATCGGCGTATTCTCGTTCGACACCCTCACGCTCGTCACCCGTGAGCAGGTGCTGGGCACGGCCCGCTCGTTCGAAGACCTGGCCGTAGCGGCTGTGCACGGCACGCTGCCGCTGTTCACGGGAAGCCTGTTCATGCAGGTGGCCGCCAAGATGGCCTCGGTGGAAGCCCGCCACTCGACCACAGTGCGCGAGTTACTTGTACCCGGCTCGTTTACCGCCGCCGAAGTGGTAGACCCCGCTACCGGCCTCGAAAAAACGAAAACCGTGGACGAGGTCGTCACCGAGCTGAACAAGTACGCCAGCATTCCTTTCACGGCAGCGCAGCTGCCCACCAGCTAACCCGGCTCCGTCTTTCCGTGATGAACCTGCTTGATTTTCTCGACGAGCTCGGCCAGGCCGACTCGACTGGCTCGCTGGAGCGCCGCTCGTCCCTCCTGCGTCTGAGCCGCGTAGCCGCCGCGGCGCTACCGTTTGCACTGGCGGGTGTAGCCACCCCGGCCCGCGCGCAGCGCATTGGCACGCTGCTCGACCTGGTGAAATTAGCCCTGCAGCTGGCCCGGCTGCAACAGGCACTCTACGGCCGCGCCCGCACCGCGCCCGGCCTCGCCGACCTGCACAGCGCCATCGAGCCGCTTTACGTCCACGAAACGCAGCACGTAACGCGCCTGGAGAAGGTCGTGCTTGACTCGGGCGGTGAGCTGCCCACTACCGTTAACTACGATTTCACCGGCAGCCGTAACGGCGCCGATCCGGCCATCTTCCCGGCCGACGTGTTTACCAACCGCGCGACTTTCCTGAGCGTGGCGCAAACTGTGGAGGATGCCTGCGTGCGGGCCGGCAAAACCCTGCTGCCCCTGCTCATGTCCGACAACGACCTGATGCGGCTGGCAGTGAGCATGCAAGCGGTGCAGGCGCGGCATTCGGCCTACGTGCGGCGCCTGCGCGGTCAGAAAGCCTGGGTTTCGCAAGTCGAGGGCAACGGCCCGGTACCGGGCAAAACCGACTTTGCCTACGCCGGCGAAGACCGCGTGAAGCAGCCCCTGACCGCTACCAGCGAGCAGAATATTACCGAGCTGACCGGCTACGGCACGCCTGATAAGCTGGCCCCCATTACCCAAGCCTTCGATGAGCCGCTGGGCATCAGCGCGGAAGCGTTGCTGGCCAAATTCACGTACTGAGCTGCCGTAGCCAGCCAAGGCCGAAAACGTCCCGTTCAGCTTCGTGCCGGACGGGATTTTTTCTATATGTTATGAACATACTATCAAAAAAAATGTCTTGCATTTAGCTGCTTAATTGTAGTATCTTTCTTCGGATTCCCCGCAACTGCCCCGTGTAGACCAAGCCTTTCTTGCTTCCTTTCGTATAGGGTCGCGGTTTACACTCCCAACCCCCATTTCCCCACCTCCAAACACCCGCGTACCATGTTGGAATACGTGAAGACCATTCTTGTCAAAGTCAGCTTCGACCGGACGCTGTTTGAGAAAGAACTTCGCAAGGCCCTGCGCCTGCTCATTCCTGAGGAGGTCAAGCAGCTGAAGTCCTGGTGCTACACCCAGTTTGCCAAGCTCTACGGCCGTGTGCTGCGGCGGGTATTCGCCCAGGTTCGCCTAGCTTAGTCGGTTGGCGCAGCCGGCGACTCCGCAGTGGCGTCGCCGGCTACGAACCGGATGTTGCGCGTGAGGCCGGCGTAACCAGTGCGCTTCACGGCCGAGTGCCGAAACAACTCATTGAATACTTCGTGGGTAATTTCCTGCCAATCGGCGGGCCGCAGGTCTTTTAGCTGCGGGTGCGGGCGAAAATCCTCCTCCCCGGTGGGTTGGCTGAACCGATTCCAGGGACACACATCCTGGCAGATGTCGCAGCCGAAAATCCAGTTGCCGAACTGGCCGGCCACGCTGGCGGGTAGCTGATCCTTTAGCTCGATGGTGAAGTAGCTGATGCACTTGCTGCCGTCGACCACGTAGGGCTCTACGATAGCCTGCGTCGGGCAGGCATCGAGGCAGCGCGTGCAGGAGCCGCAGTAGTCGCGGATGGGTCCGTCGTAGCTTAGCTCCACGTCCACAATCAGCTCGGCAATGAAATAGAAGCTACCGGCACCGGGCGTAATCAGGTTGGCATTTTTGCCCACCCAGCCCAGACCGCTCTTACGGGCCCAGGCCTTGTCGAGCACCGGCGCCGAGTCGACGAAGGCGCGGCCGCCTATTTCGCCGATGTGGGCCTGCATGTCCTGCAGCAGGGTTTTGAGCTTGCCCTTGATGACGTGGTGGTAGTCGCGGCCGTAGGCGTACTTGCTCACTTTCAGGGTGTCGTCGGGCTGCTGCTCGTCGGCAGGCGGGTAGTAGTTGAGCAGCAGCGAAATCACCGACTTCGCTCCGTCGACCAAGCGGCGCGGGTCGAGGCGCTTGTCGAAGTGGTTTTCCATCCAGCGCATCTGGCCTTGCATGCCGCGGGCCAGCCACTGTTCCAGGCGCGGAGCATCGTCGGCCAGAAACTCGGCCCGGGAAATTCCGCAAGCCATAAACCCCAGCTCGGCCGCCCGGCGCTTGATGAAGGCGGTGTATTCGAGGCGGGTGAGGTCGGCGGCTTGCATGTGGTTTTCGGTGATTGGTATTTGGTTGCTGGCTGCGACCAAAAACCGACGCGGGTAAAAAAGAAGCGTGCCTGAAAACTCAGACACGCTCCCGAAAGGCAAAGGTCCAAAAACCAACAACAAACAACCAGCCTTACTCCTGGGTGAACAGGTCGCCGGCCACGTTGCCGCGCAGGTGCTGGGGCAGCGGGCGGCCCAGGTGCTGGTAGGCGGCTTCGGTGGCTTCGCGGCCGCGCGAGGTGCGCTTGAGGTAGCCTTCCTGGATCAGGAAGGGCTCGTACACCTCCTCGATGGTTTCGGCTTCCTCGCCGCAGGCGGTGGCAATGGTGCTGATGCCGACCGGCCCGCCCTTGAACTTGTCGATGATGGTGGACAGGATGCGCTTGTCCATGTCGTCGAGGCCGTGGTGGTCGACGTCGAGGGCATTGAGGGCAAACTGCGAGATGTCGACGGTGATGGTGCCGGTGCCCTTGATCTGGGCGAAGTCGCGGGTGCGGCGCAGCAGGTTGTTGGCAATGCGGGGCGTGCCGCGCGAGCGGCGGGCAATTTCGAAGGCCGCATCCGCGTGAATGGGCGTACCCAGGATTTCGGCCGAGCGCTGCACAATGCCGGTGAGCAGGTTCGCGTCGTAGTACTCCAGGCGCGAGCTGATGCCGAAGCGGGCGCGCAGCGGCGAGGTGAGCATGCCCGAGCGCGTGGTGGCCCCGATGAGGGTGAAGGGCGAGAGGGAAATCTGCACCGAGCGGGCGTTGGGACCCGAGTCGAGCATGATGTCGATGCGGTAGTCTTCCATGGCCGAGTAGAGGTACTCTTCGACCACGGGATTCAGACGGTGAATCTCGTCGATGAACAGCACGTCGTGGGGCTCGAGGTTGGTGAGCAGGCCGGCCAGGTCGGAGGGTTTGTCGAGCACCGGGCCGGAGGTCATCTTGATGCCGGCGCCCAGCTCGTTGGCGATGATGTGCGAGAGCGTGGTCTTGCCCAGGCCGGGCGGGCCGTGCAGCAGCACGTGGTCGAGGGCATCGCCGCGCTGGCGGGCGGCCGCCACAAACACCTTCAGGTTTTCCACCACCTTGTCCTGGCCGGTAAAGTCGGCGAAGGACAGGGGGCGCAGGGCCTTGTCGATTTCTTTATCCGTGGCATCTAAGTTGGCGCTGCCTCCGGTCAGGTACGTTTCGCGCATAGGGAGCAAAAGTAGCGGTTGTGGTGTCGAAAGGTAACGTCGGCGGACGGTAAAAAGCTCCCGTTTTTTAGCAAACTATCCCCGGCCGGCTTACATCATTTCCGGTTTTTACCAATTTAATTAGCAATTGGCTTTTCGGGCTTCGCCGAACGGCCCGCCAGCGGCTTGGTTGCAGGTGGCCCCCATGCTAAAGCCCGGACCTGCCGGCCCGGGCTTGTACTCGCAGTAGCCTGGGTGAGGCTGAGCTACTCTTTGCTGCCGCCGCGGCGGCCGGCGCGGCCGCTTTGGCCCTCGCCCTGGGTTTGGTTGGGCTGGCTTTGGCTCGACGACTGGGCACTGGGCGTGCGCAGGTGGGGTTCCCGGCTTTCGGCGGCGCCGCGGGTGCCGCCCTGGTCGCGGTTGGGGCTATCGGTTCGGTCGCCCACGCGGCCGCCGGGGCCGCCGTTGTTGGCGCCGTCACCGGCCATGGTTTTGGCCACGCCGTCGGAGGTGCCGTCGGCGGCGCGGGTGTTGAAGTTCTGGGCGCTGGGGCCGTCATCCTGCGGGTCGCGGTCGTGGTTGCGCTGGGGGTGGTTGCGGTCGGGCTGGTAGCGCGAATCGGCGGTTTTGCGGTCGTCGTTGGCGCCGCCCTGGGGGTTGCGGTTGGTGGGGTTCTGGTTGCTGGTAGCCATGGCAGTAAAGCGGTTGGTACAAGCGGGGTATACGCCCGGGGGGCCGCCGTCGATATAGCCGAGGTGGGGGCGGGGCCTGGGGGCGGTGGTCTGGAGCGGGGAGGCAGCTCGGGCTACGCCGTGCGGGGCGGGGCGGGCGACGTGCGTGGCAACGACAGCTACACTCGCGCAAAACGTATCTGCGTGCGTGGAAACAGCATCTGCATGCACGTAAGCCGTATCTGCATTCCTGGAAAGGATATCTGCACTCCTGGAAAGTATATCTACGATCCTGGAAATCGTATCTGCATTCCTAGAAAGGATGCCTGCATTCCTGGAAACGGTATCTGCGTGCGCGGAAAGAATATTTACGCTCCTGGAAACTGTATCTGCGTGCGCGGAAATGGCATCTTCTTACCTGTAAGTCATATCTGAATGCGTGGAAAAGTTATCTGTTTGCCTGGAATCCGTATCTGCTAACGTGGAACTGGTTTTGGGCTGGGGGAATGAAAGGGGGGCCTTTGCTTTGCCGGCTTGGGGAGGCGGTAAGCTTAACGAGGCGGTAGAGATGCTTCGGCTTTGCTTAGCAGGACGTTCTTTTTGGCCTCGGCCGGCTCGGCGGAGGGTGATGCTGGGTGGTGGGCTGGGCAAAAACTGCTAACTAGGCGGCAGCCATTTGGCCGGGGCAGCGGGGGTCGCCTGCCCGGCGGCCGGGGCTTTTGTGCCATGCCCGAACCAGCGTCTGCCCTCTCCCCCGCCGAACAGCTGCTGGCGCAGTTTGCGGCCCGCATTGCCCAGCGCGATGCGCCCCCTCCCCCACCGGCGCCCGACCGGTTTGAGCCGCCGCAGGTGCGGGCGCGCATTGGGCGGGCGCTGGCGGCGCGGCTGGGCGACCTGGACCCGCGGCGCCTGCGCAGCCTGGCGGCTTTGTGCTGGGGCCTGATGCACGGCCCCCGGTTTACGACGGCGCAGCTGGCGGCGGCGGCCGGGCTGCACGTGCGCACGGTGCTGGCTGACATGGGCTGGCTGCAGGAACTGGGGCTGGCGCAGATGCAGCCGCAGAGCCGCACGCAAGCCTACTGGCTTACGCGCTACGGGGAGGACTGGCTGCTGGCCGTGGTGCAGGAAACGCCGCTGCCGGCCGAGCCGCCAACGGCGTGACGCGGGACGGGAAGGCGCCGTTCATTGGGAAGCGCCGTTCAACGGGAGACGACGTTCAACGGGAGACGCAAGTATGCGTCTCTACAAGGGGGGGTAGCTGCGTGACGCCGGGTGGGGCCTACTCGTGGAGCAGGACTTCGATGTTGAGGTAGAGCCAGTCGTCTTCCCAGGATTTGTGGGTGAGGCGGGCGGAGAGGTGCTTGCCGGCGTCGATGAGGCGGGCGACGGTTTCGTTGCGGCCTTCGGGCAGGTAGCCCAGCCACACGGCGCCGTCTTCGGGGCGGGTGTGCACCTGCACGGCCCAGTCGTCGTAGGTGCTGTCGGCCTCGCGGCGCAGCTCCAGGGCCTGGTCGAGGCGCAGGCCGGGTTCGTGGGCGGCCAGGTTGTCGCGGTGCGAGGTGCCGGCCACCAGGCATTCGAGCAGCACCAGGGTTTTGGAAGCAGAGTCAACAGACATGCGGAAAGGAGCTTAGGGTCCGCAAAATAGCAGACGGCACCGGCTTTGGCCGCGAAGCCGGCGGGCTGCGTATCTTCTGGCCTGAGCCGCCCCGACCGCGGTATGTTTGCGCCCCATGTACAGCAAGACCGAAGCCCACCACCTGCGCCAGGCATTCTGGACCACGTTTGGCCAATACATGCAGCCCGTGCCGTCGGCCGAGGGGCTGCCCACCAACTGGATCAACTACAAGACCGGCCTGCGCCACGTGTACTTCCGCCTGCACGCCGACGGCAAGCGCGCCCGCGTGGCCATTGAAATAACCCACCGCGACGCGGGCCTACGCGAGCTGTACTACGAGCAGTTTCGGGAGCTGCGCCCCATGCTGGAGGACGTCACCGGCGAGACCTGGACCTGGGAGCCCGCAGCCCTCGACGACCACGGGCAGGCCATTGCGCGCATTTCCCAGGAGCTGACGCCGGTGAACCTGTTCAGCCGCGACGACTGGCCCCAGCTGATTTCCTTTTTCAAGCCCCGGCTGCTGGCGCTGGACGAGTTCTGGAGCACGGGCCAGTATGCGTTTGACGAGCTCCGCTAGATACTTATCTTACCCGCACTATTCACTGCTACTGTGTCCGCTATGTTTTCCGATGAAGGCCTGCCCCCGAATGACAACTACCTGGCCGAAGACGTGTCGATTGGACTGGGCCTGGCCCACGTTACCACCACCCTGCTCACCCTGAATTTTCACGACCCGCTGCCCCGCCTTCTGGCCAAGGAGTTTGGCTTTACCCTGGAGGAACAGGAGCGTTGCCGGGACGTGCGCAAGCTGCCCCAGCTGTTTACCGAGCTGCGCACCGGCCTGCCGGCCATGCACCGCTACCTGACGGTGGCGCGGCTGGCGCTGGAGTGTCCGTCGATCTGGACGACGCTGTCGCGGCGGCATAAGACCAATGCCGCCGACCTGGAGCCGGCGGCCCTGGCAAAGAAATACCGGGATTGCCGCCTCTGCCTGGAGGTGACGCACCACCTGATTCGGCGCGTGATGGTGCGCAATCCCCAGCTGACCGAAGAGATGCACCTGCAGCGGCTAGCCATTCAGAGCGCCTTTGCCCGCCTCGGCCACACCGTGCGGGCCGGCATGGCCGTTACGGATACGCCCGAGTCGGCCGATTTCGGAACGGTTGCGCCTGCCCTGGCCCAGCTGCTGCTGCTGGCCGTGAGCCTGATCGAACACCTGTCGCTGATTTCTGAGCACGCCCTGGTGCTGGGTTTCGCCAACCTGAGCTTCGTGCAGGCCAGCGTGCGGCAGCCGCTGTACAAGCGCCTGATTGAGCTGCCCGCCGATACCGAAATCCGCCTTACCGAACTTGAGGCGCTGGTGCTCTACCAGGCTGCCCAGGTTACCCTGCTGGCCCTGCTCGTGGAAATTACTCCCGAAGGCACCTGGGCCGACTGGGTGGCGTCGCGGATTCTGAAGCCCGATCCGCCGCAGAAATACCTCTCGACCTACGAGCAGGAGCAGCTTGATCTGGTGAACACGACCGGCCCGGCCGATTTGCAGGCTTTTTGCCGGCGGGTGCAGGAGCACTTCGGCGCCGACCACCCCGACTTTGCCCGCGCCGACGCCGAAACGCGGGAGCTGACCGAGCTGCTCTAAGCGCTTCGGCTCACGTACTTGCTTTCCTCCCGCTGGCTATTTCCAGCCTAAAAGCCCCGTCAACTTTCAGCTTACCTTCTTCCCCTTATGCACAGGATTATGATCCTCGCCGGCCTGCTGCTGGCTTCCACCGCGGCCCGGGCCCAACAGCCCGCCGCCCCCCGCTACCTGATGCTGGTGCACGAAAAGGAAATTCCCACCGGGCCCACCCACGTGCTGTCGGCGCTGACGGTTATCGAGCCCGACGGCACCATGAAGACCGAGGAGTTTGCCACCTACTTCAACAGCATTTCCAAAAAGGCCCTCAATGCCTCCCTGGCCCGCGGCATTGCCGACTCGACCACGCTGGTTATGCGCCGCAACCGGTACGCGCACCTGAAAGTCTACCAGGCCGAGCTGCTGAAGCTGAACGAGTACACCGCCCGGGGCTGGACGCTGGTGAGCACCACCCACGAAGGCCTCACGACCCGCTACCTGCTGCGCCAGGATGGGCCCGTGCTGAAATAATATCGTTTACCATAAACCAGAAGGGCCGCCCCGGTAGCGGGGCGGCCCTTCTGGTTTAGTTCGTTGTACGCAGGCTATTGCTCCAGCATTCGGCGCACCGCCGGAATGGCCCGCAGCGAATCGAGCGGGGGCCGCAGGTCGGTGCGGGTGGAGTCCAGCTGCTGGGCAAACTCCAGCAGGGAGGCGGCCACGAACCGCAGTTGCGTGGCCGAGGCCCGGCCGGCCGGTACGTCGCCGGCCACGGCGCGGTCGGCAGCTATGCGCTGGCACAGGCGGCTCATGAGCAGCAAGTCGTTGCCGGCCTGCTGGCGCAGCTGGTTGGTGGGGTCAAGGCTTACCGCGCGTTCCACGTTTTCCAGCCCGGCATCCCACTGCCGGGCAGCCAGCTGGCAGTAGCCCAGGTTGTAGTAGTTTTTGGCGTTCTGGGCAGTAGGCTGCCAGTATTCGGGCTCCTTGCGCCGGGACTGCTCGAACCAGCGGATGGCCGGCTGGTAGCTGCTGCGCCCTCTGTACGTGCGGGCAATAACGAGCCGCACGCCGGTATAGCCCGAATCGGCGCCCAGCACCTGGAAAAGCTGCTTCAGGGCGCGCTGGCGCAGGCGTTCCGCCTCGGCCCCATCGGTAGTCTTGTTGGCCTGTATCCCATCCTGGACTCCGGCAATAAAAGTGGCATCCAGCTCGGCCTGCCGCCTGGACTGGCAGGCGGCCATACTCACCAGCACTATCACCAACCACCCTGTCAATCGGCTGCTATAATTCTTATTCATGCGGAAAAGGTAGCAACGAAAAACGGCCGCCCCGATACCGGAGCGGCCGTTTTGCTTATTTACCAAGGGGCTATTTGAACGCCTGAATGCCGGTGATGTCGGCGCCGGTGATGAGCAGGTGAATGTCGTGGGTGCCTTCGTAGGTGATGACCGACTCCAGGTTCATCATGTGGCGCATGATGGGGTACTCGCCGGTGATGCCCATGCCGCCGTGGATCTGGCGGGCTTCGCGGGCAATGTGCAGGGCCATATCGACGGAGTTGCGCTTGGCCATCGAAATCTGGGCCGAGGTAGCCTTGCCTTCGTTCTTGAGCACGCCCAGGCGCCACACCATCAGCTGGGCCTTGGTGATTTCGGTAATCATTTCGGCCAGCTTTTTCTGCTGCAGCTGGAAGCCGGCAATGGGCTTGCCGAACTGCTCCCGCTCCAGGGAGTACTTCAGGGCCGACTCGTAGCAGTCGATGGCCACGCCGATGGCGCCCCAGGCAATACCGTAGCGGGCCGAGTCGAGGCAGCCGAGCGGGCCGCGCAAACCTTCCACGTTGGGCAGCAGGTTTTCCTTGGGCACTTTCACGTTGTCGAACACCAGCTCGCCGGTGATGCTGGCGCGCAGGCTCCACTTGTTGTGGATTTCGGGGGCCGTGAAGCCTTCCATGCCTTTCTCCACGATGACGCCGCGGATGCGGCCTTCGTCGTTTTTGGCCCACACCACGGCTACCTGGCTCTGGGGCGAGTTGCTGATCCACAGCTTGGCGCCGTTGAGCAGGTAGTAGTCGCCCATGTCCTTGATGGTGGTGGTCATGCCGCCGGGGTTCGAGCCGTGGTCGGGCTCGGTAAGACCGAAGCAGCCCAGCCACTCGCCCGAGGCCAGCTTGGGCAGGTACTTCTTGCGCTGCTCCTCCGAGCCGTAGGCGTAGATGGGGTACATCACCAGCGAGCCTTGCACCGAGGCCGTGGAGCGCATGCCCGAGTCGCCGCGCTCAATTTCCTGCATGATCAGGCCGTAGCTGATGTAGTCGAGGCCGCCGCCGCCGTACTCGGTGGGAATGGTAGGGCCGAACGCGCCCACCTCGCCGAACTTGCGCACAATTTCCGAGGGGAAATGCGCCTGCTGGGCCCACTTCTCGATGTTGGGGCTGATTTCCTTCTTGACGAAGTCGCGGATGCTCTGGCGGATGAGCTTGTGCTCTTCGGTGAGCAGGCCGTCGATGTCGTAGTAGTCGGTGAAACCGGCGGCGTTCAGCGAGCCGCGCCGCTGTTCGGCTTTAGCCTGGGGCGAGAGTACGTCAGCTTGGGAGGACATGAGCAGGGAAATGGGTGAGTTCAGACGTTCAAAGATACAGATTTCGCCCTGCAGAAGCGGCCGCCACGGCGCAGCCGGTGCTACTTTTACCGACGCCGCGCCCGGAGCGGCCGGCCCATCTTTTGCCCCCGCGCTGCGTAGGGCCTAGCCCCGGCAGTGCTTTCCGCCCCGCCGGCTTCCCCGCCCCGCCATGCTTTTTGCCCAGCTCAGCAAACACCTCTACGAACGCCTGCAGGAACACCGCCCGCGGCTGCTGGTGCGGGCCGATGCGGCGCTGTTTTACCTGAGTCTGGGCGGGCTGCTGGTGTTTCTCTACGACCTGGGCTTTGCGCACTCGGCCGCGGGCGAGGCGGCGCTCAACATTTTCTACGGAGTATATACCCTGGGCATTGCCCTGGTGCTGGTGCTGCGCCTGGTGCTGCTGAACCGCGTGGGCGTGCCCCGCCGCTGGCTGGTGGTGGAGTGCCTGCTGGTGCTGGTGGCCGCCTACGGCGTGTACCTCACGTTTTTCCCGGAGCGCTTCGTGCTCGAAGGCACCCGCTTGGGCCGCTACATCGAGCAGGATTTGCTGATTCTGGCGGTGCTGCTGTACGTGTTCCTGATTGAGCTGTCGCGCCGCTCGCTGAGCTTCTACCGGCGGCAGTACAACCCGGCGCTGCTGTTCATCGGCAGCTTCGTGGTGCTGATTCTGCTGGGAGCCGGCCTCTTGCTGCTGCCGCG
The DNA here is from genome assembly GCF_044628455.1 of Hymenobacter sp. B81. Classification (NCBI taxonomy): domain Bacteria; kingdom Pseudomonadati; phylum Bacteroidota; class Cytophagia; order Cytophagales; family Hymenobacteraceae; genus Hymenobacter; species Hymenobacter sp. B81. The sequence continues at coordinate 194,252 of NZ_JBIYZW010000003.1, read as the reverse complement.
GGCCACGGTGCACGGCATCAGCCCGCTCGACGCGCTGTTTACCGCCGCCAGCGCCGTGTGCGTGACCGGCCTGCTCACGGTGGATTTTGCCAACGGCTTCACCACCTTCGGCAAGGCCGTGGTGCTGCTGCTCATTCAGCTCGGCGGCTTGGGCGTGATGACGTTTACCAGCTTTCTGACGCAGTTTTTCCAGGGCTCGTCGTCGTTTCAGAATCAGCTCTTCATGCAGGGGCTCATCAACGAGGAAAGCATCGGCAACACCATGCGCACCATCGGCAACATCGTCTGGATTACCTTCCTGGTGGAGCTGCTGGGCGCGGGGCTGATTTTCTTCAGCCTGGACGCGGCCGTGATGCCGCTGCTGCACGAGCGGCTGGGCTTTGCCGTGTTCCACTCCATCTCGGCCTTCTGCAACGCGGGTTTTTCGACTTTGCCGGCCGGGCTCTACGAGGGCAGCTTCCGCTTCAACTACCCGCTGCAGCTGGTCATCATCGGGCTGGTGCTGGTGGGCGGGCTGGGCTTTCCCATCATCTTCAACCTCTACCGCTACCTGCGCGAGAAAAGCTACCAGCGTTGGCGGCAGCTCTATTACCAGGAACGCTACGTGTACCGGCCGCGGCTGCTGAACGTGAATACCAAGGTGGTGCTGCTGACCTCGGCGGCGCTGCTGGTGCTGGGCACGGCGGCCTATCTGGGCTTCGAGTACCACCACAGCCTGCGCGAGCACCAGGGCGCGGGCAAGTTCGTTACGGCCCTGTTCGGGGGCGTCACGCCCCGTTCGGCCGGCTTCAACACCGTGGACCTGAGCCGGCTGACGCTGCCGCTGGTGCTGGTGTATCTGCTGCTGATGTGGATCGGCTCGTCGCCGGCGTCTACGGGCGGGGGCATCAAAACCACCACCTTCGCCCTGGCCGTGCTCAACATCTACACCATTGCCCGGGGCAAGGAGCGGGTAGAACTCTTCGGCCGGCAGGTGCCCGCGCGCTCGGTGCAGCAGGCCTTTGCCGTGATGATGCTCTCGTTTCTGGTAGTGGGGCTGGCCACGCTGGCGCTGGCGGCCCTCAACCCCGGCCTGCCCCCGCTGTCCATTGCCTTCGAGGCCTTTGCCGCCTACAGCACCGCGGGCCTGAGTTTGGGCATCACGGCCGGGCTGAGCGCGGGCAGCAAGCTGGTGCTGGTGCTCACCATGCTGCTGGGCCGCGTGGGTACCTTTACCCTCATTGCCGGCATGCTCCGCAAAACCGACGACCTGCACTACCGTTACCCCGCCGAGAGCATCATCATCACCTAACGCCCCCGTCGCCGCATGAAATACATCATTGTTGGGCTGGGCTACTTCGGCTCCTCGCTGTCGATGAAGCTCACCGAAATGGGCCACGAGGTCATTGCCGTCGACAGCGACTTGAACAAGGTCACCGAGTTCAAAGACCGCGTGACTCATACCGTGTGCCTCGATGCCAAGGACCAGCAGGCCCTGGCTACCCTGCCGCTGGGCGACACCGATGTGGTGCTGGTGGGCATCGGCGAGGATTTCGGCGCCTCCGTGATGGCCGTGGCCAACTTCAAGCAGCTGGGCGCCAAAAAGCTGGTGGGGCGGGCCATTTCGCCCCTGCACCAGACCGTGCTCGAGGCCATCGGGGTCGACAAGATCATCCGGCCCGAAACCGAGTTTGCCGAGCGCCTGGCCAAAAGCCTCGATCTGACCGGCATTCTGGACTCGCTGGATCTGACGGAGGACTACAACATCATTCAGGCCACGGTGCCGCCGCGCTACGTGGGCAAAACCATTCAGGAAGCCAACTTCCGCCAGCGCTACAACATCAACGTGCTCACCATCATCCGCCCCAAGGAAACCACCAACCTGTTTGGCCGCGCCCAGCGCCGCCCGGCCGCCATCGGGGTGGTGGCCGCCGACACCGTGTTCGAGGCCGACGACGTGATGGTGCTCTTCGGTAAGATGGAGGACATCCGCAAAGTGCTGCGGTAGGCCCGCGCTTGGCCGCTAGCGCGCCGATTTGCGTACTTCACGCCGCCGCTTACTCCTTCCTGATTTTCCCGTGGCCCCTTCTCCCCTGCCCCCCATCGATATCCAGGTACAATCCTGGGAAGAGCTGCAGCACGTGCTGTTCCGCGACACCTGGGACGGCCGCATCGGGCGCTTCCGCTCGCCCTTCGTGTACCGGGGCGTCCGCTCGCGCGACTACACCCTGACCACCAGCCTGCAGCGCCTGGGCGGGCAGTACCACGAGCTGGAGCACCACCTGCTGCGCAACTTCCGCAAGTACGCCCACGACACGCCCATGATGGACACGGCCTCGCTCTGGAACTGGCTGGCCGTGGCCCAGCACCACGGCCTGCCCACCCGCCTGCTCGACTGGACGTACTCGCCCTACGTGGCCCTGCACTTTGCCACCGACGACATTGAGGCCTACGACCGCGACGGCGTGATTTGGGCCCTGAACTACGTGAAGGCCGCCGAATACATGCCCGAGCGCCTGCGCGACGCCCTGCGCCAGGAAGGCTCCAACGTGTTTACGCCCGAGATTCTGCAGCCCGTGTGCACCAGCCTGCGCGAGCTGGCCGATATGCAGCCCCACGAGCCCTATATGCTGTTTCTCGAGCCGCCCTCCATCGACGCGCGCATCGTGCACCAGTACGCCCTGTTCTCGCTCATGTCCACGGCCCAGGCCGTGCTGCCCCAGTGGCTGGAGCAGCACCCCGAGCTGTACTTCCGCATCATTCTGCCGGCGCGCCTGAAGTGGGAAGTGCGCGACAAGCTCGACCAGGCCAACATCACCGAGCGGGTGCTGTTCCCCGGCCTGGGCGGCCTCAGCCGCTGGCTGCACCGCCACTACAGCCCCGCCCCCAGCCACGACGCCCACTCCGGCCTCGACCAGGTACCCGGCTAAAGCAGTTGTCGGTTGCCGGTTGTCAGTTGCCAGTTGCCAGTTATTCGTTGCCCGTTCTCTCCCGCTGCTTGAACTGAAGTGCCGCTGGCTCCTGCCAATTCCTCCCTGCTTTGCCTGCTTTTAGCCTGACGAAGCTTCATTCGACCTTCGCTAAGCTGAAATCAGGCTAGCGAAGGCAAAAACAAGCTTCACTAGCGTCAAATCAGCCTTAGCTAAGCTTGCTTCAACCTTAGCTAAGGCAAAATCAGCTTAGCTAGCGTTGCTTCGACCTTCGCTAAGCTGAAACAAGCCTCGCTAGCCTGATTTCAGCTTAGCGAAGGCAAAATCAGGCTAGCTAAGCTTAATTAAGGCTATTGAGGGCTTTTTGAGCTTCGCCAATCCGTTGGGAGCCGGGCCGGGCGCCAAGGAACTCAGCGGTTCTGGCTCTGGTCGAAGCGCTTTTTGGTGAGCTTGGTGGGTACGTGGGACAGCGGGTCGTCGGGCCAGGGGTGCTTGGGGTAGCGGCCGCGCAAATCCTTGCGCACCTCGAAGTAGCCGGTTTGCCAGAAGCTGCGCAGGTCGCGGGTAACCTGCGCCGGCCGGCCGCCGGGCGAGAGCAGGTGCAGGGTGAGGGGCACGCGGCCGCCGACCACCCGCGGCGTATCGAGCAGGCCAAACACCTCCTGCAGCTTCACGGCCAGCACCGGCGCGGCGGGGTCGGCGTAGTCGAGGCGGATGTGGGAGCCGCTGGGCACTTCGAGGTGCGCCGGGGCCAGCCGTTCCAATTCCTGCCGCTGGGCCCAGCCGCCGGGCAGCCGCGCCAGCAACAGCTCATTCCAGTCGAGCCGGGCCAGGTCGCCGAGGCTGCGCAATTCCGCCAGGTGCGGCCCCAGCCACTCATCCAGCTCGGCCTGCAGCGCGGTGTCGGAGAAGTCGGGCCAGTCGGCGGGCAGCTGCTGGTGCAGAAACTGCAGCCGCTCGCGCAGCTGTCGGGCACTCTCGGGCCACGGCAAATTCCCCACGCCGGCGGCGCGCACCGCTTCCAGCAAGGCCTGGCTGACCAGCTCGGCGCTGGGCTGACTCAGGGCTGAATCGGCGAGGACCATAGCCCCCAGGCGCCGCAGGCGGCGCGCTACCACCCGTCCCGCGGCGGCATCAAAGCGTACTTCGTCGCGGGTTTTCACCTGCTCGGGGAACAGCTGCTCGAGTTCAGCCAACGTGAGCGGCGCGGCCAGCCCGGCGCGGGGCGCGGTGGCGGTGCCATCGAGGTAGGCCACGGCAAAAAACTGGTCCTGCGCGCCGAAGAACTCGGCTGCCAGCGCGGCCCGCTGCCCCGTTACCAGGCGCACCCGCTCGGGCGTTTCGCGCTGAGCCAGGCGGTCGGGGTAAGCCAGCGCGGCCAACAGCCCCGCCGCGTCGGGCTCCACCTGCTGGCTTTTGATGCCGGCCCGGCCGCGCAGGGCGGCCGCAGCTTCGCGCACCCGCCGCAAGCCCCCGGCATCTACTACCAGGCCGGGCAAGGGTGAGCGGCCGGTGTGCAGGGCTTCGAGGCGCAGCCGCAGATCGGGCGGCGCGGGTTGACTGGGGTCGGCGGCGCGCAGCATGTCGCGCTCGGCCAGCAGCGCCGCCAGCAGGCAGGCCGTGGCGCCGTGGTTCAGCTCGCGGCCGCGCACCACCAGGTGACCCAGGCGCGGCGGCAAGCCCAGGCGCGCCAGCTCGCGGCCGTGCGCGGTGGGCTGGCCCGAGGGCAGCAGCGCGCCGAGGCGCAGCAGCAGATCGCGGGCCTGGGCCACGGCCGGGGGCGGCGGGGCGTCGAGCCAGCGCAGGGCCGAGGCGTCGCTGCCCCACAGGGCCAGCTCCAGCACCAGGCTGCTGAGGTCGGCGGTGAGGATTTCGGCGGGCAGGTGCGCGGGCAGCTGCTGCTGCTCGGCTTCCGTCCACAGCCGCAGGCAGGTGCCCGGGCCGAGGCGGCCGGCGCGGCCGCGGCGCTGGTCGGCGGCGGCCTGGCTCACGGGCACGGTTTCGAGGGTGGTGAGCCCCGTGCGAGGCACAAAGCGCGGCACGCGGGCAAAGCCCCCGTCGACCACCACGCGCACGCCCTCGATGGTGAGGCTGGTTTCGGCAATGCTGGTGGCCAGCACCACCTTGCGCCGGCCGGCCGGCGCG
>NZ_JBIYZW010000003.1:112110-189068 GCF_044628455.1 Hymenobacter sp. B81 | reverse complement strand
CGGCCGGCCGGCGCGGGCCGCAGGGCGGCATCCTGCTGCTCCAGGGGCAACTCGCCGTGCAACACGTGCAGGTCGGTGGCCGCGGGCAGCGAGGCTTCCAGGCGCTCGGCCACGCGGCGCTGGTCGGCCAGGCCGGGCAGGAACACGAGCACGTCGCCGGGCTGCTGGGTCAGGGCCTCGCGCACGGCCCCCGGCACCAGCTCGGCCAGCCGCTGGGCCGGGCGCGCCGCCGTGCCCGCCACGCGGCGCGGACTCAGGTAGTGGGTTTCGACGGGGTGCATAAAGCCGGCGCTGGTAACCACCGGCGCGTCAAGCCAGGGGCCGAGGCGGGCGGCGTCAAGCGTGGCCGACATCACCAGCAGGCGCAGGTCGGGGCGCAGCACCGCCTGGGCGTCGAGGGCCAGGGCCAGCCCCAGGTCGGCCTGCAGGCTGCGCTCGTGAAACTCGTCGAAGAGCACCGCGGCCACGCCCTCCAGCGCGGGGTCGTCCTGCAGCAGGCGGGTGAGGATGCCCTCGGTTACCACTTCAATGCGCGTGTGCCCCGATACCTTGCTTTCGAGCCGCACGCGGTAGCCCACGGTGTGGCCCACGGGCTCGTCGAGCAGGCGGGCCATGCGGGTAGCGGCGGCGCGGGCGGCGAGGCGGCGCGGTTCGAGTACCAGGATTTTACCATCGAGCCGCCACGCGGCCTCCAGCAGCGCCAGCGGCACCACGGTGGTTTTGCCCGCCCCGGGCGGCGCCTGCAACACGGCTCGGCTACCGGCCGCCAGGGCCGCCAGCAGCTCGGGCAACGCCGCGCAAATGGGTAAATCAGGGAGCTTCAAGGCGAGATAGTGAAGTAGTAAAAGGAGGAAGGGGTGAGTGTCGTTCAGGCAATCAGAACACCAAACTCAGCACTTCCCCACTCACCTAATAAACGGGGACGGCGGGGTCGACGCGAATGGACCAGGCGTGGATGCCCCCGCGCAGGTTGAGCAGGTTGGCCAGGCCGTGGCGGTGTTGCAGGTACGCCAGGGCCTGCATCGAGCGCACGCCGTGGTGGCAGATGAGCACTACGGGCCGGTCGTCGGCCAGCTCCTCGGCGCGGCGCGGCAGCTCGCCCAGCGGCAGCAGCAGGCTGCCCTCGATGCGGCAGTAGGCAAATTCCTCGGGCTGGCGCACGTCGACCAGCTGCAGGGCTTCGCCGGCGGCCAGCCGGTCGCGGAGCTGTTCGGGCGTGAGTTCGGGCAGCGACATACGGGCGAGGCGGGCAGGAAATGGAAAAAGAAGCGCAAAAATAGCTCCGCCCGCCTTAGCTTTGACTGGCGGCTGCCCACCCCGGCCCGCTGGCTTCGTTTTCCACCCGCTTTGCTTGCCGCCCGTTGGCTTCTTTCTGGCTTGACTTCTGGACTGCTTTGCAGCAAAGCACCGCCTACGACATTTGGGGCGTGGTAACGGGCCTGCTGTGCGTGTGGCTGGCGGCCCGCGAATCGGTGTGGAACTTCCCGGTGGCCATTGTGGCCTGCGCCCTGGCCGCGGTGGTGTACTTCCGCGCCCGGCTCTACTCCGACGTGGGCCTGCAGATCGTGTTTATCGCGCTGGGGCTGTACGGCTGGTGGCTGTGGCTGCGCAAGGGCCCCGAGCAGGGCGAGGTGCACGTCTCGCGCACACCCGGCCGCTGGTGGCTGCTGCTGAGCGCCCTCGCGCTGGCGTTTACCGCCACGGCCGGCTACCTGTTCGAGCGCTACACCGACGCGGCCGCGCCCTACTGGGACAACGCCGCCACCGCCGTGAGCCTGGTGGCGCAGTTCCTGCTCACCCGCAAAAAGCTCGAGAACTGGCTGCTCTGGATTGGCGTCGACGTGCTGTACGTGGTGCTGTACTGGCACCGCGGCCTGGCCTTGTTCAGCGTGCAATACGTGGTATTTCTGGGGCTGGCCGGCTACGGCTACTGGCAGTGGCGCCGCCTGTTGCGCGCCCAGGACACTCCTTCCCTTCAGCCCGCCTGATGCTGCGCGTTGCCCTCACCGGCCCCGAATCGACGGGCAAGACCACCCTCAGCGAGCAGCTGGCCCAGCACTACGGCACGCTCTGGACGCCCGAGTACGCCCGCGACTACCTCAACGAGCGCGAGCTAGGTTTGGCCTACACCCTGGCCGACCTCGAAGCCATTGCCCGCGGCCAGCTGGCCCGCGAGGACGCCACCGCTGCCCGCGCCGCGGCCGCCGGCCTGCCCGTGGTGTTCTGCGATACCGAACTGCTCATCATCAAGGTGTGGGCCGAGCACGCCTTTGGCACCTGCCCCGAGTGGATTCTGGGCGAGATTGAGCGCCGCCGCTACGACCTGATTCTGCTGCTGGGCGTAGACATTCCCTGGGAGCCCGACCCGCTGCGCGAACACCCTCACCTGCGCCAGCACTTCTACGGCCTGTACCGCAGCGAGCTGAGCAGCCGCCTGTCGAACTTCGCCGAAATCAGCGGCAGCGCGGCCCGGCGCCTCGAGCAGGCCTGCTTTCTGATCGACGAGCTGCTGGCTAACGGCGCCCCGACGTCCTAGACTTGCCCGCGCGGGCCAAGGTTAATGGCGGTTTGACCGATAACTTGCCGCCTCCCCCGCTTTGGGGCTTCGCGCATGAACCAGCCAACTTACATTCTCGAAAATGACCGCTGCCGTGTGACCGTGAACCAACACGGCGCCGAGCTCAGCAGCCTGGTCCGCACCGACCTGAACGGGCTCGAATACCTCTGGCAGGCCGATGCCCGGGTGTGGGGCCGTCATGCGCCGGTGCTGTTCCCCATCGTGGGCCGCCTGCCCAACGACCGTTACCAGCACGCGGGTCAGACCTACCAGCTGCCCCAGCACGGCTTTGCCCGCGACCGGGCCTTCGCGCTGCAGCAGCAAACGGCCGACTCACTCACTCTGCGCCTACGCGACGACGCAGCCAGCCGCGGGCACTACCCCTTCGCCTTCGAGCTCGACATTGAATACCGCCTGGCCGGCACCGGGCTGCACGTGGGTTGGCGCGTGCACAATCCCGCCCCCGATGCGGAGCTGCTTTTCAGCATCGGCGCGCACCCGGGCTTCCGCTGCCCGCTGCTGCCTGACGAGCGGTTCGAGGATTACGTTTTCCGTTTCGACCACCCCGTGCAGCTGGAGCGCTACCTGCTGGCTGGCGGGCTGCTAACCGGCGCAACCGAACCCGTACCGACTGCTGAGCAGGGGCGGGAGTTGCCCCTGAGCTACGAGCTCTTCAGCCAGGATGCGCTGGTGTTCAAGCACTACGACTTTAGCCACCTGACGCTGGCCAGCCGCCGCTCGGGCCGCGGGGTGCGCGTGGAGTTCGACGGTTTCCCGTATCTGGGTTTGTGGACCAAGGGACCGGGGGCGCCTTTCGTGTGCATCGAGCCCTGGCAGGGCATTGCCGGCTCGGTCAGCGGCCCAGCCGAGCTGCGCGACAAGGAAGGTATCCTTACGCTGGCACCCGGGGCTACCTTCACCAGCAGCTACCACATCGAGCTGCTGTAGGCGCGGGCGCCGGGCGTTACCGCCCCTTGCTTGCCGCCGCGCCTAAGACAACGCCGGCTCGGTGGGGCGCACCGGTCGGCGCGGCCGGCGGTTGTAGTCGGGCTCCCAGTCGTTGATGGGCCGCGAGATGCCGGGGGGCAGGTCCAGATCGGGCAGGCCATCGTCGAGCGGTTCGCCGCCGTCATCGTCGTTGTCGGCCGAGGGCGGCCGGGAGTGCTGACGGCGCGGCATCACCATAAAGTAAGCGAGAATGGTGAGCACCACGAGCGTATAAACTAGGCTGATCATGGCAAATCCAGGCTGAGGTGGCTAAGGCGAGCAGCTCGCCCCTATCAAGGCGCTAACGAAGTCGGCCGGGCCCTGGTTTTGGTCGGCCAATGATTTTTACCGCCGCCGGGCGCCTTGGGTAATTTACTTAAGCGTAGCGGCTTATCCTAGCTTTCAGCGGGTTCACGGCAAGCCGCTGCTCCTCGCCCCCTCTCCGCCCTACCCCCGGCGTCGGCCAGCTAAATCGACGTTGCGCGCGCGAGTTTCAGCAGCCCGCCGGCGACGGGAATGGGTCCGGGGTTGCGGGTGTGCGAGCCGGGTGCCTACCTTTGCCCCGCGTTTAGGGGTGCTCCAAGGCCAGAAGGCTGCGCGGGGCTGAGATTATACCCATTGAACCTGATTCGGCTAATACCGGCGAAGGGAACAAACGGTACGCGAACGAGAAAGCCGTAGCTCCGACCCCTGGGGCACGGATTCGTTCCACCTTTTCATTTTTCATCTTGTTCAATTTCCACACCCTGTCCGGGGCGGCCATTCTGCTGCTGCTCGGGCACTCGGCATGGGCGCAAGGCCCCGTGTCCGGCACCATCACTGACGCCCGCAGCGGCCAGGCCCTGCCCGGCGCCACCATCAGCCTCGACGGCGCCGCGGCGGCCGTGACTGATGCCAGCGGCACCTTTAGTCTGCCGGCCGTGGCCGCCGGACCGCACGAGCTGCGCGTGAGCTTCGTGGGCTACCAGGCCACCACGCGGCGCGTAGCGGGCCAGCCCGATGCCCAGCAGCTGAGCCTGAGCCTGCAGCCGGCCGACGTGCTCACCGGCGAAGCCGTGGTGACGGCCACCCGCGCCAACGAGCGCACCGCCACGGCCTACGTGAACCTGAGCCGGGAAGAGCTGGAGCAGCGCAACTTTGGCCAGGACATTCCCTACCTGCTCGACCAGACGCCCTCGGTTATCGTCAGCTCCGACGCGGGTGCGGGCGTGGGCTACACCGGCCTGCGCATCCGCGGCACCGACATTACGGGCATCAACGTGACCATCAACGGCGTGCCGCTGAACGACGCGGAGTCGCACGGGGCCTTTTTCGTGAACACGCCCGACCTGGCCTCGTCGGTGCAGGACATTCAGGTGCAGCGCGGGGTGGGCACCAGCACCAACGGCGGCGCGGCCTTCGGCGCCAGCCTCAACATTCGCACGCTGAGCGTGAACCGCGACCCGTATGCCGAAAGCCAGAACACCTACGGCTCGTTCAATACCTGGCGCAACTCGGTTTCCTTCGGCACCGGGCTGGTGGGCGGCAAGTTCACCTTCGACGGCCGCCTCTCGCGCATCAGCTCCGACGGCTACATCGACCGCGCCGCCTCGGATTTGAAATCGTACTATTTCGCGGCGGGCTACCAGCAGAAAAACACCATGCTGAAGTTCGTGACCTTCGCGGGCCGCGAAAAAACCTACCAGGCCTGGGACGGCGTGCCCGAGGCCGTGGCCAACGGCGACCGGGCGGCCCTGGAGAAGTACATTGCCTTCAACTACTTTGAGGGGGCCGACGCCGAAAACCTGCGCAGCGCCGGCCGCCGCTACAATGTGTACACCTACGACAACCAGGTGGACCACTACCAGCAAAACCACTACCAGCTGCACCTTTCGCAGGGCCTGGGCCGTAGCTGGAACCTGGGCGGGGCCCTGCACCTGACGCGCGGCTTCGGCTACTACGAGCAGTTCCGGCCCGACAACAAGCTGGCCAACTACGGCCTGCCGCCGGTGGTGCTGGGCACGGCGCCCAATACCGTCACCATCACCCGCAGCGACCTGATTCGGCGCAAGTGGCTCGACAACTACTTCTACGGAGCCACCTACGCGCTCAACTACCAGGCGCCCGACAACGACCGGCTGAGCGCCACGCTGGGCGGCGGCTGGAACCGCTACGCCGGCGACCATTTCGGCGAGGTTATCTGGGCGCGCTACGCCTCCACCTCCAGCATCCGCCAGCGCTACTACTTCAACGACGCCCGCAAAACCGACTTCAACGTGTTTGCCAAGGCCACCTACCAGCTGCTGCCGCGCCTGGGCTTGTTCGGCGACCTGCAGCTGCGCACCATCGACTACCGCATCGAGGGCGCAGACGACGACCAGCGCAACGTGACTACCCGCGCCGACTACACCTTCTTCAACCCGAAAGCTGGCCTGACCTTCGCCCTCACCGACGACCAGCAGCTCTACGGCAGCTTTGCCGTGGGCCAGCGCGAGCCGGTGCGCTCCGACTTCACCGACCGCCCCGCCGATGACCGCGCCCGCGCCGAGCGCCTGCACGACTTCGAAGCCGGCTACCGCTTCCGCCTGGCCCGGCCGGTGGCGGGTTTCTCGGCCCTGCGCGGCGAGGTGAACTACTTCTACATGGACTACCGCAACCAGCTGGTGGCCACCGGGCAGCTCAACGACGTGGGCACGGCCCTGCGCACCAACGTGCCCAGCAGCTACCGCACCGGCGTGGAGCTGAGCGCGGCGGCCACCGTGGGTGCCGAGCGCCTCACCCTCAGCAGCACCCTCACGCTGAGCCGCAACCGCCTGCGCCGCTTCCAGGAAACGGTGTACGTGTACGACCAGGACTACAACATCCTGGAAACCCAGCAGTTCGACCGCCGCAACGCCGATATCTCCTACTCGCCCGCGGTGGTATCGGCCAGCACCCTGGAGGGTCAGCCGCTGAAAGACCTGCGGGTGGCCCTGCTCTACAAAACCGTGGGGCGCCAGTACCTCGACAACTCGGCCAGCGCGGCCCGCAGTCTGAAGGCCTACCAGGTTGCCGACCTGCGCGTGCGCTACACCCTGAAGCCCGCCTTTCTGCGCGAGTTGGAGTTCAGCTTGCTGGTGGCCAACCTGTTCAACCAGCGCTACGCGGCCAGCGGCTACACCTACGCCGGCCTCTACCAGCTGGCCGATGAGCGGCTGGTGTTCAACTTCGTGAACCCGCAGGCCCCGCGCCATTTCCTGGCTTCGGTGGGCGTGAAATTCTAACCACTCCCCGATTGACCAGGCGTACGGCCCCGGCTTCCGTTTGACGAGGCCGGGGCCGTACGTTTAGGCCCGCTACGGCATTAAAACCACCTTAAAACGGACCACCTGGTAACAATTTGGTAACACGAAGCGGTAAATTCGCGGTTCGACCTTTCTGTTTGCCGATGCCCCGACTTCCGTTTTGCCTGCTCGTGCTCCTGATCTTCGGCCTGCTATTCGCCGCGCCCGCCGCGGCCCAGACCCTGCCGCCCGAAGGCCGCGTGGCCGACCGCAACACCAACTCCTGGCTCATGTACAACGGGGACTTCCGCCTCGTGGGCCGCTGGGGCGTGCATACCGAGGCTCAGTGGCGTCGTGCCCGCGTACTGCGCGACCCCATGCAGAACTTTCTGCGCGCCGGCATCAACTACCACGCCTCCGATAACCTGATGCTGACCGCTGGCTACGCCTTCGCCGATACCTACCCCTACGGCGACTACCCGGCCCCCGCCTCTTTTCCCGAGCACCGGCTCTACCAGCAGGTAGTGCTGCGCGACAACGACGGCTGGCTACAGGTGCAGCACCGCTACCGCCTGGAGCAGCGCTGGGTGCGCTTCGCCAACCAGACCGACTTCACTTACCTGAACCGTCTGCGCTACCAGCTGCGGCTGGCGGCCCCGCTGGTCGGCTCCAAAATTGCCCCGCGCACGCCCTATCTCGTGGTTTCCGACGAGGCTTTCGTGAACTTCGGCGGCAATGTGGCCAACAACATTTTCGACCAGAACCGCCTGTATGGCGCCGTAGGCTACCTGATTAAGAGCGGCGTGAGCGTGGAAGCCGGCTACCTGCACCATCTGGTGCAGCAGCGCAACGGCCGCGTGTTCGAGCACAACCACACCCTGCAGCTGGGCCTTACGCTCAACCTCGACTGGCGCCGCAAGGCTGCCCTGGCCGAGCCGACGGCGCCGCAGCCCATGCCGGCCCAGTAGGTTACCCCGGGGTGAAGTTGCGGGGCGCGGGCTTGCCAACCGGCAAATCGTCGTAGCTTTGTGCGGCAAGAGGAGTCTACCACGTAAAAGCCTTTTGCCTATGGCCGCCAACCCCGCCGCCAAAATTGCCTTCGAGGCGCTGACCTACGACGACGTACTGCTGCTGCCAGCTTACTCCGAGGTTCTCCCGCGCGACGCCGACACCCGCTCGCGCCTTACCCGCCGCATTTGGATCAACATTCCTTTCGTCTCGGCGGCCATGGACACGGTCACCGAGTATGAGCTGGCCATTGCCCTGGCCCAGGAAGGCGGCATCGGCATCATCCACAAGAACATGAGCATCCGCGCCCAGGCCGAGCAGGTCCGGCGCGTGAAACGCTCGGAAAGCGGCATGGTACTCGACCCCATCACGCTCGACCGGCAGGCCACCCTGGCCGATGCCCAGCAGCTGATGCGCAAAAACAAGATTGGCGGCATTCCCATCGTCGACGATCAACGGCGCCTCTGCGGCATCCTGACTTCGCGCGATTTGCGCTTCGAGAAAGACCTCACCCGCTCGGTAACGGAGGTGATGACGCCCGGCGAGCGGCTCATCACCACCCCCGCCGGCACCGACCTGGCCCGCGCCGAGGAAATCCTGCACGAGAGCAAGGTGGAAAAGCTGCCGGTGGTTGACGCCGACGGCCGCCTGGCGGGCCTCATCACCTACCGCGACATCCGCAAGCGCCGCTCCCGCCCCCGTGCCTGCAAAGACGAGCTGGGCCGCCTGCGCGTGGGCGCCGCCGTGGGCGTCACGGCCGATACCCTGGAGCGCGTGAAGGCCCTGGTCGACGCCGGCGTCGACGTGGTCAGCATCGACACGGCCCACGGCCACTCCAAGGGCGTGCTCGACATGGTGCGCCGCGTAAAGGCCGAGTTTCCGCAGCTGGAGCTGATGGCCGGCAACGTGGCTACCGCCGCCGGCGCCCGCGCCCTGGCCGAGGCCGGGGCCGACGCCGTGAAAGTGGGCGTGGGCCCCGGCTCCATCTGCACCACCCGCATCATTGCCGGTATTGGCGTCCCCCAGCTGTCGGCCGTAATGGAAGCCGCCCGCGGCCTCGAAGGCACCGATGTGCCCCTGATTGCCGACGGCGGCGTGAAATTCTCGGGCGACGCAGTGAAAGCCCTGGCCGGCGGCGCCTCGTCGGTGATGATCGGCTCCCTGCTGGCCGGCACCGAGGAAGCTCCCGGCGAAGTGGTCATCTACGAGGGCCGCAAGTTCAAGACCTACCGCGGCATGGGCTCGGTCGAGGCCATGGAGGACGGCTCGAAGGACCGCTACTTCCAGGACGCCGAGGACGACGTGAAAAAGCTGGTGCCCGAGGGCATTGTGGGCCGGGTGCCGTTCAAGGGCGGCGTGGCCGAAGTGCTGTATCAGCTGGTGGGCGGCCTGCGCGCCGGCATGGGTTACGTGGGCGCGGCCGACATGGCGGCGCTGCACCAAGCCCAGATGGTGCGCATCACCGGCGCCGGCCTGCGCGAGTCGCACCCCCACGACGTGCAAATCACCAGCGAAGCCCCGAACTACAGTAGCCGCTAAACATCGCGCGCCAACTTTCCGTTTGGTAGACCTGCCGCCCCGTCGCTGCTCATCCGGCGGCGGGGCGGCTCGATTTGCCCGCGGCCGTTCCGCGTTTGCGCGGGGGCTTGTATCTTGGGCGTCGGCGCAGCCCGGTTTTCCGGGCTGCGCCGCCTTCGTCCGCCGCTTTTTCCTTGCATGACCCTCTTCCCCCGGAAGCTACAATCGGCTTTGATGTCTGGTGCCGTCCTGAGCTGGCTCGTGCTGCTGGCCTGCGCCATACTGCGGACCCGCCCCGAGCTGGCCGTGCGCTGGGGCACTCCGCCCGACTGGCTGCTGACGCTGGCCCAGACCGGGCTGGTCATTTGCCTGTTTCTGCACGAGCGCAACCACCCGTCGCGCCTGCGCGGCACCGAGTTCGTGGGGCTGCTGCGCCGCCTGATGCAGGGCGTGGGCCTGCTGGCCGCGCTGGGCGCCGGCCTGCACCTGGTGCTGTACCGGGCCGGAGGCAATAGCCCGCTGCTGCTCAACGTGCTGTACGTGGTGAACGTGGGGCTGAGCCTGTACTTCCTGGCCCAGGCCAGCAACACCTGGCGCTCCTTGGTATTTTTCCGGGCCAGCCACATCACCCGTCAGCGCTGGCACTGGTTTGAGCTGCTGCTGGGTTGCGCCCTGCTTGGTTACCTGCTGGCGCCCGGGGGACTGCTTCGCCTGCTGAGCGTGCCGCTGGTGCTGCTGGCCATAGTGGGCGTGTACCTCGGCTCGCACCAACAGTGGGTAGCCTACCTCAACCACCGGCAACGCTGGAGCGTGGTGGGCCTGCAGCTAAGCGCCCTGGTATGCTGCGCGCTGCTGGCCGTTTACTTATTCGTTGTGCAGCAGGATCCGGCTCTGGCAGCCCCGGCCGGGCAGCGGGCGTTCCTGCTGCTGATGGCGGGCTTCGCGGCGTTTTATTCGCTCACCGGCTTGCTCGTAACGTTTGTAACGCTGCCTACGGCCACCATATTTGAGCAAAAGCGCGAGGAAATCCTGAGCATGCAGCGCCTGGCCCAGCTCATTCAGAAGGGCCAGAGCGAGCAGGAAGTGTATACGCTGCTGTTCGACTCGGCGGTGCAGACCGTGGAGGCCGACGCGGCCTGGCTGGACCTGCACGAAACCAACGTGAGTCCGGCTTTGTCGCACCGCATCGACGCGGCGACCTGCCGCCGCATCTGCGCCCTGCTCGGCGACTACAACATCGGGCACATCGAGTACCTCAACAACGAGTTGTCGAACAGCGCCGGCTTCCGCGCCCTCGACCTGCCCTACGGTTCGCTCATTGTGCTGCCGCTGCGCACCAGCCAGTCGCACTTTGCCACGGTATACCTGCTCAAGCACAACACCCAGGGCTTCGACCGCGAAAATCTGGGGCTGCTGCAAACCTTCACGGGCCAGACGGTAGTGCGCATCGAAAACCTGCGGCTGATGGAGGAGGCCCTGCACAACGAGGTGGTGAAGGAGGAGCTCAAGATTGCCAGTCTGATTCAGGAAAGCCTGATTCCTAAGGTTTTGCCAGCCGATAGTTGGTTTGAGATTCGCTGGCACAGCAAGGCGGCCCGCGAGGTGGGCGGCGACTTCTACGACTTCCTGCAGCTCAGTGCCTCGCGCATTGCCATCATCATCGGCGACGTATCGGGCAAGGGCACTACGGCGGCTTTCCACGTGGCCCAGCTCAAGGGCATTTTCCACACGCTGATGCTGCTCGACCAGCCCGAGAAGGGCCAGCCCCTGCAGCCCAGCAAATTCATGACCATGGCCAACCAGGCGCTCAGCCACTGCCTGGAGCGCAGCTCGTTTATCACCGCCTCGTTCTACATCATCGACTACAAGGAGCGCGGGTTTGCCTTTGCGCGGGCCGGCCACTGCCACACGCTCTACTACAATGCCGTGACCGAGGAAACGTTCTACTTCCAGACGGCCGGGCTGGGCCTGGGCATCCTGCGCGACGCCTCTTACGAGAAGCGCATCAAGAACATGTACTACGACTACAACCCCGGCGACGTAATGGTGATGTACACCGACGGCATTGTGGAGGCGCGCGACGCGGCCGGCGAGGAGTACGGCGAAGACCGGCTGCGCGACCTGCTGGGCCGTACGTTCTACCTGGAAGCCGAGGAAATCAAGCAGGCCATCGTCGACGACGTGGAGCAGTTCAGCCACGGCCTGCCGCCCCACGACGACCAGACCCTGCTCATCATCAAATTCAAGAGTACCCAACCCACCGTGCTGGCCTAACGTACACTCATGCTATGAAAATTGTACAGAACGCAGACGCCAACAACCTCACGCTCGGCCTCGACGGCGAGCTGGACGCCAGTTCTTCGGTATTGCTCGACGCCGAGCTGACCAAGCCGGACATTCTCCGCTACCAGAAAGTACTGATTGATTGCCAGAAACTTAACTACATCTCATCGGCGGGCCTGGGCGTGTTTATCTCGCACCTGCAGCGCTTTCAGGATGCCGGCGTGAAACTGGTATTCTTCAACATGCAGGAGAAAGTCCACAACGTATTCGAAATCCTGGGGCTGGATTCGCTGATGACCATTGTGCCCACCGAGCAGGAAGCTGCTGCCCTGTAAACTGCCCGCCGCGCTACCCCTTCTCGCATGAGTGCTACCCTACGCGTGAGCTGCAGCCGCCAGAACCTGAAAGTGGTGCGCGATTTCGTGGGCGAGTTTCTCGCGGGCTATGGGTTGTCGGCCATCCTGCAAAACCAGATTGTGCTGGCCGTCGACGAAATTGTGGCCAACCTCATCATTCACTCCAACCACGAGGACGACAGCAAGTTCCTCGACATTCGGCTGGCCGTGGAGGACGGCGAGTTCCGCTTCGAAGCCGAAGACGGGGGCGCCTCCTTCTCGCCGGGCCAGTATCAGGCCCCCGACCTGCAGGATCACATTCGGCAGGCCAAGAAGGGCGGAGTGGGCATTGCCCTCGTCAACCGCATCATGGACCAGGTGGAGTACGCCAGCGTGGGCACGCGCAATTTTTGCCGCCTCACCAAGCGCCTGAGCTAACCCGGGGCGCCGGGGCCCGCCGAATTTTGCGTAACATTGCGACTAGCAGCCGTCCGCGGCCGGCCCGGAGCCGGATGACGGACGGCTTTTTCGTGTCATTCATCTTTAGTATGCGCAGCAACCGCATTCTGTTTTCGGGCGCCGCCCTGGCCGCCACGATTCTGGCCGCGTGCCAGGCCTCCAAGCCCACCGCTTCCACCAAACAGCCGGTCCTGATGACGCTGGGCACCCAGGAGGTGCCGGCGTCGGAATTTGCCTACGTGTACCGCAAAAACAACGGCACCGCGGCTGATGCCGGCACCAAGCAAAGCGTGCAGGAGTACCTGGACCTCTACACCAACTTCAAGCTGAAGGTGCTCGAGGCGCAGTCGCGCGGCCTGGATACCACCCGCGCCTTTCAGGCCGAGCTCGACGGCTACAAGCAGCAGCTGGCCCAGCCCTACCTCACCGAGAAAAGCGTAACCGACCAGCTGGTGCGCGAGGCCTACGACCACCTGCAGAAGGAAGTCAACGCCTCGCACATTCTGGTGCGCATGGCTCCCGAGGCCGACCCCAAGGACACCCTGGCCGCTTACCAGAAGATTGTGGCCCTGCGCCAGCGCGTGACCGGCGGCGAGGACTTCGAGAAAGTGGCCCGCGAGGCTTCCGAAGACCCCTCGGCCCGCGAAAACGCCGGCCGCCTGGGCTACTTCACCGCCCTGCAGATGGTGTACCCGTTTGAGGCCGCGGCCTACAAAACGCCCGTGGGCCAGGTTTCGCAGCCCATCCGCACCCGCTTCGGCTACCACATCATCAAGGTCAACGACATGCGCCCGGCCCAGGGCGAAATCAAGGTGGCCCACCTGATGGTGCGCGCCACGCCCGGCATGCCCAAGGCCGACTCGGTAACGGCCAAAAAGAAAGTCGACGAGCTGTTCAGCCGCCTGCAAAAGGGCGAAAACTGGGAGAAAACCGTGGCCCAGTTCTCGGAAGACGCCGGCTCGGCGGCCAACGGCGGTGAGCTGCCCCCCTTCGGCACCGGCCGCATGATTCCGTCCTTCGAGGAAGCGGCATTCAAGCTGCAGAAGCCCGGCGAGCTGGCCGGCCCCGTGCAGACGCCCTACGGCTGGCACATCATTAAGCTGATCGAAAAGCAGTCGTTGCCAACGTTTGAGCAGATGGAGCCCAGCCTGAAAAGCAAGGTGGCCAAGGACTCGCGCTCGGAACTGAACCGCGCGGCCTTCCTCAAGCGCATTCGCGTCGAAAACAAGTTTGCCGAGGTGCCCATGGTGCGCGAGGCCGTGCTGGCCCAGGCCGATACCTCGCTGATCAACGGCCGCTTCAAGGCCGACACTTACTTGGCTAAGTTTGCCGCCACCCCGGCCAAGGGCAGCAAGAAAACCATGGTGGTCAACGGGGCCACGCCCTTGTTCACCATCGGCACCAAGCCCTACACCGTGAAGGACTTTGCCACCTTCATGGAGCAGCGCCCGCAGAGCCGCCCCACCGCTACCCCGGCCTTCGTGGCCCAGCTGCAGTACGACCAGTTCGTGGACCAGAGCCTGCTGGAGTACGAGCGCGCTAACCTCGAAAACAAGCACGAAGACTACCGCATGCTGGTGCGCGAGTACCGCGACGGGATTCTGCTGTTCCAGCTCATGGACGAGAAGGTGTGGTCGAAAGCCATTGAAGATACTGTGGGCCTGCAGCAGTACTTCACGGCCAACCAGGCCAAGTACCAGTGGGAGCCGCGCGTGCAGGCCACCGTCATCAGCGCCGCCTCGCCCGAGCTGCTCAAGCAGGCCCAGCAGCAGCTGGCCAAGGGCCGCTACGTAACCAAGCAGGGCGTACCCACGCAGCTGGCCTTCCAACCCAACAGCGAGGTGCTCACCAAGCTGGCGGCCGTGGAGCTGAACAACTTCGTGCCCCGCCTGCTGAGCGACACCACCCTGAACGTGCGCATCGTAGGGCAGGTAAAAACCGGCGAAAAGGGCGCTAATCTGGCCCAGCGCCGCGCCCAGCACGTGGCCAACGCCCTGAAGCGTCGCCGCGTGTCGGCCCAGCGCATCAGCACGGCTACCAGCAAGGCCGGCCCCAAGGCCCAGGCCCTGCTGGAAGTAACCACCCCAGCCCTGAGCGGGCTGGAGGAAATGATGAACGAGAAAAACCCGTTGGCCGTGCAGGTGCAGCAGCGCGCTTTCCCCAAGGGCGAAAACAAGGTGGTCGACGGCGTACCCCAGCAGCCCGGCACCTACACCGCCCAGCAGGACGGCCGCTACTTTGCCGTGGTGGTGGAGCGGGTGCTGCCCGCCGGCCCCAAAACGCTGGCCGAAGCCCGCGGCCAGGCCACTTCCGACTACCAGAACTACCTGGAGCAGGAATGGCTGAAAGAGCTGCGCCAGAAATACCCGGTAAAAGTCAACGAGGCGGAGGTCAGCAAGCTGGCAACCAAGTAGGCTCCGGCAGCTTTCTTTCAACTTTTCGCGTGGTGCCACGGCTCGATACCGTGGCACCATTCGTTTTAAGGCGGTGGCGAAACTTCGGCCGGCTCCCAGGCCTGTGGGTGCAACTTTCGGCCGGCCGCCGGGCTCCTTGCGGCGAGGATTCGGGAGCGTTTTTGCCCGCCCACCGAATTATGTTGAAATTTACCGGCCGCTTTGGGTGTTGCCCGCAGTGGTAGCGGTTGGCCCGGCTAGCTTTTGCCGGCGCGCCGACCTGGTTTTTGTAACGTGAACATGATGCATATTTTTCGCCCGGCCGCTACGGCGCTGCTGGTGCTGCTCGCGGCCGCTGCGGCCCAGGCCCAGGCGCTGGCCGGCTTATCCCGCCCCACCAAGCAAATTGCCGACGGCATCATCGTGAAGGTGGACAACCAGATCGTGCTGCGCTCGGAGTTGGAGGGCATCTACTTTCAGCAGCAGCAGCAGGCCGAAGGCAAGCCGCTGCCGCCCAACCTGCGCTGCCAGATTCTGCAGTCGCTCACTCTCAACAAGCTGCTGCTGGCCAAAGCCGAAACCGACTCGGTGGTGGTGAGCGAGGATCAGGTAAACGGGGAGCTGAACCGCCGCATGAACTACTTCGTGCAGCAGATCGGCTCGGAGAAAAAGCTGGAGGAGTACTACAACAAGCCCCTGCGCCAGCTTAAGGAAGAGCTGCGCAGCCAGGTGCACGACCAGCTGGTGCAGCAGAAGATGCAGGAGGAAATTGCCGGCAAGGTTACCGTGACGCCCCGCGAAGTGCGCCAGTTCTTCGGCCGCATTCCCAAGGACAGCATCCCCTACTACTCTACTGAGGTGGAAGTAGGCCAGATTGTGAAGCTGGCCAAGCCCGACGACAAGGCCGAGCAGGCTACCGTGGCCAAGCTCAACGAGCTGCGCGCCCGTATTCAGGGCGGCGAGGACTTTGCCACCCTGGCCCGCGAGTTTTCCGAGGACCCCGGCTCGGGCAAGGAAGGCGGCTACCTGGGCTTCTTCAAGCGCCGCGAGCTGGTGCCCGAGTACGAGGCGGCGGCCCTGCGCCTGGAGCCGGGCGGCCTCTCGCCCATCGTGAAGTCGCAGTTTGGCTACCACCTCATTCAGCTCATCGAGAAGAAGGGCGACAGCTACAGCACCCGGCACATTCTGCTCAAGCCCGCCACCGGCAGCACCAACGTGTCGGCCGCCGCTACCGAGCTCAGCAAGCTGCGCACCCGCATTCTGGCCGACAGCATCTCGTTTGCCAAGGCCGCCAAGGACTTTTCCGACGACAAGCAGAGCGGCGCCAACGGCGGCCTGCTGGCCAACCGCGCCGACGGCAGCAGCTTCCTGCCCCTCGACCAGCTCGACCCGGCCATCTTCTTTACCATCGACACCATGAAGGTGGGTAGCATCACCGCCCCGCTGCCCTACCGCACCGACGACGGCAAGGACGCCGTGCGCATCATCTGGCTGAAGTCCAACACCCCGCCCCACCAGGCCAACCTCAAGGACGACTACCAGAAGATTGCCGCCGCGGCCCTGAACGAGAAGAAAAACAAGGCCCTCGACGCCTGGTTCCTGAAGAACCGCGGCACGGTATACCTCGAGGTCGACCCCGAATACTCGGGCTGCTCCCTGCTCAGCGCCGAATAATTAGTTGCCCGTAGTCAGCGGTGGGCCGCCCGGCCCGGCAACCTTCGCCACCCCGGCCCCGACCATAGCCCACTGACTACTCGTAACGCACCCCTGACCACTCATCGAATGCGACAATACTCATCGGATAAGGAAGCAGCCGACGCGCTGGCCCAGGCCTACCAAACGCTGCGCCGGGAAATCGGGAAAGTGATTGTGGGGCAGGACGAGGTGGTGCGGCTGCTGCTGACGGCCGTGTTTTCGCAGGGCCACGCCCTGCTGGTGGGCGTGCCCGGCCTGGCCAAAACCCTGCTGGTGCAAACCGTAGCCGACGCGCTGGACCTGTCCTTCAACCGCATCCAGTTCACCCCCGACCTGATGCCCTCCGACATCGTGGGCTCGGAGACCTTGAACCAGCAGCGCGAGTTTCACTTCGTGAAGGGGCCGATTTTCGCCAACATTATCCTGGCCGACGAAATCAACCGCACTCCGCCCAAAACCCAGGCCGCCCTGCTCGAATCGATGCAGGAGTACGCCGTGACGGTGGCCGGGCGCCGCTACCCGCTGCAGAAGCCGTTTTTCGTGCTGGCCACCCAAAACCCCATCGAGCAGGAAGGCACCTACCCCCTGCCCGAGGCCCAGCTCGACCGGTTCATGTTCAACATCACGCTCGATTACCCCAGCTACGAGGCCGAGCTGCAGATTGTGAAGAACACCACGGCCGACATCAAGCCCACGGTGCAGAAAATCCTGCACGCCGACGACATCGAAGCCTTCCAGCATTTGGTGCGCCGCGTGCCGGTAACCGACAACGTGATTGAGTACGCCGTGAGTTTGGTGCACAAGACGCGCCCCAACACCGAGCGCGCCGCTCCCCGGGCCACGCAGCTGCTGGAATGGGGCGCCGGCCCGCGTGCCTCGCAGCACCTCATCGTGGGAGCCAAGTGCAACGCCCTGCTCAACGGCAAATACTCGCCCGATATCGAGGACGTGCGCGCCGTGGCCCCGGCCATTCTGCGTCACCGCATAGTGCGCAATTTCAAGGCCGAAGCCGAAGGCACCACCGTCGACCAGATCGTAAAAGAACTCCTGTAGTCGTTGATCATTTATCTATTGACATTTATCAAGCAGCAGGAGCGGCTGATAAATGTCAATTGATAAATGATCAATGTTAACTGATAAATGACCCTCATGGAAGTACAAGGCTACTACGAAAGCTTTCCGCGCAACCTGCACATGGTAGACGACGCCCTGCGCGCGGGCCTCGATTTGCGCACCACCGCCCTGGAAGTGTCGCTGCCGCTGGAGGTGTACGTGCTGTGCGAAGTGCTGAACCAGGCCGGCGGGCAGTTCCGCCTGAGCGCCGGGGGCCTGGACTGCGTGGCCGAGTTCAAGCAGCAGTACGAAGCCAGTTTCGACGCCACCAACGCGGCCATGCAGCGCATCCTCGCCGATGCCCGCGCCTACATGCGCACCCCCGAGGGCCGCGTGCTCACCAAGGAAATGCTCATTCGCCGCCTAGAGTTTTTCAACGAAGCCGCCCGCCAGGTGAACGTGATGCGCACCCAGCAGTCCTTGGGCAGCCCGGCCCAGTACCGCCACCCCCATCTGAGCGAGGCCGCCCTGATTTCGACCCTGCCCAGGTAGACAAACCAATAAAGCTCGTCATTGCGAGCGAAGCACCCGGTCCTTTTCGGAGGCTGGGCTGACCGGGCTTGACAAGCTGAAACCTGTCACCCCCATCAATCAACACCGCCCGGCAACTACGCGTGAGTTGCCGGGCGGTGTTGGTTTAAAACCTGCTGTGCTCGCACCAGCACCTACCCCAGATTCTGCCACTGGTCCTGGGGGCGAATTTCGGCGTGGCCGTCCTTGGAGTGCTCCAGGTTTAGCTCGCCGGCCGGCTCCTTTTTCAGCTTGGCCGGCACTTTCTCGCCGTGCGGCCCCTTGGAGTTGGTCACGCCGCCATCCACGAAGTACAGGGCGCCGGTGACGTAGCTGGCTTCGTCGGAGGCCAGAAACAGATACACGTTGGCGACTTCCTCGGGCGTGCCGCGGCGTCCCAGAGGCGGGGCAGCCAGGGTTTCCTTTTCCATCTGGGCCGACATGGGGCCGGTTTCCTGGTGCGTCCAGGCCGTGTCGATGGGGCCGGGGCATACGCAGTTGGCGCGCACGCCCTCCTTGGCCTGCTCGGTCGAAACGCCCTTCATGAAAGCGTGGATAAAGGCCTTGGTGCCGCCGTAGGGGGTGTTTTCGGCAATGCCCATCCAGCCCGCCTCCGAGCCCGCCGACACGATGTTGCCGTGGGTTTTCTGCAGTTCCGGCACGGCCGCGCGCGTCATCATGAAGCAGGAGTAGATGTTGTTCTTGACCATGTACTCGAACGCCTCCACCGGGTACTGGTCGATGGTGGCGGTGGTCGGAAACACGCCCGCGTTGTTGATCAGAATGTCGAGCCGGCCGAACTGCTGCACGGCCAGGCGCACGCAGGCCTCGGCCGTTTCCTGCACCGACAGGTCGCCGGTAAACGCCGCGGCCCGGCCGCCCTGCCGGTTGATTTCCTCGACCACCTCGTGCACGGGGTCTTCCACGAAGCCGGCCACCACCACGGCGGCGCCTTCGCGGGCGAATTTCTTGCTCACGGCCTCGCCGATGCCCGCGCCGCCGCCCGTCACGATGGCGACCTTGCCTTCCAGTCGTTTCATTATCTCAAGAGTTTTGGTTGGGAGTAGATGCCGGGCCGCCGGGCGGCGGCCCCGAGCGGTAACGTGCCGCCGCCCGGCGGGGTTAAACTTTCGGCCGGGGCGTAACCGTTTACCGCCGCGTTGCGTGCAAGCCGGGTACAATGCCTTTACTGCCCGTTCCACCCGCGGCCCCGCTGGCCACGCCCCGTCTGCTGCTGCGCCCCTACGGACCCGCCGATGCCCCGGCCTTCTTTGCCCTGCTCGATGCCGAGCGCCCGCGGCTGCAGCCGGCCTTCCCGCGGCGCATTGCCGCCGTGCAAACCCTGACCGATGCGCAACAGACCCTGCAGGGCTACGCGGCTAGCTGGCGCCAGCGCCGCCTGCTGGTGTGGGGCATCTGGGCGGCCCAAACCCAGCAGTACCTGGGCGACATCAGCCTGCAGCCCGACACGCCCCGCGCCCAAACCGCCGAGGTGGGCTACTACCTGGCCGCCGCCGCCGAGGGCCGCGGCTACGCCCGCGAGGCGCTGCGCCACCTGGCCGACTACGCCTTTCAGCAGCTGGGCACGCAGAAGCTCATTCTCCGCTGCCGCACCGAAAACGCCCGCAGCCAGCGCACCGCCGAAGCCGCCGGCTTCCAGCGCCTCGCCCAGCAGGTAGAGCCCGGCGTGTGGCAGTTCGAGCAGAGCCGGCCACTTGAGCTATCGGAAGTGAAAAGCTTCGCCGAGCGGCCCAGCGGGCCGGTACCGGGCTAGTCGCGGCGCAGCGAGGTCAGGAAGAACTCGTGGTTGAAGTTCAGGTAGGCCCCAAAGGAGAATTCCACTTCGCCGCGGTTGAAATCGTAAAACGGCTCGAAGCGGGTCGACAGCACCAACCCCTCGGTGAGAGTATAGTCGCTGAAAAACCGGGCGATGAGCAGCTGGCGGTTTTTCTCGGTGTAGCCCGGACTGTTGACGGTATAGGAAACCGACTGGTAGAGCGGCCCGCCCAGCGGCGCCACGAAGCCCTGGCCCTGCCAGTACGACAATTGCAGCTTGGTCAGGCGCGTGTCGGTACCCGCGTTCAGGTACAGGCCGGTGCCGCTGGCAAAGGGCAACTCCCGGGTGAAAGAGTAGTCGTTGAAGTACGTGAAGTAGCCGTCGAAGTGCACAGCGTGGAAAAACGACGAGGGCAATTCCTTGCGCACGCGCAGGCCGCTGGCCACGTTGAAAAGCGTTTGCAGGGGCTTGTCGATGGTGTCGATCTGTCCGCCGCGGTGGGTGGCCAGAAACTGAAACGGCAACCGCAGCAGCCAGCCGCGGGTCGAGTCGCGGGCCAGGGTGGCCTCGGCCACCAGCCCGCCGGCTACTTCCTCCTGAAAGTTGCTGAAGCGGTACTGCTGCCGCTGCCAGTCCACCCAGGCGTCCACGTCGAAGCGGCGGGTGTTGAGGCGGTACTGCATGCCTTCCTCCAGGCGGTTGAGCATCACCCGCTCGAAATCGAACAGTGGCTCAACGTAGCCGTGGTTGAGGTGGCCCTCGAGGTTGCCGAACACGATGCGGTGCGGCCCGTGCTGGTAGATGGCCGTGAACACCGGCCGCACCTGCCGCAGCCGGGGCGTGCCGTAATCCTTGTAGAGAAAGATGCCCGCCTCCAACCGCAACCCGGCGCTGGGGAAGTACACCAGGCGCGGCATCAGCTGGGTGCCGTAGTAGGTGCGGCCCTCAAAAATCTTGTTGAAGTACTCGTTGTCCTTGGAAAACAGGAAGCCCTGCACGGCCAGGCGCAGGGAGTGAGCGTACTCCGAGCGCACCGGTAAGTGGTGCTGAAACGCGCGGTTGTCGAGCTGGGCGCGAACGGGTGCGGCCGTAAGCAACAGAAGACCAATAGCTAATAGTTTTAGCAAATATTTTCTCATATATTTATTGCTCGACTGGCACAAAAGCAGGGTCGATTGTGTTAGAAAAAGCTGCCTGCAACGGACGCTGACGGGGTTTTACCGTAACAGTCTGTAGCTTGGCGGCGACGCCTGAACAGCGACTTTCAAACCTACATCATATCTCCCCAACGCCCGCACAAATGGCTGCAACTACGGACAAAACGGTGAACCAAAACGCCGAAAAAATGAAGGCTCTCCAGCTGACCATGGACAAGCTGGACAAGGCTTATGGCAAGGGCACCGTCATGAAGCTGAGCGACAACAAAGTGGTGGACATCCCCGCCATCAGCACCGGCTCGCTGGGCCTCGACATTGCCCTGGGCATCGGGGGCGTGCCGCGCGGCCGCGTCATCGAAATCTACGGGCCGGAGTCCAGCGGTAAGACCACGCTGACCCTGCACATGATTGCCGAAGCCCAGAAAAAGGGCGGCGTGGCCGCGTTCATCGACGCCGAGCACGCCTTCGACAAAAGCTACGCCGAGAAGCTGGGCATCGACACGAGCAACCTGCTCATCGCTCAGCCCGACAACGGCGAGCAGGCCCTTGAAATTGCCGACCAGCTGATTTCTTCGGGAGCCATCGACATCATCGTAATCGACTCCGTGGCGGCCCTGGTACCGAAAGGGGAGCTGGAAGGCGATATGGGCGACTCGAAAGTGGGTTTGCACGCCCGCCTCATGAGCCAGGCCCTGCGCAAGCTCACCGGTACCATCAACAAAACCGGCTGCTGCTGCGTGTTCATCAACCAGCTGCGCGAGAAAATCGGCGTGATGTTCGGCTCGCCCGAAACCACCACCGGCGGTAACGCCCTGAAATTCTACGCTTCCGTCCGACTCGACATCCGCCGCATCGGGCAGATCAAGGAAGACAAGGACAACGTGACCGGTAACCGCACCAAGGTGAAGGTGGTGAAGAACAAAGTGGCACCGCCCTTCAAAGTGGTCGAGTTCGACATCATCTACGGGGAGGGCATCTCGAAAGTGGGAGAAATCCTCGACCTGGCCACCGACATGGAAATCATCCAGAAGTCGGGCTCGTGGTTCAGCTACAACGGCGCCCGCCTGGGTCAGGGCCGCGAGGGGGTGAAAACCATCCTGCAGGACAACCCCGAACTGGCCGACGAAATCGAAGCCAAGGTGCGCCAGAAGGCCAAGGGTGAGCCCGAGGCCGTAGCTGCCGCCATTCCCGTGGACCTGAGCGGCCCCGAGGACGGCGAAGACACGCTGTAAGCATCCCGGCTCATCACACGCAAAAAGCCCGTGGCCCCGTGCCGCGGGCTTTTTTTGTTAGCAGCCGCCCTGGTGCGCCGGCGTATTCGGGCGCAAAACGGGCAAGCGGCCCGGCTTACCCATTTTTACGCGCCCCCGCGCCAATCCTGTCGGAGCGTTGTGCGTACACTAGGCAGATGGTTATCTTTACTGGCACCTGCTTTGCGTAGGGTCCCGAGTCACTTACTCTGTTTGCCCGTGTTCACGCTTTTTAACCGCCGCCGCACCCTGTTGGCCCTGCCCCTGCTATTGGGCGGCGCCGCGCTGGGCCTGACGGCTTTTGCGCCGAACGAGTCGCCCCGCTCGGTGCGCAACGAGAGTTTTGGCCGCGGCGAAGTGGTCAAGTACAAGGTGCACTACGGCCTGATTACGGCGGCCGAAGCGACCATTGAGGTCGACGACGCAATTCAGCGCATCAACGACCGTCCCTGCTACAAGGCCACGGTCACCGGCCGCACCAACGGCTCGTTCGATTTATTCTTGAAAGTGCGCGACACCTGGCGCTCCTACATCGACACGACCAGCATTCTGCCGCAGAAGTTTTTCCGCAACATCGAGGAAAACAGCTACCGCAAAAAGGAAACCGTGGACTTCGACCACCAGCGCGACGTGGTGGAAGTGGAGTCGCGCAAGAAGGATAAGGACCCCAAGCGCAGCACCCACAAGGTGCCCGACAACGTGCAGGACCTGGTCAGCGGCTTCTACTTTCTGCGCACCCTCGACTTCAGCCACCGCAAGGTGGGCGAGCAAATCAAGGTGCAGGGGTTTTTCGACGACGAGGTGTTCGACATGACGGTAACCTACAAGGGCCGCCAGAACGTGGAAACCAAGGCCGGCACTGTGCGGGCCATCCGCCTGACGCCGCGCATGCCCAAAAACAAGCTGTTCCGCGGCGAAGATGCCATTTCGGTGTACCTCTCCGACGACAAGAACAAGATTCCGGTGCTCTTCGAAGCCGAAATGTTCGTGGGCTCGGTGAAGGTGGACATGTACAAGTACAACGGCCTGAAGCACCCGCTGGCTTTAACCAAAAACTAATCACGGATTGCGGCGGACTTTGTAGCCTACCTGAACTGATGACCTGCCACGGCCCGGAGCCGTGGCAGTTTTTTTATGAGGTTACCTGCCGCCGCTGAAGTACCGCAGTGGCAAATCCAGCATTGCTTCACCGGGGCCTGGCGGGCCACAATCGTCTACTGAACCCGCGAAATCCGCTGAATTCGCCGCAATCCGTGGTTCACAAAATGGTAACACGGCTGCTGGCGGGCTTAGCGGTATTTTTGCGGCGGCATTCGCCCCGAGTTCACCTTAGCCGCTACCGCCGTGCAACATTCTCCCGCTTCCGCTGCCTACAAGGTTCTGGTGGTCGACGACGACCCCGACATCGTGGAGCTGCTCGAATACAACCTGCGCAAGGAAGGCTACGAGGTGGCTACGGCTGCCGACGGCCGCAAGGCGCTAGAAATAGCCCCGCAGTTTGAGCCCGACATCGTGCTGCTCGACGTGATGATGCCCCACCTCGACGGCATTGCCGCCTGCCGCGAGCTGCGGGCCCTGCCCCGCTTCAAGGACACCTACATCCTGTTCCTGACGGCCCGCTCGGAGGAGTTTTCGGAAGTAGCGGCCTTCGATGCCGGCGCCGACGACTACCTGAGCAAGCCCATCAAGCCCCGGGCGCTGATGAGCCGCCTGGCGGCCGTGGTGCGCCGCGACCGGGAACCCGCCGCCCCGCTTTCCGACGTTATCGACATCAACGGCCTGCGCATCGACCGCACGGGCTTCGCCGTGTACCAGGACGGCCGCAAAATCTCGCTGCCCAAAAAGGAGTTCGAGCTGCTGGCCTTCCTGGCCGCCGCGCCCCACAAGGTGTTCGGCCGCGACGAGCTGCTGCAGAACATCTGGGGCAACGACGTATTTGTGCTGGCGCGCACCGTGGACGTGCACGTGCGCAAGGTGCGCGAAAAGGTGGGGGAGCATCACATCCAGACCATCAAGGGCGTGGGCTACAAGTTCAACGCCGACCAGTAGCCGGCAGCCAAGTCCCCGGGCTGGTTGGTGCGCCGGCCGCCGAACCGCGGGCGGCGGGTTAGCCTTTTAGGTCAGTCCGCCGCACCTTTGCCCGACCAACTCCCACGCCGCCGTGTTTCGCTTCAACCTCTCGTCCCGGGCCATTGCCATCATCATTGCCCTGCTGGTGGGCGTGGTGCTCACGGCGTACGCCTGGGCTGCGCCCACGCTGCCGTTTCAGCAGGCCGTGCTGGCGGGCGGGGTCACTATTGCGGGCTGCTTTCTGCTGGTGTACCTGGCCTTTGAGGCGCTGATGTTCCGCGAAATCAACAACATCTACGCGGGCCTGGAGCACATCAAGCGCAAGGAGTTCCGGCGGCTGTCCAACAAGTTCCTATTTCGTCCCGAGCCGCTCAAGCGCATGCGGGAGGAAATCATCGACATGGCCACGCGCAAGCAGCGTGAAATCGACGAGCTGCGCCGCCTGCAGCAGCTGCGCTCCGACTTCCTGGCCGACGTGTCGCACGAGCTGAAAACGCCCATTTTCGCCGCTCAGGGCTTTGTGCACACCGTCCTCGACGCGGGCGAAGACGAGGCCTTCATCCGCGAGAAGTTCCTGCTGAAAGCCGCCACGGCCCTCGACGCCCTCGATGCGCTGGTGCAGGACCTGGTGACCATTTCCCAGCTCGAAAAGGGCGTGGTGCGCATGCGCCGGCAGGTGTTCGACTTGGCCCTGCTGGTGCGCGAGATTTTTGAGCAGCTGGAGCTGAAGGCCGCCAAGCGCCACGTTACGCTGGCCCTCCTGCCCGCCGTGCTGCCCGCCAGCGGCGTGCGCGTGCTGGCCGACCGCAACCGCATCCGGCAGGTGCTCATCAACCTTATCGACAACGCCCTCAAGTACGGGCGCGAGCACGGCCACGTGACGGTAACCCTGCAGGAAACCAGCAAGAGCGTGCGCGTGGCCGTGTACGACGACGGCGAAGGCATTCCAGAGGAGCACCAGCACCGCATCTTCGAGCGTTTTTACCGCATCGACAAAAGCCGCTCGCGCGAGTCGGGCGGCTCGGGCCTGGGGCTGGCCATCAGCAAGCACATCGTGGAGGCCCACAAGTCCACCATTCGGGTGCGCAGCGCCGCGGGCCAGGGCACTACGCTCGACTTCAAGCTGCCCAAGCCCCGTCTGCCGCTCAGCGACTAAGCTGCGCCGCTCCCGACAATGCGCCGGCCGGCTTCCTGGGTGGAAGCCGGCCGGCGCGGTTTTGCTGATGAGTGGTTTTGCCGTTAGCTCGACTTGCGGCCCGAGCCACCCGGTTTCTTGCCGCCGCCGTCGTGCTTGTTGACGGTGGCCCAGGCCCGGCGTTCGGCTTCGTCTTCCGACAAGCCCCGCTTTTCGTAGCTGTCTTCGATGTGCTCGGCCTGGCGTTTCTGCTTGTCCGTGTACTTGGACTTATCTCCCTGTGGCATGATTACGGTGCGTTGAAGGTGGGAAAATTCGCGGCAACAGCTTGATGTACGCAATGAGTCGCAGCGGGTTAGCCCGCGGCCGGGGCTGGTGTTGGTTTGGGGTGGTATCTTCGCCCGTTCAATTGCCCCGCTGCCATGCGCCACGTAGCCGATATTCCGCACTCCGACGTCAAAATCACGCTGCTGGCGTGGAACGGCAAGTACCTGCTCAAGCTGGAAAAGGGCATGCTGGAGCAAACCTACAAGGTGAGCGAGCTGGACCTGACCGGCGGCGACGCCGAAGTGCGCCAGCTGGTCGACGACGCCTTCGTGGCCGCCGCCCTGCGCCGCTTCGCCGATATGCGCGACGACCTGCAGGCCGCCCTCGAGCGCCACGACCTGCTGTAAGCTTTTCCGCCCTCCCCTCACTCCGACTCTTCCCATGAAAACCTTCCTATTTCGCCTGCTCGGTTGGTCGCTGCTGGCGGCTGCCCTGCCCACCGGCTCCGCCCTGGCCCAGGTGTACGACGTGCGCACCAGCACCGTGAACGTGGACCGCCGCGAGCGGCCCGCCCTGAAGGTGCAGGTAGAAGGCAGTACCAGCCTGGTGCGCGCCTACTTCCAGGAGTTCATGAAGGATAACTACAACATCCGCTTCAAGACCGGCGGCGTGCTGGGCATTGGGGGCAGCAAGGACGTGCTCACGGCCAAGCAAACGCCGGTGTCGAGCGTATCGGGCAAGCTGCTCGATTTGTACGCCAACATCGTGGCGCCCTCCGACAGCACCGTGGAAGTGCAGGTCTTTGCCGCCTTCGACAACGGCACCACCTGGATCGACCCCGAGCGCACGCCCTCCGAGTTTGCGGCCCTGCGCACCATCGTCAACAACTTTGCCCGCGAGGCCCGCCCCTACTTCTACAAGCAGCAGGTAGCCGAGGCCGAAAAGCAGCTGCAGGAAGCCGAGAAGGAAAAGTCGCGCCTGGAAAAGGACACCAAGACCACCCAGGAAAACACGGCCAGCAACCTGGCCCGCATTCAGCAGCTGCAGGAGCAGAACGAGAAAAATGCGGCCCGCGTGAAGGAAAACGACGCCAAGCTGCAGGAAAACACTACCCTTACCGAACGCCGCAAGATTCTGCTCCAGCGCCGCCGCGACCGGCTGTCGGCCCTCGACCGTAAATAACCCGCCGGCCCTTTCCATCCCCGGGCCCTGCCCTTCTTATGGATAACAACCCGTCGCCCCTCGACACGCTGCGCCAGCTCAAGGAATGGCTCGACGCGGGCACCATCACGCCCCAGGAATTTGAAACGCTGAAGCGCAAGCTGCTCTTTGACGAGAAAAATGCCACCGCCCCCGAAGCTCACCTGATTCCGCCCCCCGTCGACGACCCGCTGCTGCCGCCGGTAGTGGTCGACGAGCCCGGCCAACCCCAGCTCGAGCCCGTCATCCTCGACCCGGTTTCGCACCGGCCCACCGAAGCGGCCTTGCCCCACTCGTCGCCGGCGCCCGCCGACGAGCTATCCGAAGAAGCCTACGAACCCGAACGCCCGGCCAAGCAGCCGCTGGCGACGGTACTCATCGTGGCCGGCGTGCTGCTGCTGCTGGCCGTGGCAGCCTACCTGCTGCTGGGCAACCGCGAGTCGGAGCGCCTGACCAGCGACACGCTCACCGCGGCCGACTCGACGGCCGTGACGGTGGAAGAGGGCCCCCAGGCCGAGCAGTTGGAGCTGCCCCCAGTCGCCGCGCCCGAAACCATTCGGGTGCAGCCCGCCATTCCGCTGCCGGCCCCCGACACCACGCCCGCCGCTACCGCGCCCGGCCCCGAAGCTCCCATCCCGGCTGCAGCCGAGAGCAGCGCCACCAGCGAAGCGGCTATCCGCAGCCGGGTGCAGCGCACGCTCACGGCCCTGTACGCCGACATGGAAGCGGCCCCTTTCAACGCCAGCCAGCACTTTGCGCCCCAGGTTGAGCGGTTTTACCTGCTGCAGAACACCACGCCGGCGGCCATCGAAGACGAGCTGAACCGCTCCCACTTCCCCGAGTTCCTCGAAAGCCAGCTCAGCTACGAGCCCGGCTCCCTGCAAATCAGCCCCGTGGCCGAAGACGGCACCGTGATGGTGCAGTACCAGGAGCGCGGCCGCAGTCTGCGCAAGTCGCGCAACCAGTACCAGCAGACCCTGGCCCAGGTGCGCGCCCGCCTCGACCGCAACGGCAAGCTCACCTATTTCCGCCAGGAGCGCCTGCTCGAAAACAACTTCACCGACGCCGCCAAGCCCGCCCCGGCGGCGCCCGCCGCCACCGAATAACGCTTACGCATGCCCGCTTCCCGGCTGATTATGCTTCGCCTGCTGCTGTTCAGCCTCCCTTGGCTGCTGCTCACGGGCTGCCTGAACCTGATCAAGCCGCGGCGCGACTTCCAGGCCTACGTGCCAGCCGCGGCGCCCGACTACAGCCGGCCCGAAAACTGGGCGGCCCTGCCCGCGCGCGCCGATGCCGCCGACCAGGTGCCCACCAACACCCCACTGCGCGACGGGCAGGCCCAGGCCGCAGCCGACGTGTTTTTCGTGCATCCCACCACCCTGTTTAAGCCCCAGGCTTGGAATGCCGACCTGGCCGACGAGCAGCTGAACCGCTTCACCGACAACTCCACCATCCGCAAGCAGGCTTCGGTGTTCAACGCTGCCGGGCGCATCTACGCCCCACGCTACCGCCAGGCCACGCTCATGTCGTTTTTCGACAGCACCGCCAACGGCCAGCGGGCGTTGGAGCTGGCATACGGCGACGTGCGCGCCGCTTTTCAGTACTACCTCGACCACCACAACCAGGGCCGCCCCATTATCGTGGCCGGCCACAGCCAGGGCACCCACCATGCCCGGCGCCTGCTGCGCGAGTTTTTCGACCAGCACCCCGCCCGCCAGCGCCAGTTGGTGGCCGCCTACCTCATCGGCTTCGACGTGCCCCGCAGTACCTACCAGGTGCTGCAGCCCTGCGCCGACTCACTGCAGACGGGCTGCTACGTGAGCTGGAACGCGGCCGAGTGGGGCTACGAGTTTCCGCCCTTTCGCCAGGCCGTTGTTACCAATCCGCTGACCTGGACGCTCGACACGGCCGCCGCGCCGGCCACCCTGAACCTGGGCGGCGTGCCCATGAGCTTCGACCGCATCGAGCCGCAGGTAACCGACGCCAAGGTGCACCAGGGCGTGCTGTGGCTGCACCCGCCCAAAACCGGCGGCTACCCCCGCTTCCTGCTCCCGGGTCAGCCGCTGCTGCGCCACTCCTTCCACATTGCCGACTACGGCCTGTACTACCTGAACCTGCGCCGCAACGCCGTGGCCCGGGTGCAGGCCTGGCAGCGCCAGCAGCCTTAGTCGCGCCCACAAATCCGCTGCGCCCTTCCCGGCGCGCGTTCGGCCCCGCACCCCGCCCGCTCCGCCTGCCTTTTCGGCGGCATGCGTTGGCTGTTTAGCCCTGGTACCCGCCCCAGCGGCGGCGGGTCGGCCACCTGCCCCATTTCGGGTGCCTGCCAGCCGGCCCGGTGCGTTTCTACGTCCGTCCTGAGTGCTTCTAAGACCGTCTTGGTCGCTTCTAAGAACGTTTAGGTCGCTTCTAAGAAGAGTCAGAGTGCTTCTACGTCCGTTTGGTCGCTTCTAAGTCCACTCAGGTCGCATCTAAGAAGGTTTCGCACGCTTCTAAGTCCATCTGCGCGCGTATAAGTCAGTTTCGCACTCATATAAGAAGGTTTCGCACGCTTCTACGTCGGTTTTGCAGGCCGAAGTGCTTGCCGAAAGCGGAAAAGGCTTCTGGAAAACCGGCAACGGCCAGTGAGCGACGGACTAAACCACTGGGGCGGCGGGCAACGCAGGCTTGAAACGGTGGCTAAGCCCCGGCTGGACCGGCGGGGATTTGCCTAAACACAAACGCCCGCCGACGCGGGCGTCGGCGGGCGTTGCAAATCGGAACCGGGACTTAGTTAAGCACCGCGGTCTGGCTTTTCAGCACCTGGCGCGCCATGGCAAGATTGGTGTCGGCCGACTTCACGGCCAGGTAAATGAACTTGCCACCATCGGGCGACAACTTGAGCAGGTGCAGCTGGTCGGTCAAAGTCAGCAGGATGTCCTGCACGGTCTGGTCCAGCTTCAGGGCCTGAATGGCCTTGAGCTTTTGCTTGATGACTTCCGTATTGTAAGCGGCAGCCGTTTCGGCATCAAACGACGCCATGTTGGAGTGGTGCGCCAGCGGCATGCCGGTTTCGGTTTCAACTACGGCAACGGCCACGAGCGAGGGCAGCTCTTTCAGAATGTTCTGAACGCACTGGGCAGGGGTAATGATGGACATGAGGGAGGGAAAAGGAAAAGGAAGAAATGCGTTGAAAAGGCGGGCTAATTGCTGCAGCGCCGCATCACGTCGCGCACCAGGGCCATGTTGGTGTCGGCCAGGCGCACGGCTACGTAACACAGGCGCAGCCCGTCGGCAGTGGTGCGCAGGCAGTGCAGCTGCTCGTCGAGCACTACTACCAGGTCGTTGAGGCGCTGGCCCGCCAGCCAGGGTGCGTTGAGGGCTTTCTGGGTTTGGCGCAGCAACTCGGCGTTGCGCGAACTGATCTTGTAAGGGTCGAAGCTAGCCAGGGAGGTATAGGCAGCCATGGTTTTGCTGGTCTTCACCTCCACCACGGCGGCAGCTACCAACTCGGGTAGCTCCTTGAGCAGGTTGTTGATGAAGGAATCTGCCTTGTACCGATCCAAGCCGACCGCATCGCCGGTAATTCTGCGCACAACGGGTTTGTTCAGAAACGGCAGTCTCATGTAGTCTGTCGGGGCTGGGCAGCGGGAGAATAAGGAGCCTTGGAGCAAGGCCTGACAAAGGTCCCTCCGCACGGGCAGAGGGACCTGGGCTAGGGTGACGCAGCAGCGTAACGGCTTCTTGCGGACGATTGTACCTCGCTTATCACCCTACGGCAGTCAATGATGCTTAAAAGAACAGCCAGCGCTTCTTGGCCGAAGCGCGCTCGGTGGTGCGGGGCACCAGCGTCACGTTTTCGGTAGCGCCGGCCTTCACGTGCAGTTCCTCTTCGGCGTAGCCGGCGTAGGCGTACTGCAACGTGGGTTTCTGGTTGGCCGGAATGCGCAGCAGGTAATTGCCCTCGGCATCGGTCGAAACACCCGTGCGGGTGCCTTTGTGGAGCACCGTGGCGCCAATTAGCGGCCGGCCGTTCTCGTCGAGAATGCGGCCACGCACCGATACCATGCGCATGGCACCGGCCGCCGAAGCCGACGAGGCGGCCTCAGCCGTTTCGGTGGGCGTAGCGGGCAGCTCGTAGCGGGTGTTGTCGGTGGGCAGGTTGGTGCCGGCAAACACGGCGCTGCCCAGCAGGGCGCCACCGGCTACCAGCGTAGCGGCGCGGCGGCGAAACCGCTGCGGCTCGGTGCGCAGCAGCTCGAACTGCCGCTGTACCCAACCTACCGGCCGAACCTGGTGACCGGTCTTTTTCATCTCGTAGAAGCGCCGTAGCGTGTCATCGGCCAGCGTTTTGTTGGCTTGCAGGTAGGCGTCAACCAGTTGGGTATTCTGGCTCGATAAATCGCCGCGTAAATAGGCATCCCGATACGCGGGCAAAAGCTCACCCGTGACGGGGTGAAAAGGAGTAGCACTTAGTTTCATCTTACGCTTTTGTTAGGGTGATGCAAAGGCAAGAAACCGGGGTGGATTCGTGCGTTATCTACCCGAAAACAGGCTTTCGGTTTCGCCGAAAGAGTTCCTTTAGGGCACCTTTTCGCCCAACTACGTCAGATAGCAGACCAAATGCCCATTGGGCGGGATTAATCAGTCAATTACTAATTCGGATTATGAAACTGCCGGTAGTCCTAATCATAATCTCGACCAAAGTATTCACACAAAACATAAAACAACGACTATATATAATGAACCTCTGGTTTCCCGCTATTTGGATTATTGACTTTGAAATCAAGCTCATAAAAAAAGCCCGCTGGCGCAATGCCAGCGGGCTTCCGAATTGTGGTTAATGATGCTTAAGCACCGATAGCCACACGCTTGAAATCCGACACCGTCATGCCTTTCTGCGTCTTGTCGAGCAGTTGGGCGATGGTTACCGAACCGTCCTTCACGAACTCCTGGTTGAGCAGGGTGTTCTCCTTGTAAAACTTGTTGAGCTTGCCCTGGGCAATCTTTTCCAGCATAGCTTCGGGCTTGCCTTCGGCGCGCGCCTGCTCTTTGCCGATTTCGATTTCGCGCTCTACCGTAGCCGAGTCCACCCCGTCTTTGTCGACGGCTACGGGACGCATGGCTACGATTTGCATGGCTACGTCGCGGCCTAAGGCGGCTACGTCGGCGCCGCCCACGTTCTTGAGGCCCACCAGTACGCCCTTCTTGTTGTCGGAGTGGATGTACGAGGCCACTTTCTCAGCGGTCATGTTCTCGTAGGCTACCACGTCCAGCTTCTCGCCGATTTTGCCCATCAGGTCGGTGATGTGGTCCTGCAGCGAGCGGCCGTCGGCCTGCGCCGTGGCCAGCAGGTCTTCCTTGCTACCGGCGTTGCTTTTCACCGCGGCGTCCAGGATTTGCTGGGCCAGGGCTTTGAAGTCGGCCACTTTCGATACCGGCTCGGTTTCGCAGGCCAGGGCAATGAGCTTGCCGTTGGTGCCGTCTTCGCTCACGTTGGCCAGTACCAGCCCTTCCGAGGTGGCGTTGTCCGAGCGCTTGTCGGCAATTTTCTGGCCCTGCTTGCGCAGAATGTCGCGAGCGGCTTCGAAGTCGCCATCGGCTTCTACCAGCGCTTTTTTGCAATCCATCATACCCGCACCGGTCATGGTGCGCAGCTTGTTCACGTCTGCGGCGGTAATTGCTGCCATTGTGTAGATCTGAGAGTTGAGAACTTAGATGTTAGAATGAAGAGGAAAGCGGGCAGTAAAAGCAAGAAGAAGTTAGAAGCCGAGGCTGAAAAGAAGTTCACTCTCCAGGTCTCTAACTCCTAACTTCTAAGGTCTCGCTTCTGCGAAGCGCCTATTCGTCGGCGTTCTGCTTTTCCTGGATGGCTTCTTCGTCAGCCTGCTTGCGGTCGGCGTCCTCTTTGTCCACCTTGCGCTCCGACAAACCTTCTTCGATGGCCTTGCTGATAGCACCCACGATCAGGGCTACCGACTTCGAGGCGTCGTCGTTGGCGGGGATGGCGAAGTCCACGAGTTCGGGGTTGGAGTTCGTGTCGCAGATGGCAAACACCGGGATACCCAGCTTGTGGGCTTCCTTCACGGCGATGTGCTCGCGCTTCACGTCCACGATGAACAGGGCGGCGGGCAGGCGGCTCAGGTCGGCAATGCCGCCCAGTACGCGCTCCAGTTTCTCCCGCTCACGCGACAGCATCAGCCGCTCGCGCTTGGCAATGGCGGCGTAGGCGGTGTTTTCCTTCACCATCTTGTCGATGGTGCTCATTTTCTTCAGCGACTTGCGCACGGTGGCGAAGTTGGTGAGCATGCCGCCCAGCCAACGGTCGGTCACGTACGGCATTTTGAGGCGCTTGGCCTCTTCCGTTACGATTTCCTGCGCCTGCTTCTTGGTGGCCACGAACATGATCTTGCGACCCGACTTAGCGATGTTGCGGATGGCCGACGAGGCCTGATCCAGCGACACCAAGGTTTTGTTCAGGTCGATGATGTGGATGCCGTTCTTCTCCATG
This sequence comes from Hymenobacter sp. B81, assembly GCF_044628455.1. Classification (NCBI taxonomy): domain Bacteria; kingdom Pseudomonadati; phylum Bacteroidota; class Cytophagia; order Cytophagales; family Hymenobacteraceae; genus Hymenobacter; species Hymenobacter sp. B81. The sequence continues at coordinate 155,625 of NZ_JBIYZW010000003.1, read as the reverse complement.
AAGATGTACGGCGCCATTTTCGGGTCCCACTTGCGGGTAAGGTGACCAAAGTGGGCACCGGCATCCAGCAAGTCTTTATAGGTGATGGACTGAGCCATAATGAAAATTCCTCTGGATTAGCGTTTCGAGAACTGGAACGAACGACGAGCCTTGCGGCGGCCCGGCTTCTTGCGCTCCACCATGCGGGGGTCGCGGGTCAGGAAGCCTTCCTTCTTCAGGGCCGGACGGGCGTCGGCGTTTTCTTCAACCAAGGCCTTCGAAATGGCCAGGCGAATTGCTTCGGCCTGGGCGCTGATGCCTCCGCCGCGCACGTTTACGCGCACGTCGTACTTACCCACGGCATCGAGCGTGGTGAAGGGCTGGTTGACGATGGTTTCCAGGAGCTCGTTGCTGAAGTACGACTTCATGTCCCGGTCGTTGATAGTGATAATCCCTTGCCCGGCCTGCACGTAGATGCGGGCCACCGAGGTTTTTCTTCTACCAGAGGTGTTGATGATTTCCATGAGTTGACGAATCAATGACACGCAGCCCCGCGAAGGGCAACGCTGTTTTTAGAGGTTGGTCAGCGAAACCGTGGTGGGCTGCTGAGCCTGATGCGGGTGCTCGGCACCGGCGTACACGAACAGGTTGCGGAACTGCTCGCGGCCCAGCCGGTTGCCCTGCAGCATGCCTTTCACGGCGTGCTCGATAACCGAAGCCGAGTTCTTGGCTTTCTTGTCGCGCAGGTTGATGCTCCGCTGACCGCCGGGGTAGCCCGTGTGGCGCAGGTAGATTTTGTCGGTCATCTTTTTGCCGGTCACGCGCAGTTTGTCGGCGTTGATGACGATGACGTTGTCGCCGCAGTCGGCGTTGGGGGTGAACGAGGGCTTGTGCTTGCCACGCAGCATGTTGGCAATCTGGCTGGCCACTCGTCCGAGCGTGTTGTCGCTGGCGTCCACAACAACCCAGGCCTTATCGGCCGAGGCTTTGTTTACCGAGCGCGTCTTGAAGCTCAGATGATCCATGGATCAGGGGTTGATGGTTGGGTAAGTGTTTACGATTCAGCCGCAAACCCTGAGAAGAAGGCACAAGGTTCGGGAAAAACGGACACAAAATTAGCGCTTTTTGCTTGAGAAGCAAAGCAGTAGCCAATAAAGATGCGTCGGAGCGCCCGCGCGCGCCTAGTGGCCCGCTCCGCTCCTCGGCTTGGGGCCACTTCGGTCCTAGCTGTACTGCCGCAGGGTTTCCACCAGCACGCGGAAGTCCTTGGGGTATTCGGCCTCCACGCTGATGGGCTCCCCGTCGAGGCCCTGAAAGGTGAGCTGCCGGGCGTGCAGGGCAAAGCGCTTGATGAAGGGCTGCTCCTCGTCGCCCTGCTTCACGTTGAACTTGCGCTTGAGCGAAGACAGGTAAAAGTCGTCGCCGCCGTACATGGTGTCGCCCACGATGGGGGCCTGCAGGTACATCAGGTGCAGGCGAATCTGGTGCATGCGGCCGGTTACGGGCAGGCACTCAAATAAGGTGTGGCGGGCAAAGGTTTCAAGGGTGCGCACCAGGGTTTCGGCGGGCTTGCCGTTGAAGGCCAGCCGGGCCTTGCCCTTGGTGGTGGTTTCGATGTTGCGCTCCACCCGCAGGCCGTCGTAGTGGTGCACGCCCCAGCCCACGGCGTGGTAGACCTTCTTCACCGTGCGGGCCTCAAACTGCATGGCCAGGTGGCGGTAGGCCGCCGGGTGCTTGGCCAGGGCCAGCGCGCCGCTGGTTTCCTTGTCGAGGCGGTGGGCCGCCTGAATGTCGTCGTAGTGCTGGCGGGCCAGGCGCAGGATGTTGGGCGCGCCGCCCACGCGCTCGTCGAGCGTGGCCAGAAACGGGGGCTTGTTGATGACGAGGTAGTCCTCGTTTTCAAAAATGATGAGGTCGTGGAACGCGGGTAGCTTCATATCAGGCCCACGAAGGTACGCAGAATGAGGCGGAGCCCGGTCAGAGGGCCGCTAGGCTACCGTGTGCAGAATCACCCACAGCGACACGGCCGATATCAGCACCCACAGCACCACGCCCTGCACCAGCGGCCGCGGCCCCACGGCCTTGAGCACCCGGCTCGACAGCCCCGCTCCGATCAGAAACAGGGTGAGCGTGAGGCCCAGCTTGGCCAGGCGCACCAGCCAGGGCGCCACCGGCTGCAGGGCGGGCAGGTAGCTCACCAGCAGCATGGCCCCGATAAAGCCCAGAATGAAGTAGGGCAGCTTGACCTTGGTGCCGGGCGTCTTGAACAGCACGGCCGTGAGCAAAGCCACGGGAATAATCCACAGCGCCCGGGCCAGCTTCACGGTGGTAGCCACCTGCAGGGCCTGGTCGCCGTAGTGGCTGGCGGCGCCCACTACCGAACTGGTGTCGTGAATGGCAATGGCGGCCCACAGACCGAACTGGTTCTGGCTCATGCTCAGCGCCTCGCCAATGAGCGGAAACAGAAACAAGGCCAGGGCGTTGAGTACGAACACGGTGCCCAGCGCCACCGACATTTCCTCTTCGGTGGCCTTCACTACCGGTCCTACCGCCGCAATGGCGCTGCCCCCGCAGATAGCGGTGCCGCTGGCAATCAGGTGGGAGGCCCGGCGCGAGATGCCCAGCCAGCGCCCCAGCAGGTAGCCCACTGTGAGCGTGCCCGCAATGGAAGCCACCGTAAACAGCAGCCCTTCGCGGCTGGCCTGCAGGGCCGTGTGCGCGTTCATGCCAAAGCCCAGCCCCACTACCGACCACTGCAACAGCTTGCCGGTGAGCTGCTTGCTCTGCGCGGCAAACGGGTTGCCGATAACCAGGGCTACCACCAGCCCCAGCGCCAGTGCCAGCGGCGGGGAACCCCAGGGCGACAAGCACAGCAGCAAGGCCAGGCCGAAGACCAGCATCTGCGGGGTGAAGTTTCGCCCGAACAGAGAATACTGCCGGTGCAGCAGGGCGTGCAGGCTGTTGTGAACGTGTTCGGCGGGGGAAGGCCGGTAGGTTATGGGGCGCAGGGTTTTCACGAGGGGAAGCAGGGCAACAAGGGCGCCAAAAGTACGCTTCCTGTCAGGCCTTCCCTTATCAAAAATATTTATAGCCGATAACCATTAGTTATAAAGCCGCATCAGACAGCCGCTGGTGGGCATAGCCGAGAAAGCGCTGCGCGGCCGGCGGCAGCGGCTGGCCCTGCACCCACACGGCGTCGAAGCGGCGAGTGAGGTGCAGCTCGCGCACCGGCACGATTTCCAGCCGCCCGGCCGCCACTTCCTTCTCAATAGCCCGCTTCGAGACGAAGCCCAGCGCCCCGGACGCTTCGAGGTAGGACTTGATGCCCTCGGTGTTGTCGAGGTACATGGCCACGGTGAGCTGGCTAAGCTTGATTTTATGCTCGCGCAAAGCAAACTCCAGCACTTCGAGGGTACCCGAACCCCGCTCGCGCAGCACCAGCGGGTGGCGCAGCACCTCGGCCAGGGGCAGCGCCGCAGCCGGTGGGCCGCCCGGCCCGGCCCGGCGCACGGCCAGTAGCTCGTCGTGGAGCAGCAATTCGTAGTGCAGGTCGCGGTTTTTCACCTGCCCCTCCACGAAGCCCAGATCGATCTGCCCGTGCAGCAGCGCCTCGGCAATCTGCTCGGTATTGCCGTTGAGCAAAGTCAGCTCCACGCGCGGGTACTGGGCCTGGAAGCCGGGCAGGATGGGCGGAATCAGGTACTGGGCCAGGGTGGTGCTGGCGCCCAGGCGCAGGCGGCCAGCGGCGGCATCGTGCAGGCCGTGCAGCTGGCTGTCGAGCCGGCGGTGCAGTTCGGTTATTTGCTCGGCGTAGCTCAGCAGCACGCGGCCGGCCTCGGTCAGGCTCACACGGCCCGCCCGGCGCTCAAACAGGCGCTGGTCGTAGCTGCGCTCCAGCTCGCGCACGTGCTTGGTGACGGCCGGCTGGGTGATGAACAGCTCCTGGGCGGCCTTGGTGAAGCTCAGGTGCCGGGCCACGGACGCGAAGACGCGCAAACGAAAATCGGACATGCGCGCAAGGTAACCGGCCGCCCCGCGTCATTGGCTGGCGGCTCCCTCAGGCGGTGCCGGGCGGTTCTGCTTTCGTGGCTACCTTGCTGAAACGTACCTCCCTGCCTTTTTCATGAAGAAAGCCCTGCTGGCCCTGCTCACTTCGGCCTCCCTCCCGCTCGCGGCCCAACAGCAAACCCTGACGCCCGAACTGCTCTGGCAGCTGGGCCGCCTGGGCGAGCTGCAGGTGTCGCCCGACCGCAAAACCGTGGCCTTCACCGTCACGCGCTACGACCTGGGCGCCAACCGCGGCAGCGCCGACATTTACTCGGTGCCGGTGGGCGGCGGCAAGGTGCAGCAGCTCACCAGTACGCCCCAGAGCGAGAACACCCTGAACTGGCGCCCCGACGGCAAGCTCACCTACCTCTCCAACGCGGGCGGCAGCACCCAGCTGTTCGTGATGAACGCCGACGGCTCGGGCAAGCAGCAGCTCAGCGACTTCAAGGACGAAAGCCTCGGCAACCTTCGGTACGCCCCCAACGGCCGCTTCATCCTCTACACCCAGGACGTGAAGGTGCGCAAGAACCTACAGGACCTGTACCCCGACCTGCCCAAGGCCGACGCCAAGCTCTACGACGAGTTGTTTTACCGCCACTGGACGCAGTGGGAAGACGACCAAGCCTCGCACGTGTTCTTCCAGCCCGTGGGCGACGACGGCCGCCCCGTGGGCTACGGCAAGGACGTGCAGGCGGGCGAAGTGTTCGACGCACCGGTGCGGCCCCTGGCCGGCGCCGAGCAGCTAGCTTTTTCGCCCGACGGCTACCTGCTGGCCTACACCTCGCGCAAGCTCTCGGGCCGGGCCGAAGCCCTGAGCACCAACTCCGACATCTACCTGTACTCGGTGCGCGAGGGCAGCACCAAAAACCTCTCGGAGGGCCTGGGTGGCTACGACGTCGAGCCGGTGTTTTCGCCCGACGGCGGGCAGGTGGCCTGGCTGAGCATGGCCACGCCCGGCTTCGAGGCCGACCGCAACGCCATTGTGGTGCACGACTTCAAAACCGGCCAGCGCCAGGACGTGACCAAGGGTTCGGAGCTGTCGGCGGCCAACGTGCGCTGGTCGGCCGATGGCAAAACGATTTACTTCCTGGCCGTGGTGGCGGGCACCGAGCAGCTGTTTGCGGTGCCCAGCAAGGGCGGCAAGATCAGGCAGCTCACGGAAGGCCTACAGAACTACAACGCCTTCGAGCTGGCCGGCCCCGACGCGGCCGTCTGCAACCGCACCACCATGCAAAGCCCGGCCGAGCTGGTGCGCGTGAACCTGAAAAACGGCAAGGAAGTCCCGCTCACCCAGCTCAACGCCGAGGTGATGAGCAAAGTGAAGGTAGGCAAGGTGGAAAACCGCCGCGTGGCCACCACCGACGGCAAGCAGATGCAGGTGTACGTCATTTACCCGCCCGACTTCGACCCCAAGCAGAAGTATCCCACGCTGCTGTACTGCCAGGGCGGGCCGCAGAGCCCCATCACCCAGGCCTTTTCCTACCGCTGGAACTTCGGGCTGATGGCCGCGCAGGGCTACATCGTGGTGGCGCCCAACCGCCGCGGGCTGCCCGGCTTCGGCCGCCAGTGGAACGACCAGATCAGCGGTGACTGGGGTGGCCAGCCCATTCAGGACTACCTCTCGGCCATCGACGCGGTGAGCGAGGAGCCCTACGTAGACAAGGACCGCCGCGGCTGCGTAGGCGCCAGCTACGGGGGCTACTCGGTGTACTACCTCGCCGGTCACCACAAGGGCCGTTTCAAGACCTTCATTGCCCACGCCGGCCTCTATGACCTGGCCAGCTGGTACCCCACCACCGAGGAAACCTTCTTTGCCCACCACGACCTGGGCGGCGCCCCCTGGGAGCAGATTACCTCGCCCAACGAGCTGCAGCAGGCCGCCGACGTGGAAAAAATGGTGAACGGCGACCGGAAAGCCACCACCAACACCAGCATCTACCGCACCTACACCCAGTTCAACCCCCAGCGCTTCGTGGGCACCTGGGACACGCCCATCCTGGTCATCCACGGGGGCAAGGACTTCCGCGTGCCCGAAAGCCAGGGCATGCAGGCCTTCGGCTCGGCCCAGCTGCGCGGCATTGCCAGCCGTTTCCTGTACTTCCCCAACGAGGGCCACTGGATTCAGAAACCCCAGAACTCGGTGCTCTGGAACCGCGTGTTCTTCGACTGGCTGGGGCGCACCCTCAAGCCGGGCACCAACCCGCCGGCCAAGTAAGCGGCAGCATGGGCCTGGTCACCAACGCAGTGGCCGCCTTCCGAACCCGGAAGGCGGCCACTGCTGGTATCGGGGTAGCCCGCCGCTCAGGCCGACTGGCGCAGCAGCAGCTGCTGCTGGCAGTACTGCTCGGCGTCGAGCAGGGTGGGCACCACGGGCGGGTGCACCGCCGACAGTTTTTCCAGCTCCTGCAGCACCTCGGGGTTGAGGTGGCACAGCACCAGATCCATGCCGTGCTTGCGCAGCTTGGCGTAGTAGTAGGTGAGCACCTGCCCGGCATCGGGCGGCAAATGGTGCAGGTGGGTGCAGTCGACCCACACGCTGGACTTGCCGCTGCGCACGGCCCGGCGCAAGGCCCAATCCAGGGCATCGTCCTGCTCGGTGTGTTCGGGCAGGTCGTCGGCCAGGATGAGCAGGTAGCTATTGGGCAAAATCTCTCGGTAGACCTCCATTTGAAAAATTCGAGGTGAGTGGTCGTGGGCGCGGCAACTACGCAGGCAGAAGGAAACGAGAAAACACCGGCCGCCGACGGGCGGGCCGGACCAGTTGAGCTATTTCACCTTAGGGAATCATTTCAGCACGCAACGTCACAATTTCTCCAGATGCCCGCCCCGGCCAGAGGCGGCATCAGCCCAAAGGCTCAGTGCCATTCTTTCCTCGCATCATACTGATAATTAACTCACATAGTTCCGTTTATATATAAACTTCAACTTACTGCCCGCCCGAACCGGCATCTAATCGGGCTGCCTACGGGAAAACGCAGCGCCGCCCGGTCGCTACTGGCGGCCGGGCGGCGGGGCAGGCAAGCAAAATGGAATGGGCTAGTACAGCACCTCGGCGATAGGCAAAATCTTCGGGGGCAGCTCGGTTTCGCCCAGCATCTCGCGCAGGTCGATTTCGATGGTGCGGCACAGGGCCGTCATCGGCACGTCGTTCATCTGGTTTTCGAAGGGATTCTCGCTGGTGTGCCCCACCGCCTCAATGGTGTTGAACACCCAGGCAATGAGCGTGGAGATGGGCACCGACAGCCAGATGGCTCGGGGCCCCTGCAGCTCGAACTCGTGCAGCAGGCCCAGGGGCAGCATCACGGCAAACAGGCTCACGAACACAAAGCTGTAGAACGCGAACTGCCGCGGAAACGGGGTGTTCTTGATTCGCTCGCAGCCGCCCTGCAGGGTGAAGAGCTGGTCCAGCGTCTGCATGGAGGTGATGTGCTGGAAGTCGTTGAGCAGGCCGCGCTCCTCGCGCAGCACCCGCAGCTCGGCGGCCTGCCGGCGCAGCAGGTGCACCGGCGGGTTGGCCCGGTGACGCATAAACTCCGACTCTTCGGCCGACAGGAACGGGGCCACGTCGCTTTCCCACAACTCCCCGCGCTGACGGCGCAGCTCCAGGCGCAGGGCGTTGCACCAGGCAATGTGGCGGTAAAGCAGGCGGCGGTGGCGCACGGTAAGCTCGGCGGCAGTAGCGGCGGGCATTTCCCGGGGCAGGTCGAGGGCATCGACGCGGGAGGTGATGTGCTCGAGCACCTGAATGGCCCAGGTGCGGCTGGCGTTGACGATGCCGCCCCAGATCTGCCGGCCTTCCCAGAATCGGTCGTAGGAGCCGTTGTTCTTGAAGCCGATGTAGAAGGCCACGGCCGTGCCCAGGGTGGCTACCGGCTGCCAGGGTATGGCCAGAAACCGCATGCCCCCCACGTACAGGGCGCAAATCACCGTGTTGTAGAGCAACAGAAACAGCACCGAAGCCCGGGAGCTGCGCCATATGATACTCCACCGAAGGTTCTGCCGGATGTACATGCTGGGTTAATGGGTTTGAATGGGCTGAATGTGGGAAATGTGAGAAATGTGGGGAATGAGGTTGAATGTGGGGAATGTGGAGAATGAGCGAAGTTGCCGATGGTGATAAGGCGCGGGTCAGGGCCGCGCACTGATGAGGTTGAGGTGCTTATGAGGAAACGGCAGGAAAGGTTGCGGCCGGGGGAAATTAAACGGCTGCCGTGGCAGCCTCCCGGCGTTGAATGGCCTGCATTAAACCTTCCTTTCCAACCAGCACCTTACCCCCATTAGACCCGTTTCCCCATCATTTCTCTTATTCTCCACATTCCCCACATTCAACCTCATTCCCCACACTTCCCCACATTACACCTCAATTCCCATCAGCTGCATGAGCTTGCTGGCGTTGAACTCGCGGCAGAGGCCGGGCGTGAGGCGGTAATCGAAGCGAATGTCGTCGCCCGCTACGGTGCTGTTGAAGCTGTAATTGTTCACGAAGCCCGGCAGCACGGTGGCCAGGTCGCCCAGCTCCAGGTCGTGGGTGCTCACCAGGCCGCTGGCGGGACGGCGGTGCAGCTGGCGGATGAGGCCCCGGGCCCCGGCGTGCCGGTCGCGGGAGTTGGTGCCCTTCAGAATTTCATCGAGCAGAAAGAAGACGGGCTGGCCGGTGGCAGTGAGGTCGAGCAGCTGGCGCAGGCGCTTGAGCTCGGCGTAGAACGAGGAGGTGCTTTCGGCCAGGTTGTCCTGGGTGCGCATGGCGGTGAACAGCTGAGCCGGCCCCAGCCGCAGGCGCTGGGCGCAGACCGGGCCGCCAGCCAAAGCCAGCACCGCGTTCAGCCCCACGGTGCGCAGGAAGGTGGTTTTGCCCGACATGTTGGAACCGGTAATGAGGGCCGTGCGCCCCGCCCCCACGCTGGCAAAGTCGTTGGCCACGCGGCTCGTGCTGAAGATGAGCGGGTGCGCCAGCGCCACGGCCTCGTAGGTGAGCGGCTCGTCGCTTAGCTCGGGCTCGGCCCAGTGCGGGTGGGCGTAGCGGGTGGCGGCGAGGCTCACCAGGGCTTCCACCTCGGCCACCACGTCGAGCCAGGGCTCGAGGGAGCCGCCCAGCTGCCGCTTCCAGCTTTCGAGGCGCCACATCCAGAAGAAGTCCCACATGAGCAGGTTGTTGGCGAAAAAGCCCGCCAGGGTGCTCCAGCGCAGCGAGAAGTTCTGGGCTATGCGCGCCAGCCGGGCCACGTAGGCCGAGGCGGGCTGACCGTGCTCGAGCAGGCGGGCGCGCAGGGCGGCCAGCTGCGGGGCCTCGCACTCCCGGGCTTCGAGCAGCAGCAGCTGGTCGCGGTAAGCGCGCAGCACGTCGTACATGTCCATGCTGCGCTCGAACACGGCGTCGCGCTCCAGGCGGAAGCGGTGGTTGAGGCCGTACATGACCAGGATGGGCGCCAGGGCCAGCCAACCCGAGTAACCGGCCGCTAGCCACAGCCCCATGCCGAGCAAAGCCAGCGGGGGCAGCACGGGCAACAGCGCCAGCAGCCAGCGGCGGCGGGCGTAGAAGTCGGGGGCGTGCATCCACTGCAGGAAGGGTCGTGGGTCATCCGACTGCTTGGGAAAGTGCCGGGCGCTGGCCTGCCACTGCTGACACCAGCTCACATCGGGGGCCAGCTCGGCCACGGCTTGCTGGCGCGGGCGCAGCTCGGCCGGGGCGGCGGGGGCCTGCAGCCAGGACGCCAGCTTGTCCTGACCCAGGCGCGAGGTGGTGCGGCTCAGCAGCTGAAACAGGGAATGGGGGCCGAATACGTCGAGGTCGGCGGTGTAGGGGTGCTGGGGGTCCTGATAGCGCAGGCCGGCATCGAAGCCGTTGATGGTGCCGCCCAGGCGGGTCAGCTCTTCCTGGTTGATGCGGCCCAGCAGCTGCTGGTGCAGCAGGCGGTAGCCGATGCGCCCGTGCCAGCGCATGATGACGAGGAAGGCCACGTAGAAAACGAGCAGCCAGGCCCAGCCGGCCAGCGGGGGCTGGTGCCGGAACAGCCACCAGGCGCCGCCCGCCCCCACCAGAAACACGGCAATGCGCAGCCAGCCCACGGCGCTGTGGCGGCCGGCAATGCGCCGGGCCTCGGCGGCGTGGGAAGCCAGGTTATCGGTAAACAGGTCGTGGGGCGGCACGACCAGGGGGCGGATGGCAGACGAAACGGGCACGGCAACTTCGGTAGGGGTCCGCGAAGGTACGGGCCGGCTCGTTGGGCACTTTCACGTGCTCGTGGCTAACTATGCTGAACGCGTCGGACACCGGGGCCTACTCATTGGCGGCTTCCGCGTGCTCGTTGGCCACTTTGATGAGTGCCTCGGGGCCTTTCGCGTACTCGCACGCCACTTCTGCCCGATTGCCCGGTCCTTTCGCTGGTTTGCCGTTTGCTTTGCCGCAGGTGCGGGTTGGTAATGCGGCTGATCTTCGAGTTACCTGCGCCGACCAACCCCAAACCGCCCCTCCTCAGATGAGAAGGGGCGGTTTGGGGTTGATGCTCGGACCGGCTGCGCCGGCAGACGGGTTGCAGCGGGCCGCTGGCCTTGCCGCTCCCCTGCCCTACTCGGCCGGGGCGAGGCCGCGGTCGGCGGGGCCGTTCATCAGCTCGCCCAGGGCCGAGAAGCGGGAACCGTGGCAGGGGCAGTCCCAGCTTTTCTCGAGGTTGTTCCAGTGCACCACGCAGCCCAGGTGGGGGCAGATGGCCGAGCACTCGTGGGTCTGGCCCTGCGGGTCGCGGTACACGGCTACTTTGCTCAGGCCGCGGCGCAGCACGGCCCCGCTGCCGGGGGCAATTTCTTCGGCTTTGCTCACGTCGCCGCCGGTGAGCAGGTCGGTGTATTCGGCGGCCACGTTCAGGTTTTCCTTCAGGAACTCCTTGGCCGTGTCGAGGCTGGGCGTGATGCGGCCGGGGTCGTAAAGCTGGGCCCAGGGGTTGGAGCGGTCCTGAATGAGGTCGGTCACGATCATGGCCCCGAGGGTGGCGTGCGTCATGCCGTGGCCCGAGTCGCCGGTGATGATGTACACGTTGTCGGCGTCGAGCGGATTGCGGCCGGCGAAGCCCAGCGCGTCGACGGGCTCCATCACCTGGCCCGACCAGCGGAAGTTGATTTGCTCGACCTGGGGAAACCGCTCCCGGGTCCACTCTTCCAGGCAGCGCAGGCGCTCCTCGGGGTTTTCCTCCTGGCCGGTTTTGTGGTCCTCGCCGCCCACGATGAGCAGGTCGTAGGCCGCGCCGCCGGCCGCGGTCTGGGGAATTTCCTGCAGGCGCACGTAGTGGTAGGGGTCGGCGGTGTCCCAGTACAGGGCCGGGGCAATGGCGCCGTGGGGCACGCGGGCGGCCACTACGTAGGTGCGGTAGGGCGCCTGCTTGGTGTGCATCACCACGCGGTCGTTGAAGGGCGTGTTGGTGGCCACCACCACGTGGCGGGCGCGCAGCTCGGCGCCGCCCTGAGTTACCACGCGGGCCTCCTGGTCGATGACGTGAATTTCGGTGGCGCGGGTGTGGGTGTAGATGCGGCTGCCGCGCTGCCCGATGGCGCGGGCCAGGCCGTGGAGATACTGCAGAATGTGGAACTGACCCTGGTTGGGAAAGCGCAGGCAGGGCCCGGTGCTGAAGCCGCGGGTGCCCGAGTCGGGGCGGCGCTCCACGCCCGTAAGCCCGGCGCGGTGGGCAGCGGCCAGCTCGTCGTCAAGCTCCTGTTCGCGGCCGCCCTTGGGCAGAAACAGGAAGCCGTCGAGGCGGCGGAAGCCGCAGTCGATGTTTTCCTCGCGCACGATGCTCTCGATGCGGTTGATGGCCTGGCCGTGGCTGTCGGCCGCCAGGCGGGCGCCTTCCTCGCCGAACAGCTTTTCGAGGTGGTAGAACCGGTCGTCGAGGGCGTTGGAGAGGTGGGCGGTGGTGCGCCCGGTTTCCCCCGAGCCGATTTCGCCGTCTTCGACTACGGCCACCAGGCGCCCCTCGGCGGCCAGCAGGTAGGCCGTGGTGAGGCCCGCAATGCCGCCCCCGATGACCACCACGTCGACGGTGGCCGACTGGCGCAGGGGCTCAAAGGTGGGACGGTCGGCAGTGGCCAGCCACATGGGAGTAGTGGCGCCGGAGGTTTGGTCGGGCTGATGCATAGACAATGAGCAGTGAGCAGTGAACCCTGAGGCTACGCCGCCCGACCGCGCCGGGTTGGCCCCTGTTCATTTATCATTGATCATTTATCATTGATCAATCGGTTGCACGGCTCGGCCAGCTCTCATTTATCATTGATCATTCATCATTTATCAATCATCATTTATCAACCGGCAGGCGGCCCTGTTCCGGCTGCTTCGGGCGCCCCTCACAACTTATGGCTTGTTGATCATTGATCAATGATCAATGAGGGTGAGGGGCAGCTCGATGCTGATGGCGGTGCCCCGGCCGGGCTGCGAGCGAATGGTGAGCTGGCCGCCGAGCAGGCTCACGCGGTTGCGAATCCCGCTCAGGCCGATGCCGCTGCGGTGGCTGGTGGCCTCTCCCACGTCGAAGCCCACGCCATCGTCTTCCACGCTCACGTGCAGCTGGGCCCCGGCCGGCTCCACGTACACGAAGGTTTCGCGGGCCTGGGCGTGCTTCATCACGTTGTTGAGTAGTTCCTGCACGATGCGGTAGACGGCGGTGCTGAGCACGGGCGACAGTGGCTCGGGCAGCTCGCCTACGCTCAGGTGCACGCGCAGGACGTGCGGAATGCGCTTGCAGATTTCCTCCAGGGCAGTTTTCAGCCCGAAGTCTTCGAGGATGTTGGGCGTGAGCTCGAAGGAAATGTTGCGGGTGGCCTTGATGGCCTCGTTGATGATGTTGAGGGCCGCCGTGCGGTGGCTTTCGTCGACGGGGCGGGGCTCGAGGTGGAGCTTGGTGGCGTAAAGCAGCTGGCCCACGCCGTTGTGCAGGGCCTCGGCAATGCGCTTGCGCTCGTCTTCCTGGGTGTGCAGAATGGCGCTGAGCACTTCCTTCTGGCGCTGCAGCTGCAGGTGGGTGGCTTCACTGGCCAGGTGCTTGCGCTCGGTCACGTCGCGCAGCACGGCCAGCAGGCCTTCCTGGTTGTCGCCCGCGGCGTTGCGCAGCGGGCCCAGGTACATATCGAAGTAGCGCTGCTGAAAGGGCAGGTCGTAGTGCTGGGCCGAGGCCCCGGCCAGCACCTGGTTGAGCACGGCGTGGTACTTGGCCAGGTTCAGGTCGGGCAGCAACTCGAACAGCGGGCGGCCCAGCACGTCGGCTTCGCGCAGGCCAAAGGCTTCGCTGGCGGCGCGGTTGAGCACGCTCAGGCGCAGCTCGGCGTCGAGGGCCACGATGGCGTCGGGGCTGGTGTCGAGCAGGCTGCGCGAAAAGTCCTTCTCGGCCTGCAGGCGCTGCTTGGCCTGCTCGGTTTCGGTCACGTCGACGGCGAACAGGATGCCCACCTGCTGCTCGTGGTCGAAAAAGCCGTAGTTCTGAAAGTACACCTGCCCGGGGCGGCGGGGCGGCAAGCCCAGAAAACTCACTTCCTGGCCCGCGAGCAGCTTGTGCAGGTGCTCGTGGAGCATGGGATAGGCTTCGAAGGCGTTCAGGCCCACCAGCTGATTGTCGGCCACGCCGAGGCGGCGCAGCCCGGCGCCGCTGACTTCCAGCAGCTCGCCATCGGGGCGCAGCCGGGTGAGCACCACGGGCACGTTGCGCATGATGTGGTCGAGCAGGCGGTTTTTGAGCCGCAGCTCGTCCTGCACCTGGCGGCGCTGGGTAATGTCGCGCACCAGCCCGGTCAGGCGCTGGGGCTGGCCCTGCTCGTCGTAGCTGGCCTGGGCCAGCAGGGCCACGTAGTGGTCGGAGCCGTCGGGGTGGCGCACGCGGTGCTCCAGGCGCAGGGGGGCCTGCTGGTGCACGGCTTGGCGAATGGCCTCGTCCAGGCTGGCCTGGTCGTCGGGGTGAATGGCAGCCAGCAGGTCGTCGAAGGTAGCGGGCGCCTCCCCCGGTGGTCGGCCGAAGATGTGCTGGGCGCGCTCGTCCCAAAACAGGGCGTTGTCGGCGAAGCTCCACTCCCACAACCCGCTGCGGCTGACCTGCAGGGCCATGCGCAGGCGCTGCTCGTTTTCCAGCAGCTGCTGCTCGGCGCGGCGGCGGTCGGTGGTTTCGCGCCACACAATGTGCACCAGGGTGGGGTGACCGGGCAGCTCCACGGGAGTCAGCACGGCTTCCAGCCAGATTTCCTCGCCGCTGAAGCGCTGCATGAGCACCTCGCAGCGCAAAGAGCCGTGCTCGATGGCCTTCTCCACGTTGGCCGCCAGCCACTGAGCCGAGTGGTTGCCGTCGGGCTGGTACTCGGGGGTGCACACGGCCACCGGCTGGCCCACGATCTGCTCGGGCCGTTCGGCCCCGATGATGCGCAGGGCCGCGGCGTTGCAGGCCGTGTAGCGCCCCTGCTGCAGCAGCAGCATGCCGTCGTTGCTTTCCTCGAAGATGGTGCGGAAGCGGGCTTCGCTTTCGGCCAGGCCCTCGGCGGCGCGCTTGGCCTCGGTGATGTCGCGCCATACCGCGTGCACCAGCATCTCGCCTTCTACCTCGATGGTGGTGAGCACCACTTCCAGCCAGATAAACTCGCCGGTGCAGCGCTGGCGGTACCACTCCAAGCGGTGGGCCTTGTGCCGGCGCAGCTGCTCGATGACTTCGCGGATGACGGCCAGGGAGGGGCGGCCGTCGGGCTGGCGCTCGGGCACCAGCCAGTGAATGGGCTGGCCTACTAACTGGCTTTTGTGGCGGGCCCCAATGAGGTCCAGCGCGGCCTGGTTGCAGTCGATGTAGCGTTGGTTCTGCACCAGCACCACCGCGTCTTTCGACTCTTCGAACAGGGTGCGGAAGCGGGCCTCGCTGGCGGCCAGGGCCAGGGTTTCCTTGCGCGACTTGGTGACGTCGGTGAGGGTCAGGCGCGCCCGGGGGGGCTGGCCCGCTTCGCGCACGCCCTCGAGCTGCACGTAAAAGGGTATGTTTTCGCCGCGCAGCATAGTCAGCTCCTGCAGCTGGCGCTCCTCGCTGCCCAGCACCCGGTGCAGAAAGCGGTAGAACTCGTCGCGGCACTCGGGACTCACAAACAACCCCAAGCGGCGCCCCAGCAAGTCGTTACGCCCGGAACCCAGCAGCTGGCTGGCGCGCAGGTTGAGCTGCTCAATCTGCCCCAGCGCGTCGATGGTGCAGTAGCCCAGGGGGGCAAAGTCGTAGAGGTCCACGTAGCGTGCCTTGGCGGCCAGGGCCTCGGCCTGGGCCAGGCGCAGTTCCTCGTGCTGCATTTCCAGCCTGATCTGGTGCACCTGCAACTCTTCCATCAGGCGCTCAATCTCCGCCGGGGTTTTCTGGCCCAGGGTTTCGGTTTCCGAGCGGCGGGGCGGCTCGTCCGGGTGTTGGTGGGCACGCGCCGCCTGGTCATCAGGGGTATCGTTCATAGCTCGGGGAAGCAGAAGTAGGCGGCACAAGCAAAATACGCACAAAAACAGGGCTTCGATGCCCCCAGCCCCAAACGCAAGCCGCCGAGCTACGCCTGGGGGCGCGGCACGGCGGCTTGCGTTTGGGGGCGGGGCGGCTTAGCGCCTCCTAATGTTTGAGCCGATACTCGAACATTAGGAGGCGCTAGGTGAGCAGGCCGGTTTCCATGGCGTACTTGATGAGGGCGGCGGTGTTCTTGGCCTGGGTTTTCTCGATGATGTTCTGGCGGTGGGTTTCGATGGTACGCTTGCTGGTGAAGAGCTTGTCGGCAATTTCAGCGTTGGTCAGGCCCTCGGCAATCAGGCGCAGCACCTCGGTTTCACGGTTGGAGAGGTCGTTGACTTTTTTGCCACCGCTGGTCGCTACCGGCCCTTCAATGGCTTTGTGGAGCAGGGCCAGGCCGAGCTCGGTACACAGAAAGGGGCGGCCCGCGGCTACGGTACGAATGGCGAAGGTGATTTCCTCCTTGCCGGCATTCTTGAGCACGTAGCCCAGGGCGCCGGCCGTGAGTACCTGGTGCACGTACTTCTCGTGGTCGAGCATACTCAGGATGAGCACGCGCACCTCGGGAAACTGCTGGCGCAGCAGCGGCACCGTCTCGAAGCCGTTCAGCTCGGGCATGTTCAGATCCATCAGCACCACGTCGGCGGGGGTATCGGCCAGCAGCTCCAGCAGCTCGCGGCCGTTGCGGGCCTGGCCCACTACCTCCAGGTCGGGCACGTCGGCCAGCAGGGCCTGAATACCGTCGCGAATGATGGTGTGGTCGTCGACCAGGATAAGGCGAATGGTAGTAGGCATAGCAGTAGGAAAAGAGTAAGCCAACCTGCGGGTACAAGGTAAACGCCAAATACCGGCGGGCGGGTAGCGGCCGGCCAAGATTCAGCACTTATCCGGGTCGCGGCCGAATTTTTACGGAGGGCTAAATTGAGGGTAAACACGCTGCCCGGGTTTACTCAGACAAGTTAACTTGCTGATAATCCACCAAATCCCATCTACCATCAGCCATCCGGTCGTGCTCCTTACTGAGTAGTACTGCCCCTGGCAGCGTATTCGTCCCGCTGTTTCATCCCGCCCCCCGATGACCGCCCTTTCACTTTCCCAGCCCCACCCCGAAGCCCGCCTCGTGCCCATCAACCTCGACGTGCTCGATGCCGGCCTGCTGGCCCAAACCCTGGCCCAGGACCCCGACATCCGCCGCAAAGCCGTGCACGTGCTCGTCGACTGCCAGCAGCTGCGCAGCGTGCGCGACTACGGCGTGTGTCATTTCCTCAACCAGCTGCTGCTCATTCGCCAGGCCGGCGTGCGCATTGTGCTTCACAACGTGAGTCCCCTACTGCGGCGCCTGCTGCGGGTGCTGCGCCTGGAGTCGCTGTTTGAAGTCACGTGGCCTTCGCAGGCGTCGCTACGCTCCCAGCCCCTGCCCCCGGCAGCCTAGATCTGGCGAGTCTGCGGTAAACGCGTAGCAGCTCCTCCGTAGAAACCAGTAAAACCAACTTCCGCAGGCTTTTTTCGGCGGGCTCTCATGCCCATTGCAACTGCAAAACCGTTAAAAGCCCAGTTTTCAGTCCCATCCCACTTACCACAACCAACATCATGGCAACCAACAATCAAACTCCGCGCGGCAGCGCCCAGGCCGGCACCGGCAAAACGGGCACCGATTCGCGCAGCAGCGTGGCAGGCACCTCGCGCACCAGCAACCGCGGCTTTGCCTCCATGGACCCCGAAGCCCAGCGGCGCATTGCTTCCGAGGGCGGCCGGGCCTCGCACGCCAGCGGCCGCGGCCACGAGTGGACCTCCCAGGAAGCCCGCGAAGCGGGCCGCAAGGGTGGGCAAGCCAGCCGCAGCAACGCCCAGGCCAGCGCCCAGCAGAAGTCGGCCCCGGGCCGGCAGAGCAGCGCGGGCCGCAGTTCCCAGCAATAACCCGCCGCTGCCCTTCTGAGCTATGCAGAAAGCCCCCGGAGCGTATCCGGGGGCTTTTTCGTGGGGTACAGTGGTGGTCTTTGGCTACACGTAGAGCTGCTGCTGCACCGGAATGCTGTAGCGCTGCCCCTTGGCCAGCAAATGCACCCGCAGGTCGCGAATGGAGAATACCTCGCCGGGGCGAACCTCGTGGATGGTGTTGCCGGCGCAGTCGCGACCGTCCACAATCACCACCAGGCCGTTGCCGATGACCTGCATCTCGCAGCCCTCGGTGACGATTACGGCGGTGTCTTCCTCTAGCCCCAGGCCGATGCAGCCCGGGTTGGTGGCAATGATCTGGGCCATGCGCACGATGCGCCCCCGGGCTACGAAGTGGGTGTCGATGGCCACGTCGTGCATGAACTGCAGGCCGGTGGTGACGTGAATCTCGTCCTTGACGAAGCCGGCGTCGTTGCGGCCCTGGTAAATCATGGGCGTCGACATGGCCGCGGCGCCGGCCGAGGTACCGGCAATGACGAAGTGCGAGTAGGCGTAGCGTTCCTTGAGGCGGCGTAGCATCTCGGTGCCCCCCAGAATAGCCGTGAGCCGCAGCTGGTCGCCGCCGGTAAACATCACGCCGGCCGCTTCGTCGAGCAGCTGCAGGCAGTCGGGGTTGTCGGCCTCTTCGCGACTGACGATGTTGAGCACTTCCACCCGCTTCACGCCCAGCTCACCGAAGGCGCGCACGTAGTCCTTGGCGGCGTTTTCGGGCTCTTCCGAAGCGGTGGGCAGGATTACCACCGGCCCATCGCCGTGCAAGGCCGCCACGAAGTGCTGCAGAATGCTGTCGTCGGCCATTTCGTTGTCCTTGGCCTTGAGGTCTTTTTGCTCGTGGCCGCCAATGGCGATGAGCGTGCCCTTAGGGTGCGGGCAGTTGCTGGGAGTTGAGGGGCGTGCAGCAGTTTTCTTCCGGGTTGGCATAGGGAGCAGAGCAAGATTACGCGGCAGCCTTAGTACGCACCCTACCCCGTCCGGGATGTAGCTGCTGCTGCCCGCACGGCCGGGGTCTGCGGCCCACGCCCGCGTCTTTTGCTATTTTGCACTCAGCTATTTAACCCATCCGCTCACGGCGCTTTAATGCCGTTCAACTACATCATCAATATAAAAATTAGGTGTTTACCCCCGGTAGTTTCCGTAGAAATTCTGCAATGCCGCGGGGCCGCTCTGGTGTTGTGGGGCCGAAGCCGGGCCCCGCGCCCGGCCGGGACTTTATTCCCGTTCGCCCAGCTTACCGCCCCCGATTTGATGCCAGCTCCTACTCCCCGATTCGCCCTTTACCGCAGTCCCCACTCCGCTTCCTACCACCACCTGGTGCTGTCGGCCGGCGAGCGGGTGCTCATGCATTGGATATTTGCCGGCAACGACCACGTGCCGCTGCACCTGCAAACGCAGTCGTTGGTGGTCGAAACGATGGAGCAGGTGCCGTCGGATTCGCTGGCTCTCGACGAGGGCATGGTATGTTTGCCGGCCCCGCAGGCGCTGGCCGATGTCGAGGCCGTTTCCGCCGCGCTACGCCAGGGCCGGCTGTGCCTGGAATACTATGGCCTGCTGCTGCGCGGGCCGTATTCGCTGGTACGGCTGCGCCCCGAGGGCCAGAGCTGGCTGCTGAACAAGGCCGCGCACCTGGTGCCGTCGGCGGCCGCGCAGTAACCCGGGACCAGGCTTACCTTATTTGCCGGGGCCGATGCTCTACCCGCCCACCCAGGCAATGCACTTCAGCTCGATGGCAATGGGCGTGGGCAGGCAGTTGATTTCGACGGTAGTGCGGCAGGGCTGGGCCCCGGCGAAATACTCGGCGTAGAGGCGGTTGTAGGTGGCAAAGTCGTCGCGCATGTTGGTCAGGAACACAGTCACGTCAACCAGATCTTCCCAGCGCGCCCCGGCTTCCTCCACGATATAGCGCACGTTCTGAAACACGGCGTGGCACTGCCGCTCGAAGTCGTAGCTCCGGATGTTGCCGGCTTCGTCAAGCTCCACGCCGGGCACCTGCTTTTCGCCGCGCTGGCGCGGGCCCACGCCCGAGAGAAACAGCAGGTTGCCCACCCGCCGGGCGTGCGGGTAGAGGCCCACCGGCTCGGGGGCGCGCGAAGAGTTCAGGGCCGACGAATCGGGGGCGGGGGCAGGGTAACTCATGGCCCGAAAATAAGGCGGTTTTCGGTAGCTTAAGTAGCAGCCCGGCCGCGGCTGGTGCGGTTGTTGCCTGCAAGCTGGCCCTTGGCCCCGCTCTTCCCGTATTTCCCGAGCTATGATCCGACTCTTTTCCGCGTGCGTACTGAGTGGCCTGCTGCTGCTCGGCGCCCCCACTGCCCAGGCCCAGCAAAAGCTCAAGTACCCCAAAACCACCGCCGCCGACATCTACGACGCGGTGGAGCAACCCGCCCAGCCGCTGGGGGGCGTGGAAGCCTACAGTAATTACCTGGCCGACAAGCTCAACTACCCCACCGCGGCCCTGCAGGCCGGCGTGGAGGGTACCGTGGAAGTCAGCTTCGTGGTGGAAAAAACCGGCGCTACCTCCAACTGGGCGGTGGCTAAGCCGCTTTCGCCCGAGTGCGACGCCGAGGCACTGCGCCTCATCAAGGTCGGGCCGCGCTGGCAGCCGGCCCAGCACCGCGGCGGCGTGGTGCGCCAGCGCGTGACCGTGCCCATCTCCTTCCGCCGCCCCGCGGGCGGCGACGAAGCCGCCGGCAGCGCCCCCGTGGCGGGGGTCCAGGCTACCGCCAGCACCCCGGCTCCCGCGGCCGGCGGACCGCAGGTGGTCACGCCCGAGCAGCCGGCCCGACCGGTGGGCGGCGTCGAGAAGTTCTTCGAGTGGGTGCAGCAAAACCAGCATTACCCCGCCCTGGCCCGGCAGCGCAAGATTCAGGGCAAGGTGATGATGGAGTTCATGATCGAAAAAGACGGCTCGCTCACTAACATCAAGCCCGTCAAGCGCCTGGGCTCGGGCCTCGACGAGGAAGCTATCCGCCTGATCAAGGCCAGCCCGAAGTGGGAGCCCGCTCGCTACCAGGGCCAGCCGGTGCGCCAGAAGATGGTGCTGCCCATTCTGTTCCAGCTCTGAGGCGTTGGTAACAGTTATTTTATCCCGCAGGTAAAATATCGGGCCGAACAAATCGTCTGCTTCGGGGTACTACATTTATCCTTCTGCCGCTCCATGCTCTCCTACCTGCCGGTCATTCCTTCCCCCCTCGCGCCCGCCGACGAATTCACTATCTGGCCTTACCAGGCGCAGTTTCGCCAGGCGGCCCAGGCCAGCGCCACCCACATTTTTGAGGATCTGGATGAGGACCTGCAGGCCGGGGTAGTCCTGCTGGGCATCCCCTGCGACGGGGGGGAGCCGGTGTGCCTGGAGCCGGCCGAGTGCGGGCTGCCCGCCGCCGCCTTTCAGGGCGTACTGGCCCGGGCCACCCAGGTGCACCAACCCCACACGCCCCAGGAGCACGCGCTGTACGGGCGTGAGGCCGCCCGCCGCCGCCGGGAGCAGTTCAGTTTGCGCCTGGCCGTGCAGGAAGTGCTCGACGCGGTGGATAAGGACGGCGGCCAGCAGTCGTTTGCCAGCATGCCGGTGCGCATCGACTCGTTCTTCGTGGTGACGGTGCTGCGGGTAGCCCGTAAGGCCCTGCGCACCCAGCCGGCCCTGCAGCCCGGCCGCTACTACACCGACGGCAAGCCCCTGGCCAACTCGCTGGTGCAGGCGGCCATGTTGCGCTTCAACGAGGAGTGCGTCAAGTCGCTGGTTGAGCCCACGCCGGGCCTGAGCATGGTGCTGCGCCCCCGCGACGCCGACGAGGTACTGCGCGCCGCCGGCAAGCTGCTGATGGACACGCCCGCCCAGGCCCTGAGCACCGACCCCTCGAACGCTAAGCTGTTTGCCACCCTCAACACCATTTCTTCCTTGCGTTACGAGGGCACGGCCGGCGTGGGCCAACTGCTGCTGGCCCGCCGCTACCACCCCAACATCGAGGAGCTGTTTGCCCTCACCTGCCCCGCACCCCTCACCGACTACCGGGCCGTGCGCAAGCTGCTGCAGATGACTTCGAGCGACGTGTGCCTGCTTTCCGACGGCGAAAACGTGTATGCCCTGGGCCGCCTGACGGGCGAGTACGATCCGGCGCGCGAGGACCTGTTCACCATCGGCTTCGTGAACCACTACGTGTGGGAGTTCCGCCACGCGGGCCGGGTGCTGATGCGCGCCGCCTATGGCCTGCCCAGCCTGCCGCACACCCGCCTGAACCGGAGCCAGTTCAGCCGCAGCCTGCGCCAGACCTTCGGCATCGTCAAGCCGGCCAAGGTGGAGCGCCTGTGGGAAGTGCTGCTCGAAGCCAGCCGCCAGTCCCGGGGCACACTGGTGGTCATCACGCCCGAGGCGCTGGCCGAGGCTGACCGCCTCAAGCTGCAGTGCACCCTCATCGACCCGGTGCAGCTTACCCCGCTCATCACCCGCCTTGTCACGGCCATCGACGGCGCGGTGCTTATCGACCCCGAGGCTTACTGCTACTCCATTGGCGTCATCCTCGATGGCAAAGCTACCGGCCGGGGCTCCAGCACCCGCGGGGCGCGCTACAACTCGGCCCTGCGCTACGTCGAAAGCAGCCCCCACCCCTGCGTGGCCATTGTGGTGAGCGAAGACGGCCTGGTCGACATTCTCACCAAGGACAACCTGCCCGAGCGCGACTGAGCTTTCGGGCTGCTGGTCGGTAGCCGGCGCGCTCAGTTGTACTACCCTCCCTTCCCGGGAAAAACCTTACACCCGAATGGGCGGCAAAGCCCAGCCTTTTTTCACGGCCAGCAGCCGGAAGACGGTGATTACTCCCACCGCCAGCAGGAAATTGACCGTGGGGTGCAGCCCCAGGGCCAGGGCCAGCACATAGCAGACCGCGCCGGTCAGGCAGGGGGTAGCGTACAGCTGCCGCTCGAACACCAGGGGTACCTCGTTGGCCAGGGTATCGCGGATAACGCCCCCGAACAGCGCCGAAACAATGCCCAGCAGAACGGCGGCCCAGGCGTTTACGCCCGCGTTCAGCGCTTTTTCCAGCCCCAGAATGGTAAAGATGCCGATACCCAGCGTGTCGAACACCAGCAGGGGGCGCCGCAGAATGCCCAGCCACCAGCGGCGGCAGCCAATGGCAATGAGCACGCCGGCGGTGACGACCATCAGGTAATTGACGTCGCTGATCCAGGCCACGGGGTAGGCCTGGATGACCACGTCGCGCAGCGTGCCGCCCCCTACCGCGGTAACGAAGGCGAAGATGAAGAGCGCCAGAACGTCGTGGTCCTTCTTCTTGTGCAAAGCCGCCAAGGAACCCGATATGGCGAATACGCCGGTGCCGATTAAATCCGTCAGGTAGATTACGCTCATTGGTTACCTTGCTAAACGTCTGGCCCACCCGGCCAGCTATTCACTGCACCGTTACCTCACGGCTGGCTGCTAGTCGTTTGCTGGCCCGGCCCGCGCCTGGCGCCACCCAAGTGGTGCGGTAGAAGTATTCTCCCCGCGGGAAAGCAGAGCTCAACTGACTAGGCAAACCGGGCCGGGTATGGCCACAGCCAAGCGCATTTCCGAACTTTCGGCTAGCGTTTTTGCTTGGCCCGAAACGACCAGGTGATGCGGAAAACGGCCACCACTTCGCCGGCTTCGTCGCGGCCGGTGCTGGTGCACACCACGGTGCGGCCTTCGCCGGTGGCGCAGCTTTCGGCAATGGCCTGGGCAATGGCCGCGCCATCGGGGCTGGTGAAGGCGATGCGCGAAGTGGCTTTCTTGGTGAATTCGGCCTGCATGCCCACTACCAGCATCGACACGGCCTGCTCGCTGGTGCTGGTGTACATCAAGGCCAGAGTGCCCGAGGCCATTTCGGCGGCCATGCTCAGGCAGGCAAAGTAGATGCTGCGGAACGGGTTTTTGGTCAGGTACTTGAACGGTACCGTAACGGTGGCGTGCTCGTTGGTCAGCTCCGTGACGCGCAGCCCGGCCAGCGCCGCCATGGGCAGCCGCTGCAGGGCAAACAGGCGCAGCTTGACGGGGTTGAGCAGGTTGCGCCGGAATGCCGCGAGGCGGGGCGTATCGGCGACGGTGAACGAGGAAGGTGCTGACATAACGCAAAAAGCCGCGGGAAACCCCAAGGTAAGGGTTTCCCGCGGCCCGAGCGCCGGGGCGCGGCGGCTACGACTTCTTCTCGAGCACCAGCACCACCTTGTTGAAGTTGGCAGCGGCATTCACCACTTTGCGGAAGGCCTCGAAGTCCTGCTTGGGCCAGTGAATCTGGGTGTACGACTCCAGAATGCGCACCGTCACCTGCTGGCCCTGCTGCTGAAAGCTGGAGCGGAACCAAAACGCCGGGCTGCCCGCGGGGCCGGTTTCGGCGTTGATGTTCAGGTCGGCCAGGTTGCGTACCACGTAGCCGGCCGGAATATCGAAGGTGATGGTGCGGTTGTAGCGGCGGTTGTAGTCGTTTTCCACGTCGAGCTGGCGCTCCTGCTCCTGGTAGAGCTGCGACTGGGAGCCGATCAGCTCCCCTATCTTGAACAGGTACCGGGGCCCGGCGCGGTCGAGTACGGCGGCCGACTCCACGGTGGCGTCGATGGTGAAGGGGTGCAGCAGCGGGTTGCTGGCCGGCTCGGCGTTGGTCACCTTCAGCGACTTGAATACGGCATCGGCCAGCACACCCTTCACCATGCCCTGCATGGCTTCGGTGCGCTTGTCGGCCGGAATCTGCGGGTAGATGGCCTGCAGGGG
This sequence comes from Hymenobacter sp. B81, assembly GCF_044628455.1. Taxonomy (NCBI): domain Bacteria; kingdom Pseudomonadati; phylum Bacteroidota; class Cytophagia; order Cytophagales; family Hymenobacteraceae; genus Hymenobacter; species Hymenobacter sp. B81. The sequence goes on along the minus strand of NZ_JBIYZW010000003.1, from coordinate 131,430 downwards.
CTCGGCCTGGTAGCCCCCCAGCACCTGCTGCAGATTCACTGTCACCTTGTCGAGGGCCGGGGCAAACTGCACGCCCACGGTCATATCGTAGGGGCTCTGGTCGGCGCTCAGGGTGGGCACCTCGCGCACCGTGCCCACGGCCGACTCGGCCTGGCCCAGCTGCACCAGGCGCACAAACAGGCCCTTGGCCGCGGTCCACTCGGGTGGAATCACGCCGTAGCGGTAGTCGGGGCGGCTGGGCGCGGCAAACTGCTTGGTGGCGGGGAAATACAGCACGAAGTGGTCGAGGAAGTTCCAGGAGTCGAAGTCGGCGTCGAGCGGGGCCTCGCTGCGGTCGGCCACCACCACCACTTCGTGGGGAATCTTGCGGGCCTTGAGCAGAGCCGCCATCAGGCGCACCATGCCCAGGTCGGAGGCCGTGCGGGTGGTGGCAATCTGGGCCAGGTCGGCGCCGGCGCCCGGGTCCACGTTGATCTGCGTTTTGAGGGCCAGTTCCAGGGCGCGAATCTGCTCTTCCTGGGGCAGGCTGGTGGGCACGTTGAACTGCTTGTCGAGCTTCTGCACGGCCTTGGCGTCGGTTTTCAGCGGCTGCCACACCCGCTCGTACACGAACTGGCCGGCGTCGGCCCAGGTGAAGAGGCGCTTGCCTTCGCCGGCGTAGGCCACCTTGTACTCCACGCGCATCTGCCGGGCCTTGGGATGGGCAAACTCCTCGTCGCGCAGGGCCGCCACGTCGGCCAGGCGCAGGTGCAGGCGGTTTTTGCCCTCGGCAGTGGTATCGGTCGTCACGGCCGGGCCGCCGTAGGTGCGCGCTTCCAAGGTGATGTTGCGGGGCGAAATCAGCTCCAGGCTCACGTCATGGGCGGGAATCTCGCTTTGCAGCCGCTCGCGGCCGAAGTACTCCATGTCGCGGATGCGGGCGTACACGTACTCGATTTCGCTGCCTTTCTCCACGCCTTCGAGGGCGAAGATCTTGTAGCTGCGGTTGCCGCCCTCGCCGTCGCGCAGCTCCTTCATGCTGCTTTGGTCGACTTCCACCACCTGCCCGCGGGCGCTGATGGTGCGGGCGCGCAGCTGCACTACCCGCCCGGCCTCGCTCAAGGGCAGGTAAATCTTGTTGTAGCGCTCAATGCCCTCGTCGGAGTTCACGCGCACGATGCGGTGCTCTACCGAGTACACCACCGGCTGGCGGGACTGCGGGTCGAAGGCGTACTCGTGGGCCGTGAAGTCGCGCAGCACCACCGCGGGCTGGGCTTCCTCGGCGGCTTTCAGGGGCAGGCGGGCGCGGCGGTCCTGCCACTTATAGTCGGCGTACACGAGGCTGGGGGCCGGGGCCGGCTGTTTCTGGGCCAGCAGCGGCAGCAGCGGCAGCGCGCCGAGCAGCCAGGTCAGCAGCGCCCGGCGTGGAATGGCGGGAGTCATAGTAAGCGAATGAGGGCGGGAATGGCAGCGGCAACGGCCGCTAGCGGGTTTTGCGCTTTAAAATGAGGGCGTCGCGGTAGGCGTCGCTGAGCTTGTCGACCACGGCGTTGTAGGCGGCGAACTGCTTGGGCTCGAGCAGCAGGTAGTTCACGTGCACCTCCTTTTCCTGCACCACCTTGTTGCCCTCGCGGCGGTAGCTGATGCTAAAGCCGGCCACGGCGTCGTCGGCCCGCACGTTGGCGGGCAGGTGGGTCAGCTCGTAGTCGGCCGGAATTTCAAACTCGGTTTGCTGGCGGGTGCGGCGGCAGTAGTTGTTGATTCGCGGCAGCTGGCGCTTGGCCACGTCCACCTGGTCGTTGAACAGCTCCCGGTCGAGGTTCAGGTTCACGTACACCTCGTCGCCGGCGCGCTGCACGTAGTCTTCGAGGTGGAAGCTGTAGTCCACGCTCAAGGCTTCCTCGGGCGTGGCCAGGCCCGCCACGGCGTAGCGGTCCACGAAAAACTTGTTGTTGCCGCGCTCCAGCAGGCCCCGCACCGTGCGGTCCTGGCTGAGCTTGTCGGCGCTGCTCAGGGCCATGGCGGCGCGGCCGCGGGAGTAGCCGGCCAAATCGAGGCGGCCGCTGCCGTGCAGGGTGGTGCCGTCGAGGCGCAGGCGCGACACGTCGGTGCGGGCGTTCTGCTCGCGGGCTACCACGGGCACGGTGGCCACGCGACTGCGTTGGGCATCGAGGCCAATGAGCACTTCCTTGCCCTGAATCATGGCCGTGGGCAGACCAAAGGGGTTGTAGGAGTCGGTGGCGTCGAGGTACACCAGCTCGCCGTCGGGCCGCTCATACACCGCAATCATGTGGTTGTCGACGCCGGGCGTGGCCAGCTCGGAGTAGCGGTAGGGCAAATCACGGGTGCCAATCCAGGCCAGGTACGAGGGCAGCCCAGCCAGCTGCAGCATGCCGTGGGTGAGGCTGGCCATGTCCTTACAGTCGCCGTAGCGGCGGGCGTACACGGCGCTGGCCGGCAGGGGCACGAAGCCGCGCATGCCCTGCTCGAAGGCCACGTAGCGCACGTGGTTCTGCACCCAGTGGTAAATGCGGCGGGCCTTTTCGTCGGGGCTGGGGGCCGCCGCCGTGAGCGAGTCGACGAGGTGGCGCAAAGCCGGGGCTGGTGGCTGGCTCTTCAAATCGCGCACGAAGGTGCTGTAGAGCGCGTATAGCTCGGGCACGCCGGCCAGCAGCTTCTGCGGCTTGCCGTTCAGGGTAGCCTCCTCCACGTAAAACACGATGTGGGGCAGGTACCAGGCGTCTTCGGGGGCGTCGTCTTCCCGGGGCGCGGCCGGCAGGTTGTCGGCGCTCCAGCGGTACACCACGGTGTTGCCCTTTTCGGTTTTGCTGAACTGCACCCGCGCCTGCTCGCCGCCGAACAGGCGGTAGTTGAGGCGTACGTTGCGCGGGGCCGTCACCGTCAGCTCGGTGTGGCGCACGGGCACGCCGCTGGCGAAGTAAAACGGCAGCAGAAAGCGCGCGTCGGGGTAGCGCACGGTGTAGTCGCTCACGGTGCGGGCGCCGGGGCCAATGGCCGGGAAGGTGTAGGTCACCATGCGCGCGTCGTCGAAGAAAATTCCCGGGCGCACCTCAAACTGGTCCTTGAACTGCTGGACCTTGAGGGTGCGGTAGCTGCCGCCGTTGGGCACCAGGGTCTTGGCTTCGATCTTCTGCAGGCGGGAAAAGTGCGAGCTGTACACCCGGTCGAGGGCGTAGGGCGCCGACTGCTCGGCCACGTGCAGCAAATCGTGGTGGTGCCGGGCCAGCACCACCAGCGAGTCGCCGCGGGGCTCCAGGGTTACGTCCTGGCGGTAGTCGAGCACCACGGCGGGCTGGCCGGGAAACTGCTGCTGCATTTGGGCCAGCAATTGGGCCGGCTGCTGGGCGCGGGCCGGTGCGGCCAGCGCGGCCCAGGCCAGCAGCACCGCCAGGCAACGGTTAATGGCTGTCATAAACGTAGTTGTTCCAGTACGTATCGGTGCGGGTGGGGCGGCCTTTGGCGTCGTAGTACACGGTGGGGCCGGCCTGCTCGCCGCTGCGCCAGGACTCTTCGCGCTCCAGGGTACCATCGGGGCGGAAGTAGCGGCTGCGGCCGTGCTGCTCGCCGTGCAGGTAGTGCACTTCCTCCAGCAGCTTGCCCTCGGCCGAGTAAGTGCGCTGCGGACCGGTGGTGAGGCCCTCGCGCTGCTCGGTTTCGCGGTACAGCTGGCCGTTGCTGTGGTAGAGGCGGTTTTTGCCGTCGAGCAGGCCGTTGCGGTAGGCTTCCTCGGCGGCCGGCTTGCCGTTGGCGTAGTAGCTGCGCAAGGTGCCCTGCTGGCTGCTCAGGTCCTGCCAGGCGCCGGGCTGGCCGTTGGGCTGCACGTGGCGCCAGGCCATGATGTCGTCGGCGGCGTAGCGCTTCTCGTAAATCAGCTGGCCCGCGGGGTCGAAGCGGCGGCTCAGGCCCTCCTGCTGGTTTTCGTGGTAGGCGTCCACGCTGGCCACCTGCCCGTTGGCGTGGTAGTCGGTCCAGTCGCCTTCCTTCTGTCCTTCCTCGAAGCGGCCCGCGCGGCGCAGCTTCCCGACTTCGGTATAGTACTTCCACTCGCCCACCGGCTGCCCGCGCTCGTAGCGCCCCTCCACGGCCAGCTGACCGTTGAGGTGGTAGCTGCGGTAGGCGCCGTCGCGCTGGTCGTCGCGCATGGCGGCCGTGGCGGCCACCTTGCCGTTGGGCCAGAACCACTCACTACCCGAGAGCTGCTGGCAGGTTTGGCTGAAGCGCACCCGCGGCTTGCCCGAGGGGAAGTTCAGCACGTAGCCGGTGGCATCGGGCGTCAGCTTCACGCTGGTGATGACGCGGCCGGTGGAGTCGTACTCGGTGATGCGCTGGCGCACGCCGGCTGCCAGCACCATCTCCGACCACAGCTTGCCGGTGGGTGTGTAGCTGCGGTGCAGGCCGTTTTCGGCGCCGCCGTAGAAGCCGTATTCCTCGCTCAGGCGGCCGTCGGCGTAGTAGTCGCGCCACGGGCCGGTTTGCTGGCCGTGGTCGTACCAGCCTTCCTGGCGCAGGACGCCGTCGGCCGCGTACTGCTCGTGGCGTCCGTGCCGCTCGCCCTGCACGTAGGTAGTGCGCTTGAACACGGCCCCGTTCGGGTGAAATGTCTCCTGTACCCCGTCGAGCTGGTCGTCGCTGAAGCGGCGGGTGGCCGAGGGCGTGCCGTGGCGGTACACGTAGGTCCACTCGCCCGTCATTAGCCCGTTGCGGTAGCGGCCGCTGAAGTTGGGAGTGCCGTCGGCGCGTAGCCCGCGCACGGGAGTGTCGCCCTTGCCGGCGGTACCCTGCTCGCGCACCTTGCCGCTCTTGTCGAAGTACTGGTACTTGCGCACCCGGTTGTGGTCGTAGCTGACCTCATTGAACAGCACGCCGTCTGCGTCGAACTCGCGGTAGGTGCCGTGCAGCAGGCCGGCCTCGTCGAAGGATTGCTCGATGTGCGGCTTGCCGTTGGCGTGGTACTCGCGCCAGGGCCCGGTGCGCTTGCCGCGGGTGTAGGTGCCGGTTTCCTGCTCCTTGCCGCTGATAAAGTAGCTGGTGAAGGCTCCGTGGCGCAGGCCCTTGTCGAGGGCGCCGCGCAGGGCCACGCGCTTGCCGGGGCCGGGGAAGTAAGTCACCAGCGGCCCCTGCCCTTCGCCGGCCAGCATATTGGCTTCGGCCTCGGGAGTACCGTCGGAGTAGAAATCCGTCTGCGGACCGTGGTTCTGGCTGCGCTGGTAGCTGCCGCGGCTTTCCACCTGCCCGTTGGGGTAGTACTTCACAAAGGCGCCTTCCATTTCCCCGGCTTCGGAGTAGGTGCGCTCCTCGCGCAGACTGCCGCAGGGGTGAAACAGCCGGGCCTTGCCCACCGGCTCGCCGTTGCGGTAGGTGGCTTCAATGGACAGCTGGCCGTTGGCGTGGTACTCGCGGAAGGCGCCCTCGCGCTTGCCCTGCTCGTTGTAGCTGACCTCGCGCAGCAGGCCACCCGCGGAATGGTAGTAGCGCCATGGCCCCACGGGCTCGTTGTTCTGGTGGCGGCCCTCGGCGGTCAGGTTGCCGTCCTCGTCAAACAGCTGCCAGGGACCCTCGTAGAAGGCGCGGCCGGTGGCATCGCGGCGGGCGTCGCCCAGCCCGCTGATGCGGCCGGAGTCGTAGAACCAGGCTTCTACGCGCTCGGGTTTGCCGTTGCGCACCACGGTCTGAAAATCGCGCAGGGCCATCAGCTTGGGGTACACCGCGTCCTGCATCTGCTTCACCTTGGCAGCGTTGCTTTTCACCCACTTGGCCGCCTGCTTGTCGTCGGCCGAGCTCAGGATGAGGTAGGTGAAGGCCGTCAGGTGGTCGTTGCGGCGCAGCTCCTCGATGACCGGCCCGTAGGCGCGCTGCCAGAAGTCGGTGGACTTGGCGTCGACCGGAAATTTCTCCACCAGCAGCTGGGTCTGCTTCACGATGGCGGCCGGAAACTTCACCTTGCTGCGGTAGTCGGCCCGCAGGGCCACGCCCGCGCCCAGCAGTTGGTCCAGCTCGGCGAAAGGCTCGTTGGGCGAGGTAGCAGGCCGCTTGGTGTCGGCGTCGAGCCGCAGCGAGTTGGCGGCGGTCTGCTCGGCTACCACCAGCACTTCCTGGCTGCCCGGCTCATCGGGCGAAATCAGCAGGTACATGAGCATGCCCAGCAGGGCGTGACTCAGGTGGCCCTGGTGCAGCTCTACCCGCGCCAGCTGAAACTGGCTGCCGGGGTGGCCGGGATACAGCTCCAGGCTCCGCTGAAAGCTGTTGACGGCGGCCACGGTCTGGCCCTTCTGGTTGCTTTGGGTAATGCCCTGGTTGAACCACAGCATGGGGTAGCGCGGGTAGCGCTTCAGGCCGGCCTGAAACGTGAGCAGCGACTGGTCGATCTGGCCCAGATCTTCCTGGGCGTTGGCCAGGGCCACGTAGGGCATGGGGCTGGCCATGCCCAGGTCGATGGCGCGCTGGGCGGCTGCCACGGCTTCGGCGTGCTGCTTGTTGCTCCAGTAGGACAGTGCCAGTTCGGCCTGAATCTGGGCGTAGGCCGAGTCGCTGGCGGGCACGCGCAGGTACTGGGCAATGGCGGCTGAGTAGTTGCCCTGGTCATGAAGCTCCACAGCCGAGCGCAGCGCCTCGCGGCCCAGCAGCGGGGCCTCCGGGCGGGTAGCCGCGGTGGTGGACTTCGAAGGGGCCGGGGCCGAGGGTTGGGCCTGCGCCAGCGTGGCCAGCAGGCCCAGGGCAAGCGTCGCGCTGCAGTAGCGGTGCAACATAAAATAGGCGGAAATACACGTCAAGATACCCGGCTGCGGCCTCCGTAGCCGCGGGTATATTCTTACAATAATACAGATTTACTGCGCGTCCGGCATCATTTTGCGCCGGGAAACTAGCGCTGACTGCGCGGCTTCCGCCCGGGCTTGGCGGTTGGCGCGGGGTAAATACTCAGCTCATTATAGCCAAAAGCAGGGTCGGGCTCGCGGCGGAATTCTACCCCTTCCAGCACGCCCACCACCAACTCGGCCGTGGTGTATACCAGATTGCCGTCGAGCAGGTGCCCGCCCAGGGTGCGGCCGGTCGAGTCGGCGACGGCCAAGTGCAGGTGACTGCCGCTTTCGGCCAGCGTACCCACCAACGACACGATTTCAAAGTGCCCCCGGTACACGGTCGGGCCCGGCTGGTTGGCCAGGCGCAGCGTTACCTGGGTGAGGCTGCCCACGCAGGTCACCAGGGTGCCGGCCTTGATTTGCTGGGTACGCGCCAGGCTGGTCAGCTGCTGGCGCAGGTCGTCGCCGGGGCGCAGGCGCAGAGCGAGCGTGCGCATGGTGGCGGACTGGGCCGCCGGGGGTACAGATGCGGACATAGGCGAAGAGGGCTGAGCCCGCAGCCCGGCGGGGGTCAGCGCGGCAACCAGCGCGGCGCCCAGAACAAAGCGGCTCATGGCCTAAAGATAGGCGCGGCCTGACCCCGAAAACGAAAAAGCCGGCGGCGGCCGGCTTTTTCGTTTTTTTGCTCCCGATTTGCCCGGCAGCTGAGTGGCAGCATCGGGCGGAGTGGCTCAGCGGTTGAAGCTCACGCTGCTGTAGCGGGTTTTGATGTTCACGTTGCCGGCCGGTTTGGCCTGGGGTCCGCCGTACTGCCCCTGCATCTCGCTCGACGACGGGCTGCTTTCTTCGGCCCGCACTTTCACCAGGCGCTTGTCGATGAGCAGCTTGCCGTTCTCGGCATTCACATCGAACAGGAAGCCCGCATCGTCGGGAAAGTTCAGCAGGATGGTGCTGTAGCCGCCGTCGACGTTGATGCTACGGAAGTTGCGGCCGGTGGTGCGCACCTCAAACGCGGGGCAGTGCTGCACTTTCATGTCGAGCTGCTCCGAAACCTTGTCCACGCTGAAGCGCGAGTAGCCCGTAGAGCCCTGCAGGGAGCGGACCGTGCCCAGGTTCACGTCGCCGTACTTGCTGTGCACCACCAGCTCCTGGACGGTACCCATGTCGATGTCGGAGCCGTTGTTGCGCAAATCCACGGTGTGACCGGCATCGAGCCGCAGGCGGGAGTAGGCGGCGTCTACCGTCGCCTGCCGGGCATAGAGCACGGTGGCGGCGCTGTTGCTCACGCGTACCACGCTGCGCGGCCCGTCGAGGCGGGCGGTGCGCAGACTGCCGTACGACACCGTGAGTTCAGCAGGAGCGCTCAGGTCGCCGCTAATGCTCACGTCGCCGAAGCTGTTGCGCACTTTCAGCGGCGTGCTCTTGGGCAGCCAGATCGTGTAGTTGACTTCGTAGAGGCGCTGCCGGCTCCAGCACTCCCGCGGCATCTCGCCGAAGCTCGTGCGCAGTGCAATGCCTCCGTCGGCGGTGCCGTGCTCCTGCATCAGCACCTGAATCATGTCGAGCAGCTGCTGGGCTTTTTCCTCGGTATCCGCCCGCGAGATGACGTCTACCTCGGCTTTCACTTCGGAGCGCGACCAGGTGTTGATCTGTACGCGGCCGTAGCGGGTGTCCACCGTCAGCGGCCGGCCACCAGTGGCCTTGAAGGTGCGGCTAAGCTTGCGACTTTTCTCCACGGCCGGGGCCGCGCCGGGCTCGGGGGCCACGCCGGGGCTGGGCTGCCCGCCGTTCTGCCCATTTTGCAGGGCCGATTCGGGGCTGTTCCAGTACTGGTCGGCGAGAGCGGTGGGCAGCAGCAGACCGGCGGGCTGGCTGGGCACCGCCCGATTGGGAGCCGCGTTCTGCGCCAGCACCGGGGCAGCAACCAGCACCAGCGCCGTGGCCCACGACAGCAGCCGGGCGGGTGCGTAGCGAAGCAGGAGCGTGGTCATGCCGGTAGCTGGGTTACTTGTTGACGACGAGGTAGGCATCGTCGTGGTACTGCTGAATCTGCTCGCGGGTGCGCAGCTGCTGGTTCAGAATGTCGAGTCGGATCTGCAGGTTGCGGCTCATGGCCTCGAGCACCACTTCCGGGTCGGGGTTGCGGTAGAGTTCGGTGCGCAGCTGGCGGTAAGTCGAATCCAGCGCTACCAGTTCCTGCTGCCAGTCGTTGGCGGCGGGCGTGGCGCCGGGTTTGGCCTCGGCGTCGAGCTGACGCAACTCGTGCTGCTTTTCCAGAATCTGGGTGGCGTAGTAGGCTTCCATGCTGCGCACCGACGAGGCCAGGCGCTGGGCCGGGCTGCTGGCGGCCACGGCCATCGGCTCGGGCGAACCGATAACCTGGGTCACGGCCTCGGGTTGGGCCGAGGTGAGCGTGGTAGCTGCCACGGCGGAGGTAGCGGGCTGGTCGGCGCGCTGCAGGCCGTAGCCACCGGCCAGCAGCAGTAAGGCCACGGCGGCGGCGGCGCTGTATTGGTACCAGTTGATGATGCGCTTGGCGGGCGAGGTGCCGGCCGGCAGGGCCGGAGCGGCCGGGTTCAGCGGCAGGACGTGGGTGGGCGTCTCATCATCCGCGGCCGGCTCATCGAGCCGCGCTTCGATGGCGTCCCACAGATCGGGGCGCGGCTCGAAGGCGTCGAGGTCGGCGCTGTGCCGCTCGACGAAGGCCTCAAGTCCGGAATTGGGTTTCATGGCAGTCATAATCTTTCGCACAAAGGCTCCCCAGGACCGGGGCGCGGGTTGGGTGGCTAGCGCCGATCGGTCCTCGTCAGTGAAACTTGATTTTACGTGCTTAGAGTCCGTGCTGGCGAGCCAGCTCCAGCAATTTCTTGCGGGCGCGGCTGTATTGCGACTTGGAGGTGGACTCGGTGATATTCATGATGGTGGCAATTTCGCCGTGGTCGTAGCCCTCGAGCAGGTAGAGCGTGAGCACCACGCGGTAGCCGTCGGGCAGGTCCTGAATGCAGCGGCGCAGCACGTCGGCCCGCCACTGTACGTCGTCGGCCTCGCCGGGGGTTACCGGCTCGTCGGCCCCGGCGCCGTCGTGCTGCTCGGCCAGGGGCACCAGCTGCAGACGGCGGTTGCGCAGGCAGTTGATGCTTTTGTTGATGACGATGCGCTTCAGCCAGGAGCCGAAGGACGAGTCGCCCTTGTAGGTATGCAGCTCGCGGAAGGCACTCAGAAACGACTCCTGCAGTACATCCTCGGCCTCGGCGTAGTCGCCGGTGATGCGCAACGACGCGTTGAACATGGCCTTGGCGTAGCGCTTGTAAATCTCGGCCTGCGCCCGCCGGTCGCCCAGGCGGCAGCGCTCAACCAAGGGAGCATTTATATCAACGTAGGCAACGGCTTCCATAGGCGCAGCGGGTTGGGTCTGGCTGTCAGTACTAAGAGCAGGTGGTGGATAAAGTTCGGACATCGGCTGCACATTTGCCACGTTCCTGGTCATCAGCGCGAGAAAGACCCCAGTGCCCGGCGCGGGGTTGCACCTGCCTCTAAAGTAGCACGGAAAAGGGCCCGCTGCGTAGCGGGCCCTTTTCGGAAACATATCAAGCTCGCGCTGCAGGCTTAGATATCGAACTTGATGCCCTGCGCCAGCGGCAGCTGGGTGGAGTAGTTGATGGTATTGGTTTGGCGGCGCATGTAAATCTTCCACGCGTCGGAGCCCGACTCGCGGCCGCCGCCGGTTTCCTTCTCGCCCCCGAAGGCGCCGCCGATTTCAGCGCCCGAGGTACCGATGTTCACGTTGGCAATGCCGCAGTCGGAGCCGGTAGCGGCCAGGAAGGCTTCGGCCTCGCGCATGTTCAGGGTGAAGATGGACGAGGACAGGCCCTGCTTCACGCCGTTCTGCAGGTCGATGGCGTTTTCCACCGCGCCCGAGTAGTTGATCAGGTACAGGATGGGCGCGAAGGTTTCTTCCTGCACGGTGTGGTACTCGTTGCGGGCTTCCACCAACGCAGGCTGCACGTAGGTACCGGTTTCGTAGCCGGCGCCGCTGAGCACCGCGCCGCCGGTGAGCAGCTTACCGCCTTCGGCCTGCACGGCCTCCAGGGCCTTGGTGAACATCTGTACCGCGTCCTGGTCGATGAGCGGGCCCACCAGCGTGCCTTCCTGCAGCGGGTGGCCGATGGGCAGCTTGGGGTAGGCGTTGAGCAGGCGCTGCTTCACGTCGTCGTAGATCGAGTCGTGGATGATGAGGCGGCGGGTGGTGGTGCAGCGCTGGCCGGCAGTGCCCACGGCGCCAAACAGCACGGCGCGAATGGCAATGTCGAGGTCGGCGTGCTCGGTGAGGATGATGGCGTTGTTGCCGCCCAGCTCCAGCAGGGCCTTGCCCAGGCGGGCGCCTACCACTTCGCCTACTTTCTTGCCCATGCGCGTCGAGCCGGTAGCCGACACAAGCGGCACGCGGGTATCGGCCGACATGGCCGCCCCGATTTCGGCGTCGCCGATGATGACGTTGAAAATGCCCTCGGGCAGCTCGTTTTCGGCCAGCACGTCGCGGATGATATGCTGCACGGCCACGGCTACCAGCGGGGTTTTCTCCGAGGGTTTCCAGATGCTCACGTCGCCGCACACGGCGGCCAGCATGGCGTTCCAGCTCCACACGGCCACCGGGAAGTTGAAGGCCGAGATGATGCCCACTAGGCCCAGCGGGTGGTACTGCTCGTACATGCGGTGCGCCGGGCGCTCCGAGTGCATGGTCAGGCCGTGCAGCTGGCGCGAGAGGCCCACCGCGAAGTCGCAGATGTCAATCATTTCCTGCACTTCGCCCAAGCCTTCCTGCAGGATCTTGCCCATCTCGTAGCTCACCAGCTTGCCCAGGTCTTCCTTGTGCTCCCGCAGCTTGTTACCGATCTGGCGCACGATTTCGCCGCGCTTGGGGGCCGGCACCAGGCGCCAGGTCTTAAAGGCCTCTTCGGCCTTCAGCACCACCTGCTCGTAGTCGGCGACGGTGGCCATGCGCACCTGGGCAATCAGCTTGCCGTCGGCGGGCGAGGCGATGCTGCGCACCTGCTCGTTGCTTTCGCCGCCCCACTGCAGGCCGGTGCTGTAGGCAGCGTTGATATCCTGAATGCCCAGCTGGCGCAGCACCTGGCGAATGCCGTGGTGGTCGTGTTCCTGAACGTCGGTCCCGGTGGCGGTGGCTTCTTCGATGGCTAGTTTCATGGGGAAGCGAAAAGTGAGTAGTGTCGAGTCCTGCAAAGGTAAGATTAGCGGCGTAGGGTGACATACTTGCTCCCGAAGCAACCCGGTGGCCGGCGTACTTGGCGGCCGCGGTGTAACTTGCCGTTCCGTGGCCGCCGCGCCGTTGGTTAAACCATGCCTATTCTTAGCACCGAGTACCTGCTGCTTTCCCACGGCCCCAGCGCCGACATGCTGCGCATCATGTGGCGGCGCCCCGTGTCCCTGGCGGAGTTGCAGCAGGGCTACGAGCAGGTACGGGCGGCGGCGGTGCGCTTTCGGGCCCCGCTCTGGCTGGTCGACCTGCGCAGTCCTGGTCTGCCGCGACCGGTGGAGCAGGGCCACTGGCTCCACGAGCTGTTTCTGCCCGAGTCGTACCGCTTTTTTGCCGAGCCCCTGCGCCTGGCCTGCCTGATGAGTCCCGAGCAGCTGGCCGCCGTGTGGTACGACCCCGTCAGCACCGCCAACGCCCGCACGCTCACCGACCCCGAGCAGCCCTTTCAGCTGGCGTTATTCGACCAGGAAGCCGAGGCCGTAAACTGGCTAACCCAGGAAATCGTGTAATTGCCCGAAGTGCTCTGAGCCGCCCGGCTTTCACCAATTGATTCCCCTACAGCATAAAAAAGCCCCTGAACGCGAGTTCAGGGGCTTTTTCACGAGTTGAGCCAGGCGCTTAATCTACCTGCCCAATGGGGTAGTAGGCTTTGCGACCATCGGGGTACACGCCCTCAACCAGGGCACCCTGCCCCTGCTTGGCGGCTTCGAGGTAGCGCTTCACGTCCTGGGGTTTGGTCACTTTGTTTTTGTCGATGCGGGTGATGATGAACCCGTCGCCGATGCCGGTTTCGCGGAAGTTGGAGCTGCGCACGCCGCTGATTTTGGCGCCGCCTTCCAGGTCAAGCTTGTTGAGCTCCTGGCGGCTCAGGGGCGAGAACTTGGCGCCCTCGTACTCCACCGTGGCCCCGGTTTCCTCGCGCACGATTTCGGTAGTGCCCGTGGAGTTGCGCAGGGTGGCCGTAGCCGTCCGCTCGTTGCCGTCGCGCAGGTAGCTCACCTTGATTTTGTCGCCGGGGCGGAAGCGGGCCACCTGCTCCTGCAGCTGCGAGGAGGTGTTCACCTTCACGCCGTTGATTTCGGTGATGACGTCGCCCTCCTTCAGGCCGGCGTCGGCGGCGGCGCTGGTTTTACCCAGGCCCATCACGTACACGCCGTTCAGCGACTTGAGCTTTTTCTCCGAAGCCAGGGTGGCGTCGACTTCGCGGATGCTCACGCCCAGCAGGGCGCGCTGCACCACTTTGTACTTCAGCAAATCGTCGATGACCTTGCTCACGATGGAACTGGGCACGGCAAACGAGTAGCCCTCGAAGGCCCCCGAGCGCGAGGCAATGGCCGAGTTGATGCCCACCAAGTCACCATTCAGGTTCACCAGCGCCCCGCCCGAGTTGCCGGGGTTCACCACGGCATCAGTCTGCAGGAACGACTCGATGCCCATGCCTTCCCGGTCGCGCAGGATATTGATGTTGCGCCCCTTGGCCGAGATAATGCCGGCCGTCACGGTTGAGTTCAGGTTGAAGGGGTTGCCCACGGCCAGCACCCACTCCCCTACTTTCACCTGGTCGGAGTTGCCGTAACGCACATAGGGCAGGTTATCGGCCTCCACCTTCAGCAAAGCCAGGTCGGTGTTGGGGTCGGCACCCACCAGGGTCGCGCTGTACTTGCGCTTGTCGTCGAGCACCACCTCAATTTTGTCGGCCTTGTCGATGACGTGGTTGTTGGTGACGATGTAGCCGTTGGCCGCGATGATAACGCCCGAACCCGACCCTTGCTGCGGGCCGCGCTGCGAGTGGTAGCGGTCCATGTCGTCGCCGAAAAACTGGCGCAGGAACGGGTCCATCCGGATGGCGTCATTCTGCGACATCTTGGGCGCGTACTCGGTCATGACGTGCACCACGGCCGGCGTTACGGCCGAGGCGGCCGCTACGAAGTTCAGGCCTTCGGGCACCGCGTAGGTGGAGCTGCGCAGCGCGCTGGTATAGCGCACGTTTGGGTCGGCGGCCACGGCCTGGGGCTCGGTGCTACGCTCGGGCTCCAGCAGCTTGTACCCCCCAACGGCGACGCTGCCACCGAGAACGGCCGAGGCCATCAGGCCGAGCATCATCTGTTTAGCTTGCATGGGTAGGAGAACGGTAATGTGGTTGAGTAGTTCGGAACCGAAAATACGACAAGCCCGCCCTTGTGGTCAAGAGTCCGGAACCGGCCGTAGTGCGACCCTAACGCCAGATACCCCGGCTTCGGTATAGGGTTGCACAGGTATAACCGCGAACGGCCCAAAAAAGGCACCATTGCGTGGTGCCTTTTTTGGGTAGCCCGAGCGGTTTAGCGCACCTCAATCAGGCGCTTGGTCGTCTTATCGGTGTCGTAAGGCAGAGTCAGACGCAGCACGCCGTCGGTGAGCTCGGCTTCAATGGCCTGGGCATTGACGTTGTCGGGCAGGCGGAACTGGCGCGAGAACGTGCCGTAGGAAGACTCGCGACGGCGCACCTTGGGCGCGTCTTCGCCCTCGGTGGCCGGAGCTTTCCGCTCGCCGCTCACCGTGAGCGTGCCTTGCTGCACGTCGATGGTCAAGGCATCCTTGGGTACGCCGGGCAGGGTGAGCTGCAGCTCGTAGCCGGCGGCGGTTTCCAGCACGTCGGCGGCCGGCACGAAGCCTGCGGCGGGGCGGTGGGTGCCGGGCAGGGTGTCGCCCAGCAGTTGGTTGAACATGGCGTCGAGGGCCCGCGACGGACCCAGGGCCGGAAGCGAGTTATACATCAGCGTTGCCATTGTGGTAGGAAAAAGTGGGTTGGAGTAGAAGTCAGAACCAAGGTGCCGCTGACTGCGACACGCACACCTCACTTTAAATTCTGTACCAACCAATTTTTACTGCCACAATGTCTTAAAACCTCCTGCTACCGCTGCCAGGCTTGCTGCGCCGCTCCGGACAAATCACCCTTTCAACCAACCAAAGCCACTTTATCGACCATATTCAAACTGCCTTTTTGTCAATACACTCGATTAGTGCTGGGTCGGCAGCTGCCGCCGCTCGAACGGCTGGCCGCCCTGGAACAAGGTCAGGCGCAGGTCGAGGCCCACGGCGGGCGTCACGATGTTGGTGCGGCCGGCGGGTAGCGGCTCGCCGGTGGGACTGAACTGCTCAAGGGCCAGGATGTACTGCGTTTGCCGGGCGAAGTAGGGCGTCAGGTCCAGGCGGTCGGACAGGCGGATACCCACTTCGGCGCGCAGCTGGGTGTAGTCGATGGTGCGCTCGTCGGGCGCGTCGTCGGGCGGCTGAATGCGCAGGGCGGTGCCGGCCTCGAACGCCAGGCGCGGGCGCAGCTTCAGGCGCGGCCCCACCGGCAGCAGGCGCTCCACGTCGAGGCGCAGGCTGGCTACGCCGGTATTGCGCTGGGGCTCGGGCAGCAGCGAATACGACAGGCCCAGGCGCTGGCCCCAGGTTAAACCCAGGGCCTGGCTGCGGTGGCGCAGCAGCACTTCGGGCGCTAGCGTAGCGCGCAGGCGGTTGTTAAAGACTTCCTCGTAAACGAAGGCTGCCGCGTTGAGGCCCCCACTCCAGCTGTCCGACCAGAAATGCTCGTAACCCACCAAAGCCTGGTTGTACACGAAGTAGGAGCTGCCGTAGCTGCGGCCGATGGCGTGCTGCGAGGCAAAGCGGCCCCACACGTAGTCGCCGCTGCGCAGGGCGTAGTCTACCTGCAGGTCGGTCAGGGTTTCCAGGCCGCTGCGCAGGCGGCGCTGGGCCGAGGCCGAGCCGGCGGCCAGGGTGAGCACCAGCCCAGTCAGCAGGCAGCGGAGTACAGCGGTAGA
Source organism: Hymenobacter sp. B81 (assembly GCF_044628455.1). Taxonomy (NCBI): domain Bacteria; kingdom Pseudomonadati; phylum Bacteroidota; class Cytophagia; order Cytophagales; family Hymenobacteraceae; genus Hymenobacter; species Hymenobacter sp. B81. The sequence continues at coordinate 115,549 of NZ_JBIYZW010000003.1, read as the reverse complement.
GGTCATCGGAATACGGGAAAGCGGGCGAATAACGAGTCTCAACGCGCGGGGGCGGCCAGTTCTTGCAAGGCCAGCCAGGCCATTAGGCCGGGGCCGGTTTGCAGGGCGTGGTCGTCCACGTCGAAGGTGGGCGTGTGCACCGAGGCGGCAAAGCGGCCGTCGGCGGCGCGGGTGCCCAGGCGGTAGAAACACGAGGGCGCGGCCTGCGAGAAGTAGGCAAAGTCCTCGGCGGCCATCCACTGGTCGATTTCAATCACGTTTTCGGCGCCCAGGTAGGCCTCGGCCGCGGCGCGCACCCGCTCGGTGGTGGCGGGGTCGTTTTCCAGGCAGGGGTAGCCGCCGCGGATTTCCAGCTCGCAGTTCGCCCCCATAGCCTCGGCCAGCCCCTCGCAGAGCTGGCGCAGGTGGCGGTGCGCCTGCTGCCGCCACTCCTCGTTCATGGTGCGGAAGGTGCCCTCGATATACACCTCGTTGGGAATGACGTTGGTGGCGCCGTTGGCCACCACCTTGCCAAACGACAGCACCGAGGGAAGCTTGGGATTGGCGCGCCGGCTCACGATCTGCTGGGCCGCTACGATGATGTGAGCGGCCACCAGCACCGGGTCGAGGTTCTGCTCGGGCATGGCGCCGTGGCCGCCCTTGCCGCGCACGGTCAGGTACAGCTCGTCGGTGCTGGCCATGTAGCGGCCCGGGCGGATGCCGATGGTGCCGGCCGGCAGCATGGGAAATACGTGCTGGCCCAGCACGCTCTGCGGCGCGGGGTTTTCGAGCACGCCTTCCCGGATCATGATGGAAGCGCCGCCGGGAATCTTTTCCTCGCCCGGCTGAAACATCAGCTTCACGGTGCCCTCGAACTCGTCGCGCAGCTGCACCAGAATGCGGGCCGCTCCCAGCAAGGAGGAGGTGTGCACATCGTGGCCGCAGGCGTGCATCACCCCGGGGTTCTGCGAGCGGTATTCTACCTCGTTCTGCTCCTGAATGGGCAGCGCGTCCATGTCGGCGCGCAGGGCCACGGTGCGGCGGCCGGGGTTGCGGCCTTCGATGAGGGCCACCAGCCCGGTGCCGGCAATGGCCTGGGGCTGCAAACCCAGGGCTTCGAGCTGCCGGCGTACGAAAGCCGAGGTCTGGTACTCTTCAAACGACAGCTCGGGGTGGGCGTGCAGGTGGCGGCGCAGGGCCACCACATCGGCGGCCTGGGCCGCGGCCAGTTGCTTTACTTTCTCAATCACGGGTTTCTCGGGTTAGGTGGCCGCGGCTTACTCAAACAGGATGCTGACGTGGGGCTGGGAAGCCACCAGCAGGGTGCGGCCGCGCACGTTGGGGCTGAAGGCCGCGTCGTGGTCTTCGTCGCTGCAAAACACCCGCTGCACCAGCACGCAGTCGGCAAAGGCCAGGTACTCGCCGCGCTTGTCGTTGTTGTAGCGAATGCGCCCGCGCACGGCCACGCGCACGTCGAGCAGCACGGCCCCGGTGGTCTGCTGCTGCAAAGTCACGTCGACCAAACCGTGGCGGGGCCACAGGGCCACGAGCAGCAGCAGCCCGTCGCGGCGCACGCGGTAGTGCCAGCTGCCGTCGGCGCCTTCAGTGGGCACGCCGTCGAGGCCCTGCAGCAAGTCCAGCTCATCCCACTGCAGCTCACGGATGAGGGGCATGGCTAGAACCGGGTTTTGTTGATGAGCACCTGGGTGGCCTGCAACTCGGCCTTGGGGGCCAGGGGCCGCAGGCGCAGCAAGGCCTGCTCGGCTTCGAGGCGGCTCACGTAGTCGCCAATGAAGAGGCGGTACACCGGCTGCTTGAAGGTGAGGTAGTCGGTTTCCTGGGGGTAGCGGCTGATGACGGCCCGGCGCACGTTCATGGCATCCTGCCGCTCCAGCCCGATGTACACCAGGATGCGGTAGCCGTTGGTGTACTTCACGTTCTGGTTGGTGTAGGCCAAATCGCGCAGGCGCTGCTCCACCTGGGCGTTGACGTGGGCCGTGGGCGTTACGCTGGGCTTGGCGGCGGCCGGGCGCGGCGCGGCGGGCGGGCTGAACACCGGGCGGTACTTGCTCAGGTCGTCGGTCACGGCGGGGCGGGCGGCCGCGGCCGGGCGCGTGGTGTCGGGCGTGGAAGCCGCCGGGGAAGCGGCCGGGGCCGAGGCGGCGCAGGCGGCCAGGGTGAGCAGGGCGGGCAGCGCGAGCACCTTAGTAAGCAGACGGTTCATGGGCAGCGGCTTGGTCAGCGTCGGGGGGAGTGAGCAGGGCCAGGCCGGCAGAGGCCCCGAGGCGGTCGGCCCCGGCCTGCACCAGGGCCAGGGCCTGGGCGTGGGTGCGAATGCCGCCGGCGGCCTTGATACGGATGTGGGCCGGCAGGTGGCGGCGCATCAGCTGCACATCTTCCACCGAGGCGCCGCGGCTGGCAAAGCCGGTGGAGGTTTTCACGAAGTCGGCGCCGGCCTCGGCGCACAGCTCGCAGGCCAATACGATTTCCTCGGGCGCGAGCAGGGCGGTTTCGATGATGACTTTCAGCAGGCCGCCGCGGAAGTGGCAGAGCTCGGCCAGCTGGCTCAGCTCGTCTTCCACCTCGGCCAGCCGCCCCGACTTAAACGCGGCCACGTTCATCACCACGTCGATTTCGGTGGCGCCGTCGGCCAGGGCCTGGTGGGCCTCGAAAAACTTCACCTTGGTGAGCTGGTAGCCCAGCGGAAAGCCCACCACCGTGCACACCGCCACGCCCGAATCATACAGGGCGTTGACCGCCGAGGTCACGTAGCAGGGCGGCACGCACACGCTGGCAAAGCCGGCCGCGCGGGCCTCGGCGCAGAGCTGCTCAATGTGCGGCTGGGTGGCCTCGGGCTTAAGCAGGGTATGATCGATGCGCGGGGCCAGGTTCTGCGGGTCAAACATAACGGGGGGAAGAACGGCAAAGGTACGCGCACTTTCGCGGGGCCGCGCACGTCCCGGCTCCCGACCACTCTCCCGGCCCCAAAGGGAATTCCTCCGGGCACTCCCGCAATGGTTTTCGTGCCCGGGGGCTTCCCCCGGGGCTTCCCACGATTGTTTCTGCCCCCGGGGGCTTCCCCCGGGTCTTCCTACAATGGTTTTCGTGCCCGGGGGAAGCCCCCGAAGCCTCCGCGCAAAATTTCCGGCCTCTGGGGAAGCCCCCGAGGCTTCCTACAATGGTTTTTGCCTTCTGGGAAAGTTCCAGTGTCTTCCTACAATGGTTTCCGGCTTCTGGAGAAGTTCCAGAGGTTTCCTACAATGGTTGCTGCCTTCTGGGGAAGTTCCAGCCTCTTCCTACAATGGTTGCTGCCCTCCGGAGAAACTGCCGGGCCCGAAAACCATTGTAGGAAACTCCGGCAGGAGTTGCCGAGTCTTGCTACCAATATTTCCGGGCGCGGCAGAAGCGGCGGCGCGGCGTAAAAAAAGTGGTGCCACGGCTCAAAGCCGTGGCACCACTT
>NZ_JBIYZW010000003.1:0-111927 GCF_044628455.1 Hymenobacter sp. B81 | reverse complement strand
GTGCCCCGGCTTTGAGCCGGGGCACCACTGCAATCGTCCACAAAATCCGTGAACCGAAGGAAGGCGAAGCCAAATCCGTCAAATCCGGACGAATCCGGGGATTAGTCGATGAGCACGGCGCGGTTGTTCAGCACGTCGTCTTCCACGCTCTTGAACTTCACGTCGCGCACGATGCGGCCGTCCATGTACTGCACGCTCACCTTGTCGTTGCGGTTGGCCACTTTCTGCGAGCGGGCGGGCACCTGCTTTTCGGCTACCACCGGCTCCAAACCCAGCTCGTGGGCCTGCTCCAGGTCTTCGGGGCCGGCGCCCAGCGAGGCCGAGGCCACTTCCTTCTCGGCCTTCAGCTTGGGCTGCGGGGCGCGGGGGGCGGCCACGGCTTCCTCGAAGTGAATTTCGGGCTCCTGCATCGGGCCGGCCTGCGAGGCCGGAATGTCGGCGCGGAACAGGAACGAGACGGTGTCTTCGTTGACCTTGCCGATCATGCGCTTGAAGAGCTCAAACGACTCGAACTTGTAAATCAGCAGCGGGTCTTTCTGCTCGTACACCGCGTTCTGCACCACCTGCTTGAGGTCGTCCATGGCGCGCAGGTGCTGGGTCCAGGCCTCGTCGATGAGGGCCAGCACAATCACCTTCTCGGCGGCGCGAATCAGCTCGAGGCCGCCGCTGGTCTGGGCGCGGCGCAGGTTGGCCACGGCCTGCACCTGCTTGCGCCCGTCGCTGAAGGGCACGGCAATGTTTTCAAAGGGCGCCTGCTGGTTGATCAAGTCGTTGATCAGGGGCAGGGCCGACTCGGCAATGACGTCGTTCTTGCTCTGGTAGTAGCCCAGCGCTTCGCCGTAGAGCTTCTGGGTGAGCTCGGGCGCGGGCTGGCCCGCAAACTCGCTTTGCGAGATGTGCGTGTCGTAGCCAAACACGCGGATGATGGCCAGCTTGAAGTCTTCGTAGTCGCCGGAAATCTTGTGGCCGGTCACGATGTCCTCGCTCACGTCGAAGATCATGTTGAGCACGTCCAGCTCCAGTCGCTCGCCGAACAACGCGTTGCGGCGGCGCGAGTACACCACCTCGCGCTGGGCGTTCATCACGTCGTCATACTCGAGCAGGCGCTTGCGGATGCCGAAGTTGTTTTCCTCGACTTTCTTCTGGGCGCGCTCGATGCTGCTGGTAATCATCGAGTGCTGAATTACCTCGCCTTCTTCCAGGCCCATGCGGTCCATCAGGCGCGCAATGCGGTCGGAGCCGAACAGGCGCATCAGGTTGTCGTCGAGGGCCACGAAGAACTGCGAGGTACCCGGGTCGCCCTGGCGACCGGCGCGGCCGCGCAGCTGGCGGTCGACCCGGCGCGACTCGTGGCGCTCGGTGCCGATGATGGCCAGCCCCCCGGCCTCCTTGGAGGTTTCCTTGAGCTTGATGTCGGTACCACGGCCGGCCATGTTGGTGGCAATGGTCACGGTGCCGGGGTAGCCGGCGCCGGCCACAATTTCGGCCTCGCGCTGGTTCTGCTTGGCGTTGAGCACTTGGTGCTGAATGCCGCGCAGCTTGAGCATGCGGCTGATGATTTCCGAGTTTTCCACCGAGGTGGTACCCACCAGCACCGGGCGGCCGGCCTTCACCAGCTCCTGGATTTCTTCGGCCACGGCGTTGTACTTCTCGCGCGTGGTTTTGTAGACTTTGTCGTGCTCGTCCTTGCGCGAGATGGGGCGGTTGGTGGGAATCACCACCACGTCGAGCTTGTAGATTTCCCAGAACTCGCCCGCTTCCGTTTCGGCCGTGCCGGTCATGCCGGCCAGCTTGTGGTACATGCGGAAGTAGTTCTGCAGCGTTACCGTGGCGTAGGTCTGCGTGGCGTCTTCGATGCGCACGTTTTCCTTGGCCTCGATGGCCTGGTGCAGGCCGTCGGAGTAGCGGCGGCCTTCCATCACGCGGCCGGTCTGCTCGTCCACAATCTTCACCTTGTGGTCGTCGGTCACGATGTACTGGTCGTCGCGCTCGAACAGGGTGTAAGCCTTCAGCAGCTGGTTGATGGTGTGAATGCGCTCCGACTTCTCCTGGTAGTCGAGCATCACCCGCTCCTTGGTGTGCAGCTTGTCGTCGGCCGACAGGGCTTTGTTGTCCTCAATGGCGGCCAGCTCCATGCCGATGTCGGGCATGATGAAGAAGCTCGGGTCTTCGCCCTGGCCGGTAATCAGGTCGACGCCGCGCTCGGTCAGCTCGATCTGGTTGTTCTTCTCGTCGATGGTGAAGAACAGGGGCTTGTCGGCCTGGGGCATCTGGCGCGAGTTGTCCTGCAGGTAGTGGTTTTCCACTTTCTGCAGAATGGCGCGGTTGCCGGTTTCGGAGAGGAACTTGATGAGCGGCTTGCTCTTGGGCAGGCCGCGGAAGGCGCGGAACAAGGCCAGGCCGCCCTCCCCTTCCTTGGGACCGTCGTTGCCTTCCTTGATGAGGCGCTTGGCGTCGAGCAGGTACTGCTGCACCAGCTTTTTCTGCTCGTCCACCAGGCGCTGAATGCGCGGCTTCAGAATCAGAAACTCGTGCACGTCGCCCTTGGGCACCGGCCCCGAGATGATGAGCGGGGTACGGGCATCGTCGATGAGCACCGAGTCCACTTCGTCGACCATGGCGTAGTGGTGCTTGCGCTGCACCAGCTCGTCGGTTTCGCGCGCCATGTTGTCGCGCAGGTAGTCGAAGCCGAACTCGTTATTGGTGCCGTAGGTGATATCGGCGCGGTAGGCCTTGCGGCGCGCCTCGGTGTTGGGCTGGTGCTTGTCGATACAGTCGCAGCGCAGGCCGTGGAACTCGTACAGCGGGCCCATCCACTCCGAGTCACGCTTGGCCAGGTAGTCGTTCACCGTCACGATGTGCACGCCGCGGCCGGCCAGCGCGTTCAGAAAGGCGGGCAGCGTAGCCACCAGCGTTTTGCCCTCACCCGTGGCCATTTCCGAGATTTTGCCCTGGTGCAGCACCAGGCCGCCAATCAGCTGCACGTCGTAGTGCTGCATCTCCCAGGTCATCTCGGCGCCGCCGGCCATCCACTTGTTGGGCCAGATGGCTTTGTCGCCTTCGAGGCGGATGTGCGGCCGCTCCCGGGCCATTTCCCGGTCGTGGTCGGTGGCCGTTACCACCAGCTGGCCGTTTTCCTTGTAGCGGCGGGCCGTGTCCTTCACAATGGCGAAGGCCTGGGGCATCACCTCCATCAGCACTACTTCCAGCTCCTTGTTGCGCTGCTTTTCCAGTGCGTCGATCTGCTCGAACAGGCTTTCCTTCTGCTGAATATCGAGGTTGGGCTCGTCGGCAATACGCTGGTGCAGAGTCGAAATCTGGGCGTCGATTTCTTTGAGGTGCTCACTGATGCGGGCGCGCACCTGCCCGGTCTGGGCCCGCAGCTCGTCATCGGAGAGGCCTGCCAGTTTGGCGTATTCGGCGTTGATGGTCGCCACGTAGGGGATGATGCCTTTCAAATCCCGCTCCGACTTGGTGCCGAAAACTTTGGTGACGGCCTTCCCGATAAAATCGAACATGCTGCTTGTAGTTTGCTGAAAAACGCCGGAGCGCAACTCAAATTTAAGGCGTTTGGGGGAAACGTGCGGCCCGAAATCGGAATTGCCCCAGAAATGCCAAACCCCGCCGCTCCAAAAAGAGTGCGGGGTTTGGCAAAGCAGCAATGTTGTCAGGCGGGAATCCGGCGGGGGCGCAAGAGTCTACGCAGCTTCGGCCGGCCGCGCGGTCTTGGGCGGGCGGGCCGTCGCCAGCCGGCCCTTGTCGGCCGCGGCTACGTGCCCAATGTCGGCCAAGTACTGACGCAGGGCGTGCTCAAATGCCGGCAGCAGGGCAGCCCGCTCACTTTGCAGGGCGCTTTGCCGAGGCCGCGGGGCGGGCAGGCCCAGCGCCGCCAGCGGCCGGCCCAATACAAAGTCGGGGTTGAAGTTGGCGGCCTCGGCCACCGTGCGCGCCACCTGCGCCCAGCTGCTGCAGCCCTGGTTGGCTACGTGCCAGATACCGCGCTCTTCGTCAATGAGCAGATCCAACGCGGCGTGTACCAGCCCGGGCACGTAGGTGGGCGACACAAAGGCATCGTCGGCGGCCTCGAAGGCGCGGTCTTCCTGGGCGGCGGTCAGCACCTGGTGCACGAAGTTGTACTGGTCCCAGGGGCCGAAGAAGGCGCTGGCGCGCACTACCAGCGCCTCGGGAAACTGCTGCAACACCGCTTGCTCGGCCAGCAATTTGCTCTGGCCATACACGCTGAGCGGCAGCGCCCGGTCGCTTTCCACGTAGGGCTGCTGCTGGCGGCCATCGAACACCAGATCAGAGGAAAACGTGAGCAGCTGCACGCCGTGGGCGGCGCAGGCCGCGGCCAGCACGCTGGGGCCGGTGGTGTTTTCGCGGTAGCAGCGGTCGGCGGCGGCTTCGGCTTCGTCGACCCGCACAAAGCCGGCGGCATTCACCACGGCCCAGGGCCGGTGGCGCCGCAGCACCGCTTGTACCTGGTCGGCATCGGCAATATCAAGGTCGGCCCGGCTCAGGGCTACCACTTCGATGCCCCGCAGGTGGCAGATGCGCCGGAAAGCCCGCCCTAACGTACCGTTGGCGCCCGTGACAAGCAGCGGCTGAACCGGTTGCGGCAGCGGATAGGTTAGCAAGTGCGTCATCCAGTTAGCTTATGGGTTCGGAACGGTACACAAAACGGTCGTGGCGCTGCCACCAGCCCGGGCCCGCCAGCAGCGGGTGGGGGTAGCGGCCCGCGCGGGCCAAGCCCTGCACCATTTTAAACAGCGCGGTGGGGCGCAGCTGCCCGCCGCGGACGTCGAACACGCCGCTCTCGTAGCTGTGGCCGCGGCGAGTGAGCAGGCTGTCCCAGTCGAAGGCGCCCAGCAGCGACCAGACGGTGACGGCGCGCATGGTTACGCCTTCGCGGCGCAGCTCGTTGGCGGCGTTCCACACCTGCTGCAGCCAGCGCATCTGCTCTTCGCGGGTGCAGCCCAGGTGCGCTTCGGTTACGGCCAGGGGCAATTGGTACCGCTCCCAGGCTTCGCGCAGCAGTTGCTTGACGCCCGCCATTTCCACGGGCAGCACGCGCACGGCTTCCACGTCGGCGTAGATGTCGCGGCGGTTGTTGCTCAGGCAGCGCGGCGGATAGTACTCCAGCTGGTCGTCGAGAAACCGCTCACTGGTCACGTAGTAGTTGAGGCCCAGCACATCGGGCGGCAGCGGCCGGGCTACAAACTCGAGCAGCTCGGCCCGGCTCGCGCCATTGTCGCGCAGAAAGCGCCACAGGTAGTGAGCATCATCGACGCGGCCGCAGAGCAGGTCGAAGCTGAGCCAGCGCCGGTGATTTTCAAACTCGGCCTGGTAGGCCAGGGCCGGCGTGCAGTGCACCTTGCCCAGGTCCTCGGTCTGCACCAGCTTAGCCTTCGGGTTGATTTCCCGAATGGCGCGCATGGCCCGCATGGTGGCCTGCGTCTGGTTGATCATCATGCGCACGAACACCCGGTCGTCGGTGGCGTGCGGGTACCACAGGCCGTAGAGGCCGCTGAAGCGCGCCGTGGTCAGCGGTTCGTTGATGGGCGTGTAGTAGTTCACCCAGGGGTAGCGCTCGGCCACCAGGCGGGCGTAGCGGGCCAGGCCGTCGGCGAAGTTGTCGGCGTGCAGGGCCGTGTAGCGCGGCCCGCTGCCGTGGTGCAGCAGCCCCACAATGGGGTCGATGCCCAGCTCCTGCAGCCGCGGCAGCCGCTCGTCGGGCCAGCGCCAGTCGGGCCGGTCGAGGCTTTCGGGGGCCACGTGCTCCCAGAGCACGGGGTAGCGCAGGCGGCGCAGGCCCAGCTCGGCAATGGCGTCCAGGTCGGTCAGGCGGGCTTTATGCCCGCTCTGCTCCAGCTGGTCCATATATTCTTCGCCGACGCGGTTGACGGTGCATTCAACCCCGCCCCACAATTCAACTGTTGCCATGAGGACACGAAAAAACGCGGCGGGGGCCGGCACGGCATCACCCGGCCCCGCGTCGCGGCAGAAGAAGTTAGGCTTGCTTTTTATCCGGGTCGCGCGGCACCAGCTTTTCCATGAGCGCCGCCGAGCCGGTAATGGCCGGTTTGGCGGGCAGGGCCGTACCTTTTTCCTCTTTTTCCTTTTCGGTAATCTTCTTGTACACCGTCAGGGCCTGGGCTACCACCTGGTCCATGTTGTAGTACTTGTAGGTAGCCAGGCGCCCCACGAAGTGCACGTTCGGCGTTTCGTCGGCCAGCTTCTTGTACTTGTTGTACAGCTCGGCGTTTTCGAGGCGCGGAATGGGGTAGTACGGGTCGCCCTCGGCTTTGGGGTACTCGTACACGATGCTGGTTTTGGGGTGCTGCTGGCCGGTGAGGGCCTTGAACTCGGTGATGCGCGTGTAGAGGTGCTCGTTGGGATAGTTCACCACCGGCGCTTCCAGGTGCTGCTCCTTGTTGAGGGTTTCGTGCTTGAACTCCAGCGAGCGGTAAGGCAGCTTGCCGTACTTGTAGTCGAAGTACTCATCGACCGGCCCCGTGAAGATCATTTCCTTGAAGGGAATCAGGTCCACGATGTCGTGGTAGTCGGTGTTGAGCATAATCTTGATGTTCGGGTGGTCGAGCATCTTCTCGAACATCTTGGTGTAGCCGTGCAGGGGCATGGCCTGGTAGGTATCGGTGAAGTAGCGCCGGTCGCGGTTGGTGCGGGTGGGCACGCGCGAGGTCACCGACTTGTCCAGCTCCGAGGGGTCGAGGCCCCACTGCTTGCGGGTGTAGTTGCGGAAAAACTTCTCGTACAACTCGCGGCCCACCTTGCTCACCACCACGTCTTCCGAGGTTTTAATGACCGGGATGGGCTCAGCCAGCGACTCCAGAAACTGCTCTACCTCAAAAGCATTCAGGCTTAGACCGTAAAGCTTGTTGATGGTATCGAGGTTGATGGGAATGGGCACGTGCTGCCCGTCGACCGAGGCCAGTACCCAGTGCTCGTAGGGCCGCCAGTCGGTGAAGTTGGACAGGTACTCGAACACCTCCTTGGAGTTGGTGTGGAAGATGTGCGGCCCGTACTTATGGACCATGATGCCATCTTCGTTGTAGTGGTCATAGGCATTGCCCCCAATGTGGTTGCGCTTGTCTATGATCAGCACTTTTTTGTTGGAGCGCGTAGCCAAACGCTCGGCCAGCACGCTGCCGGCGAATCCGGCTCCTACGATCAGGTAGTCAAACATAGCTCGGGGGATGGTGGGATGGTTGTGAAAAAGAGGGCAGAAAAAACTAGGTCTCCGTAGGGCTTCTACGCAGAAAATCAGCGAACAACCACTTTGTGCAGTTCGGCCTGCATCAAATCGACCATCTGCTGCCAGGTTTGGTCCCAGGAAATGGTGGCCAGGTAAGCGTCCACGCGCTGCAGCCAGGCCGCGTCGTCGGCCTCGCCGAGCGCTTGGCCGATGGCCCGGCCGAAGCGGTCGGCATCGGCGGCAATGTGAACCAGACCCAGCTCGCCGTAGGGGCGCACCACGTCGCGGATGGGCGTGCTCACCACGGGCTTGCCAGCGGCCAGGTACTCGGGCGTTTTGGTGGGCGAAATGAACTTGGTGCTTTCGTTGTCGGCGAAGAGCAGCGTGGCCACGTCCCAGCCGCGCAGGTAGGCCGGCAGCTCCTGGTAGCTCTTGCCACCCAGGTAGTGGATGTTGGCAGCCTGCGGCAGCGTAGCCGGGTCGATTTTCACCACCGGCCCGATGATGACGAATTGCCACTCGGGATGCGCAGCGGCCAGCTCACCCAACAACTCGATGTCGAGGCGCTCATCAACTACGCCGAAAAAGCCGACGCGCGGGTGCGGAATAGGCTGCTGGTCGGCCGGCTCGGGCAGCTCGGTACGCGCCTGTCCGAAATGGGCCTTGTCGATGCTGCTGGGAAAGGCGTGCGCGCTGGCGTGCTGCTTCTGCTTGGCCTCGTACAAACTCTGCCCACCGGTAAACACCAGCTGGGCCTGCCCGAACAATTCCTGCTCGCGGCTGCGCAGCTCGGGGTGCGCGCCCTTGAAGTTGGCCAGCTCATCCATGCAGTCGTAGATGGTGAGGGCCGGCCGGAACTGGCGCGACTTGGCCAGGAACATGGGCGAGTAGTACCAGGCAATGAAGTCGCGGATGTTCTCCCGCTCGAAGTACTCGTTGAGCAGTTCGGCCTGGACCGCGTCGGCGGCTTCTTCGCTCAGGCCGCCGGGCAGGTGCACCACCACTACTTTCAGATGCCCCTGCTCGCGGTCCTTGATTTCCAGCCAGGGCTGCATCTGCGTGTCCTCGAAGTGCGTGCAGGGCTCCTCCACGTAGAACACCCGCGTGTGGCGGGCAAAGCGGGAAAGCAGGTGCTGCGGGCGCTGCCACACAAAATCCCAGTGCAGGTGCGCAAAGCAAACCAGGTCGGGCAGCGGCGTTTTATGGGCCGGTACGTCTTGCTCGGGAGAGACAATGTCGGCAGTGGGCGAAACCGTTTGGGTGGCGGCAGACTGCGGCTCCAGGCCAGGGGCGTCGAGTAAGGACATGCGGAAAAGCGTCAAAGAAGTTTTGGCGAAGGCAGTGGTGCGGGAAAAGGAGGGGAACCTGGTTGCGCACAAACTCCGGCAACCAAGCGCGGCAGATAGCATACGCACACCCACGCCAAAAGGATACCGGCCCCGTACCCTGCACGCAAGCGCGGGTACGAGGCCGGTGGATTTTCCCCGAACCGGGATTCTATTCCGCCGTCAGCAGGCACTGCATTTCCACGGCGTCCTGCCAGCCGTGGGCGGTGCGCAGCCAGGCGCGGCGCACGCCCACGCGCCGGAAGCCGGCGCGGCGAAACAGCTTCAGGCTGGCCGCGTTGCCGGCCGCCACGGTGCAGTACAGCTGGTGCAGGTGCAGGGTGTGCCGGGCGTAGTGCAGCAGCTCCCGCAAGGCCGCGCGGGCGTAGCCTTGGCCGCGCTGGCTGGGCAGCAGCATAATGCCCACCGCGGCCCGTTGGTGGTGCGGGTGAAAGTCGAACAAATCGATGGTGCCCAGGGCCCGCCGCCCGTCCGCGGCGCAGATGACCAGCCGCTGCTGCCGCACCTCGTAGAAATCGGCGGCGGCGCTGTCGAGGTAGCGCCGCAGGTTGTAGCGCGACACGGGCGCCAGGGTGTCGCTGGCCAGGCCCCAAGCCGAGGCGTCGTTTTCGAGCTGGTAGAGCAAGTCCAGGTCGGAGTCTTCCAAAGCCCGCAGGCTTACGTCGGCCGGGGGCGGCAGGGCGGCGGGCACGGCGCTACAGATTGAGGTGGCCCGCGAAAACGTACTCGGCCGGGCCGCTCAGGTACACCTCGGTAAACGAGCCGTCGGCGTGGGCCACAAACGACACGCTCAACTCGCCGCCGGGCGTGCGCAGGGGCACCGGGCTTTGGGCCCCGCGCCGGGCGGCGGCCAGGGCCACAGCCGTTACGCCGGTGCCGCAGGAGTGCGTTTCGTTTTCCACGCCGCGCTCGTAGGTGCGCACCTGCCAGGGCTGCCCCACCGCCGCGGGCGCCTCCACGAAGTTGACGTTGGTCCCCCCCCGCTCCCGAAAAGCGTCGCCGTAGCGCACGGCGCGGCCCCGCCCGTACACGTCGTAGCCGGCCAGGGTGCCGGGGGGCAGAAAGCTCACTACGTGCGGCGAGCCGGTGTTGAGGAACACGCCCTCGGGCCACTCCTGCTGCCCCTCCACGTCCATCATGCGCAGCCGCACTTGCCCGGCCTCGTCGATACTGGCTTCGTGCGGGCCATCGGCGGCCAAAAAGCGGGCCTGCTCGCCGATTACGCCCAGCTGCTGGGCAAACGCCACGGTGCAGCGGCCGCCGTTGCCGCACATCGAGCCCAGGTGGCCGTCGGCGTTGAAGTACACCATCTCGAAGTCGTAGCCCGGCGCCTCGCGCAGCAGAATCAGCCCGTCGGCCCCGATGCCGCGGCGCCGGTCACAGAGGCGGTTCACCAGAGCATGGTCGGCGGCGGGAAACGTGCGGGCGCGGTCGTCCACCATCACGAAGTCGTTGGCCGTGCCCTGGTATTTGAAGAAATGTATCGTCATGCGCGGAAGCAGAAGAAAGGCCAAGGAGCGAAAGCCGATGCGCGGCCGGTTGGGCACTCGGGTCAGTGCTGAAACCCAGCCGGCCCGGGCCCGGTTCGACCAGCAGCTCCGGGGCCAGCGGCAAACCGTGCGTAGCGTACCTTTGCCGCCCCGCCCCGCGGGGCTCATCAAAGGTAGCGCATGTACTCTTTCCTGACCACCAGTCCCTGGCCCGACTACGAGCTGCTCGACAGCGGCAACTTCCAAAAGCTGGAGCGCTTCGGCCGCTACGTGCTCAGCCGGCCCGAGCCCCAGGCCGTGTGGGACCCGCACCTGCCGGCCAGTGAGTGGCAGCGCGCCCACGCCACCTTCACCCGCGAAGCCGGCAGCCAGGAGCGCGGGCAGTGGAAGCTCAAGCCCGGCATGGCCGAGCAGTGGCACATCGGCTACGAGCGGCCCGACGGCCTGCAGCTGAAATTTCGCCTGGGCCTGTCCTCCTTCAAGCACGTAGGGCTGTTTCCCGAGCAGGACCCCAACTGGCAGTTCATCTACGAGCAAACCAAAAAGCGCCGCGCCGAGAAGCCCCGGGTGCTCAACCTGTTTGCCTACACCGGGGCCGCCACCCTGGCCGCCCGCGCCGCCGGCGCCGACGTCACCCACCTCGACTCGGTGAAGCAGGTCAACTTCTGGGCCCGCGACAACATGGAAGCCTCGGGCATCGACGGGGTGCGCTGGCTGGTGGAAGACGCCTGGAAGTACGTGCAGCGCGAGGTGAAGCGCGGCAACAAGTACCAGGGCCTGATTCTGGACCCGCCGGCCTACGGGCGCGGGCCCAACGGCGAGAAGTGGCAGCTCGAAGACCAGCTCAACGAAATGCTCAAACTCTGCCGCGAGCTGCTCGACCCGCAGGACCACTTCTTCGTCATCAACCTGTACTCCATCGGTTTCTCCGCCCTGATTCTGGATAACCTGATCGGCAGCATCTACCCGCCCTACGGCCAGCAGCGCGAAATCGGGGAAATCTACCTCCACGACCAGGGCCAGCGCAAGCTGCCGCTGGGCACCTTCTGCCGGTTTGCCAATTAGCCGCTCGTTTCTCGTTTGCCCATACCGCATTTGCGCTGGTTAGGCATTCGGACGCGCCTGGTCAGTTGCGGAACAACTTCTTGCCATTCTACCGGCCGAAAAACGAATAACCAACAACGAAAAACCATGCACCAGCGCCTGGCCCTCATCGATATGGGCACCAATACCTTTCACCTGCTCATCGTGGAGCTGCCCGCCGACCGCGGCCAGGAGCCTACGGTGCTGCTGCGCACCAAGGTGGGCGTGAAGCTGGGCGAAGGCGGCATCAGCCACGGGGAAATTGCCCCCGCGGCCTACGCCCGGGCCCTGCACACCCTGCAGGCGTTTCAGGAAGAAATCGAGCTGCACCAGGTGCAGCAGGTGCGCGCCACGGCCACCAGCGCCGTGCGGGTGGCCCGCAACGGCCCCGAGCTGGTCAAGGACATCTTCGAGCAAACCGGCATCCGCGTCGAGGTTATTGCCGGTGCCCGCGAGGCCGAGCTGATTTGCCTGGGCATCCGGCAGGCCGTGCCGCTGGGCCTGGAGCCCAACCTCCTGATGGACATCGGCGGCGGCTCGGTGGAGTTCATCGTGGCCAACGACCAGCAGATTTTCTGGAAACAGAGCTTTGAAATCGGGGCCCAGCGCCTGCTCGACCAGTTTTTCCGCCACGACCCGCTGCTACCCGCCGACGTGCAGGCCCAGCAGGACTACCTGCGCGACGCGCTGGCGCCGCTGCTGGCCGCCATCGACCACTTTCGGCCCGCCACGCTGGTAGGCGCCTCGGGCACCTTCGATACCCTGGGCGACCTGCAGGCGGCCCGCCGCGGCGAGGATTACTCCCACCAGCCGCCCGCCCGCCACATCTCGCTCGAGAGCTTCCACGAAAGCTACCAGCAGCTACTGCGCCTGCCCCACGCCGAGCGCCTGCAGCTGCCGGGCATGACGCCCCTGCGCGCCGACATGATTGTGGTGGCCTGCGTGCTCATCGACTTCATTCTGCGTTGCGGCCCGTTCACCGGCATTACGGCCTCGGCCTACGCGCTCAAGGAGGGCCTGCTGTTCGAAATGCTTCTTCCCAATGACTGAATGATGGAATGACTGAATGGCCTAATATCGTTTTGGCCTCAATCATTCATCAGTCATTCTCCCATTCAGTCATTCACCCATTCCATCATCGTCCCCGTGACTTTCGCTTACTCCCGCCTGTTCGCTTTTGCCGAAGCCGTGTTTCGCGGCATGGGCTGCTCCGAAGACCACGCCCGCCAAGCCACCGAAACCCTGCTCTCGGCCGATCTGCGCGGTGTCGACTCGCACGGCGTAGCCCGGCTCAGTGGCTACGTGCGGCTGTGGGAAGCCCGGCGCGTGAATGCCACGCCCGCGCTGGCCGTGGTGCACGAAACGCCCAGCACGGCCGTCGTCGATGGCGACGCGGGCCTGGGGCTGGTAGTGGGCCCCTACGCCATGCGGCTGGCTATCGAGAAGGCCCGCACCGCCGGAACGGGCTGGGTGGCGGTGCGCAACTCCAACCACTACGGCATTGCCGGCTACCACGCCATGCTGGCCCTGCCCCACGATATGATTGGCATTTCGCTCACCAACGCCTCGCCCCTGGTAGCGCCCACCTACGCTCTGGAGCGGCTGCTGGGCACCAATCCCATTTCAGTGGCCATTCCGGCGGGCGAGCAGCCGGCCTTCGTGCTCGACATGGCCACCACCACGGCCGCCAACGGTAAGCTGGAAATCCTGGAGCGCAAAAACCTGCCTGCCCCGGCCAGCTGGATTCAGGACCGCGACGGCAACGACTCGACCAACCCTACCGAAACCAAAAACGGCGGCGCGCTGCGTCCCCTGGGCGGCGAAACCGGCAGCCACAAGGGCTATGGCCTGGGGGCCACCGTCGATATCCTGTCGGCCGTGCTGTCGGGCGCCAACTACGGGCCCTGGGTGCCGCCCTTCGTAGCCTTTCTGCAGCCGCCGGCTAACCCCGTGGGTGCGGGCATCGGCCACTTCTTCGGGGTGATGCGCGTGGATGCCTTCCGGCCTGCCGACGAGTTCAAGGCCCACATGGATAACTGGATTCAGACCTTCCGTCAGGCCAAAGCCGTACCGGGCCAGCAGGTGCTCATTCCCGGCGACCCGGAGCGGCTCATGACCGAGCAGCGCCTCACCCACGGCATTCCCCTGCTTGAAAAGGTGGTGGCCGACCTGGGCAGCGTGGGCGAGCGGTTCGGCCTGGTGCTGTAGCGCCCCAACCCGCTGCTCGGATTTGGTCCATACACAACGCGCCCCCGGCTTATCACCGGGGGCGCGTTGCTCTCAACTCCCTCTATCCAGGGCTCTGCTCCTCATCAAAACCACTGGCTTTGTGGCTTGTACGCATTACGCGGACTGATCGTTGGCTTCAGCCACAAATTGATGCGCGGCCATATCGGTGTTCAGAAACTCCGACTCGTAGGTGGTATCGGGGCCATTCAAAAACAGGCAGGTCTGGTTCTGCACCGCGTCGATAATCTCGGCGTACTGGTCCATGGGCAGGGCCGGACAGCCCAAGCTGCGGCCCAGGCGGCCGTACTGGCGAATGAATTCCTCGCTCACGTACTCGGCGCCGTGCATCACCACGGCACGCTCCATGGCCCGGTCGTTGTAGCCCTCGTCGACACCCTGAAGCTTTAGCGAACGGCCGTGCTTGCCGTAGTAGTCGCCCTGGGTTACGTAGAAGCCCAGGCTGCTCATGTTCGACTCGTTTTCGTTGGAAAACGTGGTGGCCACGTTCTCGCCGGAGTTGTGACCGTGGGCCACCAGGGTGTTGAACAGCACCTTGCGGTCGGCCAGATCGAGCACCCACAGCCGCTTTTCGGTACTGGGCTTCTCAAAATCGACTACCGTGAGCAGGTTACGGTCCTGGTCGAGCTGGCCCTGCGCTTTCAGGTTCAGGAAGCCCGTGTAAGCCTTCTCAAACACCTCGTAGCGCAGGCCGCTTTTGGCCACGCCCAGCTCCTGGTATAGCTCGCGCACCCCGTTGCTGAAGGTCATGGCCTCGAATTCCTTTACCGAGGGCATGCGCGCGGCTACCGTCGGCGTCTTGGCCTGAGTCGAACTCACGGGCGAGGCCAGCGGCGTAGCCAGAAACAGCGAGGCTACGAACGGCAGGGCCCGGCGCAAAGCCCGGCGGGCCCGCACTTTCAGTCGCAAACGGTGAACAACATTCGGCTTTTCCATGGCAATCAGCTTTTTCGGTCAGGGCCTCAGCCCGAAAGTAACGTTTTCGGGGCTGCGGTAGCATACGCAAAACAGCATCCATATGGTGCGCGCTATATTCTCAACAGCAGGTAGGTCCGGAAAAATTCCTTGGGCCCTGTCAATCGGAATAATCCTGTTGACTGATGTAGCATTTTCATTACCTTTTACACCCCTTGCCGCATTTTTTGCCCCGCAATCGATTGCGGAAAGGTTTTCCATCACTTTTCCTCCCTTTCACCAACCAAAACACTTCTACCCGCAATGCAAAAACTTTGGCGCGTAGCTTCCCGCTGGGGACTGCTGCTTACCCTGGGCCTGGCTGCCCTCACGGCCCAGCCCGCCCAGGCTCAGAAAGTTGTTCTCCAGGGCTTCTGGTGGGACTATTGGAACACCAACTACCCCAACGGCTGGGCTAATTATTTAGCCGAGCTGGCACCCCGGCTCAAGGCCATGGGCGTTGACGCGGTCTGGATTCCGCCGTCCATCAAAAACGGCAACCAAGGCAACGGCTACTCTCCCTTCGACCACTACGACCTGGGCGACAAGTACCAGAAGGGCTTCGTGGGCACCCGCCTGGGCACCAAGGACGAGCTGCTGCGCATGGTGGCCGTGCTGCACGCCAACGGCATCGAGGTGGTGCAGGATGTGGTGCTCAACCACGTCGACGGGGCCGGCTCGCAAACCGGCGCCGGCGGCCAGGACCCCGCCGCCTGGGAAGACTACACCACCAGCAAGTACAAGAACTTCCGCTACGTGAGCTACGTCACCCCGGCCTCGGCCGAGACGTCGGCCAACTACCTGGCCCGCAACGGCCGCTTTCCTAAGAACTGGCAGAACTTCAACCCCAACCCCGGCAACAACTCCACCTCCGGCGACTGGAACGCGGTGTATTTCGGGCCCGACGTGAGCTACTACAACGGCTCGTACGGCACCAGCTCCAACGCCACCTTCAACCCCAGCCAGAGCGCCGACTACATGCGCACCAACATGCGCAACTGGCTGGTGTGGTACAAAAAGCAGGTGGGCTTCGACGGCGTGCGCCTCGATGCCGTGAAGCACTTTCCCGACTTCGCCACCGAGGACTTCCTCTACAACCTGCAAAGCAACGCCGGCTGGGCCTCGGGCGGCGCCACCATGTACGCCGTGGGCGAATGGGTGGGCGGCGGCAGCCAGCTCGACCAGTGGTGCACCAACGTGCAGAACCGCTCGGGCACGTTTGACTTCGGCCTGCGCAACGGCCTCTACAGCATCGTGAGCGGCGGCGGCAACTTCGATCTGGGCTCCCTGCCGGGCTACCAGCAGGGCACGCGGGTAGTCAACATCGGCGGGCAGTACGTGCACCGCACCGTGCCCTTCGTGAACAACCACGACACCTTCCGCCCGCAGGTGGGCAGCACCGGCAACTACACCGGCTGGAACACCGGCTCGGAGCTGGCGCCCCACATCGACCCCTTCGATCCGCGCCTGTCGGCTACCTACGCCGCCGCGCTGGCCCTCGACGGCTCGCCCCAGATTTTCTTCGAGGACCTGTTCAACGTGGGCAGCACCGGCAAGCGCTACTCGCACCGGCCCACTTCCACCACCGACCTGCCCACCCGCTCCGACCTGGAAAACCTGATTTGGTGCCACCAGAACCTGCGCTTCAAGGACGGCGCCTACAAGGTGCGCTGGCAGGCCGCCGACCACCTCGTCATCGAGCGCAGCACCAAGGCCATCATCGGCATCAACGACAATTTCTCGGCCTGGCAGAACAGCACCGTGTCGTGTGATTTTGCCCCCGGCACCGTGCTCAAGGACTACTCCGGCGCCAACGGCACCGCCACTGTCACGGTGAGCGGCTCGCAGACGGTGGCCATCAACACCCCGCCCTGCAACGGCACGGCCAGCGGCGGCCGCCGCGGCTACTCGGTGTGGGCGCCCGTCAACGCCACCACCAACTACTCGCGCCCCGCACTGGCCACCACCCAGGAGTGGGAGCTGGCCGACGACCTGGGCGACTCCCACGCCTCGTCGCTGCAGCAGGGCGGCCAGCTGCCGGCCAACTCCACGGCCTGGCGCACCGCCGGCCGCATCTACGTGGCCTCGGGCAAAACCGTCAGCTACAACCTGTTTCCCTCCGACGGCAGCAAGTCCCTGGTGGTAGCCCTGTTCAATGCCGCCGGCACGCAGCTCACCAGCAAAAGCGGCACCGGCACGCTCACCGGCACCTACACGCCCACGGCCAACGGCTGGATTACCCTGCGCGCCCGCCACAACGTGGCCACCAACCCTGCTCAGAAAGCCTTCGTGAAGGTTACCTACACCGCCCCGGCCGTCATCAACACCGCTACCGCCGGCCGCGAGGCCGCGCCCACACTCACCTCAGCCGGCACCCGCCTCGACGCGCCCGCCGACCTGCTGCTGTTCCCCAACCCCACCGCCTCCGACCGCGTGGACCTGGTCATCAGCAGCCCCGCCGAGCTGAAAGCCTCCGTGCAGGTGTTCGACCTCACCGGCCGCCTGGTGCACCAGGAGCCCCTGACCCTGTACCCCGGCTCCAACGAGCTGCGCCTCAAGCCCCGCGCCCCGCTGGCGGCCGGCGTCTACCAGCTTACGGTGCCTGAGCTGCACCTCTCGCGCAAGCTGGTGCTGAAATAGCCCCGCCGGCCCCACCGAAAAGCCCCGCCGCATCCCCGGCGGGGCTTTTTTGTGTCGTGCCGGGTCTGATAAAGGCTAGAAGAAGATGCTGGCGTTGAGCTTGGCGAAAAAGGGCGTTCCGGGCGTGAAGTGCAGCTCCGATACGTCCTCGGCTTCACCGGCCAGGCGGCTGCGGGTGTCGAACTGCGCCTCGTTCCAGTTGACGTTCAGCAGGTTTTCGATGCTCACGCCCACCTGGTAACGCCTGCGGGTGTAGCTGGCCAGCAGGTCGGTTACGAAGTAGCCGCGGGCGCGCACCGAATTATCCTCGTTGGCCGGGCGGTTGGCAATGCGGCGGTAGCGCAAGCTGCCACTCAGACCATTGGGGCGCTTGAACGTGATGCCGCCGATGCTGGTAAACGAAGGCGCCAGCGGAATGTAATCTTCGCCCCGAGGCGCGCCCACCAGCCGGCCGTGATTGAAATTCAGGTCCACATCGGCAAACCAGACGGCGCTGAGCTGGTAGCGCAAAGCCACGTCGAGGCCAAAGCGGCGCGTACGACCGGCGCTTTCCACCACGCCTTCGTCGCCCACGTACACCAGCTCGTCGTCGAGGTGCAGCGCCCAGGCCGCCACGTTGACCACCAGCGCGGGCCAGGGCTTGAAGTTGCTGCCGACCTCGTACCCCAGGGCCCGCGGCAGCGCCTGCGCCGAGTCGGACACGACGGCGCGGGCATCGTTGGAATGAAAGCCCAGCCCCGAACGCACAAACAGCTGCACCGCCGGCGTAAGCTGGTAGTAGGCATTGAGCTTGGGACTGACGCGCACCTGCCGGCCCCGGCCGGAAAGCAGCGGGGCGCGGTCTTCGCGGAAGCGGAAGCGAAAGTAATCGGCGCGCACGGCGGCGTTCAGCGTCAGCTGCTCGGTCAGCGGCAGCGTCTCGTCGAGCCAGGCGTGCAGGTTCTGCTCCTGCACCCGGCCACTCACGATGGTATCGGTTACTTGCCGGCGCACCGAGCGGCGCAGGGCCAGGTCCACGTCATCGACCCGCGAGCCAACACCCAACACGGAGCGCAGGGTGCGGCGGCCCAGTGCCAGGTCGCGCTCGTAGGTACCGCGGTACCCCGCCAGGTGCCGCGCCTCGTTCTGCCGGATCTGGTCGCCGTTGACCGGGTCGGCGCTGAAAAACGTGAAGTTGGAGTAGAGGTTGAAATGGTAGCGCGAGTAGTACAGCTGCTGGGTGAGCACCGCTCCCGCGGGCAGGTCTACCGTAAGCTGGGCATTGGCACTGCTGCGGCCGGTGCGGCCGCCCTCGGTATCGTCGATGCTGCCGAAGCGCGAAATCAAGCCTTCGCGCACGGCGCGCTCCGGAATCTGCCCCGAAGCATCCCAGCGCGAATGAAAGTGCCAGCCGCTCACGGCCAGAGTAGTGCGCTCGGATAGCTGGCCGGTGTACTTGGCCAGCCCGTTGAAGCGGTTCAGATGCTGGGGGCTTTCGAAGTAGGCGTTGGTAAAAAAGTATTCGGCGGCCACGTAGGCGCTTTCGCGGCGCCTTTGGCTAAGCAGGTGTCCGCCGGCCCCGGTCAGGTCAACCATGAGCAGGGCCCGCCGGGTGTCGAAGCGGCCGACTTCCAGCTTGGCCTGGCTTTGGCCCAGGCTGGTTTTGGTGGTAAACTCGCCGGCCCCGGCCGTGGCAAAATCGCCGAATCGGGCGGTGTATGGCCCCTTGTACACCCGCAACTGCTCGATGGTCTCGGGAATGGCGAAGTGAAAATCGGCGTAGCCCTGGCCGTGGGCGTGCGACACCATGTTCACCGGCATGCCGTCGACGCTCACGGCGAAATCGGTGCCGTGGTCTACGTCGAAGCCGCGCAGGAAAATCTGTTCGGCCTTGCCGCCCCCCGCGTGCTGGGCAATAAACAGGCCCGGCACCAGCCGCAGCAGGTCCTGGGCCGAGTTCACGGGCCGCAGCTGGCGGTCGATGCCGCTGATAGCAGCTACGCTCTGGTTCAGGTCGCGGGGCTGGGCCACCGTCACTTCCGCCAGCTCCAGGGCCGAAGCCACCACGGGCAGGTCCACGGTTTTGGTTTCTCCCGCGGCCAGCGTCACCGTCAGGGTGCGGATGCGGTAGCCCAAAGCCGTAACTCGAACGGTGTGCGAGCCTGCCGGCAGCCGACTTACGCGGAAACTTCCCAGGGCATCGGTGGAGGCCCCATCGGGGCGGCCGATGAGTTGCACGCCCACGCCCGGCAGGGGCTGACCAGAGGCCGAATCCGTGACCATGCCCCGCAAAGTGGCAGTAGCAGCCGCGGGGGTGTACCCCACGGCTGCGGGGGGCGGCGAAGGTTGGGCCTGCGCCGGCTCTGCGGCCAGCATTAAGCCACCAAAGAGCATCAGCCAGCCGAGCCCGGCCGAGCAAAAACAGGTAGAGGTAGAGAACATACCGCAGCCAATGCGGCGGCGGACCGCACAATTGCGCAGCCAGCAGCCAAGCCAGAAAGAATAAACCGGGTGCCGCCGCGCAGTGCGGCCGCAAGGCCCGCCCGGTACCTGCTCAGCAGGACGGCGGGCCGCGGAATTATCCCTGGCGTGGGGGCTGGGGCCAGCTAGTGGGGTTGCCGGCGGTCAGCGGGGGGCCCTGCACCGGCCCTACCTTCCGGGCACAACGGTCGACCACAACCGGGAGCAGCGCCATTTCGGTTTCGACCGCGCAATGCACGTCCAGGCCTTTGAGTGAGATGAGGACGTGCTGCCAGGAATCGGCGGGCAGATGCTGTTGCAGCGCGGCTTCGCCGTTGCACCGGTCGAAGCAGTCGAGGCGCAGGTAATTATCGAGTTGACAGGTCAGGCTGTGCGTGTAGGGCTTGGTCGCCGGGCGCCGGACCTCGGGTCGGCCCACCAGGCCTGCGCCCACCACCAGCAGGTAGTAGCTCAGCAACAGCAGCAGCAAGCCGGTCCGGAACATGCGCGGGGGCGAGAGAAGTTAAGGAAATTGCCAGGCGAACCCCGGGCTCAGGCGAAAAACACCCGCTCGACGGTCCACCACAGCGCCACGGCACCAATCAGCAGCGACACGGGCACCAGCACGCGTTGCTTGTACCAGGGCTTGCGCCCGAACCAGCGGCCCACCAGCAGCCAGGCCAGCAGAATCACCGCAACCTGTCCCAGTTCCACGCCCACGTTGAAGCTGATCAGGGCTTCGGCAAAAGCATGCCTGGGCAAGCCTATTTCGGCCAGCACCCCGGCAAAACCCAGCCCGTGCAGCAGCCCAAACCCGAATACCAGCGCCACGCGCCAGGGCTGCAGCCGGTCGGTGAGCAGGTTCTCGACGGCTACAAACAGAATAGAAAGGGCAATCAGCGGCTCTACTACCGAGGGCAGCGGCGCCACCTTACCGGCCGCGGCCAGCCCCAGCGTAATGGAGTGGGCCAGTGTGAAGGCGGTAGCCTGCCAGAGCACCGGTTTCAGGCGCGGGTCAAGCACAAACAAGCCCAGGATGAACAGGATGTGGTCGAGGCCCAGGGGCAGGATGTGCGTAAACCCGACTTCGAGGTAGCCCAGCACAATGTCGGTGCGCGAGAGTTTGCTCAGGTCGGTGTTGAGCTTGTGGGCCTCGGCCAGCAGCGGAACCAGCAGCAACCCCGCCAGGGGCAGCAGCCACCGGCTTCGGCTCCAGGCGGCGCGCAGCGGGGTAGGACAGTTCATGGCAGCGGGGCTAGCGGCGCACGGCCAGCATTGCCGGCTGGGTTTCGGCGGCCATCGGCAGATGCGGGTTCAGCGTCCTGGCTTGCCGCAGCAGGGCCTGTCCTTCGGCGCGCTGCCCGCTACGCAGCGCTATCAGGCCAGCCCGGTACAGCAGTTGCGGGTTGCGGCTGCCGGTGCGCCGGGCCCGCTGCATGTACTGGCGAGCCAGGCGGTAGTCGCCCCGCTGGTAATGCACCCAGGCCATGGCCTCGCACACGTCGATGTTGTCGGGCCGACGTTCGTATTCAATTCGGGCGTGCGCCAGCGCCTTATCGGGCTGGTTCACCGCCAAATAGGCGTAGGCCAATTCGCGGTCCGAGTAGTGGCCCAGGGCCTCGTCTTCGTCGGCCGAGTTGGCATCGGCAGCCAGCTCCTGCACTACTGCCCGGGCCATCTGGTCGGCGCGCTGCGGGTCGCGGCTCAGGCGGTACACGTCCGTTAAATCTTCCATGAAGGCGTAGTCGCGCACCAGTTGGCGGGCCGCATTCAGTTGCTTAATGGCCGCCGGGTAGTCGCCGCGGGCCCGGGCCGTGCGCCCCAGGCCGGCCAGGGCGTAGGCGTAGTGGGGACGGGCGGCCAGGGCCTGCTGGTAGTGCGCCTCGGCCTGGACCGGGTCGCCGTAGGTTTCGTGGAGGCGGCCCAGCATGACGCGGCACCACTCGGTTTGCTCCAGCCCCAGGGCCCCGGCTTGCACGGCCAGGCGCATGGCCTCCCGCGCGCCGTTCACGTCCCCGTGAATTTCGCGCAGGTACGACACCCGGGAGTAGGCCCGCAGGTCGGGCCGCAGCTGGTTCATCCGGTCGGCGGCCTGCACGGCCTCGGGGTAATGCCCCAGCTCCACGTGCGCGTCGCAGAGCAGGCCCTGCACAAAGGCGTTCCGGGGATTTAGCGCGGCAGCTTTTTCGGCCAGTGCCAGCCCCTGCGAGAAGTGGTGCTGCGACAGGCAAATCACCGCTTTGGTGCACAGGCCCTCGAAGTTGTCCGGCTCGTGCTCCAGCACCGCATCCACCAGCTGCAGGGCCGCGGCGTCGTAGTAGGCGTGGTTGCCGGTGATGCGGCCTTCCTGCACGTAGGCCTGGGCCAGCAGCAGACGGGCTTCGTGGTCGGCCGGGTTCTGGCGCAGCCGGGCCTGCAGTCCGCTCACCGCATTCCGGGTGTTCAGCCACTCGCCCCCGAGGGACAGGGCGCCTTTACGGGCTTGCAGCTGCGGTACCGGCGGGGCCGGGCGTCCCAGCCACAGTGCCCCCGCGGCGGCTACGAAGCCTGTTATCAGCAGAAAATACAGAATGCGGCGACCCAAAGTCATGGCATCAGGGCTAGAGAAGCGTAGTAAAAAGAAACCAGAGGCGCAGGGAAAGATAGCCGCCGCCAGGCCCGGGCCCGGCTGCCGTAAAGCAACCGGACCCGGACCTTGCCGGCAGCGGGTCGGTTACCGGTTATGAGAAAGCTTGATGGAGTTCAGCGTCGTGTTGCCCGTCGACAGGGTGGCCACGTAGAGGCCGGCGGCCAGGCGTCCCGGCTGCCAGTTGAACTCGTAGGCGCCCGGGTTCACCATCTTGTTGCGCAGCGGCGTAGCTACCACCCGACCGTTCAGGTCGGTAATGGTCAGCGTTACGGGCATGCGCTGGGTCACTTTGTAGCTGAACGTGGTTTGCGAGGTGAACGGGTTCGGGTAGTTCTGGTCGAGGGCCGCTACCTGGGTCTGCAGGCCCAGGCCGCCGGTGCCGCTGCGCTGGGCCAGGGCCAGGCGCTGGGCCTTGGTGCCGCTCCAGGGCGTTTGCATGTAGGGGAAGGCCGCCTTTAGGGTGGTGTCGTTGGCTTCCACGCCGGTGCGGAAGGTCAGCACGCTCTGCAGCTGCGGGGTTACCGGGTTGGTGCTGCTGGCCGTGAAGTCGTCGTACCACAGGCCAATAGCGGCCAGCACCACGCCGCCCACGGCCTGCAGCTCGATGCGGGTTACGTCGTCTTCGAGGCGGCGGCCATTGGGAAAGCCGTCCATGTTCGGAATGTTCTGCAGGGCGGCGCTGGTGTTGAAGCGCGCGTCGGTGAGGCCCAGCACGGCGGCGGCCAGCAGGCCCTGGGAGCTAAAGTCCGGCGAGTTGCGCGGGGTGGGCGGCACGGCCATGTTCAGCCGCAGCATGTCGCCGAAGGTGGGCAGGAAGTTGTTGATAAAGGGCTTGCCGGCCGCCAGCGGGTTGCCATTTTTGCCGGTAGCCAGCTGGTAAGGCCGCAGGTTGGGCACGCCCGTGTGGAAAATCGGCAGCAGGTCCACCGACCGGGGCTTGTCGGCGCGCAGCAGGTACTCGCCAAAGCCGCCCTGCGCCTGCGGCGCCAGCGCGGTGCCGGCCAGGGCCGCGTTGCCGGCCAGGCCCGAGAGGCCGTCGGCGCCGTTGCGGAAGTCGAAGCCAGCCGGGGGCAGACCGGGGCGGCCGGCCAGCGAGGCGGCCTGCACCCGCAGCATCGACAAGCCCGGCACGGCCGCCCCGAAGTAGGTCTGGCCGTTGGCCGTGCCCGTGGCCATGTACAGGCCCAGTTCCGGGTTCATCAGGCGTTCGTCAAACGCGGGCACGGCCCCGTAGGCGTCGCCCGCGTTCCAGGCATCCTTCTGCCCGATGGGAATTACCACCTCGTTGGTCAGCGGCATGCCCAGGCGCGACACCTGCACGTAGTTGCCCGTGTGCGACTGCGTGCCGTCGACGTTGAGCGTGCGCAGGGCGGGGCGGCTGGCCGAAGCCCACACCCCGATGATGTAGTTGGAGTTCAGAATCTGCGCCGGATCGGTGGGCGCGGCCAGACCGTCCTTCTGCAGCAGCGTAATAGGAATCTGTAGGGCAATGGCGTGGGTGTTCTTGCGCGCTACCCCGTCGCGGGCCGAGGCCGTACGTACGCCGCCCAGATCGAAGATGCCGCCCAAATCCACGAAGAACGGGTCGTCTACTGGTCCACAGAATACTTTCATGCCGTTAGGCAACGTCTGCACGGCAGCCATCATCAGCGCTTCGTAGCTCGAAGCGTTCAGCCCGGCAGCCCCCTCAATGGAGCGCGGCCCCACGTTGGGCGGCGGCACGATGCCGCCGGTCACCAGGCGCGTGGTCGCGCTGCCCCGGATGGCGTCCAGGTTATAGGTAGTCTTCAGGTTCTGCTGGCCCAGCCGGATGTTGAAGAAGGTACTGGGGTCCTGGTTGGTGCGGGTAAACGTGAATCGATAGAGCAGGTCGTCGCCGGGAGTGGTAGGGTCGTTCTTGATGTGAATCTCGTAGCGGACGTTTTCGCCGAAGGTGTTGTAGTTGGGCCCGCCCTGCGGCAGCTCCAGCGGAATGTAATTGGCAATAATGGTGACGGTGTTCGGCGCATCGGGGCTGCGGAAGGCGTACAGATCCGTGTTGTCGGCCAGCGGGTCGTCGGCAATGAGCGGGGCTTCGCGGTGGCTGGAGGCCTCCAGGGGCACGTTTTGGGCGCTCCAGGTAAACACTGCCAGCATGGTAGCCGAGGTGATTCCCAGCAAAGCCAGTGGACGGAAAAGGTTTTTCATTAGGCAGGCGGCTGTGGTTGTGGAAAAAAATTGGGGAATGCAAAATCGAACCCGGCCCTAAGCAGCGCGGGGAAGCCGCCCGGAACGCGCGACTACGGAACCACCTCCGGGCTCGGGGGCCCGGCACCAAGCATAGTAAATCAGACGCCCGGCTCGCGGAAAAAAGCCGCCCCACTGCCAGGCGTGGCAGTAAGGCCAAAGGATAACGCGAGCGAGTAATAATTGCCTTGCGGCAAGCCAGTTCTCGAACGGCACTTACGGGATTCCGCCGCCGGCAGATTGCCGGTTTGAACATTTAGCAGATCTATTTTTCAACTGCTGCGTCGGCGATAAGTTTTCCCACCCGTCAGTAGCCGTTTTCCATTCGCCCGGTCACCCCGCCCCGGCAGCTACTCCCACGACGGGTAGTACCCGCCGCTGGCACACCACGGACCCCCTACTTGATCATATCCACCCCTGACTTGATCGAAACCCTCCCTTGATTGACGCAAACCCGCATTCACTTGACGCAAAACACTATTCATTTGACGATAACTACTCTGCACTTGACCATAACACCCTTCGACTTGATCATAACACCCTACGACTTGACCGCAACACCCTGCGACTTGACCGCAACACCCTGCGACTTGACCGTAACAGTCTCCGACTTGACTGCAACGCCCTTCGACTTGACTGTAACCCGCTGCTATTTGACGCAAACCCCGCCTCACTTGACGATAGCCCCCTCCGACTTGACCAAATCACCCTTGCGTTGTTACTCACTCCTGCGGCGAGCCGACGCGCCCCACCCCGCTTAGCCCGTCGCCCGGCCGCATTTCGTCGTAGTTTTGCGGTCCGCCGGCCCCACCCTCCTATCCCCGCTTCTCATGGCCAAAGTTTCCATCAACCTGTCGACCGGCTCGCTGCAGCAGGCCGAAATCATTGTGGGCATCGACTTGGGCACCACCAACTCGCTGGTGGCCTACATCCATCCCGAGAACCGCCAGCCGGTGGCCATCAACGACCAGGGCCGCGGCACCCTGGTGCCCTCCGTAGTCCACTTCCCGCCCGACGGCACCCCGCCCATCGTGGGCAACGAAGCCCGCCAGTACCTCGAAACCGCCCCCCAGCACACCATCTACTCGGCCAAGCGCCTGCTGGGCAAATCCTACAAAGACCTGGGCAGCCACGCCGGCGAGCTGGGCTACAAGGTTATCGACGACGACTCCGAGGGCCTGGTCAAAATCCGGGTGCAGGACCGCTTCTACTCCCCCATCGAGCTGTCGAGCGAGATTCTCAAGGAGCTGCGCGCCCGCGCCGAGCACGCCCTGAAAACGCCGGTCAACAAGGCCGTCATCACCGTGCCGGCCTACTTCAACGACTCCCAGCGTCAGGCCACCCGCGACGCCGGCCGCCTGGCCGGGCTCGAAGTGCTGCGCATCGTCAACGAGCCCACCGCCGCCGCCCTGGCCTACGGCATCGGCCTGCAGCCCGACGAGGAGAAAACCGTGGCCGTGTACGACCTCGGCGGCGGCACCTTCGACATCAGCATCCTGCACCTGCACCAGGGCATCTTCGAAGTGCTCAGCACCCACGGCGACACCTACCTCGGCGGCGACGACTTCGACCGCGCCGTGGTCAACCACTGGGTGCAGCAGCACGACCTGGCCCCGGCCGTGGCCGCCGATCCGCAGCTCAAGCAGCGCCTGCGCCTCTTGGCCGAGCAGGCCAAACGCCAGCTCAGCCAGGCCGATACCTTCGGCGCCGCCCTCGACGCCCGCACCAACCTCACGCTCACCCGCGTCCAGTTCGACCAGCTGATTCAGCCCCTGGTTGAGCGCACCATGGTCTCCTGCCGCCAGGCCCTGGCCGACGCCGGCCTCAGCGCCGCCCAACTCGACGCGGTGCTGCTGGTGGGCGGCTCCACCCGCGTTCCGCTGGTGTACGACACGGTTTCGGCGTTTTTCGGGCAGCCGGCCAACAACTCGCTCAACCCCGACGAAGTGGTAGCCCTGGGCGCCGCCATTCAGGCCGACATCCTGGCCGGCAATCGCCGCGACATCCTGCTGCTGGACGTGACGCCTCTCACCCTCGGCATCGAAACGCTGGGCGGCCTGATGGACCCCATCATTCCGCGCAACTCCAAGATTCCCACCAAGGCCGGCCGCCAGTACACCACCTCGGTCGACGGGCAGGTGAACATGAAGATTTCGGTGTACCAGGGCGAGCGGGATTTGGTGGCCGAAAACCGCAAGCTGGCCGAGTTCGATCTGCGCGGCATTCCGGCCATGCCCGCCGGCCTGCCCAAAATCGACGTCAACTTCATCCTCAACGCCGACGGCATCCTGAAAGTGGAAGCCCTGGAATTGCGCTCGGGCGTAAAGCAAAGCATTGAAGTGAAGCCCCAGTACGGCCTCACCGACGAGCAGGTCGAACAGATGCTGATGGACTCGCTCACCCACGCCCAGGCCGACGTGGCCACGCGCATGGTCATCGAGGCCCGCACTGCCGCCGAGCAGATGCTCTACCAGGTGGAGCGCTTCCTGCACACCAACGGCCAGCACCTCACCGCCGAGGAAATCAGCCAGACCCGCGCCCAGGCCGAAGTGCTGCGCGCGAGCCTCGGCAGCGGCGACAAAGACGCTATCTACCGCGCCGTCGACGATTTGGAAGCGCTTACCAGCCCCTTTGCCGAGCGCGTAATGCAAATCAGCATCAAGCAGGCCATGACGGGCAAGAAGATTATCTAGCTCGCTTCACCCGGCTGTTTGCGGCGGCGTCGCGGCTTTGGGCTGCGGCGCCGCTTTTCGTTAGGACCTGGCTTGCCGGCTCACCAGCTCCTGCATCTGCTGTACTATCCCGGCCAGCCGCTTGGCGCGGGTTTCGGGACGCTTGGCCGCGAGCAGCCACTGCAGCAGTTGCTTTTTGCGGCTGGGACTGAGCGCGGCCAAGCAGCCGGCAGCCGCCGCATCAACCGCCAGCGCCGCGGTCAGGTCGGCGGGCACTTCCAGGTTCTCGGCGGCGTCGATGGCCGTCCAGCTGCCGTTTTGCTGGGCCAGCTCGATGACCCGCTCCCCGGCCGGCCGCATGAGCCCCGCGGCGCGCAGGTTTTCCACGTGCTGCTTGTTGATTTTCGACCACACGCTGCGGGGCTTGCGCGGGGTAAACACCTGCTTGTAGCGGTGCGCGTCGAGGGTATTAGCCTTGGAATCGATCCAGCCAAAGCACAGCGCTTCCTGCACCGCCTCGCTCCAGCTGATGCTGGGCCGGCCGCTGCTTTTTTTGTGGTACACCAGCCACACCCCGCGGGCCGAAGCGTGGTGTTGTTCCAGCCACTGCCGCCACTGCTGGCGGTCGGCCGCCGTTACCAGGGGCAGTTCGGTCAGGGAAGTTTTCGGCGGCATGGCGCAGTACATTGGTAGCCGCTAAAAATACGCGCCAGCCGCCGGACCCACCCTACCTTCGCCCCCGATGAACGCTCACCTCGCCCACCTCTGCCAGCTGGCCCAGCGCCCCAGCCGCCGCATCATCGGCCTGATGTCCGGCACTTCCCTCGACGGCCTCGACGTGGCCTTGTGCCAACTCGAAGGCAGCGGCCCGGGCACTCGCCTCACCCTGGAGCAGTTTACCACGGTGCCCTTCCCGGACGACGTACGCCAGCGCATCCGCCGGGTGTTTGCCCGCGAACAGGTGGACCTGGAAGAGCTGACGCTGCTCAATGCCTGGCTGGGCACCCTGCACGGCCAGCTGGTGCTCGACTGCCTGCACGCCTGGGGCGTGGCGCCAGCCGAAATCGACGCCCTGGCCAGCCACGGCCAGACCGTCTACCACTCCCCGCAGCACCAGCACCAGCGCCCGGAGTACCCGCTGAACGCCACCCTGCAGCTCGGCGACGGCGACCACGTGGCCGTGCGCACCGGCATCATCACGCTCAGCGACTTCCGGCAGAAGCACGTGGCCGCCGGCGGTGAGGGGGCTCCGCTGGCAGCCTACGGCGACTACCTGCTGTTTTCGAGCCCGCAGGAAGACCGGCTACTGCTCAACCTGGGCGGCATTGCCAACTTCACCTACCTGCCCGCCTCGCAGGACGCCGCCATCGTGTTCAGCACCGACGTGGGCCCCGGCAACACCCTGCTCGATGCCTTGGTGCGCACACTTTACCCCGAGCACAGCTTCGACCCCGACGGCCGGCTGGCCGCGGCGGGCACCGTGCACCCGGGCCTGCTCGCCGCCCTGCTCGACAACCCCTTCTTCGCGGCCGAGCTGCCCAAAACTACTGGCCCCGAGCTGTTCGGCCCCGACTACGTGCGGGCCGCCCAGCAGCGCAGCCACACCGCTGATTTATCCTCTGCCGACCTACTAGCCACCCTCACCGAGCTGAGTGCCGAAGGCATCGGGCGCGCCGCCCGGCTGGCGCTGGGCCCCGAGCCCGCGGCGGCGGTGTACACCAGCGGCGGCGGCATGCACAATCCCACGCTGATGCAGGCCATTCGTCGCCACCTGCCCGCCTGCCGCTTCGCCGATACCCAAACCCTGGGCGTAGCCCCCGATGCCAAGGAAGCCGTGCTGTTTGCGCTGCTGGCCAACGAAACCCTCTGCGGCTCGGCCGTGGCTATCGGGGCGGGGCGGCAGCGGGTGCCGGCCGTGAGCCTGGGCAAGATTTCCCTGCCTTCTTAAGTTGTCTTACCGGGCGCGCACCTAACGCTTTACCGGCGCGGGAAGCAGCCGAAACTCCAGAATCTGCGTGGCGGCCGAGTCGCGGAAAGTCACGTCGAGCTGCACCTGCGGGATACTGGTGGCGGTGTCGCTGCGGAACATGAAGGCGTAGAACAGCCGCGACTGGTCGGTTTCGCTCAGGCGCAGTCCCAGGCGGTACAGGTCGATGGTGGGGCCGCGCTGCTGGCCCTGCTGGTAGAGCGGGCGCGCCGCCAGCTCGAACCGGGCCGGCGGCACTGCGCGGCGAACTTCGGGGGCCAGCAGGGCGTAGGCCTGGGCGTAGTCGGCACGCAGCACGGCCAGCAGAAACTGCCGCGCCACCCGCACCTGGGCGCCCGGGGTGGCCGCCACGGCAGGCGCGGTCAGCAGTAGCACCAGCAGCGTGGCAATGGGCAGCCAGCGGAAGCGGCGCCCGGCGAAAAGGCGACTGAGTGAGGTTGATTTCATGGCAGTAGGGCCAACGTAGCCCGTGGGTCTTTGGTGCAGGTTGGGGCAAAACAAAGCGGCGGCACCGGCTTGGGGAGCTGCTCCCGCCACCGATACCGCCGCTAAGCGGGTGCTTCAGGCAGTTAGTCGATAACGACCCGGCGCACTGCCTGCAGGTTTTCCCCGCTGATGCGCAGGGTGTACACGCCGCGGGCCAGCCCCTCGGTGCTGAACTCTACCGGCGCCCCAGTGCGCAGCTGGGCCGAGCGGTGGCTCACTACCTGGCCCACGCTGTTGAGCAGGGTTAGCTCGGCCCGCGAGGCCGTGCCGGCACCGTCGAACTGCACGCGGAAGGTTTTGCCGTAGGCCGTGGGGTTGGGGTACAGGCTGATGGCAAAACCGGCCGTCTGCTCGCGCACCGCCGTGTTGATGGTTACTGTCAGCGGGCGGGCGGCCAGGTTGTTCTGCTCGTTGGTTTCGGCTACCTGGCCCAGGTGGTCGGCTACGTACAGCAGGAAGTAGCTGCCCGGTACCGTGTTGGCCGGAATCTGCACGTTTACCACCCGGGTGCTGCCGGCGCCCGAAGGCAAACCAGCGGCCAGCGAGGAGCTGCCCACGAGCACGTCGTTGCTGCTGAGCTGGTTGTCGGTCGAGAGGTAGTAGCCGATGCCGTGCGCGGCGGCGTCGAGCGGACCGATGTTCTCGTAGAAGCAGGTCGTTACCACCGAGTTGCCGGCGGGGACCGTGTTCGGGGCCACCGTGGGCGAGGTCAGCGTCAGGTCGGGCGCGGCCCCCACTACCGTGAGGCTGATGGGCGTGGCCAGGTTGTTCTGCTCGTTGGTTTCGACGATGGTGCTGCCGGCATCGGCCATGCACAGCAGGTAGTAGGCGCCCGAAGCCACGTTGGTGGGCACGGTCAGCGTGTTGCTGCGCGGCTGGCTCTGGCCGGTGGTCAGGCTGCCGCCGTTGGTGTTGCCGATGAGGCGGTCGGAGGCGTCGAGCGTGGTGTTGGCCGAGAGGTAGTAGCTTACCGGGGTCGAGGCGGCGTCGCCGGGGCCCTGGTTGGCTACCGTCAGGTTTACCGTGAGCGGGCCGCCGGCGGCTACCGTGGTGGGCGTAGCCGAAGCCTGGGTCAGCGTCAGGTCGGGCAGTGCCGGCGAGAAGCACGACACGGTGGCCTGGAAGCCCGGGGCCGTCACCACGCCGTCGGAGGTAAACACCAGGGTGAGGGCGCCGCTGGAGTTCAGGGCCGAGGCCGTGATGACGCCGGGACTGTTCGAGCTGTAGGTGCCAATCATGGGCGCCAGCGCCGTGGGGCCGTCGTAAATGCGCAGGTAGTCAAAGCCCGACTCCACGTTGAACTGGGTGAAGGTCAGGCGCACCTTGGCGCCGGCCGTGGCGGGGTTGATGGTGAGCGTACCG
Source organism: Hymenobacter sp. B81 (assembly GCF_044628455.1). NCBI lineage: Bacteria > Pseudomonadati > Bacteroidota > Cytophagia > Cytophagales > Hymenobacteraceae > Hymenobacter > Hymenobacter sp. B81. Next base: position 81,150 of record NZ_JBIYZW010000003.1, on the reverse strand, counting down.
TTCGAGCCGTTGGCGTAGTCGTCGGTGCCGCCGTTGTCATACACCGTGGTGCCGCAGCTCGTCACGGTGGCCGTACCCGCGGTGGGCACTATCAGCCCGTTGAAGGGCGCCAGCACCGTCAGGGGCTGGCTGATGACGTTGTTCAGCTCGTTGGTTTCGCTGACGGTGTTCTGCGCGTCGGCCACGAACAGCACGAAGTAGCTGCCCGGCGTGGTAGCTGCGGGAATCAGCAGGTTGCTGCCGTACTGCTGCCCGCTGTTGGGCCCCAGCGGCGAGGCCGGCGTCAGCGCCAGGCTCACGTCGTTGCTGCTGAACTGACTGTCGCTCGAGAGGTAGTAGCCCAGCATGCTGGGCGGCGCTACGCTGGTACCCTGGTTACCCAGGAACACGCTGCCCTGGATGGTAGCCCCGGCCGAAGCCGAGAAGCGCGAAAGAGTGGGTTGGCTCACCACCAAGTCGATGCCGGGCGGCAGCACCGTCAGCGGCACGGCCACTACGTTGTTGAGCTCGTTGGTTTCGGCTACCAGCTGCTGGGCGTCGGCCACGAACAGGGCGTAGTAGCTGCCCGGCGCCGTACCGAGCGGCACCGTAAACGAAGCACCGCGCTGCTGCGAGGCCCCCGCCGCCAGCGGGGAGCCGGAGTACTGGTTCATGGCCACGTCCGAGGCGTCGAGCGTCTGGTTGGTGGAGAGGTAGAACCCGATGCCCGAGCTGCTGGCCGTAGTCGTGCCCTGGTTCACGTAGGTGTAGCTGGTGTTAACCATGGCGCCGGCCGGTACGGCCGTGGGGTTTACCGAGGGGAACTGCAGCAGCAGATCCACACTGGCCGGGGCAATGGTCAGCGGCAGGCTGCGTACGTTGTTGGTTTCGTTCAGCTCGCTCACCTGGCCCTGGAAGTCGGCCACGAACAGTACGAAGTAGTTGCCGGGCGCCGTGCCCGCCGGAATCTGCAGGGTAGCCCCGCGGAAGCCCGACTGGCCGCCCGGCAGGAAGCCCCCGAAGGCCGAGCCGATGAGTTGGTCGTTGCTATCCAGGGTTTGGTTGGTCGACAGGTAGTAGCCCAGGGCGCTGCTGCTGGCAGCCTGGTTGCCCTGGTTGAACACGTAGGCCGAAGCGCCGAGGGCGCTGCCGGGCGACGCCGAGGAAGCGGCCAGCTGCTCCTGCTGCACCACCAGGTCGGTGCCCGAGGGCAGGATGGTGATGGGGGTGCTGGTTACGTTGTTGAGCTCGTTGGTTTCGGCCACCAGCTGCTGCGGGTCGGCCATAAACAGCACGAAGTAGTTGCCGGGTGCCGTGCCCGCCGGCACCGTAAACGGCGCCGAACGCGCCTGTACCGCTCCGGCCGGAATCGACGGGCCGGGGTACTGATCCATGGCCACGTCCGAAGCGTCGAGGGTTTGGTTGGTGGAGAGGTAGTAGCCGATGCCCGACGTGGCGCCCGCGGTGGTGCCCTGGTTGAGGTAGGTGTAGGTGGTGTTCACCAGACTACCCGCCGCGGTGGCGGTGGGGTTGATGACGGGTTGCTGCACCAGCAAATCCACGCTGGCCGGGGCAATGGTCAGCGGCAGGCTGCGCACGTTGTTCTGCTCGTTGGTTTCGCTCACCTGGTTTTGGTGGTCGGCCACGAACAGCACGAAGTAGTTGCCCGAGGCGGTGCCGCCCGGAATCTGCAGGCTGGTGCCGCGGTAGGAGCTCTGCCCGGCGCCCAGGCTGCTGCCGAACACGGAGGTCAGCAGCTGGTCGCCCGCGTCGAGGGTCGAGTTGGTCGACAAGTAGTAGCCCATGCTGCTTGAGGCCGCCACGGTGGTACCCTGGTTGAGGATGTAGGCGTAGGCCGGCACGATGGCACCGGCGGTAGCCGTCGAGGTACCCAGTTGCTCCTGCTGCACCAGCAGGTCCACGCTCGGGGCCAGCACCGTCAGGGGCGTGGCCACCACGTTGTTCTGCTCGTTGGTTTCGGCCACCAGCTGCTGCGGGTCGGCCATAAACAGCACGAAGTAGTTGCCGGGCGCCGTGCCCCCTGGCACCGTAAACGAGGCCCAGCGCACCTGCGGCTGCCCCGCGGGCAGCGACGGGCCGGGGTATTGGTTCATGGCCACGTCCGAGGCGTCGAGGGTTTGGTTGGTGGAGAGGAAGAAGCCGACGCCCGAGCTGCTGGCCTGGGTGGTGCCCTGGTTCACGTAGGTATAGTCGGCATTGACCAGCGCCCCGGCCGGCACGGCCGTGGGGTTTACCGACGGCGCCTGCACCAGCAGATCCACGCTGGGCGTTACCACCGTCAATACCAGGCTGGCCACGTTGTTTTGCTCGTTGGTTTCGGCTACCTGGCTCTGGTAATCGGCCACGAACAGCAGGTAGTAGGTCCCGGGCGTGGTAGAGGCCGGCAAAGTGGCGCCGGCAAACCGCGAGCTGGGAAAGCCCGGCCCCAGGCTGCTGCCAAACGAGGAAGCCAGCAGCTGGTCGCCCGCGTCGAGGGTCGAGTTGGTGGAGAGGTAGTAGCCCACGCTGCTCGAGGCCGCTACGGTGTTGCCCTGGTTGAGAATGTTGCAGCTCAGGTTCAGGAACGTGCCGGCCACCGGCGTGGTGGTGCTCACGTTGGGCTGCAGAATGGTCAGGTCCACGCTGGGCGAGGTCACCGAGAATACCGCGGCCGCCACGTTGTTCTGCTCGTTGCTTTCGCTGACCTGGCCCTGGTAGTCGGCCACGAACAAGATGTAATAGGTGCCCACGGCCGTTCCGGCGGGCACGGTCACCAGGGAGGTGCGCGGCGAAGAGCCGCCCGTGGCCAGGCTGCCGCCAAACGACGAGCCCAGCAGCTGGTCGGTCGGCTCCAGGGTCTGGTTAGTGGAAAGGTAGTAGCCCAGGTTGCTGCTGCTGGCCAGCGCGCCCATGTTCATCACCGTCGAGCTGACGGTTACCTGGCTGCCGGCCGTTACCGAGGTGGGTTGTACGGCCGCGGCCTGCACCGTCAGGTCGGCCTGGGGCACGGTAGTCACGCAGCTGATGTCGGCGCGGAAGCCGTCGAGCTGCACGATTCCGTCGCTGGTGAACTGCAGGGTGAGGGCGCCGCTGCTGCTGGTGCCGAAGAGGACGCCGGGCGGGTTCGAGCTGTCGAACACGCCGATCTGCGGGGCCGCCAAACTGTTGCCGTCGTACACCGTCAGCCGGTCGTAGCCCGACTCCACCACGAACTGGGTGAACTGCAGGCGGATTTTGTTGCCGGCCACGGCGGGATTAATGGTCACCACCCCGTTGGCATTGGCCGAGTAGAAGTTGTTGGCGCCACCGTCGTCGTAGAGCGCGCCGCTGCAGGTGGTGAGCGTGGTGCTGCCGCTGGCCGGCATCAGGTAGGTTTGCGCTTGCGCGGCGGTACTGGCGACCAGCGTCAGCAGCACGGCCACAGTGAGCCGCAGCGCGTTGAGCCAACACCCTGGGTACAGGTTTTTCATAGAGTAAAAAGGGGTAAGAAGATGTATTTCCTGGGGCGTCAGTGCAACGCAGCCTACAAATCTAACACGATGCCCGCGCAGCCGAAAAGGGTTGCATATGAATAATTTTTGAAGCCGGCGCCGGTGTGCCCGGGCCGGTTTTCCATGCCCGTTTCGCCCCCGGCCACTTGCCGCCCGGCACCGCTTTTCGGCAGCTGCAAGCGCCCCTGCCCCGGCCCGTTGCGCCGCGTTTCGCTTGCCGTTGCACGTCGTACACAGGCCTCCGAGACAGTCCCGGAGCACGTTGCACTACTTACACTGCCCTCCGGAACTGTCCCAGAGCATGTTGCACTACTTACACTGCCCTCCGGGACAGTCCCGGAGGCCTTTGCCCTACTGCCACTGCCTGGTGGGACATCCTGCGGGTGGCCCAAACGCAGGCCAGCCTGCCCCGAAACGCGTTCGGGGCAGGCTGGCGGCAGATTGAGCGCAGAATGAAGGCCGTTAGTCCTCCGGCTCCTGGGGAGTCAGGATGAATACGTCCTCGCCCGGGCGCTTCATGATGTACTTTTCGCGGGCAAACTTCTCCAGCATCTCGGGGCTGCTCAGCAGCTCGGCGCGGTCCTTCTTCACCTCGGCAATCTTGTTGGTGTAGTAGTCGCGCTCGTTGCGCAGCTCCTGCCACTTGGCGTACATGTCGTACTGCTTCAGCAGGTCGTTGGAGTCGAACAAGGCCATCCACACCAGAAACGCCAGCCCCGTGAGAAAGTAGAAGCTGCGCAGAAAGCGCGGAATGCGGTCGAAGAAAGCCGGTAGCTGCATGGAGGAATATTGGTTGTTGGTTGCTGGTTGTTGGTTGTTGGTGCCTTGTCTGCTACAGAACAGCCTAATCACCGATAACCAACAACCCATAACCGAGCACTACATCTTGCGGCCAGGGTAGTAGGCAATTTCGCCCAGCTCCTGCTCGATGCGCAGCAGCTGGTTGTACTTGGCCATGCGGTCGGAGCGCGACATCGAGCCAGTCTTGATCTGGCCCGTGTTCAGCGCCACGGCCAGGTCGGCGATGGTGCTGTCCTCGGTTTCGCCCGAGCGGTGGCTCATTACGCTCTTGTACTGGTGGCGGCGGCCCAGGTTGATGGCGTCGATGGTTTCGGTGAGCGAACCAATCTGGTTGACCTTGATGAGAATGGCGTTGGCCACGCCCTTGTCGATGCCTTCCTGAATGCGCTTCACGTTGGTCACGAACAAGTCGTCGCCCACCAGCTGCACCTGGTTGCCCACCGCGTCGGTGAGCTGCTTCCAGCCGGCCCAGTCGTCCTCGTCCAGCCCGTCCTCGATGCTGATGATGGGATATTTCTTGGTCCAGTCGGCCCAGTAGGTGGCCATTTCGCTCGAAGTGAGCTTGTCGCCCGAGCTTTTCTTGAAGTGGTAGTGGCCGTCGGAGTAGAACTCCGAAGCCGCCGCGTCGAGGGCAATCATCACGTCGTCGCCGGGCTTGTAGCCCGCGGCCTCAATGGCCTGCAGCACCACTTCAATGGCGGCCTCGTTCGACTCGATGTTAGGCGCAAAGCCGCCTTCGTCGCCCACGTTGGTGCTCAGGCCTTTCTTCTTGAGCACGCTTTTGAGGTGGTGGAAAATCTCCGAGCCCCAGCGCATGGCTTCCGAGAAGGACTCCGCCCCTACCGGCATGATCATGAACTCCTGGAAGTCGATGCTGTTGTCGGCGTGCGAGCCGCCGTTGAGGATGTTCATCATCGGTACCGGCAGCGTGGAGGCATTTACCCCGCCCACGTAGCGGTACAGCGGCATACCGGCTTCCTGCGCCGCGGCGCGGGCAATGGCCAGCGACACGCCCAGAATGGCGTTGGCGCCCAGGTTGGCCTTGTTCGGCGTGCCGTCCGACTCAATCATGATGCGGTCGAGCAGGCTTTGCTCGAACACCGAGAAGCCCACCAGCTCCTCGGCAATCTTGCTGTTCACGTTGTCGACTGCCGTCAGCACACCCTTGCCCATGTACTTGTTCTTGTCGTCGTCGCGCAGCTCCACAGCCTCGTGCTTGCCGGTAGACGCACCCGAGGGCACGGCGGCGCGGCCTACCACGCCGTTGTCGGTGGTCACGTCTACTTCCACGGTGGGATTGCCGCGCGAGTCGAAAATCTGGCGGGCGTTGATGGCAGCGATAATGCTCATGTCAGAAAAGATGAAAAGTGAGAAGGGTTGCAGCGGCTTGGGGCAGCCGCCGGTGACTTGGGGCCAGTGGGGAGCCGGGCTTGGGCCACCCGGTGTGGCAAAGAAACGCAAGCGGCTGCGAACGGCCTAAAAAGACAAGGGGACGAACCCCGCAGGATTCGTCCCCTTGTGCTCAGTGTCTGGGCAGACCGCTCATTTACGAAGCAGCTTCTTCGCTTTTTTCCTCGCGGGTTTCGCCTTCTTTCAGCGTCTCCTTGGGGGTGTCGGCCGGAGCGTCCACGTTGGTAGTAGCAGCTTCGGTCGAGGCGGCTACCGGAGCAGCACCTTCGGCCTTCTTGCTGCCGCTGCGGCGCGAACGACGGGTGGTCGTTTTGGCGGCACCAGCGGTTTTGGCTTCGAGCAGGGTTTCGTTGTAGTCCACCAGCTCCATCACGCACATGTCGGCGTTGTCACCGGCACGGCCGGCGCTCAGCTTGATGATGCGGGTGTAGCCACCGGGGCGGTTGGCCACTTTGGCCGCTACGTCGCCGTAGAGCTCCTTCAGCGACTCCTTGTTCTGCAGCAGGGCAAACACCATGCGGCGCGAGTGGGTCGTGTCGTCTTTCGAGCGGGTCAGGATGGGCTCGACGTACTTGCGCAGCTCCTTGGCTTTGGCCACCGTGGTGGTGATGCGCTTGTGCAGGATCAGCGACGAAGCCATGTTCGACAGCATCGCGTGGCGGTGGGCGGTGGTCCGGCCCAGGTGGTTGTCTTTTTTACCGTGACGCATTGGTCAAGAAAAGTTAGTGGAGTGCTTGCGGACGACGACCACGGCGGGCCGAAGCCTCATTTGAACCGCCGCCCCGAGGGCACCCCGGAATGAAAAGGGTTGAATGAAAGAATGATTGGATGATTGAATGCCGGCTGATTAATCAGTCATTCAGTCATCCAACCATTGAATGCTAGTCTTCTTCGAGGCGGAATTTCGCCACGTCCATGCCGAAGTGCAGGCCTTTTTCCTCCACCAGGTTTTCCAGCTCGGTCAAGGACTTCTTGCCGAAGTTGCGGAACTTCATCATGTCGGCCAGGTCCAGCTGTACCAGGTCGCCCAGGGTCTTGATGTCGGCGGCCTTGAGGCAGTTGTAGGCACGCACCGAGAGGTCCATGTCCTGCAGCGGCGTCTTGAGCACCTTGCGCATGTGCAGCGTTTCCTCGTCCACGCTCTCCTCTTCTTCCGGCTTGGAAGTCTCGAAGGTCATCGTGTTGTCGGAGAACAGCATGAAATGCTGGATGAGGATGTTGGCGGCGCCTTTCAGCGCGTCCTCGGGGTGGATGGAGCCGTCGGTCTGGATTTCGAGCAGCAGACGCTCGTAGTCGGTGCGCTGCTCCACGCGGGTGTTTTCCACAGAGTACTTCACGTTCTTGATGGGCGTGAAGATGGCATCGATGGCAATCTGACCGAAGATCTGGTCGTTGGGCTTGTTCTCCTCGGCGGGCACGTAGCCGCGGCCCTTCTGCACCGTAAACTCAAACTCCAGCGAGGTTACGCTGGGGTCCACGTGGCAGATGATCAGCTCGGGGTTGAGCACCTCGAAGCCGTTGGTGAACTTGTTGATGTCGCCGGCCGCGAAGGTATCCTGGCCGCTGATGCGCACCGTGATTTTGTCTTCGATAACGTCGTTGACCTTCTTGAACCTCACTTGCTTCAGGTTCAGGATGATTTCCGACATATCTTCAATCACACCCTCGATGGTCTGGAACTCGTGCAGTACGCTGTTGGTGCGTACCGACGTGATGGCGTAGCCCTCGAGCGACGAGAGCAGGATGCGCCGCAGCGCGTTGCCGATCGTCACGCCGTAACCCTTCTCCAGCGGTTTGAACTCAAACGTTCCGTAGAAGTCGTCGGATTTCTCCATCACGACCTTCTCCGGCATTTGAAAAGCGAGAATTGACATAGATGCGGATGTAAGGGATGTTGAATGGAAGAAGCAGGCAATGCAGGAGCCGGCCCTGCCCAAGAAAGCTCTCGGGCAGCAACCGGCTCACTGTCAGGCTTACTTCGAGTACAGTTCGACGATCAGCTGCTCCTCGATCTTCTCGGGGATCTGGTCGCGCTGCGGCACCGAGATGACCTTGCCGGCCAGCTCTTTGCCGTCCCACTCCAGCCAGCCGAAAGCCCGGGCGTTGCGCACCGAGAGGCTGGTGGTAATGGCTTCCAGCGACTTCGACTTTTCGCGAACCGCCACGATGGCACCCGGCTTCACGTGGAACGAGGGAATGTTTACCACCTCGCCGTCCACGGTGATGTGCTTGTGCGACACCAGCTGACGAGCGGCGCGGCGCGTCGGGGCGATGCCCAAACGGTACACCACGTTGTCGAGGCGCTGCTCCAGGAAGGCCAGCAGGTTTTCGCCGGTGATGCCCGGCTTGCCAGCGGCTTTGTCGAAGAGGTTAGCGAACTGCTTTTCCAGCACCCCGTAGAGGTACTTAACTTTTTGCTTCTCCATCAGCTGCACGGCGTATTCCGACTGCTTCTTGCGGCGGCCGCGGCCGTGCTGGCCCGGAGGGTATGCTTTCTTGGTGAGTGCCTTGCTCGGGCCGAAGATGGCTTCCCCGAAGCGACGGGCAATCTTGGTTTTTGGGCCGGTATAACGTGCCATTTCAGAGAGGTGATTTTTCTGGAAAGAAAAGTGAACTGCCTGGCCAGCGCGCTGGCTCCCTCACGGGGCGAGCGTAGCCACGCGTCTGCCGTTACTCAGACGCGGCGACGTTTGGGCGGACGGCAGCCGTTGTGCGGCAGCGGCGTCACGTCGCGGATAGTCGTTACCTCCATGCCCATGTTCTGGAACGTGCGGATAGCCGATTCACGGCCAGCGCCCGGGCCTTTCACGAACACCTCGACTTTGCGCATGCCCAGGTCGTAAGCAACCTTGCCGCAGTCGTTGGCCGCCGTTTGGGCAGCGTACGGGGTGTTCTTCTTCGAGCCACGGAAGCCCATTTTGCCGGCCGAAGCCCACGAAATCACCTGGCCGTTGTTGTTCGTAACCGAGATGATGATGTTGTTGAACGAAGCCTTGATGTGCACCTGACCGGTGGCTTCCACCTGGACGACGCGCTTCTTGGCTTTGTCTTTTCTCTTTTGTGCCATTTGGTTATCGCAGAAAAGGCGAGAGGTGTTGGTGCCCGTGGATTAGGGAAGGCCGGGCACCGATTCCCGCTAGTGCTTATTTGGTAGCCTTCTTCTTGTTGGCAACGGTTTTCCGTTTGCCTTTGCGGGTGCGCGTGTTGTTCTTCGTACGCTGACCCCGAACCGGCAGCCCTTTGCGGTGACGGAGGCCACGGTAGCAACCGATGTCCATCAGACGCTTGATGTTGAGCTGTACTTCCGAGCGCAGAACGCCTTCCGTCTTGTACTCCGCGGCAATGATGCTACGGATTTCACCAGCTTCGGCTTCCGTCCAGTCGCTCACCTTTTTGTTCAGGTCAACGCCTGCTTTGGTGAGGATGGCCTGCGAGGCCGAACGGCCGATGCCGAAGATGTACGTGAGGGCGATTTCGCCGCGCTTTTTGTCCGGGATGTCTACCCCTGCAATACGTGCCATGTTCTTGTGCTGCTAGTGTGGCTTAACCCTGACGCTGCTTGTAACGCGGGTTCTTTTTGTTGATCACGTAAAGTTTGCCTTTACGACGAATCACTTTGCAGTCGGCGCTGCGCTTCTTGACCGATGCTTTGACTTTCATGTCGCGGGGTTATTTGTAACGGTACACGATTCGGCCCTTCGACAAGTCGTAGGGCGACATTTCGAGCTTTACTTTGTCGCCAGGCAGAATCTTGATGTAGTGCATGCGCATCTTTCCGGAGATGTGCGCAATTAACTGGTGCCCGTTCTCTAACTCCACGCGGAACATGGCGTTCGAAAGGGCTTCCAAGATGGTTCCGTCCTGCTCAATCGACGACTGTTTGGCCATATGGCTGCGGTTGCTGCTGTAAAGCTTTTTCTATGTAAGCAAAGGAGGTGAGAATCTCCGCCTTGTTTTGTCGGATTACGACGGTGTGCTCGAAGTGCGCCGAGGGCTGCCGATCCTTGGTGCGGATGGTCCAGCCGTCCTTTTCCTGAAACACCCCTTTGGTGCCCAGGTTTACCATTGGCTCGATGGCCAGCACCAGTCCACTTTGCAGCTTCAGCCCCGAGCCACGCTTGCCGTAGTTCGGAACCTCGGGCCGCTCGTGCAGGCTTTTGCCGATGCCGTGCCCCACCAGTTCCCGCACCACCGAATAGCCGCGCTTCTCCACGTAATCTTGGATAGCGAAGGCCAGGTCGCCCATGCGGTTACCGGCTACGGCTTGCTCGATGCCGGCGTACAACGACGCCTTGGTGGCTTCCAGCAGAGCCGTCACTTCGGGTTTCACTTCCCCTACCGGGTAAGTGTAGGCGCTGTCGCTGTGGTAGCCGTTGAGCTTTACGCCGCAGTCTACCGAAATGACGTCGCCGCTTTTGAGGACGTAGTCGCCCGGAAAGCCGTGCACCACCACCTCGTTGGGCGAGATGCACAAGCTGAACGGGAAGCCGTTGTACCCCTTAAAAGAAGGTTGCGCGCCATGGTCCCGGATGAATTCCTCGGCGCGGCGGTCCAGCTCACGCGTCGTAATTCCTTCCCGAATCATGCCCGCAACTTCTCCGTGCGCCTGAGCCAGCACTTGCGCGCTGGCTCGGATGAGGTCGATTTCTTCTTCGGTTTTGTACAGTATCATGCTTAGGAAGCCAGCGCGATATTTTGCGCGCGACCTTTCAGCTTGCCCGTTTTCATCATGCCGTCGTAGTGACGCATGAGCAGGTAGCTTTCAATCTGGTTCATGGTATCGAGTACCACGCCTACCATAATGATGAGCGATGTGCCGCCGTAGAAAGCGGAAAACGGACGAGTGATGCCAAACAACAACGCAATGGCCGGAAAAATTGCAATCAGGGCCAAGGCAATGGCTCCCGGCAGCGTGATGTGCGTCAGTACCTCATCGATGTACTCCGAGGTAGCTTCGCCCGGCTTTACACCCGGCACAAAACCGCCACTGCGCTTCAGGTCATCCGCAATTTGCTTGGGGTTGACGCTGATGGCCGTGTAGAAGTAAGTAAAGAGAATGATCAGCGTGGCGAAAACCACGTTGTACTGCCACGAGGTGTAGTCCGAGAACTTCTGCCCGATGTAGGTAGCCGTTTCGCTTTCCTGGCTCCAGGCCGAGGCCGCTATGGCGGGCACGAACATCAGCGACTGGGCGAAGATGATCGGCATTACGCCGGCTGCGTTGACCTTCAGCGGAATGAACTGCCGCTGGGCGTTCAGCTGGCTGACGCCGCCCACCTGCTTGGCGTACTGCACCGGAATGCGGCGCACGGCCTGGGTGAGGATGATAACGCCCATCACCACGAAGAACAGCACCGCCAACTCAATCAGGAAAATCAGGGAGCCGCGCATACCCTTGGCTGCCGCCTCACCGAGGATAGCACCGGGAAAGCGCGATACGATACCGATCATGATCAGCATGGAAATGCCGTTGCCGATGCCTTTATCGGTAATCTTCTCGCCCAGCCACATGCAGAACAGGGTGCCGGCGGTGAGAATGATCATCGTCGAAACCGTAAAGAAAGTCCCGGAGTCAACAATGGCGTTCTGATTGATGGTCGCAATAAAGCCCACCGACTGCGCCAGCACGATGGGAATCGTGAGCAGGCGGGTGTACTGATTGATTTTCTTGCGGCCCGATTCGCCTTCCTTCTGGAGCTTCTGGAAATACGGCACGGCTATCGTGAGCAGCTGCAGCACGATGGAAGCCGAGATGTACGGCATGATGCCCAGGGCGAAAATGGAGGCGTTGCTGAACGCGCCGCCAAGCAGCGTGTCCAGCAAACCAAAGACTCCCCCCGACTCCGAATCCAGACGGCTCGGATCGACGCCCGGCAGCACAACGTAAGAACCAAGCCGGTAAATGGCAATGAAAAACAAGGTATTGAGAATCCGGGCCCGAAGGTCCGGAATCTCAAAGATGTTCTTAACCGTTGTGAAAAACTTGTTCATGCCGAACGGACTTACAGCGTCACTGCTTTGCCACCGGCTTTCTCAATGGCTTCGATAGCCGACTTGGAGAAAGCGTGAGCGTGTACTTCCAGGGCGGCGGTAACTTCGCCGCGGCCCAGAACTTTGATCTTGGCGTTTTTCGACGCCAGACCGTTGGATACGAAGTACTCCGAGTCCATCAGGGCCGTCTGGCCTTTCTCGTTCAGAGCTTGCAGCACATCGAGGTTGATGGCTTTGTACTCGACGCGGTTGATGTTCTTGAAGCCGAACTTGGGAATGCGACGCTGCAGGGGCATCTGGCCACCTTCGAAGCCGGACTTCTTGGAGTAACCCGAACGCGACTTGGCGCCTTTGTGACCACGCGTCGAGGTACCGCCGCGCGTCGAGCCCTCACCACGACCCAGACGCTTGTTGTTGCGTACCGAGCCTTCAGCGGGCTTAAGATTGCTGAGATTCATGATCGAAAGGTCGTCTACAGGGCGGTTACTTCAATCAGGTGGCCAACTTTGGCTACCATGCCGGCTACGGCCGCGGTGTTTTCCACCTCGCGGACGGCGCCGATTTTCGTCAGGCCCAGGGCCTTCATCGTGCGCTTCTGCCGCTCGGGGCGGTCAATCACGCTGCGCACTTGCTTAATTTGGATCCGTGCCATCGTCGCTTAGCCGTTAAACACTTTGTCGAGGCTGATGCCGCGTTGCTGGGCAACTTGCATCGGGTCGCGCATTTTATTCAGGGCGTCGAAGGTAGCCTTCACCACGTTGTGGGGGTTCGACGAGCCTTTCGACTTAGCCAGTACGTCCTTGATACCGGCGCTTTCGAACACGGCACGCATGGCACCACCGGCAATTACGCCGGTACCCGCCGCGGCCGGCTGTACCAGGACGAAGCCGCCCGAGTACTTGCCTTCCATTTTGTGGGGCACCGTGTGCTTGTACATCGGCACCTTCACCAGGTTCTTCTTGGCGTCGTCGATTGCCTTGGCAATGGCGTCGGTTACTTCGTTGGCTTTGCCGAGGCCGTGGCCTACGGTGCCGTTGCCGTCACCTACTACTACGATGGCCGAGAAGCTGAAGCGCCGACCACCTTTTACCACCTTCGCTACGCGGTTGATGGCAACTACTTTCTCCTTCAGATCCGACTCAGCCGCCTTCACCGTGGGTTTATTTTGCTCGCGCATAGCTTAGAATTTGAGGCCGCCTTCGCGGGCACCTTCTGCCAATGACTTCACGCGGCCGTGGTAGAGGTAACCCGAACGGTCAAATACTACCTGCGTGATACCTTTCTCTTGGGCGCGGGAGGCCAGCTCCTTGCCCACGGCAGCTGCCGTAGCTACCGGCGTCTCGCCGGCGGTTACGTGCTTCGACGAAGCAGCCACGATGGTGCGGCCGGCGGTGTCGTCGATAATCTGCGCGTAGATGCCCGTGTTGCTGCGGAATACCGACAGGCGGGGGCGCTCGGACGTGCCGGCCACCTTGCTACGAATGTGGCGCCGGATCCGAAGTCTTCTCTCTGCTTTAGTTACAGCCATTGTGCTCGGTTATTTCGAGGCGGTCTTACCAGCCTTGCGACGAATCTGCTCACCCACGAAACGCACACCTTTGCCTTTGTAAGGCTCAACTTTGCGCAGCGAGCGAATTTTGGCGGCTACCTGACCGATCAACTGCTTGTCGATGCTGGTCAGCGTGATGATGGGGTTCTTACCCTTCTCGGTCACAGCCGTTGCGGTTACTTCCTTGGGCAGAGCCAGGAAGATGTTGTGCGAGTAGCCCAGGGCCAGCTCCAGCGTGGTGCCGGCAGCCGTGGCCTTGTAACCTACACCAACCAGCTCGAGCTGCTCGGTGAAGCCGTTGCTCACGCCGTTTACCATATTACTGATCAGCGAGCGGTACAGGCCGTGCATGGCCTTGTGACGCTTCTGCTCAGTGGGGCGCTCCACCAGGATGTTGCCATCTTCGGTGCGCACCGTGATGTCGCGGTCTACGGTGGTTTTCAGTTCCCCTTTGGGGCCCTTCACCGTTACTTCGTTGTCGTTGCCGACGGTCAGCTGCACGCCCGTGGGCAGGCTGATCGGCAGTTTACCAATGCGGGACATATCTTCTCTTCTCTCTCGCTTAGTACACGTAGCACAGCACCTCGCCGCCCACGTTCTGGGTTTTGGCTTCCTTCTCCGTCATCACCCCTTTCGAGGTCGACAGAATTGCAATACCCAAGCCGCTCAGTACGCGCGGCAGGTTCTCCACGTGGGCGTACGTCCGCAGACCGGGCGTGCTGATGCGCTCCAGCTTCTGGATGGCGGGCTTCTTGGTGACCGGGTGGTACTTCAGCGCGATTTTGATCGTGCCCTGTACCGATGAGTCATCAAAACGGTAGCTCTGAATGTACCCTTTCTCGTAGAGCACCTTCGTGATTTCCTTTTTGAGGTTGCTGGCCGGAATCTCCACTACCCGGTGGCTTGCTTTGATGGCATTGCGCACCCGGGTAAGGTAATCGGCAATCGGATCTGTGTTCATTTGGATGTTAAAAAGGCACCCGCGTTTAGGGAACCGCAAAGGTAAGAAAATTTCGCAGCCATAAGTTAGTCTACCTATGACAGCGAAATCCTCGGTTAAGACTACTTGACCTGCACAGCGTCGCCGCTGCAGCCAATGGTTTCTTGTGGCAACCTGCCAAATGATGTGGGGCGTCCCCCACGGCCCTAGAGCATTCAGGGGTGCAAAGATAAGCAGCCGCCTGAGAGAAAAACAATAGACGTAAGTGCTTAATTGGTAAAAAGTTCGCCGGCAGCTTAGTCCGAACACCTCAACAAGAAAACTGCTCAGCCCAAACTCCCGGGAGAGTTTCAGCTGAGCAGTTTTGCTGAGCGTTGCTAGCGGTAGCGGACTACCAGCTGGCTTTGGTTACGCCGGGAATTTTGCCGGCCGAAGCCATTTCGCGGAACGTTACACGGCTGATGCCAAACTTGCGCATGTAGCCACGCGGACGGCCGGTCAGCTTGCAGCGGTTGTGCAGGCGCACGGGCGAGGCGTTACGGGGCAGCTTGTCGAGACCTTCGTAGTCACCGGCCGCTTTCAGAGCCTTGCGCTTTTCGGCGAACCGGATAACCAGCGCCTCGCGCTTCCGCTCTCTTGCTTTTACAGATTCCTTAGCCATTGTTCAGCTTATTTCTTGGCGTTGGCAAACGGCATCCCGAAAGCGCGCAGCAGCTCGTAGCTCTGCTCGTCGTTTTCAGCCGTCGTCACGAAGGTGATGTCCATACCGGAGATTTCCTTGATCTTGTCGATCGAGATTTCCGGGAAAATGATTTGCTCCTTAACACCGAGGGTGTAGTTGCCGCGGCCGTCGAAGCCTTTGTCGCTGATGCCTTTGAAGTCGCGTACGCGGGGCAGGGCAACGGTCAGCAGACGGTCGAGAAATTCGTACATCTGCTCGCCGCGCAGCGTTACGCGGGCGCCGATGGGCATGCCTTCGCGCAGCTTGAAGTTCGACACCGAACGCTTGGCAATGGTCGGCACGGCTTTCTGACCGGTGATGATGGTCAGCTCGTCCACGCCGTTGTCTACCAGCTTCTTGTCGGCTACCGCCTTACCAATGCCGCGGTTGATGCAGATCTTGGTAATGCGCGGCACCTGCATGGTGCTCTTGAACTGGAACTTCTCCTGCAGCTGCTGGCGAATCTCCTTGTTGTATATGTCTTTGAGTCGAGCCATTGTCTTGGGGCCTGATTAGGCTTTCTTAGAATCAACCAGCTTGACGTTGCTCACGTGGATCGGAGCTTCGATCTTGGTGATGCCGCCCTGGGGAGCCTTCGCACTGGGTTTGTTGTGCTTGGTCACCAGGTTGAGGCCCTCCACGATTACGCGCTGGGTGGTACGGTTTACCGACTTGATAACGCCGGTCTTGCCACGCTCGTCACCGGCAATAACCAGGACGTTGTCGCCGGTTTTCACGTGCAACTTCACGGGCGCTGCTTTGGGTTTCGTTGCCATTGCTTAGAGAACTTCAGGAGCCAGCGACACGATTTTCATGAACTGCTTCTCGCGCAGTTCGCGGGCCACCGGCCCGAAGATGCGCGTGCCACGCGGCTCGTCGTTGTTGTTGAGCAGCACGGCGGCGTTGTCGTCGAAGCGAATGTACGAACCGTCTTTGCGGCGTACTTCCTTTTTCGTGCGAACTACCACAGCTTTCGATACGGCACCCTTCTTGGCATTGCCCGAGGGGATGGCCGACTTGATAGCTACGACAATTTTGTCGCCTACCGAAGCGTACTTTTTACCGGTGCCGCCGAGGACACGGATGCAGAGCACTTCTTTGGCGCCGCTGTTGTCGGCTACCGTCAGACGGGATTCTTGCTGGATCATCTTACTTGGCTCGCTCTACGATTTCAACCAAACGCCACCGCTTGCGCTTGCTCAGCGGGCGGGTTTCCATGATGCGCACCGTATCGCCTTCGCCGCACTCGTTGTTTTCGTCGTGAGCGGTGAACTTGGTCGACTTCGACACGAATTTGCCGTAAATCGGGTGCTTCATTTTGCTTTCAACCACCACCACGATGGTCTTATCCATCTTGTTGCTGGTTACGCGGCCGACGCGCTCTTTGCGCAGGTTACGCTCTTCCGTAGCGACGCCCTGCTGTTCTGCGTTGTTTTCCATTGCTTACTTATCAGCGGCTACTACGAGTTTTGCTCCTGCTCGCGGCGCTTCAGCTCGGTGAGCAAGCGGGCGATGTTGCGCCGACCGTGCTTGATGCGGGTCGGGTTTTCCAGGGGCGAGATGGCGTGGGCAAACCGCAGGGTCTGGCCGTTCGTCTGCTCCTTTTTAATTTGCTCTTTCAGCTCCTCGAGCGAAAGGGCACGGACTTCAGCGTTCTTCATCTTTACTTGGCCTCAACGTAGTCGCGACGTACCACAAATTGGGTGCGAACCGGCAGTTTCTGGGCTGCCAAACGCAGCGACTCCTGAGCCAGTTCCAACGAAACACCGTCCGATTCAAACAGGATGGTGCCGGGCTTCACTACGGCTACCCAGTACTCGGGCGAGCCTTTGCCCTTACCCATACGCACCTCAGCGGGCTTCTTGGTGATGGGCTTGTCCGGGAAAATGCGGATCCAAACCTGACCTTCACGCTTCATGGCGCGGGTCATGGCAATACGGGCTGCTTCAATCTGGCGGGCCGTAATCCAGGCCTGCTCCAGGGATTTGATAGCAAACGAACCGAAGTCGATGGAGCTACCGCGGTAGGCCAGGCCGTGTACGCGGCCCTTCTGCATCTTCCGATACTTGGTTCTTTTCGGTTGTAACATGTCTTAGTCTCGAAAAAGAAGTGGAAGAGAAGGACTAACGACGGGGGCCACGGCCAGCGCCGCCACCACCCGGGTTGCCACCACGGTTGCCACCGGCACCCTGGCCGCCACGGTTGCCACCGGCACCGCCACCAAAGCCGCCGCGGCTGTCACCGGCGCCACGCGGGCCACGGTCACCACCACCACGCGGGCCCCGGTCGCCGCCACGGCCACCACGGTCGCCCCGCTCGCCGCGGTCACCACGCTCGCCGCGCGGGCCCCGGTCGTTGCCACCCTGGCCCTGCTGCTGGGTCAGCAGCTGGTTGGGCGACAAGTCGGGCTTGCCGAATACCTCACCGCGCATGATCCACACCTTGATGCCGATTTTGCCATACACCGTCTGGGCTTCCGAGAGGGCGTAGTCAATATCAGCGCGGAGGGTGTGCAGCGGGGTGCGGCCTTCCTTGTATTGTTCCGAACGGGCAATTTCAGCACCGCCGAGGCGGCCGCCGCACTGCACCTTGATGCCTTCAGCACCTACCCGCAGGGCGGCCTGAATGGCTTGCTTCATGGCGCGACGGAACGAGATACGCGCCTGCAGCTGCTGGGCGATGCTTTCGCCGACCAGCTTGGCGTCGAGTTCCGGACGCTTGATTTCGAAGATGTTGATCTGAACGTCCTTGCTCGTGAGCTTCTTGAGTTCGTCCTTGATCTTATCAACTTCCTGACCACCCTTACCGATTACCACGCCCGGACGGGCGGTGTTGATGGTGATGGTGATGCGCTTGAGGGTACGCTCGATGATGATCTTCGAGATGCCGCCCTTGGGGATGCGCGCCAGGATGTATTTGCGGATTTTTTCGTCTTCGACCAGTTTGTCAGCAAAGTCTTTGCCGCCGTACCAGTTCGAATCCCAACCCTTGATGATGCCGAGGCGGAAACCTACCGGATTAACTTTCTGTCCCATAATACTTATTCGGTGGCGTCGGCCGCGGTTTGGGTATCAGCTTTCTTGGTCGAGCGACGCGTCGTCTTCTTCGGAGCCTCTTCGGCAGCCGGAGCAACGGCAGCGGCGGGCGCAGTTTCCTGCTTGGCGGCGGCGTCCTTCAGACCCTGGCGGCTGCCAATGGCTTCCACCTTCGAATCAATGATCAGCGTGACGTGGTTGCTGCGCTTGCGGATGCGGTGGCCACGGCCCTGGGGGGCGGGGCGCAGACGCTTCAGCTGACGGCCTTCATCCACGAAAATCTCTTTGATGTAGAGGTTGGCGTCTTCAATGCGCTCGTCCTCGTTCTTCTGCTGCCAGTTGGCCAGGGCCGACAGGAGCAGTTTCTCGATGCGCTCGGCGCCCGAATTAGCCTCAAACTTCAACAAGCCCAAGGCACGGGTAACGCTTTTGCCGCGTACGAGGCCGGCCACGAGGCGCATTTTGCGCGGCGAGGTCGGAACATTACGGAGTTTGGCTACTGCTTCCATGTCTTAGCGCTTGCCTTTGTCTTTTTTGGCGACGTGGCCGCGGAAGTTGCGCGTGGGCGCGAACTCACCGAGCTTGTGACCGACCATGTTTTCGGTCACGTACACCGGGATAAATTTATTGCCGTTGTGTACGGCGAAGGTATGCCCTACGAAGTCCGGCGAAATCATCGAGCGGCGCGACCAGGTCTTTACCACCGATTTCTTGTTGGACTCCTCCATCACCTGCACCTTCCGCTCCAGGCGGAAGTCGATGTACGGGCCTTTTTTAAGCGAACGTGCCATTACTTCTTGCCTTTACGCGAAACGATGAGTTGCTCAGAGTACTTGTTCTTGTTGCGGGTTTTGGCGCCCTTGGCAAGCAGACCCTTGCGGCTGCGCGGGTGACCACCGCTCGAGCGGCCTTCACCACCACCCATCGGGTGATCAACCGGGTTCATTGCCACACCACGTACGCGCGGACGAACACCCAACCAACGGTTACGGCCGGCTTTGCCGAGACGTACGTTCATGTGGTCGCCGTTCGATACCGTGCCAACCGTGGCCATGCAGGTAACCAGTACCATGCGCATCTCGCCCGAGGGCAGTTTCAGCGTCGCGTACTTGTCTTCGCGGGCCACCAGCTGGGCGTAGGTGCCAGCCGAGCGGGCCATTACCGCACCAGCACCGGGCTGCAGCTCGATGTTGTGGACAATGGTACCCAGCGGCATGTTGCGCAGCAGCAGGGCGTTGCCCACTTCCGGGGAAGCCGAGGGACCAGCTACTACCGTAGCGCCCACCGTCAGACCAGCCGGAGCGATGATGTAGGCCTTCTCGCCGTCAGCGTAGCTGAGCAGGGCAATGCGGGCCGTGCGGTTGGGGTCGTACTCGATCGACTTGACGGTAGCCGGCACATCGTGCTTGCTGCGCTTGAAGTCGATTACGCGGTACTTCTGCTTGTGACCACCGCCGATGTAGCGGTTGGTCATTTTTCCGGAATCATTCCGGCCACCGGATTTTTTGAGGGGTGCCAACAGCGACTTCTCCGGCGTCGACGTGGTAATCTCGTCGAAGGCCGGGGCGATGCGGAAGCGCTGACCCGGTGATGTTGGTCTTAGTTTTTTGAGTGCCATTGCTTAGCTGAAATGCTCTTGCGGGGGGCGTCCCCGCACGAAACGATGGTGCTGCTTAGATGCCGCTGTAGAAGTCGATTACGTCGCCTTCCTTCACGGTCACGATGGCTTTTTTGCCATGCGGACGGCGGCCAATCACAGCACCCGTCTTCGTGAACTTCGACTTGAGCTTGCCGTTGGTGCGGATGGTGTTGATGCTCACCACCGTCACGCCGTACAGCTGCTCGATTTCTTTCTTGATCTGAACCTTGTTGGCGGTACGCTCTACCGAGAAGGCGTACTGGCCTTTCTCGTTCAGCGCCGTGGCCTTCT
Organism: Hymenobacter sp. B81; assembly: GCF_044628455.1. Classification (NCBI taxonomy): domain Bacteria; kingdom Pseudomonadati; phylum Bacteroidota; class Cytophagia; order Cytophagales; family Hymenobacteraceae; genus Hymenobacter; species Hymenobacter sp. B81. The sequence continues at coordinate 61,303 of NZ_JBIYZW010000003.1, read as the reverse complement.
CGGTCACGATGGGCTTCTTGATCGTGCTCATTACTCAGCGGCCGTGTAAAGTTGGTTGAGCGCCTGCAGGCCGTCTTCCGACAGCAGCAGGGTGTCCGTGTTCAGCAGGTCGTGCGTGTTCAGGGCAACGGGCGTAGCCACTTTCACCTTCTGAATGTTGCGGGCCGACAGCACCACGTTCTTGTTTACTTCGCCGGTTACCAGCAGGGTCTTCTTGCCGTTGTTCAGCTTCAGACCGCTCAGGATGTTGAGGAAGTCTTTGGTGCGGGGAGTTTCGATGCTGAAGTTCTCCACCAGCGCCAAGCGGTTTTCGCGGGCCAGTACCGACAGGGCCGACAGACGGGCCAGCTGCTTGGTTTTCTTGTTCACCTTGAAACCGTAGTCGCGCGGCTTGGGACCGAATACGCGGCCACCGCCGATGAACACCGGCGACTTCATCGAACCAGCACGGGCACCGCCGGTGCCTTTCTGCTTCTTCAGTTTCTTGGTCGTGCGGGCTACCTCAGCACGTTCCTTCGATTTGTGCGTGCCCTGGCGCTGGTTAGCCAAGTACAGCTTCACGTCGAGGTACATGGCGTGCTCGTTCGGCTCCAGCCCGAAGATGGCGTCAGACAGCGTCACCTTGCGGCCGGTGTCCTCACCTTTGATCGTCAATACAGAGAGTTCCATCGCGCCTATTTCTCCAGAATCACGTAACCGTTTTTAGCACCGGGCACCGAGCCGCTCACCAGGATGAGGTTGTGCTCGAGCATCACGCGCATCACCTTCAGGTTCTGCACCTTCACCCGGTCGCCGCCCATGCGGCCAGCCATACGCATGCCTTTGAACACGCGCGAGGGCCAGGAGCAGGCACCGATCGAACCGGGGTGACGGCCGCGATTGTGCTGGCCGTGGGTCTGACCGCCTACACCGGCGAAGTTGTGGCGCTTTACAACGCCCTGGAAGCCCTTGCCTTTGGAAGTACCAACCACGTCGACGAAGTCGCCTTCAACGAAGTACTCGGCATTCACTTCGGCGCCGAGCGTGTACGAAGCCACGTCGTCGGTGCGGAATTCCACGAGTTTCTTGCGGGGGGTAACGCCCGCCTTAGCGAAGTGCCCTGCCAACGGTTTGTTGGTGTTCTTGGGCTTCTTGTCGCCGTACCCGAGTTGAACGGCCGTGTAGCCGTCGTTCTCGAGCGTTTTCACCTGCGTCACTACGCACGGACCAGCTTGGATGAGCGTGCAGGGCACGTTCTTGCCGTCCGGAGTGAAGAGGCTTGTCATACCGATTTTCTTACCGATAATGCCAGGCATTCGAATGGGGTTTGGGAAAAAGACACAGTAGAAAACGCCCGAATGGCGTTTTCGGAAAGGGAGTGCAAAGCTAGGCAATTGTAAAGACAAAATTGCAACCGCTTCTGAAATAATTTCCAGGAGCCGGGGGCTGACTTGCGGCTAGCAGTCAGCACGTTCGGTGGTGGGCCGGCGCAGTTGGCAATGGGCCCTGCCGGCGCCGAACGCGGAAATGGTCAATAATTTGTGGAGCCGCCCCACTGGCCTTTAAACCGGGCGCCAGGCGCCGCCGGGTCCGTTCGTGGCCGCGGTCTGGGGCGGCAGGCTGCTCAAGGGCAGCAGTAGGAAGAACAAGCCGAAGGTGATGCCCGTCTGAGTTTCCAACGTGGGCTCAACCAAGAACGAGAGGGTAACGATAAGGTACTGGGCCCGCAGCAACGGAGCCGGCTGGCAGCGCACCCACCACAGCGGAAAGTAAAAGCACAGCAGCCAGGCCAGTAGCCCCACCCCCCCGAAAGCAGCCAGGTAGTACAGAAACTGGTTGTGGGGCTTGATGTAGGATTCGGCGCCGATCTGCGGAAAATACCGACGGTAGCGGGCGGCCATTTCTGCTTCCATATCGGCCTTGCCCACCCCAATCAGGGGATGGTCGCGCACGATGTGCAGCGCTGCCTGATAAGAGTAGACCCGCCCTACCAGGGAATAGTTGTTGGCCGAGCGCGTGTGCTCCACCTTACCGGCATCCTCGCGGGTATTGTGGTACTTGTTGTAGAAGGTGGGCAGCAGCCAGTAGCTCAGCACCGGCAGCATAATCAGCAACAGGCCCAGGCGCAGTACGCGCGGCCAGTCGCGCCGCCGCAACACTACCAGCAGGCCCACGCTGGCCAGGGCGTAGAACGCCATCAGCCCGCTGCGCACGGCCAGCAAGTGCAGGTACCCGACCAGAAAAGCCGTAGCCACCAGCACCAACTGCCGCGCCCGACCCGCCAGGCAGCCCTGCTCCAGCAACACGGCCCCCACCACTATCGAAAGTGCCACCAGCAAGCTGAACCGAATGTGGTCGGGCACGGTGGGCATTACCTGCGAATGCGTGTACAGCTCGTTGATTTCCCGGGCGTGCAACAGGTAATAGCCCGTGCTGCCCAGCGCCGAGCAGACGGTAAGCGCCAGCAGCAGGCCGTAAAGTCGGCGCAGGTGAGCAGTGGGCAGCGGCGGCAACAACCAGAAAGCCAGGGGCAGCAGCAGAAACGGCAGCTGCAGTACAACGTCGGTCCAGAACAGCTTGGCGTGCGCGGCTTCGGTGTTCAGCCCCGTGAGCAGGTGCAAGGCAAATACCAGAGCCAGGGCGGCGTATACCGGCCACTTCTGCTGCTGACCTATTTGCCGGTAAACCACCGCGTACCCAATGCCCGTCAGCGCCAGCGCCGCCAAGCCAATGCTGGACAGCGCGCGGAAAAACGGAACGGTGAACAGCCCCGTGATGATGAGGCCGCAGCTGATGCTCGCGGCCAGTTGCACGCGCTCAACAGACCACCAGGGCGGAACGGAAGAAGCAGTGAAAATAAGCAAAGACATAAAGCGTGAAGCCCAGGCTGCACGGGTGAGACGAAACGCAAGTTACTTATTTCGTGCCAGCCCGCCGGACCAGCGGTTGTACGCCGATCCAACCGGCTCGGCCTCATGAGTCCGCTTTTCGGCTAATGGTTGTAAACAAAAACACCCCGCTGGAAAACCAGCGGGGTGTTTTGCTATCGGGCTAAGCTAGCCTCAGACTTTGATTTCTACGTCAACGCCGCTGGGCAGTTCCAGCTTCATCAGGGCGTCTACCGTCTTCGACGAAGTCGAGTAGATGTCCACGAGGCGCTTGTAGGTGCAGAGTTGGAACTGCTCACGGGCCTTCTTGTTCACGTGGGGCGAACGGAGAACGGTGAACTTGTCTTTCTCAGTGGGCAAAGGAATCGGGCCGCTTACGATGGCACCGGTTGCTTTCACCGCCTTTACGATCTTCTCCGACGACTTGTCGACGAGGTTATGATCGTAGGACTTCAGTTTGATGCGAATTTTCTGGTTCATGATGTCAGCTTGGGAAAGCAACGATTATTTACCGCCTTTTACTTTGGCGATGATGCCCTCGGCCAGGTTCATCGGCACCTGCTCGTAGTGCGAGAAGGTAAGCGAAGCCGAAGCGCGGCCCGAGGAGATGGTGCGCAGGTCGGTTACGTAGCCGAACAGTTCCGACAGCGGAACGTCAGCCTTGATAACCTGGGCACCAGCCTTCGTGTCCATGCCTTTCATGATGCCACGACGACGGTTCAAGTCACCCGTTACCGGGCCCGTGTACTCGTCCGGCGACACTACTTCAACGGCCATGATGGGCTCGAGCAGCTTCGGCGCGCAGCGCGGGGCCGCCTCTTTGTAGCCCAGACGAGCCGCCATTTCGAACGACAGGGCGTCCGAGTCCACATCGTGGTACGAGCCGTGGAAGATCTTCACGCGCATCGAGTCCATGGGGAAGCCGGCCAGTACGCCGTTCTTCATGGCCTCTTCGAAACCCTTCTGGATCGGGGCAATGAATTCGCGCGGAATAACCCCACCGGTGATGCCGTTGACGAATTCCAGACCGGGTTTCTCCGGCTCGGTTTCTTTCGGGCCCAGTTCAAACTCGATGTGAGCGAACTTACCACGACCACCCGTCTGCTTCTTGTAGACTTCGCGGTGCTCGATGGTTTTGGTAATCATCTCCTTGTAGGCTACCTGCGGAGCACCCTGGTTGATTTCAACCTTGAACTCGCGACGCATCCGGTCGATGATGATTTCCAGGTGAAGCTCACCCATGCCGCGCAGTACCGTCTGGCCCGTTTCGGGGTCGGTGAATACCGTCAGGGTGGGGTCTTCTTCCACGAGTTTGGCAATGGCCATACCCATCTTGTCCACGTCGGCCTGGGTCTTCGGCTCAATAGCGTAGCCGATTACGGGCTCGGGGAACGACATCGACTCGAGTACGAGACGGTCTTTCTCTTCCGTCAGCGTGTCACCGGTCTTGATGTCCTTGAAACCCACGCCGGCGGCAATGTCACCAGCCTGGATCTTGTCGATGGGGTTCTGCTTGTTGGAGTGCATCTGCATCAGACGCGAGATGCGCTCCTTCTTGCCCGTGCGGTTGTTGAACACGTACGAACCCGACTCGAGCTGACCCGAGTAGCAGCGGAAGAAGCACAGACGGCCCACGAAGGGGTCGGTGGCAATCTTGAACGCCAGGGCGGTGAACGGCTCCGAGTTGTCGGGGTGACGCTCTACTTCCTCGCCCGTGTCGGGGTTGGTACCGATGATAGCCGGCATGTCGAGCGGCGAGGGCAGGTAGGCCATTACGCCGTCCAGCATCGACTGCACACCTTTGTTTTTGAAGGCCGAGCCGCACATTACGGGCGAGAACTTCATGTCGATTACCGCCTGGCGGATAACGACCATCATTTCCTCGCGGGTGATGCTGTCCGGATCTTCGAAGAATTTCTCCAGCAGGGCGTCGTCGTATTCGGCTACGCTTTCTACCAGCTTCTGGCGCCACTCGGCTACCGTCTCCACCAGATCCTCGGGAACCGGGATTTCGTGGTACGATTTGCCCTGGGTTGCGTCGTCCCACACGATGGCTTTGCCGGTGAGCAGGTCAACTACGCCCTTGAAGGTGTCTTCGGCACCGATCGGAATCTGCAGGGGCACGGGGTTGGCGCCCAGCTTGTCTTTGATTTCGGTTACGGCCTTGAAGAAGTCAGCACCGGCGCGGTCCATCTTGTTGACGAAGCAGATGCGCGGCACTTTGTACTTGTCGGCCTGACGCCATACGGTTTCCGACTGCGGCTCTACGCCCGAAACGGCGCAGAACAGAGCGACGGCACCGTCGAGCACCCGCAGCGAGCGTTCAACCTCTACGGTGAAGTCAACGTGGCCGGGGGTATCAATCAGGTTGATTTTGTACTGCTTGGTTTCTGGCGTCGGGTCGCCGTTGGCGTCCGTGGGGTAGTTCCAGAAGGTGGTAGTAGCAGCCGACGTGATGGTGATACCACGCTCCTGCTCCTGCTCCATCCAGTCCATCGTGGCGGCACCTTCGTGCACTTCCCCGATTTTGTGGGTTTTACCGGTGTAGTAGAGGATACGCTCCGACGTGGTGGTCTTACCGGCGTCGATGTGCGCCATAATCCCAATGTTGCGGAGGTACTGAAGGTCTTTATTTACGGCCATTGTCGTAGTAGGGCTTAGGGACTTAGGGCTTAGAACTTAGTGGAGGGCTAACCAAAACCACCAGGTCCTAATTCCTAAGTCCCTAAAAACTCTTTAGAATCGGAAGTGCGAGAAGGCCTTGTTGGCTTCCGCCATGCGGTGGGTGTCGTCCTTCTTCTTGACGGCGGCACCTTCGCCTTTGGCGGCAGCAATGATTTCGCCGGCCAGCTTGTCCTTCATGGTCTTCTCACCGCGACGACGCGAGTATTGAATGAGCCATTTCGAACCCACGGCGATACGACGGTCGGGGCGAACTTCGGTGGGCACCTGGAAGGTAGCACCGCCTACGCGGCGGCTCTTTACTTCCACGGTCGGCATCACGTTGTTCAGGGCTTTGCGCCACTGCTCCAGGCCGTTTTCCTTGGTGCGGGCTTCTACCTGCTCCAAGGCGTCGTAGAAGATGCCATACGAGAGGCTCTTCTTGCCGTCGTACATCAGGTAGTTAACGAAACGGGTAACCAGCGTCTCGCCGAACTTGGGGTCCGGCAGCAGAATGCGCTTCTTCGGTTTTGCTTTTCTCATGATTTCGAAAGGGCTTGGCGACTGTGCTTAGAGTGGAATCAGGCTTCACACGCCGCGAGGCGTATTACTCAGACCCCTGATTCAGGCACTGACAGCCGTCAGAGTGACCTTATTACTTTTTCTTACCTGCGGGTTTGCCGCCTTTGCCAGCTGCTGCGGCCGGTTGGCCGGGCTTCGGACGCTTGGCACCGTACTTCGAGCGACGCTGCAGACGGCCGTTTACGCCGGCGGTGTCGAGGGCACCACGGATGATGTGGTAACGCACGCCCGGCAGGTCTTTTACGCGGCCACCGCGGATCAGCACGATGCTGTGCTCCTGCAGGTTGTGGCCTTCGCCCGGGATGTAGGCGTTAACTTCCTTGCCGTTGGTCAGGCGCACGCGAGCTACTTTACGCATGGCCGAGTTCGGCTTCTTGGGCGTGGTGGTGTACACGCGGGTGCACACGCCACGGCGCTGGGGGCACGAATCAAGAGCCGGCGACTTGGATTTCGTCGTCAGCTTCTCGCGGCCTTTGCGCACTAATTGGTTGATGGTTGGCATCTAAATGGGGTTTGTGCCGGGAGGGTCTTCTCCCAAAAAATTAGGCTTGCAAAGGTAGACAGTCTGATTTACAATAGCAAACGAGGATTCTAACTAACCGCGAAAGGCTTGTACTGCTCAAACTCAGTGCGTTGCTCCGCCCGGTTTTGCCCCTTCACCCGCTCTACGGCCCTGCAGGCGACCTTATACAAGGAGAGAGGGCACTGGCTCAGCCCCCGGCGGGGCTATTCCAGCGCCTGCAAGGTCACCGGGCCCAGGTCGGCGCAGCGGCTGAGCACGTAGCCCAGCACCGTCAGACTCGTGTGGCTGCGGCCGTAGTCGCAGAAGTAGAGGCCGTACTCGGCGCGCTGCAGCTCGGCGTCTGGCATTCCGGTTAAGCTGCCCGAGCCGCGGTATTCATGCCGGCCCAGCTCGTCGCGGTAATCCAAGTGCGGGGCTGTGCCAAGAATGGCGGCGGCCTGCTCAGTCGTCAGCACGCAGATAATGCGGTACTCGTAGCCCATTTCCACTAAACACATTGCTGCTTTCGGTAAACTTAGTTACCAATAAACCAGAATGATATATTGGTTTACTTACTGCTCGGTAATGGACCCGGCGCGCAGAAAGATCGGGAAGCACACCTCGCGCTTTTCTTCGCCCCACAGTGCCCGCAGCTGTGGCTCAATTTGCCCCAGCGGCTCCTCCCCTACTGCCCGGCGGTAGCGCTGCACGCTGCTCCAGGTCTGCAAATAACGCAGAAACCGCTCGGCATCCCAGCTTTGGCGCTCCGCAAATCTGCACTGCTGCATCTGGGAAAACGGAAACGGAAGGCAAGCAAACTCGTCGTCGATGTGGCGGCGGTTCGCGTCCCAGTACGGCCCGACGATGCGGGTGTAGAAGTGCTGAATCAGCGGGTCGATCTGCTCGTTGACCTTCACCAGGCCGTAGCCCCACTCGGCCACCACGGCCCCGGGCCGGGCCACGCGCCGCGCCTCGCGGTGAAACGCCTCGGCGTCGAACCAGTGCAGGGCCTGCGCCACGGTTATCAGGTCGAAGCTGCCGGCGGCAAAGGGCGTGCGTTCGGCGGGGCTGACGCGGTAGTGAACATTCGGCTGCGGCACGACCTGCGCCAGCTGCTCCGGGCTGATGTCGGTAGCTTCTACGCGGGTGAAGTGCGGCGCTAGATCGGCGGCTACCTGGCCGTTGCCGGTGCCGCAGTCCCAGGCCGCCGCCCGGCCGGGCGTGAGGGAAAGCAGAAAGTCGTAGAGCGCCGGCGGGTAGCCGATGCGGAACTGTGCGTACTGGGCGGCGTGGCCGGAGAAACGGTCGAGGGGCGGCATAATGGGCAATGATAAGGGCCAGCCGCGTTGCCGCCCTGGCCCTGTTGAAACGCGCGGGAGAAGGGCCTAGGCCTCCCCCATCGTCCCGCTGAAGTTCATCGGGAAGCTGGGCATCTCGCCCTGGGCTTTCACCGGGCCGAAGCTGCGCTCGTAGCGTTCGATGTTGTCAGCCAGGGCCGCGAGCAGGCGCTTGGCGTGCTCGGGAGTGATGACCACGCGAGCCTTCACCTTGGCTTTGGGCAGGCCTGGCATCAGCCGGATGAAGTCGATAACGAACTCGCTGCTGCTGTGGGCAATCATGGCCAGGTTGGCGTACTCGCCTTCGGCAATGTCTTCCGAGAGTTCGATGTTGATCTGCTGTTCTTCGGGGCCAGGAGTGGGCGGTTGTTGGGTCATATTAGGTTGCGGGAAGTGACGAAGAATCGGTAGGCCCAAGCTACGTACAGCCTTAGCTTGGATGAAGGTAATTTTTAAAAGTTGCTTTACTAGCCACTGTACGCATCCGCAGCCCGGCGGAGCTTCTCGTTGGTGAACTGCTTGATTACGCCTATCCCCACTACACGCGCCCCTTCCCGGATTTCAAATACCTCGCCCACCAATAGTTTACGCTCGAACAGGCAGGCTGATACGAGGTATACCTTGGCTTCAACTTCTTCCCCGGGCCAGCACTCATCTTGATTGATAAATACCTGCAAACCCGACGTCTGCATTTCATCGAAGGGAAACCTTACCTGCGCTCGGTAGCCAGAACGCACTGGTGTGCGGCGCCCGCCCTCCTCAGCGGTGTTGTAACGTATCAGAGCTATGAAATCCTCGGGGCGCACATTCTTTTGGGAGGCCTTCACGTGACTTTCCGGGGTCGTGTTCAGCTGGCGGAGTAAGCAATCTGGCATAGCTTCCGGCACATCGGGATACGTTGTCCAAGATAACCCGAAAAGGCAAGCCCGCCGGAATTGCTTCTGCCGCAGACTTCCGTTAAGGGTTGAAGCCCGCAACAGCACGTCCGGCACCGCTCGTCAGCAGTTTCTGCCCAACACGTTATTACGACTTGCCAAAAAGACTGCGGTCTTTCACCCAAAAGACTGCAGTCTTTTGCCCAAGACGATAGGACGAGTTGGCGGAAACGTACTGTCGCTTCCAGACAAACGTGCCGACAGTTCCGAGCAAGGGTACTGATACTCGCCCCAAGGGCCGCGGCGGTAGGCCCCAACACAAGAAAAGCCCGCCAGAATTGCTTCCGGCGGGCTTCCTTACTCGATCAGTCGATTACTCGGCCGATACTTCGCGCTTGCTGCGGCTGGCGCGGGGCCGGGCCTCGGCCGCGGCCGGGGCAGCGGCCACCGGCTCGGGGTCTTCGGTCGAGCCCACGATGATGCGCTGGTACTCCCGCAGGCCGGTACCGGCCGGGATGAGGTGACCAACAATCACGTTCTCCTTCAGGCCCAGCAGCTCGTCGGCCTTGCCACGGATGGCAGCCTCCGACAGCACCTTGGTCGTCTCCTGGAACGAAGCCGCCGAGATGAACGACTGCGTGCCCAGCGAAGCCTGGGTGATACCCTGCAGCGTGGGGCGCGATACGGCCGGCGAAGCGTCGCGCACTTCTACCAGCTTCAGGTCGCGGCGGCGCAGCGAGGAGTTTTCGTCGCGCAGCTTGCGGGCCGTCACGATCTGACCACGCTTGAGCTCCGTGGAATCGCCCTCGTCCGTCACCACTTTCATGTCGATGATGGAGTCGTTTTCTTCCATGAAGGTCACCTTGTCGATAACCTGGTGCTCGAGGAACGAGGTGTCGCCCGGGTCGATAATCACGACTTTCTGCATCATCTGGCGCACGACCACCTCGATGTGCTTGTCGTTGATTTTCACCCCCTGCAAGCGGTACACTTCCTGAATCTCGTTCACGAGGTACTCCTGCACGGCGCCGGGGCCCTGAATATTCAGGATGTCAATCGGGGTAATGGCCCCATCCGACAGCGGCGCGCCGGCGCGGATGAAGTCGTTGTCCTGCACCAGAATGTGCTTGGACAGCGGCACCATGTACTTCTTCTTGACGCCGTCCTTCGACTCGACGAAGATTTCGCGGTTGCCGCGCTTCACCGTGCCGTAGGTTACCACGCCGTCGATTTCGGCCACAACGGCCGGGTTCGACGGGTTGCGGGCCTCGAACAGCTCGGTTACGCGGGGCAGACCACCGGTGATGTCGCGGGTCTTGCCCACGGCGCGGGGAATCTTGGCTAGGATGTGACCGGCCTTGATTTTCTCGCCGTTCTCCACGTTGATGTGCGAACCAACTGGGATGTTGTAGGCTTTCTGCGCTTCGTCGCCGCCCTTCTTGCCGGCTTTCACGATGATGGCGGGAGCCATCGTCTTGTCTTTCGACTCGATGATGACCTTCTCGCGGTGACCGGTCTGTTCGTCCGACTCCTCGCGGTAGGTGATGCCCTCCTTGATGCCGTCGTAGTTGATGGTGCCGTCGAACTCGGCCAGGATAACCGCGTTGTACGGGTCCCAGTTGTTGAGTTCGTCGCCCTTCTCCACCTCCTGGCCTTCTTCCACCAGCAGGAACGAGCCGTAGGGCACGTGGTTCGAGATAAACACCTTGCCGGTGCCTTTCTCCACGATGCGCACTTCACCCGAGCGGCCCATCACCACTTTGCCCTTCACGCCGTCCTCGGTCACGGTATCCACGGTGCGGATATCCTCGAACTCGATGACGCCGGCGAACTTGGCGCGGATGCTGGCTTCAACGGCGATGTTGGAGGCCGTACCACCCACGTGGAAGGTACGCAGCGTGAGCTGGGTACCCGGTTCGCCGATGGACTGGGCCGCAATTACGCCGACCGCTTCGCCTTTCTGGACCATGCGGCCCGACGACAGGTTACGACCGTAGCACTTGCCGCAGATCCCACGCTTGGCTTCGCAGGTCAGCACCGAGCGGATTTCCACCGATTCAATGCTGGTGTTGTCGATGCGACGGGTGATTTCCTCGGTGATTTCCTCGCCAGCCGGCAGGATAATCTCGTCGGTGAGCGGGTCGATGATATCGTGCACCGCCACGCGGCCCAGGATACGCTCGGCCAGCGGCTCTACCACGTCTTCGTTGTCCTTCAGGGCGAAGGTCTCGATGCCGCGCAGCGTACCGCAGTCCACGTCGTTTACAATCACGTCCTGCGACACGTCTACCAGACGACGCGTCAGGTAGCCGGCGTCAGCCGTCTTCAGAGCGGTGTCGGCCAGACCCTTACGGGCACCGTGGGTCGAAATGAAGTACTCGATTACGTCCAGGCCTTCTTTGAAGTTGGACAGGATCGGGTTTTCGATGATTTCACCGACCGAACCCTGCAACGACTTCTGCGGCTTGGCCATCAGACCACGCATCCCGCCGAGCTGACGAATCTGCTCGCGCGAGCCGCGGGCACCGGAGTGCATCATCATGTAGATCGAGTTGAAACCCTGGTCGTCCGTTTCGAGACGACGCATGAGCGTCTCCGTAATCTGGTTGTTGATGCGCGTCCAGATGTCGATAACCTGGTTGTAACGCTCGTTGTCGGTAATCAGACCCATCTGGTAGTTCTGGGTTACCGCATCCACGTCGGCCTTGGCCTGCGCGATGAGGGCGTCCTTCTCCTTCGGAATCTGAATGTCACCCAGACCCATGCTCAGACCGCCTTTGAAGGCCGACTGGAAGCCGAGGGTCTTGATGTCGTCGAGGAACTGAGCGGTACGGGCCATGCCCGTGCGCTTGAACACCAGCGAGATGATCTGCTGGAGCTTCTTCTTGGTGAGCAGCTCGTCCACGAAGCCTACCTCCTCGGGCACGTGCAGGTTGAAGAGCACGCGGCCGGCCACCGTCTCGATGACCTTGGTCACGAGCTGGTCGTTCTCGTCGCGCACCTTCGTGCGCACCTTGATGTAGGCCTGCTTCGAGAGTTGCTTTTCGTTGATAGCAATAACCACTTCCTCCGAGGAGTAGAAGGTCATGCCTTCGCCCTGAATCTTCTCGGTTTCGGTGCTGCGCTTGCCTTTGGTCACGTAGTACAAGCCCAGAACCATGTCCTGCGACGGTACCGCGATGGGCGCGCCGTTGGCCGGGTTCAGGATGTTGTGCGAGGCCAGCATGAGCATGGAGGCTTCCAGCACGGCGGCCGGCCCGAGGGGCACGTGCACGGCCATCTGGTCACCGTCAAAGTCAGCGTTGAAGGCGGTACACACCAGCGGGTGCAGCTGGATGGCCTTGCCCTCGATCAGGCGCGGCTGGAACGCCTGGATACCCAGACGGTGCAGCGTAGGAGCACGGTTCAGGAGCACCGGGTGGCCTTTCAGCACGTTCTCCAGGATGTCCCATACCACGGCGTCCTTGCGGTCCACGATTTTCTTGGCCGACTTCACCGTCTTCACGATGCCGCGCTCGATGAGCTTGCGGATGATGAACGGTTTGAACAGCTCGGCCGCCATGTTCTTGGGCAGACCGCACTCGTGCAGCTTCAGCTCGGGGCCCACCACGATAACCGAACGGCCCGAGTAGTCGACGCGCTTACCGAGCAGGTTCTGACGGAAGCGGCCCTGCTTGCCTTTCAGCATGTCGGACAGCGACTTCAGGGCGCGGTTGCCTTCGGCGCGCACGGCATTCACCTTGCGCGAGTTGTCGAACAGCGAGTCCACGGCTTCCTGCAGCATGCGCTTCTCGTTGCGCAGAATCACCTCCGGCGCCTTGATTTCGATCAGGCGCTTGAGGCGGTTGTTGCGGATGATAACGCGACGGTACAGGTCGTTCAGGTCGGAGGTAGCAAAGCGGCCACCGTCCAGGGGCACCAGGGGGCGCAGCTCCGGCGGAATTACCGGCACCATGCGAATCACCATCCACTCGGGACGGTTTTCCACGCGGGTGTTGGCTTCGCGGAAGGCTTCCACCACGCGCAGGCGCTTCAGGGCTTCGGCCTTGCGCTGCTGCGAGGTTTCGTGGGCGGCGGAGTCGCGCAGCGAGTAGCTCAGCTCGTCCAGGTTCAGGCGCTCGAGCAGCATGTACAGCGCGTCGGCACCCATGCGGGCGATGAACTTCTGCGGGTCCTCGTTGGGCAGCATCTGGTTCTCGCGGGGGAGCTTGTCGATGATGTCCAGGTATTCGTCTTCCGTCAGGAAGTCGTACTGCTGCACGCCTTCGGCCTCGAGCACGCCCGGCTGCACTACCACGTAACGCTCGTAGTAGATGATCTGGTCGAGCTTCTTGGTGGGCAGGCCCAGCAGGTAGCCGATTTTATTGGGCAGCGACTTGAAGTACCAGATGTGCGCGACGGGCACCACCAGTTCGATGTGGCCCATCCGCTCGCGGCGCACTTTCTTCTCGGTCACCTCCACGCCGCAACGGTCGCAGATGATGCCCTTGTAGCGAATGCGCTTGTATTTGCCGCAGTGGCACTCCCAGTCCTTCACCGGCCCGAAGATCCGCTCGCAGAACAGACCGCCCATTTCGGGCTTGTACGTGCGGTAGTTGATCGTCTCGGGCTTCACTACTTCCCCGTTCGAGCGCTCCAGAATGGCTTCGGGAGAGGCGAGCGAGATGGTGACTTTCGAGAAGTCCTGCACCAGCTTTTTCGTTTTTGCAAACGCCATGTTGCTTGTTTGTTAAGCTGTTAGCTTGTTGCTGTTCACTGTTTCCGTTCCTGTACCTGGCCGAAGCCAGACCGCAGAATCGGGTAACAGTTCGACTCAGGTAAAAGTGCTCTGCGGGTCGGATAGGTACGCCGCGCAGTAGGTTTTATCAGGTCTGAGGGTGAAGCCAGGTTGTGGCTTCCTTCGACCGGCCGGTTGATGACTTTTCGGGTGGATTGAGCTGTCCTGACCATATCTCGGAACAGCACCCGGAAAGCATGTCTTGCAGCCGCTCGTACTACGCGCGAAATGGTTGCCGGCCCCCGCAGGCGCCGACAACCATTCTGTTCGCAGCTATTAACTAGTCCAGCGTGATTTCCAGGGCCAGACCACGCAGCTCGTGAATGAGTACGTTGAACGACTCCGGGATATTCGGCTTGGGCAGCACGTCGCCCTTCACAATGGCTTCGTAGGCTTTGGCGCGGCCAATCACGTCGTCCGATTTCACCGTCAGGATTTCCTGCAGGATGTTCGAGGCGCCGAAGGCTTCCAGGGCCCACACTTCCATTTCGCCGAAGCGCTGGCCACCGAACTGCGCCTTACCACCCAGCGGCTGCTGCGTGATGAGCGAGTACGGACCGATGGAACGGGCGTGCATCTTGTCGTCGACCAAGTGACCGAGCTTGAGCATGTAAATCACGCCCACGGTTACCGGCTGGTCGAAACGGTCGCCCGAGAGGCCGTCGTGCAGGTAGGCCCGGCCCCAATCCGGCAGGCCGGCGTCGGTCAGCTCCTTGGCCACCTCTTCTTCGGTACCCCCGTCGAAGATGGGCGTCGAGTACTTGCGGCCCAGCTTGAGGCCGGCCCAGCCCAGTACCGTTTCGTAGATCTGGCCGATGTTCATGCGGCTCGGTACCCCCAGCGGGTTGAGCACGATGTCCATCGGGGTGCCGTCGGGCAGGAAGGGCATGTCCTCGTCGCGCACGATACGGGCTACTACGCCCTTGTTACCGTGGCGGCCGGCCATCTTGTCACCCACCTTCAGCTTGCGCTTCTTGGCGATGTACACCTTGGCCAGCTGCACGATGCCGGCGGGCAGCTCGTCGCCTACTTCCAGCGTAAACCGGTCGCGCTTGAAGCGGGCCGTTACGATGTTGCGGCGCTTGGTGTAGTTTTTCACCAGCTCCACCAGCATGCGGTTCACCTTCTCGTCGGCGGTCCAGTTCTCCAGGATCAGGTCCTTGAACATGTTCACCTCCTCGGGCACGGCGTAGTTGCTCTCGTCCTTGTAGGGGTTCTTGTCGGGGAACAGTGCTTCCGAGATGTTCTTCTTCCCGAATTTCACGCCCTTCGACAGGATTTCATCGCCGAAGCGGTGCTTGATGCCCTGCGAGGTTTTGCCCTCGAGCAACTGCACCAGCTTGTCGATCATCACAGCCCGCACCCCGCGCAGCTCGGCGGCGTAGCGCTCCTTAAGCTCCTCCACTTCGCGCTTGGACTTGGCCCGCAGGTTTTTGTCTTTCTTGGGGCGCGAGAACAGCTTGGTTTCGATAACCACGCCCTGCAGGGAGGGCGGCGCCTTGAGGGAGGCGTCCTTCACGTCGCCGGCTTTGTCGCCGAAGATGGCGCGCAGCAGCTTCTCTTCCGGGGTCGGGTCGGTTTCGCCCTTGGGCGTAATCTTGCCGATCAGGATGTCGCCTTCGCGCACTTCCGCGCCGATGCGGATAATGCCGTTCTCGTCGAGGTTGCGCACGGCTTCCTCGCTCACGTTCGGAATTTCCGAGGTCAGCTCTTCTTCGCCGCGCTTGGTTTCGCGGACTTCCAGCTCGAACTCTTCGATGTGAATCGAGGTGAAGATGTCGTCGCGGACTACCTTCTCCGAAATCACGATGGCATCCTCGAAGTTGTAACCCTGCCAGGGCATAAATGCCACCTGCATGTTACGACCCAGGGCCAGCTCGCCGCCTTCGGTTGCGTAGCCTTCGCACAGGGGCTGACCTTTCTCGACCCGCTCCCCGCGCTTCACGATCGGGGTCAGGTTGATGCAGGTATCCTGGTTGGTGCGACGGAACTTGATCAGATCGTAGGTTACGCGCTCGGCGTCGAAGCTCACGAGGATGTCTTCGGCCGAGAGGTCGTACTTGACGATGATCTTGTTGGCATCCACGTAGTCGATGGTGCCGGGGCCTTCGGCCACGACCAGGGCGCGCGAGTCGATGGCTACGCGGCCTTCGAGACCGGTACCCACGATGGGCGCCTGCGGCCGCAGCAACGGCACGGCCTGGCGCTGCATGTTCGAGCCCATCAGCGCACGATTGGCGTCGTCGTGCTCCAGGAACGGAATCATCGACGCGGCCACCGATACAATCTGGTTCGGGGCAATGTCCATGTAGGTGTACTCGGCCGGCTCTACCACCGGGAAGTCACCCTCGAAGCGGCCCTTCACGCGGTCCGACAGGAAGTTGCCGTTGTCATCGAGGCGGGCGTTGGCCTGCGCGATGTGGTGGGTGTCTTCCTCTTCGGCCGTCAGGTACTTCACGTTCTCGCTCATGTCTACCATGCCGTTCTGCACGGTGCGGTAGGGCGTTTCGATGAAGCCCATTGAGTTCACGCGGGCGTGCACGCACAGCGACGAAATCAGACCGATGTTCGGTCCTTCCGGCGTTTCGATGGTGCAGAGGCGGCCGTAGTGCGTGTAGTGTACGTCACGTACTTCGAAACCTGCCCGTTCGCGCGACAGACCGCCCGGCCCGAGTGCCGATACGCGACGCTTGTGCGTCACTTCGGCCAGCGGGTTGGTTTGGTCCATGAACTGCGACAACTGGTTGGTGCCGAAGAACGAGTTGATAACCGACGACAGCGTGCGGGCGTTGATCAGGTCAACGGGCTTGAAGTCCTCGTTGTCGCGCACGTTCATGCGCTCCTTGATGGTACGCGCCATGCGGGCCAGGCCCACGCCGAACTGGGCGTAAAGCTGCTCGCCCACGGTGCGCACGCGGCGGTTCGACAAGTGGTCAATGTCGTCGACTACGGCCTTCGAGTTGATCAGGCCGATCAGGTACTTCACGATCAGGACGATGTCCTCGTTGGTCAGTACACGGGCTTCCCAGTTCTTGTCGAGGCCCAGCTTCTTGTTGATGCGGTAGCGGCCCACATCCCCCAAGTCATAACGCTTATCCGAGAAGAACAGCTTCTGGATGATGTCACGGGCAGTTTCTTCGTCGGGTGCTTCGGTGTTGCGCAGCTGACGGTAAATCTGCTCTACAGCTTCCTTCTCCGAGTTGGAGTTGTCTTTCTGCAGGGTGTTGTAGATGATGGCGAAGTCGGCGATGTTGACATTTTCGCGGTGCAGGATGATGGACTTCACCCCCGAGTTCACGATGGTGTCGATGTCCTCGTCCTCCACGGTCGAGTCGCGCTCCAGCAGCACCTCGTTGCGGTCGATGGAAACTACCTCGCCGGTGTCCTCATCCACGAAGTCTTCCGTCCAGGTGCGCAGCACGCGGGCGGCCAGCTTGCGGCCAACTACTTTCTTGAGGGTTTTCTTGTCGGCCTTCACCTCTTCCGACAGCCCGAACAGGTCGAGGATGTCTTTGTCGGTGCCGTAGCCGATGGCGCGCAGCAGCGTGGTAACCGGGAATTTCTTCTTGCGGTCGATGTAGGCGTACATCACGTTGTTCACGTCCGTGGCAAACTCAATCCACGAGCCCTTGAACGGAATGATGCGCGCCGAGTACAGCTTGGTACCGTTGGTGTGCTTGCTCTGGGCGAAGAACACGCCCGGCGAGCGGTGCAGCTGCGATACGATAACCCGCTCGGCCCCGTTAATGACGAAGGAGCCCTTTTCCGTCATGTAGGGAATGTTCCCGAGGAACACTTCCTGCTCGATGGTTTCGAAGTCCTCGTTGTCGGCGTCGTTGCACAGCAGGCGCAGCTTGGCCTTCAGGGGTACCGAGTACGTCAGGCCGCGGTCGATGCACTCGTCGACCGAGTACTTGGGCGGATCGACGTGGTAATCCATAAACTGCAGCACGAAATTCTCGCGCGAGTCCGAAATCGGGAAGTTCTCGGCAAACACCTTGAACAAACCTTCATCCGTACGATTCTCGGCGGCCGTCTCGAGCTGAAAGAAATCCTGGAACGACTGCAACTGCACGTCCAGGAAATCCGGATACTCAATAACCTTCTTAATCTTGGCGAAGTTGATCCGCTCCTCGGCCGAAGCCGTTTTCTTGCGTGTAGCCAACGTGTAAGGGGGTTAAAATGTCTGGGGGTGAAACGTCAAACTTTGCGTAGATTCCCCACGTAGACGCGCGAAAACGCCCCTGGGGGCGTGGAAACCGCGTTTGGCAAAGTTTGTAGGCTACAAACAGGAAAAGACCTGACTTAGTTGCCAGGCCTTCTCCATGCTTGTTGGGCGGGTCGAAACGGAAACGGCTGACTGAATGGTCACCGGTAACCGCGGGGTCCGTCCGATGAAGCAGGTGGGGTCGGAGGGTAATTACTTAACCTCTACTTCAGCACCAGCTTCTTCCAGCTGCTTCTTCAGGCCTTCAGCCTCGTCTTTGGCAACACCTTCTTTCAGGGGCTTCGGAGCGCCGTCAACCAGTTCTTTGGCTTCCTTCAGGCCCAGGCCGGTCAGGTCTTTCACCAGCTTCACTACAGCCAGTTTCTGAGCGCCAGCTGACTTCAGGATTACGTCGAACGAAGTCTTCTCTTCGGGAGCCTCAGCAGCAGCGCCAGCGCCACCGCCAGCCATCATTACCGGAGCAGCAGCTGCCGGCTCGATGCCGTACTCGTCCTTCAGGATGGTTGCCAGTTCGTTAACTTCTTTAACGGTCAGGCTAACGAGCTGCTCTGCAAATGCTTTCAGATCTGCCATTTTGCAAAAAATTTGGGGGTGTTGTTGAAAACGATTGAATTGAATGAAAGAGAGCAGCGGTTAGCCTGCGGCCTCTTCTTTTTCCGAGAGGGTTTTGAGGATGCCAGCCAGCTTGTTGCCGCCGCTCTGCAGAGCGCCGATAACGTTTTTGGCGGGCGACTGGAGCAGACCGATGATTTCACCGATGAGTTCCTGCTTGCCTTTGATGGTGGCCAGCGTTTCGAGCTGGTTGGCACCCACGAACAGGTCGCTGTCGAGGTAAGCGCCTTTCAGCACCGGCTTCGGCACTACGTTCTTGCCGTAGTTCTGCGACTTGTAAAAGTCCTTCAGCAGCTTGGCAGGGGCCGAGCCCGACTCTTTCGAGAACAGGATGCCCGACTGGCCTTTCAGGGCTGCATCCAGCTCGGCGGTGTCGCCCGAGAGGCGGTCCAGCGCTTTGCGGATCAGGGTGTTCTTGTAGACCTTGTACTCCATGCCGCGCGTGTAGCACAGGCGACGGAATTCGTTGATCTTCGCCACGGTCATGCCCGAGGCATCCGTGAGGTAGAAGAAGCTGTATTCGCCGAACTTCTCGGCCAGCTCATCTACGAGGGCGTATTTTTCTTCCTTCGTCATGATCAGGCGCGTTGCTTATTTGGCGGAATTAACCTGCGTGTCAACCGGTACGCCCGGGCTCATCGTGCTCGAGAGCGTGATGCTCTTGATGTAGGTGCCCTTGGCCGACGAAGGCTTCAGACGCTGCAGGGTCTGGATCAGCTCCAGTGCGTTTTCCGCGAGTTTGTCCTCGGTGAACGACACTTTGCCAACCGAGGTGTGAATGATGCCGGTCTTGTCAACTTTGAAGTCGATCTTACCAGCCTTCACTTCCTGCACGGCCTTGGCTACGTCCGTGGTTACGGTGCCCGACTTGGGGTTCGGCATCAGGCCACGCGGACCCAATACGCGGCCCAGACGGCCTACTTTGGCCATTACGGCCGGCATCGTGATGATTACGTCGATGTCGGTCCAGCCCTTCTCGATCTTGGCGATGTAGTCGTCCAGACCAACGAAGTCAGCACCAGCAGCGGTAGCTTCGGCTTCCTTGTCCGGAGTCACCAGCGCCAGCACGCGAACCGTTTTGCCGGTACCGTGGGGCAGCGTGGCTACGCCACGTACCATCTGGTCGGCTTTGCGGGGGTCAACACCCAGGCGTACGTCGATGTCTACCGAGGCGTCAAACTTGGTGAAGGTGATTTCCTTTACCACTTTGGCCGCATCCTGCAGCGAGCGTACTTCCGTCAGGTCAAATTTGGCAAGGGCTTCCTTGCGCTTTTTGCTCACTTTTGCCATGGTCGTAGCCGATTACTTGGTGAGGGGGCTTTCGCCCGTAATGGTGAGGCCCATGCTGCGAGCGGTGCCAGCCACGAGCTTCATGGCCGACTCGATCTTGAAGGCGTTCAAGTCGGGCATTTTCGTTTCGGCAATTTGGCGGACTTGGTCCCAGGTCACCGAGCCAACCTTGTTACGGTTCGGCTCTTTCGACCCGCTCTGAATCTTCGCTGCTTCCATGAGCAGGATCGGCGCAGGCGGCGTCTTGATGACAAAGTCAAACGACTTGTCAGTGTACATGGTGATGAGAACAGGTAACACTTGGCCGGCTTTATCCTGGGTGCGAGCGTTGAACTGCTTGCAGAATTCCATGATGTTCAAGCCTTTCGAACCAAGCGCAGGTCCAATCGGCGGGGCAGGGTTTGCCGCGCCTCCCTTTACCTGAAGCTTCAGGTAACCTCTGATTTCCTTGGCCATTTGGGTTGGTTAAAGGTCGACGTTGGGTGGCGCCCAACATCGGTTCAAAAATGCTCCTATGGAAGCAACCTCGGGTCTGGAGCAGCTGACCCGGGGCCGTACTTGTAACAGTCTATACTTCTTTCTCGACCTGCGTGTAGCTCAGCTCTACGGGCTGGGCACGGCCGAAAATCTTGACAATCACGTTCAGCTTCTTGCGCTCCTCGAACACCTCGTTGACTGTGCCCGAGAAACCGTTGAACGGTCCGTCGATAACCTTCACCGTTTCGTTCACCACGAAAGGCACCTCCAGCGTGGCGGTCTGCTCTTCCGTTTCATCCACGATGCCGAGGATGCGGTTTACTTCGCTCATGCGCAGCGGCACGGGCTTGGTGTTGGCGGTTTTGCCTTCCTTGTCGCTGAGGAAGCCCAGCACCCCAGGCGTGCTGGTGATGATGTGGTCTACCTCGCCGTGGGTCAGGTCGGCATGAATCAGGATGTAGCCGGGAAAGAAGCTCCGCTCGCGCACCCGCTTCTTGCCGTTGCGCATCTCGTACACCTTCTCGGCCGGAATCAGCACCTGCGGTACCAACTCATCGAGGCCGTGGCGGTGAATCTCGGTTTCGAGGTACTGCTTGGCTTTCTTTTCTTGTCCGCTCACCGAGCGAACCACGTACCACTTCAATTCTCCCATCGGATTAGCTTAAGTCTGGGCTAGCGGAACGAGTTGTAGAACGCCTTCAACAGCGACTCAAACGACACATCCATCAGACCGACCACGATGGCAAACGCGATGGAGCCGATGAGCACCATGCCGGCGCTCTTCTGCAGCTCGGCGAAGGTCGGCCACGTAGTCTTGTAGCGCATCTCCTCGACGGTGTCGCGGAAGTATTTCGTCAGCTTGTCCATGATTGATGTGCCGGTTGACGGTAAGGCAAAAGCGGCCGCTGCACCAGCGGCCGGCCATTTGGAATCAGCACGGGCGGAGAGATTCGAACTCCCATCAAAGGTTTTGGAGACCTCTATTCTACCCTTGAACTACGCCCGTGTAAGCGTTTCCCATTTCAGAGGATTCCGAATGGGACTGCAAATGTAGGAAACTGTTTATACAAAACAAATCCGCCCCCGAAAAATCGGAGGCGGATTGTCTTGATTCAGCGGAAATTAGTCGAGGATTTCGGTCACCTGACCGGCACCTACCGTACGGCCACCTTCGCGGATAGCGAAGCGCAGACCTTTTTCCATGGCCACGGCGTTGATCAGCTCTACCGAGATGGTCACGTTGTCGCCGGGCATTACCATTTCCACGCCTTCGGCCAGCGAGATGATGCCGGTTACGTCGGTGGTGCGGAAGTAGAACTGCGGACGGTAGTTGTTGAAGAAGGGCGTGTGACGGCCACCTTCCTCTTTCGACAGCACGTAAACCTCAGCCTTGAATTTTTTGTGGGGGGTTACCGAGCCGGGCTTGCAGATAACCATGCCGCGACGGATGGCTTCTTTTTCAATGCCACGGAGCAGCAGACCTACGTTGTCGCCAGCTTCGCCACGGTCCAGGATTTTGCGGAACATCTCAACGCCGGTTACTACCGACTTGAGGTTTTCAGCACCCATGCCCAGGATTTCAACGGCTTCACCCGAGTTGATTACGCCGCGCTCGATACGACCGGTGGCAACCGTGCCACGACCCGTAATCGAGAACACGTCTTCTACCGGCATCAGGAAGGGCTGGTCGGTCAGACGGGGAGGAATCGGAATGAACGAGTCAACCGCGGCCATCAGCTCCTCGATTTTGGGAACCCAGGTAGCGTCGCCGTTCAGGCCGCCCAGGGCCGAGCCTTGGATAACCGGAATGTTGTCGCCGTCGAAGTCGTAGAACGAGAGCAGTTCGCGGATTTCCATTTCCACCAGCTCAAGCAGCTCGGGGTCATCCACCATGTCCACTTTGTTCATGAACACTACCAGCTGCGGTACACCTACCTGGCGAGCCAGCAGGATGTGCTCACGGGTCTGGGGCATCGGGCCGTCGGTAGCAGCTACCACGAGGATAGCGCCGTCCATCTGGGCAGCACCCGTTACCATGTTCTTCACGTAGTCAGCGTGACCAGGGCAGTCAACGTGAGCGTAGTGACGGTTTTCGGTGGAGTACTCGACGTGAGCGGTGTTGATGGTGATACCACGCTCTTTTTCCTCGGGCGCGTTGTCGATCGAGGAGAAGTCACGCTTGGCGGCCAGACCTTTGTTGGCCAGCACCGTGGTGATGGCAGCGGTCAGGGTCGTTTTGCCGTGGTCCACGTGACCGATCGTGCCGATGTTTACGTGCGGCTTGGAACGGTCAAAAGTTTCTTTAGCCATTGTAAAGAGATTGGGAAGAAATTTTGAGGAAAAAGAGAAACGCGCTGTGGTTATACTGCACGAAAGCGATACGCAGACTTCTCCTAGGAAAAAACTGCACGTCGCTTCTTGCAGGCCAGACGGCGACAGGCGCGCTGCCCCGTTGGGTTCACTCTGAGCCGTTGCGGGGATTTGAACCCCGGACCTCTTCCTTACCAAGGAAGTGCTCTACCCCTGAGCTACAACGGCTGGTTGCTTTACTTCTTGTCAGGGCCTTGCTGGCGAAAGTGAGCGGGAGACGAGGTTCGAACCCGCGACCTGCAGCTTGGAAGGCTGCCGCTCTACCAACTGAGCTACTCCCGCGTAAAGGGCACTGACAAGAAAAAGGGTGTGGGGGGAGGAGGATTCGAACCTCCGAAGTCCGAAGACAGCAGATTTACAGTCTGATCCATTTGGCCACTCTGGAATCCCCCCGATTTGCGCGCCCCGGCCGGTTGCCGAAGCCTTTTCCCGTTCAATTAGCGGGGTTTTGTTTGCCCCGTTGCTGAATGGAGACGCAAAATTAGGTGCTTTCTGATGCAAGTCAAGCCATGAAGCAAAAACCTGCATTTATTTTTTTGCTTTGCCCGGCCGGCCGGGGCTAAAAAAAGCGGCATCGACCTTTATTGCAGCAGGTTATAGATACCCACCAACCGCTCATCTTTTTCCTTGGTGCGAATATCCGCCAGCGTGGTTTTCAGCGCCGGCATGTTGCCTGACAAAGTCCGCAGGCCGTGAAAGGCCCCTAAGCGCACGTAATACTCCGGATGGGTGCGGGCCATCGTCTCGAGCTTTTTCACTCCCTTATCGCGCTCCACGGCGGGCATGCGCAGCATAAAGGTGCCAAAGTCCTGCGCCACCTGATACAGCTCCACGGGGTTGCTGTCGTCGAGGCGCCGCAGGTACCAGGGGTACTGATCGGCGTTGCCGTTGAGGGCGTAGTAGCCCGAAAGCGCAGTGACCAGCGCCGGGTTGGTTTCGTTCTGCAGCGCATGAATGGCCTCGCGCGTGTTTGCTGTCGGGGCCTTGGTGAGGGCGCTGACGGCGGCGCCCATTACCAAGTAGGAGCTATCGGTCAGCGCCTTGGCGTAGACCTCGCTGAAGTCCTCGTTCGGGAAAGTGGCCAGGGCCAGCACGGCCGCGCTGCGCACTTTGCTGTTCTTGTCGGTGGCGGCTACGCGCTGCAGATCCTTGCGGATGGCTCCGCCCTCCGGACCTTTGTAGCGGCGCAGGGCTTCCACAGCGGCGTGGCGGGTGCCCCAGAACTTGTCATTGAGGCCATTGCGCAGCATGCCGCTCACGGCCAGGTCGCCTACTTTGGGGCGCAGCTCCTGGATGGCCTGAAGCTTCGAGAGGAAGTTACGGGCGTGGTGGTACTGGTAAAGCAGCTCGTCCTGGGTCTTGCTTTCCTCCAGGTTGGCCAGCAGCATCTTGTCCGAATCGAAGTGTACCAGGCTGGGTCGCTGGTTTACCGGCAGCTGAAACGTCTGATCGGCCCGCGTCACCACAATGCGGTGGTCGGTGGGCTGGTTGTTGTTCCAGGTGGTCACCGTCACGGGCAGGCGGTACACCGGCTGGTAGGTGGTATCCTGCTTCTGCACCACCCGCAAACTCACTTTGCCATCGGCGTAGCTGTGCGACACGGCCAGCTCCGGGTGTCCGCGCTGCAGAAACCACTGATCGAAAAACCACATCAGGTCTTCTCCGGTCACGTCCTCGAAGGCCATGCGCAGCTCGTCGATTTCCACCGCCGAGTGCTTGTTCTGGGTCAGGTAGCGGTTGAGGGTGGTGAAAAACGCGTCGTCGCCCACGTAGTGGCGCAGCATGTGCAGCACGCGGCCGCCCTTCTCGTAGGAGTGGCGGTCAAACATGTCTTCCTGGCTGGCGTAGCGGTAGCGAATCAGCGGCTCGCGTTTGCTCTGGGCTTCCTCAAAGTAGTACTCCAGCTTCTTCTGGTTTTGCAGCTCGGCTTCCTCGCGGCCGTACTTGTACTCGGCCCAGAGGTATTCGGAGTAGTCGGCAAACGACTCGTTAAGCGGCAGGTTGGCCCACGACTCGGTGGTTACGTAGTCGCCGAACCACTGGTGAAACAGCTCGTGGGCAATGACGTCGTCGCGGTTTTCGTCGAGCAGCTCGCGCTTGGTAAGCTGCACGTTCTCACCGTGCACGGTGGCCGTGGTGTTTTCCATAGCCCCCGACACGTAGTCGCGCACTGCCACCTGGGCGTATTTTTCCCAGGGGTAATCCACGCCCAGCTTCTTGGAGAAGAAGTCCATCATCTGCGGGGTGTTGCCGAAGATGGCCTTGGCCGAAGCGGCGTACTTGGGCTCCACGTAGTAGTCCACGGGCTTGCCGCGCCAGGTGTCGTTGATGACGGCGTAGTCGCCCACGGCCAGCATGGCCAGGTAGGGCGCGTGGGGCTGGCTCAGCTTCCAGGTGTCGGTGCGGGTGCCGTCGGCGTTGCGCTTCGAAGCCACCAGCAGGCCGTTGGACAGCGTCTTGAACTGCTGCTCCACCGTCAGGCTGATTTCCTGGGTCATGCGCTGGTTGGGCCGGTCGATGGTCGGAAACCAGCACGAGCTGGCTTCGGTCTCGCCCTGGGTCCAGATCTGACGAGGCTTGTTCTTATCGGTCCCCAGCGGGTTGATAAAGTACAGCCCCTTGTCGGCCGTAATGGCCGCGCTGCCGCCCACGGCCAGCTCGTTGGGCTTGGCCACGTACTGAATGCGCACCTGGTAAGGCTCGGTGCGGGTGTAGGCCTTGTCCAGGGTGATGGTCAGGCGCCGCTTATCGTACTGGTAGTTGAGGTTTTTCTCCTTGGCGCCCGCCAGCAGCTTCACGCTTTTCACATCGAAGCCCTTGGCATCGAGCACCAGCTGGGTTTGGGGGTAGAAGTGCGGCCGCACGGTGAGGGTGGCCGTACCCAGCAGCCACTGCTTGGCCCAGTCGAAGCGCACGTCGAGCTTGGTGTCGAGTACGTTGTGCAGGATGGTGGCCGCGGGCTGCACGGGGTTGACGGGTGGCAGCCAGTTGGGCACCACCAAAGCCGATTGCGACGAAATCTGCGCGGCCGGCGCCGCCTGAGCTGCGGGTGCCTTGCGGGCACTGCTTTTTTTAGGAGCCGGCTTGGAAGATTGCCCTAGTGAGCTAAAGGGCAAGGCAATGGCCAAAAAGAAGGCGCCAAGGGCCGCGTATCTCATTGGGGTAGAATTGGGGTAATCTGGGCTTGAAGTTCGGGAATAATTTCAGATTACGCCTATCTTTAAGCCCTTTTCCGCCCTCGCCTCACCCCTATTTCCTGCCCGCATGCTCCAGGTCCGCACCGGCCCCGATTCCGTTTGGGACGTCGACTACCGCCCCGACCAGATTACCGTTAACGGCCAGCCCTTCGGCTGGGACCTGGTGGAACTGGGCAACGGCCGCTACCACCTGCTGTGGCAGAACCGCTCCTACCCCGTGGAAGTGGTCGGCGTGGATGGCGCCGCCAAAACCGTGCAGCTGAAGCTCGCCGGCCGCCGCTTCGAGGTGCAGGCCAAGGACCGTTTCGACCTGCTGCTCGACAAGCTGGGCATGAGCCAAGCCGCCAGCCACAAGATCAACGAGGTGAAGGCGCCTATGCCCGGCCTGATCGTGGACATTCGGGTGGTGCCCGGCCAAACGGTGCAGAAAGGCGACGCGCTGCTGGTGCTCGAGGCCATGAAAATGGAAAACATCATCAAGTCGCCCGGCGACGGCACGGTCAGCGCCGTAAAGGTGGCGTTGCGCGACAACGTGAACAAGGGCCAGGTGCTGGTGCAGTTCGCCTAGCCGCCTGCCCGCACCGTCGGGCCGCATTGCCAAGTCATCACTCAAAACCAGACCGTTGAAATACAACCGAATCCTGCTAAAGCTGAGCGGCGAGGCCCTGATGGGCAAGCAGCAGTACGGCATCGATGCTGAGCGCCTGATGCAGTACGCCGAGGAAATCCGCGCCGTGGCCCAAACGGGCGTGCAGGTGGCCATCGTCATCGGCGGCGGCAACATCTTCCGCGGCGTGCAGGCCGAAGCCTTCGGACTCGACCGCGTGCAGGGCGACTACATGGGCATGCTGGCTACCGTCATCAACTCGATGGCCCTGCAGAGCGCCCTCGAAAAGCTGGGCGTGCCCACCCGCCTGCTCTCGGGCGTCACCATTCAGCGCGTGTGCGAGCCGTACATCCGGCGCCGTGCCCTGCGCCACCTCGAGAAAAACCGCGTCGTCATCTTCGGCGCCGGCATCGGCTCGCCCTACTTCACCACCGACTCGGCCGCCTCGCTGCGCGCCATTGAGGTGGAGGCCGACGTGGTGCTGAAGGGAACCCGCGTCGACGGCATCTACACCGCCGACCCGGAAAAAGACCCCACGGCCACGCGCTACCCGCAGATTACCTTCGACGAGGTGATGGAGAAAAACCTGAACGTGATGGACATGACGGCCTTCACGCTCTGCAAGGAAAATAACTTGCCCATCATCGTGTTCGACATGAACAAGGAGGGCAACCTGCAGCGGTTGGTAGCGGGCGAAACCGTGGGTACCCTGGTGACGATGAACGGCGACGACACTCACCGCCTCGATCCCAGCCACAGCGCCCTGCAGCCGGACCTGAAGCGCGGCTCGGCCACGCCGGCCGAGCAGGCCTAGTCTGGTTGGGCTTGCGCTTTGCGGATTGCCCCTGATATTGGGCCGCCAACGCTTGTCGTCGGGGCTAGCTAAGCTTTACTTTTCAACATTTAACTTTTTCGAAGTGGACGAAGAAATTCAGCTGTACCTGAGCGACGCCGAAGAATCGATGGCCAAGGCGCTGCAGCACACCAACACCGAGCTCAGCCGCATTCGCGCCGGCAAGGCCTCGCCCGCTATGCTCGATTCGCTGCGCGTCGACTACTACGGCACGCCCACACCCATCAGCCAGGTGGCCAATGTTGGGGCACCCGATGCCCGCTCCCTGGTGATTAAGCCCTGGGAAAAGAACATCCTGGGCGAAATTTCCAAGGCCATCAAGAACAGCGACCTGGGCCTGAACCCCATCATGGACGCCGATTCCATTCGCCTGAACCTGCCGCCGATGACCGAAGAGCGGCGGCGCGACCTGGTGAAGCAGGTGAAAAACGAGTCGGAAAGCGGCAAGGTGCGCATTCGCGGCATTCGCAAGGATGTGAACGACTCGCTGCGCAAGCTGCTGAAGGAAGGCGCCTCGGAAGACGCCGTGAAAGACGCCGAAGCCAAGGTGCAGAAGTTCACCGACAGCTACATCGTCAAGATTGACGAGGCGATGAGCAAGAAGGAGTCGGAAATCATGACCATCTGATTGAACTGACCCCAACCAAAAAGCCCCGCTGGCAGCTGCCAGCGGGGCTTTTTGGTTGTATTTTACTCCCTGCTCTGTGGGCCGGGTTCAGCGACGCCAGTAGCCCCGCTCCCGAATTACCTGCTCCACGCTCTCAGGCACGAGGTAACGGATGGATTGGCCGGCCTCGACGCTGCGGCGGATGAAAGTGGCCGAGAGGTCGAGCAGCGGCGCTTCGAGTACCCGCACGCGCGGCCAGTCGGGCAGTACTTCTACCGGGTAGCCCGGCCGGGGATACACGTAAATGTCCAGCTCTCGCTGCAGCCGCTCGGCTTCCCGCCAGCGCGGCAGTCCGGGCAGATTGTCGCCGCCGGTCAGAAGCACGAACTCGGTTGCAGGATGCTGGCGGCGCAGCTCGTCGAGGGTGGCAATGGTGTAGCTGGGACGCGGCAGCGTAAACTCTACGTCCAGCACCCGCAGCCGCTCGTTGCCGGCAATGGCCAGCTCCACCAGCTCCAGCCGTGCGGCCTCGGGCAGCAGCTCCTCGCCCACCTTAAAGGGACTCTGGGGCGACACCACCAGCCACACCGCGTCCAGGTCGGTGCGGGTGGCCAGGTGATTGGCCAGAATCAGGTGGCCGGTATGGATGGGGTTGAACGAGCCGAACAGCAGGCCCACGCGCCGCGGGCCGGGCATCAGACAATGGCCGGCTCGGCCGAAATAAAGTCGCGCACCAGTTTCTCAGCCTGATCGGAAGCCACGTCGAGGTCGTCGTTGACGATAACCGAATCAAAGCGGTCCTCGAACGTCAGCTCGAAGTTGGCCTTATACAGCCGGGCCGAAATGCTCGAAGCCGAGTCGGTAGCCCGGGCCTTGAGGCGTTGCTCGAGCACTTCCATCGACGGCGGCTTTACGAACACGCACAGGGCCCGATCTTTGTAAAACTCTTTGATGCTGAGCCCACCCTTCACGTCGATGTCGAGGATGGCGTGCTTGCCGCTTTCCCAGATGCGCTCGATTTCCGATTTCAGGGTGCCGTAGTAGGAGCCTTCGTAGACTTCCTCCCACTCCACGAATTCGTCGTGGCGGATTTTCTCCTGAAACTCCTGAACGGTAATGAAGTAGTAGTCCTTGCCATTCACTTCGGCCCGGCCGCGACGGTCGCGGGTGCAAGCCGAAATCGAAAAGCTCAGCTCCGGAATACGATCCATGAGCCGGTGGACAATGGTGGTTTTACCGGCGCCCGAGGGCGCCGAAAAGGCAATGATTTTCCCCTGCATGGGGCAAAATTAGACCTTTTCGGTGTGCAGCCGCGCCATTATTTTGGACGACAGGCCCGAAGGCACGCCTTTGCGGCCCACGTACTGGTTCACGAAGTCGATGAAGACGCGCTGCTTGTCAAGGCTGTCGAAGCACGGCGAGCAGTCTTCGGCATGGCTGACAAAGTAGTCCTCGTCCTCCACGCTGGGCTCCTGGCCCACGATGATTTGGTCTAGAATGGTATTCACACGCTCACAGTCGGCGCCTTGGGCAGTAGTGGCCGGGGCGCCAAGTTGGTTGGGAGTAGATTTTGCTGCCATAATCTGGGGGAGAAAAGGAAGGAAAGAGGAGTTTAAGGCCTAGACGTCGTCGTCTTCATCTGCCACGGCAACACCGTCATCGTCGGAATCGTTGCCGTAGCCCATTTTTTTCGCGTATCGCTCGAGCTTCTCTTTCAGAAAGTTGCGGGCCCGGTGCAGGCGCGAACGAACCGTGCCGATGGGAATATCGAGCACCTTGGCCATTTCCTCATAGGTGAAACCTTCCAGGTCGCAGAGGATAATGACGGTGCGGAAATCCACCGGCAGCGAGTTCAGCGCGCTGGCCACTTCGTCGCCGATCAGGTCGCGGGTCGACTGCTGGCGCAGGTCGGGCGAGGTCGAGCCTGCGTCACCTTCGGCATCCACGTCCTCGGTGTTGTAGTAGCCCTCGATTTCGCTGTAGTCGACCTTGGCGGGCTGCTTGCTTTTCTTACGAAAATCGTTGATGAACGAATTTTTCAGGATGCGAAACAGCCAGGCTTTGGCGTTGGTTCCCGGCTCGAAGTACTCGAAAAAGCGGTAGGCCTTCAGGTAGGTTTCCTGCACCAGGTCGTTGGCGTCGTCCTCGTCGAGGGTCAGGCGGAAAGCAAAGTTGTAGAGCGAGTCCAGCACGGGCAGCAGCTCGGCCTGGAAGCGGCGGTCTTTTTCCTCTTTGCTTAGTTTGGGTACCCGTTCGGGAGTGTCACTCATAAAAAGGGCGGATTCGGGCCATGCAGGGCAGGATGCCTTACGAGCAAATGTAACGAAACGAACTGCTCATTGGGTTACGGCAGCGGCCCCGCGTCGTTCGGCGGCCACCACCAGAAAGCCGTAGAGAAAGACGAAGAGGTTGAAACCGATTTGCAGTTGCAACAGCGAATCGGCCAGCGCCGCCGCGCCGAATATGAGCAGGAAATGTCTCACGTACGGATTTCGGCGCGGCCCGGGTTGCAAAAAAGGCCCGGACAGCACCGCCAGCCAGATTCCCAGGCCCAGCACGCCGGCGCCCACGAGGTAGTGCAGGTACTGATTGTGAATCATCACCCGGTTCTCGGGCCGCAGGCCGAAGTCCCGCCAGGCATACTGGTCGAGCATGGCCTGGCGCACGTCGGCCGGGGCCACGCCCAGCCAGGGTTGCCGCTGCACCAGCACACCGGCCGTCTGCCAGGCCGCCAGCCGCTTGGAGAGCGAGAAGTCATTGATGTCGCGCCGCAGCTCGAACTGCTCTAGGTCGTATAGCGTGCTGCGCACGCGCTGCCGCATCGGTTCGAGCGCGAAGTAGGCCGCTCCTGCCAGCAGCCCGGCTCCCAGCAGCAGCCCCAGGGCCCAGCCCGGTCGCCGGCGCAGCAGCAACAGCGCCGTGGCAGCCAGTCCCAGGTAAAACGCCAGCAAGCCGGTGCGGTAAGCCAGTACGTGCAAACTCAGCGCCGCCAGGCCCGCGGCCAGCAGCAGTCCGTAGCGCAGGCTGCGGGCCAGCCGGGCTTCGCGAGCCAGGGAGAAGCCAAAGAAGCTCGCCAGGGCCAGCATCAGCCCAAAGTGAATGTGGAAGTTGCCGGTGACCGAGCCCACGTTCTGTCCCACGTTGATCAGCTCGTGGGCGCGCTGCGGGTCGAGCAGGTAGCGGGCCAGCGTGGCCAATCCCAGGCCGGCATTGCCCAGCACAAACCCTGCCCCCACTGCCAGGCGCTGCCGGGCCGTGAGCGGTACGGCCAGGGTGAAAGCCAGGGGCACACCGATGAGGGGCAGCTGGCGGTAGAGCTCGTGCCGCCATTCGGCCCAGTCCTGGGTGTACCACCAACTCAGGGGCAGCAACAGGTACAGCAGCAGCAAGCGCCACGCGCCGCGGCTGCGGTACCAGTGGGGCAGGTCAGCGCGCAGCCGGGGGTTGAGCAGGGCCGCCACCACGGCCGCTACCGGGGCCAGGGCCACCAGAGCCCGGGCCGTAAACAGCAGCCCGCCCATACCAGCCAGGCAGGCCAGCAGCAGCAGGTATTGCGACCAACGCCCCTGCGCGTACCAGCGGCGCGTCAGTTCAGGCAAAGCATTCACGCTATCGGGGAAAAAACACCAGCGCTAAAGGTAAGCGGGCGGCAGCGGCTGCCAAGCCAGCACGCGGGCCAGCACCAGCGCCGGCTCCAGGGCCTTGATGCACCGGCAGGCCGCCGCATCGGTTCGGCACTCCTGGCAGTTGGGTTGGTCAATAACCAGAAACTCGGCGCGGGGGCCCAGCGGGGCCCAGCGGCCGGGGTGAATGGGCCGCATGGGCGGAAACAGGCCCAGGGCGTGGCGGCCCAGCGCCGCCGCCAGGTGCAGCGGCCCGGTACCGGAGGCCACCAGCCCATCAGCCGCGCCAATGAAGGCCAGGAACTGCGGTAAATCGAGGCGACCGGTCATATCGGTGAGCACCGCGGCGTGCTCGGTGAGCCACTCGCGCAGGGAGTCGCCCTCGGCCTGGGTGCCGGTTACCAGCACGCGGTGGCCCCGCGCGTGTAGGGCCCGGGCCAGGTCACCAAAGTGCGCCAGGCCCCACTCGCGGCCGTGGCCGCGGGAGCGGGGGTGCAGAATGATGTTGAGCTGCCCGGGCCATTCGCGCCGCAGCAGCGCCGCCGTTTCCGCGCGCAGCGTCTCGGTCGGCACCAGCCCGCCCAGCAGTACCAGTTCCGGCAGGGTGGGCACACTGCTCAGGCCCAGGGGGCGCAGCAGCAGCAGGTTCAGCTGGGCCTCGTGCAGGGGCGAATGGCGGCGGCTCAGGGCTACGAGGCGGTTGCAGCTCAGCCAGTGAAACCAGCGGCTGCGCGTGCCAATGCGCAGGGGAATGTCCGCCCGTTGCGCCAACGCGGCGAGGCGGCGGCTCGGGAAAACGTGCAGGCACACATCGGCCCGCAGGTCCCGGAGCGTGGCTACCTGCTGTGCTTCAGACTGTTTCCGCAGCTCGTCGTCGCTGAGAAAGGCGTCGATGGCCGGGCAAGCCGCCGCTACGGCGCGGGTGTAGTCGCGGCCCAGCAGCACCACGCGGCAGCCGGGAAACTGCTGCTTCAGCCAGCCGCACAAAGGCAGCGTTAGTACCAGGTCGCCGATGGCGTCGGTGCGGCTTACCAGGAAGGTTTTCATTGGCCGGCGCGGGTTGCAGAGCGGTGAATGACGCGCAGCTTGGCGTACTTCAGAAACACGCCCCAGGCCGACAGCGCCGCAATGCTCAGCCCCGCAAAGCCGTCGAGCAGGCCGCCGCGCAGCAGGTACAGGTGCCAAAATTTCCCGCTCGGTTTCAGCAGCAGCTGCAGCCAGCTGGCTTTTTTGCCGCGGGCCGCCAGCTCCTGCGCGCCAATGGAAGTGAAGCGGTTGAGCTGCTGCACGTGGCTTTCGATGGTCGGGTACGAGTAGTGCAGCAGGTCGGCCCTGAGCTGGCCGACGGTCTGGCCGGGCTGCACTTCGTACCGCTCGTGCAGCAGCTGACCCTGCCAGGCCCCGCAGCGCCGGTCGTAGAGGCGCAGCTTGCGGTCGGGGTACCAGCCGCCGTGGCGCACCCACTGCCCGCAGTAGTTGGTGAGGCGCGGCAGGGTGTAGCCGGCGTGCTGCCAGCGGGCCTTAATCTGTTCGATTTCCCGGCGCAAAGCATCCGTCAGTACCTCGTCGGCGTCGAGCTGCAGGACGTGGTCGTAGCGAGCCTGGGCGGTGGCGAAGTTCTTCTGCGCGACGTAGCCCGCAAACGGGTGCTCGACCACGCGGGCGCCGTACTGCCGGCAAATGGCCACGGTGCGGTCCGTCGAACCCGAGTCCACCACCACCACCTCGTCGGCCAACTCGCCCAGCGCGGCCAGGCAGCGGCCGATGTTGGCTTCTTCGTTGAAGGTGATGAGGACGACGGAAAGGGGAACGGCGGGCATTGAGCAAAAATACGGGCTGGCTTTCAGCCGGGCATCAGAACGCTTATCTTGGGTGCCCATTCATTCTTCAGCTCGTTCCTATTCATGCTTGCTCGTCTTCTTACCGCACTGGCGTTGCTGGGCCTTGTTGCCTGCCAAAAAGAATCGGCCTCGCCGCCGGTAGCCGGCTGCCGCGACCCTGCTTCGGTGAATTACAATGCCCAGGCTACTACCGACAATGGCTCCTGCCGCTACCCGGCCGACCTGGTTGCGGGCCTTTATCAGTTTCGCGACACCATGGTGTTTACGGCCTGGACCGGAGGCGGCCCGCAGACCCAGTACCTGCAGGGCTCGTTTGTGGTCACTAAAACCGGCGCTACCACCGTCAACATCGCGAATTTTGACGAGTGCGCGACTAGTCAACCCGCCAGCGTCAGTCAGACGTCCTTCGTGGTTACTGCGTCGAGCAGCTGCCGTTCGTTGAGCAGCTTCCTCGGCGCGGTGCAGGGCCAGGGTGCCCGGCTGCGCTACTCCTACAGCTTCGCCGACGGCGGGGGCAGCGGCACGGTCCGTGGCACGGCCACCAAGATGCCGTAGGTAAACCGCATCTGCGGTTGGGAGCCGCTGAGCCAGCTGGCGACTCGTCCGGCTTGTTTCACCCTGGCGCTTATTCCCGCTCGATTATGACTATAACCCTCCGCGACGACGCGGTTCGGGAATATGGAACGGCCAAGGGCTGGCGGATTTTCCTGTACGGAGCTGGCCCGGCGCTGATTGCGTTGTTTCTGTATGGCGCTTTCGCAATCTGGTCCAACAAGGCCGATTCGTCCCTTGCGCTTTCCATCGGCCTATCGGCTTTGATGGTGGGCTTCGCGGGCTTCTTTGCCTACAGCCTGGTAGTAGTAGCCAAGTGGCGGGTGGTCGTAACGGCCGACCGCATCATCGAGCAGAACATTTTTCCCTTTCGCAGCAAGGAAATCCGCTTCGAGGATGTAGCCGGTTTTCATATAAACGAGCAGATTACGGTAGTCGTGGCGCAGGCACCTAGCAAAACCACGGTCAAGTTCGGCTACACCACCGAATCGTACGGGCAGCTGCAACAGTGGCTGGCCGACCGCTTTCCCGACCTCGACGTTGAAAGTCAGCAGGCCGAAGAACGGGAAATTCTCGGTGACCCTACCCTGGGATTCAACGAAGAGCAGCGCGCCCGGCAGCTGGAGGCCGCCCGCCAAACCGCCCGCGTGCTTACCATTGCCGGCGGGGCCACGGCGGCGTGGTTATGGTGGCAGCCCCAGCCCTACCAATGGGCCATAACGGCCGGGTTGCTGGTGCCGCTGGCCGCCATGGGGGCGCTGTGGCTGCACCCCGGCCTGCTGAACATCGACGAGAAAAAAGGCAGCGCCTACCCCTCTATTGGCATTGCCCTGCTCTTGCCCAGCCTGCTGCTGGCCCTTCGCGCTCTGCTGGATACAGAGCTGGTCAGCTACGGCCCGCTCTGGCGCTGGGTCGGGGCTGCCACGGTTTTCTTCGCTGCCCTGCTGGCCCTGGGCACCCGCTCGTTTCTGCAGCGGCCAGGCTCCCGGCTTAGTCAGGCTTTTGCCATTGCTTTGTGCGCCTTTGCCTACAGCTTCGGGGCAGTCAGCACCTACAATTCCACCTTCGACGAGGCCCCAGCCGCCGCGTACCCGGTGAAGGTGCTCGACAAGCACACGAGCTCGGGCAATACCACTACCTATTACCTGAAGGTCAGCCCCTGGGGGCCGTTTCGGCAGCCGGAGGACGTGGCGGTTACCAAGAACTACTATGCCCAGAGTTCCATTGGCGCCACGGCTACCATGCTGTTGAGACCCGGACGCCTGGGTATTCCCTGGTACACGGTAGCTGAATGAGGCCCAACAAAAAGCCCCGCCAGATTCGTCCGGCGGGGCTTTTGTTGGCACTTAAAGCGGCCTAGTAGCGGTACAGGTCCGACTTGAACGGGCCTTCGGGCGAAACGCCGATGTAGCCGGCTTGCTTCTCGTTCAGCTCGTCCAGCTCCACGCCGATTTTCTCGAGGTGCAGGCGGGCCACCATCTCGTCGAGGTGCTTGGGCAGGGTGTACACCTTGTTCTCGTACTGGTCGGCGTTCTGCCACAGCTCCAGCTGGGCCAGCGTCTGGTTCGTGAACGAGTTGGACATCACGAACGAGGGGTGGCCGGTGGCGCAACCCAGGTTCACCAGGCGGCCTTCGGCCAGCACGATGACGTCCTTGCCGTCGATGGTGTACAGGTCAACCTGCGGCTTGATGGTGTTCTTGGTGCTGCCGTAGTTCTTGTTCAGCCAAGCCATGTCGATTTCATCGTCGAAGTGACCGATGTTGCAGACGATGGTTTTGTCCTTCATGCTGCGGAAGTGCTGCTCGGTGATGATGTCGCAGTTGCCGGTAGCGGTAACCACGATGTCGGCGCGCTTCACGGCGTCGGCCATCTTCTTCACCTCGTAGCCGTCCATGGCGGCCTGCAGGGCGCAAATCGGGTCGATTTCGGTGACGATAACGCGGGCGCCGGCGCCGCGCAGCGAGGCCGCGGTGCCTTTTCCTACGTCGCCGTAGCCGGCCACCACGGCCACCTTACCGGCCATCATCACGTCGGTGGCCCGGCGGATGGCGTCCACGCACGACTCTTTGCAGCCGTACTTGTTGTCGAACTTCGACTTGGTAACCGAGTCGTTGATGTTGAACGCGGGCATGGGCAGGGTGCCGGCCTTCACGCGGTCGAGCAGGCGCAGCACGCCGGTGGTGGTTTCCTCCGAAATGCCCTTGATGCCGGCGGCCAGCTCCGGGAACTGGTTCAGGACCATGTTGGTCAGGTCGCCGCCGTCGTCGAGAATCATGTTCAGCGGCTGACGCTCCTCGCCGAAGTACAGCGTCTGCTCGATGCACCAGTTAAACTCTTCCTCGTTCATGCCCTTCCAGGCGTAAACGGGGATGCCGGCGGCGGCAATGGCCGCAGCGGCGTGGTCCTGGGTCGAGAAGATGTTGCACGACGACCAGGTGACGTCGGCGCCCAGCTCGATGAGCGTCTCGATGAGCACCGCGGTTTGAATCGTCATGTGCAGGCAGCCGGCAATGCGGGCGCCCTGCAGCGGCTTGCTGGCGCCGTACTGGGCGCGCAGGGCCATCAGGCCCGGCATCTCAGCTTCAGCCAGTTGGATTTCCTTGCGGCCCCACTCGGCCAGCGAAATGTCTTTTACCTTGTAGGGTACGTAGGTCGTTTCCACCATTGTAGTCGGAATTTTCACAATTCAACTGCAAAGGTAACCAATTTGTTGAGCGCAAACACGGCCAAAAAAAGCCCGGACCTACCGGCCCGGGCTGAAACGGCGTCGAGCCGCTTGCCGTGGCTACCCCAAGCGGGCTAGTTGTGCTGGATGATAACGGCCTTGGGCTGCAGGGCCGTGTCGAAGCTGCCCACGATGCCCCGCACCAGAATGGTGTAGATCTTGCCCGCCTCGTAGTTCTTGCTGCCGTTGCCCGTACCGGTTCCGTCACCCACCGACAGGATGGTGAGGCTGGGGGTACCGGCGGCAATGTCGAGGTTGTAGGTGCCGGTGTTGATTTCCAGGAAGTTCGAGGCCGACGCAAACGCCACGTTGCCGATCAGGTCGGTGGAGCCCACGGCCTGGCGCTGAGTCAGGCTTACCGGACTGGCTACACCCTGCCCCAGGTGTACCAGGCGCACTTTGGCCTTGCCCGCAGCCGGGGCCGTCAGGTCGTCGCTCACCAGCAGCGGCAGTACCTGCTGGGCGGTACTGCCGGGGTAGGCAAACAGCGAGTAGCTCTTGTCTTTCTCCACCGCTAGGGCCTGGGTAATGGCGTTGCGGTTGTCGCTGGCCACGTTCACTTTCAGGGTGCGGCTGCCAGTGTTCAGGGCCTGGTAGCTGGTATTCTGGCCGTAGCTGATCTGGCCCTTGTCGGCGTCGTCGATGAGGAATTTCACCGGCACGTTGGCGTTGGCCGCGGCGTGCACGGCCAGCACCCGGCCCTGGTCGGGCGCCGGCGTGGTGGGTTCGGGGTCGTCGTCGCCGCAGGCCGTGAGTACCGCCGCGGGCAGGGCGGCCAACAAGAACAGGCGGCCAAAGCGGTTCAGGAAGTGGTTCATGAGCGAAGGGAAGTAAGGTGAATGCCGCATTTGCAACGGGCAGAGAACGTAACGCGCTTGGCTTTTGTTGGTTGCCCCGAAGCCGCAGCGCCCTGTTTCACCTGAGTTCTTGTCCGTTATCTTTGTCGAATGACCGTTTCCACCCTGTCCGCCGCGCCGCGCGGGCGTCGTCTTGCCTTGTCGTTTCTGCTGAGTTTGGGTTTGGGCGCGCCGGCGCTGGCCCAGCAGCCGGCGCTTAATCCCCACCCGGTGGTCCGGCTCAGCCCCGAAGACACCGAGCGCGGCGACAACGGCGTCCAGAAGAACTTCTGGTTTGCCCTCGGCAACGAACCCGAGTACCGCAGCGCCGGCTTCTTTGGCCAGAAGCTGCGCCCGCACGTGGCCGACGATGCCGAAGCCGTGGCCAGCCTGAACCGCTACCGCCGGCAGAAGTGGTTGTACCTGGGCGAGCGGCTGGTGTTTCTGACGGCCGGCGGCGTTTACGCCCAGCAGGTGTTGTCGGGCGACCGGCAGCAGTACTTCAACCCCACGCAGAAAGTGGCCATCGGCGTGGCCGTGGGCAGCCTGCTGGCCAACGCCCTCATTACGCGCCGCACCAACCAGCACCTGATTCGCTCGGTGGAAGCCCACAACGCCACCTTACCGGCCGCCCGCCGTATGGGACTGGAACGCGCCATGCCCAACCTGCTGGGCGTAACGGCCCCCACGGGCCGGCCGCAGCTGCTGGTGGGCTGGACGCTGCGCTAACCCGGGCTTCTTACCTTCGCGACGTTTCGCGTTTTTTTGCTTGTGATGGACGTTTCGCTGTCGGCGGCGGCCCGGCAATACGTAGCCGAGCACCTGCACGACGACCCTGCTACGCTGGCCCTGCAGGCCCGCCGTTATCCCAATCTGCCCGTGCCCGAGTTGGTACGCCAGATTCAGGCCCGCCAGAAGGCCAAGGCCAAGCTGCCCGCCTGGGCCGACAACGCCGAGCTGGTGTTTCCGCCCGCGCTGTCGGTCGAGCAGGCCTCGTCGGCCCGCACCGCCGCCTTTAAGGCCGCCCTCATCGGCGGCACCCGCCTGGCCGACCTTACCGGCGGCTTCGGCGTGGACGCGGCCCACTTCGCCGGCTCTTTTGAGGAAGTGCACTACGTGGAGCGCAGTGCCCAGCTGGCGGCCGTGGTCGAGCACAACCTGGGCGTGCTGGGCTTGCGCAACGTGCACTGCCACGCCGCCGACGCGGCCCAGTGGCTGCGCAGCCAGCCCGACGGGCACTTCGACTACATTTACCTCGACCCCGCCCGCCGCGACAAGGCCGACAAGAAAATCTTCCGCCTCAGCGACTGTGAACCCGACATTCTGGGTTTGCTGCCGCTGCTACTGCGCAAAGCCCGCCGGGTGCTGCTCAAAACCTCGCCCATGCTCGACATCGAGCAGGCCGTGCAGGAGCTGGGCCACGTGCGCCGGCTGTGGGTGGTAGCCGTCGACAACGAGTGCAAGGAAGTCCTTTATAAGCTGGGGCCCGAGCCGGCCGTCGACCCCGAGCGGCTGACGGTGAACCTGCTGCGCGACGGGCGCGAGCAGGCCTTCCGCCTCAACAAAACCCGCGAAACCCGGGCTGTGTCGCGCTACGCCGAGCCGCAGCAGTACCTCTACGAACCCAACGTGGCTGTGCTCAAGGCCGGCGGCTTCAAGAGCATCGGCATCAGCTACAACCTGCTGAAGCTGCACCAGCACAGCCACCTCTACACCTCCGACACGCTGCGCGCCGACTTTCCCGGCCGCGTGTTCCGCTGCCTAGCCGCCTGCCGCTACGACAAGAAGGAACTGCTGGCGCACCTGGGCCCCGAACAGCGCGCCCACGTCATCACCCGCAACTTTCCCGACTCGGTGGCCGACTTCCGCTACAAAACCGGCATCCGCGAGGGCGGCACTCTCTACCTACTGGCCACTACCGACCTGCGCGGCCGCCTCATGGTGCTGGTCTGCGAACGGCTGGCTCCGTGACGGAGCAGTGAATGAGCGGATGGGTGATTGTCGTTGCAGCCTCATTCGCTCCCTACTTCGCCGGGCTGGTCCAGGGGCTGTCCTTGATGCGGAAGCGCCAGGGCAGGGCCGCATCGGTGCCGGCATAATCAATTCCCACGCGGGGACTGACGCGCACCTGCTCGTCGGGCACGGTTTCGCCGCGGTCTTCCAGCCAGATCAGCTTGCCGGTGAGGTCGGTGCCGTAGTGTGCGGTGCCGATGCCCAGGGCCTGGGTGAGCAGGCCGGGGCCGGCCGTCAGCTTGGGCGACACCTGGCTCAGCCCGCGACGCAGTTGCATTTCGACCAGGCCTTCGGTGGGCTCCAGCCCGCGGATAAGCACCGCGTCGGCTTTGCCGGCTTCGTTGGTGATGACGTTGAACAGGGCGTAGCGGCCGTAAATCAAATACACGTAGGCCACGCCGCCGGCCTCGTACATCACCCGGGTACGCTTGGTAAACCGGCCCAGGTGCGAGTGGCAGGCTTGGTCGTTGACATGTGCGTAGGCTTCGGTTTCGACGATGCGCCCGCCGGTGAGCACGCCGTCGATGCAAGTGAACAGGTACTTGCCCAGCAGTTCGCGGGCCAGGGCTACCACGTCGGGGCGGCGGTAAAAGGCTTGATCCAGCTTCATGGCTGCCGTGTACGTCGATTTCCGTGTGGCGTCCGGGCCACTCAGCGGGGGCTTTCTCAGTAGGGTTGAAACCTGGGAATTGCGCGCATCCGAAAAATCCGTGGCTATCTTTGCCCCCAGTATAGGTGGCCAGACCCCGATTGGGGGGCGCGGCTGAAAAGGGAAGGCCGTGCGAATCGGCCGCTGTCCCCGCAACTGTAAGCTTCACTCTACCCCCGTCGGGCCCGCCCCGCCACTGTCCTGCCGACCGCTGCCGCTGCGCCGCGCGAGGGATGGGAAGGCCGCCCGCCGCGAAGCAAGCCAGGAGACCTGCCTATGCCGACATCAGTGTTCGGCGCCTGCGGAGGACGGGCGGAGAATGAATCATTGAGCCGATTCGCTTGGCGGGCCGGCTTGCTTTACCTGATTCTGACTCGGCTTTGAGGCCAGCCTGCCCGGCGGCCGCAAGGTTCTGAACCGAATTTTTCGGCCCCCGAAAAATCTGGTTCGGATGCATTACGCGTTACCCTTTTTCCCGCTGCGGCGGTTGTATCTGCTCATTTTCGCGGCCCCGGGCCTGCTGTCCGCGGCTGCAGCCCAGGCGCAGTCAGTGCGCGATACGGCGCGCCACGTGCTGCCCACGGTGCAGGTGCAGGCCGCCCGCCCGGCCCGCTACGCCGCCGGCAGCCACTTCACTTCCCTCGACTCGACGGTGCTGGCCGCCTACCAGGGCGGCACGGTGGCCGAGGCCCTTTCGGCCCGCACCCCGCTGTACCTGAAAACCTACGGCCCGGGGCAGCTGGCTTCGCTTTCCATCCGCGGTACCTCGGCCCGGCACAGCACCGTGCTCTGGCACGGCTTCTCGCTGAACTTTGCCACCCTGGGCGAGGCCGATCTGGCTTTGCTGCCCGCCGCCGGCCTGGCGCGGGTCGACGTACAGCATGGCCCGGCCGCGGCGCTCTACGGCAGCGGCGCGGTGGGCGGGGCGGTGGTGTTGGGCCAGTCGGCGGTGCCGGCGGGCACCCAGCTCCGCGCTCTGGCCGAGGCCGGCAGCTTCGGCAGCCAGGCCTTCAGCCTGAGCGGCAGCCAGCGCGACGGGCGGGTGAGCGTGCGCACCAGCTTTCTGACCCGCCGCGCCCGCAACGACTTTCCCTACTCGGTGCGCGAGTTCAGCGGCTGGGTGCGCCAGCGCCAGGAAAACGCGGCCCAGCAGCAAAGCTCGTTTCAGCAGGACGTGAGCGTGCAGGTGGGCCAACGCGGCGAGGTAACGGCGGCGGCGTGGTTTACCGATGCCAACCGCCAGATTCAGCCGCTGATGGGCTCGACCAACGACCACGCCCAGGAGCGCGACCAAAGCGGACGGGTGGTGCTGGGTTACCGCCACCGCGGCCACCGCGGCGAAACCCTGGTGCGCGCCGCCTGGTTCGGCGACCTGATTGACTACCGCAACGACCAGCTCAGCACCAGCCACTCGCGCAGCTCGGTGCGCCAGGCCCAGGCCGAGCACACCCTGCAGTGGCAGGCCAACCTGAGCCTTCGTCTGGGCGTCGAGGCCCAGCAGTTCGTAGCCCGCGTCGATGGCTACGACACCCTGCTCACGCCCCGGCCGGTGCGCGAAGCCCGCTACGCCGGCTTTGCCCTGCTGCGCTACGACCCCAGCCCCCGCCTGCGCCTGACGCTCAACGCCCGCCAGCCCGTGCTGCCTGGCCGCGCCGCGCCGCTGTGCCCTACCGCCGGCGCCGAGTGGCAGCTGTGGGCCAGCGCCCAGCAGCAGCTGTGGCTGAAGGCCAGCGCCGCCCGCAGCTACCGCGCCCCCACCCTGAACGAGCGGTACTGGAGCCGCGGCGGCCGGCCCAACCTCGACCTGCAACCCGAAAACGGCCTGGGCTACGACGGCGGCCTGCGCTACGAGTACCGGCGCGGCCCTTGGCAGCTGCAAACCGAGCTGACCGGCTACCGCCTGCTGGTCGACAACTGGGTGCAGTGGGCGCCTTCGCCCAACGGCGGCGGCTGGGTGCCGCGCAACCTGCGCCAGGTGCGCAC
This sequence comes from Hymenobacter sp. B81, assembly GCF_044628455.1. Taxonomy (NCBI): domain Bacteria; kingdom Pseudomonadati; phylum Bacteroidota; class Cytophagia; order Cytophagales; family Hymenobacteraceae; genus Hymenobacter; species Hymenobacter sp. B81. The sequence goes on along the minus strand of NZ_JBIYZW010000003.1, from coordinate 19,237 downwards.
CCAAGGCCTCGAAGCCACCGGGCAGCTGGGCTGGCAGCAGGGCCGCTACCAGCTGAAAGCCGCGGCGGGCTACGCTTTCACCCACGCCCAGAAAACCCGGGGCCACGCCGCCGACCCCGACCCGGTGGGCTTGCAGCTGCCCTACGTGCCCCGGCACACAGTCTCGCTTAACACCGACCACAGCTGGCGGCGCTGGCTGCTGTCGGTCGGGGGCAGCTACACGGGGGCGCGCTACCTCACAGCCTCGGCCAACGACGAGCTACCGGCCTACTTCCTGGCGCAGGGCAGCCTGGGGCACCGCTTTGCGCTGGGCCGCTTCCAACTCACGGTGCTGGCGCAGGGCTTTAACCTCACCAACACTACCTACCAGAACTACGCCTACCGCGCCATGCCGCCCCGCTCGGGCGTGCTGAGTTTGCGCGTGGCCTGGCTATAAGCTGATTTCTCACTTTTCACTTCTTTTCCAACCCATGCTTTTTACCCGTACCTCCCCGTTGCTGCGCCGCGCCGCGCTGGGCTTGTCGCTGCTGGCCGTGCTGACCGGCTGCGGCAACGACGACGAAAAACCCAAACCTCAGCCCCTGGTAGTAGCCGGCCAATCGGTGCTGGTGGTGAACGAGGGCACCACCAAAGGTGCCGTGAGCTTGTTCGACAAAGCCTCGCGCTCGGTGCAGCGCGACATCTTCAAGTCGGTGAATGCGCGGGAGCTGGGCAAGTTCGTGCAGTCGATGACGGTGGTGGGCGAGCAGGCCTACGTGGTGGTCAACGGCGACGGCACCATTCAGGTGGTGAACGTGCCCGACTTCAAGCAGGTGGCCGAAATCAAGAACCTCTCGCAGCCGCGCTTTATGGCCGTGCTCAACGGCAAGGGCTACGTAACCGAGTGGCAGGGCACCTGGCCCAACTACACCACCGGCCGGGTATCGGTCATCAACCTGGCCACCAACTCGGTAGAGCGCACCATCAACACCGGCATCGGCATCAACCCCGAGCACATTCTGGCAGCCAACGGCAAGGTGTACGTAGCCAACAGCTACGGCACCACCATCTCCGTGATTGACCCCGCTGCCGGAGCGGTTACCGGCATCATCAACGCCCCGATGGGTCCTAAGCACCTAGCCTTGGATGCCAACGGCAACATGTGGGCGCTTTGCAGCATGTTTGGCGGCGCCACGCACACGCTGTTCCGCTTCAACCCGGCCCAGCCCAGCCTCACCGAAACCATCATTCCGCTGCCCTTCACCTACGGCAACGGCAACCTCATTGGCAAGGGCAACAAGATGTACGCCTCGCTGGGCAGCCAGGTGTACGCCCTCGACCTGAACGCCACCACCCTGCCGGCGCGGCCGCTCATCGCCCGCGACTTCTACGGCCTGGGCATCGACCCGAAAGAGGACGTCATCTACGGCGGCGACGCGGGCAACTTCACCTCCGACGGCCGCGTGGTGCGCTACTCGCTCACCGGCACCGCCCTCGACTCGTTCAACGTGGCCATTGCCCCCAACAGCTTCGTGTTCTACTAGGCCCGCAACCCGCGCCGGAACGCCAACGGCCCCGCCAGCACTGTGCTGGCGGGGCCGTTGGCGTTTATCCGTCCGACTGCGTTAGTCGGCAATGCCGTCGTTGTTGCGGTCCTTGCTTTCGCTGGCCTGCTCGTACTGGCGCACCTGCTGGCTGGTAGCGGTGTCGCGGCGCACGCGGGCGCTGTCGACGCCGCCGGCGGCCGTGCGGGCGCCCGGGTCGGTGTTTTTATCGGGGCCGCGCTCGACGTTGGTGGCGCCGCTTTCGGTACCGGTGTTGCAGGCGGGCAGAGCGGCAGCGAGCAGCAGGGCCGCGCCCCAGAGCCGAAACGGGCGCAGCAGGGAGGAAGAGGTGTTCATGCGGAGAGAGGAGGTTGTGGAAGATGGAACGGGGGCAACATACGCAGCCGCGGCCAACGATGCTACCCCTGCCCTGCACAAACGCCAGCCCGCCGTTTTGGTTATGTGCGGCGCCCGCGCTACTGGCGGGGCTGGTATCTTTGCCCACATGCCTGCTGCTTCCCGTCGTCGCCCGGCCCCCGCGGCCTTCAACTACCGCCCCCTGCTGCGCCGGGCCGGCGTATTGCTGGCCGTCAGCTTCGCCTTGTCGTTTGTGCTGATGGCCTACCTGTTTGGCTTCAGCGACGGGTTTTTTGGGCGCCTGGCGGGCTGCACCTTCGTGTGGTTTACCTTGCTGGCGGTGACGTTTTTGCTGGTGGTACCGTTTGTAAACTGGGCCGCCGAGCACTGGTTTGGGCGCAGCTGGGCCGAGGCCCCCACGCCCCAGCCAGCCCGCCGGCCCCGGGCTACCAACACGCCCAAGCCCACGCGGTACGCGGTGCGTCCGACCGAAAACAAGTAAGCGCCATGACCACCGAGCTGCACATCAAAAACATGGTTTGCCCGCGCTGCATCAGCACCGTGCAGCGGGTGCTGAGCGAGGCCGGCTTCCCGCCCACCGAGGTAACGCTGGGCCACGCCGTAGTGCCCACGCCCCTCGACCCCGCGCAGATTGCCCCGCTGCTGGAAGCCGAGGGCTTTGAGCTGCTGCAAAGCCGCGACGAGCAGCTGGTGGCCCAGCTCAAAACCGCCCTGGCCGACTACCTCGAGCACCTGCGCACGGCCCGGGTGCCGCTCACTACCTCGGCCTATCTGGCCGAGCGCTTCGGTACCAGCTACGCCCACCTGAGCAAGCTGTTTTCGCGCACCGTGGGCCTCACGCTCGAGAAATACCTCATTCGCCTCAAGATCGAGCGGGTGAAGGAGCTGCTCAGCTACGGGCAGCTCAGCCTGACCGACATTGCTGAGGAGCTGCGCTACAGCAGCTCGCAGCACCTCTCCAACCAGTTTCGCCAGGTAACGGGCCAGACCGTGACTGAGTACAAAACCCACCCCGACCGCACCCCGCTTGACGGGCTGGTATAAACCCGGCCTTTTAACAGGGTACGGGTATTACTCCCCTTCGTCGGTTCGGTGCAAATTCCCTTTGTTGTCGAGGACCACCGGCGCCACGTCGAACCGCACCCCGCACGCGGGCGGATCGATGGTCCCGAGCAGGTTGGTTCCCTGCCGAAAGTCGTTGCCCTCTACCTGCACGGCTGATTCAAACCAACAGTCAAAGAAGTTGACGAAGCCGTGGAAAACGTTGCGGCGCAGCTGCACCGGAAAGCCGGGCTGGCCGTGGCCCCCACAATCAAAGTCTAGCTGGCTCTCGAACACGCGGTAGGTGAGCTGCAGCCCTTGCAGGAAGTAGGCAAACGAAAAGCAGCCGGGCAATGCAGCAGAGGGCAGCGCTGGCCCGGTCGCGCGCATTTAGTGCATAGCAGCCCGCCCGGCATGTCTAGTAGTCCATTCTACATGCCTAGTAGTCGGTTTTGCTACATAGTAGTCAGTCTTGGTCGCCTAGTAGTTTGTTTTAGCTGACTAGTTGTCCATTCCGTCTGCCTAGTAGAAGGTTCTGCACGCTTAGTAGTTCGCCTAACCTGACTAGTAGTCCATTTCGCACGGCTAGTAGTCGGCTCTGCAAGCCTAGTAGTCCGTTTCGCGCGCCCAGTAGTTCATTCAACAGCGCGGCGGCTTCTACCAGGCGGTTTCCGCTTACTACCAAGGGCGCCCGGGCGCCTTCTACCTAGTCCGAGGAATCGGCCAAGCACCCGCCCCGAATCCGTGGTCTACCTTTGCGGGCACCTAAGCGTCTTTCCTGCTGTTGCTGCCCCGTGTTGTCGACTTCGCCCCGCATCCTGCTCGTTACTCCGCCGCTCACGCAGCTCAATACCCCCTACCCGGCCACGGCCTACCTCACCGGCTTTCTGCGGGGGCGCGGCTACGCGGTAGCGCAGGCCGATCTGGGCATCGAGCTGGTGGGCCGGCTGTTTTCCGAGGCGGGGCTGCGCCGGGTATTCGCGGCCATTGAGGCCGGCAACTTCGCGCTCAGCGACAACGCCCGGCGCATGCGGCGGCTGCAGCGCAGCTACCTGGCTACCATCGGGCCGGTGATGCGCTTTCTGCAGAACAAGGACCTCACCCTGGCTGCGCGCATCTGCCACAGCCGTTTTCTGCCCGAGGCTTCGCGCTTCGACCAGGTGGCCGACCTGGAAGCTGCCTTCGGCACCATGGGCCTCACCGACCAGGCCCGCCACCTGGCCACGCTCTACCTCGAAGACCTGGCCGATTTGATCAAGGAAACCGTGGGGCCGCAGTTCGGCTTTTCGCGCTACGCCGAGCACCTGGGCCTCACCGCCACCTCCTTCGACGAGCTGCACCAGGCCCTGCAAGCCGCTCCCAACCTGGTCGACGAAATCATGCTGGAAGCCTTTGCCGAGGTGCTCGGGCGCGAGCAGCCCGAAGTCATCGGCTTTACGGTGCCCTTCCCCGGCAACCTCTACGGCGCCCTGCGCCTGGCCCAGTACGCCAAGCAGCAGAATCCCACCATCCGCACGCTGATGGGGGGCGGCTACCCCAACACCGAGCTGCGCCAGATTCGGGAGCCCCGCTTTTTCGACTACATCGACTACCTCACTCTCGACGACGGCGAAGGTCCCTGGCTGAAGCTGCTGGAGATGTTCAGTTGTGAGTTGCCCGTTGATAGTTGTCAGGAGTCAGTTGCCAGGGGTGAGTTGCCAGTTGCCAGTTCTCTGTTTTCGGCTGATGGCCACCCGGCCCCAGACAATCAGGACACGGCTTTCGCCCCGTCTGCCCCGGCAACTACCAACCGACAACTGGCAACTGACAACTCACCCCTGATAACTACTTTTCAGCGCACCTTTCTGCGCAACCCGGCTACCGGCCAGGTCGAGTACCGCAACGAAGCCACCGCGGCCGACATTCCGCACGCCGAGGTGGGCACGCCCGACTACGACGGGCTGCCGCTGAGCGAGTACCTCTCGGTGATTGAGGTGCTCAACCCCATGCACCGGCTCTGGAGCGACGGGCGCTGGAACAAGCTCACCGTGGCCCACGGCTGCTACTGGAAGCGCTGCTCGTTCTGCGACGTGACCCTGGACTACATCCGCCGCTACGAAACCGCCCCCAGCACCCTGCTGGTCGACCGCATCGAGCAGATTGTGCGCCAGACCGGCCAAACCGGCTTTCACTTCGTGGACGAGGCCGCCCCGCCCCTGGCGTTGCGCGATTTGGCCATCGAGCTGCTCAAGCGGCGCGTGAGCATTACCTGGTGGGGCAACATCCGCTTCGAGAAAACCTTCACGCCCGACCTCTGCCGCCTGCTGGCCGCCGCGGGCTGCATTGCCGTGTCGGGCGGGCTGGAGGTGGCCTCCGACCGCCTGCTCACCCTCATGGAAAAGGGCGTCACCATTGCCCAGGTGGCCCGCGTAACCGAGGGCTTTACCCAGGCCGGCATCATGGTGCACGCCTATTTGATGTACGGCTTCCCCACCGAAACCGCCCAGGAAACCATCGATTCGCTGGAAGTGGTGCGCCAGCTGTTTCAGGCCGGCATTGTGCAGAGCGGCTACTGGCACCGCTTCGCCATGACGGCCCACTCGCCCGTGGGCCAGAACCCGGCCAAATACCAGGTCCGCCAAATCGGCCCCGACCCCGGCAACTTTGCCTGGAACGACCTCTGGCACGACGACCCCACCGGAGCCGACCACGAGCAGTTCGGCCCCGGCCTGGCCAAGGCCCTCTACAACTACATGCACGCCGTGGCCCTTGACGAGCCGCTGCAGTTCTGGTTTGACTTCAAAGTGCCCCGCCCCACGGTGCCGCGCCAGCTCATCGCCTCGGCCCTGCAGGAGCCCGGCAAACCCGACGCGGCCCGGCAAAACCTGCGTTTGTTCTGGCTGGGCAACGCCCCCGAGCTGCGCCTGGAAATCAAGCAGCGGAAAGGCCGCGCCACCGAGCAGGCCGTGCTTACCTTCTACGAGCAGGCCGAAGACTTCGAGCTGAAAGCCCCGCCCGCCCTGGGCCAGTGGCTGCACGCGCTGCTCACCACCCTCGCGGCCGACTACGACACCAAGCTGCTGCTGAAGGACGCCGCCCGCACGTTCCCCGCCGCCGAAACCGGCCTTTCGTTCGAGGCCCTGCTGATTTCGCCCCCGTGGCTGCTGCTGCGCGAAAAAGGCCTGCTGCTGGTCTAGCGGCTGATTACAGGCTTAGCGCCGTGGCGCTAGCACGCCCTGCAGCCACTGCTGCAGCCCGGGCAACAACTCCGGCGGCAGCTGGGGCCAGGCACTGCGCACCGAATCGGTTGCTGGCGTTGGGCGCAGCAGTTGGGCGTTGGCATCAGCATACACGCGCACCGGCGCGCCGCGCCGCCCGCCCAGCGCCTGCCGCAGCTGCCGGGAGCTTTCGCGCCCATTCACGGTGGTATCGGCCCCGCCGTAGAGGGCCAGCACCGGCCGGCGCCGCCGGGCCAGTTGCCGCAGCAGCGCGCGGTCGGCAGTCGTAAATCCCCCCCCCTGTAGCAGCAGAAAAGCGGGCACGGCGCCGGCGTCGGCGGCCACCTGCACCACGGCCCGGCCACTTGGTCCCAGGCTCCAGACTCCGATTCGGCTGGAGTCGGCCCGCACCACGGCGTCGGTTTTCAGCTGCCGAAGTGCCCCCCTCAGCTGCCGGGCTGCCACGGAGTCGGGGGCGGTTGCACCCAGGGGCAGCACGGCCACGGCCACGCCCTGCGCGGCCAGCCAGTCGGCCCAGCCCTGGGCCGCGGGTGCGGCCGTTGCGGCGGGCAACAGCAACACCACCGGCCGTTGCCGGCCCGAGTCGGGCACCGGCAGGTAGTAGCGGTGCGGGGGCAGGCCCGCCGCCGCGGGTCGGTGCAGCACCCGATACGTGGGCAGCTCGGCGGTGCCGCGGCGCACGGCCACCAGTTCGGCCCGCAGCGTGTCGTGCAGCCAGATGCTACCGGTCAGAAAGTTGGTTTCCTCGCGCAAAGCCAGGCGGCCGCCCACCAGGCGGGCGTTCAGCGCCGGCGCCTGGTAGCTCACGCTGTCGAACCAGCGCGCAAACACCGGCAGCTGCGGCACGCGCAACTGCAGCTGCACTGCCTGGCTGGCCGAGTCCTGGTAGAGGTTGATAACCACCGGCAGGGCGCTGCCGCGGTAGGTGAGCTTGCCCTCGTAGCGCCCGGTGGGCGCGGGCCGCGAGGCATCGGTTTCGGCGGTAGGCGCGCAGGCCGCCAGCCAGCTGCTCAGCGCCAGCAGCCCCCACTTCCCCCAGGCCTGCCAGTGGCCGCTCATAGGCCCTTGCGCAGGATGAAGTCGTTCTGCACGTCGTGGCCCACGCGGTATTCCGTCTCGCCGATTTGCTTGAAGCCCTTGCGGCGGTAGAACTCCCGGGCCTTTTCGTTTTTCTCCCACACGCTCAGCACCAGGGCGCGGCAGCCGCGCTGGCGGGCTTCGTCAAGGCAGCGGCGCAGCAGCGAGGCGCCCAGGCCGGTGCCCTGCCAGTCTTCCCGCACGTACAGGCGCTGCAGCTCGGCGCGCTGGCTCAGGTCGGCGCCCGGCTCGGCCCCAAGCGCCGAGCCCAAGTGCAGCTTGACGTAGCCCACCATTTCCTGGTTGAGCAACGCCAGCAAGAAAAAGGTATTGGGATCCTGCAGCTCGGCCAGCTGCTGCTCGGGCCCGAAGTGCTCGGCCAGGTACAGCGCCATATCCGCGGCCTTGTTCTGGGCCGCGTAGGTATCGGCGAAGGTCTGACGGCCAAATTCGGCCAACTGGGCGGCTACGGCGGCAGTGCGCTTGGCCAAAACGATGCGGAGCGGAGACGACATGGTCGGCAAACTTACGCAAGCCCGGCGGCTCGTGCGTGCGGCCCTCAGGTTATCGAGTGGTCACCCGGCTCGTCGGATACGTGGCCGTCGCGGCGCATGCGCCAGCCGTAGCGCACCAGCAACACGCCCACCAGCAGCATGAGCACCGTCAGCGTCAGGTACGTGGAGTCGACCCCGGCCCAGCCGGCCTGCTGCCAGCCCGCGCCCAGCACCCCAAACCGCAGCAGCTGCGCGGCTACCAGCAAGCCACCGGAAACAATCAGCAGCAAGCCCACCAGGCGGCGGGCTCCGGGTTTGAGTTGGGTAGTGGGCATGGTGACGGGCAGGTTGGTTTAGCGCTTATACGCGGTTTCGGGAAGTTGTGAATCCCGATTTACCACGTATTTTTGCCCAATCCAACCCCGCGGGAGTAGCTCAGTTGGTAGAGCATCAGCTTCCCAAGCTGAGGGTCGCGAGTTCGAGCCTCGTTTCCCGCTCACTTAGAATCAGCCACTTAGACGAGCGTCTGGGTGGCTGATTTGCTTTTGGCTTCGTTCTGCACTTGAACAAACCACAGGTTAGCCCAACGGCGCGGCAGAGAAGCTCTGCCGCGCCGTTGGGCTAACCTGAATGACGGTGCCGGTATGCGGCCTACTTAACTCAACGGCTGTACTGGCGGCATAATCTATCTTATGGTGTTGACTTATGGTGCTTACCTAGTGACTCAGCTTGACATACCCCTGTAATTTCCATACTGCGCGCAGACTCCCCAAGCTAGCCCCCAAATCCACCCGTATCCCCTTTCGGCTGGCTTTCGATAGTGCTGGCGGGCTTGTTGGCGCCCAAAAACCAAGTAAATCCCAGGTAGCCTACCAGCGTTTCGTATTTAGTTCGGATGTCCGAGTTCAGCCCGTCGGCCCGCAACTGAGAGTGTTGCCGCCGCGTGTTGAACACGTCGCTCACCCGCAGCGTAAGCGCAGCCCGGTCGTGAAGCAGGCGCTGACGCAGGGCTATATCGACGCCGTAAACGGCCCGCAAACGTCCCTGGGGCACCAGCAGCGGCGCGCGGTAGTTCCCACTCAACTGCGCCGCCAGCGTTTCGGTGGGCTTGAAGGTGCTCAACAGGTACGCCGAGCCGGTAACGTTGGCCCGTGTGCCGCGGCCGGTGTAGTGAGTTACTTGGTTGCGGTAGAAAGACCCGTTGGCCGTGAGTTTCCACCACGTCGTCACGGGCTGCGTCAGCGACACTTCCAGCCCGTAGCTGGCCGTGCGGCCCAGGTTTGCGTAACTGGTGCGGGCAATAAAATCGGGCTGGCCACTGAGGCGGGTTGCCAGCGTGTCGATGCTGCGCAAGCTCTGGATGGCATCGTTGGCGAAACGGCCGAATAAAGTTGTGCTCAGCGTTGTACCCTGCCACGCTACCTGGTGGCCCAGCTCCGCTACCTGCACGTACTCAGGGCGCAGGTCGGGGCGGCCTACCACGTAGTTGCGGGCATCGGAATAGATCGGCAGGGCCACGATCTGCAGAAAGTTGGGCCGGTTCAACCGACGCGCGTAGCTAAGCTGCAGGCGCTGGTCGCCGGGCAGCGTGCGCCCCACGGTGGCCGAGGGAAACAGGCTGAAGATGCGTTGGGTAGCCGAGCCAGCCGGCAGCACTCGGGCCTGCAGCCCCGTGAACTCGGCCCGCAGCCCGGCCTGGTACTCCCACGCCCCGGCTTGGTGCCGGTAGGAGCCGTAGGCTTGCGGAATGAACTGTTGGTAGTGGTAGCGGTAGGAGCCGGCGGCTTGCCGGACGAAGGCGGCCTCGCCCGCCGGTTTGACTGCGTAATCGGCTGTGCCGGGCGTCACCATGAGGTCGGCTTTCAAACCAGCAGACCAACGGCGGCGCTCATCCAACGGGTGCACGTAATCTACCTGCGCAGAAGGCAGGTGAATGGTCACGTCGAGCCGCTGCTGCCGGGCCGGGCCCGTTTCGCGGGACGGTCCATCCAGCACGCGCTGCTCGGTGGTCACCGTCCCCCCGTCCAAGATGTAGCCGGCACTGGCCGACAGTTCGCGGCCGGGGTGAGTGGCCCAGGTGCGCCGGTACTGGCTTGAAATCCGGGCGTTGTACAGGTCGTCCACTTCCCGGTTCTGGTTTTGCAGGGCCACGGCTGGCTCGGCGCCGCGAGTAAGTCGGGTGGCGAAGTTACTGGTATGATGTAGGTCGTTCTTGTAGAACTCCGCAGTCAAGCTGACGCGCTGCTGCTCGCTGGGGGCATATTCCACACCCAAGCGCAAGTCCTCGTTGGCTTGGCGACGCGCGTTGTAGCCGGTTTGCTGGGTGCCGGCGGTGCGGCCCTCCACCGTGGCGAGCTGCTGCAGGGCCGAGCTGCCGCGGAACCGGTTGTTCAACCCGCCAGCGTTGCCAAAAAAGTTGAAGGCCCCCACCCGCCGGTTCAGGTTCAGATAAGCGCTGTACTTGTCGCGGGTGCCGGTGCTGACCATCGCAACGCCGTTCCAGCCCGGCCGGGTTTGTTTTTTCTGTACCAGGTTGATGATGCCGCCCGTGCCCTGGGCCGAATACTGGGCGCCGGGATTGGTGATGACTTCAATGGTTTCGAGCCGGCTGGCGGGCAGCTGGTCCAGGCGCAGGCTGCTGGGTGCGGGTTTGCCGTCGAGGTAGAGCGTGACGCTTGCATTGCCGCGCAGGCTTACGCGCCCGTTGTCGTCCACTGCAATGGCGGGTACTTTCTGCAGTACATCCGCTGCCGTGCCGCCGGCGCTGTTGAGGTCTTTTTCGACGTTCAGAACGGTTTTGCCCAACTCATGAACGACCGCCGCTTTTTCGCCCTCCACCACCACATTGCGCAGTTGAACGGGCGCGGGCGCTATCAGCCACTCGCCAAGGCGAACGAGCGGGGCAGCAGCCTCCAGGCTAACCGGTCGGCGGGCGGTGCGGTAGCCCAGGGCCTCGGCCCGCAGCAGGTAACGGCCGGGCGCCACGTTGGACAGCGCGAAGGTACCGTTGTCAGCACTTTGGGCGTGGCCCACCAAGGTCGAATCGGGCAGCCGCAGCAGCACCACGTTGGCGAAAGGCAGCGGTTGGCGCGTGCCTTGCTCCAGTAGCGTACCCGCTACTTGCCCCAAAGTTTGGGCGGAAAGCGAGCCAGGCAGCAGCCCCGCAGCCAGCAGCGCGAGCCAGCCCCAACAGCGGGCGACGGCCGAAGTTCGGGGCCACCACCGATACGGGGCTTTCTTATCATTTTGGCTAACTGTTTGTTCGCCAATTTGTTTTTTAATGCAAGCTACCGGGTAATACACGGTATACGAAGCGCAGGAGGCCCGCTGGTTCATGGGAATCGGGATTAAAAGGAGGAAGGGTTGAGACGCAACTGAAGGGTAGGTGCTTTCGGCCTAGCCGCTACACTGGCAGCTGGGAGCACCCTAAAAGATCAAGCAGAAGGTGTCGCGCGGCTCTACTTAGCTTGCCGACGCAGGAACAGGTAATAGGCCAGGAAGCCCAGGGCCGTGCTGAACAGCAAGATGATGAGCGAGTGCAGTCCCAAAGGCGGAAACCACAGGCACACGGTGAGCCCGGCGCCGCTGCTGAGTAGTAGCGCGACCCACTTCATCACCTTGTTTTGTTCGTCCTGCGGGCCAGGCAACAGGCGCGCCACCACACTTTCCGACGTAGCGGCCGTCACGATCTGCTTTTTCAGCAGGAAGTTCAAAACCAGCTTGACCGCGGCCAACACGAACTGGCACAGCAGGTAAAGTCCGACTACCGGCATCAGCACCCGCCGCGCGAGTTCCAGGGCGCTGTCATCCAGAACCGGTGCCAGGGCACTTTGGGCCGAAGCGCCCGCGGTGGCCAGGCAGCAAAACAGAAGCAGCAGAAAACCTTTCATAAGTCGGGCAGGGGGTAATACCGGATGAGACCGGCCAAAACCATTCGGGTTGCAAAAATTTATGAAAAGGCTAGCAGGCGCATTTGCCGACGGTGTCGGGCCAGCAGTTCCAGGCCTTGCCCGGCCACAAAGAACGCCGCAAGGACCACCAAGCCGGGCCCCAGCCCGGTGGCCAGGCTCTGGAATACCGGTACCAGCGCGGGGCCCATGAGCGCCAGAAACGCGCCAACCATACCGAGCACCAGAACGACCACGCCGCTGAGCACCCAGGGAAAAGCCGGCCGGGCAGCGGGCAACTGCGCCACTACCTGCGCTGAGAAGTTCCAAGCAAAAGCCGGCTGGGGTTGCTGGGCCAGGGCGGTAAACAGTTGCTGGTAGGCCGCAACCTGGCTTTGGCACAGCGGGCAGGCGCGCAGGTGGGCGGCCTCAGCAGCCGACAGCCGAGCGGAGGGTTCCGCAGCTGCCTGCAATTCACGTTCGGAAAGGTGTGGCGCGTTCATAGGTCGTCCCGTTGGTAAGTGGCCAGTAGATGTTGCTTTAACTTTTTCCGAGCCCGGAAGAGGTAGTTTTTCACAGTCCCTTCCGGCAAGGAGGTGATCTGGGAAATTTCCTCGTAACTCACTTCCTGCTGGTGGTACAAAGAAATTAGGGTGCGGTAAAGCGGGGGCAGTTGCTCGATGGCCGTGCTTAGAATGCCGGCCAAGTCGTGGCCGAACAGGGCCGTTTCGGGGTCGTAGTCGGTACCGGCGACCAGGGGCGGCGGGGCCCGGCGGCCTTCCTCCGCTTCCTTATCCGGCGCGGACTCCGAGGGGTCCACCAGCACCAACTGCTTCTTTTCCAGGTAGTGCAGACAGGTGTTGTAGGCAATTTGGCCGACCCACGTGGAAAGCTTGGCCTGAAACTTAAACCCGCCCAGGTTCTTGAACACCTTCAGGTACACGTCCTGCGCGATATCGGGGCGGTCGGCGGGGTGCCGAACCATCTTGAACACTAGTTGCGCAACCAGCCCTTCCGTGCGTTGCACGATTTGCCCAAAAGCCGCGGTGTTTCCCCCGAGCACCTGCGCTACAAGCTGCTGGTCGGTTACGGGGGAGGTGGGCAGGTTGCTCATCGAGGCATGTGACCGGCCAGCCGGCAGGATGTTGCAACGGAAGGTGCTGTTTGTGATTCGTCCGCGGCAAAATGCCCATATCAAGTTGGGTGTGCAAGCGTACCAGCGGCTCGCTCATGGCCAATCAGCCGCTGCCTGCAAACACCGGCGGCCCAATTGCTTTGCCCTTGCTTCGCAAAGGCCCTTATGGGGTATTCGGGCTAGCGGCACCAGCAGAATCAGTCCGTGCGGCAGAAAGCAAAACGGCCTGCCGGGAGGTGAAATCATTGCTCAAACGCGCAGCAAGGTGCCCCCGCCCCAACGGTGTTGCGCACAAGCGCCCTCAATTGCCTTCTTTTGGTCCCATGAAAAGCGTTTATGCCCGGGTGGGCCTGCTGCTGACGGGCGCCCTGCTGAGTTTCTGCCGTATGCCCAAGCCTTCCTCTTCGCACCCAGCCCCGGTAACTGCGCAGCCGGCCGCGGCACCGGTTTGGGAGTCGGCCGCCTACTCGCTCTACCGCGACTCGCTGGTGCAGGGCCGCCATGTGGCCCGCGCCCTTTCGCGCACCGAGCTGAGCTCGAACTACCAGAGTCCGGCCAACACCTTTCTGAGCCCGCAGGTGAGCTTTAAGTTCAGCCTCAACGGCAAGGACAACGAAATGGCCCCGGGCCAGGACCACCTTCTGCTGGCCCTGCCCGCAACGGCAGGCGGGGTGGTGGAAACGCCGCCCATTGTGTTCGGGCAGCGCTACGTCGACCCGCGCGCGGTGCCGGCCAACGCTTTTCTGCAGCCCAACACCCGCGTGCGCATCCGCCTAGATCTGCGGCCGGTGCTGGCGGCCTTCCAGCGGCAGGGCTACTTCACCACCTCCAAGGGCGACAAGCTCTACCAGCAGGATTTCCGGCAGGTGTTCGTGGCCGGCGGCACGGCGCCGCTGAGCTGGGACTTCGACAACCTGGTGAACAAGCCCGGGCTGGAGCTGAAGGATGACGACGGCGACGGAATCTACGAGGTAGAGCTGCTGCTCAACGCGCCGCAGACGGCCAAGACTACGGCCAGCCGCTGGCAGCAAAGCCTCAACACCGCCGACCTGCCGCAGTATCGCTCGGAGTACCCGCTTACCGATGCGCTCTACAACCTGGCCCTGGAGGAAGCCCGCCGCGCCGTGGAGCCCGACAGCACCTTCCGTACCGGCCAGGAGTGGGCCGGGGTGTGGACGCGCGACATCAGCTACTCCATCATTCTGAGCCAGGCCCTGCTGCAGCCCCGCGTAGCCATGAACAGCTTGCTGCGCAAGGTCACGCCCGAGGGCCGCATCGTGCAGGACACGGGTACCGGTGGCGCCTACCCCGTTTCCACCGACCGCCTGATCTGGGCCGTGGCCGCCTGGGAAATCTACCTGGTTACCGGCGACCAAGCCTGGCTGCGCCGGGTGTACCCCATCATCAAGCAGTCCATCAAGGACGACGAACACAACGCCTACGACACCGGGACCGGGCTGGTGCGGGGCGAATCGTCGTTTCTGGACTGGCGCGAGCAAACCTACCCCCGCTGGATGCAGCCGGCCGACATCTACCAAAGCCAGAACCTGGGCACCAACGCCGTGCACTACCAGGCCAACCGGGTGCTGGCTGAAATGGCCCGGCTGCTGGGCGACGCGGCCGTGGCCGAGCACCACGCGCAATTGGCGGCCCGCATCGGGCAGGGCATCAACCAGCATTTGTGGCAGCCCGAGCGAGGCTACTACGGGCAATACCTTTACGGACGCCCGCACCTGCTGCTTTCGCCCCGCGCCGAGGCCCTGGGCGAAGCCCTGAGCGTGCTCTACGGCGTGGCCGCGGGCGAGCGGGCCCAACAGGTAGTCAGCCGCACGCCTACCACGGCCTACGGCATCAGCTGCATCTACCCGCAGATTCCCGGCCTGCCGCCCTACCACAACAACGCCGTGTGGCCCTTCGTGCAGGGCTTCTGGGCCCTGGCTGCCGCTCAGGCCGGCAACGAGGCCTCGCTCACCGAAAGTATGGCGGCTATTTACCGTCCGGCGGCGCTGTTTCTGACCAACAAGGAAAACTTCGTGGCCCAGAACGGCGACTTTGCCGGCACGCAGGTCAATTCCAGCAACATGCTCTGGAGCCTCTCGGGCAGCCTGGCCCTGGTGTACAAGGTGCTGTTCGGGCTGCAGTTCGAGCCCGACCGGCTGGTGCTGCGCCCCTTCGTACCCCGGGCCTTCCAGGGCGCGCGTAGCCTTACCGGTCTGCGCTACCGCGGCGCCGTGCTCGACGTGGAGCTGAGCGGCTTCGGTAACCAGATCGATCGGGTGACGCTCGATGGGCAGCCGCTGGCCGAGGCGGTTATTCCCGCCACGCTTACCGGGCGCCACGCCCTGCGCATTGAGCTTAGCAACCAAGCGCCGGCAGCAATGGCAGTAAACCGGGTGGAAAACCTGTTCTCGCCCGAGACGCCGGCCGTCAGCTACGCCGCGGGGCGGGTAAGCTGGCCGGCGGTGGCGGGCGCTACGGCTTACCAGGTGCTGCGCAACGGCCGGTTTGCCGGCCGCACCACCGAGCCGTCGTTTCCCGTACCGGCAGATTACGCCAGCTGGCAGGTGGTAGCCAACGACCGGCAGGGCTGGGAGTCGTTTGCCAGTGAGCCGCTGGAAGTGGGCCGCGAGTCCGCCAGCCAGGTGTACCAGCTGGAAGCAGCCGCACCCAAGGCCCGCCTGCCCTACCCGGGCTTCACCGGCGCAGGTTTCGTGGAAACCTCTCAGACTAAAAACGCCCGCTTGACGGTGCCGGTAACGGTGCCCGCGGCCGGCCTCTACGCCGTGGACTTCCGCTACGCCAACGGCAACGGGCCGGTAAATACCGACAACAAGTGCGCTATCCGAACGCTGCGGCTGGGTCGGCAAGTGCTCGGGACGATAGTGCTGCCGCAACGCGGGGTAAACGAGTGGTCGAACTGGGGCTACTCCAACCCGGTCCTGGTGCGACTGCCGCGAGGGCGCCATTCGCTCACTCTGGCGCTGGAACCCACCAACGCCAACATGAACGGCCCCGTAAACCACGCCCTGCTCGACTGCCTGCGCCTCACCCGCCTGGAGTAGCATTTCCCCGCGGCCCGGCTTCCGCCACGCGTCGCCGGCCCGCCCTCAACCCGCCGGGAATGCCAAAGCCGAACTTTGGGTCCGGCAACGGCCTGACGCTTGCTCACCGGTTCGCAGGCTGCCCAAAACTACCTTGGCCGCAGACCCTGACAATCAGGGCAATACAAACAAATCCGACAGAATGAGCTTTTTTTCTGCGGGAATGCGGCTCGAATAGTTGCACTGTACCCATTCCCTTGCTACTTTTGCCGCCCGGTTCAGCCTCACCTCGGCGGCTGATTTGGAGCCTGATTCTGTAGCTCAGCTGGTAGAGCAGTACACTTTTAATGTACGGGTCCTGGGTTCGAATCCCAGCGGAATCACTTTCTCACCTGTCGCAGCCGGCGCAGGCCCCGTTCACCAGTATCTGGTCCGTTCGTCTAGGGGTTAGGACTGCAGATTTTCATTCTGCCAACAGGGGTTCGATTCCCCTACGGACTACTTTCCGCTCGGCGGCGGTTTCCTTTGGGAAGCCCAGCCGAGCATCTTCTGCAAAACCCGCGTCTGCCCGCCAGCCGCGGGTTTTTCTCGTTTACGGGGAAACCCCAGGCCGCCGGCCGGGGTTAAGAAGGGTTATCTTTCCCGCTCACTTTCCTAGCCTGCATGGAGTTTCAACTGACCTCCGAATTCAAGCCCACCGGCGACCAGCCCCGGGCCATTGCCCAGCTCGCAGCGGGCGTCGAATCGGGCGAGCCGGCGCAGGTACTGCTGGGCGCCACGGGCACCGGCAAAACCTTCACCATTGCCAACGTCATTGCCCAGACCGGGCGACCCGCCCTGGTGCTGGCCCACAACAAAACGCTGGCGGCCCAGCTTTACGGCGAGTTCAAGGCCTTCTTCCCCAACAACGCCGTCGAGTACTACATCAGCTACTACGACTACTACCAGCCCGAGGCCTACATTGCCAGCACCGACGTCTTCATCGAGAAGGACCTGGCCATCAACCAGGAAATCGAGAAGCTGCGCCTGCACGCTACATCTTCCCTGCTGAGCGGGCGCCGCGACGTGATTGTGGTGGCTTCGGTGTCGTGCATCTACGGCATCGGCAACCCCGAGGAGTTCGGCAAGAACCTGATCTTCCTGAAGCCCGGCCTGCGCTTCTCGCGCAATGCCCTGCTCTACCAGTTTGTGCAGATCCTGTACGCCCGCACCGAGCAGGAATTCACCCGCGGCACCTTCCGCGTGAAGGGCGACACGGTGGACATCTTCCCGGCCTACCTGGACTACGCCTACCGGCTCTTCTTTTTCGGCGACGAAATCGAGGCCATCCACCGCATCGAGCCCGACACCGGCAAGAAGATCATGGAGGAAAAGGAAGTGTCACTGTTTCCGGCCAACCTGTTCGTAACCGGCAAGGACACGCTGCACCAGGCCATCAAGGAAATTCAGTACGACATGGTGCAGCAGCACGCCTACTTCGAGAAGGAAGGCCGCGACTCCGAAGCCAAGCGCATCGTGGAGCGTACCGAGTTCGACCTGGAAATGATCCGGGAGCTGGGCTACTGCTCGGGCATCGAGAACTACTCGCGCTACTTCGACCGCCGCACGCCCGGCGCCCGGCCCTTCTGCCTGCTCGACTACTTTCCCAAGGACTACCTGCTGGTGGTCGACGAAAGCCACGCCACCATGCCCCAGATCAGGGCCATGTGGGGTGGTGACCGGAGCCGCAAGACTGCGCTGGTGGAGTACGGCTTCCGCCTGCCCTCGGCCATGGACAACCGCCCGCTCACCTTCAACGAGTTCGAGAGCATGTACCAGCAGGCCATCTTCGTGTCGGCCACCCCGGCCGACTACGAGTTGGAGCGCTCGGGCGGGGTAGTGGTGGAGCAGATCATTCGCCCCACCGGCCTGCTCGACCCGGAAATCGAAATTCGCCCCAGCGCCAACCAGATCGACGATTTGCTCGACGAGGTGGACAACCGCGTGAAGATGGGCGACCGGGTGCTGGTGACCACGCTCACCAAGCGCATGGCCGAAGAGCTGACCAAGTACATGGAGCGCCTCAACATCAAGGTAAGCTACGTGCACAGCGACGTAAAGACCCTGGATCGGGTGGAAATTCTGCGCCAGCTACGCCTGGGCGAAATCGACGTGCTCATCGGCGTAAACTTGCTGCGCGAGGGCCTGGATTTGCCGGAAGTGAGTTTGGTGGCTATCCTCGACGCCGACAAAGAAGGCTTCCTGCGCGACCAGCGCAGCCTGATTCAGACCATGGGCCGCGCTGCCCGTAACGACCGCGGCAAAGTCATCATGTACGCCGACCGCATCACCGGCTCGATGCAGCGCGCCATGGATGAAACCAACCGCCGCCGCGCCACCCAGAAGGCCTACAACGACGAGCACGGTATCACGCCCCGCACGGTGCGCAAGAGCCACGCCGAAATCATGGACCAGACTTCCCTCTCCGACTACCGCATTCCGGAGCCGCAGGCCTACGCGGGCCCCGATGAGAACGGCATCGGCCTGGCCATTGCCGCCGAACCGGTGGTAGCCATGATGAACCGCGCCGACCTGGAAAAGCTCATCAAGCAAACCGAGAAACAGATGGAAGCCGCCGCCAAGGAGCTGGACTTCCTGCAAGCCGCCAAGTTCCGTGACGAGCTGGCCTCGCTGCGCCAGCTGCTTAAGTCGAAGCGGGAGTAAAACCCATCCTGTATAAAGAATTGAAGCCCGTCCGTGCATGTAGTACGGGCGGGCTTTTCTATGGGCTTGGGACTGAATTAGCAGAGAATGGTGGTTTCACCTATTTTGCCTGCTCACTTCACTTCATTCCCCTATGCTGCTTCCACGTTGTCTCCGTTTGCTTCTGCTGTGCCTGCTATTGTCTTTACCGCTCCTGCCACACTCTGCGGTAGCGCAGAATGGCAAGAGTTATCAGTACCTGCAAATGACCACTATTGAGTCCATTGTCGCCGGCGGCTTGGGCCGCTCCCGGGTAATCTTTACCCCCGAGTTCAAGGGCACTAAGGAAGCTCAGATGGAAAACCTGTTCAGTCTCACGGGCATCAACATCAAGAATGTACAGGCCAACGAAGAAACCATTTTGCGCTACTTGGGCGAAATCACGGCCGAGGGCTGGGAGATGTTTCAGGTAATCCCGCTGACGCAAACCCTGACCAGCGGCGGCACTACCGGTCAGGGCATCTTCATGACTCGATACATGTTCCGCAAAGCCAAGTAGGTATCCACCAGCTAAATAACCGAAAGGCCGCTGGTTGTGCACCAGCGGCCTTTCGGTTGAGCAACTTACGTCGCTATACCTTGCATCCTTAAAAAGGAGCGCTGCACTTCTAACTGCCAAGCATTACCGGCTGGCGGGATAAGTGGACGAGGAAGGCCTACAACGCAGAAACGCCCCCCGCGGTCGGGCGGACCGGCGGGGG